>CAWFCU010000017.1:0-256909 GCA_963814445.1 uncultured Chitinophagaceae bacterium
CCACTACTTTTTTCCCTTTGCATGAAAAGCTTGCTCACATCATTAATCAAATTCACTTCTGTTTCTTTCAAATTAAAATCATTTTCCACTTTCCTGTCGGCGCCTTCACCTGCATTTCTTCCAATGGTGATCAATGCAATATCTGCTTCAGTTGCTTTGTTGTCAATCATGTTGTCATCAATAACTAATTCAGGTATTCGTGGTGTTGGGTTCATAAATTCCTGGAAAAAACTTTTTTTAGGATGCTTTGCTTTTATAATCAGTGACATGATTGGTGTACAGTGTTTTTATGCTCTTCATCCAGTTTGTAACCTGCATTGGATAAACCCTGTACCAGTGAAATAGTATATTCTTCATTTACATCACCACTGCCGGTACCGCCAGAAATAAAATCATAAGAAGTATTACCAAATGCTGCAATGCGTTTTGCATTCTTTGCTAAAGGCAATGCACTGGTTTCATTTTTCAGCAATACCATTCCATCTGCAGCAGCAGCACGGGCCAACAGCAGCATGTGCTTTCAGATCTGGTTTATTACTGAAAGCATATTTTTTAAATGACTGGTGTTCCCAAAATATAATTCACAAGCCGTTCTGCATTTTCATCCAGCACTTTTATATCCAGGTTCCATTAGCAATTGCATCCAGTAATAGCTTTTTTCTGTGCTGGTGTTCCCGGCATCAACAAATCATTGCCGGCTTTCATTTGCGCCACTGCATCTTTACCACCAAACCAGTCTGTCATCACCATTCCTTTAAAGCCCCATTCTTTTCTTAAAATAGTTGTAAGCAAATCATGATTCTTCAGAAGTATAAGTTCCATTAATTTATTGTAAGAACTCATCACCGTCCATGGATTTGATTCTTTTACTGCAATTTGAAAACCTTTTAAATAAATTTCTCTCAATGCCCTTTCACTTACAATCGCATTCACACTGTTCCGGTTTTTTTCCTGGTTGTTCACTGCAAAATGTTTGATAGAAGTACCCACGCCATTGGATTCAATTCCATTTACCATAGCAGCAGCAATTTTTCCGGAAACCAATGGATCTTCAGAATAATATTCAAAATTTCTTCCGCCCAATGGATTGCGGTGAATATTCATGCCGGGGCCAAGCAATACATCCACGCCATATTCTTTTACTTCATTGCCCATTGCCTTGCCTACTTCTTCCACCAATTTAGTATCCCAGGTAGATGCCAATAAAGTACCCACCGGCAATGCGGTGGCATAATAAGTATTTTTATCTTCTTCACGTGTTTGGCTCAATACGCAAACCTGCAGGGCCATCCGCCACCACCGTAGTTGGAAAACCCAGATGATCAATAGCAAAAGTAGTTCCGGCTGCACCGGCTACTTTATCCATGGTTTGCCCATACCAGTGCCACCGCTGCTGATGTCATACCGGGAATTTTCATACCCATGCCCACTACAAGGTTTACTTTTTCATCCAGTGTCATTTTGCTTACCAGTTCTTTGGCTTTGGCAGTATTGGCGTCTTGTGAAAAAAAAATGGAAGGGATAAATGCAATGCAGCAGAAAGAAAAGAATATGTTTCATGTGTCAATCGTTTTTTAGAATGTAAAACTCCGGCTGAATGATGGCTTTTGATTTGATAATATAAATGACTAATTGTCAAATAATATTACCGGGCAGAACGGATACGGCTCAGTGTTTCCAGCGTAACACCAAAAAAGGAAGCGATATAGGAGAGGGGACCCTTTGAATGATCTTGGGAGAATTTTTCACCAGTTTTTCATACCGTTGCTGTGCAGTTTCAAACTGGATAGAGTCCATGCTGTATTGTGAAAGAATCAGGGAGCCTGTCATCATTTTTCTGAAAAGTGTTTCCACTTCATGATATTGTGCATGCAAGCCTTATAAGATCATTATAATGAATACCCATTACTTCAGCAGGTTCCAGGGTTTGAATAATAAGTTTGCTTGGGCTGCGTTCAAAAAAACTGGTGATGGATAAAAAGAACTGTTCGTCCATGGCAATCCATTCCGTGATTTCTTTTTCATTTTTATGATAATAAATCCTTGCAATGCCTTTTTTAATAAAGAAAATATAATCGCATACTTCATGTTCTCTTACAAGAAAATGATCTTTGGGTACAGTCCATTGTTGAAAAGCAGAAAGAAAAATATTCATCACCCTGGGTGATAAAACAGAGATGTTTGTGATTTCTCTTTCTAATGCTTCCATGAGGAGCAATATTATTAACCTTTTACAATTTTATTATAACTCGTTGCAATACCTTTTATTAAAGAAGAACTGAAACCCTGGTGTTCCATTTCATTCAATCCTGCAATGGTGCAGCCTTTGGGTGTAGTTACTTTATCAATCTCCTGTTCCGGATGGGTGCCTTTTTGTAATAATAATTCTGCAGCGCCTTTTACTGTTTGTGCAGCAATAAAGTAGCGGTAACGGAATCAAAACCAATTTCAATACCGCCTTGTATATTGGCACGGATATACCGCATGGCATAAGCAGTGCCACAGGCACCTAACACCGTAGCAGCATCCATCAGCTTTTCATCAATCACTGTTACTTTACCTAATGTTTCAAATAATTCTTTTACAAATTTTATTTGTTCATGCAGTTGCATTGCTGAAACTAAGACAGGTCATGCTTTCCTGTATAGCAATAGCAGTGTTGGGCATGGCACGGAAAACAGGTAGTTTCTTTTTTATCGTTTCAGCAATATCTGAAAACTACACCGGTAACAACAGAAACCAAAATATGTTTGGCTGGTCAGATCTTTTTTTAATGCTATTCAACACATCAGTTACCTGGAAAGGTTTAATGGCAAGAATCACTAACTCACTGTTTCGTATAGCCGCATTGTTATCAGTTGTTATCTGTACACCTTTTCTTGCCAGGCTTTCAAGGTGCTGATATTTCTTTTGGTAACAGTAATATCAGCAGGCTTGCAGAATTTACTTTTTAATCAATCCTTCTGCAATGGCAGTGCCTAAGTTTCCTCCGCCGATGATGGCAATTTTTTTACTCATGTTTTAATGTTTTAAAGCATGCTTAATGCCTGCTTCTCCATCATGCCCGGCCAATAAATTGCCGATGGCATTATCATATTTTTCTTTCCATTCGTAGATGTTGCCCCAGTTATCTCTATCAATGATAATATTTCCTTCGCTTACAGTTCCCAGTTTTTCAAAAGGGATATTCATAGCTGCCAGTACAGTTTTTAACTCCGCAAATTGTTTTTCTTTTACGGATACCACCACACGGCTTTGTGCTTCTCCAAACAGGTAAGCATCTTTTCTGATAGCTGATATCTGTGTTAATATCAAAGCCAAGGTTCCTGTTAAAGCAACTTTCTATCAATGTAACAAACAAACCACCTTCACTAACATCATGTGCAGAACTGATCAACTTATCACTTATCAACTTGGTAATTGTTTTCTGCAAAGCAAATTCTTCTTCCAAATCAAAATATGGAGCAGGGCTGTATTCAACACCATGAATTTTATGCAGGTATTCAGATGAGTTGATATCGTCTTTGCTGCTGCCAATCAAAACAATCATATCACCAGCTTCTTTAAAATCCATTGTCATTTTTGCATCCACACTGTCCATCACACCCACCATGCCAATGGTAGGAGTAGGATACACTGCTCCATCCGGCGATTGGTTGTAGAAACTTACATTGCCACCGGTAACCGGCGTGTCAAATTTCCTGCAGGCATCACCCATTCCTTTTATCGCATGTACAAACTGATAATACACTTCCGGATTGTAAGGGTTGCCAAAATTTAGACAGTTGGTAATGCCTAATGGATGGCCGCCACTGCATACAATATTTCTTGCGGCTTCTGCCACAGCAATCATCGCACCTTTGTATGGGTCGGCATATACATAGCGGCTGTTGCAATCTGTTGTTAATGCCAAGCCTTTGTTGGTTGGTTTTGCAACCACTACTGCTGCATCACTTGGTGCATTGGTGCTGGCTGCTGCCTGCGCCTACCATACTGTCGTATTGTTCATACACCCAGCGTTTGCTGGCAATGTTGGGTATTTCAATTATTTGTTCTGCTGTTTTTTTTAAATCAGCTGGAACAGCAATTGTTGCAGCATCAAACTTTTTTATTTGATTCTAAATATTTTGGTTCGTTGAATTCTCTTTCATATTGAGGAGCACCGCCACCCAAGCACCAATTCCTGTGCAGGTAATTCTGCTTCCAATACTCCATTCATAAAGAATTGCAATATGCCATCTGTCTGTTACTTCACCAATTTCACTGCAGGGCAGGTCCCATTTTTCAAATACTGTTTTTACTTTTTCTTCTTCGCCTTTCTTCACCACCATCAGCATTCTTTCCTGGCTTTCACTCAGTAACAATTCCCAGCTTTCATATTTTTTTGCCGCATTGGCACTTTGTCTAAATCAATCCTCATGCCTGCATTTCCTTTGGCACTCATTTCTGCAGTAGAACAAATAATGCCTGCTGCACCCATATCCTGCATACCCACCAATGCATTTGTTTTGATTACTTCCAAACAGGCTTCTAATAATTTCTTTTCCTGGAAAGGATCACCAACCTGTACTGCAGGTAAATCTTCTGCACTGTCTGCTGTAATATTCGCAGATGCAAATGATGCACCACCAATACCATCTTTACCGGTTGCACTGCCAACAAAAAATACAGGGTTGCCTTTAGTATTTCCTGATGTGGCAGAAACTGTTTCTCCATTTTTCAACACACCCACACTCATGGCATTTACCAATGGATTGGTATGATAGCATTCTTCAAAATAAATTTCGCCGCCCACAGTTGGTACACCAAAGCAGTTGCCATAATGCCCAATGCCATGCACCACACCGGCTAACAGATGTTGTGTTTTTGCTTCGGTCAGTTTTCCAAAACGCAAAGAATTTAAAGAGGCAATTGGCCTTGCACCCATGGTAAATATATCCCGGTGAATACCACCCACACCTGTTGCTGCACCCTGGAAAGGTTCAATAGCACTGGGGTGGTTGTGGCTTTCAATTTTAAATACCACACCATATCCATCGCCAATATCCATCAAGCCCTGCATTCTCTTCACCGGCTTTCACCAGCATCTTTTTTCCATCCCTTGGCAATGTTTTCAGCCACTTGATGGAGTTCTTATAACTGCAATGTTCACTCCACATGGCGCTGAAGCAGCAGAGTTCATTAAAGTTGGGGGTGCGGCCGAGTTTTTGTTTTATCAATTCAAATTCTTCTTCTGTAAGCCGAAGTTCTTTGGCGGTTTGTGCGGTTATTTCCATAATGTGTTTTAGAGAGTGCGAAAGTACAAACTGAATCATTTTAATTGAACTAATAGTTTATTATTTTAACTAACTTCCCCCATTCAATTTTTTGCTTTGGGTTATTTCCTTTTTTTTTTTGGTAATTGTATTAAGCTGGCTGCTTACCAAAATACGTTTTGTAAAAAATGCAGGGCTGGGCAGCAGGCTTATCATTGCTTTATTTATTTGTAAAATACTGGCAGGGCTGGCTGCCGGATGGCTTACCCATAATGATATTAACAGCGATTCATGGAGCTTTCACCGCAAGGGCCTTGATGAATATCATTTACTGTTTACCAATCCAAAGGAGTATTTCACCAACCTTTTTTATACCGGCTATAGCTATGGATATGATGGAATGTTGCAAACGCAAAACTCCTTTTGGAACGATCTTAAAGATAACCTTATCATCAAACTGGTTTCGGTTTATCAGTTTTTAGCGGCGGCAATTATTATGTCAATGTTATTCTTTACAATTTCATCATCTTTTTTGGGTTTGTTGGTTTGTACAGGGTTTTTAAGGAACTGTATCAATCAAATAAATTATTGACCGTTGTAATTGTTTTTCTGCTGCCATCTGTTTTATTTTTTGGTAGTACCATTCACAAAGATGGTTTGGTGCTTGCGTTGATTGGCGTGACTGTATTTAATGTTTGGCAATCATTACAAAACCATTTTACTTTTAAAGGAATACTTTTCATCCTGCTTTCGCTGTTGCTGTTGTTCTTTTTCAGAAATTTTGTATTGATGGCCATGCTTCCGGCATTGGCGGCATGGATAATGGCAGAAAAGAGAAAATTATCACCCGTAAAAACATTCGCTGTGATCTATGCAGCAACACTGTTGTTGTTTTTCACCATTCAATATATATCGCCTAAGGTAAACCTGCCACAATATGTGGTGCAGAAGCAGGCGGATTTTTTTAAACTTGAAAAGGGCAACACCACTATCCAGCTTGATACACTTCATGCTCAACCAGGTAGTTTCCTTTTCGTTGCCCCGCAGGCAATGCAGCATGGTTTGCTCCGTCCTTTTATTACGGATGTAAAATTGTCAAAAATGCTCCTGCCTTTAAGCATTGAATTAGTTTTTTATGAAATATTGATCCTGCTCTTCTTCTTTTTCAGGCTAAAGGGCTTTTCCTTCAACCGGCCTTTTATTCTTTTTTGCCTGTTTTTTGGGCTTTCGCTTTGCTTGGTAATTGGATACACAGTGCCTGTAATAGGTGCAATTGTTAGGTACCGATCTGTTTATTTGCCTTTTATTATAGCTCCATTTGTTTTAGGGATTGATTGGGACAGGCTGGCAACGTTTGCAAAAATTAAAAAATAAAATAATATTTATTTTTTCCATGTTTTTTACCCAAAAAATTGATTTTTCATTAAGCAAAATGAATTATTGAGATATTTTTTCTTATTTTGTGTCCTTAAAATTATCAAAATATGCAATCACTACGTTTTAAGGCAATTGACAATTTAGAGTCTGCAAGGGAAGTTGATGTGAAAGGACCAGCAAAAATCACCGCTATTTTTGGTGAAAATGTTTTCTCATTAAAAGTGGCCCGCCAGTATTTAAGCGACGAAGCTTATAAAAGCCTGGCCGGTTCCATTAAAAATGCCAAAAAGATCGACCGTGCCATGGGTGGGCAAATTGCCAACGGTTTAAGGGCATGGGCAGAAAGCTAAAGGTGTTACACACTATACGCACTGGTTTCAGCCCCTTACAGATCTTTCTGCAGAAAAACATGATTCATTCTTTACTTTAAAAGGCGATGGTACACCAATTGAAGAATTTGAAGGTGCCGCTTTGATACAACAGGAGCCAGATGCTTCTTCTTTTCCTTCCGGTGGCTTAAGGGCAACTTTTGAAGCCCGTGGTTATACTGGCTGGGATCCTTCTTCTCCTCCGTTTATTATGGAAGTTGGGCAGGGTAAAACATTGTGTATTCCTACCATCTTTGTTTCATATACAGGCGAATCATTAGATGCTAAAACACCATTGATAAAAGCATTGGTGGCTTTGGATAAAGCAGCCGTTGATGTGTGTCAGTACTTTGATAAAAACGTAACTAAAGTAACTGCTACCCTTGGTTGGGAGCAGGAATATTTTGTAATAGATGCAGGTATGGCAAATGCCCGTCCTGATATCACTATGACAGGCCGTACTGTATTTGGACATGCACCTGCAAGGGGCCAGCAACTGGAAGACCATTATTTTGGCGCTATACCTGAAAGAGTATATGCTTACATGAGGGATTTTGAAAATGAATCTTACAAACTAGGTATTCCTTTGCGTACAAGGCATAATGAAGTGGCGCCATCACAGTTTGAATGTGCACCTATTTTTGAAGAAGCAAACCTTGCTGTTGACCACAATACTTTATTGATGGATGTAATGACAAGGGTGGCAAAGCGCCATGGCTTAAAAGTGTTGCTGCATGAAAAACCATTTGCCGGTATTAACGGTAGTGGTAAGCACAACAACTGGAGTATTGCTACAGATACTGGTGTAAACTTATTGGCACCAGGCAAAACACCAAAGACTAATTTGATGTTCCTTACTTTCTTTGTAAATACTATCAAAGCGGTACATGATTATTCTGAATTATTAAGGGCATCAATTGCAAGTGCAGGTAACGATCACCGTTTGGGTGCTAATGAAGCGCCACCTGCCATCATCTCTATCTTTATTGGTAAATATCTTACAGATGTATTGAACCAGGTGGAAACAAGGGTGGGCGATAAGTTTGATGAACAGGATGAAGCAATGCTGAAACTGGATATTCATAAAACTATTCCTGAACTGATGCTGGATAATACGGACCGTAACCGTACTTCTCCATTTGCATTCACTGGGAATAAATTTGAATTCCGTGCAGTAGGTTCTGCTGCCAACTGTGCCAATGCCATGACCGTGTTGAATACCATTGTGGCCGAAACATTAAAGACATTCAAAAAAGATGTGGATGCTTTAATTGAAAAAGGCGACAAGAAAGAAATTGCTATCATGCAGACCATTCAGAAATATATTGTTGAAAGCAAGAAGGTATTGTTTGAAGGTGATGGCTACAGCGAAGAATGGGCAAACGAAGCAGCCAAGAGAGGTTTACCAAATGTAAAAACCACTCCGCTTGCACTGGATGCTTATGTTGGCGATAAAGCAACCAAACTTTGTTTGAACACAATGAAGTATACTACCCATTCAGAGCTGGAAGCAAGGCATGAAATAATGCTGGAAGCTTACATTAAAAAAGTACAGATAGAAGCAAGGATAATGGGTGAACTGGCGACATCAGTTATTCTTCCATCAGCAGTTAAATACCAGAATGTACTGATAGAAAATATCAAAGGCCTTAAAGAAGCCGGCCTTGATGAAAGCGGCTATGGCAACCAGTTAGCTATTGTTAAGGACATCAGCGCACACATAACTGCAATGGGTGCAGGTGTAAAAGCGATGATTGAAGCAAGGAAAAAAGCGAATGACATTGCTGATACCCGTGAAAAAGCTATTGCTTATTGCGATGAATAAAGGGCAAGTACTTTGATGAAATACGCTATCATGTAGATAAGCTGGAATTAGTAGTGGATGATACTTACTGGATGCATTCCTAAGTACAGGGAAATGCTGTTCCTGAGATAAGATGAATTGTATTTAGTCTTAGTACTAATATATTAATACTAAATACTTCAAATAGCTGGCAAGCAATCGTAAAATTCCCGGTTCACTTTGTGGCCGGGTTTTTTTATGTGCAGCCGCTTTTATAGTAGATCAATTGAATTGCTAAGTAATTGTATCCAATAGCTTTCAATTTACTTTACCCAAAAAATTAAAACTGCCCTTCATTTAATAACAATACATAAGGGATTATTACTTTATTCCAGTCGGCACCATATAATCTTTGTGCTTCGCTTTTTGCCAGCGAATAAAAGCTATCCCATTGAGCCGGCGGTATTGTCTGGCATCCTTCGCTGCTGGTTGTTTTATTGCCACCCTTGTGAATATTGATGCCGAAGTTACCTGTTTCTTCAATCGTTCCGTCACGTATCACCGTTACCTTACCTAAGCGCTGGCATATTGCAGGGTATTGAGATCGCCTCCCCCTGTGCGTATCAAATTTGTGGGCATGGTAAATGGCGGGTTTTAAAACAGCAATGCCTGTTCTTGTAACACCCGGGTCTGTATTGGCATTAAATGAAACGGTGGCATTGGGTGTATCAATAAATATTGCATCATCGTAAATGCCACGGTCATTTTTCAGGCGCCTGCCCATTGTATTCATATAATATCCACGGATGCCTACCAATACCAATGGATGTTTGCTCCTGTTGATGTTGAATGAGGAAATAGCTTCTCTAAATCTTGTAGATGAAAGACGGGGTTTTGCTGGAGGCAACATGGCTTTTAATTTTTGATAAAGTAAGAGTTACGCCAGCCACCAGAATGATTGCTGGATTTATAAATATAAAACCTTTTACATATTTTTCAAAGCAGATATTGGCACCGTTTTATACCAAATAAAAAACCTGCAGGTTTTCACCTGCAGGCTGTAGCAATTGGTTTTGAAAACTGCTTTATTTATTTGCAATAACTATATTGATCATCGTATTCTTTTTGTCTGGCCCCGTAACTTCCAACTGGTAAGCACCGCTGGTAATATACGCAGGGTAGTTGATCAGTTCTGTTGAAGCGGATTTGGTATGTTGCAGTTTGGTAGTCATTATCACCTGTCCGCCTGCAGTCAACAACCTTACAGCATACATACCGTCAGGCATAGCCGCATTCATTTTAAGGCCAATGGTATTGTTTGTAACCGGGTTGGGATACACATACATTTCTGCCTTGTTCTTCACTATTTTTATTTTTACTGCATCACTGTAATCATATACGTCGTAGGCGCTGCTGATGGCTTTAATGCGGTAATAATAAATGCCCGGTGCAGGATCAAGATCGGTGCTGCTGTAACTATTCAATACACTCTTGTTCTCTTTAGCTACAGTTTCTGCTACTTTTATAAAGTTGGTGCCGTCAAGCGAACGTTCCACTTCATAGCGTTCAATGGTAGTTTCATTATCGTTATCCCAGTTAACAACAACATCTGTTGATACCACATTGGCATTGATATTATTAAACCTTGCAATTCTTTTGAAGGTAATAAAGAACCTGTTGGCAGCAGCCGAAGCAGAATTATTGTTCACATCAAAATCAACCCCGCTGGTTCCTGCCATGTTCAGAGCAGTGCTTGTTCCTGAGTAAGTGTCGTGAAGGTATGCAACAAGATTTTTTGTTTTTACAATATTAGAAAGTGTAAATTCCAACCTGTAATTGAGCAGCCTTGTACGTTTAAGGCTGAAGGAAATTGTATCGCCTGCCTTTGCGAAAGGCCTGCGTTCAAGTATATAATAGTTGTTGCCATTTCTTATACAGAATGTTTCATTCACATTTGTAAACTTCACCGCATCCAGGTAATCCTCTCCCATTGCATAATCATTATCATATTGAGCCACTACACCATCAGCTAAATGATTGGTACCATCTGCATTCTTTGTATAAAGATTTGCAATTAATGATGCAGTAGAGATTGGTGCAGGCCTGAACATTGAAAAGTTATTAGTAGACGCTTTGAAAGGTTCATTAAAAGTAACAGACGGTGTGGTGCTGCCTGTTGTTTCCACAATAAATGCCTGCTTGGATTGTATAATACTGTTTGTTTGTACAGTTCCCACCGGCGATATGGTACCTCCATCCCATACAGCATAACCGCCAACTGAATTAAGGGTAGGATCCCACACAGTAAACTTATTAGCTACATTATCTTTAGTTAATAAATTGAAATCTACCGGGGAAGCGTAAGGGTTACCGATTACGGTGTACTTGTGTATACCTGTACTTGTATTACAGTTGAATACATAAGTTCCTGCTTGTATTTTGCCAGTATCCCTTAATGTTGTGGCATTACCTATTACAGCTGTATTAAAAGGGTCGAGATTTGCCGGTGTTCTGTCTCCCCTTACAAACATAAAGTAGCCGATATTATCTGGCACACCAACTGTACCCGTTGTACCTGAGATAAAAGTGTTCTTTGTATTTCCAACACCATCAAACTGGCTGGTAAGCTGGTTGAATACTTTTAATGAATAGTTGTGTTGTGGTGTTACATCTAACCCATTGGCGGCTGTTTCTCCAGGGCCACTGATATAAGTTCCGTTTCCTGAAGGTGCTGTACCGCCTGCCTGCCATGAATTATATAATGATTTGGCTGCATCCACAGTAACAGGAGCTGTTATCAAACGCCACGATCTTCTTCCCGGAAAATATCTTTCCACAACAAAATTGCCAGTACCATAAGTAAGATTGGCTGATGCTGATACCGGGGCAACCCTTGCCGTTTGGGTTGCAGTGGAACGAAGATTCAAATAATTATTGCCAAGTGCAAACGTAATGCTGTTGTTTAAACCAAGAGACCCTTCAACATCTGTATTGGCGAGAAGTGATTTGGTTCCTGCATTAGATAGTGTAAGATTATTATAAGTGCTTCCGGGCAATGCACCAGAAACAAAAGTTGCAATATTCTGTGCACCACTGCCATTGTAATCAACGGTACTTCCGGTAAAAGTGTATGTGTTGCTGCCCGGAGTAAACACACTTGCAACTCCCACTGTTCCTGAATTTGCCAACACACGGGCACCCGTGGAAGTAGAGGTAAGATTATAATAATTTACGGCCCTGATAGTTTGGCTTGCTGTTCCTTTGAAATTAACAACACCTCCCGTTAATGCATAGGTTCCAGATAATTCTGGTACTGTTACACCCGTTTTCCCGATCTGGAGTTCGCCACCTGTCATTGTAAGCCCGCCTGTGCCATTTAAAGTAGTAGTTCCGGCATCCAGGATACCGGCAGTGATATTTGCTACATTACTGATTGCAAGGTCGGTACCCAATATGGCCGTAGCACCTGCACCGGTGCGGTTCATGTTTAATGTATTTAATAAGCGGTTGCCTGCAGTAAAGTTTACAGTTCCTAAACTACCTCCGGCAGTACCGCCAATAGTAAGGATAGAATTACTTGAGCCTGTTAAAGTACCAGATCCGGTGGTAGTTCCATTTAAAGTAAGTGTATTGCCATTTATTGTGAGCAGGCCATTGGATAGAGAAAAGATATTGCTTACCGTTACATTGGCAACGTTATTGGCAAGCACTACACCACCACCAGCTGAATTGCTATTGGTAAGATTGTAAAAGGTTTCTCCATCTCCAGCTGTAATAGTTTGTGTAGAGGTAGTACTATTAAAATTCACCAGGCCCTGGCCGGGATCAAAACCATTAGAGAAAGTATTTGTCCAGTTTCCACTTATATTGATGGTGCCATCAGTGGCGGCTGTTCCATCACTCATATCCAAACCATTGGCTGCATATATATTCATGTTCCCGGCTAAATCAAGCCTGTTAGTAATAGCACCCGTATTTTCTATAATAAGTTTACGCCCGTTTATCGTAACAGATTTAGCATCTCCTTTATTGCCTAACTGGGCTGCATAAATAGAAGTGTTAGCATCGATCTGGCAATCGTTTAAAGCAGATGCATCAATGGTTACATTTACTGTAGCGTCAGGTATGGCAAAATTATCCCAGTTATGGCAATCATACCAGTCTTTAGAAGAAGCTGTGCCAACCCAATATCCATAAGCAACATTAGTTGTTACTGTAAAAGTATTGGAGCATGTAGTGGTTGTTGCAAGATCATCCACACCGGTACCTGTTGCAGAAGTTACCCAGTTGGTGGCGATATTACCAATAGCGCTGATCAAATCATGCTGAGAACCGGAATGCAAACCACCAGCCGCTGCGGATTTATAATATCCATAAAAGGCAGTAGCTGCAGACGGCATTGAAATTTCAATACATTTTAAAGTGGGGTACCTCCGGGAAACTCTGGCACCACCAGCGTTACCAGCCACACTAAAATCCTGGAATGTTCCTTTTGTCTGGATCGCTCCAAATACAGTACCGGTAAATGTTTTATATTTAAAAGTACCCTCTGCCTGGTCAGCAGAAAAAGTACCCTGCATTAAGAAGAAAGCATCTGGGTCAGCGGATGAAAACTGGACAGAGTTACCAACTGGTGGCGTAACCGGCACAGAAAACAGAGCAGAGGTAGTGCCATTTACTGCTATATCAGTAACAGTTCCATCAGAAGCAATGGTGATACAAATTACCGAACCTTTTGCCAGGTTACTACCACCATTATATTTTATGGTGAAGTATGGAGGAGTTTGTGTAAGGTCTCCATTACCGCTATACCATCTTCCAGAGCTAACATTCGCCGCTGCAGTATATTCATAATCCATATTGGCAACACTGAATTCCGTACCAGGCAACAGGGGAACTAAATTAGCAACAGAGAGTTTATCTATACCACTCGGGGTACCACTTGAGTAAGTGTCAAAACCAACGATCATCAAATCGCCTGGGTTTAATGTGGTGGTAGAAGATACATCAAAAGTGTTACTAACTATCAGGGTTACACCAGGCGCTGTAGCTGTAAGTGTTAAACCGGTGCCGGCTGCACTGAAGGAGATTGCAGCAAAAGTAGCAATTCCATTGGCTGCAACTTCGGCCTGTGCACTGGTAAGTGTACCTGTTGATGTAATGGTTACTGAGCTTGCAAAATTTTTATCTATATTATTGCAGGCATCTGTTGCCGTTACAATAACAGCAGGTGTAATGGATGCATTTACACCTACATTAGTAGGTTGCTGTGTAAAAATAAGTTTGGTTGCTGCAACGTCTATAACATTACTTCCGTTTGCCGAAGTAATTGCTGCAAAGCTTGATTTTTGAGAACTGGTGGTAACAGATGCAGTAGTAAAATTGGCATTGGATAAACTAAAACCAAAATCGTCTCCATCCGAATTGGAACCACCAATACCACAATTGAGGGAAAGCCTTACCGTAATTGTTTTATTTGTATTGTCCGGCACAGAAAGCGACATGCCGGTAAACTGGATTTGAGTAGGGGTGATGCTAACAGTGGCGGTTACCGGTGTAGCGCCGTCAAACAAACTAATTGTTTTAATTGCCTGGCTCCAGTTGCTTACTGCATTTCCTGCTGATTGGGCAAATGTGATACTGTTTACAATAGTGGGCAATAGATCTGCATCGGAACTGCCGCCACCATCCCGGATGGTAAATGACCATACGGGTGCACCTGTACCAATCGCAAGCGGTGCATTGGCATTTTGGGTAGAAGGTATCGTGGCAGATTCTGAAGCTGCTACAGCAATTACATCTGATGCAGAACTTGGTGATACATAGCCATCACAGTTTACTGTTTTATCAGCAGATCCACCACCCGAGCAGGTGATCAATTCACTATCATAGTTACCAACAGCAAGGCCTGCTTTCAGTCTTATATAAACAGTGGTGGCGGCTAAAGTGGCTGATGCATAAGCAACAGTCTTATCCGCTGAATTGAAAGTGATATTATCTAAAGACGTTTCGTAATTGGCAGAAGCGGCAACGGTAATGTTACCCGGAAACCCTGTGAGGTTTGTACCGCTAAGGCTAAAACTTTGTGAGGCTGATGGCCCTGAACCAAATACATAATTAAAGCCCGTTCTTGTAGTAGGTGTAACAGCCAGTTTGGGGCCATCGGCAGCTGTAGTGCCAGCAAGGGTTATACTGTTATCAGCAGCAGCAGCAGTTGCACTTCTTCCTATTGCAAAAGTACCACCCGTTCCACCCCATGCATACAGTCTGAATGTAACAGTTGTTGTACTTGGAATACCCTGGAGTGCAGTAATTGCGGCAATACTGATTGGCCCAAAAGCAGTACCACCAGTAAGGGAGGTTGTGAAAGTTGTATTTAAGGTTGCAACTATATCATTAAAAGTTGTTCCATCAGTACTATATCTCCAGATATATTTATCTGGCCCGGTACTGCTTCTTCTTAAGCGGTAGCTGATGGAAGATAAAGAAGCAGTAAAACCAGTTTTTGGTGTCAATGTAAATTGAAAGTATTCATTTGCTGTTTGTGCCAGCGCCTGGGTAGTTGTAGCAGCATCCCAGTTTGTAGCACCAAAAGCATTTCCTAAAAGAGCTGAGGTGATACCTGCACCTCTTACCAATGGTGTATTATTTATATTAGCGTCTATCGTTGTGGCACCTAAAGAAGCCTCGTTACCAGCAGCACCAAAAAGATTCCATCCAAGCACCTGCGCTTTTGTATTATTGCTGCAAACCGTAGCTAACAGCAATAGCACCGTCGAAATAAAACTGGTAAAAGCTTTCCGCCCAAAGGTAGTGCACAGTGCTTTAGCAAATACAACGCTCTTTAAGTACATTTTTGTCATTTTATATTAATAAAATTCAATAGGCATGCAAGCGGGACTTGTATTAGGGGCGATGTTTTTAAAAGGATATAGAATAAAAATGCAAAGTAACTACTTATTTACCTTTATGGTAGTCTCCTAAGGTTAGTTTTTCGTTACTAAATGTCCACAAGTGTTTTCAACCTTCACTATTAGCAAAATTGCTGCCAGCAACTTCATTTACATTATTTTGTTGCACTATGTAGCTTTAGCCCGTATTAAAAGGCTTAATCATACCCAAAAATGCACATTCTGCAATTTAAGCATTTATTTTTTACAAAAAGTGCACTTTTTTCCCCAATTTTCACACCACTTTGTTAATGGAAGGTTATGCCTGTATTTCAAATAATTCTTTTTATTGTTACCGTTACCATTTCAATAAAGAGTAATTTCTTTTATTTCGGAAAACAAAGCACAATCTGGAAAAAGACTGAGTGTTAACAGCAAACGTTGCCTGTGAAATAATTGAGCGTCAAGCAGCTTTGCTATAAAACAAAAACCCCTTTGCAAAAACTGCAAAGGGGTTTTAAAAACAACTATTACTTACAAAACCAGGTTTTTAATTTATAACCAGTTTTTGGATTGTTTTGGTATTGTCAGGCGCAATAACTTCCAACTGGTAGCTGCCTCTTGCGGTATTAGCAGGCAGGTTAATTACCTGTGTACCATTTCCACCGGCATACCCGATAACCTTTGTTAACACAACCTGTCCTGTGGTATTTGTCAGCCTTATGCTGTATTTACCAGCAATTTGTTTTTTAAACTGAAGGTTAACGGTCTTTCCTGCAACAGGATTTGGGAACACTGTAAATCCAGCTTTTGTATCTTCTATAAGGCCTGGTTTGCCAAATACTATTCTGAACCTGTCATGTGCAGATGAAGCCTTGTTTGCATCAACTGTAAAGGTTACAGATGTAGCCTCATCAAGGCTTACCAGCGTACTTGTGTGAAGATATTTGTCTTCAAATGTAGCTATAAGCCCGGAAGCAGCCATTTTGTTTGGTACAAATTCCAAACGGTATTGCTGTTGCTTAAGATTCCAGGTACTAAAGAAAATTGTATCGCTTTCGTTTATCACAGGCCTTCCTTCAATTGCCAGTTTTTTGGAAGATTGAATTATTGCAAAATTCTCTTGAGGGTTAGCCAGCTTAACAGCATCTTCATCCGCTACTGCATATGGATATGCGTTATTAAACACAACCACATTTGCATCAACTGCTTCTGTTCCTGAATAAAGCCTGCTATCAATTTTCACTAACTGGTTAGCTGGTGTTACTGGCCTTAAACCAAGATTAGCACCGCCACTGATCTTTGCAGATTCATTCAGTACAATGGTACCACTAGCTCCACTTGATACAAAGAACGACTGTCCACTCTCTATTTTGGTATTGGGTTGACCAAGTGTGTAGCTACCACCAGAAATTAAACAGTTAAAACTATTTGTTGCACTAAAAGTTTGATAGGCTCCCAGACTGCTTCCATTGAGTTTTTTACTATCCCATATATAGAATAAATTGTTTACCCCGCCCGTACGTGTGAGACCCGTAAAGTTAATAGCTGATGCATGAAGGTTTGGAATGAGTGCAAAACTACTTGCTCCAACATTTACAGACTGGTCTCCAGTGTACAGCGTACCGGTAGTTCTTAATGTGGTTGCGGAAGAGTTGCTTACAGAGCCAGTAACAGTTTGGCTACGGTCGCCACGTACATAAAGGAAGTATGACTGGAAGTTGTTGATTGGCTGATTGGTGCTGGTTACATTGCTCCATCCGGTTCCATTCCAGGTAAGCATACTTCCACTAATAGATGTACTGTCAAAGCCTGCTGCTGTTGCGGCAGCTTGTGTTGTAAACACACCTGTAATTTGTGTGCCATATCCGGCAACGTTATTTTGTTTTGGTAATGGATTTAAATCGCCTTCCTGCCATGCCTGTCTTATTGATTGACCATTAGTGGTTGGTACAGACAGTAATCTCCAAGAACGGAAGCCATTGTTAGGTATATATCTTTCGACAGTAACATTGCCTGTGATATAATTGCCTCCAGCACTTCCGGTACCAATACTTGCTGTACCAAACTCGTTTGACCTTAGTGTAAGGTTGTTTCCTGCTGCAAGTGTAGCGCCAGGTGCAACGGTAACAACCCCTGCGTTGTTTGCAGATGCTCCACCAGTGATGCTTAACAAAGTTGCTAAAGTAGTTGTACCAGTATTAATGGTAAGATTCTTTAACGTTTGTGCACCTGTTGTAAAGCGTAGTGTACTTGCTGCGTTGATAACAAGGCTTGAAGTGGCAGAACCACTAATAGTACCAGCACCGGCAATGGCAACTGAAGTAAGTGTAAATCCGTTAAGATCCAGCACACCTGAAATGGTGGTTGTACCAGTACCGGCAATTGTTTTATTTGAACTCAACGTGGTGGTTGAAGCGGCACCAATCGCCAGGCCAGCGGCACCAAGTGTAAGGGTACCAGTACCACCCAATTCAGCCACAGCACCGGCAATAATTATTTGGCCTGCCGCACCCTGAGATACATTTCCTGCACCCCTGATACCGTTACGGATATTTTTAACAGCAGCACCTCCAAACGTAACAGAAAACCCTGACGCCACTTCCAGTTTACCATTGATGGTTGTAGGATTACCAGCACCCCAGCTTGTAACGCTGGCTGCAAACCTCATAACCGGAACTGTATTGGCATCAACATTAGGGAAGAACACAACATTGCTTGAAGAAGGAGTGGATGTAATGCCATACTCTAAAATAGAACCGTTATCATAAATATGCGTACTTGCATTTACACCAGCACCTAAGGCAGTAAGGCCAGATGCTTTAACGCTTAATACACCGCCCTGGTTAATCCTGATAGTACTGCTGCTATAAGTTGGTGGCGTTGCTGCAAGTGAATAAACCATAGTACCACCATTTTGTACAATGATATCATCGCTGGATACATTGTTGGCTACTGTAAACGCACTTGTTTGAGTTAGTGTACCACCGCTCTCAATTACTACCTGGTCAACGGTTACAGGAGCAGTGATGGAAATATTATTGCCATTCCTGATGGTAATGGTATTAGCACTACTATTTGGTATCATTGAAGAAGTGATCCATGGATCGTTTCCATCAGGAGAAGATTGCCAGTTAGATGCTACATTCCAGTTGCCTGTCGTAACAACATTTGAACGGAAGAAATCAGTTGCACTTGTTACAATGGTAATATCGAATGAAGCACTGGTAATATCCCAGTCAAGTGTGTTTGTTCTTTCTGCGTTCAGTGTAAGCCCTGTTCCGCCTGTAGTGTGCGTTAGTGTACTAAAAGTAGCTAATCCTGAAGTTGCAGTTGCATCAACTGGCGTTCCGCTTAATGCACCGGTAGAAGTAATTCTAACCTGTTCCGTAAAGTTAAGATCACGGTTACCATTAGCATCATTTGCAGAAACGGTTACAGCGGGCGTCATTGCCTGGTTAGCGCCTGTAGGAGTAGCATCTTGCACAAAGGCTAATAATGTAGCCGCTACATCAATGGCATTATTAGTTGCACCGGAATTTTGTTCCTGGCCAGAAAGGAACCCACTACCTGCATAAGAAATACCATCAGAGCTTATTTTGAAAACAAGATTTGATCCATCAATGGTTGTTTTTAAACTGCCTAAGTCTGATTTCAACCAAACCTTTACAGTGAAAGTTCTGATTTCATCATCACTCAAAGAAATAGCACCATCTGGCGGGAATGAAGAGAAATCAAATGCAAGGTTACCGGCATTCACAGTCGCTGGTGCAGTGTTTATGCCGTCTGTAATTTCTGCACCTGCTATTACTTGTGTCCAATCAGCCACATCATTTCCTGTTCCCTGTGTGATAGTTGTAGAAGAAATATCTGTTGGTTCAGCATCTGTAGAAGGTGTAGCTCCGTCATCTGTAATGGTAAAATCAAAATTGAGGACTGCAGCTCCTTGTGTATTTAACAAAGAAGATATACTTGCCGGTTCAGTACCTGGGCCTGCAGTGATAGTAGATGTTCCTACAGGGGATGCAAAAATTCTTGTAACATCCTGCATTGTGCTGGCTTTTGTACCGATTGAAGTACTGAAATCAGCAGCCGAGGATATATCAACAGTAACATCCGGTGAAGTACCATTGAATTCAATATCACCAACAATAAGGTATGCGCTTGCAGTATTGGCTGCCAGTGCTTCTGTAAAGCTGAATGGCATAGATGCCGCAAAAGCAATACCTGCACCTGAAACGGATGCATCAGCACCATCAATTAAACCATTCCCATTATTATCTTTAAAGATTCGCACATTCGTTACATCCGTTAAAGTGGCAATAGAACCGAAAAAAGTAACGCCTGTAAAATTCAATGCTGCTGTGGGAGTAACTGTAAAACCTGCCAACGGCACATCGTTATTTCCTCTTATAACATTAGCACTGAGCTGGGGTGTATAAGGGTCAAGGACGGTATTTGGTATCTGCGGTGTGCTGAAATTCACATCATCGATGGCCAATTGTGCATCAGTATTTGGATCGTTGGTATCTCTCCAGCGTATCCAGATAGTTTCACCATCAGGCCATGTAATACTGCTAACGGTGGCTGAAAGCGAAGCAGTGTTACCTACTGCGTATCCATCAATATTAGTGGCTCCTGTAGTATTGGGGCCTGTAAATGTAAGTGAGGCTGGAGTGGCTGTCCAACCAGTATTGTTATTATCGAATGTGCCTCCAATTTTATATTCCACTACTAATGTGCCGGGTGTAGTGGTGTTAGTGCGCCATTGACGGCCAAGGTATGATAATGTATATTCTGTAATTGTAGTACCACTTGTGTTGGTAATTCCCACACCTATTGATGCAAGGGTTGCGGCAGCGCCTACCCCATTAGCATATACCCATCCCAACGAACGGTTAGCATTACCCGATGCTCCAAAATTTCCAAGTGCGGCGGTTGTGCTGGATCCATTTTGTGGACCTGTTAGTGTTGTTGGCGATATAAATGGCGAAAGCGGTGCAACAGCAAACCAACCCTGTAGTGGTGTGGTACCATTTGACCATGTAACACTCGCTGTATTGGACAGTCCATCAAAACTCTGCGTCAATGTACTACCAAGTGTGGTATAGTTTATTGTAGTTGCAAGTACATCAAAAGCAGCACTCGTTATATCCCAGTCAAGTGTGTTTGTCCTTTCTGCATTCAAAGTACGTGCTGTAGCTGCTGAAGTATGCGTTAAGGTACTAAAAGTAGCCAAGCCTAAACTTGCAGTTGCATCAATTGGCGTTCCACTTAATGTACCTGTAGAAGTAATTCTAACCTGTTCTGTAAATCCAAGGTCTCTGTTACCATTTGCATCCACGGCCTGAACAGTTACTGAAGGAGTCATGGCTGCACCTGTTGCAACATTACTTGTATTTTGAACATAGGCCAGTGCAGAGGCAGTTACATCAACTGCATTGTTAGCAGCACCTGAATTTTGATCCTGCCCACTTGCCAGCTGGCTACCTGTATTATCGGCAGTAACGCCACTGTTCTGTATTGCAAATACAAGATTTGCACCATCAATGGTGGTTTTTAAAGTAGTGAGATCAGCATTTAACCAAACCTTTAAAGTATATGTTTTGGTGGCATTATCACTTATCAATCCAAGTGTTGTAATATTAATTCCTGCGAAAGTAATTGCTGTAGCACTCACGGTACCCGTTTGAGTATTAGTGCCATCACTTAATTCCGCACCGGCAATAGCTAATGTCCAGTCTGCAACATCATTACCTGTTCCCTGTGAAAATGCTAATTGGCTGATTTTAGTATCTACAACATCTGTTGCATCAGTTCCACCATCATCATGTATTGCAATATCAAAATTCAATACTGATGCACCTTGTGTGTTGATCAACGATGAAACAGAAGCTGGTTCTGTACCTGCACCTGCAGATACAGTTGATGTGCCCGGCGGGCTTACAAGACTCCTGTTCACTGAAGCCATTGATCCATTATTACTGCCTGCACTTGTTGTATAATTGCCGCTGCTAATAGATACCTGCATTGAAGAAGCCGTAGCTGCGAAGGCAACATCTCCTACAATCAAATAATTTGTAAGAGCACTTAATCCTGTTTCTCCTGTAATTGTAAATATCATTGAAGGGTCAAAAGCAATTCCTGCCCCTGACACAGATGCATCTGCCCCATCAATAAGGCCGTTGCCATTGTTATCCTTGAAAATACGAACATTAGTTATGTCTGTAGAAGTTGCAGTGCCTCCAGTTACTGTTACTCCTGTAAAATCAGTAGTTGTTGCAGGTGTTAAAGAAAATCCTGCAAGTGGTTTATCATTAGTACCTTTTATAATGTTTCCTGATAATTGCGTACCATATGGAGCTAGTGTATTACCACTTGGAACTGTAGTTACTTTAACAGAGACATTATCAAAAAAGGAAGTTTGTGTGGCAGCGGTTGAGCCACTCCAGTATGCTCCCATCAATCCTAAAACTGTAGCAGTGTTAGTTGCATCTACTGCTGTTCCCTGCGACGCCAGCGTACCAGTCAAAGGATCTGCAAAAGCGGAGGCCCCGTCATTTCTCAATAATAATTCCCATGTATTGGTTGCCTGTGTATATTTTACCTGCACACTTAAATACTCAGTTCCAAAATCTGTTAAACCAGCTGTATTAGATGTAATAACGTTTGTAGAAGCAGCCAAACCTGCGGTATATTTTACTAACCTGATGGCATCCGTAGCACCCGATTGCCCGAGCACTACTGCCCATCCTGTACCAACAGTTGATGTAGTAGTAGACGTTCCAGCCAATACATAGCCAACACCGTAGCTACCGGATGCTAAACCGGCCGGATCGGTTCTTATCTGCCGCATATTAAATGACCATGTAATTACTGCACCAGTATTGGAACTAAGCGTAGTATTATACGGACTGATAAAAGAACCTGTAGCAGTGCTTGCCAATACCCAACCGTTTACATTGGCCGCTACAGTAGCATCATTTGTTAACTCCAATTGTGCCGGGCTTGTATTCCTCCTGGCACCAAAATCCTGCCCGGCGGTACCTCCGCTTAGTACGGTCCATGCACTTGCACCTATAGCCCCAGAGGTTGTATAAGTAGCACTTGTGGTTGCACTAAAATCATCAGAAAAAACTGTTGTTGTTTGCCCCCAGGATACACCTCCATAAAAAAATGAAAGTAAAAAGAAAGCAATGCTTGTAAAATTTTTCGTTTTTCTTAAAAATAGCAGTCTGTTCATGTTATTAATTTTAAATACAGATGGTTTTGTAGCGAGTGAATATTTTCAGTAAAGGCTGGCAAACATATAGTCTTCAGTATTACGGCAGTGTTAAGTTTTCCGGATTTTTTCTAACTGGGATATAGTTCGGGGTAAGATGTGGAAAAAATATCGTCTTTGTAAAAGGGGACAGCTTGTAAAAAGTATTTAATGATAAACAAAGCCCATGTAAAGTTATTTTCCAGAATTGCCTTATCATTATTTATTATTTAAACTTTTGTTTACACATTCAGGATACACCTGATGATCATTAAAAAATCTTTTGCTGGCAAACAATAAGTTTAAAAAGGGATGTGGACGGAGAAACTGAAAAATAGAACTTTTTTCTTATTATGCTCATTTTCCTGAAATATTTTTTTAAACACTGTTTGATTATTGAAAAATCTTCAGGTGCCTTTCGTTGCCATAAAGTGATGGGTTAACTGAAAGTCAAGTTAAAATAAATCGTCAATAAAACCGTTACAATAGTGTTCAGTATATTTGCACCAGATACACACCTCAAAAGAAAAATTATGAAAAAAGTAATTATTGCCGCAGTTATTCTTGTTGCTGGCATCACATTGTTAAGTTCCTGCGGCCCAAGCAGAAAAACAGGCTGCCCGATGACTGAAAACATTCTTCACTAAGGAGTTTCACCAATGAACTGGATCGAACTTACCCAGTCTTCACAGATTGACCTGATAAAGGAAAAGTCTGCTGAAAGGCCACAAGTAATATTTAAGCACAGCACACGCTGTGCAGTAAGCGGTATGGCTAAAGGCAGGCTGGAGCGGAGCAACGATTTTCCCCAGGCTGATTTTTATTTCCTCGATTTAATAAAACACCGCCACATTTCTGATAAAATTGCAACTGATTTTTCGGTTTTCCACGAGTCGCCACAGGTGCTGGTGATACGCAATGGCGAATGTATTTATGATGAAAGCCACTCGGGCATTAATATGAACGACATTGCAGAACAGGCTGCTTAAATACAGCTGCAGCATTTTCCCCTTTCCCTTTTTCAGTAAATAAAATAATGGTGATACCTGCAAAGGTTTACAGGGTCGTTTTGCCACTTTCAATATTCCTGTTGATAAGCCGGTAATTTTTTTCTCTTGAAGCGGTAAGTATAAAGCCAAGCGAAGGAAGTGAAATGCGGATATTTTCCTCTTCATCTGAGGCTGTTGTATAAACAGGCTGGCCTGCAGGCATAGCATTTTTAATAATAGCTGTTCTCTCCAGCATTACATTAGGGTAACGTGTTGCAAACTGCTCCATATTCCTGATATCTGCATCAGCCACCACGGCTGGCTTACCCATCCAGTACATAAAACTCACTACATCATTGGTACGCAACACAGCCCTATACTCGGCCTCGGTGATGTGTACAAAAACAAATGAAGGAAAAACAGGGCTCCAGCTTATTTTTTTACGAAAGCCATTATTCACCAGCATTTTCCTGGTGAGTGGGCAAGAATTTTCAATACCTTTTTTAGAAAGCGCTGCAGCCACTTTTAACTCGTGTTGTGGCCTGGTGCACAGAGCGTGCCATTGTTTGATCATGTAAAACTGGTTAATGTTGTTTTAAATCCAGTTTTTATAAGGTAGGTGGATGAGGCGGCTAAAAGACAAAAGTAGGTGAAATAGAGTTGCATGCTGTGGAAAACTATTTTTTTAAAGCGATTTAGGTAGTTAAAGTCACTTTAGGCGTTGGAGAAATTAAGTTTGGGCAAAGCTTTTTGAATTATCAATTGGCTATTTTCGCCGCTGAAAAAACAGGGAATGCAAAAAATATCGCTTGCAATACATGGAGGGGCTGGTACCATTTTGAAAGAGTTGATGACGCCGGAACTGGAAAAGGAGTACCTGCAGGGTTTACATGAGGCTTTGGCTGCCGGCTATGTTCTGCTTGAAAAAGGCGGCAATGCTGTTGATGCTGTAAAAACAGCCGTGATGGTGCTGGAAGATAATATTTTGTTTAATGCCGGCCGTGGCAGTGTATTTACCAAACAGGGTGTACATGAAATGGATGCTGCCATAATGGATGGAAAAGATTTAGGCGCTGGTGCCGTAGCTGGTGTACGTAATATCCGAAACCCGGTGGAGTTGGCTATGGAAGTAATGCAAAACAGTAACCATGTTTTTTTAAGCGGAGCAGGTGCCAATGAATTTGCCCTTAACAGGAAAATAAAAATGGAGCCAGATGAATATTTTTTCAGCCAGTTCAGGTACGATCAATGGAAACAAATGAGCGATAGTGATGGCTATGCCCTCGACCATTCACAGCAAAAAGTGGAGCAATTGATGAGGGATAAGAAGTTTGGGACGGTTGGTGCAGTTGCCTGTGATGCCAACGGCAATATAGCAGCAGCTACCAGCACAGGAGGAATGACGAATAAAAGATATGGCCGCATTGGAGACAGCCCTGTGATTGGAGCCGGTAATTATGCTAATAATAAAACCTGTGCTATCAGTTGCACCGGCCATGGCGAGCCTTTTATAAAAGCAGTGGCGGCTTATGATGTTAGTTGCCTGATGGAATACAAAAACATGAACCTGTATGACGCTATGAATGAAGTAGTGAATAAAAAATTAGTGGCAATAGAAGGAGAGGGAGGAATGATAGGAGTGGATGTAGCCGGTAATATAGCGATGCTGTTTAACAGTGCAGGAATGTATCGTGGGGCTAAAAGCAGTGATGGTTTGAATGAGGTAAAAATTTATGGAGACTAATTAGTGATCGGTTATCAGTGATCAGTTTGTGATTGAAGTTGTTTTCTAAATCATGAATACCAACGCTGAAAAAATCAAACATTTTTAAAATCAAAAAGTTCACAAAGTCCTCAATAGGGGATGTAGGGTATGAAAAAGATTGCAGTAATAGTAGCCGGTGGCAGTGGTACAAGGATGAATGCACAAATGCCAAAACAGTTTTTGTTACTCAATGGTAAGCCGGTTTTGTATTATACCATTGATACTTTCTTAAAAGCATACAGCGATTTAAGAATAGTTCTTGTGTTACCGGAAGAATTTATTGCAGCAGGGAAAGAAATTATTGATGCTTATTTTGACAGTAGCAGGATCACTATAACAGAAGGCGGCAGAACAAGGTTTCATTCTGTTCAAAATGGATTGTCGTTGATCAATGAAGAGTGTATAATATTTGTACATGATGGAGTACGTTGTTTGCTCACTACACAATTGGTGCAGCGCTGTTATGATGCTGCGATACAAAACGGCTCTGCTATACCTGTGATTGATTGTAAGGATAGCGTAAGAATGGTGAAAGGCGAAGACAACGAAGCCATAGAAAGAAACAGTATTAAACTGGTACAAACACCTCAAACCTTTCACAGCAAAATTTTGCTACCGGCATTTAAAATAGATTTTAAAGATAAGTTTACTGATGAAGCCACGGTGGTGGAAGCATTTGGTTTAAAAGTTCATTTAGTGGAAGGAGAGGAGAATAATATTAAAATTACAAAGCCAACTGATTTGATGATAGCGGAAAAGTTGCTGGAAGGATGGGAACACGGATTAAGCTGATTTTAGAGGATTAAAACTGATCTTGTTTTGCAAAGCAAAACATTGAAATCCGTTTTATCTGTCTCAATCCGTTTCATCAGCGTATCTATCCTTATTTCTTAAATAATTTTATCAGCCCCGGCAGCTTATTATATTTCAATCCCACGTATTTTTCTTCTGTAGCACCAAAGCTGCTGTAAAAGAAAGCAAGGTTGCGGATGTCGCTTCCTTCAAAATCCAATACCATATTTTTTCCTGCATTATCTTTTATAAATGCATTTATCAAAGCATGTGAAGCACCAATCGTTTTTCCATTTGGATGATTGCCAACTAAAATATAATAGGCCCTGTTCTTAAAAAAGAAGAATACACAGGATGCTACCAATTCTTTTGAAGCTGTGTAAACACCATAAGTAATTGCCTGCTTATTTACATGCAGTTGTTTGTATATTTTTTTAAACCTGTTGAAATCACTTGTGGTTAAAGAAGCAAAATCTTTTGATTGCTCAGTTGCCAATGCAATTACATCATCAACAGCAAAATCTTTTTGAATAAAACAATTTAGTTTTTCCGCTTTCTTAAAATTTCTTTTAATGTTGTCACGAAAGGTGGAGTATAGTTTTTCATACGGTTCATTCAGGGGAATATGTAATTCATTCTCTCATACAAATCAAAATCATCCAGCTTAAAAAAGTTGCCGTGGTTGAGATAAATATCCCAGTATTTAAACTTTGAAGGGATGGCTTTCAAAAAATTATTTACTAAGCCTGCTGAAATGTTTTTTCCAAATACACCAAGGCAGGCAGTAAAAAATGGCTGGTACAAATAATAAATGCTGTATTTCTTTTTCCAGGTAAGTGGCATTACCGCTTTGTAATCATCCAGCACTAATGCATCCCAATTCTCACTCATTGTATCTAAGTAAATACTGGTAGCATATATCAAGCCATTGCCTGCATTATTTATACAGTCATCCCATTTTGCTTTATCAATGTGCTGGTATGGTACATATTCTATCGCCACTGTTAAAAAGCAAATTGTGGGAATAATTTTTTCAGTGTAATATTTTGTATATCAATGCTGAAAGTTATTTTCCTGGTGAACTTGTTTGCATTCTTATCTGTGTTGAGGTACTCTTTAAATTCTTTGCTGTAGATAAGTGGCGCATAAATGTTGAGTACATTTTTGAATAAGGAAAGTTGCAATCCGCCAACATAAATAAACCTGCTTTGTGTACTGCCTTTTTTCCAGGCGCTTGCATAAGTGCCTGCGTCAAAATATAATTTCAATGGAATTTTAATTGGAAACAATTTACCAGGTAAGGTAGTGTTCAGGTTTATTGATGACACCCATGTATCACTGATCCCTCCAACAGATTCGTCGAGCCGGAAGTGAAGGCCGCCAGTATTGGGGGGCATTATTTGCTGGGCAGCAATACCTGCATTTTTAACCAATGGCGCTGCATTGGCATTCGTGGCGCTTCTGCCAACAAAATAATTATTATACAAATAATCATTGTCGCCATTGGCACCCAGCAGTATAGGTTGATACGCATAAGCAACAGCATTGTTTTGTGAGCCAATAAAACCAAACTTAGCTGCAAAGAATCTTGCTGATAAACCACCACCTTTTGCATAATTGAAAAAATAATCTGCCGTAACATTTGCCCGGTAAAAACCTTTGCCTTGTTGCAGTTGCAGTTGATAAGAGTATGGATATAGAACCCTGCTGTTACTTGCCTGGTAAGTAAGTTGGTTTACATATCTTGTTGCAGTAGTGAAAGATTTTGGATAAATGACCGAACTGTCACTGCCAATAATATAATCGTAATTATCAAACGACTTTTCTGTAATAAAATAAGTACGGAAATCAAAAAATCTTTCCATACTGCTTCTTGGAGATTCCTTTAAATAAAATCTTGCATAAGGAACAATTTTTCTAAACCTTTCAAATATTTTTTTGCCCGCTGTATCAAGACTGTGATTGATGGAGAAACTGCTTCCATTTACCCCAACTTCAACTTTATGAAAAGCATTTGTGGGATACCAGTGATAATTAAATTTAGCAACGCCATTGAGTTGCTTTGCTGCCGGTTGCCATACAATGGTGCTACAAGAAATTGAAATTTTTCTGCCGGCAAAGTATAATTGTGCAGCAATGCACCAATCATAAATTTATCATAGTAGTTGTAGCCAATAGCCCGGTGATGCAAAAATGTATTTGTATTTATCGGTGTCTTTAAAACTGAAGAAGGAAGTAAATTTGGTTTTTCTTTTATCAATGAGCTTAACTCTTTTTTACCAGGTCTGATTTCGGCGAATTTGCTTAATTTGTTTGTCAATATCGAAAAAGAAAAATCTTGTTATCACTTTTTAGCTTACTTTTTCAACTATTGCTTTAAAATCTTCAGGATATGGATGTTTAAATTTCCATTCCCTGAAATACACTTTCATGCAACTGTCAAACATTTCTTTGCCAATGAATTTTCTATGACTTGCATCCATAGGCTTGCTAATGATAATAAACTGATAAGTCATAATTCAATACGGAAAATTTTTCCGAATGGTGTTTCAATTGCCTGGTCCTTTCTTTCTGATACAACCCACTGCAGTAAAAAATCTTTAATATTTTCCGGCATTCTTTTTTTCCAAAAATGAGTTTCCCCTTTCTTTTTAGCCACTGATGCCACAGGTTCAAAAGGGTAACGGCTTTTATAATATTCATTCATCCCTTCATCCATCCAGGCATGTTCTCTTTCATTGGTTGCTAAAATTCCATAAAACCAATTGTGCCCAACTTCATGTTCTATCACACTTTCCAACTGCTCTTTATTTTCTAATCCCGATAAAATAGTAATGGTTGGATATTCCATTCCACCGGCATATTTCATGTCGCCCTGTACTACACTCATAATTTTATAGGGATATTCGCCGATCAAATTACTTTTTGATAAAACGGCTTTCTTGATATACTTCACCGCATCTTTATAAAAACCTTTATTTTGATCAGCAGGCAAAGTATATACTGCTACATTTATTATTTTCCCCGAAGGGAAAGCCAAAGTATCTTTTCTTACAATAAATCTTTTATCAGCAAACCATGCAAAATCAATTACATCATTTTGTTTATAGATAACCGTTTTTAAATTTTTTGATGAAACTATAGGAACAACAGCCGGTTCTTTTTTTCTAACTAAAAAAGGTGTTTTTTCTTTTGTAACAGGCGTTCTCTCTACTAAAATGCCTTCGGTTGGTCCGGGCTTTGTACTTTCCTTTATCAACTCTCCTGTAGCCGCAACAATATAATTTTCAGGCAATGTAATTGTCACTTCGTAATTGCCAAAGTCACTGTAAAATTCTCCCTGGTCCAAATAAGGCATTTCGTGCCAGCCCTTACGGTCATATACAGCCGCTTTAGGATACCATTGTGTTATTTGATACGACTGCCCTACATGTCCGCCTCTTGAAAAATTATACGGCAGCTTTACATGAAAAGGAGTTTCTATAATACACTTTTGTTTCGGAGCCAAAGGTGAAGGCAAAATGATCTTAATAATATCCTGGTGTTTGGGATGATCTTCTTTTATTGCAATGGTGCCATTCACTTTAAATGCAAGCCGGTTGATATAACCTTTATCCTCTTCCTCACTAAAATAAAAATCGGTACTGCCATTTTCTAATTGTTGTTCAGTAAAAGCGGTACGGTCATTTTTAAAAGCATTCATCCACAGGTGTATCCAGATAAAATGAAGTGTGTCATCTGAGTTATTGAAATACTCCATTGTTTCATTTCCATCTAATGTGTGTTCCTTATCATTCAGGCTTACGGTAATGTTATAATTAACCTGCTGCTGCCAATAGGGTTTTTGTGCAGCTGCCATTGTATAAAAAAAACTAAAAAGAAAAAGCAAACGGATTGCCTTCATGTGCAGTGTTTTTTCAAATATAGTGAAAGCAAATGTGCAAATATTGCAAATAAGCCAATGTGCAAATAAACCAATAACCAATAACAATTAACAAATAACGAACGGCTACTTCCCTTTTCCTTTTAAAATAGTTGCCAGTGTTAAAATCATTATTCTTAGATCAAGCAGCAGCGACACATTCTCTACATACATCAGATCAAATGGCATGCGCTGTATCATTTCTTCCACCGAAGAAGCATAGCCAAATTTTACCATGCCCCAACTGGTAAGTCCCGGCTTAACTTTAAAAAGATATTTGTATTCTGAATGCTGCTCTACAATCTGGTCCACATAAAATTTACGTTCAGGCCTTGGCCCTACCAAACTCATTTCACCTTTAATGATATTCCATAATTGTGGCAGTTCATCCAGCCGCCATTTACGCATTACTCTTCCCCATTTGGTAATGCGTTCATCATCCAGGCTGCTGAGCATGGGGCCATTTTTTTCTGCATCCTGCACCATGCTGCGGAATTTGTAAATGATAAAAGGCTTGCCTTTATAGCCAATTCTTTCCTGGCTAAAAAGAACAGATCCTTTTGAGGATAGAGCAGTCCTTATTGCTGCATAAATAAGCAGCGGTGATAATAACAGGATTGCAAGAATAGAAATAAACAGATCAACAAAGCGCTTTAAGTTTTTTTGCCATGAGGGCAGCAGGCCGCTGTGTACATCAATCAACGGCATACCCATTACATCACTGGTTTGCACGGCGCCGCTGATGATGTCAACCGCATCTGGTGTTATTTTAATGTTTACATCTTTGTCACTCAACTGCTGCAAAATTTTCACCAGCAATTCCCTTTCATTTTTATCTACGGTAATGATCACTTCTTCAATCCTGTCGTTTGTAACGATGTTGTGTAAATCAGGAAGTGAATTATATTTTTTAATTGCATCCGGCAAATGCAGACCACTATTTCCATTGGTGTTTAAAAAACTGCTGATGTTGTACCCGGTGTTTTTGTTTGTTTTAATAAATGATTCAAAAAACGAACCGGCTGTTTTACCTGTACCTATCAATAAAGAATTAAAAAAAACTTTTCCGGTTTCTAGTTGCTTAATAGCAATATTTAGTAAAACAAAACGAATAATGAGTGTGATAATAAAAACAGGAACCAGTAAGCTGAAAAATTCTTTGTAATAATAAATATTGTTATCCTGTGGATTTTTCAGAATGAAAAAAAACAGCAACACCAGGCAACCGATGAGGCTAACCAGCAAAGTGCGTATAAATTCTGTGATCTTTGTTTTTTGATAAATGCCTTCATAAGCGCCGCTTAGCAAATGCAGGCTTAGCCAGCCAAGCGTATATAAAAATGCACCTAAATAAAAACCAGCCGGCACGGAAAAAGGATAATCGTAAATAATAGTACGCAGGTAATAAAACAGCCACCATGTAAACAGTGAGCCGATAATATCTGCTGCAATGTACCAGCTTGTATGTATCCGGGGTTGGTTCAGGTTAGTTATTAGTTATTCGTTACTTGTTATTAGTTATTCGTTAGTTCAGTTATTCGTTATTTGTTATTTGGTTAATTGTTATTCGTCCTGGGTCATCACTATTCACCAATAACTATTAACTATTACCTGCGCCAATCTTTTCCAGTATCTGGTGAGCCACATCCATTGCCCTGAAGCCATCTATCTCACTCACCAGCGTATTTGTATTGTTTACAATAGCATCGTAAAAAGCCTGCAGTTCCATCTTTATGGCATTTCCTTCTTCCACCACAGGGTTGCTGATGGCAATTGTTTTTTTGCCGTTGTTTGTTTCTATATCAAACGTAAACACATTTTTGTCTGCTGCTGTGTTCAGTTTTATCACTTCTGTTTTTTTCTCTAAAAAATCAATGCCTATATAAGCGTCCTTCTGAAACAAACGCATTTTACGCATCCGCTTCATCGAAATGCGGCTGCTGGTAAGGTTGGCTACACAACTGTTGTCAAACTCAATACGAACATTGGCAATATCCGGCGTATCACTCATTACTGCCACGCCATTGGCCGAAATGCTTTTTACATTACTCTTTACCAAACTTAAAATGATATCAATGTCATGTATCATTAAATCGAGTATTACACTCACATCCGTTCCCCTTGGGTTAAATTGTGCCAGCCGGTGTACTTCAATAAACATGGGATCAAGTACATTATCTTTCAATGCTAAAAAAGCAGGGTTAAATCTTTCCACATGCCCCACCTGCACTTTTATACTGGCTTCTTTTGCCAGCTTTACCAGTTCCCTTGCTTCATCCATTGTATTGGCAAGTGGTTTTTCTACAAACACATGTTTGCCTTTTTTAATGGCAGCCTTGCAAAGGTCAAAGTGAAAAGTAGTAGGGGCGATTATGTCCACGGCATCACAAACATCTAATAAAGCATCAACCGTATCAAAGCGTTTAAGGTTATAATGGCTGCATACTTCAGCAGCGGTTTTATCATCAGGGTCAAAAAAACCAACCAGTGCGGTGCCTTCAATTTCTTTCCAGTTGTTCAGGTGAAATTTCCCCAAATGGCCCGTTCCAAAAATGCCGATTTTAAGCATAGCAAAAATTCATTTTTTCAAAGATAAGGAGCTGTATGCAAGCAGCATATAATATGTTTACACAGAAAGGTGGATAATGTTGATACCGGCTTTTGTATTTTATAGCATCATCATGGAATTTATGTAAGCGTAAAGTGATTTTTAGCAGGTATCAGGCGCTGCTGGTATTTTCAATGGTTTCCGTTTACTCAAACAAAAGCATAAATGATAAAACACAACCGTTTTTTTTAAAAATGACACTACTGTTCAGCCTGTAACATAATATTCTTGTAGTAACATATAACATAGCTATAAATGCTCAACTTAATTGCTTATATTGAGCGCCTGATGAAGAATAAACTTTATCAGGGCTCCTCATTTAAATTCCAATTTTCAATGGCTTTTTTAGACGATGTATTACAACCTCCTTCTTACGGGTGGAGAACTGCCTCTGGTGATTTCAGTAAACCTTCCCCTTCAACATTAGTGAAAGAGTTTTTTTCAAGACTTAATATTTTTAAGGATAAAAAAAACTGGCTGCCTTTTTTTAGCTGGTTGAAAGTTTTATTACTGCTTCCATTTTTTGTGTTGTTTGTTACAAAGTATTTCAGCCTGTGGATGCTGGCGGCAGGTTTTGTGTATGGTATGATATTGCTGGGCACACATGGTACTATTTGGTACCACCGCTATTGCACACATGGCGCTTTTACATTCAAAAATGCCTGGTGGAAATTTTTTACAAGAAACTTAATGCTGAGTATTATACCCGAAGAAATATATGTGATATCACATCATGTACACCATGCTAAAAGCGACGAGCCAGGGGATCCTTATTTTGCTGAAGGTGGTTTTTTATATTGTTTTTTGGCAGATGTAAATCATCAGCCAATAGCAAAAAATCTTACTGAAAAAGATTACAATCATGTGCGACACCTGATGAAGCATACGTGGCATTGAGGGGAATAATTTTTTACAATACCAAAAGTGGGGTTCATTTGCATCTCCTGTAGCAAGTGTTACGGAATGGATGCTAAACTGGAGTTTCTGGATAGGCATTTTTTATCTTATGTGGTGGTATGGCATTGGTATGTGCTTTGCTCAGCGGCGCTTTTATTTGGGCTGTTGGTGTACGCACTTTTAATTATGAAGGCCATGGAAAAGGGGAAGACAAGCGGCAGGATGGTGTGGATCATAACAGGAAAGACATGTCTATAAATCAGGTATGGCCGGGTTATGTGGCCGGAGAATGGCACAATAACCACCACCTGTACCCCAGGAGCGCCAGGTCTGGTTTTTTACCCTACCAGCTGGATCTTGCCTGGTGTTATATTAAGCTGATGCATTCTTTTGGTGCTGTTACGGGGTACCAGGACAACAAAAAAGATTTTTATAAGGATTATCACAGGCCTTATATTGATAAAAAGCAGGAGAAATTCCAGGTTATACCAGAGAATAAATTGCAGGATAAACTACAGGAACAATAGCTGGTATTGGCTTTAATGTGTTTATGCTATTCTTTTAATTTTAGTTACGGGTATTAATCTTCTTCTCTGATATCCAAGCAATTCATAAATTTTTATGGCTCTTTCGTTGGCTGAACCAGTATGCAGGAAAGAAACAACGCCTTCTTCAAGATGTTTTTGATGAATATGTGTCATCAGTTGCTGTGCATATTTACGGCCGGCGAAAGCAGGATGTGTAACTACAGCACTCACTTCAGTTAATCCATTCATACACAACCTTTCGCCTGCCATTGCCACCAATTTGTTTTCTTTAAAAATGCCATAATAATTTCCCATGCGGTTGGTGTGTGGTAAATAATAACCGGGAAATACCGCACTCACTAATGCAAACATTTCATCTGTGTGGGTTAGGTTCAGTAAAATAATTTCTTCTCGTATCTCAACCAGGAGAGGCGAGGGGCAGATCATTTGTAAACATTCCACAAATGCATCAATGGTATAATTGGCTGGCAGGAAGGGAAATGTATCAAAAAGAAAAACAGATTCGTTAATGCCAACAACTCCATCAATTTGTTGAAAGGCTTTCTCATTTTGTATATCGAACCCGGCAAACAAAACTATCTCAGGGTCATATCTTTTAAAATCACGGGTACCCATTGCAAAATGCGAATGGGTTTCAGTAAGGGCATGCCAGGCGGGGTTGTCTAATTTATTGTAATCAACAGGCATAGTATAAGTTTCGGCAGGCAAATTAATAAAATTGCTGGTGGATAAAATGCGTATTGCTAAAAGTTCTGATTGCCTGGAAAGAAAAGTTGCAACATGGATAAATCATTAAAAATGAGGCTTGGATAAAATTCCTTTTTGCTCACAAAAAAATCAGGGTATCTTACTTGTAAGATCATCAAATAAAAATTTTATTTCATTAATGCAACGGTATATTTAAAATCGTTGTCAGCCAGTAAAAACACAGTAATATGAAAAAGAAAACACTGCTTATTACTTATCGCCTGTTGGCTATTGTTGCTGTTGCAGCAATGTTTACAGCCTGTAAAAAAGAAGCTGGTTCTTCCAGCAACAAAAACGCAAAGACCATAACATTGTACACTCCCGTGTATGGTTCTAAGGCCGCAGCATTGGCATCTATCAATGGTGATGCCAACAAGGCCATTACTCATGCCGGTAAAATTTATATCAAAGACAATTTCATTTATCTTAATGAGCAAAACAAGGGAATACACATCATTGACAACAGCAATGCCATGCGCCCCGTGCAAATCGCTTTTCTTTCTATTCCCGGCAACCTTGATATTGCCATAAAAGACAACATACTATATGCTGATATGTATAACGACCTGCTGGCAGTTGACATCACCAATCCCCGCCGTGCTGCCGTTACACATACCCTCGAAAATTTTTTTATGGGCCGTTCGTATGTAAATGGCTCACCTACGATGCTTGATGACCAGGTTGTGACCGAATGGAAAGAGAGGGATACGGTAGTGGAAGATTATTATTCCCCGTTTCCGCAATGCCCTATGTGTGCAGGCGGTGATATACTTACTATGAATGCTGCAGGTATAAAATCAAGCGGCACTGCAGGCTCTATGGCGGGTATGGTATTAATGGGTGATCATTTATATGCCATTACCGAAATGCATAACCTTGGTATTGTAAATATCAGCAATGCTGCTGCACCGGTGCTTATGAGGAATGATATTTTTGCCGGCTACGATCTGCAAACTATTTTCCCTTTCCAGGGCAAACTATTTCTCGGCTCTGCAGTGGGTATGTTTATGTTTGATGTTACAGATCCTGCCAATCCTGTGCAGTTAGGTACATTTTCACATGGCCGTGCCTGCGACCCTGTTATTGCAGATGATCACTATGCTTATGTAACACTCCACGCCGGCACTGGCTGTGGCGGTGAAGCCAACGAACTGCATGTAATTGATATTAATGACCTGATGAACCCGGCATTGATAAAAACATACCAGCTTACAAAGCCAACCGGGCTGAGTAAAGATGGCAACCTGCTTTTTGTATGTGATGAAACAGAAGTAAAAGTGTATAACTCGGCAAACCCTGCCGACCTGCAGTTGCTTAAAAAAATTAAGAGCAACAAACCTTACGATGTTATCACATTTGGCAACAGGGCGATGGTGGTTTGTGAAAACGGTTTGTACCAATACGATTACAGCAATATCAATAACATTCGCCAGCTAAGCTTTTTTGCGGCTAAGAAATAAAGAGAGTGTAATTATGAAAACATGCCGGGGTGAATTTTTTCACTCCGGTTTTTTATGTGTGGGGTTGAGATTGGCAGCGGTAGAAAAAGTATTTGCTCAAACTGGTTTATTGACATTTTTGTTGACCGGTGTTTTTAGCTCATTTAAGTTCTGACAGTATCAATTTTTTCTGATTCAATGTGTTCTTCATTGCTTTGTCCCTTACTTTAGGGTCATCGCTATGTATTAATTCAAAATATTCAGTTGGTACAACTTGCCATGACAATCCATATTTATCTTTACACCATCCACAAGAGCCTTCCTCACCACCATTTTTTGTAAGAGCTTCCCAATAATAATCCGTTTCAGCCTGGTCTTTGTATTGATAACAAAAGAAACTGCTTCATTAAATTTGAATAGTGGGCCTGCTGCTAATATACTAAACTCCATTCCTGCTATTTCAATTACAGCTGTTTCTATGCCTGCATCATTTCCACTATGTGATGGCTCTCTTTATGAATATGAGCAACTATGTATTTGGCATTCATAAATTCAAAAGCATACCCAATGATTTATTTGCTTCTTTGGGGGGCATGCCCGAAGAAAACGGCATATCAAAAAAGATGTCTTTAGTACCCGATAAAGGAACACCTCCTGATATTTTTACAACAGACAGGGTGGTAGGCGCAATTTCACTCTGTGGCTGGCAGTTTAGTGGTCAATGCAATTGCAAGGGATATTACTCTTCCAACTCAAGCGACTGCGAACACCCAAGCAGTGAATGCCCTGTTAACGTATGCACTATGTATAAATGCGTACTAATAATATTTGAGGAAGAAGACCCTCCACCTGGTACTGGGACCGGACCGGGATCAAATGGCACCACTGGCTGGAGCAACGGGGCAAGTTCCCCAGGTGGGCCATTAACAACATTTGCAAATGGAAGTTTGCCGAATGCGCCTTGTAATAATTGTGCGTGGTTTCCAGAGGCGCCCTCATATGAATTTGAAGAGCCTTTAAACAATGATGAAATTGTTTCAAATTTAGTCTCCCACTTACCTTTGGAACAAGCGCAAATAGATTGGCTAAAAAATAATTCTCTTGATGCAACTGACATATATGATGCTTTGCAGGAAAGTCTGGCTGATGAAAATCCAGCAACCAATACCGCTTATCAGTATACTTATTCGCCAGAAGCTGTAGCTGCAGCAAAAATGACAATAGATGCGGCTATAAATAATTTAATAACTGGCCCTTATAATAGTAACCATTTTGCTACTATAAACATATACTTGCCGCAAAATAATATTACCACAGATCCAATGTACTGGTTCTGGTTTTCAATAAACTGTGCCCTGATCAAAATAGAACATCCAGAATACAGTCAAATCAGAGTTTACTGGGAGGCATCAAAAGAAATGATTCATCTAACTTTAGATGTTGTTGGATTGGTGCCATTGTTTGGAGAAGTTGCAGACCTGGCCAATGGCATTATATATAGTATTGAGGGAGATGGGGTTAATGCTGGACTTAGCTTTGCCGCAATGATTCCAGTTGCTGGTTGGTATTCTGCCGGGATAAAGTTCGCAAAGAAAACAATTAATGCAGTTGATGGTACTAGCAGGACTTTAAAATGGCTTGTAAAAGCTGATGGCCTTATTGATTTTGGCGACAGAAGCTTACTTAGAAAGGTTTTGGGTTTGGCTAAAGGAGATACAAGAATTGCACACCATTTAGTTCCTTGGGAACATTGTACGGATGATTTGATACAAAAAGCAGCTAAGGGAAACGATGCTTTTCACATGAATGAAGCATTAAACGGAATACCTTTAACTGCAATACAGCATAATAGTGGGGGGCATACTTTATATAATCAAAAAGTGAAAGAAAAGCTTATTCAATTATGGAACGCTAATGGTCAAGATGCTATGTCTAATGAAACTGCTGAAAATTTAGTAAGAAACCTTGTTAATAGTGTAAGAAATTGGATTGTAACTCACCCAAATCAATCAATTAACGATATTATATTATAAAATGAAGTATTACAGAATATATCATAGTTCAGGAAAAGATATAGGACATTACCCACAAGTATTTCATGCAGAACTGAACTTTCATATAGAAGATAAAAATTCATCTGCTAAATTAGCTTTTTCCAAAGCAAGTGGTAAGACTTTGTGGCCAGTACCAAAACTTTATGGAAGAGCAAAAAAAACAGACCTTATATCAATTTCATTTGTGAGTTTATCTAATGTATTGTTTGTGTCTGCTAAACTTTACAACATTTTAAGTAGTGTGGAGTGTAAAGGAATAGAATTTATTAAATCGGAACATATTACGAAAAAAGGCAGAGAGGAATATTGGATAATAAATCCTTTTTTATCTGATTATTCATTTATCGACATTAAGGAATCAGTATTTGTGTATACAGATCGTATGTGTCAACAAGAGTTTGAAACTGCGGTATTTGATTCGGTGGATTCCTTTATTGGTGAATATCAACAAAATCGAATAGATGCAATTCAAAAGGGTTATAATGATCATCGTCCACTTATAATTAAAAAAATAGCTTTTCGAAATGATTGCTCGGTAGATTTTTTTTCAGTTTCCGGTGTAAGTGGAGGTATTGGCTTTTTTTTGTCTGAAAAATTTAAGAATGAGATTGAAGCAGAAGGCTGCACCGGAATTGTTTTTAAGGAACCTAATGAAAAGCCTTATTAATAAATTTCGGTCTAGTGCAGAAGTTATAAAAAATAAAATGCTTTACAGGCGCACGACTATGTCGTGTGCCTTTTGTTACTAACCTCATACAATAATACAGTTCTGCCATGGCTCATGTCCTCACGAGCCATTTACTTTGTAAAGGTAGAATTTGGTAGTATTCAGGCAAAACACATTCTTTTAGAGACAAAAAATATTATCCAGCGGTTCCCCTCCTAAATTGAAGAGGTCAAAAACGAAATCATGAATATTGGCGCAATGGGCTTCAGCTATAAAACTACTTCAATAAAAAAGAGTTAGATAATGACTAACCTAACTCTTTTATTATATCACACAAGTAAATGCTTACTCCACAGAATACCTGTCAACAGAAAAACGTATATGCTGTACCACCACATTTGCGGTAGTGCTCATTTCCCTGCCATTTAATTTAAGCCCTCTTGCTATAAAAGTTACAGTCGCATTTCTCAGGTCAGGTATGGTAAGGCCCTGTGCCTGGGCAGCCCTGGTTACATCAATTTCAAGAGGCTCTGCTTCCCGTTCTGCCAGGGTATGGTGCGTTGCATTGTGCTGTGCAGAAAAAAGGTCGAGCAATCCTACAAAATAATTACTCTCAGCAACCGGGGTAGCCCCGGCAGGCAGGTTAATGTAAATTTCAATTACACCTTGTGGCATTTGTTCAATACCCACACCTTCAAGCGTCATCGTTAATCTTTCAGGGTTAGTAGCGTTATTAAAATTAAACGTCCTCCTGTTTTTTGTAGCAATAAAAGATTCTATTTGCTGCCGGAGACTCACTTGAAAAATTAGTTTGTTGTGTTTGCCCGGCCATTACAAAACTGGCTTCTTTCTTTATCAATGATTGTCTTCCTGCAAAGCGGATCCTTGATGAAGGGCAGGTGATAACAGGATCCCTGTCATCGTAGCGGTAACCCAGTTGGGTTGATATTTCCACTACCTGGCTGCCAGTCATGTTCACGGGTGTTCCGTATTCATCAAAAAAAGTATAAGTTTTATTAAGCCATGTAGCATCGGTTGGATTGGCACGGCCACCACACATGCTACGCCATTGTTCCCATAGCCTGTCCACATTAGAGTGGTGCAGCCAAAATACAGGGTCTTTAACGGAAGTAGAAATTACAGCCATATCACCGGCAACAGATGTATGCACAGAACCATGTGGCCCACTGTTGAAATTGCTTTGAAAAGTGTAGTAAGGGACCAGGGCAAGTGAATTATTAATAGCTGTTGAAATACTTGATGGTATTGCACCGCCATTATTTATCGGGGGAGTTCTTGTAGTGTTATATAAAGGGTTTCCAATGGTTTTATCCCTCCACGGATAAGGCAATACTGGGTTAAGCTGGTAGTTCCAGTAAGGAAGTGTAAGATTGGCCCTGCCTGATTTAGCCCTTAATATCCGCTCAAAGAAAAACAAGTACATACGGTGCCATGCAAAAAAGAAAACGCCTTCTCCCGAACGGTGGCACATATTCCATGAAAGCAGGTTATCTGGCAAAGTGGTGCCATGTATAGCTGACTGGTATGTGTAACTGGTGGGGTTGGTGTATGGCAATGCCCTCATTTTAAGAATACCCACTTTTATAGCGTTAATTTCTGCCTGTGTAAGAGAGTCTGCATTTCTTCTTACTTTCAATTCGTCGGTGGCATATCTTGCATTAAACTCTTTAGTGGTTATAAAATTGACATTGGCAGGAGCCTGGCATTCTACGATACTTACCGTAGGCATTGCTACAGCTGGTTCTGACATTTTTTTGCCAGAAAAGCCGATAAGCATAAAAACGCCTGTGAAAAGGCTTACTGAAAACAGGACAAAATTTTTCATTTTTCAATATTTATTAGGGTTACACTTAATTTGATTATCCCCGTGAAGAGCTAAAAAATTGACCCGGATCATTGATTTGCTTTTTCAAAGCAATTCTTTTCCGGTGTTGCAAAAAATACAACGGATGTTATCCAGTTGTTAATGGAGGTTTAAACAAGGACAAGGAAAGGGGTTTTTCAGTTGGGTATTTAAATTTGCCAGTTGGTTAAAAGCTTCCTGAGCAAAACAGGTAAAATGTTGATTACGCTGTTGAAAAATAAATGCTAAACTAATATTTTTTTTTATACTTTTACATCATTATTTCAGGCCGGTATTTCAGCCATGAGATTTTACACCTAATATCCACTGAACCTAACCTGCAAACATCCATCTGACCTCTTAGGGTCTATCTTAAAAAACTTTTTTTAATATCCTTTTATTACCTGAACATTCTTTTTTAGGATTAATGTTTTAAACCGGAAATTTTCCATCGTAAGTAAAACTGCTTTTTGTTTGCATTTACTGGGTAACGGTTACTTTTCAAAAAAAGAATTTTTTGTACCCACGCTATTTGATCAGAGTTTATTGTTTGTAATAAAACAGGCAGTAAAATACAATCAATGAAAACGATTTTCATCAACCCCCCTTCCTTAAACCGTTTTGAAATGCAAGTACTAAACCCCATTAATAAAAAAAGAAAACATTTTAGCGAAGTGAAAAAGTTGTCGTTTGTTTTTTTTCTTGTTTCTCTTATAACCTTTTTTTCTACAACGGCAAATGGGCAGGCAGCCTGTATCGGTATTATTGACAATTCAAGAAATGATTACTGCCTTGGTTATGGCACACCAATTACTTTTTCAAACGCTGTAGCCGCAGGGCAAAATATAGAGTGGCTCACTTCAGGCGATGGAACTTTTAATGACAGGTTTGCACAACAACCCACCTATACCCCCGGCCCAACAGATTCAGTTAATGGGTATGTATATATTTACTTAGATGCATTTACGGATGACCCTGCATATTTTTGTTCTGCACTGCCGGTATCCACCATTTATTTTTCCAATATGCGGTCAACGGCCACACCGGCAACGCAAACTATATGTTCTGGCGGCACCATTACAAATGTTGTATTAAGTGGGGCTGTAAGTGGCATCGTTTACAACTGGACAAGGGATAACACCGCTACCGCCACCGGTATAGCAGCCAGTGGTACCGGCACCATCAGGGGGTCTTTGGTAAACACAGGAGCCATGCCAGTTACTGTAACATTTACCATTACACCAACAGTTAATTCCTGTACGGGTACACCCATTACTGCAACTGTAGTGGTAAATCCACGGGTGGTAGCTACCTCAAGTATAACCTCACAAAATATTTGTTCAAGGTCAAACATAACAGCCATTGCATTAAGCAGTACTGCTAATAACACTACTTATAGCTGGACAAGAAATAACAATTCAACATTAACAGGTATTTCATCGAGCGGTACCGGTAATATTACCGGCGCATTGACAAATAACGGAGGTTCATCGGCAACAACAACCTTTACAATTACGCCATCAGCATATGCATGTACAGGTACTGCCATTACCTCAACCGTTACGGTAAGTTCCTCATCTACACCTGTAACCACAACAAATGCGGTTCAAACTATTTGTTCAGGCTCAAACATATCAACTATCTCATCGAGTGGTGCAGGTAGTGGTGCTACCTACAACTGGACAAGGAATAATACCGTTTCAGTAACAGGTATTGCATCAAACGGCTCTGGTAATATCACTGGTTCTTTAACAAATACAACTATTGCACCATTGTATGTAACCTTCACCATTACACCAACTACAAACAGTTGTGCCAACAGGGCAAATGTATTGGTAAGCCCGGCACCTGTTGCGGTGGCCACACCTTCATCACAAACTGTTTGTTCCGGCACTCCGCTTTCAGCAATAACATTTAGCAGTTCAATGAGTGGTGCTACTTATAACTGGACAAGGAATAACAACGGTTCGGTAACAGGTATTTCAAGCAGTGGCTCCGGTACTATAGCAGGTACGTTAAATAATACCACCAGTTCGCCGGTAACTGTAACATTTACCATTACACCAACAGCAAATGGCTGTGCCGGCCCGGTTATTACTGCCACAGTAGTGGTTAACCCAATACCAGGTATACCTACAGCCACACCTTCGTCACAAACTATTTGTTCCGGGGCTTCAATAACAAATATTGTATTAAGCGGAAGTGGCACGGGAGTTACTTACAACTGGACAAGGGATAATACTGCATCAGTAACAGGTATTGCTGGTAGCGGTTCCGGTAATATCACAGGTTCATTAGTAAATACTACTGCTTCTTCTGTAACTGTCACGTTTACAATTACCCCAACAAATGGTTGTAATGGTACTTCAAGTACTGCAACTGTGGTGGTAAATCCAGGTGCAGGTACCGCCATTGCTACGCCATCATCACAAACAATTTGTTCCGGTGCTGCTATCACATCTATAATTTCGAGTGGTATCAGCGGCGCTACGTATAACTGGACAAGGAATAACAACGGTTCGGTAACAGGTATTTCAAGCAGTGGCTCCGGGAATATTACAGGGGCATTAACAAACACTACTGCTTCCCCAGTTACAGTAACGTTTACCATTACACCAGTTGTGAGTGGTTGTTCTGCAGCACCTGTTGCATCAGCAGTTTTGGTAAATCCACGCCCAACATCGGTAATATCAGGCAGCCAGAATTTGTGTGCTGGAAGTCCTTCGCCCAATATCAGCATTACACTGACAGGCGCAAGCCCCTGGACATTTACTTATACAGATGGAACCACGCCTGTGCCGGTAACAGGCAATACTGTTAACCCTTATACCTTTACTGTACCTGCCGTTGCAAGAACATATACTGTAACAGCATTGAGTGATGCCAATTGTACAGCGCAGGCTGGTAATATGACTGGCAGTGCTATTCTCACTCAATTGACTTATGGTATTACGGCATCAGCAGGTTCAAACGGAAATATTACTCCTGCAGGGTTAACCAATGTTAACTGCGGAACCAGCCAGGCATATACTATTACTCCAAATTCAGGTTATACAATACAAAATGTGTTGGTTGATGGAGCTTCTGTTGGTGCCCTTTCAACTTATACATTTACTAATGTGACGGCAGCTCATACTATCAGTGCTACATTTACTTCAGCGTCCATTACTATTACGGCCAGTGCAGGTGCCAATGGAAGTATTACCCCTTCGGGTGCGGTAGGAGTTACAAGCGGCAGCAACCAAACATTTAATATCGCCGCCAACAGTTGTTATCAAATTGCAGATGTGTTGGTTGACGGAATTTCTGTTGGTGCTGTTTCTACATATACATTTAATAATGTAACAGTGCCTCACACCATCAGTGCTTCCTTCTCACAATTGAATTATACAATAACCTCAAGCGCTGGGGCAAATGGAAGTATTACACCAACTGGCGCAACGAATATTGTGTGTGGAGGAAGCCAAACATATAGCATTGCAGCAAATGCAGGTTTTGCCATAGAGGATGTATTGGTAGATGGCGTATCGGCAGGTGTGGTTTCAGGTTATACATTTAATAATGTAACAGCAGTACATACCATTAGTGCAACTTTTGTTGCTGCACCGGTTAGCATAACAGCTACTGCCGGATCAAATGGAAACATTACTCCTTCCGGTTCTGTTGCTGTTACATACGGAAGCAGCCAAACATTCAACATCGCTGCCAACAGTTGTTATCAAATTGCAGATGTGCTGGTAGATGCTGTATCGGTTGGTGCGGTTTCAACTTATACGTTTAATAATGTAACAACATCACACACAATCAGTGCTTCTTTTGCTTCGATAAACTATATTATTACAGCAAGTACAGGAGGTAATGGTTCAGTTACACCTTCCGGGGCCAACAGTGTTACCTGCGGTAGCAACCAAATGTATTTTATTACTGCAGATGCAGGTTATACTATACATGATGTGTTGGTGGATGGAAATTCAGTGGGTGCTGTTTCAACTTATACATTCAATAATGTTTCAAATAACCATACTATAAGTGCATCATTTACTGCTGCTGCGGTAACTATTATTGCAAGTGCTGGTGCTAATGGTTCAATTACACCTGCAGGTGCAGTAGGGGTAGCCAATGGAGCTAATCAAACATTCAACATTGCCGCTGATGGTTGTCACCAAATTGCTGATGTATTGGTAGATGGCATTTCACAAGGGGTAATTTCATCTTACACTTTTATAAACGTAACAGCACCCCATACTATCAGTGCTTCTTTCTCACAAATAAGTTACAGTATTACAGCTACTGCAGGTAATAATGGAATTATCACACCAACCGGTACTACCAGTATTGCATGTGGTACAAGCCAAACATATATTATCACTGCAGATGCAGGTTATGCTATCAGTGATGTGTTAGTTGATGGAATTTCTGTTGGTGCGGTTTCATCATATACATTTAATAGTGTTGCAAACAACCACACCATCAGTGCGTCGTTTAGTGCTGTAGCAGTCACCATTACAGCCAATGCCGGGGCAAATGGCACAATTACTCCTTCCGGTGCAGTGGGCGTTACCAGTGGCGCTAATCAAATATTTAATATTACCGCTAACAGTTGTTATCAAATTGCAGATGTGTTGGTTGATGGAATTTCTGTTGGTGCTGTTTCAAGTTATACATTTACCAATGTAACAGTGCCTCACACTATCAGTGCTTCGTTCTCACAATTGAGTTATAATATCACCGCCAGTGCCGGAGCCAATGGAAGTATTACACCCAATGGCATAACCAATGTTTTGTGTGGAGGCAGCCAAACATATAACATTGCCGCAAATGGAGGCTTTGCTATCCAGGATGTATTGGTAGATGGCATATCAGTAGGTGTTGTTTCATCATATACATTTAACAGCATTGCCAACAACCATACGATCAGTGCGACGTTTAGTGCTGCTGCGGTAACTATTACAGCCAGTGCCGGTTCAAATGGTACCATTACACCTTCGGGTTCAGTGGGCGTTACCAGTGGCGCTAATCAAATATTTAATATTGCCGCCAACAGTTGTTATCAAATTGCAGATGTGTTGGTTGATGGAATTTCTGTTGGTGTTGTTTCAAGTTATACATTTACCAATGTAACAGTGCCTCACACCATCAGCGCTTCGTTCTCACAATTGAGTTATAATATCACCGCCAGTGCCGGTGCCAATGGAAGTATTACACCTAATGGCGTAACCAGCATTACCTGTGGTGGCAGCCAAACATATAACATCACTGCTAATGGAGGCTTTGCTATCCAGGACGTATTGGTAAATGGGGTATCTGTTGGCGCAGTATCGAGTTATACATTTAACAATGTAACTACAGCGAACACGATCAGTGCAACCTTTACAGCAGCTTCTGTCACCATTACAGCCAGTGCAGGCGCTAATGGAACTATTACACCTTCGGGTGCGGTAGGTGTTACCAGTGGCGCTAATCAAACGTTTAATATTACTGCTGCCAACAGTTGTTATCAAATTGCAGATGTGTTGGTTGATGGAGTTTCTGTTGGTGCCGTTTCAACTTATACATTTAATAATGTAACAGTACCGCACACAATCAGCGCTTCGTTCTCACAATTGAGTTATGCAATAACATCAAGTGCAGGCGCAAATGGTAGTATTACACCAAATGGCATAACTAATGTTTTGTGTGGCGGTAGCCAAACATATACTATTACAGCTAATTCAGGATTTGCAATTCAAAGTGTATTGGTAAATGGTGTACCTGTTGGCGTAGTATCGAGTTATACATTTAACAATGTAACAGCAGCGAACACGATCAGTGCAACTTTTACAACAGCCGTTGCATGTACTCCACCAACCATTTCCACATCATCTGTAAATGTACTATGCCGCAATGCAGCAACAGGGTCAATAATCCTAACGACAACAGGCGGCACAGCACCATTCACTTATGCATGGACAGGCCCCAACAATTTTACTGCCGCTACAAAAGATATCAGCAGTTTATTGGCTGGAACGTATAACCTTATCCTCACCGCAACTGGCGGATGTACAACTACAGGTTCTGTTACTATTACGCAACCGGCAACTGCACTTAGTGGCACTATTGCAACAGCAGCTTTTGCTTGTTCTGGTACAACAACCACACTCACAGTAACAGCAGCTGGCGGAACAGGTACAAGGCAATTCAGTTTAAATGGTGGTGCTTATCAAGCAGCTACTACATTTACAGTAACGGCAGCAGGATCCCCTTATACCGTTACGGTGAGAGATGCTAATAACTGTACTTTTAATACTAATACGCTAACGGTGGCACCTGCCCCAACAACAGTGCCGGCAACACCAGCAGCAATTTTTGGCCCTAACTATGGTCTTTGTGGTGGTGGCAATTTTACTTATTCTGTAAACCCTGTACCAACCGCCACTCAATATGTATGGACAGGGCCGGTAGGCGTTACTGTTACAGCCGGCCAGAATACAACAGCGGCTACGTATGCAGTACCCACCAATTATACTGCAAATAATGGCGGTATTTGGTGTGTGGCAAAAAATGCTTGCGGAGGTTCACCAGGGCTTAGGTACCCGGTATATGCTTATCTGTCTTACCCTGCTTCATCTATGACAGGGCCATCAACGGTAACAATAGGACAAACAGGTGTGCAGTATAGCTTGCCAGCAGCAGCCGGTGCTACATTTAACTGGCTTGTGCCAGCCGGTGCTTCTGTTACCAGCGGACAGGGGACCAATACTATAACAGTAACGTTTGGTTCTACCAGTGGCAATATAAGTTGTGATATTACAAATGGCTGTGGTGTTGGGCCAAGAGTAACCAGGGCAGTAACTTTTATTACATCAAGGCCAACTTCACAAACAACAACCCAGAAAACATTTGCTGAACAGCCAATAACGGCAGAAAGTAATTTTGATATTTATCCAAACCCTGCACAAGACAATGCCGCCGTAGTATTTGGATCGGCAAAAGCAGGCAATAAATTTGAACTTGTGATAAGTAATGCGCTTGGTAAAACAATACTTTCAAAATCAGGAGTAACAACTGCCGGTACCAACATACTGCACTTTGATTTAAGTACTTTCACACATGGAATGTACTTAGTAAGATTGGTAACGGCTGGAGCTGTTCAAACTCAAAAGTTAGTGAAAGGAAAATAGAGCGATAATCATTTCGACAAAGCAAAAACCCCGTGAAAAGTACCGGGGTTTTTATTTTTATGTTCAATAATCATACTTACCAGGTTTATTATTCAGTATATACACGCTCTTTTACTTTTCTTTTGTCAACCACTTCCCTGTGTTTTCCATTTGGTGTTTTTTCAAATGGGGCATTCAAAACAACCGTGTAGTCGTCAAACCTGGCATACTGGCTTATTACCGGAATATATTTATCCCTGAAGTAAGCTTCATCATCCTTATCGCTGTGTATATTCAGCTGCAAAGAATCGTTATTAAAGGTAACCTGGTACTGGTGTATGGCACTGTCTTTTGAAAGTGTGATGCCAAAGAAAGAAGCATGTAAAACTTTTTTATCCATATCCACCACCACATCATTCAGCCTGCCAATCATTTTTTTTATTACAGGAAAACTACGTTTGCAACTGCAGGTTTTGTTATCAAATTCCACAATATCAGTGGTATTGTATTTCAGCATTATAAAACCATCATTGATAAGATCGGTACTTATCAGCGCATTTTCTTCATTTACTTCGTAATATGCCCTTGTACTTATGAGGTGCATTTTTTTATGTTCGCATTCAAAGGCAGAAATGCCACCTTCATTACATCCATATTGATCAAATACGGGCACACCAAATGCTTTTTCAATTTTTGCCCTTGCCGAATCGGTAAGCAGTTCTGCAGTGCATACAATACCCTTTAAATCAGGAAAAGAATGCTGTTTTACCCTGTTTAAATATTCTGCCATGGTATTGATAGCGTAAGAATAACCATATACAACAGCAGTTTTTTGATTTTTTATTATTTCAGCATAGCCGTTCATTATTTCATCGTTTAATGGAGAAGCATACAGCACATCCACATTAAGTAATTTATAAAACAGTTTGTGTTTCCAGTCATTTTTAACAATGGAAGAGCCGGCCAGAAAAATAACCTTATCACCTGGTTTATACCCCGTCATTTCCCAACTCATAATAATACCTGCCCACATATATGATACAGATTCACGGCTGGTGTAATATGCAAAAGGAACGCCTGTAGAGCCACCTGTTGTTTTCTTGCTCAATCCATCTTTTTTGGGATATGAAAAAAACTCGTTGAAATGGTTGATAACAACCTCTTTCGTAAGTACTGGTACTTCTTCGTAACTGCTGAAATTATTATAGTATGGAACAGAACTAACAGCTTTTTCAAACAATTTATCCAAACGTTGCCGGCGCAAAGCATTTAATTCGTTTACCGGCATGTATTGCTCGGCATGAAGTTCTTTAAGTGCCTTCATAATGCCGGTACCCCTCAAAAGGTCAACTATGTGAAATCCCATTTTACCTGGGAGTATTTTATTAGGCATGTTTAAAATCTGGTTTACCGTGGTGAATGAAAATACGCTAATGCCTGTATTTCAATATATCAAACGTAAACTTATTGTTGTTTGTTTTATTTTGCTCTTCTTTCTTTTCGGGTTTTGAGGTATTGCTGTAAACAAACTGCTTATGTGCAGTGCAGAGGTTAAAGATCCTTGTTTTTTATAGATGTGAATTTAATTTTTGTTTCGCCGTCCCGTTTCACAAACCTTTTATAACGTGGCTTTAACTAATACAATGTAATATCGTAATTTTTTCAAAATTATTATGTTCTTCGTGCAAAAATTGGAAATTAAACTGGAATAGACTAAAATTGAATGAAATATTATAAAAATGTATGCTATTACATTTTTCATTGCCTGTTTTTTGTACCCTATTCCCTCCCAGCCGTAAATATTGGGGCTAAAGAATTTTAAATGGCACAGGATGGTATAAGCTATCACAAAACCTTTTTGCTACTTTTGCCTCCTTAGTTTAAAAATAATTTGCTGCTGCATGAGCCAACAATATTTCCCGGTTAATGATGACCAAAACATTTTTGCTGATATAAAGAAACTCTTTTTTGAAAATACGGCTGTTAAGGTAACAGATACGGCATTTAAGAAAATAGCTGATTGCAGGGCATACCTGGATAAAAAAATTGACGCCGGGAATGAATTGTTTTATGGCATCAACACCGGCTTTGGCTATTTGCAAAATGTGAAGATTGACAAACACCAGCTGGAAGAATTGCAAAGCAACTTATTGCAATCTCATGCCTGTGGAATGGGAGAAGAGGTACCCATGGAAATTGTAAAGCTGATGCTGGTGCTTAAAATTAAATCATTAAGCTATGGCCACTCAGGTGTGCACCCGGCAACGGTGCAGCGCCTGGAGGATATGTATAATAATAATGTGCTGCCCGTAATTTATACGCAGGGCTCACTCGGGGCATCAGGAGATTTGGCTCCTTTGAGCCATTTGAGTTTGCCGCTGTTAGGATTGGGAGATGTAAACTATAAAGGAAAAAAAGTAAAAGCAGCAGAAGCATTGAAGCAACTTGGCTGGCAATCATTGCACCTGCAAAGCAAGGAAGGCCTTGCATTGATAAACGGCACACAATTCATGAGTGCTTATGGCATGTATAATCTTTTGCAAAGCGAACGGTTATTGCACTGGGCAGATATGATTGCAGCTATTTCTTTTGATGCGTTTGATTGTGTGGCAAGCCCATTACATGAAAAAATTCATTCAGTGCGTTCTCACAAGGGGCAGGTAGATACGGCCAAAGCAATATCGCTGCTGTTAGCAGGCAGTGAAATACTGGTAAAGGAAAAATCACAGGTGCAGGATCCCTATTCATTTCGGTGTGTGCCACAAGTGCATGGCGCTTCAAAAGATACTTTTGATTATGTACAAAGTGTTTTTATAAAAGAAATAAATTCAGTTACGGATAACCCTAATATTTTTCCTGAAGAAGATTTGATAGTAAGTGGCGGTAATTTTCACGGCCAACCGCTGGCGTTAGCATTAGATTTTTTAAGCATTGCCATGAGTGAGATTGCCAGTATTTCTGAACGCAGAACCTATCAATTAATAAGTGGCCAGCACGATCTTCCTTTATTTTTAATAAAACAGCCGGGCCTTCATTCAGGTTTTATGATACCACAATACACGGCAGCCGGTATTGTAAGTGAAAACAAACAGTTGTGTACACCTTCCAGCGTTGATACAATATCATCCAGCAATAACCAGGAAGACCATGTAAGCATGGGTGCAAACGCTGCCACCAAATGTAAACGGGTAGTGGATAATGTGGAAAAAGTACTGGCAATTGAATTACTCACAGCAGCGCAGGCGCTTGAATTCCGCAGGCCTTTAAAGAGTTCGCCGGTAATAGAAAAATTAATTACTGCATTCAGGAAACAGGTGTCTTTTAATGAAGCCGACAGGGTTTTAAGAGATGATATGATGATGGCGGTTGAGTTTATTAAAAGTTATCCTGTATAAAATCTTGTGGCTGCTAAGTAGCCTTGTTGTAAAACGTTTATCATCTTATGGCAAACAAAAATCCTTCCTTTGACTAACGGAAGGATTTTTTATTTAAAGTTGGTTACTTTATTCTACAACTACTTTACCTGTTGCAAGGCGCTTGCCCGAACGATCAAGCAGGTTAACGAGGTAAACACCCTTGCTTAATCTTCCAAAGTCAACAGTCATTCTATCATAAGGTTTAAACAAAGTGTAAGATTGTTTAAGCACTAATGCGCCTTTTGAATCATAAATGGTAAGCACACGTGGCAGTATATTATTTTTTAAACTGTAATAGCTAACAGAGAACTGGCCGTTTTGCGACGGGTTGGGATAAATAAACAGCCTGTTAGAAACAGAATCAGCAATCTCAAGTGTATTGGTAGTGTTGGTACAGCCGTTTACATCAACTACCGATACTTTGTAAATACCCTGGTTATCTATTGTTACATCATACGAACTGCCTGTTGCATTAAAAAGCGTATCGCCATTTTTAAACCATGTATATATGTCACCGGCAGGGCTTGATGCAACAGTAAGAGATGTAACCATACCCGGCAACAGGTGTGTTGGTGCATTGTTAGCAGTGCCTAAACTAACGGTAGGGGTTGGGTTCACTGTAAGTGTTACAGTACCTGAATTTACCGACTGGCTGCATGGAGCAGTACTGCTCAGTACACAAAAATATTTGTATCCATCCCAGGTTTTTGGTGCATTTTTTACAGTAAGGGTGTTTGTTGCAGCACCGGTGTAATTGTCACCATCCATTATGTTTACAAATGTACCTGTGCCATTATCTGTTTGCCATTGGTAAGCAGGGTTTGTACCGGAAGCAGTAATACTGAATGCGGTGGTGCCCAATTCACAAACACTTGCAGCAGATGGAATGTCTGTAGTTACGGCTGCAGGGATATTTACTGTAACTGTTGTATTCACGGCTTCCGAATTACATCCGTTAATAGATGATGTAGCTGCATACACTGCTGTAGTGGTTGGCATGGCGTAAATATCAAGCCTTGGTGTAGTGCCATCATAAGCAATGGTGCCTGCGGCATCTGTAAACAATGTGCCATTGCCTGGTGTCCATATTCCCGGCGTGGCTGGTATTTGTGCAAAACGGTTATATTTTATTTTGATTGACCACCTTGTTAATGTACCAAGATCACCGGGGCCACCATCGGCCAGGGCAAGTGTCCATGCACCGGCTGGGGTACTATATAGCTCAGGCATTACTGCAGCAGTAGATGAAAAGCCTGTTGGGTTTTGTACATTGGGGCCGTCAACATTATCGTTTATAAGGTCTGGTATAAATAATGGGCCGGCATTGTAGCGGTACGGAGTGGGGATAGTACTATAAACGGTATTGCCGGCAGAACTTGTTACCGCATTAAACCATCCTGTATTTGGCAAATTGCCATTGTTGCCTGTAAATGTACCGGTATTGTATTTATACAAATTGGCGATAGCGCCATTAGGGGCTTGCAGATTAATGATCATATCACCAGGGTAGGTATGTGAAAGGCTCATGGTTACATCAATGCCCGTCATTTGAGAACCGAACGGTAATGCAGGTATAGTCAATGCTGTATTTACACCGTCTTCTGTTTCATCAGGTACTGCCAGCGACATGAATGCCGATGTTACAGTAACACTGTCTGGTATTGGTGTTGTACCTAAAGTGATAGGGTTGATTTGCAAATGAGATAAATCGCCAAGGCAAATAGGTGCTACAGGGTCTATAATCGGATTGCCAGGTTTTGTTCTTACAGTAACCACCACAGAAGCACAGTTGCCTGGTGCTGCAGCACATCCTCCTTCACCACGTACATAGTAAGTGGTGTTAACAGTTGGTGACACCGTAACAGAAGTGCCTGTACCTATTAATGTGCCGGTGCCGCAACTGCCTGTGTACCATTTCCAGTTAACAGCAGCATTAAGGTTGCCATTGATAACCCTTAATGTAGCAGCGCTGCCTTCACCGCAAACCACCGTGTCTGGTGTAATTGCCGGTAGGGAAGCATTGGTGGTGGAAGTGCATGGCGAAATATATACAACACCTGTAAAATACCTTGGCGTATTTGTGATAGCAGTAAAAGCACCACCCCAACCAACATTGGCACCGCTTATTTGAGCGTTGCCTACTTTAAGTGTAAAACCTCCTGAAGTAAAAGTATTGGGATTGGGAGTTCCTCCTGTAGTACCAGTATAGCGGATGCCGTTATCTGTAGCAAGCACAAAACGATATTGCGTATTACCTGGAATAGCGAAATTAATATTATCAAGAACAGTTACAATTCCATCTGCTGCTTCAGAAATAGGATCACCCGTTGCTATCAGTGTCCATGCAGGCTCTGCTACAGTTGGCTGGCCTGAAAGAGAAGTGGCAGAATACCAAAGTGTATATGTATTATTTGTTTGAGCAGCCAAAACAGCACAATCAATTTTTGAAAGTATGCGGCCTTGCGTAGTGGCATTTTCAACCACGAAGCTAACGGCTCCTGGAACTCCAGCCACCTGCGAAAGGGCACCATAGTTAGTGCCGCCGGCTGTAGATAAGGTTTGGGCATTTACACTACTACAAAACAAGGAAGTAAAAAGAAGCAAAAGAGAAAAAAAGGATGTTTTTGCTTTGTTCTGGTAAATTTGAGTCATTTGCAGTTATTTATAAATATTACAATTGCTACCAGAAGGAATAAAGAAACAGTTAGTGTTGGTATGCAATTTTTTGAAAGGGCTAAAATTAACTAAAAAACCCTTTCAGCAATGGTTTTCATTTTTTTTTTTGAGGGTGCTGCAAAGCCATGCTTACTCACACACAAGGGAGATATAAAAGGAATACTTTGGCTATACTTTTTACAAGCTTAACTTTGGCATCTTTAAAACGGCAGTATGAAATTAGCAGGTTCTTTTTTGCGGCTTATCCGGTGGCCCAACCTGGTTTTTATAGCCCTTACGCAAGCGCTGTTTTATTATTCCGTCGTCCTGCCTGTCTTACCCTCTTCTTACAACGACTATAGTAAAAAATTAACGCTTCCTGTTTTTATGGTTTTGGTGGCAGCTTCTGTACTTATAGCTGCAGCAGGCTATATCATCAACGACTATTTTGATATTAATATTGACAGGGTGAACAAACCCGGAAAAATGGTGGTGGAAAAAGTGATAAAGAGAAGGTGGGCCATCATCCTTCATATTGTTATCACATTGGCTGGCATTGCATGCAGTTTATATGTGTCAATGAAAACCACGCTGGTAATTGTAATTGCCAACATTGGTTGTGCCTTGTTATTATGGGTGTATTCCACCACATTCAAAAAGAAACTGCTTAGCGGCAACGTGATAATATCAATGCTTACTGCCTGGGTTATCATTGTTTTATATTTTGCTGTAAACACAGCTTATCTTAATACCTATAACCAGCATCCGGATATTATTAAAGCAATGAACAAGGTGTTCAAGTTTGCAGCTTTGTATGCAGGTTTTGCTTTTATTATTTCATTGGTGAGGGAAGTGGTAAAAGATATAGAAGATATGGAAGGCGATGAAAAGTACGGCTGTAAAACAATGCCTATTGTTTGGGGCATACCAGCATCAAAAGTTTTTGTAGGGGTGTGGATGGTGGTGTTAATTGGCGCCATCGGGATAATAATTGTGTACATGCTGCAAAAGGGATGGTGGCTTTCTGCAGCATATTGTTTGTTACTTATTATTATTCCTTTGGTAAGTACACTACAGCAATTTTATAAAGCACAAAACGCAACTGACTATCATAAAATAAGCAGTAAAGTAAAATTGATAATGCTAGCGGGCATTCTTTCAATGTTGCTGCTGAAAATATATTTATAAAAACTCCTGGTTAAATATTGAAATGAGCAATAAGCAATATATACTGGCATCACAATCTCCCCGGCGCAAACAATTATTAGAGTGGGCCGAAATCTCCTTTGAAGTAATTGTAAGCGATGCAGATGAAGGGTACCCTGCCGGGTTGGCAATGGATGAGGTGGCAATATTCATTGCAAAGAACAAAGCGCTGGCGGTATTGAATGGAAATAATAATAGCAGCAAAGTAATAATTGCAGCCGATACTATTGTTGTATTAAATGATGAAGTGATTGGCAAACCAAAAGACAGGCAAGATGCCATTTCAATTTTAAAAAAACTAAGTGGGCAAAAACACAAAGTGATAACAGGTGTTGTGTTGTTATCAAATGAAAAAACAATTGCCTTTGCTGATACAACCGAAGTGGAGTTTCATCCGCTCACTGATGAACAGGTAGCTTTTTATGTTGACAAATACAAGCCTTATGACAAAGCAGGCGCTTATGCCATACAGGAATGGATTGGCGTGGTAGGCATTAAAAACATACAAGGCGATTTTTACAATGTGATGGGCCTGCCCGTAAGCAGGGTTGTGCAGGCGCTGGAAAAGTTGTAGCTTTCCCTTACATTTTCTTTACCTGCAACCTGTTTTTATGAACGAACGCCTGCTTCAATACATCTGGCAATTCCAGTATTTTAATCTTTCAGATCTCACAACACAACAGGGCGAAGCACTTTCCATTATTAATGCAGGTTTGTTAAATAAAAACCAGGGGCCTGATTTTTTAGATGCAAAAATAAAAACGGGCAGTACCACCTGGGCAGGAAATATAGAACTGCATGTGCTTTCATCCGATTGGAAAAATCATAGGCATAGCGAAGATGATAATTATAAAAACATCATTCTGCATGTGGTGTGGAAAGATGATGCTGATATGCAATTGCCTTTTCCTGTGCTGGAACTGCAAAACAGGGTGAGTAAAGTATTGCTTGAAAAGTATGATTCGCTAATGCATACTCCGGATGCCATTCCCTGTGAAAGACAAATTAGTAATGTTGATGATCTTACCTGGAACATCTGGAAGCAAAGATTACTGGTAGAAAGATTGATTGAAAAATCACAGCCTGTTGCAGCACACCTTGCCGCAACAAATAGTCACTGGGAAGAAGTTTTCTGGCGAATGCTGGCAAAAAACTTTGGCATAAAAGTAAATGCAGAAGCATTTGAAAAAATTGCCATCAGCCTGCCTGTACATACACTGGCAAAACATAAAAATCAAATACAGCAATTAGAAGCATTATTGCTTGGGCAGGCAAATGTCTTAGTTGGAGATTTTAAAGATGATTATTGTAGTATGCTGCAAAAAGAATATCAATTCCTGCAAAAGAAGTATTTATTAAAACCAATTCCCATTTCATTGCATTACCTGCGTATGCGACCATCTAATTTTCCTACAATAAGGCTGGCGCAACTGGCTATGCTGATTCATCAAAGTACACATTTGTTTTCAAAAATTATTGATTCGTCATCTGTAAAGGGAATAAAACAATTGCTTGATGTTACTGCCAACGATTACTGGCATTATCATTACCTGCCGGATGAAGCATCATCATTTAAAAAGAAAAACCTGGGGAAACAGATGATTGATAATATTCTCATCAATACTGTGCTGCCGGTGCTGTTTGCTTATGGGCATTATAGTGGTGAAGCTAAATACAAAGACAGGGCGCTTGAATGGCTTGAACAAATAGCAGCAGAAAAAAATAGCATCACAAAAATATTTTCATCTGCAGGTATTGCCATACGATCTTCATTCGATTCTCAATCTTTAATACAATTGAAAAATAATTACTGCAACCTTAAGCGCTGCCTTGAATGTGCGGTGGGCAATAGTATTTTGAAAAGAAGCGGAGTAGTTAATCGTTAATGTATTTGTTAATTGTTATTTGTTAATTGTTATTTGTTAATCGTTATTCGTTAATAGTGGAGCCAGTGATCAATAGCACTAATAACTAATAACTAATAACAATTAACTATTCCTGTACACTGCATTCACAATAATATCCGGGTGAATACTTTTCATCACCGGGCAATTGTCGCCAATCGTTTTTAAAGTATCCCGGTCTTTTTGTTCTAATTGTAAACTGGCAGGATAAACAACCTCCACATCAATTTTAGTGATCCGTCTTGGATCGGCAGCCATATATTTTTTAACGCTTACGGTAGTGCCTTTTAATTCTATACCAGTACCGGCAACTTTTATTGCCATGGTGGTTATCATACAGGTGGCCAATGCTGTACACACCAGGTCGGTAGGGGAGAACCTTTCGCCTTTTCCCTTGTTATCCGTTGGCGCATCTGTTTCAATTTGGGTGCCGCTCTGCAGGTGTATGGCATGGCACCTTAAATTACCTTCATATTGAATGGTTGCTGTCATTGTACTATTTTTGTATAAATTTACTCAAGTAAAAAATCATCATGCACAAAGTACTATTCTTTTGTATTGCAATATCACTGAGTTTATCCGTAGCTGCCCAAAAATCAAAAAACGACAGAAAGGACGAACGCAGGCAAAGGATAAATGCCCTCATTAAGCAGGAAGAAGAAGGTGTGATAGCTTACCGCAAGCACAATGTATTCGGCCTTAAGCTGACCAACGATGGGTATGGATTTTTTTATGAGCACAGCAGGGCACAATCAATTAAAAAAGCATTGCTGTTCCAGTTGGATTTTTCTGAAAGAAAAAGCCCCAAGGAAAAAAAGCAATCCAATATCAATGCACCTGCTTCACCTTTTATATTTGGTAAAATAAATTATTTCTATCCTCTTAAACTTGGCGTACAGCAGCAGTTTTTGCTCGGCAACAAAAGCAATAAAAACGGGGTGGCAGTTACGGGCAATTTTGGTGGCGGCCTCACGCTTGGTTTGCTAAGGCCTTATTATCTCGAAATTAACGACAGCACTTCTGTTGGAAGAAGGGACATTAAATACGACAGCCCCGACAGTGTGATATTTACAAACCCGGAACAATTGGCCATAGGAAATGTTTCGGCTTCAGGTTTTACAAAAGGATGGGGTGAAATAAAACCAAAACCCGGCCTTTATGCCAAGGCAGCGCTGCGGTTTGATTATGGCAGCTACAATGAAGTGGTGAGTGGTTTGGAAGTGGGCCTCACCGGAGAATATTATTTTAGTAAAATTCCGCAGTTGGTATATTCAGAGCAAAAGAACTTTTTTTTAAACGTATATGTTGCGTTGGTTTTTGGTAGAAGAAAATAATAAATACAAACAATGATTGAGTTACCTGTAATAGATGGGGCCTGCCTACCGGACAGGCAGGTGGTGGAACAGAAACCACAAAAGCCAAACTGGCTAAGGGTGAAGTTGCCCATTGGGGAAGAATACAAACATGTAAGAAACTTAGTTGATAAGCATAAACTGCATACCATTTGCGAAAGCGGCAATTGCCCCAATATGGGTGAATGCTGGGGAGAAGGTACTGCTACTTTTATGATACTAGGAAATATCTGCACCCGTAGCTGTGGCTTTTGTGCAGTAGCCACAGGCAGGCCTGATGCTGTTGATTGGGATGAACCACAACGGGTGGCAGAAGCAATTCATTTAATGAAAGTGAAGCATGCTGTGCTTACATCTGTTGACCGTGATGAACTGGCCGACCAGGGAAGCATCATTTGGTACAATACTATTAAAGCTGTAAAAGCATTGAATCCTTTTACTACTTTAGAAACATTGATACCCGATTTTAGGGCAGATGCAGCTTGCATACAACGAGTGATTGATGCGGCACCGGAAGTGGTGAGCCATAATATTGAAACGGTAGAACGGCTTACAAAACAGGTACGCATACAGGCAAAATACTGGCGCAGCATGGAAACATTGCGTACACTTAAGCAAGGCGGCATGAGAACCAAAAGCGGTATTATGCTTGGCCTTGGTGAAGCAAAAGAGGAAGTGATAGAAACCATGCAAAACCTCCGGGACAATCATGTGGATGTAATTACGATCGGGCAATATTTGCAGCCTACAAAAAAACATTTACGTGTACACCGTTTTGTTCATCCTGATGAATTTAAAGAGTTGAGGGAAATTGGTTACAACATGGGTTTTGATTATGTAGAAAGTGGCCCATTGGTGCGTTCATCTTACCACAGCGAAAAACATGTGATACAGGGATGGGGAAGAAATAAGTGGGAAGAAGAGAAAGCAAATCAATAAAATACTTTTATAGCAGCAGCCGGCGATGACCCGGCTGTTTTGTTTGATAATAATTACAGCAATGTGCCGCATCTCTCCAGCCAGTTTAAGAAAATAGCCGGCCTTACAGCATCTTACTTTAAAAAACTAAAGCAAAAAAACACATCTCAATTGAAGATGTGTGAATAATGTAACTCTTTCTCTTAATTGTGTACTTCTTTCCGGCTGGAAATAGCACTAACTTCACTTGACTGGGTTACAAAATAGCGATACATTGTTATCGTTGCAGAAAAAATATCCTTAATAAAAAGCCATCAGGGAATAAAATTTGAAATTGTACATAAAATATATGGTGAGCCTGCGTTGTAAAATGCTGGTAAAAGCAGCACTTGATAAACTGGGGATTATTTATGGAGCCGTTGACCTTGGTGAGGCAGAAATAAGAGGAGATATCACACATGTACAACGGGAGCAATTAAAAGTAAGTTTATGCAATGCCGGGTTGGAACTGATGGATGATAAAAAATCTATCCTTATTGAAAAGATAAAAGCTGTGATCGTTGAAATGGTGCATTATTCTGATGAATTGCCCAAAGTAAAAAACTCAAATTATATCAGTGAAAAGCTACAATTTGATTACACCTACCTCTCCAATATTTTTTCTGAAACAACGGGCCTTACCATTGAGCATTTTATCATCAATCACAAAATTGAAAAAGTGAAGGAATTACTCTTGTATGATGAACTTAACCTTACCGAAATAGCCTACAAACTCAATTACAGCAGTGTGGCACATCTGTCTAACCAGTTTAAAAAAATAACCGGCCTTACACCCTCTTACTTTAAAAAATTGAAGCAGAAAAAGCGCACTCCGCTTGAAGATGTGTGAATGATGTAATACTTTCTCTTAATTGTATAATAGTTTTCGTCAGTTAAATGCAACCTTTGCAATCAAAAATTGAGTGTAACAGGCGCAAAAGCAAGCCGGGCAGGACAGAAAGAAAAATTGAACAGCTTCATTACTCTGATAAAATATTTATGAGATCATTTTTAAATATCATAGCTGCTATGCTGCTGATAACCTGGGCTGTTTCTTTCTTTATTTTCACCATAGGGAATATTGCCCATGCTATATTGATAATGGCAATATTGGTGGCGTTCGCAAATTTAATAAGGGCAGGATCCTATTTTAGATAGTTTTTCCTGGCCTGTTACGAACTGAAAATATAATCGAATTGACAACCCCCTGTATAGTAGTATAAAGAACTACCGCAACAGCAGCAGTTTTCTGCTGCTGTTGTTTTTTAAAATACAACTTTGAAAACTAAATTATACAAACCATGCCCGAAAATACAGAGATAGAAAAATCGAAAGTGCATATTACTGTAGAGATAATAGAGTATATAAACCAATCGGTCGTGATCAAAACAATCCTGAAAAAATCAACAGGCAATATCAGTGTAATGTCGTTTGATAGTGGCGAAGGCTTAACCGAAAAGACATCTCCTTTTGATACATTCCTGCAGATACTGGAAGGCAAAGCAGAAATAGTTATCAAAGGAACATCTTATTTACTGGAAACAGGTGAGTCAATTGTAGTGCCTGCACATGAAACTAATTTTATAAAACCTAATGGCAGGTTCAAAATGATATCAACCATTATAAAAAGTGGGTATGAATAATGCTGCCGAACGGGTGAAATGATGTAAGTTTTTTATAGCGTTGTATAACATTCACCCAGGCAACACCACTCATCTTTACATAATGTCATTATGGCTTCACAAATTTAACTCTACTATGATCAGTACTATTTTCTATGGATGCTTTATCATCCTTTCTACTATATGGGCTTTTTGTTATTACATGTTAGGTGCAAATTGTTTTATTCATATCCTGCTGGGTGTTGCAGCTTTATGTGTTGTATTGAGTATGCTGGAACGTAAGCATATAGCAGGTAATGAATAAGCTGGGTTAGCGGTTTATAATTTTTTTGCAGAGAGCTGAAACAGAAAAATTATTTGCAGGTAATTTAAGGTCAGGCACCTTTATCCAGTAACCTCCCTTATTAGTCAGATACTTTTTACATTCAAGGATAAATTTTCCGCCTTCAATTTTTCGTACTACGTCGTTATCGCTACCAAGGTTCCATCCCCTGTCATTTTCATCAAAATGATCTTCTACAAGCACTTTGCCCGTTTGTGCCACAACTTTTGATGCCGGCATCATTAACAGGCATAAGGCTAATAAGCTGGTACTTATTTTCATAACAGAGGTATTTTAACAGGTGAGAAATAATGAATTATCAGGTTCAGTAAAAGTAGCAGTCAAATTTATTATTTGCAATAAGCAGGTATTGATATTTTAATTATTTTTTTGACGCAAGCGTCGGCTATTGATTTGTATTTTTTCTTGAAAGATTATAAAGAGACATAGAATGGCAGCCTTTTATTGCCGGTTCTTTTAGTGGCACAAGTGGATGCTTGCGCCAAGTAAACTATTTTATGGTTTAAGATAAACTAGCGCCAATTGGGGCAAACTATAGATAATCTAATATTCATTTGATAAAACTATAATACTGCAAATTTGTGCTCCGTTTTTGTCCGAATAATTGGATCGAATGACAATATTGTTTTCTTTAAAATATTTAGCAGCAGAATCCTTTTTTAATTTGCTGATTATGTCTTGCCGATTAATTTTTATCAATTCTACAGTGTCAATTTGTGACTTTTCAAGCTGGATTGTATAATTATATTGAAGAGAATTTCCTTGCAGTGCGTTAACAGTGTTAAGTTTGACTAAACTGTCAATGATAATAGGGCAATGTTTATTTATCTCGTTTGCCGTCTTTACTAAATCATCATTAATACTAAAGCTTGGTTCTCTTAAGAAGAATTTTAAAAGCTGGGTTATTAAGAAAAAAGCTATTAGCCCTATTAAAATCCTTTGCCAAATATTTTTCTTTTTTACTAATTCATACATTGTTTCTACGTTTTTTGCTCTAAAATAATTGTAGCTAGCTTATAAATATACAAAGGCTAAAATTATTTGTAGTAACCCTTTTTTGTAAATTAGATTTTATTAATGTTCTTCAGTAGAATCAAAGTTTCCCAGTGATATGTTGTACAAGTGAGTGACACAACGATGTACCACAATGAACAAATAGTAGCAACAAAAAAATCTATTCCAGCTTCTCAGCCAAAATAGATTTCTTTTACAAAACTTCGGAAGTCTGAGAGAGAATTTTTACTCCATCACCACCTCATGTTTGCTATGTGCTTCCGTCAGCTTGCGCTGCACTTCATACGCCACAGGTGAGTAAGAATCAAAATACATATTGAACCTTGCACGGCCCTGTGTTAAGCTGCGGAGAGATGATGAGTACTGGTGCATTTGCGCCAGCGGAACTTTGGCAGTAATTTTTTGAAAATGCCCTTCGGCTTCCATGCCTTCCACCACACCCATACGGGTTTGCAGGTCGCCCATTACAGCGCCTACCATTTCATCGGGGCAAAATACTTCTACTGTATAAATGGGTTCCAGCAATTGCGGCTCGGCTTCCATAAATGCCTGGCGGAATGCCTGCAGCCCTGCGATCTTAAAAGAAATATCATTGCTGTCCACATCATGCATTTTACCATCATACACACTCACCCTTATATCACGGGCATAGCAGCCTGTTAGTGGGCCGTTCTGCATTTTTTCCATCACGCCTTTTAAAATAGAAGGAAGAAAACGGGCATCAATAGCGCCGCCAACAATGCAATTGCAGAAAACCAGTTTGCCACCCCAGTCCAGTTTTATTTCTTCTTGTGCTCGTACAGGTTAAGCCCTTCAGGATTGGGCATGCCTTCATACCAGGGTTCAATACGCATGTACACTTCTGCAAACTGGCCTGCACCACCACTTTGTTTTTTGTGGCGGTAGTTGCTTTCGGCCACTGCGGCTGATGGTTTCCCGGTAAGGAATTTTTGGTTTATCAAATTTTACATCCAGTTTATGTATGTGTTCAATTTTCCATTGCAATACTTTCAGGTGCAGTTCGCCCTGGCAATGCAGCAGAGTTTGTTTTAATTCAGGTGATACTTCAAAACGTACCGTAGCATCTTCTTCCTGTAAAGTATGCAATGCCTGCGATAATTTTTCTTCTTCGCCTTTATTAACTGCGGTAATGGCAACGGTAACATTTGGGTTAGGAAATTTGATGGGCTCCAGTTCTATGTTGGCACCTTTGTCATGCAGAGTATTGTTTACATGGGTGCTTCTTAGTTTGATGGTGGCACCAATATCGCCTGCCATTAGTTCCTGCACCGGCACCCGGTTATGGCCTTCCAGTAAAAACAGCTGGTTTATTTTTTCTGTAACGCCTGTGTTTTCATTCACCAGTTCACTGCCGGCTTTTACCGTGCCGCTATATACTTTAAATAAACTCAGCTCACCAATATGTGGTTCGATAATGGTTTTAAAAACAAAAATGCAGGCTGGGCCATTTGCATCGCAGGGCAATGTTCGTTGCCGGCTTTTGTTTTTTGCGGCGGCATTTCATTTGCTGCAGGGCATACATAATCTATAAAACTCATGATGCGGCCGCTGCCCATATTTTTTTCTGCCGATGCACAAAACAGAGGAAAGATATCATGCCTGATCATAGAGGCATGCAGGCCGGCTTTCATTTCTTCTTCGGTCAGTTCGCCCTTGTCAAAATATTTTTCCATCAAGTCCTTCATCATTTGATGCAATGGTTTCAATCAGTTCTTTATGCAGTTGATCTGCTTTTTCTTTTTCATTATCGGGTATAGGCAGTTTTTCGTGGCTTGCCACCCTCGTGGCCGATATTGATACATCACCATATTCAATACATCAATAATGCTGTTAAAACCAGCGCCGGTTTGCACAGGGTATTGCACCGCCACCACATTGCCGCCAAAATGTGTTTTGGCTTCCCTTAATGTTTTATCAAAATCTGCATCATCTGTGTCTAATTGGTTTACCACAAAAAGGGTGGGGGTTTTAAATGTGTCGGTGTATTCCCAGATAATATCGGTGCCCACTTCCACACCCACTGCCGCATTTAAAATCATCACGCCGGTATCAGCCACCCTTAATGCACTGATCACTTCTCCCACAAAATCATCATAGCCGGGCGTGTCAATGATATTTATTTTATAATCTTTCCACGGTGTGTGCAGCAGCGAAGCAAATACACTGAACTTTGTCTTTCTGTTTCCAGTTCGTGGTAATCGCTTACGGTATTTTTTTGCAGCAATAGTGCCGCGGCGTTTTGTAATGCCTGCTTCAAAGAGCATGCTTTCGGCCAGCGTGGTTTTACCACAGCCTGCATGCCCCAGCAGGGCAATATTTTTTACATGATTGGAATCGTAAGTTGGCCATAACAATTTATTTTTATAGATGATGAAATGCTCCATAAAGCCAGCCAGCCAACCTGTAAGATTGGCTGGCTGTATATATGAAGTTATGATTGTACAAAGTTGTGAAAATCCTCTTCCAGTTTGTCAAGGTCAGCTATAAGCATGTCAAGTTTTTCTTTGATGATAATGATGTGGTATGCGGTGGCCGAAATTGGGATGACATTTCGGCTTCTTTACATGTGGTGTTTAATTTCGTGTTTCAAATCGTGAATATTGATGAGCTGGATGTGAAACTGGTTGTGAAAATGTTCTATTCCTAATCTTGTTTCCTGGTCCGTTTTGCCGGGGGCAAAATAATAGAATTCGTTTTTAAGGTTATTGATCTTTTCACGGTATGATACTAATTGGTCATACCATTGTTTGCACTCGTCCTATGAGTGTGTGATGTTGTGCTTCTGTAACCATAAAGGATAATATTTAGAGGTGAGTGATACGTATAGATTGAATTAACCATTACATGAAAGTTTACGGGATGAAGCGTTACGTGTTTTCGTAAAGTACCGGTTAGCTGGGAAGAAGAGACTGTATCGTACTGTTGAGAGAAAGCCGCGGCTTGATGTTATCCAATCGTGTGGTATAAAGTTAGAATTAAGTTGGAGATTTCCAAAAGGAATTTTTGAGATAAGCCCGAAGGGCTGAAATGGTTATAGCAAGAAAGAGAGGTCAACGAAGCAGAAACAGAACCCCGAAGGGGTGGCATACTTTGCAATCATGCGGTTGTCAATATTTTACATTAATGATAAGGCTTTTGCTATGTCACGCCTTCGGGGTTTGCTATCATGAAATAATATGTGGTAATACTATAATCATGGCATCCCTTCGGGATTTTGGAGCCAATAGCTTAAATTTATTTACGCATATGAAAACCAGTACTACATATTTTCTAACCTTAAAATGTATTTTATGCCAGGCACATTTTCACAAATCTATATTCAAATGGTATTTGCTGTAAAAGGAAGAGAGAATTTAATTAACCGTAAATGGGGTAAAGAACTTCACAAATATATTGCCGGGATTATTAAAGGTAAAAATCAGAAACCCATTATTGTAAATGGCATGCCCGACCACATTCATGCTTTTGTAGGTTTACGGCCTGCGATGTCAATTGCTGATTTAATAAGGATGTAAAAAATAATTCCACCAACTTCATAAATAAAAGCAAATTTGTAAAGAGAAAATTTGAATGGCAGGAAGGATATGGAGCATTTTCCTATTCTCATTCACACATCAACAACGTGTATGATTATATATTGAACCAGGAACAACATCATAAGAAGAAAACATTCAGGGAAGAATACATGGAGTTTGTGAAGAAATTTGAAATTGAGTATGATGAAAAATATCTTTTTGAATGGTATGATTGATTGAGATTGTACTTGTGTCACCCCTTCGGGGTTGGCTTTTAAATTATGCTATTCTTATTTACTATAATCATTGCATCCCTTCGGGATTGGATCTATTTGACTTTAGTTTTTATTGACTTCTGAATGATAAAAAAAATCCTCCGGTTGCGGAGGATTAAATTTATAATAGTACTTTAAAATTAAGTTTCGCTTTCAATTCTTCCCAGCTTTCTTCCGAAAACTACAAAATGTACAACAGCAAAAATTAAAGAGATGTACATCAATGTTCTGTCTGTATCAAAACCAACAGTATACTGATGTAACAAACCTGCTACAATTAATAAAACGCTGAGTATAATGCCGGTTAAACGTGCTATCTTCATTCCTTTCCTGTTATCAGTACCATTACCAAGATGGCTGTGTTTAGCGCCATATACCAGATAAATATCCATACCAATCAGCATCCATACAAGTAAACGTATCCATGTATCCATTGGTAGAAACACCATCATAAATAAACAAACTCCAATACCTAGGATAGGAACTAATGGAACCAATGGGGTTTTAAATGCTCTTGGAATTTCAGGCATTTTTTTACGCATTACCCATACACCAATACATACCAGTATAAATGCAAATAAGGTTCCAATACTTGTCATTTCTCCAACAACCCTTGCAGGTACAAAAGCTGCAAAAAGGCTTACAAAAAGCATAAATAGCAAATTGCTTTTTGCTGGTGTTTGTGTTTTAGGATTAACAGTCGAAAATATTTTTGGTATCAGCCCATCTTTACTCATACTAAAGAAAACACGGCTTTGCCCCATCAGCATTACCAATATTACAGAAGCATAACCGGCAAGTATCGCTACAATGATAGCACGGTTTAAGCCATGGATAATCAGGTTGTAATAACACCGCTGGCATCTGCTGTACCCATGTGGTCAATAGCAACGGCAACCGGTGCAATACCATCTTTGCCTGCAAAGGTTGTGTAACTGGTAACGCCTGTCATAACATGTGCAAATAAAATATAGAGTACAGTACAAATAGCCAGTGAACCTAAAATTCCCCATGGGCATATCACGTTTTGGATTTTTTGCTTCCTGGGCTGCAGTACTTACAGCATCAAAACCTATATAGGCAAAGAATACGATGGCTGCAGCACGGATGATACCACTAAATCCAAAGTCGCCAAAATTCCCTGTATTGTCAGGGATATAAGGATGTGTAATTATCATTATTAATATATTTCCAACCAAGAAAAATAAAAACAAGCACAACAGCTATCTTTAAGTGCCACTATAACTGCATTCACCGTTGCACTTTCTTTGGTTCCTTTTATTAATAATAAGCTCATTAAAACAATAATAAAAACAGCAGGCAGGTTGATAATACCACCATCCCAGGGACCTACTGTGAGACTATGTGGAAGCTGAAACCAAAACCTTCCAGGAATTTTACAAGGTAACGGCTCCAGCTAATGCCAACAGTTGCAGCACCCACTGCATATTCCAATACAAGATCCCATCCAATTATCCATGCAATAAATTCACCCATGGTAGCATAAGAATAGGTATAAGCACTACCTGCAACAGGTATCATAGAAGCAAATTCGGCATAACATAAACCTGCAAACAGGCAGCCTAATGCAGCTACAATAAATGAAATAGTGATGGCTGGTCCGGCATGATTAGCCGCTGCCATACCTGTAATAGAAAACAAGCCAGCACCAATAATAGCTCCAATGCCCAATGCAATCAGGCCGCCGGCACCCAATGTTCTTTTTAATGTATGGCTGCCGGTTTCTTCAGCTTCATTCATTAATGCTGCCATAGGCTTTTTTACAAATAAACTCATATTAAGTAGTGGTTTTGATAAGTAATGTTCCGATAGCAATCGGAACGGAAAAATAAGCAATAAATCCAAACAACCCAATCGGCGATGGTTTTTTTATGAGCAGCGGTGGTTAACAGCCATTAAACATTATATTGCAAAATTAAATCCCGCCAAAGCCGGGAGCCTGCAGTAAATATTATGGAAGTTAAATCCGGAAAAAAAAACAGGCTTACATTATATATAGGTATCGCTTTGGTGCTGGGTATTGCATTGGGTTTTATTTTCAATAAAACTTATGTAGGGGAGGAGAACAGGCGTATTGCCAATGCTGATATACAGGCGCAGCATCTGCAGAAAAAAATGAAGCCCTATGAAACGCCAAAGGACAGTGTTGCTTTTACTGCTTTAACAGGCGCAACAAAAAAATATAGCAGAACAGAAAAAAGCCGCTGAACAAAACCTGCTGAATACGCCTGAATGAAACAACAGCACTTGCTGATATTAAATTGCTCGGCGATTCTTTAAAATCAATCAATACTTTACTGGCTGCACAAACAGATACAGCTGCTTCTGGATATAAAGATTTACAAAAGCAAAAGGACTTGGTTGCAGCACAAAAAAGCGAGACAATAAAAGCCCGTGATAAAAAACTAGACTGGTTCACCATCCTGGCAGATATTTTTCTACGGTTGATAAAAATGATCGTAGCACCGCTGGTGTTTACCACATTGGTGGTGGGTGTTGCAAAATTGGGAGATATAAAAGCTGTGGGAAGGATTGGTGGTAAAACAATGCTGTGGTTTCTAAGTGCATCGCTGATGAGTTTGTTGCTGGGCATGGTGCTGGTAAATATTTTTGAACCGGGCACAAGAATGAATCTGCCATTACCAGATAGCACGGTAAATACTGGTATTGATAAAGCCGCAATGACGGTAAAAGATTTTTTCTATCATGTATTTCCTGCAAGTGTGGTAGATGCCATGGCAAAGAATGAAATATTGCAGATAGTGGTGTTTTCACTTTTCTTTGGCGTGGCAGCAGCAGCATTAGGCGATATGGCAAAGCCGGTAGTAAAGGCATTGGATGCTGTTGCTCATATTGTGTTAAGAATTACATCGTATGTAATGAGTGGCTTTGCGCCGCTGGCTGTGTTTGGTGCTATGACGGCTATCATTGCCAAACAGGGCATCGGTATTTTAAAAACCTATTCAATTTTTATTGGTGAGTTTTATTTTGGTTTATTGCTGCTGTGGTTGATATTGGCGTTTGCAGGATTTATATTTATCAAAAAAAGAGTTTTTAATTTGCTGCGGCGGATGAAAGAACCGATCATGCTTGCCTTCAGTACTGCCAGCAGTGAAGCTGCCTTTCCTAAAACAATGCTTGAGTTGGAACGTTTTGGTTGTAAGGATAAGATCGTAAGTTTTGTGTTGCCATTGGGTTATTCATTTAATCTTGATGGCAGCATGATGTACATGACTTTTGCATCATTATTTATTGCACAGAGTTATGGAATGCATATTCCTATACCAACACAAATAACCATGTTGTTGGTACTGATGCTGACGAGTAAAGGTATTGCCGGTGTGCCAAGGGCATCATTGGTGGTAATTGCAGGTACATTGGCAACATTTAATATTCCTGAAGCTGGCATTGCATTATTATTGGGTATTGATCCATTGCTTGATATGGGACAGAAGTGCCACCAATGTAGTGGGCAACAGTATTGCAACGGCCGTGGTAAGTAAGTGGGAAGGAGAGTTGAGCCACGGGCATCATCATGAACATTCACATCATCATGGCCATCAACAGGGCCATAAATGATAAAAAGATATTTCTAAAATAATGAAGAAGAAATTTTTATTGAGCTGTATTTTGTTTGGTTGCCTGCTGCAGTTGGCAAATGCACAATCTGCACCCATGCAATTAACTATTCAAAGCCAGTACGAAACTGCTTTGAAGGAAGATACTATTACAGTTGTTTCTACTGGTGAAAAATTTGTTACTGATGCAAAAGGCCATGTAACTATCAACGCAACAAAGAATGATTTTATTAAAGTAAGCAAGGAAAATTTTGATACGGCTGCTATATCGCTTCAAAAAATTGACAGGAACAATGTGCTGAAAGTAAAAAAGAATTTTAGCTGGATCGACTTGGTAACACCGATGTTCTATATTGTTAATGGTGGTTTGTGGCTGATACTCTTTATCATTTTTGCAGAAACAGGTTTGTTTGCCGGTTTCTTTTTGCCGGGAGACAGTTTGCTTTTTGTTGCCGGTATTTACAATGCAGAATTGGTAGAATCTGTATTTCCATTTATACATAATGAGTATTTACAGTTGCTGGTATTATGGTTGCTTATTTCCGTAGCCGGTATCATTGGTAATAGTGTTGGCTATTGGTTTGGAAGAAAAGTTGGCCCGGCCATGTATTCGTGGAAAGACAATTTCATTTTCAAACAAAAATATTTGCATGAGGCGCAGGAGTTTTATAAAAAACATGGTGGTGGCGCTATCGTCTTCGCCAGGTTCCTGCCGATAGTAAGAACGTTTGCACCTATCGTTGCCGGCATTGTGCACATGGATAAAAAGAAATTTACTTACTATAATGTTTTGGGATGTTTTATGTGGGTATTGAGCATGCTGGTGGCCGGGCATTTTCTTCAAAAGTGGATACTTGGCTCAATTTGGATTTGATCTAAAAGAACATCTTGAAGTAATTGTAGTAGGGATAGTATTGCTTACCACTGCACCGGTGTTCATCAAATTATTTTTTAGCAAAAAGAAAAAACACTAAAACGGTTTCTTGTTTGTATGAATAAACAATCCGGCTTCCATTTTTAACCTGGCAGTAATTGTTGCTGCTCTTGGTTATTTTGTTGATATATACGATCTTCTTTTATTTACCATTGTAAGGAACCAAGTTTGAAAGACCTGGGCGTTAATTTACTGGATGGCAAAGATGTGTTGGCAGCCAGTACAAAAATTATTAACTGGCAAATGGTGGGCCTTCTTATTGGCGGAATTGTGTGGGGCATTATGGGAGATAAAAAGGGAAGGCTGTCTGTTTTATTTGGTTCCATCATTCTTTATTCTGTTGCCAATTTTATTACGGGCTTTGTACAAAACACGGATCAGTATGCTTATGCAAGATTTGTTGCAGGCATAGGGCTGGCAGGTGAACTGGGTGCCGGTATTACATTGGTAAGTGAACTGCTTCCTAAAAATAAAAGAGGTATCGGCACTTCACTGGTTGCAGGCATTGGTTTGTTTGGAGCTGTGTTTGCATATTTTACTTTTAAGTTTACAGAAGACTGGCGCTTGTGTTATAAGATAGGCGGTGGGCTTGGAGTGTCATTGCTTTTTTTGCGTATAACGGTAGCTGAAAGTGGAATGTTTAAAGAGGTAAAGGAGCAGGGCGTTTCAAGAGGAAACCTGCTAGCCTTTTTTAATAATGGCAAGCGGTTTAAAAAATACATCCTGGCAATTCTTATTGGTTTACCTACCTGGTATGTGATAGGGATATTAGTAAACTACAGCGATCAGTTTGCAAAAGCCTTTTATGGCGAAAATGCTATTGAATCAGGGCGGGCAATTATGTATGCTTATGCAGCCATTGCAATTGGAGATATATTAGTGGGTCTTGTGAGCCAGTATTTTCAAAGCAGGAAAAAAGCATTGTATTTATTTTATCTCTTTACCATTATTTCCGGCATCTTTTTTTTTAGCGGAATAATAAAGACAGATGAGATGATGTATGTGGCTTGTGGCTTTCTTGGTTTCAGTACAGGCTTTTGGGCAATCTTTGTAACAATGGGTGCAGAACAATTTGGTACCAACCTGAGGGCTACTGCAGCTACCACCATACCCAATATGGTAAGAGGGGCGCTTCCTTTAATTAATTTGATGTTTCTTAATCTTTTTCAGAAAAGCTGGGGATGGGACAATCATCAAGAGTGGTATTATCACCGGGATTATTGTAATGGTCAATTACCTTGGTCGCAGCTTATTTTACTGAAGAAACTTTTCACAAAGATCTTAACTACACAGAATCGTAGCCTGTTAATTTATTTCTAAACCATTATTGTGGCTTTGCCCGGTAATATATTTTTTCGTTGTTTTACAATATGAAATTGTACAGGCATTTTCTTTCTTTAATCCTTTTCTTGTGTGTCAGCATATTTCTGGTTGCACAAAAAATTGAAACCAGCATAAATTGGGTTACTAATATTCCTGATGCAGATAATAATATACTTTATAATCCAGGCCATAAATTGTCTATTGAAGATTTTACAGGCAGCCCTGATAACACTCCCAATGCTGTTGCCATCACTGCTTCTGGCTTTGTATTTACTGCGGGTTTTCACAGCAAAGGAGATAAAGCAACTTTATCCCTTGGGGTTTATTGCAGCTTTGATAAGAAAGAATCATGGATGAAAGAAAAAGGGAAGACTGCTTATATACTTGAACATGAGCAACATCATTTTGACATCAGTTACCTCAATACCTTATTTTTTATAAAAAAACTGAAGCAAACAAAATTTAAGCACGATAATTACATGGAGCAGTTGAGAGCTCTTTATACAGAAGTGGTGGATAAGATGGAAGCCATGCAAAATAAGTATGATACAGAAACCCACAACGGTATCAATAAAGAAAAGCAGGCGGAATGGAATAAAAAAATAGGGGAGATGCTGGCTGCTGCTTCCAGCGAACAAGTTCTATAATTTTCTTTTCCCTTTTGTGTTTCTAAAAATGCTTCGAACTGTGGCAGGCTGAAGCTGCTTAGATTATTTTCTTTCTGTACCATTGCTTTTTGCGCTACCAACACGCCGTAGCGGATATCATCAAAGCCTTCAATAAAGTGTGCATCGGGGTCAATGGAGATCAATACATTTTTTTCTAAAGCATATTCAATATGCCGCCAGTCAATATCCAGACGGTTGGGATGTGCATTTAATTCTATCACTACATTGTTAGCTGCACAGGCATCCACAATTTTTTTATGGTCAACAGGGTAACCTTTGCGGCTTAGCAATAATCTTCCCGTCATGTGGCCGAGTATGCTGGTGTAAGGATTTTCAATGGCTTTTATCAAACGCATCATTGCTTTTTCCTCCGGCATTTTCAGATTGGAGTGTACAGAAGCAATTACCAGGTCAAAAGTTGAAAGTACCGTGTCACTGTAATCCAGGCTGCCATCATTTAAAATATCACTCTCAATGCTTTTAAAAATTTTGAAGGGAGCAAACTTGCTGTTCAGTTCATCTACATATTTATGTTGTTCTTTTATTTTTTCTTCACTCAGGCCGCTGGCATAAAAAGCGCTTTTGCTATGGTCGCTGATAACCAGGTATTCAAACCCTTTTGCAATGGCGGCTTTTGCCATCTCTTCAATGGTATTGCTGCCATCGCTCCAGTTGCTATGGCTGTGAATGATTGATTTGATATCACGCAGGTTGAATTACTGTTGGCAATTGCTTGTTTTGCCTTTGTTATAATGGCTCCGGATTCTCTTAAATAAGGAGGGATGAAATTGTAATGCCAGCACTTTCAAATAGCTGCTTTGTCATCATTGCCATTTATTTTATTAAAATCAGCATGCAGGAAATTCTTCAATAAAAGCATCTACAAATTCATCGCTGCCGAATGTATGGAACAAATGTTTATTGAAATCTTCTTTACCGGTATATAACCGCAGCCTTAACCCATTCGTTAATTTATACAGTAAGCGTATTGGGCTTTTCTTCCAACAACTCTGGCGGATTGGCGCTGATGAATTTTGGTTTTATTAACATCATTAGTATCTGTTAACTACATATTCAAGTTCATCAATAACTTCTAATTGCCTTTTAAACGCACCGGTAACAAAAACATTTCCGGTGAAAATAATTTTTCAAGATAACCTGTTATTTGCGGTTCAATTGCTTCTACCTGTGAAAATAAAAAACTGCCTTTGTTTTTAAAATAATATTCTATTGCTTCTTTTACGTTTTGTTGTGTTTTTTCTCCAAAGCCTTTGTATAATTTTAAACGGTTTTCTTCACAGGCATATAATAATTCACCCAGTGTTTCTAATCTCCATCTCTTTCCAAATCGTTGCAATTTTTTTTGGCCCGATGCCTTTAATATTCAGCATCTCCAAAATACCTTCCGGTGTTTTTGCAATGATATCACTCAGTACTTTTAATTCGCCGGTTTCTAATAATTCAATTATTTTTTTGCCGGTAGATTCTCCAATTCCTTTTATAAAAAATATTTTTTCTTTTGGAGTTTCACTTAGCTGTTCCGGCAATTTATCGATGGTAAAGGCAGCGATGGAATAGCTTTTTGCTTTGAAACTATTCTCACCATGTACATCCATCAGCTTTGACTAAAAGCGAAAAATTTTCTGCTATCTGTGAATTATCCATAAATAAAAATTAAATGTAAAAATTGAAAATGGTGTGACAACAAAATGGTAAAGTTAGTGTTTGAAAAATATGAAGCAGTAGAGATGAATATAAAAATGCAATCGGCTGAAACCTGCGCCCAACAAAAAGTCCCGGCGATTAGCCAGGACTTTTCTTATTAATTTTTTCCTTGAAAAAAAATTATTTTTTCTTGGAGCAGCTTTTTTTGCAGCTTTTTTAGGAGCAGCTTTTTTTGCAGGCTTTTTTAGGAGCAGCTTTTTTTGCAGCTTTTTTTGGAGCAGCTTTTTTAGCAGCTTTTTTTGCAGTTGCCATGTTTTTTAAAATTTAATGGTTAGTAAATAATGCTTAAAAATAAAAACATTTTTTAATCTACCAAAAAAATTTTTATTTTTTTTAAGCGGTGGCTTCTACAGCATTTACAGAAACAAAATTTTTATCACCTCTTCCTTTTTTAAATTCGACAACACCATCAGTCAATGCAAAAAGCGTAAAGTCTCTTCCAACACCAACATTTTTTCCAGGATGATAAACAGTGCCACGCTGACGAACAATAATGTTACCTGCAATTGCAGATTGTCCACCAAAAATTTTTACACCTAATCTTTTGCTTTGTGAGTCACGGCCGTTTTTTACCGAGCCTTCACCTTTTTTATGTGCCATTGTATTTTAGTTTTAGAGTTAAAAGTTAAAAGTTAAAAGATAAAAGTTTTTCAACTTATAACTTATCACTAATGACTGATAACTTTTATTATTAAGCAATTTCAGTTACTTTAATTTGTGTGTACTGTGTACGGTGACCATGTTTTTTACGAAAACCTTTTCTTCTTTTCATTTTAAAAGCAATCACTTTATCACCTTTTACCAAGTTCACTAAGTATTTCTGCTTTTACAACAGCTTTTACATCTACTGCCAGCCGCAACTGTTCCTTCGTTGTCAGTTAATAATACTTCAGAGAATTCTACTTTATCGCCAGTTTTACCTGCGATATGCGGTACATACAGGCTATCTCCAGCTTTTACTGTAAATTGCTGACCGGCTATTTTTACAATTGCTAACATATATCCCAAATTTTAGGACGGCGAAGGTAAGGCATTTCTTATAAAACCTTTATATTTTTTAAGAGCTTTTTCGCAATAGTGGATATTTTGCCTATCTTGGCGCTGTTTCATGGTTTCAGGCGCCTGGTTGCCAGCAATTTAAAGCCTTTTCACCAGCCGGGGATGGCTTATATTCGCCGTGTTATTATGAAAAAATTGCTTTTTCCCCGGTTCAGTTCATATATAATATATATGCCTTTCTGCTCTTTTTTGCCATCATGTTTCTGGTTTTTCCCCTGGTGGTAGTGCTTCTTTTTTTGGTAAAATAGATGGCGGTAATTTTATTTACAGGCTTTGCCAGGCTTTGGTCAGATGTAGCACTTGCCGCTTTGGGGCATTCATCACCGCAATCAGTTTGATGCACCACATGATACCAACCGGCAATATGTTTTTGTTTTTAACCATATTTCATATCTGGATATTCCTGTGATATTTAAAAGTATCCGCAAACAACATTTCAGGATATTGGGAAAAGCGGAACTTGGCAAAGTGCCCATATTTGGTTTTATATACCGCCAGGCTGTAGTGATGGTTGACAGGAGCAGCCAGGAAAACAGGGCCAAAAGTGTAAGACAATTAAAGTCTGTTATTAATAAAGGCATATCAGTTGTAATTGCACCCGAAGGAACTTTTAATATGACGCATCATCCATTAAAAGAATTTTATGATGGCGCTTTCCGGGTGGCAATAGAAACACAAACTCCCATCAAGCCAATACTATTTCTGGATGCTTATGACAGGATGAGTTATAAAAGTATTTTTTCCCTTACACCCGGCAAATCAAGATCAGTGTTTTTAGAAGAAGTGCCTGTGGAAGGGCTTACAATAGATGATATGACTGCATTGAAAGAGAAAAGTTTATAAAATAATGGAGGAAAAATTGATTGCAGTATAAAGCAAGCTGGATTAAACTAAGGATATTTCATTAAAGAATATTTTTGAAACCAGCATTTGTTTTTTATAGCATCATCGTCTGCCGATACGCAGTTGTACACTTGATAGCTATCGGGATACCACATATTTTATTCATCAAATAAAATTTAGTTCACCAGGTAATTAATGAGCAAAAGCAACGCAACACCACAACTTGATTTACCCACTGCAACAATCATTTGTTATGCAGAAGTGATTTTGCCATTGGCGTTGCCCACAACTTACACTTATGCAGTTCCAGAAAATTTTGCAGAAAAAGTACAAGCTCGGCTGCAGGGTGGAAGTGGCACTTAAAAACAAACGCTATGCAGGTATTGTAAAAAGTATTACAGACCAGCAACCTCATATGAAACAAAACCCATATTAAATGTACTGGATGATGAACCTGTTTTATATCCGCAGCAATTGCAATTATGGAACTGGATAGCAAATTACTATATGTGCAGCGAAGGTGAAGTAATGGCTGCTGCATTGCCTGCACATTTTAAACTGAGCAGCGAAACCATTTTGCAGTTCAATGAAGAGTATGGCGATGATTTTGCTGGCCTGGATAATGATGAATATTTGGTGGCAGAAGCATTGCTGATAAAAAAACAACTGAACCTTAAGTGAAGTACAGCAGATACTGGATGTAACACATGTGTATCCTGTTATAAAAAGGTTGATAGATAAAAAAGTTTGCACTGTTTGGGAAGCATTGAGTGAAAGATATAAAAGCAAAAAGGAAAATTTTATCATCCTCAATTCCAAATATAATAGTGATGACGCATTAAGTGATTTGCTCAATAACTGGAGCAAAGCGCCAAAGCAAATGGAATTGTTACTTGCTTATTTACACTTGATAAAAACAGAAGGCGAAGTAACACAACCGGAATTGTTAAAAAAATCAGGTGCCACCGTAGCACAGTTAAAAGGGCTGGTAGAAAAAGATATTTTGGTTATAGAAAAGAGAAGTGTTGACAGGATAAAATATTTGCCCAAAGCCATGCAGGTTGATTTTGATCTAAGTCCTGCACAGCAAAAAGCATTTGAAGAAGTGCAGCAAAGTTTCACGGATAAAAATATTTGTTTGCTGCATGGTGTTACAGGCAGTGGTAAAACACAGGTGTATATCAAACTGATTGAATCGTTTTATAATAAAGGCAAACAGGTTTTATATCTTCTTCCTGAAATTGCTTTAACTGCACAAATGATCCGCAGGTTGCAAACACATTTTGGTGGCAACATTGCCATCTATCATTCTAAATTCAATAACAATGAAAGAGTAGAACTTTGGAATAAAATTAAAACAGGTGAAACAAGGATTGTATTGGGAGCAAGAAGCGCTTTATTCCTTCCTTTTAAAGAATTGGGATTGATAGTGGTGGATGAAGAGCATGATAGTTCTTTTAAACAGCATGACCCGGCGCCGAGATATAATGCAAGGGATGCCGCAGTTTACTATGCTTCATTATTTGGTGCAAAAGTTTTACTCGGCAGTGCTACACCATCAATAGAAACATATTACAATGCACAAAGAGGAAAATATGCTTTAGTAGAATTAAATGAAAGATTTGGTGGTATTACATTGCCTGCTATTGAAATGGTTGATACAAGAAAAGTGGTGCAGAAAGGTAAAGTAATGTTATCTCCTCAATTGAAAGAAGCCATTGAAAAAACGGTGGCAGCTAACCGGCAGGTGATACTGTTTCAAAACCGCCGGGGCTATTCACCTTATTTAATTTGCGGCACCTGTGGTTATTTACCACAATGCAAAAACTGCGATGTTACATTAACGCTGCATAAATTTTCTAATAAACTGCATTGCCATTATTGTGGCACTACTTATCCTAAACTGGTGGAATGCCCGGCATGTGGCACTGTAACATGGATGGAGAAAAATTTTGGTACAGAAAAAATAGAAGAAACTGATTGAAGCAGAATTTCCAAACATAAAAGTGGCAAGAATGGATGTAGATTCAGTAAAAGGGAAAACAGCGCATGACAGTTTGATAAAATTATTTGAGCAGCAACGAATAGATGTGCTGGTTGGCACACAGATGGTGGTAAAAGGATTGATTTTGAAAAAGTAAGCCTGGTTGGTATTCTTGATGCAGATGGCCTGTTAAGCTTTGCAGACTTCCGGGTACATGAACGTGCCTTTCAACTGATGGAGCAGGTAAGTGGCCGTGCCGGCAGAAAAGATGAACAGGGTAAAGTGATTGATACAAACAACACAGGTAAACCATCCCATCATTCAGTTTGTGCAGCAGCATGATTATAAAAAAATGTACGAGTTTGAATTGCAAAACCGCAAAGAGTTTTTTTATCCGCCATTCAGCCGCATCATTAAAATAACTTTAAAACATAAAATAAAAGAGGTGGTGGATGATATGGCTAAAAAACTGGCAACTGCATTGCAAAGGGATTTGATAATTTTGTTGTTGGGCCTGCAGCGCCAGTGGTGGGCCGGATACAGAAACCAATACCTGATGGAACTGCTTGTAAAGCTTCCGCTGGATATGAAAAAGATTGAGCAATACAAAAAGCTAATCACGAAATCATTTTAATTTGTTGCTCACTGAAAAACGTTTTAAAGGAGTAGTAACAATTGCTGATGTGGATACACAATAATAGTTGCTGCAAAACGTATTATAACAGCATTTTTCCCGGCATTAAAAGAAAGAAACATGAAGAAGCTTATAAATAAAATATTAGGAACTACAGGATACCAGCTAAGGCCGGTTGAATTTATTGATGTTGACCTTAAACGCCGCATTAAGATCATGAACTTTCTCGGTATAAACCTTGTGCTTGATGTGGGTGCCAATAAAGGGCAATATGCACAAAAACTCAGGGAGCTTGGATATACAGGAAGGATCGTTTCATTTGAACCGCTCACAAATGTTTTTGAAATTTTAAAACAGGCATCAACAGGCGACAGCAAATGGGAAGTTCATAACTGTGCATTGGGTAATGAAGATATTTCAAGCTTTATCAATATTGCAGGTAATACAGACAGCAGTTCAATTTTAAACATGCTGCCGGAACATAAAAAGAATGCACCGCATACTGAATATGTAGGCAAACAGCCGATCACAATAAAAAAACTCGACACTATTTTTGATTCTATCCAGAATGGACAGCAATACAATATTTTATTAAAGAGCGATACCCAGGGATATGAAGAAAGCGTATTAAGAGGTGCTGAAAAATCACTGTCAAAAATAAAAATGCTGCAATTGGAAATGTCGCTTGTGCCATTGTATGAAAGTGAAATGCTTTATTCAGACATGCTTCGCTTTTTAGACAGCAGGAACTTTTGTTTGTTTTCGGTGGAAAATGGGTTTCAACCGGGAAAGCGGAAGGATGTTGCAGATGGATGGCATATTTAGTGAATAAGGATTTTGCAGGTTGATTTTCCCTAGCATTACAACATAATAAACCAACTGCTGAAAAGAAATTCTCTTCATAATTGAACAATATTCTTCGAAAACATATCTTTAAAAAATTACAACACATTTTGGTATTGATGCAACTGCTGCATACTTCAGCAGTTTTACAACTGTTGAGGAAGCCAAAGAATTGCTTGCATACAATAAACGACCAAACAGCAAACACCAAACTGCCAAACGCTTAATCCTCGGCGGCGGCAGCAATATTCTCTTCACAAAAAACTTTAACGGGCTTGTTTTAAAAAATGAAATAGCGGCATTGAAAAAGTAAAGGAAGATGCTGACCATGTTTATGTAAAAGCAGGTGCAGGTGTTAACTGGCACAGCCTTGTTTTGCATTGCATAGAAAATAATTGGGCAGGCATTGAAAATTTATCATTGATACCGGGGAATGTTGGTGCATCACCCATGCAGAATATTGGTGCTTATGGAGTGGAGATAAAAGATGTGTTTCATCAACTGGAAGCATTGCATATTGAAGATGGCAATGTTGTTGAATTTAATTTGAATGATTGTGCATTTGGCTACCGGGAAAGTGTTTTCAAAAGAAAATATAAAAATCAATTTATCATTACTTCGGTTACTTACAAACTAAATAAGAATCCAAGCTTCAATACTTCTTATGGTGCAATAGAGCAGGAGCTGGAAAAGATGGGAGTGAAAGAACTAAGCATCCGTGCTATATCAAATGCAGTTATCAATATCAGAAGCAGTAAACTTCCCAATCCTGCAGAGATCGGTAACGCAGGAAGTTTTTTTAAAAATCCAGAAGTACCGAAAATCTTTGTTTGAAAAATTAAAAATTGAGTATCCAAATATTGTTGGCTATGCTTTAGAAAATGGCAACGTAAAATTAGCTGCTGGTTGGTTGATAGAACAATGTGGCTGGAAGGGTTATAGAAAAGGTGATGCCGGTTGCCATAGCAAAACAGGCATTGGTATTGGTGAATTACGGTAATGCCAATGGGGAAGAAATTTTTTCTTTGAGTACAGAAATAATTACAAAGTGTAAAACAAAAATTTGCGGTGGAGCTTGGAAAGAGAAGTGAATATTATCTAGTTTCTGCAATAGCACAAAAGAGAGGCAAACATTAATTGATATTTGCTTCCCTTCTATATGCAAATATTTTATTTAATAACGGTTTCTTCGGCTTTGTTATAATCCGCCACCACCGCTTGGTCTGCTGTTGATCCTCCACCGCCGCCTGGCCTTGGTGCACCGCCTCCACCACTTGGGCGTTCTTCTGCAGCTTTTACTACCAATGGTTTTTTACCAAGGGAAATATCATTCAGGCTTTCGATAGCATCTTTTGCTTCTTCTGTTACGGGCATTTCTACAAACCCAAAGCCTTTGCTTTTTCCTGTATCCCTGTCCATAGCCACTTTGGCAGACATTACAGTTCCAAATTTTTCAAAGATTTCTTCTAATTCTGCATCATCAAGGTCATAGGGTAATCCGGCAACAAAAATTTTCATTTCAATTAGTTTTTTGTAAAAATACAGAAGTTTGGCAGCCAAAAGCATCAATAAATATTTTCCATTTTAGGAAAACTAATAAGCTTCATAAAAAGTCATTTTCGATTGTCAATGCTCCCATATTTCAAAAAGAAAGCAGGACGAGTATTAAACTCATCCTGCTGTTTATTACCACCAATGAAAATTACTGGTTCACTTTCAGGTTCCACCCGTAGCCACTGTTACACTTGCACCGGGCTGCACCGTTAATAGTTTTACAATTTGCCAGCCACAGCATTTGCCACCGTTGGGTTAAATGGCCTGTTGGCAGGAATCACTACTGCATTAGCAGCACCAGGCACCGCATTGGTTGACCAGTTGGCTGCATTATTCCAGGCATGTGCTTACGTTGCCCACCCATTGGTAAGTATTGCTGTTAAGTGTGCCGCCTGTAAAATCAACTTTGTTATCCAGGCCCCATGCACCATATTCATCTAAAGCTCTGAAGCCAAGTTTATGTGCACCATTGGCCACAGTGGAAATATCTGCATCAAAAATTAAACTGGCAATATCAGTGGCAGCAGTAATGGTAACTGGTGTGCCCCTTCCATAGCCCGGGTCGGTATCAATATAATATTCCACTCTTACCACTTTTGGCACTGCAGTGGCGGTAGTGCCAGTATATGGTTTTAAAAATATCCATTTGTTATCGAGGCTCCAGGCACCATTGGCGTCACGGCTTCTTATACCAACAATATGTACGCCCTGGTTCAAGGGTGTTAGGTCAATATTAATGGCAAGGTTTTGTAAATCTTGCCCTGCAACAATTGTAATGGGAGTACCATTGCCATAACCGGGATCTTTATCTAAAAACCATTCCACCCTGTTGATATTAGGGGCAACAGGAGCCCCTGTATTTGAATATGGTTTTAAGAACAACCATTTGTTATCAATACTCCATGCGCCATTGGCATCACGGCTACTTATACCAACAATATGCACACCCTGGTTTAAAGGTATTAGGTCGATATTAATAGCAAGGTTTTGTAAATCTTGCCCTGCAACAATATGTAATGGGAGTGCCATTGCCATAGCCGGGATCTTTATCTAAAAACCATTCCACCCTGTTAATATTTGGTGCATGGTGCGCCCTGTATTTGAATAGGGTTTTAAAAATAACCATTTGTTATCAATACTCCATGCACCATTAGCATCACGGCTTCTTATGCCAACAATATGCACTCCCTGGTTTAGCGGAGTTAAGGTCAATATTAATAGCAAGGTTTGATAAATTTTGTGCCTGGTGTAATACTGATGGCTGTTCCATTTCCATAACCCGGGTCTGTATCTAAATACCATTCTACCCTGTTTACATTGGGTGCTACGGTGCAGCACCGGTATTAGAATAAGGTTTTAAAAAAAGCCATTTGTTATCGATGCTCCAGGCGCCATTGGCATCACGGCTTCGTATACCAACAATATGTACGCCCTGGTTCAATGGGGTAAGATCAATATTGATTGATAGCTGTTGCATTTGTTGTTCCTGTAAAACTAAGGTTGGTGGCATTGCCATATCCCGGGTCGCTATCAAGATAGTATTCAATTTTATTGATGGCAGGCTGTGCAGATGCAATTTGAATGAATACAGAAAACAACAATGGCTGAAACAGTACAATTGTTTTTATTAAACGTTTCATTTTTCTTTTTTTGAATTAGCAACAACCATTAATTATTTCCTTTTGTACTCAGGTTTATTTGTATAGTACTACCCGGTGGGTTATTACCCTGTGGTGAGCTTAACTGGTAAATAGATGGAATGGATGGCAGGCCTGATAATTTATAAGGATAACTGCCTGTAAACATTCCAATGGGCGTGCTGCCTGCACCAACAGTAAGAGCCGGGCTGCCTGCTTTAAGCTGGAACCTTGCATCGGCACTGGTGGTGCCAATAAGCGGCAATGCATGTAAATACATTAGCTGCATTGGCAATATTGGTTATTACGTTTCCGGTACCTACACCCCAGTTAATGGCAGTGCTTGATTGCAGTGCAAGGTTATAATTGAAAACACTGTTACCTCCATTGTTGAAAATAAAATAATTGTAATTGCTTGCAGCGGCCGCATTGGTATAGCTTAAAAAGATATTATTCTGCAACACATAAGCACCGGCGCCAAGTTCTATGCCTCCGGTATAAGACATATGTGCTTGCCCCACCATTTAAATTGTTGGTAGTTTGAGTGGCATCATAAGCCCACACATTGTTTGATATATTTCCACTGTATGTATTGCCTGCAGGTGAACTGTAGGAATAAATAAAATTATTGCTGATATTCATATTGAGGCAACTGGAACCATTGTTATAATACTGGGCAATATTTACCCTGTAGTTCTGCAATATCTGCAGGTTGGTAATGGTAGCTGCAGGGTTTGTATATATTATATATATGACTGGATCCCTGTTCCTTGAAATGGTAATATTGCTGTCGGCTACATAATAATTACCTCCATAAAAACCTGATACCACAGAGCCATCACTTCCTGCTGCAAAAACAATACTGTTTGTGGTAGCAATGCCTCCAAATGCCTGCTGGTTGGCATTTCCCTTTGGTGTGCTGTTAGGGTCGAGCCAGTTGCCCGGGCCAAGAATAGTTAGTTTTTTGGCAATGCTGCCGGTTATTTCATTGTTAGGAAACACCAATATAGTATCCCCACTGACTGCTGCAGTGTATGCAAGGGCAAAAGTAGTGTAGTCGGTGCCGGCTATCGGGCTTCCAAAAAAACCAACCCTGCGGATTTTTGCATCGGCATTGATACAAAGCAGTAAAAGAAGTGAAGAAAGAAAAGCAAACTTTTTCATTGTGTAAGTTTTAAAATTTATACAGATAAAATTGAGCACAAACAATATTGGCTTGCCAAAGGAAAATACTGGATAGTTTGTTTGAAAGTGTACGGCTAAAACCTGTGGTAATGAGGAATAAATACAGGATGTAAAATTGGTAATTAATATTCGTTAATCCTATACCCTCATCGTGTGATTTTTATTTCCGGCATAAACTTATGCCTGTAATTTCAGCAGTATTTTTTTAGTTACTAACTGGTAGTGATTGTTTATTGAATGGCATAATAAATTGATGGAGAGGTTTTTCATTCCTTTTAAAGAGGGTAACTTGTAAAAGTTTTGTATCTGATAAAAGTTGTGTTATGACAGTAAAGACAAAAAAACTTTCGAAGTATCTTATTGTATCTGCCTTGCTTATCACAGCTTACCTTTTTATCAATAACTGGCATATAATTCCGCAGCCATTTATTACTTATGGTGGCAAAGGGAGCCGTTACTGCTGATACAACAGTTACTGCAAAGCAATATGCACAATACTGCGGCGGCTGCCACGGCACCCAAATGAATACGTTTGTAAACCATGAATGGAAGTTTGGTAAAACAAAGGCCTCCCTGTTCAAAGGAATAAAGTATGGATACCCAAATGATGGCATGCCTGGTTTTGATACTACGTTTACCGATAAAGAAATGTATGATCTTACAGATTACATGCTTAGTGGTATTGCTGCACAAAAAAGCAACAACAATAAAAAAGTAAAATCCGGTAATGGCATTTTTAATACACAGTTACTTACCATAAAAATTGATACAGTTGCTTCTGTGCCTGATGTGCCATGGTGCGTTGCTTTTTTACCCAACAATGAATTACTGGTAACAGAAAGAAGCGGAAAATTATACCGCATTACCACCGATAGAAAACGACAACAAATAAGCGGTGTGCCTGAGTTAGTGGCAAAAGGGCAGGGTGGTTTGCTGGACGTATTGCCTCATCCCGATTTTGCAAACAATAAAATAATTTATGTAAGCTACAGCAAAGCTGAAAGTGGTTATTCAGGCAAATCAACTACCGCTATTATGAAAGCTATTTTAGATGGCAATACTTTAAAGGAACAGAAAGATATTTTTGTTGCATTCCCTTACAGCAGCACACAACATCATTATGCCGGCAAAATGGTATTTGATAAAAACGGTTATTTGTTTTTTTCTGTTGGAGAAAGAGGAAATGAAAAGAAAAATCCTCAAAGCCTTGAAAATGATCTGGGTAAAATACACCGTATAAAAGATGATGGCAGCATACCGGCCGATAATCCCTTTGTTACAAACAGTAAAGCAAGGCCATCAATTTATTGTTATGGCAACCGTAATCCGCAAGGGCTTGCCGTACATCCGCAAACAGGGCAGGTTTGGGCAAATGAACATGGCCCGATGGGCGGCGATGAGATTAATTTGATAGAAGCAGGAAAAAATTATGGCTGGCCTGTTATTACTTATGGCATCAATTATAACGGTACTGCCATTACAGATAAAACTTCTATGCCAGGTATGGAGCAGCCGCTGCATTTTTGGGTGCCGTCTATTGCGCCAAGTGGTTTGGCATTTGTGCAGGGTAATAAATACAAAGGTTGGGAAGGCGATGTATTATCCGGCTCATTAAAATTTCATTGGCTAAGCAGGTGTAAAACAAATGGCAATGTTATTACCAGCGAAGAAAGTATGATGAAAGAAGTGGGCAGGCTGAGAGATGTAAAGATGGGGCCTGATGGATATATTTATATTACCGTGGAAAGCCCCGGGCTTGTATTAAGGTTATTGCCGGTTGAATAAAAGTAATAAAAAACCTTACAGAACATCTTTAGTAAAGATGCTGTAAGGCTTTTCGTTATTAGAAAAAAATGAGATTAGAGAACGATAACGCTGTTGATACCGCCAAACTCGTTGGCTATTTCTTTATCAGCCTCTGGTTCATTTAACCATTCGTTTTCGTTTACACGGTATTTGAACTGGTGCTCTGTATTTTTAGGTAAGGAAACATCTGCAGTAAAGCTGCCGTCTTTTTTCTTGCTCATAATAACTGAATTTTCCCAGTCACTGTTCAGTCCAAGTATTTCAACTGTTTCAGCATTTTCTACATTAAAAGTGAATTTTACTTTGCAGTAATCTTTGGTCTTGTAATACGTCTTTTGTACCATTTTTGAATTTTGTTTTAATTAAAACTTCGTCAATTAATACGCCGGATCCCAAAAGGTAACCTTAGGAAACAATATGGTAACGATGGTTGTGGAAAAGATGTAGAAAAAGCCATGCAAAGGTTTGCAAGCACTTTCTGTTTCATTTTTTTTAACAAGCGTAACCTTTCATAACATTTTTGCAGCAAAAAATTGATATACCTGTAATTATGGTACTTTTGACACTTATAAAAATTTACACATACACATGGGTTGGATCATTTTTATTGTAGCTGCAATCGGTTGGCATATTGGCATGTATGGAATGTTTAAAAAAGCCGGTATTGAAGCATGGAAAGCACTTATCCCTTTTTACAACACCTGGTGCATGGTGGAAAAAATGAACCTGAAAAAGTATTGGTTCTTTTTTCAATTGATTCCCATTGCAGGGCAGTTTATCACAATCTGGATAACTATAAAATTTGTAGAACACTTTGGCCGCTTTGGGGTATTGCACCATGCACTCACTGTTTTTCTACCTTTTATTTATTTCCCTTACCTCGGGTTTTCAAAAAGTGAAAGGTATGCAGGTGAACTGGTGGTAAAGAATTATAAAAAATCTGTTTCCCGTGAATGGATCGATGCTGCAGCATTTGCAGTAGTGGCTGCCACGCTCATCCGCACTTTTGTGTTTGAAGCTTATACCATCCCTACACCATCAGAAGAAAAAACTTTATTGGTAAATGATTTTTTATTTGTGAGCAAATGGGCTTATGGGCCACGTATTCCCAATACACCTGTTGCAATGCCTTTTGTTCATCATACTATGCCGTTCTTAAATGTAAAAGCATATTCAGAGGCCATAAAAATTCCTTATACAAGATGGTTTGAAAGCCCCGTTACAAGGTACGATGCTGTAGTATTTAATTTTCCTGAAAATGATACATTGATAAATGATGATCCGAATGAAAATCCTAATGGAGAGCAGATATTTGGTTCACTCACCACGTATTACGAAGCAGTAAGAGTGCTGGGAAGAGATGCTGTTTGGCGTGACTATGGCCCCGATGGTAAGAATATTATTATTACAAGGCCTGTTGATAAAAGAGAGAATTTTATCAAACGTTGTGTTGCCATTGCCGGCGATAACCTGGAGATAAAAAATGGTGATGTGTTTATAAATGGCCAGCAAGCACCTTTGTTCCCTCAATCTGAAACGTTTTATTGGTACAAAGGGCCGCAAACTTTTAATGCCGCCGATGCGGAAATTTTAAAAACGATTGGTATTAATGTAAGAGAAAGTCAGCATGATATTAGAAACGATGAGCAAACAGGTAAGCTGCAGGTTAATATCACAAACGAAGAATGGAGCAAACTGTCTGCACAAAACAAAGCAATGTTCGAAAGAGTGATTGAACAACCCAGACAACCAGATATTTCCATATTATAACGCTGCCCAAAAATGGAGCATTGATAATTTTGGCCCATTATGTGATACCTGCAAAAGGAGCAACCATTCAATTGAATGCAGATAACTACATACGCTATCACCGCTGCATTAGCAGTTATGAAAATAATAAACTTGAAATGGTGGGAGATAAGTTTTACCTGAATGGAAAAGAAGCAACTACCTATACTTTTAAAATGAATTATTATTGGTTGATGGGTGATAACCGTCACAACTCACTCGACAGCCGTTACTGGGGTTTTGTACCAGAAGACCATGTGGTAGGCAAAGCATCACTGATATGGTTTAGCTGGGAAAAAGGGCCAAGATGGAACCGCCTGTTTAAATCAATAAAATAATTGCACTGCACTTTTATTTAAGTGCTTATATTTATATCAGAAATAAAACCACAAAGTAATATTTGTGGTTTTTGTTTCTTTATTATTTTGTTTTTAGTTTTTACCCTGTAAAAAATATAGTATGCAGTTAAAACAGGTTCAGTTTTCAGTAGAAGTATATGGTTCATCGGCAGAACTTTCTACAGGACGATGCAGCGTTGCTTGAAGAAGCAAGGGCTGTTACAAAAGTGGCGTATGCACCTTATTCAAACTTTTTTGTAGGCGCTGCAGCCAGGCTTGCGAATGGCACATTAGTAAAAGGAACCAACCAGGAAAATGCCTCTTATCCTGTTGCTATATGTGCAGAGCGTACATTGATGTCTGCTGCTGCCACACAGTATCCCGGTGTTGCGATTGAAGCAATGGCCATTAGTTATGATAATAAGAATGGCGAAAGTGTAAAGCCTATTTCTCCCTGTGGTGTATGCAGGCAAATGCTGGCAGAATTTGAAGACAGAACGGGGCATGCCATAAAAATTATTTTGGGTGGGCTTGCAGGCGAAGTATTTATCATTCATACTGCAAAGGATTTGCTGCCTCTTACTTTTACATCTGATGATCTGAAGGGCTAATATTTTAATTTAATAAAGCCAGTTGTATGAAACTTAATTTTCTGCTGCTGTTTACAGTTCCGCTTGTTTTTCTTTTTACATCTCCTCCTGTAAAAAATAGTACTGAATACTCTCCAATAAAAATTGCTGACGATACAACTGATACAACCACAAAAAAGTGGATCGATGATTTTAAAAGTTTCCGGGATGCTGTGTACAAAAATGATACGGCCAAACTGAAAACCTTTTTTAAGTTTCCTGTGCTGAATCCTGCAAATGAGATATGGTATTTGGTTTTAAATGAAAAGGAGCTGGAACAAAAAAATCTTACAGGTACAATTATTTCATTTACAGAGAAAGATCTTAATAAGTATTATAAAAAACTTTTCCCGGAATCTTTTGTAAAGGCAGTTTTAAAAATTAAATCGGAGCAACTGTTCAAGAAACGAAAGGCCGAAACACCAGAATTAAAAGATACCACCACCACTACAATAAAAATGTATGCTTCTGTTGATAACGGCAAAAGTATTCTTACACTCAATCTGAGTTATAATACAGCATGGAAAGAGGGGGATGAGGGAGTGAGTGATGGTGGAGAAAGCAACGTGATATATTCATTCCGCATTATAAAAAACAGACACCTGCAGTTTATGTATGTAAGAATAGCCGGGTGATCAAAACAAAGTCTGTACGCCATTGGCAAATTTTCCCTCATGCTCCAGCAGCCATTTCTTTCTCCACAATTCGCCTGCATAGCCAGTTAAACTTCCATCGCTGCCGATAACCCTGTGGCAGGGAACAATGATGGCAATTTGATTTTTACCATTGGTGGTGCCCACAGCCCTTATTGCTTTTACATCACCCACAAGTTTTGATAATTGAAGATAGCTGATGGTTCTTCCATAATTAATTTTCAGGAGCTGCAGCCACACATTTTGCTGAAACACAGAACCATTTTGTTGTAGTGGCAGATCAAAAACTTTTCTTGTCCCGGCAAAATATTCATTCAATTGTGTTGCACATTTTTGTATTAAGAGGCTACTACTTTCGCCAACTGTGGGTATTACAGGGTCTTCCTTAATGAAAAGCACCGCATTAATGGCCTCATCATTTGCAGTAATTGCTATTGCCCCCACGGGGCTGTCCATTATGTATTGTGTTTGCAGCATTGCCTTCAGAATGGATAAAATTACGCTGACGGTGCCAGAAAAAAATATTTAATAAGGCAAAAATTGCTGAACAATAACTGATTGCAATACAACTATTTCTTTTGTACAAACGTCTGTCAGGAAGAAAAATGAAAATGGCCGGTTTATTAAAGCACCAATACATGGAAAATTCCGTATGTATTTTGGGAGCAAAATGGGGCTAGTTTTGAAAAATCAGCCAGTTTATTCAATACCCTGTTAAGAAACAATGAAATCCCTACTTTTGCAACTGAAATAAAACCAGTAAACAATTCGTTATAAAGAATTGAGGATAACCTGCAGGCACCTGTTTGGCGGGATTATTGAAACTGAAAAAGCATGAGACTCATTAACTTTCTTTTCCTTTATGTGCTGGTACCGGCCGTGATTGTATTCCTTACTATCAGGTCTGGTAGCTGGTTTGGACTTTTTGGCTTGTTGTTTTATGCAGCCGGTATAGTCATTTCTCAATTCAACCTGTGGATATTTCTGCCAATACCATTAGGTTTCTCCTTTTGGTACTGGTACACTTACGGTATGGGGCCAACTGATTACGTATTTATTTACACAGTGTGCTTTTTGGCAGGAGTAGGATTAAGCGAAGCCTATAAGCAGTTTTCACGGTTTGTAAAAAAGTGATTCCGGAGCAAATAACCAATATTGAATACAATGAAAAGGTGGACGAGCTTAACCGCCGTCATTGAAAAATACAAATCGGATCATCCCAACGAAAAGCTCACCCCAGAAATAGTGGAAAAAATAAGAACAGATATTTTCTTTGAATAATTGCCTTGTTATCTAATACTCATTGTCCACCACCGGATTTTGGTTTTTCGTTCTTTACTGGTTTTTTACCCTTGTCATCAGGTTTATCCGCAGCAGTTGTTGAAGGTCTTTTGTTTTCTTTTTTATCAAGCGGTTTTGCTGGTGGTTCCGGTTTTGATTTGGCTGTGCCGGTATCTTTTTTTACGGGTACAGTTTCACTTTCAATAGGTACTTCAGAATTATAATCTGTTAAGAGGGGCATCCATAAAATCGCTTGCATTGCCATTGCCCTGGTCTTCATACTGGCTGCTGTCTCCCTGGTTAATAAGTTCTCTCAGGTTGTAATCGAAAGCATGTGTAGCTGATTAAGGCTGTCATTTGGCACTTCAAATTTCAGCACATTACCATAAGGCAGTTTTTTATCAGCATATACTTTATTCATAAAATAACCCCATTTAGGCAGCGCCATTTCATTACCACCCGATGTGCCTGCATATATCCTTATAAATGGGTCATCGCAACCCACCCAGGTACCGGCCAGCAATTCTGGTGTATAGCCGATAAACCATCCATCTGTATTATCATTTGTAGTACCTGTTTTGCCTGCTTTTTCTGCAGGTATATTATAGCTGTTTAAAGAACGGCCGGTACCAAACTGCACCACACCTTTCATCAGCGTTACCATCGTAAAGGCATCACTTTCATTTAATACCTGTTTTGTTTCCGGCAGAAATTCCTGCAACACATTACCATTCTTATCTTCGATCCTGCTCATAAAGACAGGTTCTGTATTGTATCCCTTGTTAGGAAACATGGTATAGCCCTGCAGCATTTCCAGCATAGGTATTTCTGCCGAACCTAAAGCAATAGAAGGGTAGGGAGGGAGCTTTGTTTTTATACCGCATTGTTGTGCAAACTCAATTGTTCTTTTCACACCGATCATACCCATTAAGTGCCATGCTGCAGCATTGAGTGATTTAGCAAGGCAATGGGCCATGGTGCCACCGCCGCCACTGATCGTTTTGCCACCTAACGTTAACGGGCCACCCGAAATATATGTTTCTGGTGTATAGCCTGCATCCTGCACGGCGATGGAATACAGCAATGGTTTAAAAGTGGAACCTACCTGTCTTCTGGCCGTTACATGGTCATACTTAAACCATTTAAAATCTATGCCGCCCACCCAGCATTTTACTTCTCCTGTTTTGGGATCCATTGACACAAAAGAGGTTTGTAATAATTGTTTATGATATTTGATGGAATCCCTCGGCGTCATCACTGTATCAAGTTCACGTTTTGCATTCCATGCAAATACTTTCATTCTTGACTGGCTTTAAAAAAGTGGCTTTAATTTCTTCTTCTTTCATTCCTTCTTCTTTCAACTGCCGCCAGCGTTCACTTATTTTCATGGCAGATGTAATGATGCCTTCCCTGTTCTTTCCACATCCTGTCGCCGTTTGCTTTCAGCAAGCTGTTAAGTTTGCGCTGAATTACAGGCATGTGCTGCACCACGCTTTCTTCTGCATACTGCTGCATTCTTGAATCGAGGGTTGTATAAACTCTTAAGCCATCACGGTACAGATCATAGAATTCACCTGTTTTTAAGGTTTTTATGGCTCTTGCACCATTCTTTTAATTTATCTGCCAGCACAGCACGGAAATAAGGGGCAATGCCAACAGATTCATCAGGTTTTTTATAATTAGTGATAAGTGGTTTTGCTTTTAGTTTGGTTGCCTGTGCTTCAGTAAGATAATGTTGTTTGCAATCTACCATTCTTTCAATTACAGTATTGCGCCTGTTAATAGACGCTGAAGGATGTCGGATAGGATCATAAATAAACCCTTTTAGCATACCCACCAATACAGCAGCTTCTTCAATTGACAGCTCGGCTGGTTCTTTTTGAAAATAGGTGATGGAGGCATTGCGTATCCCATAATTGTTTCCCCAGGGTGCCCTGTTGAGATACAGGGTAATGATTTCTTCTTTGGTAAAATTCCTTTCGAGTTTTACAGCAATGATCCATTCTTTTATTTTTTCAAAACCCCTTTATAAAATTTCCCTTGCCCTGGCCCAGCATCATCTTGGCTAATTGCTGTGTAATAGGGCTGCCGCCACCATCTGTGAACCTAGATTTTACAATAGCTCTTGCCACCGCCCTCCCATCAATACCGGAGTGTTCTTAAAAATTTTGATCTTCTGTTGCAATTAATGCATTGATAATATTGGGTGAAATTTGATGGTACTTTACTTCACTGCGGTTTTCTGCATAATATTTGCCCATCAATTTGCCATCAGCAGAATATACTTCACTGGCAAGATCAGCTTCTGGGATTTTCCAGATCTTTTAATGAAGGCATTTTGCCAAACAGACCAAAATTAGCAGCGGTAAATAATCAGCACCACAGCCAGCAGGCCATAAAAGAAAACTTTCCATAATACTTCTTACAGACTTTTTCATTGATAATAATTCAGTGTGTGTTTAATTCTTAAACCTTCTATTTAATAATTGCCGGGATATTGTTTCATCAGTAAGTTCTTGTACCCTGTAATGTCTTTTGTATTTTTCATAGCGTTGCAGGTTATCTTCATCAATCATGCAGAAACGAATATTTACTGGCAGGCAGCCAGGATATTTCTTCCGGTGCTGCTTTTTGTATTTTGGTTAAAAAGTGCAATGCTTCTTCTGCATTGGCAAAAGAGGAAAATATCAGCAAAGCATTTTCTTTGTTTACGGTATCTTTTGCAACTGATATGCCAGCGCCCCTGAAATTGTCTGTTGCATATCTTCCTAATGCATTTTTAGATTCATTGATATATGTTACATCCACTTTATCAAGCACCATTATTACAAAATGCGGTACAGTAAGATTTAATGTGTAAGGCCCGCTCACTAAGTGGTTCGCTAAGTGAGTTGTTTTGTTAGCAGAATCAATTTTTGCAACAAGCGCTTCTTTCCTATTACTGCTGTCATATGAATTTAGGAGATACAATAAGGTTTGAATCATTTCTTACCATCGCCTTCCTGTTGTTCACTACAACCACTGAATCTTCCGGTATTCTTGTTACCTGCAAGTTGGTAAGATATTCTTCAATTTCTTTTCTTCTGCCCAGCACTTCGATCATCCTTTCTGCTTTTGGTTTTAATGGGGATTTTGGATAAAGCGAAACAATATTGCTAAGCACATCAATAGCAGCTGCTGTCATCTTTTTGTTTTACATGGTACACAGCTTCTATGTACAATAATTGAGGTGTCCAGAAACTGTTGCCATACAGGCTGTCTGCTTTTTTCTTTTCTGCAACAGCAGAATCAAACCTGCCTTCAATAAATAAATTATAAATGTCTTCGTAACGTTTGGTGGCTTCAGGATTTTTAATGCCGGTTTTTGCAGCGTTTAATTGTTCCATCATTTTGTCTGCTTTGCCACCTGCAAAATTTTGCTTCACCATATTTTTATACTGTTCTGCTTTCTCATTCATGCCCAGTTTGCTGTAGCAGTAAGAAAGGTTGAAATAAATTTCTCCATCGTAAGTGGAATCAGGAAAACGTCTGAGTGATTCATTGTATGTATTGATGGCTTCGCTATAATCTTCCAACTCCTGCTGAAACAATTTGCCCAGTTCAAATAAATTTTCTGCCAGCAATGCATTGCTTGCCGCCATTTTTTCTTCATTCAGAGGAAGGTTGCCATCAATCCTTCAAACGAAATATCTTCTGGCTGGGAATCATCATCGGCACCAGCATTACCTTACGCTGCTTCTTTACCATTTTTATCAGATTTGTTGCCATTGATTGGCCCTGCTGCTTTTGCATCAGGTGCAAGGGGTGCAGGTATTGGGGTATCAATATCATCTGGGTTCATGCTTCCTATGGCATGCCTATATCTTTATCTGGGGCGGCTACTGCCTTTGTCGCCGCAGCACTTTTTCTTCTCCAGTTATCTGTGTTGGTACGTACACCCCATTTCTTTTTAAAATCATTAAAGCCTTTTGATTTTAATGAACCGTTATAAAAATACCATTCACCACTACTTCTTTCATTAGCTGCTAAAAAGGTCACGTGGCTGGTCATTGTCTTTATCAAATGATATCAAATCTGTAGAAGCGCCGCTATTGTCTTCTTCTTTAAGCCCTCTTTCTTTACGCAACTTTTTGGCAATCTTTTTTACAAACGCTTCCCTTGCTGCAGCATCCATTGCTGCAATGCGCTGCAGGCTGTCTTCTCTTTCAATTACAATTACTTTTTCTACAATTTTTGAAAGTGCATTTCTTCTTGCCTGTATTTTATCGAGTTGGTCGTTTAGCGTAGTATCGCCGCTTGCAGGCTGTCGTACATGTTAAATGATTCCACATACTTCTTCCTGTTATATGCAATTTCTGCTAATTGTAAAAATGCTTTGTTTTTATAAGCTGATGTTGTTTTCATTATACTTCAGGCTTTTGTTGAACAGGTCAATTGCCATTGCAGTATCAGGCTTTTGCATAGCAAGTTCACCGGCTGAATAAAACAGTACATCCCTGTAATTTTCAAACTTATCTTTTTTGCTGAGTTTAAGCAGATTGGTGATGCCGTTCATCAAGCCCTTTGTCATCTTTTCCTTTTCTCATTTTGGCATTGTTCATCTGTGCATGTATATCCATCAGTGCATCTGTGGTATGTACCGATGCTTTATTATAATACTCGTTGCTTTATCAAATTTTCCTGTTAACTCATACAATTGCGCCACTAAAAATTCTGCCCTTGCAAGGTCATGTTTGTTCTCCGCATTGGTAAGCCCTTTTTCAAGATACACAGCTGCACTGTCATATATGCCTTGTGAATAAAACCAATAACCATTGATATCATTCAGATCATCCTGCAAACGCTTCGGCAGGTTAGGGTCATTTTGTAAAGTGGTTATTAAACTGGCGGCATCAAACAATTCATTTTGTTCAATTAAAGTACGCACCATCCATACCAATGCATCATTTCGGCTTGGTGGCTTGGCTACCGCTTTTTGAAAAATATTTTGTTTTTCTTTATTGGCAATACTTATCCTGTTTCCTTCTGTCTCATCATCTTGAACCTACGATCCTGCTGCCATCTTCGCCTTTTTTACGGGGAAAAAGATTGTAGTTGATAAACTGGAAAGTAGCTGCTGCAGTATCAAAATCTTTTTTCAAAAAATATGCTTTGCCCATCAGCAGGTACATATTATCGATCCAGTCGTTTCTTAAATCATGTAATAAGATGCCGGCCGTTGCTTTTAATATCACCGAATCTAATTCTGATTTTTGAGAAGCTGTATTTTCAAGACTGTAAGGATAATAAGGGATTAGTTTTGAATAATCATCCTTTTGTGCTTCCTTAGCTCTTTCTAATACTAAATTGATCTTATTATTTGCGTTGTAGTAATAATTAAAGTGGGTAAAATTATTCTGCACAACACGGCGGTACAGGTTAAATTTTTTCTCTGCCATTTTTTCGCTACCCAGCTTTCTTTCAGCAAATTTTTCTGATCTTTTTGTTGAGTCAAGCAGGTTGATCGTCCAGGTGGGGGGTTGTGCAAGGGCAGGGGATAAAAAGGCTGCACATAGTAATATGGATATGGTTACGAAAAATACTTTTTTACACATGATTTACGGGGTTGTACCAGCGGTTAAATATCGGATATTTTAAGTAATTATTGCCTCGTTTGGCGGCTGTTTCTTAATTTTAACATCCAATAACACATTATGGCTAAATTAGATACCGGCAGCACACTCAAAAGGTTACGAAACAGGTACCGGCTGGTGGTGATGAACGAGGATACTTATGAGGAAGTGGTAAAATTCCGGCTTAGCCGGCTGAGTGTGTATATTGTAATGAGCAGTGTGTTCGTTATATTAACGGTATTAACGGTGGCCTTAATTGTTTTTACACCAATAAAATACTATTTGCCCGGTGTGGGATATGGCGATGCAAAACAGGTGAGGGAATACAGGTCACTTAAAATCCGGACAGATTCAATTGAGGCGGCCAATAAAAAGCAGGATCAATTTGTAAACAGCATGAAAAAAGTATTGGCTGGGGAAACGGTGAAATTGGATACTACGGCGTTGGAGTTGCCTAAAATTGAGAGTAGTGATGAATAAGTGACCGGTGATAAGTGATCAGTTTGTGGAGAATGCCAACTACTAATAACCAATTACTAATAACCAATAACTAATAACCAATAACTAAACTAAAACCAAAATCTATATCTATGTTTAATTCCAAAACAAAAACTAACGATTCGCCACAAGCTGGCAGCGGCACTACCATTATTGGTGCCGGAACAGTTATTAATGGTGATATTGCCAGCAATGGAGATATCAGGATCGATGGAACTCTTATTGGCAACCTGAGTTCAAAAGCAAAGGTTTTAATAGGCCAGGATGGTGTAGTGGAAGGTGATATTAATGGCCAGCAGGCCGATATTATGGGTAAAGTAACCGGGATGCTGAAAATAAAAGAACTGTTGCAGCTTCGTGGTAAAAGCAGTGTAAATGGTGAATTATTTGCCGGCAAACTTGAAGTTGAACCTACGGCTACATTTAATGGCAGTTGCCACATGGGTGCCAATGTAGTGGAACTGACAGCAGAATTGGGTAATGTTGCAAATAAATAAATTTAGTTTAACTCAGATAAATGAAGAACCAGGGAAAGGAATTGGTACCGCTGATATTGTTGTTTATCATCTTTAATAATTTTTTCCTGTTCGGGAAAAGCTGGCTTGCTAAACACGGCATTGATTATTTAGTACTCATCATCGCCAACTCAATATTTTTTGTTGTAAGCTTATTGATTTACCAGATGCAGAAGAGGGCTGTAAAGAACAGCAACCCTAATGTATTTGTGAGGGCAGTAATGGGCGGCACTATGATAAAGATGGTGGTTTGTTTAATTGCAGTGGCTATCTATGCTTTGGCATTTAAAAACGTATTCAGCAAGATGAGTGTATTTGCCGCCATGTTCTTATACTTTTTTTACATGTTTGTAGAAGTAAGAATGGCAACAAAACTGAACAAGAAGAAAGATGCCTAAGCAGGAAGCTCCGTTACATCAACTGAAAACATATTTACCCGAAGGAAGTTTTGATGATGTTTCTTATTATTTACTCCATTACAAAGTACACCTCACTATTACCAGGGAACGCAAATCCGTATTAGGCGATTACCGTAATTCGGTTGCTGATAAAAATCACCGCATCAGCGTTAATGGCAATCTTAATAAATATTCTTTTCTTATAACACTGCTGCATGAGCTGGCACATTTGTTTACTTATGAAAGATTTGGCCACAGGGTAATGGCACATGGTGCCGAATGGAAAAACGAATTCAGTAAAATACTGGCACAGTTTCTTCTAAAAAAAATATTTCCTCCAGATATTGATAAAGCATTATTAAAAACATTGCAAAACCCTGCGGCAAGCAGTTGTGCTGATGTTGCATTATTAAGAGTGTTGCACAGGTATGATGAGAAAGAAGAAGGTATTGTTTTAGTGGAAGCAATAGCAGATGGAAAAAGTTTTAAAATAAAAGGAGGAAAAGTATTCAGGCGGATGGAGCGGATAAGGAAAAGAATAAAGTGCATGGAAGTAGCCACTGGGAAAATATATTTGTTCAGCCCGGTGTATGAAGTGGAAATGATGAATTAATAGATGTTTCCCACAAATACACAAAGCAAACAAAGCTTAGTTTTCCTTTGTGTTCTTTGTTCCTTTGTGGGAAATTCTTTAAACCTGTTTGCTAAACCTTATCACATTACCATTGTTATCCTGTATCGAAAATTCTTTTCTGCCAAACTTTACATCTTTTATCTGTCCCGGTAGGTAAAGCATATCTTTTCCTGCAAAGGCGGTGTAAAGATCTTCCACATTATCAGTGTAAATAAGGCATGATGATGGATGAAATTTAGAAACATCAACCACTAAATAAAAATGTATTTCTGCTGCGCCGGATTTTATTATAGCACAACTGCCCATATTCAAACCGGTAAAGCCAAGCCTTGTTTCATAAAAATCAACAGTGGCTCTCAGGTTTAAGGCAGGTAACAGAGGGATTGCTTTTTGCAGCATTGTTAATGGTAAAATATGTGTGAAAGTTATTTAAAATACTCTATTTTCGTAAGCATCAATAAAATTTAGTTTCTGTCACAACTATTAAAATACAGCGAAGATGAACTGGTTGCAGGTTTGCAGCGTAAAGATCAGCAGGTATTCAGTTACCTGTATGATAACTATGCACCTGCATTGAATGCAGTTATTTACCGGATGGTTGAAAACAGGGAATTAAGTGAGGATATACTGCAAGAAGCTTTTGTTAAGATATGGAACAACTTTACCAGCTACGATAAAACAAAGGGCAGGCTTTTTACATGGATGCTTAACCTTACCAGGAACCTTACTATTGATACACTACGCAGTAAAAGTTATAAAAAACAAACCAAAATCTCTGGCAACGAAAATACCGTAAGTAATATCCAGGATAGCAACACAGGCATTGAGAAGTTTGATTCTGTAGGTCTTGCAAAGCAGTTGTCTTATCTTAAACCGGACCAGAAAATTATTATCGACCTGGCCTATTTTAATGGCTTTACACAGGATGAAATTTCCAAGCAATTAAATATTCCTTTGGGTACAGTAAAAACAAAAATGCGTTCAGCCATTTTAGAGCTGAGAAAGTATATACAACAATAATAAGTGGAAGTTAACGACATCATATCATCAGGTTTGTTAGAGCTTTACGCTACCGGCCTTGCTTCGCAGGAAGAAGCAGTGCAGGTACAGCAATGGGTTAGGCAATATCCTGAAGTAGCTGATGAACTGGCACAGATTGAGACCAGCCTGGCAACTTATGCACAGACTAATGCTGTGCAGCCGGATGTTTCTGTAAAAGCAAAAGTGTTTGAAAGAATTAATGAGGGCGAAACAGCAAAAGTGGTTCCATTAACAAATGCAGGTAATGAAAGCAACCTGAAAGTTGTTAAGATGTCATCTTTATGGAAAAATGCAGCGGCTGCTGCTATAGTTTTATTGCTTGCAAGTGCTGTAATAAACATTATACTTTATAATAAGAATAATGATAAGGACACTGTGCTCAATGAAAAAGACAGGATATTAAAAGAGTCGCTTGCTACAAATGACAGCCTGCAACAAAGGGATAAAGCACTGGGCAATTATGTTGACATAGCCCGTGACCCTGAAAGCCGTTCTGTATCTATAAATGTAGCTAATGCGCCAGATTCAAATGCAAAAGTATTCTGGATGCCAAAAAATGGCGATGTATATGTTGACCCATCTAATTTGCCTGCCCTGCCAACTGATAAACAATATGAATTATGGGCAATTGTAGATGGTGTGCCTGTAAATGCAGGTATCATCATTACTACCAAGGAAGGCAATAGTTATAAAGTGCAGCGGATGAAAGGTTTTGGTGCTGTGAAAGTACAGGCTTTTGCAGTGTCGATAGAACCTAAGAGTACAAAAGCAGCTGAAAAACCCACCGTGGTGTATGCTGTTGGGCCAACGATATAACAAACACAATTTTTTTATTATAGTGCCGGTTAAATTTTTTAACCGGCATTTTTATTTGTTTTTTTATCAATTTCTCATCCAATAATATTTTTCTTCTTGTTAAAATTTGATAGTGTATAAAGGCATACATCATTTTTCTTTTTAAAATCCATTTTTAATCATGTAGCGTATATGAATGAAATAAATTATTAAAACACAAAATTGAACACTATGAAAAAGTTAAGTATTGTAATGATGGCTGCCGCAACCGTACTCTTCAACAGCACATCATTTGCACAAACATCAATGGAAAAAGAAAAAACAGTGGAAGTAGGTGGCGCAGCTATGTATCCTTCAAAAGACATTGTGAGCAATGCAGTGAATAGTAAAGACCACACCACATTGGTAGCTGCAGTTAAAGCTGCCGGTTTGGTAGAAACATTGCAAAGCCCTGGCCCGTTTACCGTATTCGCCCCAACAAATGATGCTTTTAATATGTTGCCTGCAGGTACAGTTGATAATTTATTAAAACCGGAAAATAAAGCAGCATTAACAGGAATACTTACTTATCATGTTGTAGCTGGTAAATGGAATGCCGGTGATATTGCCAAATTAATTAAAGACGGTAACGGTACCGCAGAAGTAAAAACTGTAGCCGGTGGTAAATTATGGCTGATGATGAAAGGTAAAGACCTGTATGATAAAAGATGAAAAAGCTGGCGTGGCAAAGGTTACTATAAAGGATGTTAATCAAAGCAATGGTGTGATACATGTAATTGATCATGTATTACTACCCAAATAAATCTTGTGGTTTTTTTTCTGATATACAGGGTGCTGAATTTTTTCAGCACCTTTTTTCTTGCTATTCAAAGTCTTTCAAAAAGGAGAGCAGGTCGCCTTTTTTGCGAAGGGAAATTGTTACGGTACTGCCATCTTCCATTTCCATATAGGAGTTTTTGCCGCGGTAATATTTTTTGAGGTATTTGGTGTTAATGACCCATGAATTGTGTACCCGTATAAAATTTTGTGCAGTTAAAATATCTTCCAGTTCCTTTAATGTTCTTGAACAGGTTATATTTTTTTTGTTGTTTATATACACGATGCTGTAACTGCCCCTGGCTTCACAGCGTATAATTTCATCAGCATTTACAAATACAACAGCATCGGGCACAGGCAGCCCTTCTTCCTGGGTAAAATTTTTAAATATGAATTCCTTTTGCTGGGCATACAGGTGGGCTATACAGCATAAAAAAATGTGGATCAAAAGGAAACGCTTCATTGCTTTAAAGATAATGTGCAAAGCGATTGCAGAAAAAAAGACTTTGAAAAAATAGTAAAATGCCTGGATGATAATTGCAGTTATTGCTAAAATGTATGCAGTTATTGCCAAAATGTATGCAGTTATCAAATATTAAGTTTAGTAGTTAGGCGGCTGGCTATATTTGTGTTGTAAATCACTTGTAACTTTTTTAATCATATTCCGGCAGCGCTTTAAAACCGTTGTCTCTGTCAGCCCAGAACTTTACCTATTTGCAAAATGCCTCCGTTTCAGGAGGCATTTTCAATTTTACAGTATTTTGTTCTTACGCTGAGTTTCTACCGGCATTAATAATTCCAAAGGAAGAACGCATCACCAGTTTTTGATACGTTTCTTTTAGCGGAGAGTTAACAAGATTATCTTCAGCTTCCCTTATGTTCATTAAAGCGTATTGCTGAATGGTAAGCAACGGCATCACAATGCGTTCCCTCATGCCGATAGAAATCTGGTCAATTGGATAGTCGCCCATTAACTCGGCCCTGCCGGAAAGTTTTAAGATGTATTGTTTACTAAGCTGGTATTCATCATGGATCATGTTCCATATCTCCCCATACTTTTCATCATTGGCAACAAAGGCGGTTAATGGAAAAAAACATTTCTTCATGGCCATCTCACAGTTATCCAGTAATGTTTTAAAGAACAAAGAAGAATGATAGAGTTTTTTTACGGCTTCCAGTTTCCCTTCGTCTTCAATCTTTTTTAAAGCAGAGCCAACACCGAAATAGCCGGTAACATTTTGTTTCATCTGCGCCCAGGCACCTACATACGGAATAGCACGAAGGTCCTTTAAAGTAAGGCGGTTATCATTGCTGCGTTTTGCAGGGCGGCTGCCGATGTTGGTTTCGCTGTAAAATTTCAACGGGCTTATCTGTGATAAATAATCAGCAAAATAGGGGTGTGTTTTTAATGAAGTGTATTTGTCATAACTGGCATCTGCCAATTCCTGTAATAATTTTTCTTCTTCTTCTTCAAGCGTAATTTCCCTGTTATTGAATAAATCATTTGTTATGCCGGCATTCAGCAATTGCTCAATATTATATTGTGCAGCGTCAATAGTGCCAAAGTTGGAACTTACTGTTTGCCCCTGCACCGTTAGTTGTATTTCTTTGTTAGAAATATTTTGTCCCATAGATGCATAGAACTTATGCGTTTTTCCCCCACCTCTTGATGGTGGGCCACCACGGCCATCAAAAAACACCACTTCAATATTGTATTGTTTTGAAATGGCGGTCAATTCTTCTTTCGCTTTATAAATACTCCAGTTTGCCATCAGGTAACCGCCATCTTTGGTGCCATCGCTAAAGCCAAGCATGATGGTTTGTTTATTACCACGTCTTGCAAGGTGTGATGAATAAGTTTCATTGCTGTACAATGCCTTCATTATATCATTGGCATTCTGCAGATCATCAATGGTTTCAAACAGTGGAACAATATCAGCAGTGAGTTCTTCTTTCTTCCAGCCACCTAATAAAAAAATGCCATATACTTCCAGCACATTTACGGCGCTGTTGCACTGGCTGATGATGTAGCGGTTGCATCCTGCTTCACCATTAAAATCCTGTATTGTCTTTATAGCTTTTACAGAAGCAAGTGTATCAGCAAACACAGCATTGTCAGTTCTCAGTTCATCTACTGTGGCGCTGATATTGGTAAGCAATTGTATTTTTTCATCATCAGACAGAGACGCATAGGTGGAAGGCAAGGCGCCGGTTGTTTCTGAAATTAATTGCAACACTTTGCTATGTGTGGTGCTTTCCTGCCGTATATCGAGGGAAGCAAAATGTAAACCGAATATATTTACTTTGTTGATGAGGTTATCAACCAGGTGAAGAAAGAGATTATTGTGTTTGTAAATAATGATCTCTCTTATTTTATTCAGGGAATCAAGTATGCCCTGTTTTGTTATTTGTGTACGCTGCCCGGGAATGAAAATATTATTGTACAGATCTCTTTCAAGATCATTTAGAATTACATCCACACCTTCAAATGTAAGCCTGCGTTTTATGCGCCGTATTTCAATATAATAACTTTTAATGATGCCACCCCTGAGTGCATCGGCTACTTTTAAGGTTGTTTCTGCATTTACAAAAGGATTGCCGTCCCTGTCGCCCCCGGGCCAAAAACCCATATTGATAACAGGGTGGTTGTCATCTATGGCATCTGGAAATTGATTTTTTAAGAATGAAATAATTCTGCCTGCTGCAGGATAAAAAACATTTTCCAGGTACCAGATGAGGTTCATCGCTTCATCATACGGCGTTGGTTTCTGTTTTTTAAAGAAAGGTGTTTTGCCCAACTGCTGCAAATACATATTTATCTGCACTGTATTGTTTTCTGCCAGGGCATTAGAAAGGTCATTGATAATACCCAGGACAGAACCGGGATAAAACTGGGTAGGGTGTGCCGTTAGTACAAGCCTTATCGCAAAGTGATGAAGCTTTTCTTTTAATGCTTCCTGTTTGTTATCTTTCAATACTTCACTTTCTAAATTCTTTAAAGTACCCACACCGGAAAAATCATTCACTTCACGGAATGAAGCATCTTCCAGTGCATCAAACAATACCACCTGTCTTTCTATGTATTGAATAAAACGAAACAACAGGTCAAGCTTTTCCTGTGGTTGCTGGTAAGTAGTATGTTTACTGAAAAAATCTTCAATGATTTCTTTTGGGCTTTGCTTTTTCTTATATCCTTCCTCACAATTATTTGACAAGAGCGAAAGCAGGATACCTGTTTTCTCAATTCGGTGAAACGGGAGGGAAGTAAATAGACTGTTGTACAATTGAAATTTAGTGCCTACTAAATTCTTAAACTGCTGCAAACCCCTTACAGACTGGTGGTCCATCTTTGAAAATTTTTAAATGAAATAGTAATACTATTGGCAGCAATCGAACGAAAATACACAATTCCTTTAAATATTTTAAGGTTGTGGGGCGTGGTTTTAAAATAATATCCTATTTTAGCAACTCTAAAAAAGTGGTAAAAGTGAAACCAGTTACAATCTCATATAAACCGATGCCGGCAAGTTTCTTTGCAGCCTCCACTATTATTACCACTATCACAACCCGTTGAGGGTTGCACATTTTCATATTAGCATTGGGCAGTACAGCTTCTTAAATCATACATCAATAAATCATCTATCATACATAAATACATTATAAGTCATGCAGGTTTTAAAGTTTGGCGGCAGTTCAGTTAAAAATGCGGAGAACATCAGCAAGGTAGTTGCCATTGTAAAAGAAAAAGTAAAGAAAGATAAAACAGTTGTTATTGTATCAGCATTGGGCGGCATTACAGACCTGTTATTGCAATGCTGCAAGCTGGCTTCTGAAAGTGACGAAACATACAAAGAAAAATTGCAGGAGGCAGAACAACGGCACCTGCAAACAATAAAAGAACTGATTCCCATTACACAACAAAGCGGAACACTCAGCCACAGTAAAAACAATGTGCAATGAGATTGAAGATATCTGCAATGGTATTTTCTTATTGAGGGAATTATCTGAAAGAACAAAAGACAGGGTAGTGAGTTATGGTGAATTATTATCCTCACAAATCATTGCTGCAAAATTAAAAGCAGAGATTGGTGAATGTGAATGGAAGGATTCAAGGGAATTAATTACTACCAATTCAAATTTTGGTTCGGCTGCAGTTGACTTTACTGTCACCAATAAAAAGATCAACGATTATTTTTCAACAAACGAAGCATCATTATTTATGATGCCCGGTTTTATTGCCAGCGATGCAAATGGTATCAATACAACACTTGGCCGTGGAGGCTCTGATTACACAGGAGCAATACTGGCTGCAGGCTTAAATGCAAATTTGTTGGAAATATGGACAGATGTGTCCGGCATGATGACGGCAGATCCAAGGCTGGTTTCAAACGTAAAGATCATTCCGCAGATCTCTTACCAGGAAGCAATGGAGTTATCCCACTTTGGTGCTAAAGTAATTTATCCGCCAACCATACAGCCGGTAAGAAGCAAGGGTATTCCTACATGGATAAAAAATACATTTGCTCCAAATGATTATGGAACTGTTATTCAAAGAGAGTCAACTGTAAATGGCAGCAGCATCCGTGGTATTTCCAGTATCAATAATATTTCATTATTGAGTCTTGGAAGGAAGTGGCATGGTGGGTATTCCTGGGTTTTCAAAAAGATTATTTGAAGCATTGGCATCAAAACAAATCAATGTCATCATGATTACGCAGAGTTCATCAGAACATTCTATCAGCGTAGGTATTGATGCAGCGTTTGCCAATGATGCAAAAAAAGCAGTGGACGAAGCATTTGCTTATGAAATAGAAACAAAAAAAGTTGACCCACTAACAGTTGAAAAGGAATTGGCTGTTGTAGCATTGGTTGGTGACAATATGAAAAGCCATACCGGCATCAGCGGAAAAATGTTTGGAACACTTGGCCGCAATGGTGTAAATATAAGAGCCATTGCACAGGGTTCGTCAGAAAGAAATATTACTGCTGTAATTTCTACGCATGATGTAAAGAAAGCCATCAACGTATTGCATGAAGAATTTTTTGAAACTGTTTATAAAGAAATAAATGTGTTTATTGCAGGTGTTGGAAATGTTGGTGGCAAACTGATGGCACAGATAAAAAAGCAACAGCAATACTTATTGGATAAGATGCGGTTGAAATTAAATGTGGTGGGTATTGCTAACAGTAAAAAAATGCTGGTGAATGAGCAGGGAATTGATTTGAATAAATGGAATGAATTGCTTGATGGAGGGCAAGCAATGGACATGGCTGAATTTATTGAAACAATCCGTTCAAAAAATTTACGCAATACTGTTTTTGCTGATGTAACGGCGAATGAATCCGTTGCCAATATGTATGATAAATTATTGGAGAAAAGTATTGCAGTAGTGGCCTGTAATAAAGTAGCCTGTTCTTCTTCTTATGAATATTATACCAAACTCAAACATCTTGCAAGTGAATACAATGCAAAGTTTTTGTTTGAAACAAATGTGGGTGCAAGCCTTCCCATCATCTCTACCTTAAATGACCTGTTACGCAGCGGTGATAAGATAAAAAGAATGGAAGCTGTATTAAGCGGCACACTCAATTTTGTTTTTAATAATTATGATGGAAAGAAGTCTTTTGCTTCTGTTGTAAAGCAGGCGCAGGATGAAGGCTATACTGAACCAGACCCACGCCTTGATCTGAGTGGTAAAGATGTGATGCGTAAAATAATGATACTGGCAAGGGAAGCAGGGGAGCATTTTGAAATGGAAGATATTGCCAATAATACTTTTATGCCTGCTGAATGTATGGAGGGCTCTGTTGAAGATTTTTATAAATCAATGGAAAAGCATGAAGCACATTTTAAGAAGTTGTATGATGAAGCTGCGGCTGCCGGAAATAAATTAAAATTTGTTGCCAGCTATACTTCATCAGGAGAGGGTGCAGGAAAAGCAGCAGTTGGTTTGCAGCACATCAATCCGCAGCATGATTTTTATCATTTGTATGGAAAGGATAATATTGTATTGTTTAATACTGACCGGTATGTTGATCAGCCATTGGTGGTAAAAGGTGCTGGTGCAGGTGCTGATGTTACAGCGTCTGGTGTGTTTGCAGATATTATTAGAACATCAAGGGTTTAGCCCCAAACCTCTAAAGGGGCTTTAAAAATCCTTTAGGTTTAATAGCATTAAGTATGGCAACAGTCGATAAGAATAATTCTCAAAATTCCCCGGAATTTATCCCGATAAAACCGGGAGGGGTTAGGGGCGTAAAAGTTCATGCACCGGGAACGGTGGCAAACCTTGTATGTGGTTTTGATATACTTGGTTTGTGTTTGAATGAACCCAACGATCTGATGGAAGTAAAACTGCTGGATGAAAAGAAAATTATCATTCATAGTGCTGATGGTTATCCTTTGCCCAGCGACCCTGCACAAAATACAGCAGGTGCTCCATTGATTGAAATGATAAATGAACTGGAAGGTAATATTGGTTTTGAAGTAACCATTCACAAAAAAATAAAACCCGGCAGCGGCATTGGTTCCAGCGCCGCAAGTGCGGCGGGTGCAGTTGTAGCGGCCAATCATTTGCTTGGAAATATTTACAGCAAAGAAGATCTGGTACGCTTTGCCATGTTTGGCGAAAAAGTTGCAACAGGTGTAAAACATGCAGATAATATTGCGCCTTGTATTTACGGTGGCGTTACTTTAATACAGGAGCATTTTCCCTTTGGATATTGTTGCTGATACCTGCACCATCATTATATGTAACTGTTGTGCATCCTCAGATAGAAGTAAAGACAAAAGATGCAAGACAAATTTTGCGTAAAGAAGTTTTATTGAAAGATGCTATCAAGCAGTGGGGAAATATTGCAGGGCTTATTGCAGGTTTTATGAGCAACGATTTGGATCTGATCGGACGTTCATTGGAAGATGTAATCATTGAACCGGTAAGAAGTATTTTAATTCCCGGCTTTGATGAAGTGAAACAAAGATGCAAAGAAGCAGGAGCATTAGGTGGTGGTATTTCTGGCTCTGGTCCATCCTTATTTATGTTAAGTAAAGATGAAGCAACTGCCAATACGGTACAAAAGGAAATGAATGATGTGTATGAAAAGATAGGATTGGATTATCATTCTTATGTAACTACTATTAATATGGAAGGAGTAAAAGTGGTAAATGAATAAGGGGTGTGAAATAAGGAATAAGAAATGAAAAATAAGAAATAAGGAAGAGGAGAAGCATTCGTGTCCATTAGTATAATTCGTGGCAAAATAAATCTGTGTCCCGAAACTTCGGTGATGGCAAAAAATAATTAGTGTAATATAAAATGAAATACTACAGTACCAATCATAACTCTCCAATCGTAAGTTTTAAAGAAGCAACCATTAAAGGCCAGGCGCCTGATAAAGGCTTGTACTTTCCTGAAAACATTCCTTCGCTTCCGGAAGAACTGATTAAGAATATAGACAAATTTTCAAAGGAAGAAATTGCTTATCGGTAATTGCTCCTTATGTTGGTGATGCAATTCCGAAACATGAATTACAAAGGATAGTAAATGAAACAGTGAATTTTGATATTCCATTGGTAAAGATCAATGAGCAAATTTCTTCTTTAGAATTATATCATGGGCCAACCTTAGCTTTTAAAGATATCGGCGCCAGGTTTATGAGCCGTTGTCTTGGCTATTTTGTAAAAGATGAAAAACAAAAAGTAACGGTGCTGGTTGCCACATCTGGTGATACCGGTGGTGCAGTGGCCAATGGTTTTTATGATGTGGAAGGAGTGGAGGTGGTGATTTTGTATCCATCAGGTAAAGTAAGTTCTGTACAGGAAAAACAATTGACAACACTTGGTAAAAATATTCATGCGCTTGAAGTAAACGGCACATTTGATGATTGCCAGCAAATGGTAAAGCAGGCTTTTGCAGATGAGGAATTGAATAAACAAGTGTTTCTTACATCAGCCAATTCAATCAATGTGGCAAGATGGTTGCCGCAGCAGTTTTATTATTTCTTTGCTTACAACAATGGGCTGATAAAGAAAATCCTCCGGTAATATCTGTGCCCAGCGGCAACTTTGGAAATATTTGTGCAGGCATATTGGCGCATGTTTCTGGCTTGCCGGTGCAGCATTTTATTGCAGCCTGCAATGCCAATGATGTGGTGCCTGCATTTATGCAAACACAACAATACGAACCTAAAAAAGCTGTTGCTACTATTTCAAATGCAATGGATGTTGGCAACCCCAGCAACTTTGTGAGGATACTGGAAATATTCAATAACGAATTTATGAATCTTGAAAAAGTATTAAGCAGCTGTAAGTATTACTGATGATGAAACAAGGGCAACATTAAAAGCAGTTTATCAAAATGAAAAATATTTGCTTGATCCACATGGTGCTGTTGGTTACCTTGCATTAGAACGTTATTTACAAAACAATCCATCACAAAAAGGAATAGTTCTGGAAACAGCACACCCTGTAAAATTTTATGATGTGGTGGAGCCGGTGATTGGAGAAACGATACCCCTGCCGCCATCTGTTGCGGCACAAATAAATGCTGAAAAGAAAAGCACAAAAATAAATGCTGATGCTGCTTTATTAAAAGACTTCCTGTATTCAATGGCATAAATCAACTATTCTTTATTGATAAATTACGATTGCACATTCGTGTTTTTACGATTTCTCAAAGCACAAGTACTCTATATTTTTAAAAATCAATTGCAGCTTGCAATATTTACCAGGAGTTATTTGTTTTATTATTTATCCGCCAGGTATATTCATGGGAATCTCCTGGAATCCGTTACCGACCGTACTTGTATTTTTGAACTATGAAAACTAATTTACTACTTCACTGCAATGGCAGTATTGATTTATTTTTCTAAAAAGTTTTCCTGTTTTATTTTCAATTGCGGTTAAAAAAAGTAAGTGATGATTTTATGTTTGGCACAATTTTAGCAAAACATTAAGTATCCGAATCCGAAAATTAGTCCGTAAGCCTGAAACCTCTGAAAACGAAAAACCAGCTTCTCCGCTGATTTACATTTCAACAGTATTTAAGGTTTATAGATAAAAGATAGTAAAGCGTTACCGTACTTTATTAAATTTGAAAACTATGAAAACACCATCCTCACCAACCAGCACACAGCTTGCATTAATGGCATTGCTTACATTGCTGAAAATCAACAGACTTAAGGAAAAGTGTATGGTAGCCTAACGGCAACCATCAGTAGTTTTTTGTAATCGTTGCAACACAAGCAGTGGTTAAAACGGAATTTATACCGTACTGGCACCACTTTGCCTATTAATCAAAATCCTGGAAAACTAAAATCCTACAACTATGAAACGACTGTTACTTTTGCTGAGCATTGTGGCAGTTGCGTTAACAACAAACGCAACCAACTACTATGTTTCGGCATCCGGCAACGATGCTGCGGCTGGCACTTCAGCTACAACAGCATGGAAAACATTATCTAAAGTAAATGCATTCACTTTTGCAGCCAACGACAGCATCCTTCTTAAAAGAGGTGATGTATTTTATGGTGCCATCACTGTAAACAGGAACAACCTGAATTTTTCTGCTTACGGTACTGGTGCAAGACCTGTTATTACTGGCTTTGTAACCTTATCTGGATGGACATTGGTTAGCACTGGTATTTACAAAGCATCAGTGGCTGCAAAGACTTATTTGAATATGGTATCATTAAACGGCCGTCCGCAACGGATAGGAAGGTATCCTAACCCAACGGATGCAAACGGCGGTTTTCTTCCTTTTGAAGCAGCAGGCGCTCTCTCTGTTACTGATAACGAAATGACATCAACTGTTAACTGGACAGGCGCTGAAATCGCCATCAGGAAAAATGGTTGGAGAATTGAGCGCTGTCTTATTACCAATCATACCGGCGGTACTTTTACCTATCGTACTTTAATGAAGGCCAATGGCGCAGGTGCAGGTAACTCATCTTCGGCAAAACTTGGACATGGATATTTTATACAGGATGACATCCGTACACTTGACCAGTTTGGCGAATGGTATTATGATACAACTGCAAGGATGCTGAATATGTATTTTGGGGCAAACACACCAACTAATTATGCAGTGCAGGTAGGCGTGGTGGATACTTTGTTTAATGCCAACAGCAGATCATTTATCAGCATAAACGAAATAAATTTTGAAGGAGCTAATTCAAGCGGTGTGTATTCTTATTTTGCCGGTAATGTCACCATAAAAAATTGCGACTTTACTAACATCGGTTCCAGGGCTATTCACATGTATGGCACAGGAAATGCACTGGTTGAGAATGTGAAAGTATATAATTGTCTTTCTCTTTCTATACAGGTTATCTGCAATACAAAAACAAATGCGGTTGTAAGGAACTGTGTAGTAAGAAACAATGGGCAGTTTGCAGGCATGGGATCATTTTTTGATGATTCGGATTATAAAGGAATTTACCTGGGTGTTCAAACTAATGGCATCATTGAAAATAATGTACTGGATAGTGTTGGTGCGGCAGGCATACAATTCAATGGTAGTGATATAGTGGTGCAGAAAAATTATGTAAACTACTATTGCAATGTAACGCATGATAACGGTGGTATTTACACTTATGCAAACGGAACAGATGCTGCTCCAGGTTCTATTTTTACAAACCGCATAATAAGAAACAATGTTATCAGTAATGGTATAAGTGCTCCCGATGGAACCAATTCCAGGTCTCCATTTTGTGCAGGCATTTACCTTGATGGCAGGAGCATGAATGTAACAGTGGTTGGTAATACTGTATTCAACAGTTCTAAAAACGGTATTCATTGTAATAACCCAAGCAATGTTACAATCAGGGATAATACATTTTTCAACAATTTGCAGGATATCAGTTTTATGCGCTGGGGATGGGGTAGCATCACCAATCTTAATATCAAGAAGAATATATCTTTCCCTTATACCACTACGCAAAGAAATATTTATTACACCAATGGGGCGCTTAACTCGCCGGTTACCACTACTTTACAGAATAACCTGCGTAGCCTGGGTACTATTGATAGTAACTATTATAACAGTTATACAGATGCAGGCATACAAACTGAAATTTATAGTACAGAGGGCGGTGCTGTTGTTCCAACATCTCCTTTTTCTTTAGATGGCTGGAAAGCATTTACTGGCCATGATCAAAAATCGAGCAAACCAAGGCCAAAGATCGCACCTTATACAATCAACAGTGTAGTGGGTACAAACGTTGTTACCAACCCACAGTTTACAAGTAATATCACTGGTGTTACACTTTTTGGCTCCAGTACCACAGCAGCATGGGATAACAGCAATAAAATTTCTGGCGGTTCTGTACGGATGGATTTTGCTTCGCCTGTTGCAAACAGGTTCAGCTTTATTTATGGCGCCGCTGGTGCTGTAAGCAATGCAAAAAAATATGTACTTCGTTTTAAAACATTAGGCTCATCAGCCAATGGTATTGTAAGGGCCTATTTAAGGAAAAGCGCATCCCCTTATAATAACCTGGTGCCAACACAAGCAAAGGCGTTTGGACTTACAAAAATTCAGCATGAATTTTTAATTGATGCACCAACAACAGAAACGGCTGCAAGTTTTGTAATTGAAGTGGAACAAATGTCGGGTACCACTTATATTGATGATATTGAGTTTTATGAAGTAACGGCAACTATTAATACCATTGCAAGCCAGGTACGTTTTGAATATAATTCGTCAAGTGTTGCTAAAACAATAACGCTTGATGCAAAGTATGCGGATGTTGACAGTACTATCTATAATGGCACAATCACATTGCAGCCTTTTTCTTCCAGGGTGCTGATCAAATTAGGGCCTATAAATGTAGTGCCTGTTTGCAATGCCGGGCTTGATAAGACAGTTTTTTTGCCTATTGATACAGTATTGCTTGCTGGTTCTGCCATAGGTATCAATATATCAACTTTTGCATGGAGGAAATTAACAGGCCCTGCACAGTTCCTTATCAATACACCAAATAGTTCCACCACAAAAGTGTCGAACCTTGTAGTGGGTACTTACACATTCGAGTTGTTGGTAACCGATACAGCCGGACTTACCAGCAGGGATACACTGAGTGTAAATGTGTCAACGATACTGCCGGTAAAACTTACAAAGTTCTCTGCATACAGGCAGGGAGATAAAGTAAATCTTAAATGGGTTACTGAATCTGAAGTAAACAGCAGCCATTATGTGGTGGAAAGAAGCACTAATGGAAGGGACTTTATCAGTATTGGAATAGTGGCTTCTAATAACACTGCTGGTGAAAATGTTTACACCTTTGTTGATAACAACCCTGTAAACGGTGTTAACTACTACAGGCTTGTAATGGTTGACAACGATAACAGTAAAGCGTACAGCAGGTTGGTATCAGTGAATATGAGCAGCAGGCGGTCATTCAGGATGGAGACTGCAGTAGTAACCACAACATCTTTGAGGATAGCTGTAAATTCAGAAAGAAGGCAAACACTTAATGTAGTAGTTGTGGATGTGGCTGGAAGGGTAGTGATGAGCAAGCAGGTGCAACTGCAACCAGGTAATAACACTTTTAGCAATAACATTACAGCTATACCAAAGCTGGTGTATTACATAAAAATGTTTACAGAAGAAGATACTGTTATAAGAACAGTGCTAAGTGAATAGTTAGTCAGGATTTCGATAAGTATAATAAACAAAAACGCCCCCACTTGCCAGGGGGCTTTTTGCTTTTAGAACTTTTTTATATTCCAACTGAAAACAAAAATTAGTGCTTCAATCTGTGAAAATTATGGAGGAATAAAAACTGGCTGCAGAAGCCCTTTTTAAAATTCTTACTTTTAGAATAGATACCAATGAAGAGTATAATTTAAAATTAACACTACTGCCAGGATTACCATCAATGATCAACCTGCACTAAAGTCTGAGAATTTATATGAGTATTTAGACTTGATCAAGGCTAAAGTACCACTCCATATCGGCACATATACTTTGGCTACTTATATTGACGGATTTGAAGCAGCAATATGGGGGTTGAGCGAAAATGTAAATATGAACGAAGGATTTAACCGTTTCCTCAACTTTGTTGCAATACAGTATGGTCTTACATCATCAGGCGAAGGATGGCCAGGGATCATTCTTAAAAAGCCTGCCATATTGAAGAGGAGGCAATAAATGAATTTTACCGCTTGGTTGATCTATATAAGAAAGTCTTTCCTCTTTAGTGTTTTCCTTTCACAGCCTCTTTTACTTCTGCATCTCCCTTCGTATCCTCCCTGCAATTTCAGCAGAAAACATTTTTGAACCTGTCATATTCAAATGCACCGTATCATCAAAAAGCTGCGGCCTGTTAAAATAAAAAGTGTCTTTTGAGTAATCAATAAAAGGTATCTTTTTTTGTTCTGCTATTTGTTGTGTAACGGCAAGAGAATAATCTGTGCCAATGGTTTTCATGTAATAAGGCGGGCATACAAAATACAGCTTAATATTTTTTTGGATGCATTCATCAACAAATGCATTCAGCATATTTACTTTAATGCTGTCTAATTCATAAGGTGCTGTATAGTCAAAAGTTTTGATGGGTTGTTTAAGGCTGTTGTGTAGCGGCATATATCCTTTAATATCTTCCTTTTCTTTTTTATTCGATTCAAGATTGGCTACAGCAATTTTAAACAGCATGGAATTATAAGGATAAATACAGGAGATCAGTTTGTATTTTTCGAATGGGCTGCGGAGGTTTATGACCGATCGCATCTCCGGGTGGTCATTGTACAGCGGCAGCAGCAGCGATAATCGTTCGTAACTGGTGGGAGATGCTTTTAGTGCCGCATATTCACAATCCAGTACAATTACTTTTGGTGTATATCTTTTTAATACTGCCTGCAGCATGGCATAGTGATAAAAAAAAGAAGTGCCATCCCTGCCTACATTGTAGCTTGTAAGGTGCAATGTATCTTCAAAGTAGGTGGGTATATATTGCTGTTGTGCACGGGAAGCTCCAAAGATGAGTACATCGGCTTTTGTTTCTTCTGCAGAATAACGGGTGGCATATTCCCAACCCGAAGACTGGCGGGTATAAAAATACTTTAGAATTTTACCAACAGTAAAGTCTGCAGCAGCTACCAGCGCAATAAACAACAGCACCTGCAACAGGCGGTAACGAATGCTTTTATTTTTTTGTGTTGCCATTGTTTAAAATTGAAAGTAGATAAACTCACCGCCATCAAACACTGCTGTAGTAAGAATAATAATGATGAGCATGCAATAATACCCGTTACGTACTAACCAGTATTTACTTTGGTCTACATTGAATTTATTATCGAAAAACTCTTTTTTAATATCATACACTGCAATGTAAAATATGCCTGCCAGTATAAACATCAATAATGATGCATCGTTGTAAAACAAAGGGCCATTAAAATGCAGCATCTTTTTTATGATCGCAAAAGCATCACCAACCGTTTGCGCCCTGAAGAAGATGGAAGAAAAAGCAAAATAACCAAGTGTGAAAAGAATACCTGCGCCATCATTAAGCCATACTGGTATTTTCTTACGCATATTTTTTCTTTGCTTACGGGTAAGCATTTCTATTGCAAGGATAAGGCCCTGTAAAAATCCAAATGTGATATACGTCCAGTTGGCGCCATGCCAAAAGCCCAACACAGTAAAGGTTACAAAGCAGGCATATATCACTGCCCAAACACCCCAGTTTCTTTTTGCAACAGCAATGGGATTAAAAAAGTAGTCTGCAAACCAGGTAGAGAGCGACATGTGCCACTTGCGCCAGAATTCTGTTACTGACTTTGCAAGCAATGGCCGGTTAAAGTTTGGCGTCAGTTCATAACCCATCATACTTGAAATGCCAAGCGCCATATCGGTATAGCCGGAAAAATCTGCATAAATCTGGATGATATAACAAAACGATGCAAAGATCAATGTGATACCGGAATGATGCTGGTAATTATTATACACGGCATCCACCAAAAGCGAAAGCCTGTCGGCCACCACAATTTTTTTGAAAAGCCCCCACAACAGTTGTTTTGCACCACTTACAAAATTTTCGTAAGTGAGTGCCCGTGTTTCTTTGAGCTGTGGTAAAAAACGATGTGCCCTTTCAACAGGCCCGGCAATGATTTTTGTAAACAGCAGCAGGTAAGTGGCAAAATGGCCGAAATGTTTTTCTGCCGGTTCATCACCACGTTTTATTTCTAATAAATAACCAATGGCCTGGAAAGTGATGTAGGAGATACCAAGCGGCGCTGCAATGTTTATTAAAAAGTTGTTGGTAACGGTGCGTTGCGAATGTAAATAGTTTTTGTGATATATAATTAAAAGCATCAGTAAATGTGTCGGTGAAAAAATTAGTGTATTTAAAAAACACCAGCATACCAATAATGGCTGCCACGCTTATAACAAACAAATTCTTTCTTTTTCTTTTCGGTAGCGGCTTTTTCAATGGCAAGCCCGGCAAAATATGAGAGTGCGGTAATGGCTATTGGTATAAATGTATAAGCAGGCTGGGCATACGCATAAAAGAAAACGCTTGCAGCAAGTGCCCACACCCAACGATATTTTGCAGGCAGTACATACAGCACCACCAACACAACGGCAAAGAAAAAAATAAAATTAATAGAATTAAAAATCATATCCCTCAGGGTTTACAGTTATGCGTTTTCAAAATGGGATATGGATATGGTGCCGTAAGAACGCTTTCTCAAAGGGGTTTATTGCATTTTACTACTGATACTATCGATCATTTCGCTAACATTTTTCCAGCTTTGTATTTCTTTTGCTGAAAAACGTATTTTAAATTTCTTTTCCACTGCCACTACCAGTTGCACATGGGTTAAAGAATCCCATCCTTCAACGTCATCTGCGGTAGAGTTTTCAGTTAGTTTCACATTCTCTTCATCAAGCGTATCAGCAAATACCTGGGTTACCTGATCCAATATTTCTTCTCTGCTCATGTTAGTTTTTTTTATTAATAAAGCATTTTTTATTGTCGTAGTCAGTTACGTTTAATATCCAGTAATTGCCATCCACTTCAAAGCCTAATTTTTTGTAATGGTCTTTCACCATTTCATTTTTTGCTGTTGGTATGTATTCGCCTTTAAGATATTTGTATCCTTTCTCTTTTGCAAAGCCGGCAATGGTATTCAGCGTAAAATCTTCCATGCCTCTTTTTAATACACGGCAACTCATCAGCCATGTATCAATAAACAAAGTAGCATCATTTTCTTTTTTTGTGATGATGATACAGATAAGCCCGTTATCGCCAAATTTGTCTTCTAATGTAAAAGTAAATGGTGCATACAAATTATCAGTTGCTATACTTTCAATATCCGCTTCTGTATAACGGACTGTTCTCAGGTTAAACTGGTTGCTTCGTTGCGAAAGCTGTGCCACCCTTGGTGTATTGAATTTTGTAAAAGGCTCCACCAGTGAAACCATCTCCAGGGTTTTCAAAAAATCATCTTCATTGCCAAAGCTTTTTTGCAGTACAGCTCTTTGTGCTTCCACCTGGTATTGTTTCGTACGTTCTGCATCTTCACCAGAAAAAGAAACGGTTTCAAAAAGATTAAGGCTGTATAAATATTCAAGATACTCCGCAGGGTCTTCAGGCAGTTCCGGTACGGTAATGTCTTTAATATTTTCCCTCACTATATTTCTTTCAAAAGGATTGTCATCTAAAAATACCATGGAATCAAAACCAATATTCAATATGCTTTGTATATGCCTGATATTGTCCACCTTTGTTTCCCAGTTGGCAACAAATACGGCAATGTCTTCCAGGTGCAATACCATGTCCGGATGTTTTTCAAATGGCTCCTTCGCTATAGATTCTGTGTTCTTGCTGCATACTGCCAGTATGATGCCACGGCGTTGTAATTTTTTTATCCAGTATTGAAATTCACTAAAAGCTTTTCCAATACCCAAGACTGCCCACTTGTATATTTTCAATTCCATCATCACCAATAATGCCGCCCCAGGTAGTGTTGTCCAGGTCGAGTATCACACACTTTTTAAATTTGCCATTCAGCGTTTTTATAATATCAATTGTTCTCACAGCAACTTCGGGTATTACATCTAAGCTCAACACCATTTCGGTGTTGATATAAATATTGCTTTGGAAAAAAGCAGCCTTGCCAAATTGATTTTGAACAGAAGAAATATCGCAGATGAAAAAGTCAGCATTGGCTGCGGCAAACTGCATCAATCCAAAATTTAATTTTCTTAATTGAAACAGGAAGGATGATTCTATCTTATTTGCATAATTACCGAACACCGAATCATTGATTTCGGCATAGTTATAATAAATGATCTTTGCTTTAAGGCTGCTCTTTAACTGGCTGTACATACTATCCACCAGTTCAAGCCGGTTATCTGCCAGCGATGAATAGGCTTCCGGTTTTAGTTTGTTGTAAGTGCCCAGTAATTTATGGCTTGCCTGGAAAAAAATAATGATGTCCGGATTATATTCATATAATTCACTTCCATTGTCAAACACCTGCCGTTCCACCTGGTTAAAATCAGCTTCCCACACCTGCAGATCAAAGCCTTCATTAAAAGCTGCACCACGAAGAGCCTGTACCAATAATTGTGTGGCACTGTCGCCAAGCAATGCCACTTTTAATGCTGTTAATCCCGTAAAATCTTTCTTTAAATTCTTTTTTAATTCTGCAAATGTCAACATGTGTTTATTAATGATTGGGCTTATTTTGTTACCGGCATTTGCATTTTATGGCATCATCGTTGTGTCACTCACTTGTACCACATACCATTTAAGCAGCTGATCCTTTAATTTCTAAACTAATTATCGATAATGCAAAGCTCTGTACTTTTAAATATTAGCATTAATGATATCGGCAAAAATATAGATATTCCAGAGAAACTCAACGCAGTACGCCTTTTTGTATTTTAAGTAGTAAAATGATTTATTAATAGCCCAGGTAAATGAAAATGTGTATCAAAAATATGGTTTGCAACCGGTACAGCAGCGCTCATGAGTATAAGCACAGTTGTAGTATCTATCAATGCAAACCTGCTGAAAGTAAAATAATATCCATCATTCAATATTGGTGCAGTGAGTATTATTGGGATTATATAAAGGCAGTGAGAATTTAATACCCCATCTTTTCACGTTTTATAGCATAAATACAACTGATGTAGATCACAGATTTTATTCAGCAGCATTTATTTCTTTGTAACATAAAAAACTAAAATAAAATGAAAGCGATCAAAATTGTATTTATCGCAGTGCTAACAATGCTCACTGCATCAACTTTTGCTCAAAAAGCAAAAAAAGATACCACACACCATCCCACTTTTTACACCTGCCCCATGCACCACGATGTAAAAATGAAAGAAGCAGGCAAGTGCCCGGAATGCGGAATGGAACTAACGCTCTCAAAAAAAGAGCAGATGAAACACAAGGAAGCAAAAAATTATTCCTGCCCATTTCACATGGATGTTACAAGTAATAAGCATGGCAAATGCCCCCAGTGTGGCAGAAAGTTAACTATTTCGCCAAAAGAACAAATGAAGACGGAAGTAATGAAAATCTATACCTGCCCAATGCATCCGGATGTAGCTTTGGATAAAGATGGCAAGTGTCCAAGTTGTGGCGCTGATTTGGTTGAAAAGAAAAAAGACTAAAAGAGTATTATTAAAAAGGCTGCGATTGTGCAGCCTTTTCATTTATTGCAGTAGCCATTTTTGCAACCCTATTACCTTTTTATTTATGTATGATAAAACAAATTGTAGCCCAATACCGTTATTTTTGCAGCAATGAAATTTTTCACACTCATATTTGGCCTCTATATGTTAGGGCTATCCTGTTTCCCTTGCGGCGACGGTGACGTGTGTGCAGTTAAAGAGGATACAAATATTTCAGCACCCATTAACCACGATGATCACAGCCAGGATACAGAACATTGTACCCCATTTTGTGCCTGTTCCTGTTGTGCAGTTTCTGTTTCTTTACAGGAAATAGTTGCTTACAAAATACCGAAGCGTTTTTTCCCTTCGGCAGATTATCCTGTTTACGAAATTTCCTACACCGAGCAAATCTCCTTTGCTATTTGGCAACCGCCTAAATTGAGTTAAGCTTTTTTTATCTGTAACAGGCAGTTGCCTGTTGCCTTGTAACTGTTTGCGACTAGCAAATTGGTTATTGCTGTTTATTATGTATTGCTTCAATTTAATTTATTGATAGATGTTAAATAAGATTATACAATTCAGTATAAAGAACAAACTTGTCATTGGTATAATGACATTGGCACTTGTAGTTTGGGGTTTGTGGAGTGCATCCAGGCTACCTGTTGATGCACTGCCCGATATTACCAACAACCAGGTGCAGGTAATTACAGTGGCTCCAACATTAGCGGCGCAGGAAGTAGAACAGTTTATTACTTACCCAATAGAAAAATCTTTATCAAATATTCAGGGCGTGATTGAAATGCGTTCCTTTTCCCGTTTTGGATTAAGTGTAATCACCATCGTATTTAATGAAGACGAGAATATTTATTTTGCCAGGCAATTGATTAACGAACGGTTGAAAGAAGCCGAAGAGCAAATTCCTGCAGGCGTAGGTACACCAGAACTGGCACCGGTTACAACAGGGCTGGGAGAAATATATCAGTACGTTATCCACCCAAAAAAAGGCAGTGAACAAAAGTATTCTGCTATGGATTTACGTACTATGCAGGATTGGATTGTAGGCCGCCAATTGAGCGGTATAAAAGGAGTGGCCGAAGTAACAGCATTTGGTGGCATTGCCAAACAGTATGAAGTAGCCATTAACCCTGACAGGTTAAAAGCGATGAATGTAACCATTCCAGAAATTTTTACGGCACTTGAAAAAAATAATGAAAATACTGGCGGCGCTTATATTGATAGAAAGCCAAACGCTTATTTTATCCGTGGTGTGGGCTTGGTAAAAACATTTGCCGACATTGAAAATATTGTGGTAAAACAACAAAACGGTATTCCAATTTTGATAAGAGATGTGGCAACAGTGCAATTCGGTTCGCCCCCACGGTATGGCGCACTAACTTACAATGGCGAAAAAGAAGTAGTAGGAGGTTTGGTACTGATGATGAAAGGAGCCAATAGTGCAGCAGTGGTGGAATTGGTAAAAGAAAGAATGAAGACCGTAGAAAAATCATTACCGGAAGATGTAATAATAGAACCCTTTTTAGACCGTACCAATTTAATTGACCGGGCAATTACTACCGTAAAAACAAATTTGATTGAAGGTGCATTGATTGTAATTTTTGTACTCGTTTTATTTCTCGGCAATTTGAGGGCAGGGCTGATTGTTGCTTCTGCTATTCCACTCTCCTTATTATTTGCCATGGCTTTAATGAATTTGTTTGGTGTAAGCGCCAACCTGATGAGTTTAGGTGCAATTGATTTTGGATTGATTGTAGATGGCGCAGTAATTATTGTGGAGGCAACACTTCATCATTTAGGATTACGAAAAACACAAACTGCATTTACGCAACAACAAATGGATGAAGAAGTGTATCAATCTGCATCGGCTATAAGAAGCAGTGCAGCGTTTGGAGAAATCATTATTCTCATTGTATATATTCCCATTCTTACCTTAACTGGTATCGAAGGAAAAATGTTCCGCCCGATGGCTCAAACTGTTGGCTTTGCAATATCTGGGTGCATTGTTGCTTTCACTTACTTATATCCCCATGATGTGTGCTTTGTTCCTGCCTAAAACAATAAGTATTAAAAAAGAATTTCTCCGATAAGATGATGGATTTCTTTCAACGTATATACAGCCAGTAATTAAGGGTGCTATTAAAATAAAATATATAATAGCTGGCGTAACGGCTGCATTGTTTATTACAGCGCTTATCATTTTTAAAAACCTGGGTGGTGAATTTATTCCCACACTTGGAAGAAGGCGATTATGCGATAGAATTTGTTTTGCCGCAAGGTTCTTCTTTATCGCAAACAACAGAAACGGTTATGCTGGCACAAAGGATGCTGAAAGAATTTCCCGAAGTAAAAATGGTGGTGGGTAAAACCGGTGCTGCGGATGTGGCTACCGACCCAATGCCGCCGGAAGCAAGTGATTTGATGGTAATATTAAAAGATAAAAAGGAATGGAAAACTACAGATGATTTTTATGAACTGGCGGATTTGATGGGGGAGAAATTAGCTACTATACCCGGTGTAATTGCAGAACCCAGCCAGCCCATACAAATGCGTTTTAATGAAATGATGACAGGCATACGCCAGGATGTGGCCATTAAAATTTTTGGAGAAAATTTAGACAGCCTTGCCAAATATGCTGATAAAGTTGCGGCTGCAATAAGAAATATAAAAGGTATTACACAACCGCAGGTGGAACGCATTGACGGCTTGCCGCAAATTACCATTGAATACGACAGGGCAAGGTTGGCTGGATATGGATTAAATATTGAAGATGTAAACCATGTTATCAGTACAGCATTTGCTGGCGAAAAAGCAGGCGCTGTTTATGAGAATGAAAGAAAGTTTGATTTGGTGTTGCGGCTTAGACAGCAGCCACCGTACTTCTTTGGATGATGTAAGTAATTTGTATGTGCCGATGAAAGATGGCAATCAAATCCCTTTATCTCAGGTAGCCACAATTTCATTTAAAACCGGCCCGGCACAAATAAGCCGTGAGGCTGGTAAGCGAAGAGTATATATCAGTTTTAATGTAAGCGGCAGGGATGTGCAGAGCGTAGTGGAAGATGCACAAAAAGTATTGAGCGAAAAAGTAAAACTGCCGGTGGGTTATTATTATACTTATGGCGGCACATTTGAAAATCTGCAAAAAGCATCTGCACGTTTAATGATTGTAGTGCCGCTGGCGTTGTTGCTTATATTCTTTATGCTGTATCTCACTTTCCGTTCTGTTAAAGATTCCATACTTATTTTCACTGCAATACCCATGAGTGCCATCGGAGGTGTATTTGCATTGCTCATAAGGGGTATGCCATTTCAGTATTTCTGCAGGTATTGGTTTTATTGCATTGTTTGGTGTGGCAGTGTTAAATGGTATTGTGTTAATCGGCACTTTTAATCAATTGAAAAAAGATGGTATGAAGGATACAATACAAAGAGTAATTGAAGGAACAAAAATAAGATTGCGGCCAGTGTTAATGACGGCAGCCGTTGCAGCACTGGGTTTTTTACCTATGGCATTAAGTAATGGTGCAGGGGCAGAAGTACAGCGGCCATTGGCTACTGTTGTTATTGGCGGATTGATAACCGCAACTTTTTTAACATTGATCGTACTGCCTTGTTTGTACATCATTTTTTCAAAAAAGAATAAACAATAGGCAATCAGCAATAGGCAAGGAGCAATTAGTAGTTTAAAAACTAAAATAAAAAATATGAGTGTATATAATTTTAAAGAAACACCGGTATATAAAAAAGCATTTTCTCTTGCTATGGAAATATTTGAAATCAGTAAGACTTTCCCTAAAGAAGAAAAATATTCTTTGATTGACCAGGTAAGGCGCTCTTCCAGAAGTGTATGCGCTAATATGGCTGAGGCTTATAGAAAGAAAAGGTATCCTGCTCATTTTGTTTCAAAACTTACAGATTGCGATGCCGAAAATTCTGAAACAAATGTCTGGCTTGATTTTGCATTTGCCTGTAGCTATATTAACGAACAAACTTTATCAGCATTGAGATTGCAATGTGAGGAAGTAGGTAAATTATTACATCACATGATTAATAATCCAGAAAAATATTAAGTATGAATGAATTAAAAATAGTAATAAGCAATTGGCAATGGGCGAAGAAGAACTGCATATTGCATGTTGTATATTGCTTATTGCTTATTGCCAATTCTGCACTTGCACAACAACCGGTTAAAAGAGTAAGTGTAAGTGAAGTAATTACAATGGCAAAAAGTAACCTGCTGTATGATATAAATAAACAGCAGGTTGAAAGAGGCAAAGCACAAATCAGTACTGCAACTGCATTGCCCAAAACAGGAGTGTTTGCAGAAAATGAAGATTTGCGCCCAAGCGATGGCAAGGGTATTTTAAAAATTGGCCTGTCGCAAAGTATTGCCTGGCCCGGTTTGTACAAAGCACAGAAAAATTTATACAACGAGCAGTTGAAATATTATGAAGCAAACACTGCGGCTATTGATATTGACATAAAAAAAGATGTACGCACTGTTTACTACCAGCTTTGGTATTTGCAGGATAAACAATTGTTGTTTGCAAGGCTTGATAGTATTTACACATCGTTAAGTGATGCAGCAGTGTTAAAAGTAAAAACGGGTGACAGTCCCGGTTTAGACAGTATTGCAGCCAACGTAAGAATGATGGAGTTGCAGGCATTGCTGCAGCAAATTGGCAACGATGTGCAAATGCAGCAGCAGGTTTTAATGCAGTTGCTCAATACACAGGAATCAATGCTGCCACTATTGCTGCCACTAGAAAAAATAGCCATACCCGGCAATATGAGTGATAGTATTCATCCAATTCTAGCACTGCAATCGCAAAACATAAACATTGCCAATGCCGGTATTGGTGTAATTAAAAATGAAAACAAGCCGGAGTTTTCAGGGCGTTTTTTTAGCCAGCGTTTATGGGGAGCAAGCAATCCTTTTACAGGATTTTCTGTAACAGCAGCTTTTCCATTGTTTGGTGCTGCTGCTTACCGCAATAAAGTAAAAGTGGCGCAGGCAGAAATGGCAGTGCAGCAAAAACAATTTGATTATAACAAACAAGTGTTGGGTACACAACAAATGCAAAAGAAACAGGAAGTACAAAGAAACAGCCGTATGCTGGCCTTTTACGAATCATCTGGATTAAAGCAGGCAGAAGAAATTATCAAAGCTTCTTCATTGGCATATCGTTCCGGTGAAATAAGTTTTGCAGAACTGTCTCAGTTTCTTACACAGGCAATAGAGATACAAAAAAATTACTTAGAGAACCTGAATGTTTACAATCATTCTGTTATTCAATACAATTATTACATCAATCAATAAATCAGCACAATGAAAAAATATTTTGTAATTATAACTACACTGTTTGCCTTTACAGTATTACTCAATTCCTGTGGCAACAAGAATACTGCGGCAGCAGAAAAAAAGGAAACCGCCGAAGCAGGTCATGACGAACATGAAGAAGAAAACCCCAATGTGGCAGAGCTTACACAAGAGCAAATAAAAAGTATTGGCATTGAGTTAGGCATCATTGAAGAAAAGCAATTAACGGCATCTGTAAAAGTAAATGGGGTATTAAAAGTGCCCAATCAAAACAAAGCCAGTGTAAATTCTTTGTATAGTGGCGTTATTAAATCTTTATTGGTGCAGCCGGGGAATTATGTAAAGAAAGGGCAAACCATTGCCACAGTTGCCAATCCTGAATTTATACAGGTGCAAAGTGATTTGCTGAATGTAAATTCAAAAATGATACTGGCAGAGGTGGAAGTAAAAAGGCAGAAAGAATTAAATGCTGGCAATGCAGGCGCATTAAAAAATCTACAATCCGCCGAATCAGAATTAAGAACATTGCGTACACTTAAAAGTACACTCACCCAGCAAATACAATTGATGGGTATTGATCCTGCAAGGCTTTCCGTCGGCAAACTAGTTTCTGTGCTTTCCATTACAAGTCCCATAAGCGGAGTGGTAAGTAATGTAATGGTAAAAATGGGCGGCTATGTTGATGTTACTACTGCCGTTGCAGAAATAGTGGATAACAGCCAACTCCACCTTGATTTATTTGTGTACGAAAAAGATTTACCCAAGCTAAAAAATAACCAGACCATTCATTTCACAGTTACCAATAACCCTGGCAAAGAATATGATGCACAAATATTTTCTTTAGGCTCTTCTTTTGAAGGCGATAGCAAAGCGGTTACGGTTCATGCCATGGTAAAAGGTGAAAAAACTGGTTTGATTGATGGCATGAATGTAACAGCGGTGGTTAGTTTAGAAAAAGCAACCGTTCCTGCTGTACCTAACGATGCTATTGTAACAGTAGAAGGAAAGGATTATATTTTTATGTTGATGGAAGAAGAGGCTGCGAAGCCAGCAGCAGACGCTGCAAAACATGATACAGCAGAAAAGCATGATGAGCATGAAGGCGAAATGAGATTTGAACGCATACCGGTAGCAAAAGGTAGCACTGATATTGGCTACACCGAAATTACCTTACTAAAGGAAATTAAGAAAGATGCAAAGGTTGTTACCAAAGGCGCTTTTTTTGTATCTGCAAAAATGACCAATACCGAAGGACATAAGCATTAATTAAATCCCACTGAAAACAATCAAACTGCCAACGCAAATAGTAACAGTATTAAAACGGGTGCTTATGTACTTTTACACTCATAAGATTTATAAAAATGAAAATGAACAAAACATATTGCTGGAAATGTGTGGTAATGCTTGCATCAGTACTAGGAATGGTATCAGCGTTTACTGCATAGAAAAAAATTATCATTCCGTGTAAGAGGTTGCAGATATTTCTATCTGCAACCTTTTTTATTTATAAAACAAAATACCATGGAAAATAAAAAAGAACATTGGGAAACAGTATTCACTACCAAAGCACCCAACGAAGTAAGTTGGTTCCAGGAATATCCAAAAACCTCAATGGAGTTTTTAGAATTATTCAAATTGCCATTAACTGCCAACATCATTGATATTGGCGGCGGCGACAGCAATTTAGTTGATGCACTTTTAAACAAGGGCTATCAAAACATTTGGGCACTGGATATTTCAGCAGCAGCATTAGACAGGACAAAAATCAGGTTAGGAGAAAAAGCAAATTTGGTGCATTGGGTGGTAACAGATGTTACAGAATTTGAACCACCGGTGCAATTTGATTTTTGGCACGACAGGGCAGCTTTTCATTTTCTTACCAGCGATGACGCTATTAATAAATATGTGGCTATTGCCGAAGAAGGGATTAAAAATAATGGCTATTTGGTGTTAGGCACCTTTTCAGAAAATGGACCGGAAAAATGCAGCGGCTTGCAGATCCAGCAATACAATGAAGCTTCTATGAGTGCAAGATTCGAAATCGCATTTGATCGCATAAAATGCATTACCGAAAATCATGTAACACCTTTTAATACGGTACAAAATTTTCTTTTTTGCAGCTTTCAAAAAAAGTAATTCATAATGGCACAGCAGCATATCCTACGCCCCGGTTTGTGTTCTCACAGAACCTATCTGTGCCATCTGTTGCAAAACTAAATTTTAGGCTCACCTAATTTAATTATTAGTATTTACTAATAATTTATTATCATTGCACTTTAAATGTGTGCGATGAAAAAGACTTATACAATACTGGCTTGTATTGTTGCAATGATTGTTGTAATACAAGCCTGTTCAAAAACACAGCCTGCTGCCCCTGCTGATAATGAATTACTGGATGGCCCTGCCGAAGGATTGACTTATCAGCAAAGCCGCCAGTTTTTAGCAGGTGATGTTGCATTTAATGATGAAATATTTACACCGCAAAACGGGTTGGGTTCCATATTTGTAGCCACCAGTTGCGGCAGTTGCCATGCAGGAGATGGCAAGGGAACACCCTTTACAACGCTTACAAGATTTGGGCAAACAGACAGCACAGGCAATCAATTTTTACATGCCGGCGGCCCACAATTACAAAACAGGGCATTGCCGGGTTTTACGCCGGAACAAATACCAGCAGGTGCCACATTCTCAAAATTTACACCACCAGCAAATACAGGGCTTGGCTTTTTAGAATTGGTAAGCGATGCAGATATTTTAGCAATGGCAGATCCTGATGATGCTGATGGAGATGGAATTTCCGGAGTGCCTAATTATGATTTTCTGCCAGCATTTATCAATCCATTTGCAAATGCCATTCCACGAAATGGCAAATACATTCACCGCTTTGGAAAAAAAGCCGCCGCATATAATTTGCTGCACCAAACAGTAAATGCTTATAACCAGGATATTGGTATTACTTCTACCTTCTTACCAAAAGATGTGTATAGTGGAGAAGATATTGACCCCGAAGTTTCGGATGTAACAGTAAGGAATGTAGTGTTTTATTTACAAACTTTAAAAGCACCTATACAAAGAAATGCGGATGATGCAGAAGTGGTGAATGGCAAAAATTTATTCATACAAATAAAATGTGCAGGCTGCCATACACCACAATTAAAAACCGGTTACTCACCTGTTGCGGCATTGAGTGAAAAAACATTTTTTCCTTATACAGATTTGTTGCTGCATGATATGGGCAGCGGTTTAGATGATGGCTACACAGAAGGTTCTGCCAAAACTTTTGAATGGCGTACACCACCACTATGGGGCTTGGGTCTTTCGCCAAACTCACAGGGCGGTCAATATTTTTTACTGCATGATGGCAGGGCAAAAAGTATTGAAGAAGCCATACAATTACATGGCGGCGAAGCATTGCAAAGCAGGAATAATTTTAACCGGTTAACACAAACAGATAAAGCTGCAGTAATTAAATTTTTAAAATCGCTGTAAGAAAATGAACAGAAAGAAATTTTTACAAAGCTGCGGCATGGCTTGTGTTGGCGGCGGTGCAATGGCAGTATTGTTGCAAAGTTGCGGCATTGCTAAAACACTTACCGGCAGTATCAGCGACAGCGATTTGTTAGTTTCATTATCAGATTTTGAAACAAAGCAGGCAATGAAACACACTATAAAAAATACATCATTGTAAATAATGATACATTAAAATTTCCTATTTGTGTGTACCGTTTTGATGAAAAAAATTACTCCGCCTTATGGCTGCAATGCACCCACCAGGGTGCAGAGCTACAGGTGTTTGGCGATAAACTGCAATGCCCTGCACATGGCAGTGAGTTTAGCAACAAAGGAAGTGTGGCAAGTGGCCCGGCAGATAGAAACCTTCGTTCTTTTCCTGTAACGATTGAAAACAATCAATTAAAAATTTCATTGAAAGCAGTATGAACAAAATAATATTCATCCTGGCAGTTTGCTTTTGTTTTGCAAAAATATGCAGGCGCAAATTGACCCGGCACTTTTAAAAAGCCCTGTTGCCGATACTGCAAAACCATTATTGAATATGGATGCTGTGTACAGCCGCCCGTTTGTGGCGGTTGGTAAACTACCTGTTTCTGTTGGTGGCTATATGGAAGCCAACTGGCAACACCTTGGTACCGATGGTGTAAGCGATGGCCATCAGTTTCAATTCAGGAGAATGACATTGTTTGTGGCATCCACTATTTCAAAAAGAATAAAATTTTTAAGCGAAATAGAATTTGAACCGGCTGAAAAAGAAATAGCGATAGAGTTTGCAGCAGTGGATGTTGAGTTGCATCCTTTGCTTAATCTCCGTGGAGGAATGATCATGAACCCTATCGGTGCCTTCAATCAAAACCATGATGGCCCTAAATGGGAATTTACTGACAGGCCTATTGCTGCCACACAAATGTTACCTGCCACCTGGAGCAATGCAGGCTTTGGATTGTATGGTAAACAATATAATAAAAACTGGATGTTTGGTTATGAACTGTATGCCAGCAGCGGTTTTGATAATTCAATTATTGAAAACAGTGAAAACAAAACTTTTTTGCCTGCCGCAAAAGAAAATACCGAACGCTTTGAAGAACTGGCAAGCGGCAGCCCTTTGATAACGGCAAAAGTTGCCGTGCGGCATAATAAAATAGGAGAATTGGGCTTATCGTATATGGGTGGCATTTATAATAAATGGAAAGACGATGGTATTGTGATTGATGATAAAAGAAGCCTGGCTGTTTTTGCAATAGACTTCAATACCACCATTGCCAAAACAAAAACATTTGTAACAGCCGAATGGGCATGGGTAAATGTAGATGTGCCGGAAACTTACACAGAACAGTTTGGCAACAAACAGCACGGCGGCTTTATTGATATTGTACAGCCTGTTTTAAAACGAAATATTTTGGGTTGGAAAGATGCTACACTGAATATTGCACTTCGTGGTGAATATGTAGATTGGAATGTAGGCAAATTCAAATCTACCGGCACTAATATTGGAGAAAATTTATGGAGCATTATGCCGGCAATAAGTTTTCGCCCTACATCGCAAACGGTATTGCGTTTAAATTACAGGCACCAGCAGCAAAAAGATATTTTAGCAAACCCTGCCAGCAAAACAGGTGGCTTTAGTGTTGGGGTAAGTACTTATTTTTAAAGTTGATTCCTCCGTCGTGTCTCTTATCCTCACGGGCCATTTCTCCTTAACCTGTTGTAAAAATATTCGTATCCATTTGTATCATTTGCAGCAGAAATCATTTCTGCGTTATGGCCGTTTCAAAAAACACACTGCAAAAAAATATTGATAACAGTCGGTTAATAAATATTAGTGCGTTGCTTATCAACTTGTTTTGTACATTTAGTCCTTTATGAAACAACGCCTGTACAACGTTCTCAATATAAAGCAAACCGAATCTAACCAGGTATTCGATTTGCTGAAGGTGCAGTTTTTTATGGGTTTGGCCAATGCCTTTCTCAACATTGTGGCCTTCACACTTTTTATTTACGAGTTTAAAATTAACACGGCTGCCGTGGGTATATATTGCTATTGCAGTGGTGCTTATCGGGCTTAATTATTTTTACGAAAAAATAGAGCATAAATTTTTGCCTGCCTTTGTACTAAAAACAGTAATTGGCGCTGCTATTGCGATACTTATCAATGATGTGGATCGGTCTTTCCTTTGGCAATACGCATGAGTTTATTTTTGTGTTGCTGGTAAGCAATACGGTTATTTATATGATTACCGGCTATGCTTATTGGGGGCTGGTATCGTTGCTGTTTAATGTAAGGGAAAGCAGGAGGGTGTTTTCTATCGTTGGCTCTGGCGATATACCAGCCAAACTTATTGGTTATTTGCTGTCGCCGCTCTTGATACCGCTTATAGGGCTGCCCAATTTAGTGTGGCTTTCAATAGCGGCGCTTGTGGTAAGCCTTGTACTGTTTAACCGCATTGTAAAAAAACCGGAGTGGGTGCATATCCTTAAAAAAACAGCCCAGGATAAGCATGAAGAGGATGAACATGCAGGCCATAAAAATGAAAACATTATCAATTTCTTTTTTAACAACCGGCTCATCTTTGTTATTTCCCTGCTTTCTATACTTAGCTACAATGTGTTTGTGCTCATTGACTATACATTTATTTCGCAGGTAAAACTGCGGTTTGAAAAAATAACAGACCTGGCCATTTATATAGCTGCTTTTTTTGCTGTAGGCAGGCTTATAGCCATTTTCTTAAAACTTATTTTTACAAGCAGGGTTATAGAAAAGATTGGTATTATTTCTTCACTGTTTATTACCCCGGTGGCGTTGTTTCTTTTCTGCCTGTTGTTTTTCCTGTACACGGGCCACGAAATGTACGATGTATATATTTTTGGCATCATGGCAATGCTTACCGAAGTGCTGCGGTCAACCATGCAGGAACCGGTGTTTTTTATTTTATTTCAACCACTAAAGGAAAAACTCCGCCTCAAGGGGCACCTTATTGCAAAGGGATATACATTGCCGCCATCACTTATTGTAGTAGGCGTATCATTACTGTTGTTTTTTAATGCAGGAATTGGGGTAGATATACCCTTCCTAATAAAAATATTGATCATTAACCTGGTAATATGGGTAGGGGTGGTATTCCTTATTCAAAAGGCATATTTGCATACACTGCACCATTCTATTGAAAAAGGCATTTTTACCACTGATGAGAAATATGTGTACGATCAGAAGGCAATTGATATATTGATAAGCAAGGTGAGAACGGGAAAAGGTGCGGAAGTGATCTATGCACTTGATCTGCTTCAAAAAACAGGCTATGCAGGAATAAATGCTTTATTAAATGAGCAATTGCACAATAGCAACAGCGATGTGAGAAAATATACAATTGACCAACTGGAGACTAACGGGAAAATAAATGTTCCAGGCCTGCAGCAACTGTTGCAAACGGAAATGGATATAGAAGTAAAACAAAAAGTGGTATCGGCACTTTGCCGGCACGATGATGTATATCTTGAAAAGATGGCGTCAACCCTGCACAACCAGGATTTTGATACAAGAAAAACGATCATCATAAACCTGCTGAACCACCAGGAGTTTAAATACCTGTTGAATGCCGGTAATGAAATAAACAATCTTATCAATTCATCAGACCATGAAGAAAGAAGGCTTGCCATTAGTATTATAAGTGAATTAAAGCATGTGCAGTTTGCAAAAGATATAGGCAATCTTATTAATGATGAGCATGATGAAGTGAGAAGGGATGCTGTGGAAGCGGCATGTAAATTAAAGATCAGTTTACTGTTGCCGCAGATTTTTGAAAGGGCCAATCATCCTGCTGAAAAACACCTGGTAACAAAAGCATTGCGCCACTATGGCGATAAACTTTTTGTTGATATTAATTTCATTGATGAAAAGTTGCTGGATGAACATCATACCAGCCTGGTAAAAATAAGTGCCGGCATAAAAGGCGAAAATTGCAGGCGATACCTTGAAAAAGCAGTAGGGCAGCCAGGTGATAATATCAGCAAAATAATACATGCACTGTGGGTGCAAAACTATGACCCGGATAAAGCCGTACAGGGAAAACTGCACCATGTATTGGATATTTACCTGAAAGCAGGCAATCATAAAATTGAGGATTACCAGCGGATTCATTATAACAAAGAAGAAAAGCAAATTGTAAAGCACTCATTGGTGAATGAGGTAAAAACAGACCTGGTACTGGCACTTAAAATATGTTCCATGCTGCACCGGCATAAACCCATCAACCGGATACTGGAACTGATAGACATAGAAAAACGGGAAAAAATTTATAATGCCATTGAGATGATAGAACTGGACTTGCCAAGAAAAACAGCCAGGGAAATTATAAACCTGTTTGACTTTGTTCTGGATGCTGAGGGTTATAAAAAAACGGAGCTGGTGCATGGCTATGATAATATTTTCAGCAAAGTGTATTCCAATAGTAATGCTTCTTATAACCAATGGACAAAAGCTTTGGTAATGTACTGTTCGTGGAAGAACAAGATGATGGATGATCTAAAGCAGATTAAGCCTGTGGGCAATGGCAGAGAAGAATTTATCATTACCGAAACAAGAGACTTTGTATTAAATTCGCCTAATTAAACTGATCTATGCTCTTAATCGAAAAAATACTACTGCTTAAAAACTCTGATATTTTTAAAAACTGCAAGGAAGTTGACCTGATTGATATAGCATCCATCTGTACTGAAAAAAGCTTTGACAAGGGCGTAACTATTTTTAAAAAAGGCGATCATGGTAACTGTATGTATTTTATCCATTCGGGGCAGGTATCAATACATGATGAGGGCCACCAACTGGCAGTGCTTTCTGACAATGAAATTTTTGGTGAGCTTTCGCTTTTAGATTCCGAACCACGTTCGGCCAGCACCACCACTTTAAGCGATTGTATTTTATTAAAAATAGAACAGGAATTGTTTTATGATGTGATTGCCACTAATACAGATATCCTCAAGGGCATAATGCGTACACTTTGCCGCAGGCTAAGGGAGCAGGACAGGATAACAGTGGAAATGAAAAAAAGGATTGGTTAGGCACCGGGCAATATTTGCTTCAGGTATTTATGTTTTTCTGGTTCCCTTAATTGGCGGTTTGCTTTTGTATGATACTGGTGATGGCTTAAAAAATTGAGCTGTAGTTTTTCCCAATCTCCGTTGTTTTCAACAATATTATAATGTAAAAATTCCTTTCTCAGGTTTTCGCCAATACTATAAAAATCATCCCTGCCTAAATAATCCAGGTCGGCATCGCATATAATTTGCTGCAGGTGCGTTTGGGGCATTTGAGGAATTTTGGTTGCCATTATAAGACCCTGCACAATTTCTTTATCTTCCTCAGTAAAACTAATACCTGCTGTAGTTTCTAAAAATATTTCGCAACCCTTTATTTCATGATTGGCATACACTCTTAAAAAACCACTATCATGAAACAGTGCGGCAAATTTCAACCGCAGTAATTGTTTTTTATCAGTAATATTTTCAGCCGCAGCAATTCTTGCCGACTGTTTAATTACATCGATAGTATGCGCCTTAGAATGATAAGTAAGATGTGGGCTTAAATGATCAAGCATGGCAAGCACATCTTTTTTTACAATCTCAAAATCCTTTTCTGTCATGGATTGCTGGTAGTTATTGTTACACTAATGTATGACTATATTGTATTTTCCCAAAGAAATGTTATTGAATTAAATTACTTACGGTTTATACTATTGAAAGGGTTGCTTTACTACTATGATTTTAAATACTGCTATTCGGTTGCATTTAAAATAAAAAAACCGGCATTACCGGTTTTTTATTCAACAGCTTCAATTACTTAAGCCTGTTTTACCAATTGTATTTCTGCATGTATCTTCACATCTTCACTCACCATTACACCTCCTGTTTCAAGTACAGCATTCCAGTTAAGGCCAAAATCTTTACGGTGCAGTTTGCCATTCAGGCTAAAGCCTGCTTTTACATTGCCCCATGGATCTTTTACAATACCGCCAAACTCTGCATTTAATTTTACAGGATGGGTTACACCATGCATTGTTAAGTCCCCGGCCAATTCATATTCACCATCGCCGTTAGGAGCAAATTTTGTTGCTACAAAACTCATTGTAGGAAAAGTAGCTGCATCAAAGAAATCAGCGCCTTTTAAGTGTGCATCACGTTGTTCGTTGTTGGTACTTACAGAGTCCACATCCGCACCAAATTCAATTTTAGCATTTTTAAAAGTATCGTCTTCTGTTTCCGCCGAAACTGTAAATGTTTTAAAGTGCCCTGAAACGTTAGTGAACATAAGGTGTTTTACTTTAAAACCTATTTCTGAGTGTGTTGGGTCTAATGCCCATTTTGTAGTTGCCATTGTTATTGTGTTTTTAGTTTTAAAACACAAAGTTGCAACATTGATTTGTCTAATCCATTGAACCAGGACAAGAAATTGAAAAACAACGAAAATTATTTTTTTGAAATCTTTGCCCTCACTTTACTTAAAAACTCCGGGCTGATGCCGAGATAAGAAGCGATGTAATGCTGGGCTACTCTTTGTGGTATAGTTGGGTATTTCTTTATAAATTCAAGATATTTTTCCTGTGCAGGTTTTGAAATGGTGGTAACAAGCCTGTTCACCATTGAAGCAAGGCTCCGCTGCATCATCATGCGGAATACCCGTTCAAATTTTGGTATTTCTGCCAGCAGCATTTCTTTGGTAACGGGGTTAAACAGCATTATCTCACATTCTTCCAGTGTTTCAATAAAAAAGTTGCTGGGCTTCTGTTCATAAAAACTTAATACATCACCCACCCACCAGTCTTCTATTGAAAACATCAACGTTACTTCAAAACCGTTTTCATCAATATAGTAAGTGCGTACACAACCCTTGTTGATATAGCCTTCAAAATTGCATATCTCGCCTTCCTGCAGCAGGTATGTTTTTTTAGGAAAATGCTTTACCTGCAACAGCTCATTCATTCTTGCCAGTTCTTTTTTTGTGAAAACGGCACTTTTAGATACATTCCTGTTGATGTTTTCAAACATAGCTGTAAAGTAATAAAAGTTATCCCACAAAGACGCAAAGTACACGGTATTTTGGTTTGATATTCAAGTAAGAAAATAAGATCAATAAAATTACTTTGTTTGCTTCGTGCCTTTGTGGGACATATTCTACCTTTACAAAAATGAGTGAGCAACGAAAAAGAATATTACAGCAGCCACAGCAAACTTCCCTTTATTGGTTCAGAAGGGCAGGAAAAGATGAACCAAAGCAGAGTGCTGGTGATTGGTGCCGGCGGTTTGGGTTGCCCCTGCCTGTTAGCTTTAACTGGTGCCGGCGTAGGTACCATTGGTATTGCTGACTTTGATTATGTTGCTGTTTCAAACCTGCACCGGCAAAATTTATATTTACTGAATGACGCAGGAAAGAAGAAGGCGGTGATGGCACAGGAAAGGCTTTCGCAATACAATCCTTTTATCAATATTGTAGTGCATGATATGTATGTGCATCAGCAAAATATCCAGGTATTGCTAAGGGAATATGATATTATTGTTGACTGCACAGACAATTTTGTGGCAAAGTATCTTATCAATGACGCTGCTGTATATTTAAACAAGCCATTAGTGTATGGCGCTATTCACCGAAGCGAGGGACAGGTAACTGTTTTTAATTATAATGGTTCTGCTACACTGCGTTGTTTATTTCCCAAGGATGAAAATGATACCACACAAAGCTGTGCTGATATTGGAGCATATAATATTATTACAGGAATGATCGGGTTGATGATGGCAAACGAAGTGATTAAAATAATAACAGGACAAAAAGATGTGTTGGCAAATACATTGCTGAGTGTTGATTCGCTTACAGGAAGCACAATGAAATTTCAGTATCACTTAAATACAGAGAACGGGGCAAAAAGCAACCAACGATTTTCTGAGAAAGTTGAAGTGTCAGTAAAATAATTTTATATTATGATCACAGTAAGTCATTTATATGTTTATCCCATCAAATCATTAGGAGGCGTTTCATTGTCTTCAGTAAATATTTCCGATAGGGGATTTGAATATGACCGCAGATGGATGTTGATAGATGAGAATAATCATTTTCTTACACAACGGGAGTTCCCGGTAATGGCTTTGTTGCAGGTGGAGATTATGACTAATGGGTTAAAAGTTTTTCATAAGGAAAACGAAACTGATTTTATCCTCATTCCATTTAAACCTTTGATGAATGAAAGGGTTAATACAAATATATGGGGTGTTCCTTGTAATCCTTTGCTGGTAAGTGATGCAGCAGATAAATGGTTTTCTGAAGCGCTTAATTCACCCTGCAGGTTAGTTTATATGGATGATGATACACAGGTAATGATAGATGAACGATATAATATTAATAATAGCTTAACCAGTTTTTCAGATGGTTTCCCGATACTGATGATAAGTGAAGCCTCTTTAGAAGATTTAAACAGTAAAGCATCTGAGCAGCTTCCCATGAACCGCTTTCGTCCTAATCTTGTTATTAAAAATAGTACTGCTTTTGAAGAAGACAGGATGAAAGAGTTTGTAATTAACGGGATTACTTTTCATGGTGCAAAGCCAAGTGCAAGATGTGTGATGACGACTATTAACCAATCCACAATTGAAAAAGGGAAAGAGCCATTGAAAACATTAGCTACTTACAGAAGCATGAATAATAAAATTTATTTTGGTGAGAATGTGATTGCGGAAAGCACCGGTACAATAAATGTTGGGGATAGCATTGCTATATTGCGGACAAAAGAAAGTTTATTTTAACAATCATGAGAGACATCACACATAAACAGATCACATTAAGAACAGCAAAAGCCATTGGCATTTTATTTTGTTCGCCGGCTACAATAGAATTGATAAAAAATAACCAACTGCCAAAAGGTAATTTGTTTGATGTGGCAAGGGCTGCCGGATTTACAGGCGCTAAAGCTACTCCACAATTATTGCCGCATTGTCATCCTGTAAATATTGATGGCATGGATATTCATTTTGATTTTTTGGATAAGCATGACCATGTTGAACACTTTGATGCTGCTGTTTTTAAAAGAACGGGCATTGTAATAACCGGCGAAGCAAAATCAATTGGAAGAACAGGAATAGAAATGGAAATGCTTACGGCGGTGAGTGTGGCAGCATTGGAAATTTATGATATGCTTAAACCGGTTGACAAGAATTTAGAAATTGGCAATATTAAATTATTAGAAAAGAAAGGTGGCAAAAGCGACCGGGATAGGTTTATCACTGGTAATCCAACCTGTGCCATACTGGTTTGTTCTGACTCAACAGCCGCTGGAGAAAGAGAAGACAAAAGTGGCAAGCTGATAAAAGAAACGCTGGAAACAATGAACGTATCTGTTGCAGATTATAAAGTGGTGGCTGATGATATCGAAAGCATCCAGCACCAGGTAATGAAATGGGTGAATGATGATATACAGTTTGTATTTACAACCGGTGGAACAGGTGTTGGCCCCAATGATGTAACAACAGAAGCATTAAAGGAGATCATCAGCAGGGAAGTGCCGGGTATTGCAGAAGCCATGCGTAATTATGGACAAATGCGTACACCGTTAGCAATGTTGAGCCGGTCTTTTGCAGGTACAATAAATGATACCGTTATTATAGCATTACCCGGCAGCGTAGCGGGCGTAAGAGAGAGTTTAGAAGCGGTATTGCCGGCAGTTTTTCATGCAGCGAATATGATAAAAGGAGAGGGACATTAATGCGTAGGATAGAAACGCTGATTGAGCGGATGAGACGGATTAGTGCTGATATTTTATCCGTTTTAATCTGCTTAAATCTGTGTCATCCAGTGTTTCTATTCTCCCCACTCAAATTATAAAAAATGATTTCATTACAAGAAGCACAACAATTAGTAAAACAACAAGCCCGTTCCTTTGGCAAAGAAATCGTGTTGCTGGATGAAGCAGTTGGCCGTGTGCTGAATGAGCCTGTTGTGGCCGACAGGGATTATCCACCATTTAACAGGGCTACTATGGATGGCATTGCTATCAACAGTACAGACTGGAATGATGGTATTCACTCTTATATAATTGTTGAAACAGTATTCGCTGGAATGATTTCAACAAAATCAATCAGCCAAGGCGAATGTTATAAAATTATGACCGGTGCAGCTGTACCTGCCGGTGCAGATACGGTGATAAGAAAAGAAGATGTGGAAGAAAAAGAAAACCGGCTCACTGTAACTGTTAGTGAAGTAAAACCCGGGCAGAATATTGCTTTGATGGGCAGCGATATTAAAAAAGGAGTTGCAGTTATCAATGCATCGCAAATGATAAAGGAAGGCACCGTTACTACATTGGCATCGCTGGGGTATGATGAGGTGAAAGTGGCGTCCTTGCCTTCTGTTGCTATTATTACCACCGGCGATGAAATAGTACCTGTTCATGCACCTGTGAATGAAGTACTGATAAGAAACAGCAACCAGCATTTATTAAAAGCCTTATTGCGGAGATGGGAAATAAAACCAACTGCAGTTACACATATAAAAGATAATGCCGCTGCATTGTTACAGGCAGTGAATAAGTGCAAACAAAATGATATTATTATTCTCAGCGGCGCTGTATCAGCAGGTGATGCGGATTTTGTTCCTGAAGTATTGATAAAGGCCGGTGCAAAAATGATCTTTCATAAAGTGGCTATCCGTCCAGGTAAACCTATCTGGTTTGGCAAGTTTGAAAATGGCGCTGTGGTGTTTGCATTGCCAGGCAATCCTTTCTCCACCTTTGTTACTTTCAAATTATTTATTGAGGAATTTTTATTTTCCTGTTTTGGTTTACCGGAAAGAAAGATGCTGCAACTGCCTTTTAATGGTAACAGGGTTAAGAAAACAAACCTGGATGAGTTTTTTCCAGTGGTGTTATCCGGAAATCCAACAATGATTAATTCTATTACTTTTAATACATCAGGAGATATTACAGCAGTGATGGAAGCGGATGGATTGGCGATGCAGCCAGCCGATACAATGGAAATAAAAAAAGGTGATGCTGTTTCTTGCTTTATTACTTAATTATTTCTCCTTCTCTACGATCTCAAACTCCCTCGACACACTCAATCCACTTTCATCCACTAATGTAATTACATGTTTGCCAACAGAAGGATTTACTGCCACCTGGTGAAAATTTTGTGTGGTTGCTAAAAATGTATCATCCAGGCTCCAGAAGATTTTTGCGCCAGCTCTTTCGGTGTGTGGCAGAAAAAACTGTTTTGCCTCTTTCTCCATTTATCTCCAGTGGCACATAAATTTTTGCATTGGGTATAGGATAAATGATCTCAATTGTTTTGCCTGCATCACTTAATTCACAGCCAGGTTTAAAAGAAGGTAGTGCTTTATAATCAGCGCTTTTTTGTTTAAAATAAAATTCCATGGCTGGTGTTAATACAAACCAGCTTTTATGTTGCATGGAGGAAGGGCTTTCACAATCTGCTGTTACACGGTAAGTTCCTGTTGCATCTAAATTTATCATCCGGTGATACGGGCATAATGGAGCTTTAACGGCATTGGCAGGCATAAACAATGTATCAATATCATTACAATCCATATTAGCCCGGTAACCACTTTGCCTGCACACTGGTACATAACTAAAATTGTAAACCGGTTTTTGAAACCAACTACCGGAAGGCAGGAGCCGAAAAATATCAAACAGTATGGGCGCTGCTGTTTTAATGCCTACCAGATCAGGCCTGCCTTCTCCATCTGTATTACCCACCCAAACACACACTACATGTTTTGGTGTAACGCCAATGGCCCATCCATCCCTGAAACCAAAGCTGGTACCTGTTTTCCATGCAATGGTTTGTGAAGAAGAGAACTGTTGCCACAAGCCTTCTTCTCCCGGCCGCATTACTTCTTTCATCGCCTGGAAGGTGAAGTAGATGGAAGTTGCATCAAGAGGAAGGTTGGTTCGGTTGTCGGTGGTCTGTCGTCTGCGGTCTTTCAGATAATTAGGTGGATGAAAATCTTTTGGATTATTGATCCCTTTGTTTGCTGCTTGATGATTTAATGTTCTTGCCATGGATGCATATACACCAGCCATATCCCACATGGTGACTTCACAACCTCCGAGTACTAAACTAAGCCCATAATTTTCTGCAGAGCGATTAAGTGTTGTAATACCACATTGTTTTAGTGTTTCGTAAAAACGCTGGTACTTGTATTGCTGCAACATTTTTAGTGCCGGTATGTTCAGGCTTCTTGCAATTGCATTGGCTGCAGGTACCGCACCATCATAACCCAAGTCAAAATTTTTAGGAGCATAATCACCGATCTGCATGGGCACATCAGCGATCAATGAATTGGGTAATACCAAGCCATCACTTAAAAGAGAGGCATACAAAATTGGTTTCAATGCACTGCCAGGGCTTCTGGGTGCCGCAATTACATCCACATCGCTTTCCATTTCTTTATTGTATTTGTCGGTGATGTTTCCAACATAAGCCAACGCATTACCTGTTTCTACATCTAGTACCAAAGCACAAGCGTTGTTTATCCCGTTGCCTTTTAAGATGGATTGGTGTTGTTGTAAAATAGTGGCTACATTTTTTTGAAGTGCATTGTCTAATGTTGTTTCAACTTTTGTAAGCGAAACTTTATTTTCTTTTTTACACCGTTGAAATAAATGCGTTGCATTTTGTGGTAGTGGTAATGGTATGCCAGGCAATGGCTCCAGCTTTGCCAGTTCACAATCCGATGCTGTTATTGTTTTTTCATTCTGTAGTTTATCAAGCAATAAATTTCTTTTACGCAATAATGCATCCCTGTTTTTTCCCGGGTGTACCAATGAAGGAGCGTTGGGTAATACAGCCAATGTTGCCATTTGCCCCCAGCTTAATTTGTCAGGATTGTTGCCATAATAACGCCAAGCTGCTGCATCCAAACCAACCACGTTTCCACCGAATGGTGCGTTGCTTGCATACAGCGCCAGTATTTTCTTTTTTGAATAGCGGCATTCCATTCTAACTGCCAGTATGCTTTCTTTTAATTTGTTCCATATATTACGGTTGCTGTTTTTTTCTGATAAACGGATCACCTGCATACTGATGGTGCTGCCGCCCTGTGTATTCCCATTGCCTGTAATATTTTTTTTAATTGCTCTTACAAAAGCAACAGGGTCCACACCGGGGTGATAAAAAAAACGTTTGTCTTCAAATGTGGTGATGCATTCAATAAATTTCTGTGGCACATTTTCATTGTAGGGAAAACGCCATTGGCCATCTGCAGCGATTGTTGCGTTTAATAAAACACCATCTTTATCTTCCAGTATATAACTTGTTGGTGCGTTGAATAAAACTTTGGGAAGAGAGAAATAAAACCAAATTAATAGCACTGCCAAATATCGATAGTTTGATTTTGGTTTTTGGTTTGAGCGATCTTACTTTGGTAGATATGGTAGAGAAGATTTTTTTCAAGAAACGTTTTTTGATAAAGGATAATTACGTTTTATATCTGCCGTCCCTACGGGACTTGTTTCAATATTATTGCCTTTCCTACCGATATTTTTCTCCTACGGAGCATAAGCAACCTAAGCTTGTGGTTATGAAAAATAAGTCAAACTCAGCTTTGAGTCTTTTTCTTTCAGTGCCGAAGGCACATAATATTGGTAGAAACCAAAATGAAAGAGAAGGAAGTCCCGTAGGGACGATAGAATCCTCCATCATTCAATCTCATGAAAAATATAAAGTTCATCATATTCCACCTCAAACGCATCTAAAAATTCTTTGTATTCCTGCAAAAATGTTTTCTTTTGATGATGTGCTTCCTGGTTCTTTACATATTCGATTAATTTCGGCAAAGCAGATTTGCTATATGAAAATGCCCCAAAACCTTCCTGCCATTGAAATTTCCCTTTCACCAATTTTTTATCGTTAATCCATTTAGACGAACCGCCTTTTATATCCTGTAGTAAATCAGATACAGATTGTATTGGCCTCATACCAACAACAATATGTAAATGGTCGGGCATACCATTTATGATAATCATTTTGTGTTTGTTATTTTGTTCAATGCCTGTGATATATTGATACAATTCATTCTTCCATTCTTTTTGAATAAGTGATAGCCTGTTTTGCACAGCAAAAATGAAATGAAGATGTATTTGAGTGTATGTATTAGGCATGAATGAATAATCTTTATTGAAACACTTGATTCATTTTAAATAATGGTTTCTTGATGTCGTTGTTTTAATCTGTCGTCCCCAAGGGGACTTTATAAACTTTTTATTTAACAGCTACCAATATGCTGTCCCTACGGAACGATAGATGTGGTTTTAAAATATACTTTGATCAAATTCTACTGCAGGATTTTCTGTTAACACCTTTCTCTTGAACAGTCCCCAATTTTCCTTGTCCTGGAGTTTCATATAATATCGTAACGAGTTTGTCATACCGTCTCCGCTGAGATAAGTAATAACAAAGGACGTTGTTTGATTGCGGCCTGCCAGCGAAAATGGTATATCTCTTTCTATTTTTAGTACACTGTTGTATCTGACCAATATTTTATTTCTTTTAAAAAATGCGCCATCGGTCATAAAAACAATTCCAGGGTTTAATCTCCTTTTAAGAGCAAACCAAGACCATAACACCATCAGGGATAATACGAAAAAAAATATGAGGATATTCATTTTATTAAAAGGATTCCCTTCTTTTAAATGAAGGGAATCCTTGTTTTGATTTTATTGATTCACCACCTCCACCCATTTCCCATTCACACCTGCATTGATCGTATTATCATACATCGCCGATGTATAAGTGCCCGGCATAAAATACCTGCCGAGATACGATGCATTCAACTGCACATAATAAGTAAGCGTTTCATTTTCGTTGATGTCGAAATAAGTATACACCCTGTCGTCACGAACATCCTGGTAAGTGGAAGAAGATGATTTAAAAGCACCTTCGCCACCAATCATCCTTGCATTCAATATTTCCCATCCACTCGGGAATATTTGTGAAAGCGCCATTTCATCATATCGTCCACGTTTACCAGTGTTGGTGATAATAACTTTGGCAACAAAATCACTTCCCTGTGAAAGTTTGGTTACATCCAGCGCTTTTCCATCCTGTGTAATATAACTAACGTTCATGCTAAGCACAGCAGGATTGTTATTCACTTTCAAACTATCACCACTCAACGGCTGGCCTTGTGTGATCAGGCGGACATATAAAATATTGCTGCCTTTATTACTGATAACAACATTGCTGTTGCCTTTTTGCACAATTACAGGTAATTGGCGGATATAAGCAGCAGAATTAATATCAGTTGCCTTACCTCCAATGTTTGCCTTTGCAACAATCTTTGCACCCGATGGATTTTTGCCACAATACTTTGCAATCGCAATTAAAGAGTAAGCAGTTGTTTGTGTGCTGTACCAATATCCTGCGATAATTTTGCTGCTACAGTGGTGAGCAATTGTGCTGCCTGCGCTTTTCTTCCAAGCAAGGTCAATGTTTCCAACACCATTGCCTGGTCTCTTAAGTCAGAACCAAAAGTAAAACCGGGTTTTGTTCTTGTTTCAAATGTGGTGGTCAATCCACTGATGAGTTGCAATGCTGTATTTTCCTGTCCGCTTAATTTATAAGCAGCCGCCAATCTCCATTTTGCTTCAGCAGATAAATATTTGAATTCTTTCAAACGGTTCATGGCACCCAGTTCCGGTGCTTTTGCCAATGCCAATGTAAACAAACGATAAGCTTGGTCTAAATCAGCGCCATAATAATTTTCACTTGTCACCGTCCAGCTATTGGCTCTTCCTCTCTGGAAGTTTTTCCATTGTGCAGCATATAATCACTTACAAAATATCCATTGGCTTGCGCTTCTAATAAAAAGTGCCCTGCATAGTTGCTGCCCCATGCATCACTTTCTGCAATGACCGGGCCAGTAACTAAAGCCACCATCAGGCCGTTGAAAGTTTTGCAAACGCAATACACCTGCTTTTATATTTTTATCTACCAATGATTTTTTATAATCATCCAGATCGGTCAGTTGATTTAATACCAATTGAGGAAACACAGAAGAAGTTGTTTGTTCAATACAACCATGCGGATACTGGATCAAATAATCCAAACGCTTTTGCAAATTCATCGGCGGCACACTTGATATTTCAACAACGGCTGTGCTGGTATTGGGAGAACCAATTGCTGATGCCGTAACATTCCATTGCTGTCCTGCATTCAATACCATTTCAGTCACACTTGTAACTGGTGGATTAGGATTTCGTATTTCCAGTTCCACTTCATAGTTGGCTTTTTCACCACCACTGCTTGCCAGTAGTTTTACTTTACCAATACCAGTATTTGGTTTTACTCTTACATCAAAGTAAGCCATCTGCTCACCGGTTTGTGCAAAGCTGATATTTTGTGTGCTGCTGCCAACCACTTCTAAATATGGATTGGATTGCAAGGAGAGATTTACATTTTTAATATTATTCTCCATTGCAAAAACAGTAACCGGCAATTTGATTGTTTCACCCGGACCTAAAACTCTTGGCATTGTTGCCAAGATCATCAATGGTTTTTTAACCGCCACATTTTTTTCTGCAAAACCATAAGCGCCTTCGTGTGCAGCCACCACCATTGCTCTTACTGAACCAATATAAGATGGCAGTGTAAATGTTTTTGTTTGCTTATCCCCTTTACCTAAATGGAATGGGCCGAGATAAGCAACCACCGGTTTAAAGCGATTGGCTGTTTTTTGTTTCACAGGGCCGCCTTCAGCATCACCACCAATGGTTAAGTATTCTTTCAAGCCCACCGCTCCATGCACCAATCACATAATCAAACATGTCAAAACTTTTTACGCCCAATGCTTCTCTTGCATAAAATGCGCTGTGTGGATCAGGTGTTTTAAATCTTGTTAAGTCCAAGCAACCCTTCATCAACAATAGCAACACAGTAGGTCATTTCTTTTCCTTCCTGTTCACTTACGGTGAAACTTGCCTGTTGTTCCGGTCTTATACTGCCTGCAATATTCAGCACAGGTTTAAGAATGGTGTTTTTGTCTTCAATAAAAATGGGAATGCTTCCATACATTCTTATCGGCAGATCATTCACCGTTTGCGAATGTGGCTGCAACAAACTCACTGTTGCATAAATATTTGGTGCCATGCCTTGCTCTACATTAAACTTTACCTGTGTTTGTCCCTGTTCTGTTTCTTTCCAGAATGATTTGATGACTTTACTTCCATTCTCTAAACTCACCAATACTCGTCCGCCTTTACTGCTTGGGATATTCAATATCACTTCTTCACCCACATTGTATTTTTCTTTGTTGCTGCTGAAGGATAACATGGTGGCTGCAGTCTGATCTTCATCATTGCCACTGCGGCTTTGCCAGCCAGGTTCATCAATATAAAAAGTTGAACCTGTCATGTGGCCGCTCTTTACATCTTTTACCAATAACAAGATAACGCCCCCATTCATTGGAAGATGTTTTAAACTGCCATTGGCCTTTGCCGTTAGTTATGTTTACAGTATCGCTTTTTATAAGTTTGTTGTAAGAGTTTTGTGTAAAGTTGCTGAGGTTATCGCCGTTATCATCCCACCACCAGCGCCATTGTATGCGGTAAAATTGCACTTCTAATTGAGAACTGCCGGCAACGGCATTTCCTTTTGCATCCACATCTGCTAATTCAGCAGTATGTGTTTTGCCAGCCAGTAAATAATTAAATGGTTTCTCACCTTCGTGGTAGTTTAAGCCCTGCATAGCTGGCATACGGACTGTAATTCATCGTTACATTATCAATACTGAAAGCACCACCAGGTTCAAATACTTTTACCAGCAGGTTTGCAGTTAAGCATACCTGGTGCAGCTTCATCTGTTTCAAATTCAGGCTTGAGTGTTGCATTGCCTTCTGCATCTAATGTTCCATCAAACATTGTTTTTGTTTGCGTAGAATAATCAGATGTTGGATTATCAAAAACATAACCGGCAAATTTTGAAAAGCTTGTTTGCTTTGCATACAATGATGCATCGATCTTTGCTTTTAAATTTTTACCCACTGCACCAAATAGCCATTTGGCATTGATGGTGCCTGCGGTTGTTCCACCTGTTCCCAGCAATGGGTCTTTACCAAAGTCACATTTATTTTTAAACGGTTGGGCATTACCGTTTCCACCCTTGATTCGTTTTTCAAAAGTTGCACCACCACATTTTACTTTCGCCAGCCAGTTACCGGTAGGAGAGGAAGCATCTGTATTTGTTTTGAATAAATAAAAACCATCTTCTGCATTGCTTTGTACTGCATGTTTGTACAATTGATTTTGCGGTGTGTATAAACTAAATTCAACAGGGTGGTCTTTTGGCAGTTTACCTTCCCTGTCTTCAATAATGCAATTGATAAACATGGTATCACCCGGCCGCCATACACCACGTTCGCCAAAAATGAAACCTTTAATGCCGTTCTTTACTTCTTCGCCACTTACATCAAAGCGGCTTAATGCCAGCGAACTTCCATCATCCAATTTTAAATAACCTCTTTCATTTCCTTTTTTTGCAACAAGTAAATATGGTTTACGTTTCAGTTCAATGTTTGCAAAACCATCACTGCCACTTTTGCCTTTGCTGATGATCGCCTGCTGGTAATCCAATACTTCAATATCCACATCACCCATTGGTTCTGTGGTAAGTATATTGCTAACGGCCACGGCGAGCCGGTTGTCATTTCCTCTTTTTGCAGTAAGGCCAATATTGCTGGCTAAAATATTCCTGGTGGCCCAGCGGTCTTTGTTGTAATAAGATTTACTGTTGGGGTCATCACGCCTTTGCCAGTTATATCCATAAGGATAATAGGTATCATATCTTCTCCAGAATTCTTCATCATCATCCACACCGCTTTGCGATTCATCATCATAATAACCGCCATAATATTCTTCCTCTTCATCATTGCCGCTCTTTTGTGTGGTATCCACTTTTGAATACAAACTGTATTGCGGCCTGAAGCCGATGGTAACACGATAGATAGCACCTTGTTCTGTCTTTAAAAATTTATCAATGTCTAAGGAGAAACGTTGGCGCTTATGCAGGTCCAGTGTTTTATCATCATCCAGCCGCAACGTTTTTTCAACAATTGGTTTGGCAACTCTTCTTAACGAACTGTTTCCATCCAGAAGAATTATCCTGCAAAAACCTTGGTACATTGTTCTCATAAATTTTTATGATGCTGATGTCAACGGCATTCAGGTTGACAGATTCAAAAGGCAATACCAATCTTCCTGAGTTGGGAAGGATATTTCCTTTGCCATGAATTTTTACCGATGGGCAGTTTGTTTTCAAAATTTATATTGGAAGTAAAGCCCTGTTCTAAAACAGTACCCCAGGTATTTTTAATACCGCTGTTGATGTTCACTGTATAGTTGCCATCTAAATTTCCATTGGCAAACACTTTTACTTCACTGCCATTGATGGTATAAGAAACATCGCTTTGATTACTGAAAGAAATAAGGCCGGTAAGATCCTGCCCGATGCCAATAGGGTCGCTGAACTGAACAGAAGCATATTGCTGTGCTTCATTCATCGCCATTACAGTCAGCACTTTAAATTCACCGGCAGCAGGCACGGCAATTGGTTTTTCCCCACTCACTTCCATGCTCAATGGCTTTGCCATTCCACACCATATTTACATTGCTGACATTGCTTCCTCTTTCAATTCCTTCAATCGTGTACACATGAGATTTGGCTGCATCATTGTGTTGCCATTTGATGGTAAGCGGTTTATTGTTTTGCGTGGCTGTCAGTAATTTTTCAATTGCCTTGCCATCTTCAATGTCCGCTGTTTCCAGTTCGCCATTTAAAAACATCCTGTTCTTTTGCCGCCGCACTTCTCAACCCATAATCTTTCACTACAAAAGATGGCTTTACTGTTTTAATGTTGAACTTAAATTCCTTGAACTTGCTTTCGGATACGGATGTAACTTTTGCCAAGTTAAAACGTACTTCATAGAGCTGGTCAGGTTTCAGGTTTTCAGCTGGGCTTGAATTCAACAGTGGTGGCATCAATCCACACTGTTTTGCCTTTTACAGAAGGGGAGAAGTCAAAGAGGTTTTCTTTCACTTCTTCGCCAACGGTGTGGGTGGTGTTGGCAGTGCCAGCCAGTTGGATCCTTACGGCGGCAGTTTTAGAAACAGTTCCGGTAGTGTAGGCATCAATGTACCTGCTGAAGGCAGGATCCACTTCGATCCATTTGTCGGAACGTTTACAGGAAAAAAGAATGATTGCTGCTGTTATAAACAGCATCCCGAACTTTGCCGGGACAGGGTGGCTGCAAAAAAGTTACACTGAACTTTTCAGGGCATTTGGCAGCATCGGCTTCCATGTGTTGATGTTAATTTGATTTGTTCAGCAAAACCAGGACGGTTTTGCTGTCGCTTTTTTTGGCAACATAAATGTTGTATTATTTTTTGAAATGAACAACAAAGGGGATAAATAAATTTTTGTTAAAGGCGGCTATGCTTTAATGTTGAATAACCCCGGAACTTGTGTCTTAGCGCTTGATTTTTTATAAACGGTTCCGGTAATGAATAAAACATATCCTATTTTGCAACTGCTTCAACTCAGTATAGCCATTATTCATTTTAAACAACACGTATGAAGCACTTCCTTTTACTGTTCTGTTTGTGTGCAGCACAATTTTTTGCTGTTGCACAAACAACTGATTGCAATTTTAAACAGCCAGTTATAACTATCGACTTTGGCGATGACCGTAATCCAAGAAACTTTTCTCTGTCACAATTAAAAGATAACTACCGGCGTGTGGATCACTTTTGCCCCAATGATGGTGAGTTTACGTTTACTTCCCATACAAGAGATTGCTATATGGGTAATTGGTTAGACTTTAGTAAGGATCATACACCCGGCAGCGTTAATGGCAGAATGATGATCGTAAATGCTTCCTATACACCATCCACCTTTTTTTCTATTGCTCTTACAGATCTAAAACCTGCAACGCAATATGAATTGTCTGCATGGTTTGTAAATGTATGCCCCGGCAGGGAAGGATGTGAACCCACACCGCCCCAGATAAGGATATCTGTGTATGCTGATGGAAAACCGCTGTCAAAATTTTTTACCGGCCTCATCCCTCCTCAAAGTACCATTAATTGGCAACGCTATCCAGGTAGCTTTACAACACCGGCTTCATTTTCCAGTATTGTAGTGGCGATGGATGATATGACATCTGGTGGATGTGGTAATGATTTTGCAATGGATGATATAGAGATCAGGGAGTGCAAAATTATTCAGCCCGAGCCGCCACCTGCACCCAAACCGCAGCCTGTAGTAGTAACCAAACCGCCGGTAAAAAAAGAGGTGACCAGGCCTGTAATAAAACAGGAAGCAAAAACCCCTGTGGCAATACCTAAAGTAAATACAAGGGAAATAAAAGCGGAGAAAAAAGAAACTGTTAGTAAACAAGGCGAAGCTGTAAAGCCTGTAATAAAAGCAGTTGCCCCGCCGGTAAAGATCCCTGATGTAATTAAAAAGAGAGATAATCCTGTGATAAAAGAAATAGAAACGCCGGCGGATGAAATAATAGTGGAGTTGTATGATAATGGGGAAATAGATGGCGACACCGTTACGATCTATCATAACAATACAATGGTGGTGTCTCATGCAGGGCTTTCAACAAAGCCGGTTACGGTTAAGATAAAAGTTGATAAAGACAACCCACATCATGAGCTGGTGATGGTGGCTGATAATCTTGGGAGTATTCCACCCAATACTTCACTAATGGTGATCACCGCAAAACAGAAGCGCTACGAAGTGTTCATCTCTTCATCAGAACAAAAGAATGCGAAGATTGTGATTGATTTGGAGAAGGAATAGGAGTGTTGTTATTGCTTTATCTATCTGTACGTAATAGCTCATAGCAATTTTTGCTTTGGATTGAGTTGTAATGAAACAATGGCCGGGTTATTTTTTTATTCTCATGTTCCATATTACCAATACAAGAACTATAATAAGTAACAGCATGCCCAGGAGCATTATACCAAAAGGAATGAACCCTCCATTTTATCATATACTTTATTACCACCGCAGGTAAAAGCACCCCAGTAGCCATAGCAGATCAAGGCGATGGAAAGTAAGAGTATAATTTTAGATGCAGTTTTCATTTTTTGTTTGTGATGGTAATTACCATAAAATTGCCAATAACTTGTTAGCGGGTGGGCATTCGCCGACATGCCATAAAATACTTTTGAAAATTATTTCGTTGTTTTAGCACCAATCTTCTCACCCAGCTTTTCATACTCTACATCGTTAGGCTCCCATAGCTCAACTTTATTGCCTTCAATATCCAGGATATGAATAAATTTTCCATACTCCGCTGTTTCAAGCTTATCTAATATTGTTACACTGTCTTTTCTAAGCTGCTCAATGAGTGCATCCATATTTTCCACTCTATAATTGATCATAAAGTCTTTTGTTGAAGGTTCGAAGTATTTGGTCTTTTCGGAAAATGGGCTCCATTGTGTAAAGCCCTTTTTTGTTGTATCTGCGCCTTGTCTCCATTCAAAAACTGCCCCATATGCATTAGTATTTAGACCAAGATGAGCCTGATACCACTCTCTGACTTTTTTGGGATCCTTGCATTTGAAAAAAATGCCACCAATGCCTGTTACCTTTTTCAACCCTTGCTCACCATTAAAGTTTGCAATGAAAGATCTAAAAGCAAAACCAAGACAAAAGGTTGCAATAAGTGTGAACGTAATTAATATCCTTTTTTTCATTTGTTGATGGTTTAAATATATGAGGATAACCAAGGCAGAGGCTGTAACGAAAAGCGCATGCTGAAAAAGATTTTTTTATTTGCTGTTGCTGAAAAAATTGTTCAGGGTATTAAGATATTCATTTTCAAGACCCCGTTTTCTTTTTCCAAACTTATATACCATTACACTCACCTCCGCTTTTTTCTTTTCTACTGCCATTATTGTTAATTCCATTCGCAGGTTTCGCCAGAATAAGAGAGAGCTTTTCTTTGCGGTGATAGAAAAATATTTCTTTTTCGTTTCCTTTACGGTAAATCCATTAACGCCACAAAAGCTGATCAGCTTATGGTACACCTCCGTAACATCACTATATAAAACAAGAGAATTGGTATCCATATCGGGTAAAGATAGGTAAGAGTTGTATCCCGATCGGGTATTTGCAATTGTTTAAAGTGTTTCGTGTGCCGAACTAAGGCTTAAAGTTAAAAGACTTTAGAAAACTGATGGCAGCATTAAAAGCAAAGAATGCTAAAAGAAAGCTGTGTAGTATTTCTGTAAGAAAAAAAGCGATTGCTTAAGATTTTAATGTTGCTACGCTCTAATCAAAAAAGCGAAACCCGTCACGGGTTTCGCTTTTTCTTTTTTTCAAGTGGCGAATTAATTTACAAACTGCCTGCGGATGATGTTCAATGCACCACCTGCTTTAAACCATTCTATCTGTTGTTCATTATAAGTATGATTTACCTGTATGATCTCACTGTTGCCATCTGCATGATGAAGCGTAATGCTTAGATGGTTTGCCTGCTTCAAAATTTGTAAGCCCGTTAATGTCAATCGTATCATCTTCCTGAATCTTATCGTAATCTTCTTTGTTGGCAAATGTCAATGCCAAGCATGCCTTGTTTTTTCAAATTGGTTTCATGTATCCTTGCAAAAGATTTTACCAATACAGCCCTTACACCCAGGTGGCGTGGCTCCATGGCCGCATGTTCCCTTGAAGAACCTTCACCATAGTTTTCATCACCTACTACAATACTGCCAATACCTGCAGCTTTATAAGCTCTTTGTGTATTGGGCACAGTGCCGTATTCGCCAGTCAACTGGTTTTTTACACTGTCTGTTTTTTCATTAAAATAATTCAATGCACCAATCAGCATGTTGTTGCTGATATTATCCAAGTGTCCACGGAATTTTAACCATGGGCCAGCCATACTGATATGATCAGTGGTACATTTTCCTTTTGCTTTTATCAGGAATTTCAAACCTTTCAGATCAGTGCCTTCCCATGCAGCAAACGGATCAAGCAATTGTAATCTTTTGCTGGTAGGTGATACAGCAACCTGTATGCCGCTGCCATCTTCTGCCGGTGCCTGGAAGCCTGCATCTTCCACAGCAAAACCTTTTATTGGTAATTCATAACCAGTTGGAGCATCCAATTTTACCTGTTCACCTTTTTCATTGGTTAAAGTATCAGTCAGTGGATTAAAAGTAAGGTCACCTGCAATAGCCAGTGCTGTTACAATTTCCGGTGAACCAACAAAAGCAAATGTATTAGGGTTACCATCGGCACGTTTTGAAAAGTTCCTGTTGAAAGAGTGAACGATGGTATTGCTTTCCTGTTTTTCTGCACCCATCCTGTCCCACATACCAATACAGGGTCCGCAGGCATTGGCAAAAACGGTAGCGCCAATTTTTTCAAACGTATCTAAGAAGCCATCCCTTTCAATGGTGTAACGTACCAGCTCACTACCAGGAGTAATGGTAAATTGTGCTTTTGTTTTCAATCCTTTTTCAGCTACCTGTTTTGCAAGGCTCACTGCTCTTGAAATATCTTCATAAGAAGAGTTGGTGCAACTACCTATCAAACCAACTTCTACTTTTAGTAGGCCAGTTATTGGCAGCAGCAGCTTCTTTCATTTTTGAAATAGGCGTTGCCAGATCTGGTGAAAATGGTCCGTTTAAATGTGGTTCCAGTTCACTCAGGTTAATTTCAATTACCTGGTCAAAATATTTTTCAGGGTTTGCATATACTTCAGCATCACCGGTTAAATGTGCTGCAACAGCATCAGCAGCTTCAGCAATATCTGCCCTGTCTGTTGCTTTTAAATAACGGCTCATACTTTCATCATAACCAAAGGTAGAAGTGGTGGCACCAATTTCAGCACCCATGTTACAGATGGTTCCTTTACCTGTACAACTCATTGCTGATAGCACCTTCGCCAAAATATTCAACCATGGCACCGGTACCACCTTTTACAGTAAGGATACCAGCTACTTTTAAAATCACATCTTTTGGAGCAGTCCAGCCACTCAGTTTGCCCGTTAGTTTTACACCAATCAGTTTCGGCATTTTCAATTCCCATGGCAAACCAGCCATTACATCACAGGCATCAGCACCACCAACACCAATGGCGATCATACCCAAACCACCTGCATTTACAGTATGGCTATCTGTACCAATCATCATTCCACCGGGGAAAGCATAGTTTTCCAATACCACCTGGTGAATGATACCAGCGCCGGGTTTCCAGAAACCAATGCCATATTTATTAGAAACAGAAGCCAGGAAATCATATACTTCACTGCTTTCATGTAACTGCTCTTTGCAAGATCTACTTTGCTGTTTTCTTTTGCCACAATCAGGTGATCGCAATGTACAGTAGAAGGAACTGCTACTTTTTTGCGGCCTGCCTGCATAAACTGCAGCAAAGCCATTTGAGCAGTAGCATCCTGCATGGCTACACGGTCAGGAGCAAAATCCACATAACTCTTTCCTCTTTCATAAGCCTGGGTGGCATTGCCTTCCCAAAGGTGGGCATACAATATTTTTTCAGTAAGGGTAGCGGTTTGCCCACAATTTTACGGGCTGCATCAATACGGCTGCCAAAGTTGGCGTACAGCTTTTTGATCATTTCAATGTCGAAGGCCATAGTGTAAATTTTGAAAGATGAGAAAATGAACAATTTAATACTGAAAAGTGAAGACGGTAAGTTGTTAAATGGCTGGTAAGAGATCATCACTTGCCTGTTTTTCAAATTATTAAATTGATGAGCAAATGTACAAAAGCCAATGCAGAATTTTTTCGTGAAAATGGATGGGTTTTAAAAACAAATAGCAATAAAAACCATTGTTAAAGGAGTTTTGTTGACCCGGCAACGATTACGGTTCTATTTTTGCAATATCTCTTCCAACATTATTTGTTTATATTTACAGTATGAAACGGTTAAAACATTTTATCGAGTGGCATGTATTTGGTGTATGCACCGCCATAGGAGAAAAGATGGGTATAGCCACTTCCACCATCCGGAAATATTTTATCTACATTTCATTTCTTACAATGGGTTCGCCTGTCATCATCTATCTTTTTGTCGCTTTCTGGATGAATATTAAGAATTATATCCTGAACGCAAGGCGCAATCCTTTACGTTATCTCTGAGAACAAATCATTTTTTCTGCCGTATCCGCAAACGCCTGTTTGTGCCATGATCGTTTTTGAACTAAACCATACCGATAATAAATCGTTGCTGCAAAAGATGGCAGCCGCCATGGGTTTGCCTTATCATGACGAAGACTACGTGATGATAAAACCACCGGCAGGTGATGGTATCATTAAAATAATTGACCTGGCCCAGGAGCTACAGGTGCTGCTGGCCGATGTGGAATTTAACAGTTACTTTTTTGCCCATAGAGAACAGTCGGAAAAACGTTACTATGTTTTACATTTTGAAGATATATACATAAAAGACACAGCAGCCTTTAGTGTGGATGGAGAAATATTGGAGAAAAGCCAAACCCGTCATTCGGTGGTAAGGCTTACCAGTAATATGTTTACCAATACAGAAGAAGTAAGCGCTCATACAAGGATAAAAGTGGTAAAGGTTTTTTTCAGCGAAGCATGGTTAAAAAAATACCTGGGGCTACAGGAAAATGTAGATGGGCTGCAAAAATATGTATCATTAAAAACTGCCTGTTTTGATATAGAGCCATTAGATGCGGAATACCTTAAACTGATGGATGAATTGTGGAATGCGAAAAAAGATGACCCTTTGCAAAACATCTTTTTACAGAACAGGGTAACGCTTTTGATCGAAAGATTTTTTAGCCGGCTGGCTGCAAAAATGAAACAATACGATGGAGAACCGGATATGCCAGAAGAGGATATACAGAAATTAATGAAGGTGGAGAGGGTATTACTAAAAGACCTTGCTGAACCACCACCTAAAATTGAAGAGCTGGCAAAGTTTGCCACTATGAGCGCCACCAGGCTTAAAAAAGGGTTTAAACAATTATACGGTGCAGGCATTTACACCTATTACCAAACTGTACGGTTACAAAAAGCAAAAGAAATGCTGCTAAGCAGGCGGTACTCTATAAAAGAAACTGCCGAAGCGATAGGTTTTCATAACACCGCTAATTTTTCAACCGCATTTAAAAAGCAATTCAAAACCCTGCCTTCACAACTTATTAAGGAAGAATAATAGAATGGTTTGTATTTTGCCGCCTTGTAAAAGCCTGGCATGATAGAATTCAGTTACGATTATTGCGATCACTACGATTACCTGTACATACTGGCAGACTTTTTAAAAGTACCTGTAATTGGCAACACGATATGGCTGCCTGAATCCGTTGGTAGTGGCTATGTAAAAACGGAAAAATTAACCAACGGACTACAGGTGCTTACCAACGAATGTGTACTTCACCAGGATTGTTTCTTTAAACGAAATACAGCACCCGGCAATCATTTCACTTTACGGTTTGATGAAGTAAGAAATATAAAAGCACTCTCCGTAAAATTGGGTGACCTGGTTTTGGAAGACAATACCAATATTTATTCCGGCGCTTTTTTAAGCAACCCGGTGGAACCGCTGGAGTATTTCATCAATAGTGAAATAGAAGACCGCTGTGTAAATATTTATTTTACCAAGGAATGGTTTCAAAAGCAGTTTGGTATTGCAGCAGATGATGCAGTATGGAACAGCATTTTACCAACTGATAAACCTGCTATACAGTTTGATGTGTTAGGCATTGATTACAGGGAGCTGATGGAAGACATTTTTGAACTGAAAAAAGAGCAGCCTTTATACCATGCTGCTTTACAAAACAGGGTGATGCTGTTGCTGGAAAAGTTTTTACGCAATGCTTACAACAGGGTGGTGGGTGCCAGCAATGAAACAAGCACAAGCGAAAATGATTTAAAGAAGATGATACAGGTAGAAGCTATCCTTGCGAATGCAGTGGGTGAAGCACCGCCACCAGTTCCCGAACTTGCCCGTATTGCCACCATGAGCGAAACAAAATTAAAACCCTCTTTAAAAAGATATACGATTACAGCCTTTACGAGTACTATCAAAAGAACAGGATGCTAAAGGCAAAGCAACTGATAGCCACAAAGAAATACTCGGTAAAAGAAGTTGGCAGCAGGCTTGGCTTTAAAAACCTCAGCAACTTTACCATCGCTTTTAAAAAGCAGTTTAATAAACTTCCCAGCGAACTATAAATACCGCAACCGTTTGCAGCTATAGAAATGCCTTTTGCGGTTAGCATGATGTCCTTTTTGCACATTTTATAGAAAATAGGCAGTTTACTTTTGTATTTCAAAAAATGACATTTACGAATTGCCGTATTCGCTGATCGGGAAAATACATTTTTTAGCAGGCTTACCTTTGCAACATGTTGTCCCGTTTTAAATTTATTCCTGTGAAGCCATTTAGGTTTTAAATTTCTGTTACAAACAGAGGGTTTTGGTTTGAAAAAATTGATTTGCCGTAAGGCAAATCTTTTTTATTTATGGCTACAGCATTTTCCGCTTCAATCGGCTATCAACCGCTTTCCCATTTTTTAAGATAATGTTTACTGCAAACCGTATTTTTGCAGCCTAAATTTTACAACTATGCCAGGAACAGAATTATACGGCGCAGAAGAAAGAAAAGAAGTGAATGATGTAATGGAAACAGGGATTTTCTTCCGCTACAACCATGATGCCCAGCGCAACGGGTATCTGGAAAGCAAAAGAATTTGAAGCTGAAGTAAAAAAAGTAACCAATGCAAAATATGCCCATGCGGTAAGCAGCGGCTCCACGGCGGTTTCTACAGCTTTGGCAGCAGCCGGTATTGGCGCAGGGGATGAAGTGATCGTTCCTCCATTTACTTATGCAGCATCTGTGGAAGCAGTGTTGTTTGTGGGTGCAAAACCGGTGTTTGCAGAAGTTGATGAAACCTTGTGTTTAAGTGCAGCAGGAATCAAAAAAGTGTTGACTTCCAAAACAAAAGGTATTTGTCTTGGTACACATGTGCGGCGGCATGGCCAATATGGATGAGATAATGCCGATAGTGAAAGAACACAATTTAATATTGGTGGAAGATGCAGGCCAGGCATTTGGTGCTTCTTATAAAGGCACAAAGGTTGGTTTGTTTGGAAAAACAGGTTGTTACTCTTTCGACTTTTTTAAAATAGCCACCGCTGGCGAAGGTGGTGTGATGGTTACAAATGATGAAGCTGCTTATAAATTAGCTGACTCTTACAGCGATCATGGCCATGACCATATTGGCAACAACCGTGGCATGGAGCAGCACCCTATTATTGGTTTCAATTACCGCATCAGTGAAATACATGCAGCCATTGGTAAAGTGCAAACCAGCCGTGTGCCTGAAGTGATGAAGCGGAATAACAAAAACAAAAAATTGCTCACTGAATTATTATCAAAAACAGAAGGTATTTCTTTTGCAACCATTGCAGATCCTGATGGTGATTCAGCTACATTCTTAAATATGTTTTTGCCTGATACTGCTACAGCAAAAGCGGTGGTGGATGAATTTAATAAAGCAGGCGTTACCGGTTTCAATTACTGGTTCACCAATATGTATCATTTCATCAACCAATGGGAACATATCAAAGGATTAAAGACAGCTTCTAAATTGGCGGTTGAAGTGTTGGGTGCGCCGCAGGATTATAACAATCTGGATTTACCAAAATCGCAGGAAGTAATTGGGCGCCTGGTTTCATTTGGTATCCGTTGCACATGGACGGAAGAAGAAATACAGGCATTGGCAAAAAATATTTCAGCTTGTGTAGAGAAAGTTTTAGTGCCAGTTCAAAACGTTTAAGTCGTTTAATTACGATTCAAACGACTTAAACATATTCAACGACATTACAACAATACTAATGCACAAAAATTTTAAAAATATAGACAAGGTAGTTTTTGGCAGTGGCAGTTTTGATAATATGGCTGGCATACTTGCAGAAAAACGAAATGATAACGCAGGTTTCTTTTTCTTTGTAGTTGATAATTATTTTGCAGGAAAAGATTTATTAAAAAGAATTCCTGCCGAAGCAAATGATATTGTAAAGCTGATTGATGTAGATCCGGAAGAACCAACTACTGAATCAGATCGATGCATTAAGAGATGAGATATTAAACAGCAAAGGGATTCCTGCTGGTGTAATTGGCATTGGTGGCGGCAGCATTATGGATATTGCAAAAGCAGTTTCATTAATGTTTACCAATGAAGGTTCATCCACTTTATACCAGGGATTAAATTTGATAAAGAAGCCAGGTATTTATCATCTCGGCGTTCCAACTATTTCAGGCACTGGTGCAGAAGTTTCCATGACAGCAGTACTAACCGGCCCTGAAAAAAAATTAGGCTTAAAATGCGACTGGACTGTTTTTAACCAGGTGATATCTAGACCCGGAATTAATTGCATCTGTGCCAACAGATAAATGGCTGTACACCGGAATGGATACTTACATTCATTGCATAGAAAGTGAGAACGGCACTTTGAATAATGCTTACAGCCATGCATTTGCAGAACAATCATTAAAACTTTGCAGGGAAATTTATCTTGGTGATAAAGCAGGACAAACACCAGAGAATGATGATAAACTGATGGTGGCAAGCATGATGGGAGGTTTAAGTTTAACTTATTCTGAAGTGGGTGTTTGTCATGCACTTTCTTATGGCCTTTCAAAAATTCTGCATGAAAAACATTGCTATGCTAACTGTCTTGCCTTTCAGCATCTGGAAGATTATTATCCAGAAGGTGTAAAAGAATTAAAACAAATGCTGGAAGCAGCATAAAGTAACATTGCCACAAGGCCTCAGCAAAAACTGGAGTGATGAAACCATCACCGCCATGGCGCAGGTGGCTTACAATTTACCACACATGTGGAACCATGCTATTGGGCCAGACTGGAAAGAAAAAATTACATTGGACACTATTAAAGATTTGTACAAAAGATTATAATCAAATTCTGCCGGTAAATTTTTCTCATATTAATCAGGTGTTTACACTTGAGTTTCATCACCGTGACCCTTTTGACCGCATGATAATTGCCCAAAGCATTACCGAAGATTTAACCATCATTTCAAAAGACAAAAATTTTTCATTGTACCCAATAAAATTATTGTGGTAATAAATTAACAGAATGAGTATAAAAAAAGTAAAAGTTGGAAATATTACCTGCGGTGCAGATGAACTGTTTTTAATTTCCGGCCCTTGTGTGATTGAAGAAGAATCAATTATGATGAAGACTGCCGAAAAATTAAAAGAAGTGGGAGAGAAGCTGAACATTCCCATCATCTACAAATCATCTTTTTCAAAAGACAACCGCAGCAGTTTAAAATATTACAATGGCCCCGGCCTTGCAGAAGGCATGAAGATTCTAGCTAAAATAAAAGAACAGTTTGGGTTTACTTTATTAACAGATATACATTATCCTGACCAGGCTGCACCTGTTGCAGAAGTATGTGATGTATTGCAGATACCTGCTTATCTCTGTATGCAAACGGGCTTATGGTGGCTGCTGCAAAAACAGGGGCTGTGATCAATATCAAGCATGGCCAATTTTTAGCACCGGATAATATGAAGCATCCTGTTGGTAAATGTGTTGACTCCGGCAATGACAAAATCATTTTAACAGAACGTGGCTACACCATGGGCTATAACGATCTTGTTGTTGACCCAAGAAGTTTTTATCACATGGGCAAATTGGGCTACCCGGTAGTGTTTGATATTACCCATTGTGTTCGTAAATATGGTATTCCAAGTTCTGATGCAAAAGGTGGTAACAGGGAATTTTTACCAGTGCTGAGCAGGGCAGGTGTTGCTGCAGGTGTGGATGGTATTTTTATTGAAACACATCCTGACCCAACCAATGCATTGTGCGATGCAGCCAGCCAGTTATCCGTGTATGATTTGGAAGAGTTTTTAAAGCCATTGATTGAATTGCATGCGGTGGAATTGAAATACAGGAATGTAATAGTTAATGGTTAATAGTAAGCGATAGCTGAAGATCAAAAGCGTTCAACAATTAACGAATAACGATTAACCATTCACCAATTAATACTTATTTTCGCCGCACATTAAACAAAAGAACATGGAATTATATCTTGATTCAGCCAACCTTAAAGAGATTGAAGAAGGTTTTAAACTGGGCTTTTTAAACGGCCTTACCACTACGCCAACTTTCATGCAGCGAGAAGGTATTACTGATATTGACGGGATGATATTGAAGTTGAGTAAGATGGTGCCTGTACTGCAAATTGAAGCATTGGGAAATACTGCAGAAGATGTGGTAAAAGAAGCTCACCGCCAGTTGAACTTTGGTTTGGATCCAACAAAAACAGTTTTTAAAATACCTGTTTCTTTAGAAGGTGTGAGGGCTTGTAAAATGTTGCGTAATGATGGTTTGTTGGTGAATGTTCACCTTGTATATACTTTACAGCAGGCATATATGGCCATGCATGCAGGCGCCAGTTATGTTTGTCCATTGGTTGGCCGTTTGCAGGACCAGGGGCATGATGCATTGGGTTTGGTGGAACAATGCGTAGATGCAGTTGATCATTATGGTTATGATACAAAAATCATGTTCAGTTCTGTTCGTAATGCAGAGCATGTCCGCAATGCATTGAATATTGGTGTACATACCATCACTGTTCCACTTAAAGTATTGAAAGGCTTAACAGAAAATCATTTTACCAATTAGGTACTGAGCAGTTTTTAAGAGATACCAAACTGATGACAGTAAAAGTGAGTGAAGCCATCAATGGTGTAAACCCTGTGGTAAGCGGCGATACAAATGTGAAAGATGCTATTGTGAAAATGACGGAGTTTGGTTTTGGCGCTATCGTTGTTGCTGATGAAGATCAGCAGGTAAAAGGAGTATTTACAGATGGCGACTTGAGAAGGCATTTGCAAACTGATGGTTCTGCTATACTGGATAAAAAATTAGGTTCATTGGAATATAAAACTCCGGTAAGTATTGAAGGTAATATGTTGCTGAACGATGCAGCAGCTATTTTTAAGAAAACAAATGTTGATACCATTATGGTTACTGATAACGGCAAACCAATTGGAATGCTGGATATACAGGACTTGAAGCAAATTAATAATTGAATAGAAAAAGGCCATCGTTAGCCAACGGATGGCTCTTTTTTATAAAGCTCATCTGAAATTCATTAGCTTTATACAATCTTTCATAATCTCATCCAGAAGAATAATTATTGTTTATGAAGGCGAATGTAACACCGGAAGATTATTTTAAAGGCGAATTTGTTTCAAGCCCACAAACACTGAAGCAGAAATTGAAACAGGTAAAAGCATTTGTTTTTGACTGGGATGGTGTTTTTAATGATGGCAGAAAAAATATTGAAGGCCACAGCGGATTTAGTGAAACAGATTCTATGGGTGTGAACATGATGCGGTTCAGTCATTTTCTTATGACATAAACAATTTCCCATCACAGCCATTATTACCGGGGAAAACAACCAACTGGCTTTTTCATTTGCCAAAAGAGAAAATCTTCATGATGTATATTATAAAGTGGCAATAAAGAAAGGGCGCTGATGCATTTGTGTGAACAGCATAAAATTTCTCCGGCAGATGTATTATTTGTGTTTGATGATGTGCTTGATTTTTCTGTTGCCAAACTGGCTGGCGTAAGGTTTATGATTGGCCGTCCTGCCAACCCATTGCTTATGAATTTGCAGAAGAAAAAAGGTTGGTGGATTATATAACAATGCATAATGGCAGCCAGAATGGCGTAAGGGAAGTATCAGAGATCGTGATGAGCATGGCTAATAATTTTGAAGTGGCTATTGAACTCCGCATGAAATATGTGAGAAGCATATCAAGGATTATCTCACACTGCGTAATAAAACTGCGACACAATTTTTTACTACAAAAGAAAGCGGGATAATACCCGGTTGATGATATGATAGTTGGAATAATACCAGCCCGTTATGCCAGTACAAGGTTTCCCGGTAAGCCATTAATTGATATTGAAGGAAAAACAATGCTGCAAAGGGTGTATGAGCAGGCAGCAAAAAGCAAATCCTTAACAAAGTAGTAGTGGCTACAGATGATGAAAGGATTTTCAATCATGTAAAAAGTTTTGGCGGCGAAGTGCTGATGACGGCAGCACATCATCCCAGCGGAACAGACCGCTGCATGGATGCATTGCTTCAACTGAAAGAAGATTTCAATTATGTTATCAATATACAGGGTGATGAACCTTTTATTGAACCGGAGCAAATTGATGAACTGGCAGCAGTATTGAAAGATGGAACAACAGAACTGGCAACACAAATGATTGCTGTTGACAGTTATGAAATATTATTTGATAAAGGCGAAGTAAAAATTGTTCTCAATACAAATAATGAAGCATTGTACTTCAGCCGCATGGTAATCCCTTTTATAAAAGGGTGTAGATGAAAAAGAATGGCACAGGCATCATCACATATTACCGCCATGTGGGTATGTATGCTTACAGGAAAGATATTTTACAAAAAATTACACAGCTTCCTGTTTCATCATTAGAAAAAGCAGAATCATTGGAGCAATTGCGTTGGGTTGAAAATGGGTTTAAAATAAAATGTGTGGTTACAAAATATGAAAGCCATTGTATTGATACGCCGGAAGATGTTGAGAAGGTTTTGAAGCTGGTCAGGAAAACTACTTAATAAGAAAACCCTCCCAGTTTCCCGGAAGGGTTTCTTTTTTGGCTAACAATCGCTACGAAGTTTATATAACAGGTGCTGCAGCAAGAATCTCTGCACTTACACCATCGGCATATTTTTTAAAATTATCAATAAACTGCCGGGCCAGTTTTTTTGCGGCCGCATCATAGGCAATTTTATCTGCCCATGTGTTGCGTGGGTTTAAAATTTCTGATGGCACATCCGGGCAAAGTGTTGGTATCATCATACCAAATACGGGATGCTGTTCATATTCTATATTGTTCAGTTTACCTTCTAACGCAGCAGTGATCATGGCACGGGTGTATGCCAGTTTCATACGTTTGCCTACACCATAGCCGCCGCCGCTCCAGCCGGTATTTATCATCCACACATTTACCTTGTGTTCTTTCATTTTTTTTCCAAGCATCTCTGCGTATTTGCCAGGATGTAATGGTAAAAATGGTGCACCAAAGCAGGCACTGAAAGTTGATTTTGGTTCATTGATGCCAGCTTCTGTTCCTGCTATCTTGGCTGTATAGCCGCTTATAAACTGGTACATGGTTTGTCCAGGAGACAATTTACTTATTGGTGGAAACACACCATACGAATCGCAGGTAAGAAAGAATATATTTTTAGGGATACCAGTGATGGATGGCTCTTTTGCATTGCTGATAAAATGCAATGGATAACTCATCCTTGTATTAGGAGTAATTTCTTTACTTGTAAAATCTAGTTTGTTAGTGCCTTTTATGAAAGGAACATTCTCAACAATAGCACCGGGTTTTACTGCATGGAATATCTCTGGTTCTTTTTCTTCTGTAAGGTCAATTGTTTTTGCATAACAGCCGCCTTCAAAATTAAATATGGTATTGGCGGTCCACCCGTGTTCATCATCACCAATCAACTGGCGTTTAGGATCGGCACTTAAAGTAGTTTTACCGGTGCCGCTTAGCCCAAAAAATATGGCAGTATCATTGTCCTTACCAACATTCGCACTGCAATGCATACTCAACACCTCTTTATCATGAGGTAATATATAATTGAGAACAGAGAAGATGCCTTTCTTCATTTCGCCGGTGTAGCCAGTGCCACCGATCAGTATTACTTTCTTTGTAAAATTTACAATGGCAAAGTTATGCTGTCGTGTACCATCTGTTTTAGGGTCTGCCTTAAAGTTGGGGGCCTGTATAATTTGCCAGTCGGGCACAAAGTTGTCAAGCTCTTCTTCTTTTGGCCTTAGGAACATATTGTGGCAAAACAAATTGCTCCAGGGGTTTTCATTTATAACACGGATGTTGAGGCGGTAAGTTGGGTCAGCACAAGCGTAGCAGTCACGTACCCATATTTCTTTATCTTCTAAGTAAGACATCATTTTTTTATGAAGGATGTCGAAATATTTTGGTTCGATGGGAATATTAAAGTTATTCCAGTTCACACTGTTTTTGGTGATATCATCCAGTACAGTAAACTTATCATCCGGGCTGCGGCCGGTAAACTCACCAGTGTTGATCACCAATGCGCCTGTGTCGTTAATGGCACCTTCGCCACGGGCAACAGTTTGTTTCGTTAACTCTTGTGGCGGTAACTGGTAGTGGATGTTGCTGCTGTTTTTTAAACCAGCATTAATGAGGGCATTCTTAGGGAAAGGAACCATTGTTGGAACTGACATAGCAAATAGCGTTTAATGAGCAATCGGTTAGCGGAACGAAGGTAGGGGTTTCAGTTTTTTATAAATTTTCTAAAAACCCTGCCCATTTGCAGTATTTTTTGCCATTTCATTCAAAAATTGGCATTTATGCAAACGTTCCCGTAAATATTAAACGCATTTGAAAAATGGTTTAGTATAGTTGAATGGTTTAAATATTTTGGGGTTGGGTTGTGTAGATGATACACAAATTTTTGAGAAATCAGGTTAAATAAAGAAGTTAAACTGGTTGATTTTTTAAAACCGGCGACTGCACAGCTTTTTTAAAAGTGTTTTTTAAAGAGGAATAAAATCTAAATTATAATTCTATATATTTATTTCTTAAAACTTCTTCTAATGAGGAACCTAACCTTAACCACCTGCTTTTTATTATTATCCATTCAATTAGTAACTGCACAATCACAAACTCTGGTTTGGCGAAAATGCCTGGGTGGTACAAAAAGAGATGTAGCTAACGATGTACTATTAAATAGTGACGGCTCTATGATTGTTGTTGGTAATTCCAACTCAAACGATGGTAATGTTACCGGGCATCATGGCGATGCCACCACTTCTGATGGTTGGATCACTAAATTAGATACGGCAGGAAATTTATTATGGCAAAAATCAGTAGGAGGTGCAGCCAATGATTTTTTGAATACAGTTATTGCTACAGATGACGGCGGTTATTTATGTACAGGGTATACTTATTCAAATGATGGAGATGTAATTGGCAATCATGGTATGGCAGATGTGTGGGCCGTTAAAATAGATAACAGTGGTGGTTTGATATGGAGCAAATGTTATGGTGGTGCACAAATGGATACTTCAGTGGATGCTGTGAGATTGTATGATGGACAATTTGCATTGATCGGAAGCACTAATTCTGTAGATGGAAATGTACTTACAGGCATTGCAAATAATACAGCTTATGATATATGGGTAATAAAATTGAATAAGGCTAACGGCAATTTAATGTGGGAAAGGGTTATTAATTATGGCGATAGTACTCTTAGTGACGGAGGATTGAATATAACCGAGGTAAACAATAGGATCATTGCTTTTGCAGATGGATCTTATAAGAGTATATTTTATGCTTATGCCGGCGATCCCGGTTCTTACAGGCAATACCATGCCGGCAGGTTGTACAATTTAGATGAAACAAACGGAACAGCTACTTTTTTAAGAAATATTGGTGGTTCGCTTGATATGGTAATGAGCAAAAGTAATAGCGGATTAAACTTTATGTATGACGCAGCTTATGATCAACCAAATCCTGGTAATTGCACCGACAGGCAAAGAAACTTTTTAACGCTTGATTTTAATCTTAATACCATAAGATCATCATCCTGGCAAACTACAAGTTGCATTAGTTGGCCTTCTTCTAATACCTACTATATTTATTTTGTTTCAACGGGTCATGGTATGATCAGCAAATCAAACGGAAATTTTTTATGGGCAGGCTTCTACGAACCTTTTGCCACGATTTACAGGCCCTTAGCTTATATATCAGATTTTGGAACATTTGGCGATGGCTCTGGTAATAAAAATGACATATTTAAATCTGTTAAAGAATTTTCAAGTGGGGATGAGTTTATTGTAGCAGGACAAACAACTAATGGAAGAATAGATGATACTCTTCCTTCTCCGGCCGATTATCATGGGGATCTTGATTTTTGGGTATTAAAATTTCAATCATTAAATACCATACAAGGCAACTTTTATATTGATTATAATAATAACAATGTTAAGGATGCAGGCGAACCACCTTTCAAAAGTGCCATTGCAAAAACTATCAAACAAAACGCAACAGGAAGTTGGTGGACTTACCCGGTTAATGGCTTATCGCAAACTACAGTTGCTCTTGGCACATACAAAACAACAGCATCAGTATTAAAGCCATACTATACTTTCGCTTCTGATACTACAACAAATACATTCACAACTTATAAAAATACAGTTACGATTAATTATCCTGTACATCCAATTCCGGGTTCAAGGGATTATAGTATCTATATATCACCTATGTCTGCCATAAGGCCTGGGTTTAATGTCTCTTACAACCTTACGTATTCCAATGCAGCAATAGATACTTTGATAAATAAGCAGGTAAAGTTTGTAAAAGACAGCCATCTTCAATTTGTGTCTTCAGTGCCTGCACATACAAGTATAGTTGGCGATACAATTACCTGGAACATTGCCAGGCTGGTGCCTGATTCAACCGGCCATATTTATGTGTACCTGCAGGCTGATGTGATACCGGTCATTCAATTAGGTGATACCATAAGAGTATCTGCTTCTATAGACAGTACAGGCGACCTGGTTAAGAATAACAATATATCCTCATCAGTGCAAATTGTAACCGGAAGTTTTGATCCCAATGACAAACAGGAAAATTTTGGCGGTGCAATGTCTGTATCAGAGGCTGCTGTTGGTAAAAGTCTTACTTACACCATCCGTTTTCAGAACACAGGAAATGATACTGCATTCAACATAACAGTAAGAGATACATTAAGCGCTTTACTTGATTCAACAAGTTTTGAAATGATAAACGCAAGCCATAACTATAAAATAAACATTAAAGATGGCAAATACATTACATGGCAGTTTACTGATATTAAATTGCTTGACAGTGGTCATAATGAACCCTTGAGCCACGGTTATATCACCTACAGTATTAAACCCAAATTGCCGGTTGCTATTGGAGACATAATAACCAACACAGCGGCTATTTATTTTGATTATAATCCACCAATAATAACCAATACGAGTGCCACTGAAATAAAAGGAACACCAACAAATGCTTCGTGGACAGGCGCTGTAAATACGGCCTGGGAAGAGCCACTGAACTGGAACAACAGCCAGGTGCCGGATGTGAATACAATTGTGACTATACCTGCAGGTGTTCCCAATTACCCGGTAGTAAACAGTAATGCCACTTGCTACAGGATCTCAGTTATGCCTTCGGCAACAGTGCTGGTGAAGACTGGGTTTAAGTTGAAGGTGAATGCAAAGAATTAGTTTGCTGTGATTGAGTCCCCCGGCCAAGATTAGTATTCAACAGGCGCAGCAAACCTGAGCCTGTTGTCATTATAAAAAAAGGCACGATTCAAATATTTGAAACTTAAATGAGCTCATGTCTTTATATTTGGCTCTTTTTTTAAAATTGCGTTTATTCATTGAAGTTGAAAAAACAAGTTAATTAACTCACTTCAACCCGATTTGAACCCAGTATCTAAAACCATCGCATGAAAAGATTTGTACGTGTCATCTTCTTTGCTTCTTTATTGGCAGTATCTAATTTATTATCAGCACAGTCATCGGTAAGTAACTACTCGTTTGCAAGTGCAGCCGGCACTTATACAGCCATTACCGGATCGGGTTCAACTGTGTTTGGTGATGACGAATCTCAAACCGGTATTCCCATTGGGTTTAACTTTTTTTTCGGGGACAGAGGCTACACACATTTTTGTTTCAACTCCAATGGCTTCATAAAGCTGGGTATAGTAAATACAACTATTAACACTACCGACAGCTACATGAATAACTTAACTACTGTTGCAAGTGCCGACCCTTTTTATCCATGTATTGCGGCGTTTTGGGATGACAATAATGTTGGTAATGGGCAGATGTCCTATCAAACCACAGGAGCAGCAGGGTCAAGAGTGCTTACGGCGCAATGGAATGCTGTTTGTATTGGTGGGGGATCTACGCACCCCACACGTGTTGCATCCTTTCAAATCAAGTTGTTTGAGGGAACGAATGTTATTAAGATTATTTACTCCAGCCTGATGGAGAATGCCGGTACAATATCAGCATCTATCGGTCTTAATGACCTTACCTCATACCAGAGTGTTACACCGGCAGCAGCCGCTACTGTTTCGTCCACCACTGCCAACAATAACATCACCAGCCTTACTAACATCATGGGCAAGGAATATATATTTACTCCTCCTGCTGCTGTTTGTTCTCCGGTTAGTTCATTAACAGTTTCCAATATTACCACTTCAGGGGCAACGCTTGCAGCCAGCACCGTTAGTGGTGCTACCGGCTACCGCTTTGCAGTAAACACCACCGGGGAAATCCCAACTACCAATACGCTATCTGCCAGCTCATCATTTAATCTCACCGGGCTATCGCCAAATACCGTTTACTATGCCTTGGTACAGGCGGTCTGCTCTGGGGGAAACAGCAGCCCCTGGTTCACTACATCTTTTATATCCGGCTGTACAGTTGTTAGTGTTCCCTATTTTGAAAACTTTGATCTGATTACTCCACCTCTTTTGCCTGCATGTATGGCAAAAGAAGATTTGAATGGCGCAACCACGTGGAATTCCAGCTTAAACTTACCAAGGTCTGTGCCCAATTGCATGGTATATAACTGGAATGCAGCTTTACCGGGTGATGACTGGTTTTTTACACCGGCTGTTCATTTAACAGCCGGACTTGAGTTATTGGCTCAGTTATTATACTAAAGGCGATGCCACATCAAGCCCTGAAAAATTAGAAGTGAAATATGGTACTGCCAACAATGCAGCCGCTATGGTAAATTTATTAACCACCAACACCATTACAACTGCCACGTATTTTCAGGTGTTTAAAAGTTTTACCCCTGCGGCTACAGGTGATTATTACTTTGGTTTTCATTCATTTTCCGATGCAAACCAATTTAATTTGTATGTGGATGATATAAGAATAAATTATTCCACTGAGTGTGGCCCGCCAACAGGTGTATCGGTAACTACCAACACAGCAAGTTCTGGTTCGGCATCCTGGTCTGCCATCGGTAACAGGTACAGCAAGCAATTATCAATATGTAATTACCAACAGCACCACGCCGCCGGAAACTGGTGCCACGGTAACCAATACCCCAACTGCTTCCTTTTCAGGATTGCAGCCCGTTACGCAATATTATTTTCATGTAAAGTCATTGTGTACTTCCGGTTTGTACAGCACCTGGACAACTTATCCATTTACCACACCCTGCGCTGCAGTGAATGTGCCTTATACAGAGAATTTTAGTACAGTAACCATTCCGGCATTACCAACTTGCATGAGTAAAATTGATGTTAATGGCGGTAATGAATGGATTACAGATTCTTCTGTTACCTGTACACCCACAAGGGCGCTTGTATATAGATACAACTCCACAATACCGGGAGATGACTGGGCATTTACGCCTGGTTTGAATTTAACAGCAGGCGTGCCTTATGAGTTGAGTTTTGACTATAAGGGCTGCAGCATAAGTGACGTAGAAAAATTGGAAATTAAATATGGCAATGCCAACGGGATAGCTGCAATGAGCAATTTATTGTACAGTAATTTAAACATTAACGGAACAACCTACCAAACAGCAAGAGCCGGTTTTGCACCTGCTGTTAGCGGTGTTTATTATATTGGCTTTCATGTAATATCAATAGCAAATCAATTCAATTTATCCATTGATAATATTAAAGTGGATGTGTCCACTTTTTGTGGACGCCAACAAATCCAGTGATAACATTAACCAGTGATACAACTGGTACAATAAAATGGAGCAGGCCTGCAGAAGGTACAGCCAGCCTCTTACCAATATGCCCTTAGCCAAAATAATATTCCACCCGTATCAGGCATAACTGTAACGTGATACAAGTGCAGCATTCAGTGCAATAGCAGGCACCAGGTTTTTTCTGCATGTGCGTACTAATTGTGCCAATGGCAATTTAAGTGCATGGACAACCACCACTTTTACCACAGGCTGTGTGCCACGTACCATACCTTACACTGAAAATTTTGACGGTGTGCCAGTTCCTTATCTGGGCAATTGTATGACCAGCCAGGATTTGAATGGCGGCGCCACCTGGAAAACAGATACCTACAAACCAAGATCAGCACCCAACTCCATGCTGTACCGTTATGACCCGGTTTTACCGGGTAATGACTGGGCATATACTCCGGGCCTTAGTTTAATTGGTGGCGTTAAATACCGGCTTACTTTTTATTATAAAGCAAGAGGCCAAAACGAACGACTACTCATTACTTATGGGGGCGCACCTGTTGCCGATTCGATGACTGGGAGTATTTGGGATAATATATTTTCTGACAGCACTGCTTACCAGTTGGGTCAGGTGGATTTTACGGCACCCCGTACGGTGTTTTCTATCTTGGATTTAAATCCTTATCTGTTGCCAACCAATGGGATTTGAATGTGGATGATATTAGGGTGGACTATGCCCCGGGATGCAGTGTGCCAACAAATTTTAGCACCACCATCACTTCTCAAACTACAGCAACAGTTAGTTGGTCGGCTCCTTACAATGGCCCGGCTGTCAGTTATGAATTTACGTATTCTTCTCTAAGAACTACGCCTGCTAAGCGGCAATATACAAAACGGTACTTCCTCCAGTCTTACAGGCTTAATACCCGGAATAAAAGTGTACATGTTCGTAAGAAGTATTTGCGGAGGAGCTGCTGTTTCTGCCTGGGCTATTGATTCTATTTATATTCCATGTATTGCCAAAGTGCCGCCTTACACAGAAAATTTTGATGGTGTGGCGGTGCCAATATTGGCACCCTGTATTGCAATAGAAAATTTAAACGGTGGTAATACCTGGTTTCCTGCAACCTACTCTGCCAAAATCGGCTCCCAATAGTATGGTGTATAAATTCAACAGTACACAGCCCGGTAATGACTGGTTTTACACTGCACCATTGCAACTAACGGGAGGTACCAGTTATCGTCTTACATTCTTTTACAAAGGAAGAAGTTCAGGTTCTGTAGAAAAACTGGAAGTGAAATATGGCACGGGTAATAATGTAAATTCCATGAACAATTTAATTTTTGCTGACACCAGTATTACTTCATTTAATTACCTGCAAACACAAAATGAATTTACACCATCTGCTTCAGGTGTTTACTATATCGGCTTTCATGCGTTTTCCAATGCCAACCAGTTTGATTTGAATGTTGATGATATACAGGTGATAGCAACACCCAATTGCGGCAAACCAACCGATTTGTAAGTTGCAGTTACTTCCAATACTACTGCAACTGCCAGTTGGAATACATGCTTCGGCTGGAACGCTTAGTGCTTATGAATATGTTGTAAGTACTTCTGCTGCATTACCTGAAGCAGGAATATTGATTAATAGTAACAGTGCATTACTCACTGACTTGATTCCTACCCAGCAATACTACCTGCATGTGAGAAAGGTATGCACTGGTGATCAGTTTTCATTATGGTCAACTATACCTTTTGTTATTCCATGCCAGGCTTATGCTCTGCCTTATTATGAAAATTTTGATACAGGAGATCTTCCACTGTTGCCACCCTGCATGGCTGTGGAAAATGTGAATGGAGGCAATACCTGGAGCCGAAATGAGCTTGGCTCTAACTCCTTTCCCTTTTCAGCTTTTTATACAGCAGATGCCGGCAGAAATGCCGATGACTGGTTGTTTACACCAACTGTAAACTTTACTGCCGGGCTAAGCTACCGGGTTAGTTTTTACTACAAAGCAGAGAGCGCCAGTTTAACTGAAAAAATGGAAGTGAAATATGGCAATGGCAATACTGCTGCAGCAATGACCAACCTGCTGATGAGTGATACCAATATCAACTTTACCACATTCCGTTTATACACTGTTGATTTTATTCCGGCAACAAGTGGAGCATTCAATATCGGGTTTCATGCCATTTCTCTCAGAAACAAATCTTTTTTGTACGTGGATGATATACAGGGTGGAGCGTTCGCCTGATTGCGGCAACCCGGTAAACCTGGCGGTGCATTTAACCAGCAGCAATGCAGGTACCGTTACCTGGTCGCCTTCCAGTATAGGCGTTCCTGTTAATTATGAATATGTAATTTCTGCAAGCAACGCTGATCCTGCCAGTTTTGGCATTGCACTTACAGACAGTTTTTCATCATTTAGCGGATTGAACTTCTTTACACAATATTATCTTCATGTAAGAACTGTTTGTACCAATGGCGTTTCTATCTGGGTATCAAAAGCTTTTTACACCTTACCTAACGACTCTGCATGTACCGCATTGCCTTTAATATTAAATGGGGCAGCCAGTTGCGGAAACACAAGCTTTGCCACTGCTATTAGCGACCCTGCATTACCATCTAATTGCAATACCACTGCTGCTAATTTTACAGTTTGGTATAAATACACACCTGCGGTAAATGGCACAGTATATTTAAAAGCAGAAGTTCCTGTTACTAATTCTCCATTGTATGGATCCGTTGGCTGGTACACTTTATCAGGTAACTGTAACAATGCTTCCTCTTTCACTTTGATGCCCGGTAGTACCTGCCAGGAATTTGGGCAATCAGGTACAGGTGATGCTGATATATTGCCATCTCCATGCACTCATCAGCAGGCACCACTTATTACATCATGATTAGTGGTATAGATTTTAATTACGGCGATTATTGCCTAAGCCTTTTATCAACAGCACCGCCATCCTGCACCAATAATTTGTATCCAGCTAATGGCGCTCAAATAGACCCTGTGCCAGGCCCGGGCAATGACATTACTTTCAGATGGAACAAAGTAACCGGTGCCACCGGCGGTTACGATTTGGTATTGGACTCAATTTATCCGCCCAGGGCATTCAGGGTGAACGTAACCGATAGTTTCTATGTGTACACCGGCGTTAATTACAACAGAACTTATTACTGGTATGTGATTCCAAAAGACAACCTGGGCAATTCATCCGGATGTTTGGATAATTATTCAACATTCACCACTTACAACGCAAGCAATTGCCGTCCGCTTACCAACTATGGTTGTTCTGCTGGCGACAGCATCAGTTATTTTTCTTTAAAAGGTGAAGCAGGAACCAATATCAGGAATAATTCCGGCAACAGTTGCGGACAGGATTTTTCTTTTGGGTATTCAGATTACATCAATTCGCCATCGGCAACTTTGGAACCCGGTTTGGGTTATACAGGCTTTGTAAAAACTGCTGTGGCCAACAATTATGTTTCCATCTGGATAGATTTTAATAACAATGGCTTCTTTGAACCGTCAGAAAGATTACTGAATAATTTTAAAGCTGGGGCCACCCGTACTTTGTATTCAATTCTAATTCCACAAAACATTGCTGCAGGGGATCGCCGCTTAAGAATCAGGAATATTTACAGCGATACAAAACCCACCAGCCCAACTGACCCTTGCAACTATTATGATTACAGCGAAACTGAAGACTACCGGGTAACTATAGCCTACACCGGATCTGCTCCCCGTTCTGCAGCCAATGGCACCCCTGGTGGTTGTGAAACTGTTTCTTCCACCACCATAGATGCAGCTTCAAATAACATCAATGCTGCTGTACCTGTATTAGATTCCACCAATAGTTTGGTTGCATATATTTCTCCTGATGGCAATACTTTAGGAAGGGTAAATGGCAATTTGTACATACACAATGGCACCATCAGAAAAAACAATGGCACTTATTATTTAAACAGGAATATCAGCATCAAGCCGGAAGTACAACCAGTTTCACCATATAAGTTATGGATGTATTACCGGGCATCAGAACTGAATGCTTTAGCGTCTGAGCCTGGCTCAGGAGTAGTAAATGGTTTTGACCTGGTGATGACCAAAATAAAACAAGACAGTTGCAGCAGTGATATTGCTAATTACCAGCCTACAGATACCAGCCTTATACCTAGTATGTATGGAACTCAAGGAGATCAGGGTAACCTGACGAGGTTTGTTTTGGTTGAAAATATAAACTCATTCTCCACCTTCTACCTCAATGGGCATCATACCTACCGTTTCACTGGCAATGGCAACTGGAGCAACAGTCTTAATTGGGAAAATCAAAACAAACCTCCTGCCGTATTACCTCAGAAAGATTTAATTATCATTGATAACATGGCAGGCGGACAATGTGTGTTGGATGTAACACAACGTATTTCTTTTGCAGGCAGTATTATTGTAAACAATGGAAAAAAATTAGTGGTTCCTGGAGTCCTGCAAGTGCAATAGTAGGGCGAGCAAAAAAAACTGCATAGGCTTATTAAAACGGATTTTTACTGGTCATAAATATTCCAGTTTATTATAAAATTTCTGTAATGCCATCTGTAGCTGTGTTGGTAAAATGAAGATTTAAGTTGCTGGAGGCTGCAAAGAATTAGTTTTTGAAAAGCTTTATTATTTAAAGATGACAGCTTTTGAGAGAGGCTGTCATCTTTTTAATATAACTGCAAACCTTCCGTATATTGCAACTTCTAAAAATTGAGCATGAAATACCTGCCACTCAATCCTGAAATATTTATTCAAAACAGGAAACGATTTGTTGAAATGATGGAGAAAAGCTCCATTGCCATTTTTAACAGCAATGATGAACTGCCAACCAACGGCGATGCATTGCATAGATTTAAACAGAACTCCGATCTGTTCTGGCTCACCGGTATAGAACAGGAAGAGAGTATGTTGATACTGTTTCCTGGTAACAGTGATGCTAAATATAAAGAGGTGTTGGTACTTACAAGGCCAAATGAGTTGAAAGAAAAATGGGATGGCCACAGGTTAAGAAAAGAAGAAGCAACCGCTATCTCCGGCATTACTACTATTGTGTGGCTTGATTCTATAGAAGCTATGTTGCAAGGCTGGATACATGTAAGCGATACCATTTACTTAAATACCAATGAAAATGACCGCAAGGCAAATTGGGTTCCGGTAAGAGATTATCGTTATGCCGAATTAATGAAGCAACATTACCCATTGCATAATTATAAACGCAGCGCTAAAATATTAAAAGACTTAAGGGCTATTAAAACTGCAATGGAAGTAGAAGTGTTGCAGAAGGCGATGGATATTACTGATACTACTTTCAGGCGTTTACTCAAGTTTATAAAGCCAGGTGTGATGGAATATGAAATTGAGGCGGAGATAATGCACTCTTTTTTATCTCAAAGAGCAACTGGACAAGCTTACGGTTCCATCATTGCCAGTGGAGACAGGGCAAGAACATTGCATTATGTAGAAAACAACCAGGAATGTAAAGAAGGCGAATTGATACTGATGGATTTTGGTGCAGAGTACGGCGGTTATTGTGCCGACCTCACAAGGACTGTTCCCGTGAGTGGTAAATTTGGCCGCAGGCAAAAAACAATTTATAATGCCTGTTTACATTTGCACCAGTATGCAGCCAGTATTTTAAAACCCGGCATCAGCATTATTGATTACACTGAAAAAGTGGGAGATGAGGCGACTCTTGTTTTTCAAAAAATTGGGTTGCTTAGAAAAAGCGATATAAAAAATGAAGACCCGGCTAACAGGGCATACAGAAAGTATTTATATCACGGTATTTCACATCATCTTGGTATTGATGTACATGATCTGGGAACAAGAACAGAACCCATTAAAGCCGGAATGGTTTTTACCATTGAGCCAGGCATTTATATAGAAGAAGAAAAAATCGGTGTTCGTATTGAAAATAATTTCTGGGTAACAAAAAATGGCAATAAAGATTTGATGAAGAATATTCCGATAACAGCAGAACATATAGAAACGTTGATGAAAAACTAAATACACTATTTGAATGAATCACAATGTGATTAGTGCGTATAATGGTTTTGTAAATACAACATCAAGGCTTTAAAATTGAACAGTGGCATTTGAAATACAAAGGCCCCATACATTTTTCAACTTTTGCCCTTATCTTTATTCTAATACTGTTATCTATAATCAATCAACAACTGCTGGTTCCCAAACTAAATAAAACCCACCAAAACTCTAAACTTATACAGCATGGCAACACAAAAACACTTAACACTCAGTGGCATCATTTTTTGCTTGCCAATCATCCTTTTTTACGGCTGCAAAAAGATAGATTATTCACCTGTCGCACTTAACAACAAAGAAGCTGCGGCAAAATTTTTAACCCTCCCTGTCAATGCGCCAGATGCAGTAAAACGGGTGGCAGAAAAATTAAAAACACTAAACCAAAATGGCAACCTTGTAAGCAGCATAGCGGCACAGGATGGCCTGGCTATATGGGACAAAACTATAATCAGGGATAGGAATACCTCGAGGGTAGCCAATACGCTTGCAAGGGAGGCTTGGGAAGACACCATTGTGTGCATACCGCTTGTGCTGGAAGGCAAAAACTATGTGAATGCCTGTATATATGCACAATTGAACGGCACCGTTAGCCTGTACCTCTACAAAAGCAAAGAATATGCTGGCTATGGCTTTGGCAATGTGGACAGCCCTGAAAAAAATGCTGAAAAATTTGCCCTGCAGTTTATGCTGCTTGATTATAAAACGATGGGCCACCAGGATTTTAAACTCTATGACGACAGGCTGTTTGCAAAAGGCGGCTTGCCTGAGGAGGCTGTGGTAACAAAGAGAACATTGCATATTACGCCCCTTGGTGAACCTGATGCACCCGAAGGCTCTTATGTGCAAATATGTGAACAAACAACGTATTTAGACTGCACAACAAACCATAGCTGCTGCCCCGATGGCAGTTGCTCAGGCTGCCAGCAATCTTGCTGGCACACCAGAACTACCTGTGTGTCTGTACCGGTAACAATAATAAGCTGGGCAGATTGGGACTGGGGCACCAGCACCAGCACGGGAACCGGCACTTCGGGGGCTAACTCGCCTTTTTCTGGCCCCGGCAGCAATAACTCGTACACGCCGCCTACTACAGGTGGCACCGGCAATGCCGGCAGCAACTACCAAGATGTGCCCGAGTACCACTGCAACCCCACCCCTTGGCTGTATGATAGTAACTATCCGCCCTGCCCCACAGAGAATATTGGGAATGGCTGGCTGCCTCAAGATCTTGCTCTAGTACAAGTTAATGACATAGATCGTTCTCATTTAACCGACCCTTGCCACATAGCGGCTTTTGATAAAATTGGTGCCGATAAACTTAAAGCTGAACTTGTTAAAATGTACACTGAAACTTATGTGGGAACAAATAAGGTGCATAATTTGAGTATTTGGAGTACATCTAACGTGCCTGGATCTAATGGGCAAGGGGTTGTTCTTGCAGGCTCAGCTGTAGATCCTACCAAACCTAATACATGGGAAATTGATTTATCTATTGATAAATTAGGTAATGTTTTAAGCGAAGAGGCTTGGGTAGGAATGATTCTTCATGAACTCGTTCATAGTTTTATTGAAAAAAACAATATTGGTTTTAATCCATTTGACCGAAATAATACTCATCATACAACTATGTTGAATAATTGGGTTACTCAAATAAAAGATGCCCTAAAAGAAATTTGTGGTATGCCAGATGCTGATGCTTTAGCTTTAGCATTGCGTGGGTTTGATGATGTACTTAAAGATCCTGCAACAGGTCAATTCAAACCTGAAATGATTACCAAAATACAAGAAATGTTTGGCGTAAATTTGAATGATGCTAAAATATTGGCGGATCAATATTATAATGGGCAAAAAGGTACAGTTTGTCCATAAAATAAAATTGTGACTATGAAAAAAAATTTAGTTATTGTTTTCTTGATGCTTTCCTTGTTAACTAATATTAAAGCTTGGGCACAGAATAGCGGCATACTTAATAAAACTGAAAAAGAACAATTGGATTTTTCACTTTGCCTTTCACAGTCAGTTTATGAAGCGTTGGATAAGGTTAACTTAGGCAAAGAAAATATGATGGCATACTATGTATTTAAATTTTCAATTTCAGATTCTAATACAGTAGTGGATTATGAAGCGAATAGGATTACCCCAAAGTGGATTGCAGATACCCTTAAGTATGCATTTCAAAACGGGATAAACAAGGCTGTTGCTGAAAAAATGAATATAAAACTGTTCCAGCCTGACAATTTGCTTGTTCCATTAATATTGATATATACACCCAACGACACAGCCGCAAAACCATCCGCCCCTCCTTATATCCATATACTTAATCAATATGCTTTTCCAAGCATAACCAAAAGAATTCTTATGAATTATTCTCGTTGGAACCTACCCTTTAAATGCTTGAATTTATGCCCGATTGTATTTCAAAAGCCCTTTAATGGCGAGAGTTTTAGGTGAGGGTTTTATTCAATTCTTCACACGAACGCAGGCGGAAAATGGCAATAAGGATTTGATGAAGAATATTCCGATTACTACAGAAGATATAGAATTTTTAATGAAAAGCTAACCGAACCAATGACAAAACAAATTCCTAATCTTTTTACGCTTGCCAATTTAATTTTTGGCTGTATTGCGATAGTATTGGCTTTGCAAACACGGAACATAAACATTTATACCGGTGAAGATCTTTCCAGCAGTTTTGCAATACCGGAAAATTTATCACTGGCAGCTTTGTGTTTGTATGCCGCAGCTTTGGTTGATTTTTTAGATGGCTTTGTGGCAAGAATGTGTAAAGTAAACTCTGAAATGGGCAAGCAATTGGATTCACTGGCAGATGTAGTAAGTTTTGGGGCAGCCCCGGGTGTTATATTGTACCAGTTGCTCCGTATGAGTTTTATGAGGGAAGAAAACGGACTCGATATTTCCATAGCCTGGTTGTTACCGGCATTTATACTTACTGCAGCAGCGGCTTATCGTTTGGCTAAGTTTAATCTTGATACTGCACAGAGTTATGGTTTTAAAGGAGTGCCTACTCCGGCTGCCGGGCTATTGGTTGCTTCATTGCCACTGATACTGCACTATGGAAGCGGATTGATAAATGTAAGTGAACTGCTGGTGAATAAATGGTTGCTCTACGGGCTTATCATTTTACTGAGCTGGCTTATGGTGAGCAACCTGCCCATACTGGCAATGAAGTTCAAAGATTTCTCAGTAAAGAATAATATGCCGAAGGTAGTATTGCTGGCAATTGGAATTACTGCAATCATCTTTTTTAAATGGCTTGCAGTGCCCATTATTTTCATTGCTTACATTATTTTATCTTTGGCGTTCAAAAACAAAACCACCACATGACATATACTGCACAGGTAAAAGTAATGCCGCATAAAGAATTGCTGGATCCACAGGGGAAAGCTGTTTTAGGCGGACTTTCCAATCTTGGTATCAGCGATATAAAAGACGTAAGAATTGGCAAGCACATCACCTTACAGGTGGAAGCAGCTACTGAACAGGAAGCCAAACAAATTGCAGAAGAAGCGGCAAAGAAATTACTGGCCAATCCTGTGATGGAAATGTTTGAAGTATCAATTAACTAATTTGATGATTTGAAGATTTGGAAATGGTCATCATCAAATCTTCAAATCGCCAAATCATCAAATTATCATGCTTTACATCGTTCCTTCTCCCATAGGCAACCTTGCCGATATTACCTACAGGGCCATCGATATACTAAAGTCTGTTGACCTGATACTGGCAGAAGATACCCGTACATCATCTGTATTGTTGCAGCATTATCAAATTCAAAAACCCATCACGCCATATCACCAGCACAACGAACATAAAATTGTACAGCACCTTACCGAACAATTACAGGCCGGGAAAACAATGGCGCTCCTTACCGATGCAGGCACTCCAGGCATCAGCGACCCGGCTTTTTTGTTAGTGAGAGAATGTGTAAAGAACAATGTTACAGTTGAATGTTTACCCGGCGCTACTGCTTTTGTTCCTGCATTGGTGAATAGTGGTTTACCCATAAACAGTTTTTGCTTCGAAGGCTTTTTGCCCCTTAAAAAAGGCAGGCAAACGGCATTAAAAAAATATGCAGAAGAAGAAAGAACTATGGTATTTTATGAAAGCCCTATGCGGTTGGTAAAAACACTAAATGATCTCATTCAATATTTCGGAGCCGAACGCCAATGTTGTGTAAGCCGTGAGCTCACAAAAAAATTTGAAGAGAACAAACGTGGCAGTTTACAGGAAGTGCATGATCATTTTAACAGCAAAACGGTAAAAGGGGAAATTGTAATTGTGGTGCAGGGTAAAGATTGAAACAGGTAGAAAGAAAAAGGCTACGCTGTTTTAGCGTAGCCCATATATTTCACAAGGTTTTTCTATTTTATTTAAAATCAGAGCTCACAGAAATTTTTGGTTCGTCAGCCAGTTTGCCACCAGCATTGCTTATTTCATAATCAGCCAGTTTAATAGTGAAATCAGATGTTGCATGTATTGCACCGGCTTTTACAACGATAGTAGCTTTACCAGTTAAAGGTTTGCTGATGCCTTTCATGCTAAGATCACCTTCAATTTTAGCAGTGTAGGAACCGTCTTTATCAAATTTTATATCAGCAAGGTTGGTGATTTTTCCATTAAAAGTTGAAGTAGGAGTTTTTTCAGAGTTCATCCACTTTTCACCGTTAAAATGTTCCTGCATCATCGCATTGCCAAAGGTGAAACCTTTTATTTGTGCTTCAAAGGCCACTGTGCCTGTTTTAGTATCAAGGGCAGCAATTACAGTTTTATTTTCCGCTAAGGGCATCGCATCAGCCGGGGTAGTGGCATCAAACTTTACTGTTGCCGAAGTAGTGGTTTTCTTTTGAGCAAATAATACACCTGCAGAAACTGTAAGTGCTAAGAGAAGAATCGATTTTTTCATTTTTACGTTTTTAGTTTTTATATCGTTTGTTGAGTGAGCTTCTTTTAAAAGTTACATAAGGCACACCAAGTATGCTGCTAAAACTTGCCCCGTTGCAGGAACCTTTTATTGAAACACTGTCGCCGGCCTTTACCTGTTTTACTGCTGCCTGGTCTTTTTGCTGAAAAGCAAATGCTATATAAGCGCCATCAGGGTTTTCAATTTTGAGGTTAAGAGTAGTGTCTGCGGATTCTACTGCTGACACCCTTCCGTTAACTGTGATTATTTTTTCAGAGTACTTCTTATTCGCTGCTTCATTCAAGGCATCATTCAATTTAAATTCATTTAAAAATGATGTTGCATTCACTGTAAAGTCCGCTTCAATTGCCGCTGTATCATCAAACCCTTTTGTAAAAGCATACCATGCAAATCCACCAGCGGCCAATAATAATACCAACTTTACAATCAATATTTTTTTTATTATCGCTTTTTTCTTATTTCCTTCCGTTGCCATCATCTTGAATTATCAAACAAAGATATAACAATGTTTAAACACTGAAATGTAAATTCTGTAAAAATTATGTAAAGATTACAATTGACATTTTAAATAGTTCGCTGTGTGGTGAATTTAATCTATTAAACTGGTAGACAAATAAGAATCATGCCAATTTCAGCCATTTTTCTATGTGAAGGGAAATTTGTTCATTCTCCACCATAAAGCCATCATGCCCATAGTCAGAATCAATTTCAGCAAGTTCTGCATTTGGGATATGCTTAACTAAAAACTGCTGTTCTGCCAGTGGGCAAAGTATATCACTGCTGATGCCAAAAACAAGGGTGTGCTGTGTAATATTTTTTAAAATGTCAGCAGCGCCGGCGTTGCGGCCCCTTGCAATGTTATGGCTATCCATACTTTTTGTAAGCAGCCAATAACTGTATGCATTAAAGCGCTGTACTAATTTATCTCCCTGGTAATTAATATATGATGCTGCTTTAAAACCATCTGTCTTTTCATTGTCGTCATCATTTTGCTTTTGCACCATAATATTATAATTACGGTAAGTAAGCATGCCAATGGCCCTTGCAGCTTTCAACCCCTTTGCCCCGGCATTTGCTGAGTTATTTTGCCAGGTACCGTCAGCCTCAATGCTAAGGCGCTGTGCTGTGTGTGTGGCGATGCCCCAGGCGCTTTCAGCAGCAGAAGTGGCAAGCAGAACTAATCTTTCAATAACGGTAGTTTTTCCAAGGCACCATTCCATTGCCTGGTAGCCACCCATGCTTCCGCCCATGAGTAAAAATATCTTTTCAATGCCCAGATGTTTGCGTAATAAAATGTGTGCATTCACCATATCCCTGATAGTAATAAAAGGAAAGCTATGGTAATAAGGTGCCGCTTTTAGGATTCGTACTTAATGGGCCTGTAGTGCCATAGCAGGAGCCAACAATATTTGCACAAACAATAAAATAATTTTCGGGACTTAATGATATGATTACTGCCTACCACACCCGGCCACCATTCTGCAACATCAGAGTTGGCAGTGAGGGCATGGCATATCCATACCACATTATTTTTTTCATTGTTTAGTTTACCATAAGTAGTATAAGCAATGATCAAGTTCCGGCAGGGAGCCGCCGTTTTCTAATGTAAATTGATGGGGATGATGAAAATAATTCATTGAGGTTAATAAAATGCTTTGCAAAGTAAAGGGTTGCAACAATTATATTTGCATAAAATTTTGCTGTATGATAGAAGTAAATTTAAAAAGGTTGAAAGGAGACTTTGGTTTTGAAGGCACAGATGCAAAAGGGCATACTGTAAGGATGGATACAAGTGATGAAACCGGGGGCGAAAATTTTGGTATCAGGCCCATGCAAATGCTGCTGATGGGTATAGGTGGCTGCAGCGCCATTGATATTGTGATGATATTAAAAAAACAACGCCAGGAAGTAAAAGATTTTTCTATAAAAATTACAGGAGAAAGAGAGAAAGGCAAGGAGCCATCTTTGTGGGAAAATATGAAAGTGATATTTACTTTAACCGGCAATATTGAGAAAGAAAAAGCTGATAGAGCATGCGAACTTTCTATGAACAAGTATTGCTCTGTTGCTGAAACACTTCGCCGTGGTGGAACTAAACTTACATGGGAAGTGGTTGTTGTGAGTCAGTGATTGGTTATCAGTGATTAGTTATTCTTTTCAATATTACAATCTTACATCATAAATATTACCTACTCATTGAAGCATCCCATTACCGAAGCCATACGCATTCAAACTGAAAGAACAAATGAAATGGAACATTCCGGCCCTTTGTTTCTTACCAGCAGTTTTTGTTTTGATAATGCCGAAGACATGAGGGCTGCTTTTGCAGATGAATCTGATGATAATATTTACAGCCGTTTCAGCAATCCTAATGTAAGAGAGTTTACCGATAAAATGGTGGCGCTTGAAGGCGCTGAAGCTGGTTATGCCACATCATCAGGCATGAGTGCGGTATTTGCATCCTTTATGGCATTGCTTAAAAAAGGCGATCACCTGATTGTATGCGATTCTATTTTTGGCAGCACCCAAACAGTAATAAAAAAATACTTGCCTAATTATGGTATTGAATATACTTATGTAAGCGCTGATAAACCGGAAGGGTGGGAGGCTGCTGTAAAGCCAAACTACCAAAATGATCTACCTGGAAACACCAACCAATCCGGGGCTTGCATTGATCGATCTTGAGTTTATAAATAAACTTGCAAAAAAATACAATCTTTTATTAAATGTTGATAATTGTTTTGCCACACCAATGTGCCAGCAACCGATTACTTTTGGCGCCGACCTTGTAATTCATTCTGCCACCAAATGGCTGGATGGGCAAGGGAGGGTATTGGGTGGCGTGATTGTAGGAAATAAAAAACTCATTAACGATATATATTTATTCTGCCGCAGCACCGGCCCGGCATTGTCCCCTTTTAATGCATGGATACTCAGCAAAAGTTTGGAAACATTGGATGTACGTATGGAACGCCATGCCTCCAATGCATTAAAAATTGCACAGGCTTTGCAAAACCATTCTGCTATTGCATCATTAAAGTATCCTTTTCTTACTTCTCACCCACAATACAATGTTGCAAGAAAGCAAATGAAGAACGGCGGCGGTATTGTTTGTTTTGATCTGAAAGGCGGATTAGAAAGTGGCCGTAAATTTTTAGATAACCTGCAAATGCTTTCCCTTACTGCCAACCTCGGCGATACAAGAAGCATTGCGTCTCACCCGGCAAGTACTACTCATGCAAAATTGACTGAAGAAGAAAGATTAACCACCGGCATTACTCCTGGATTAATACGAATTTCTGTTGGCCTGGAGCATGTGGATGATATACTTTCGGATATTTTACAGGCGTTGGATAAGTCTTAATACTTACACGTTGGCAGAATTAAATTTTTGTTTCTATTAGTCTCGTAGAGGCGATATATTCGTAGAAAATCTATTGATTTTCGATTTTAGCTCCGTAGGAGCGTTATGTAAATTAAAACATATCACCCCTACGGGGTTCAAAAAATATTTTTACTTTAATTCTACTAATATTTTGCTCCTATGGAGCTAAAACAAAATAATTTGAACTTAATTCCACCAACAGGTTAATATTTATATTTTGGTAGAGAATTTGAACAGCTTTTCTGAATAGCATCATGGCTTTGCTGCAAGGCTCATAGTGGAGACTTGGCTTGGAACTTTTTAAGTTATTTGGCAACCCAGAACTTAACGGAACTTTTCTAAAATTTTATGCCCCCAGATATAAAAATGCCTTGTATCGAACCAGAATATTTTCCTAATGTAGAAGTGGTGGTTATTTTAAAAGTGTAATAGCCAACACTTAGGTACATTCCAATTGATTTGTTTGATATCAATCCTATACTTGCTTTAAAATCAAATCCGCCTTATGTTGTTGTATTTGCATTACTTTTTCTGTAAAAAGATATACCGGGTTGAATTAAAATAAAGGGATCTGTACTTTTAGTAGTGCTGTGAATGGCACGAATATCAAGATTAGCAGAAACACTATATTTTGTTGTATAGTAAAGGGAAGCTCCAAAAGCACCTACTTTATTCCTAACGCCACCTCCAATGGCAGGCATAAATAAATTATTACTATTGGAACCTGCAAAATAACCGGGTGCTACATAAAAAAAAGTATTCTTCTTTTGAGCAATTAAACCACACGGAATTAAGGCGCACAATACAAGTAATTTCTTCATTTTATTCTTTTAAGTTGTTATAAATATAAAAAAATCATCAATGTTTCTACGACTCTCAATTAAAAATACTCAGATTGCAGATGACACCTAAATTTATACTATCACATGCTTTCCTTCCAAATTTTTGCTAAAGAAAATCAAGTAAGTAGTGTTATATATTTTGTATCTCCTTCCCATAACGCTTCTCTTCTGCACAAGCAAAGAGCGAACGGAAGAACTCCTTCTCATTAACCTTCACTACTTCCTACAACAGCATCAAACTGCACCCTCTCACATCCGTATTATCCAATCTTCCCAATACTTCAAAACTTCCATCGCTATATAATTTACCTGCATCTTCTGTTGCAATAAAACTGCAGGAATAAATATTGGCAAGATCAATTACATTGATAACGCCTGTTACAATTTTGTTCTCTGAATCATGAACAGAAAAAGGATCGTCTTCTTCCCTTATCAAAATTTTCATCCAGGGCGGGGTATTAAAAACGCCATTGCCTTTTGAGTAAGCCTGGCTCAATAGTTCCGTCATTCCGTACTCAGAATGAATATGCTCTTTATGAAAAGCTTTGCATAAAATTTCATGCACTTGCTGCCTTGTCATTTCTTCACGCCTTCCTTTCATGCCGCCGGTTTCCATTATTGTAGTATGCTGTAAGTCCAGTGGAAACTGTTCTGCAAAATCTAGTAAAGCAAACGTTACTCCTATCAACAATGTTTTTTGTTTTTTAGTTTCCAGTTCCGATAAAACAGTTTTCAGTATTTCAAATTCATTCAGATAAAAACCACTTTGTGGATGCCTACTTTGTTGTATCAGTTTATCGGCCATCATTACCAGCGAAGAATTTTTTCTTTCTAAGTAAGATGGCAGCAATGCTATAATACACCAGTCTTCAGTATTTCCATAAAATTGGTTGAATGTTTTGGTAAAGCTTTCTTCATACAACCCAATATCTTTTACCAAATGTTTACTGTTGATGGTCTTTGTGGTGCCACTGCTTTCAAAAATGGCCTGCGGTTCAAATTGGGTGGAAACAACGGAATGTGTTTTGAAAAAAGGGATTGGCAGAAAAGGTATTTGAGTAATGTCCGATATTTTACCAGGTTCAATTTTTAAGGTATCGCAGTATTTTTTATACAAGGGGTTATTGTGGTACTGAAAATTAAAAACAGCCAGCGTTATACTGTTAAAATTTTCTGCATCGGCAGCAAAAACCTTTTTCACCAGCTCTGTATCTTTAACGGGATGATTCAAATTCTGTCCGTACATTTGGTTATTAAAATACAAAGATGCGTAACACAATTATAATTGCATTAATTAGTTTGGTGGCGCTGGGTTGCAAGAAGGGTCAGTTTACAACCAAGCCCCAGTTGGAGTATAAAAAAGTAAACGGCAATTTTATCCCAAGGGATGCGGTGATGCAGATAACCCTGCACTTTACTGATGCAGAAGGCGATTTGCCTGGAAAGTTATTCATTCAACGGTTGTCTAATTTTTGCCCCGCAGATACCTTTTTTAAAGATTCATTGATGTTGCCTGAATTCCCTGCTACAAAAAATACCGAGGGAGATATTATAGTGAGTTACTCAAATGGTTTGATACCTGGCCACTATCCAATGTCTGATGTGCCCAGTATCTGCGATGATACAACAGTTTGTTATTTCAGGTTTGTACTTCACGATAAAGCAGGGAATAGAAGTGATACCATTAATAGTGAAGAAATTGCAATAAGTAAATTTTAAAAACTGTACCGTTTTTTCCATTTTATTATTTCCCATGCTGTATGGGTTTCAATATGTGCCGCATCGCTGGTTTTTCAAACAATGCAGTTGATGCACATCCCTCTCAATTATTATTTGATTCTACTTGTTTTTTGTGCAACATTGTGCAGTTACAATTTTCACTATATACTTGCAGGTTGTTTTGCCCAACAAAAAATCTCACTCCAACTTTTATTAAGGCGCCCCACTGCAACCATTCTTATTTTGTGCGGAATAACAGCAGTGTTATTGGTTTTTAGTAAATCAGGCATCATTCTTATTGATTTATCTGTTGCCTGTTTGCTTACATTACTTTATTCAATACCATTATTGCCATTTAAACAATTGGATTTTGCAAGAAAGGCTGGCTTTCTCAAAACAGTATTACTTGGCTTTACATGGATGTTTGTTACGGCATACCTGCCGCTTTCGGCAAATCAGTTGCAGTTTTCAACAATCGGAATGTTGATCATGGCAAAACGTTTTTTGTTTATGCTGATGCTTTGTATTTTATTTGATAACCGTGATATACGTGTTGATAAAGTGCATGGCCTGCACAGCCTTGCAACAGACCTGTCTCCAAAAACCATGCAGTGGCTGATCTACGCAGTATTTACTTTACTCTTTGTGCTGAATTTTTTTCTTGGAAAAAACGGTATCACAGCCGGGCAGGTAACAGCGCTGCAACTGTCTGCATTAACTACACTGCTGGTGTATTATTTTTCAAGAAGAAAGCAGGGCTACTTTTTTTACTATTTTATTGTAGATGGGATGATGGTTTTGATGGTATTATTAACAACTATGGCAAGTATTTAGTTAATTTGCGGCTTAAAGTGCTGCAACTATAAGAGCAAATTTTTAAAAAAAATATCGAAGCGGCATAAAAATTAAATTCAATATGGCAAAAGCTAAAACTAAATCCAGGGCAAAAGTTGCTAAAACTGTTTTAACTGATCAATCTTATGAGTTCTTAAAAAATTATATCAATAACCCGTCTCCCGTAGGTTTTGAAAGCAGTGGGCAAAAGCTGTGGCTTGAGTATATCAAGCCCTATACAGATTCTTTTTTTACTGATCCTTATGGTACGGCGGTTGGTGTAATAAATCCCACAGCTCCTTTTAAAGTAGTAATAGAAGCACATGCGGATGAAATAAGCTGGTTTGTAAATTATATTTCTCCTGAAGGTTTATTGTATTTAAAGCGCAACGGTGGTGTTGATCACCAGATAGCGCCATCAATGAGAGTATTGATACATGGGAAGAAAGGAATGGTGAAAGGCGTATTTGGCTGGCCTGCCATACATACCCGTATTGCAAATGATGGGAAAGAAACACAGCCTAAAGTGGAGAACCTCTTTTTAGATTGTGGTGCATCAAACAAAAAGGAAGTGGAAGAACTAGGTGTGCATATTGGTGCGGTGGTTACTTATGAAAATGGGTATGATGAACTGGCGTATGATTATTTAATTGGGCGTGCTTTTGATAACCGCATCGGTGGTTTTATGATCGCTGAAGTGGCAAGATTGCTTCATGAAAACAAAAAGAAACTGCCTTTCTGCCTTATATGTGGTAAATGCTGTGCAGGAAGAAATTGGCCTGCGTGGTGCAGAGATGATTGCAAGAAGGATAAAGCCTGATATTGCCATTATTACTGATGTAACACATGATACCACTACGCCGATGGTGAGTAAGATCATACAAGGCGAAACGGCTTGTGGCAAAGGGCCTTCATTAACCTTTGGCCCGGCAGTGCATAATAAATTATTAGATGTAGTGCAGTCTGTTGCGGCAAAAAATAAAATACCTGTTCAGTTGCATGCAGTAAGCCGCAGTACGGGCACCGACACAGATTCATTTGCTTATGCTAATGATGGTTGTCCTTCTGTATTGATCTCAATTCCGCTAAAGTATATGCACACAACAGTAGAGATGCTGCACAAGAAAGATGTGGAAGCTACTATCAAGCTGATGTATGAAACACTTTTGACACTTACACCAAAAACAAACCTTAGTTATTTTTAACCTGATATAAACCTATAAGGTCTGCCTCCTGGCTATGCAGCGCTGTAGACCTTATAGGTTTTTTAATGCCTTTTTACTATATGAATAAAAAAATAGTTTACATCACAATAATCGTTGCATGTACCCTCACTGTTGGTATAATATGGAATATGCTGCAGCAGGCTAATGACGCCAAGAATATGTCTGATGACCTGATGCAGCAATTTAAAGCAGTGGATGAAAGCCTGCAAAGAAATAACGATAGTATTGAAAAAGCAGGCAATAGAATAAATGATAGCATAGAGTTAGAAATGGAAAAATCATTTGATTCCGGTAAAACTTCTACGCCGTAATAAAGCGATAGCCAATTCCTTTAATAGTAAGTATCTCCAGTGTAGCATCATTCTTTAAATAACTTCTCAGCTTGGTAATATATACATCCAGGTTACGGGAGTTAAAGAAGTTGTCATTGCCCCACAACAGGTTTAAAATATCTTTCCGGTCGATAATGGAATTCCTGTTCTCATACAATACTTTCAGCAATTCGCTTTCACGAAAAGACAACTTTTTTTCTTCTGTATTATACTTCAGCAATTGTTGGTTAAGATGAAAAGTATAGCCGCCAATTTTTACCACTGAATTATTATTTGTTTCATTTGTTTTATTAAAACGCAAAGCGTTTTCTATCCTTACAATCAATTCCTCCATACTAAAAGGCTTGCGGATATAATCATTGCCGCCGGTTTTAAAACCCTTCACAAGATCTTCTGTTTGTGTTTTTGCGGTAAGAAAAATGATCGGCACATCAGCATTGATGGTTCTTATTTCTTCAGCAATAGTAAATCCATCTTTGCCAGGCAGCATAACATCCAGCACACATATATCAGGCTGTTGTTGAGTAAATTTCTCATAGGCTTTATTTCCATCGGCTTCCATTTCTACCTCAAAGCCACGGCTCTCCAGGCTTTCCTTTACAATTTTGCCAAGGAACAATTCGTCTTCTACATATAAAATTTTAACTGCCATTTGTCTTGGGTAGTTTAATAATAAAAGTACTTCCCTTCCCTTCTTCGCTGTCAACTTCAATAGTACCGTTATGTTTTTGAATGATATGCAGTACATAACTCAGGCCAAGCCCATAGCCAGGTGCATTGTGTGTATTGCCGGCAGGAACCCTGAAAAATTTTTCAAATATTTTATTCTTGTATGCTGCAGGTATGCCCTGGCCGTCATCAGTAACCACCAGTAAAATATTTTTATCCAGTTCTTCGATCATTATTTTGATGACAGGATTTTGCGGACTATATTTTACCGCATTGTCAAGCAGGTTATACACCACACTCAGCATGTGCAACCGGTCTGCTTGTAATATTTCGTTGCCAGAACTTACAATAGTAACTTTTGCATTGTTTTTTTCAAATTGTAAACGCATGGAATTTACCACTTCATCCACCACATTCCTGAGGTTAACCTCTTCGTATTTTAGTTCAATTTCTTTTTTCTCCAGCATAGATAGTTTTAATACTTTATCTACCAACAGGCTTAGTCTTTGTAATTCGTTAGATGAAATATTGAGATATTCTTTTGTTTTTTCTGCGTCATCCATGGCATTAAAATTCTTCAAGGCTTCAATGGCAACACTAACAGTAGCAATAGGTGTTTTTAATTCATGGGTAATATTGCTGATGAATTCATTTTTAATATCAGCCAGCCTCTTTTGCTTTACAATGGTTCTGAAAACTAAAATAAAAGACAGGAGAGTGGCGCCTACAAGAAATAAAGAGAACAGCAACGGCATGGTGATTCGTTTCCACAGGTAGCCTGTTGTGTTGCCTAACAAAAGTTTGTAAGTAATTGGTTTGGCAAAGCCCACTGTTACTTCGGAAAGGTCAGGGCTTTCATTTAAATTGCCATCATTTAAACGGGCAATGGAAAAAGGAATAGAGAGTTTCTCCTTATTCAACTTTTGTTCATAGGCTTTTGTTATCTCCGGTACTTTTAAACTGTCTTGTAAAGAATCCACTCCATATAAAAGACGGAATATCCTGTCGCCACCCGGTAGCAGCTTTTCATCAAGTTTGGATGTAAATGTATCCAGGCTGTTTATTGAAGTATTCTTATCAATATTTATAAAAACATTTGTTTTAGTTTGGGTGATGGAACTGTCATGCAGTTTTTTTCTGAGTGTATTTACCATCGTTACCACTTCCTGTCCCTGCATCATTTTTACATGTACATCTTTTCCGGTTAAGCCATCTTCGGCAACGATCATCTTTATTTTTTTTGTTGCAGTATCGGTGTTGTTTATACCCGCCAGTTTTAATTTCGATGTCTGCAACTGCCTCACCGCTTCCTGGAACATAACATTGCTTCTTATTTCCAACGCTCTTTTTTCCCGTTCATAATTATCCTTTAACCAATACACCTGGAAACCGGTTATCACCAGCAGCGTAATGATCATTAAAGCCGTAAGTAAGTCGGGAGTTTTTTTCATCCGGGAATATTCAATAACAAAAATAGAGTTTTACAGGCCACTAAATTTTTCTGTTAACCTTAATTAACCTTAATGCAAGGAGTGTTAACCTCTTTACGCCTGCTGCTGCAATAGTTTTGAAATAAAATTAAACAAAATGAAAAGACTATTTATTACCAGCTTATTTACAGTAAGCATTTACCTGTTGCAGGCACAACAAACAGAGGGCAGGGTTATTTATGAACGAACCATGCAGTTGCAGATACAAATTGATGATAGTGAGGAAGTAAGCAGTATGATGCCAAAATCACGTACAGATAAGTTTGAACTGAATTTTGCCAACAACCAATCATTATGGAAGCATGTGGATGAAGAAAATAATACTGACGAAGTGAGTGGGAGTGGAGTACAAATTAGAATGGTGGCGCCGGGTACTGATGATATTACCTTTTTTAATTTTGATAATGCAAGTAAAGTGGAGCAGAGGGAGTTGTTTGGAAAACAGTTTTTAGTTTCAGACAGTGTACGCAAACTCAACTGGAAGCTTACTGATGATACAAAAGAAATATTGGGTCATACCTGCAGGAAAGCAACTGCACAAAGGGTAAGCAAACGCATGTCGATGAATATTGATAATGGAAAGATGGAAAGAAAGGAATTTGATGATACAAGCAATATTGTTGCATGGTTTACTGCTGATATTCCTGTAAGCGCCGGGCCGGAATTACAAGGACAATTACCAGGACTTATTTTAGTATTGGATATGAATGACGGGAAGATGACTTATAAGGCTATTGAAACAACAGCCAAAGCTGATGTAGCTGCTATTAAGGAACCTACAAAGGGAAAGAAAGTAACGCCTGATGGTTTTATCGCCGAAAGAAATAAGATGATGGACGAAATGGAAAAGAACAATCAGGGTGGAGGAGGAAACAGGAGGATAATGATAAGGAATTAAATATGCTGATTAATTAATTGAAAAGCCGCCCAATTCGGGCGGCTTATTTTTTATCTTGTTCTTCAAAAAATTAAAGCTTTGATAGTTTATCTCCTGATGATCCTTCCACCTCCTTCATTACTCTTATCCAAACCGGTCTTACTCAAATTGTAAGTGAAAGTCAGCATGAAATACCGCCGTAAACTATTCACCTGCCTGTCTTCAATATAATTAAGATTAGCCGTTCTGTTGATATTGGTGTTTTTATTCAGCAGGTCATTCACCGATAATTTTAATTCACCACGGTTGAAGTGAAGCATTTGTTTGCTGACCGACATATTCCAGATCGGTACATGTTGGTTATAGCCTGCAGCCTGTTGGTTGGTCATTAAGTAATTAAATTCTGTAGAAAAGAAAAATCCTTTAGGTAATTCCCAGCCAATATCAGTGCCATACTCATGGTAGAAATAGTTATTGTTTGCTTTTGGCTGCAATGAATATTTTGTATTGTAGTAACTTATTTCTGCCGACAGGCCTATTGTTAGTTTTTCTGAAGGAGACATATCAATTCTTATAAATGGTGCAATCATCAACTGGCTGATATTATTTGATAAGCCTTGTAAAAATTGTTTGCCCTTGCTGTAGTTGGTAACTGAACTCAGTTCCATTGTTGCTTTAAGAAAACGCACTGGAAAACTATAGCTGATGGAACTGTTGAAATTGTAAACAGCAGTTGTATTTACCAGCATCACACTGTCAATTCCAAGGTTATTGATATTGTTGCTGTTTACTATTTTATTTTGCGTTAATTGAAAGCTGGCAAATGCAAAAAAGTTCCTGTTCTTAAAAGGATTGGTGAACATTGCATTCAACCGTAAGGTGTGATTGTATTCCTGGTCAAGATCCGGGTTGCCAACTTTTATTGATAAACGATCGCTGTTATCAGGTATTGGTTGCAACTGGCTTATTAAAGGCTGGTTTGTACTGGTAGTATAATTGAGCGTAATGTTTTTATACCTTGAGAACTGGTATTGAAATCTTGCATTGGGCAGCAGGTTGCTAAACGTTTTTTTAACAGGAACAAAATGATCACTGTTTACCAGGCTTCCTTCGAGTGTAGCTTTTTGTAAAGAGATGCCAAGAGCAAAATTGTATTTCTTTGTTTGCTTTCTCACCCTGATGCCGGCATTGTTGCTGTTATAATGGCTTGCAAAATCATTAGTAAGCGCTGCATTGGGCAGGTCAAATTTTCCATTTGTATTATTGTAATCAAATGTTTCTTTAGCGGATGTGTTTTTATTGTAAGTTCTTCCCACACTAAATTCTAACAATGATCTTTTAAAAATGGGCTCCGTGTAAACCATCCTTGCAGTGTAACCTTTCAGATCAGCATGAGAAGTACTTTGCTGGTTTATTGAATCATTACTTAATAAGGTACCTGCTGTATCATAAAATCGGGTAAGTGATTTTAACCTTCCGTTTCCATCGCTGTTGTTAAAACTTCCCTGCAGGTTTACAGAAAAGGTTCTTCCCTTACGCTGAAATTTCCTCCTGTACAAAATACCGGCAGTAAGATTATAGCCGCTGTTGTCAGCAACATTATCACTGTTGCCGTCATTAAGCAGGCTGTTTTTATCGCTAATGGTTTTGTAGTTGCCCAGGCTCCTGTTCTTAGTATCCTGCTGGCTAAAGGCAGCATTTATTTTTATTGAGTTGAATGAGTCAAGTTGAATATCTGCATTGATATTTAAGCGGTGATTCAGATTGATATTGTCAGCAGAAGAATTTTGCAGGTACAGGTTTGCTGGTGAAAAATATTGCCTTTGCAGCCGGCTTTCACGATACGGATTATACCGGCTGAAAAAGTAATTGCTCCTGAAGTCTGTTTTATTGCCAATGATATTGTTGTAATTAATGCCCGTTCCTAACGTTGTATTTATGCCACTGTTATTACCACCAAGCAAGCCAGCCAGCGGGTCATCGGGCGAAATATCCAGGTTAATATCTCCATTACCTCCTCTCATTTGGCTTAGTGCTCCTGTAAAGTTCAATATATCCATAAATGAAAAACCTTCTGCATTGCAATTATTCGCCATGCCAATAACAGACATTTGCCTGGCACCTTTAAATGAGTTTACATTAAACCTTCCCTGGTAACGTTTATCTGTACCAGCTCCGGCACTTGCTTTACCAAACATGCCTTTCTTTTTATCTTTCTTTAATTTCAGGTTGATGGTTTTTTCGCTGTTGCCATCATCAAAGCCGGTAAGTTGCGACTGGTCACTTTGTTTATCATATACCTGCACTTTATCGATCGCATCAGCAGGAAGATTTTTTGTAGCCACTTTCGGGTCATTGCCAAAAAACTCTTTGCCATCCACCAATACATTCTTTACTTTTTCGCCCTGTGCTTTTACAGTACCATCCTTGTCTACTTTTACTCCAGGCAGTTTCTTAAGCAAATCTTCCACATTGGCATTAGGTTTTGTTTTAAATGAACCGGCATTGTATTGAATCGTATCTCCAATTAATGTTACTGGTGGTGCTTCATTTGTTATCACGACTTCATCTAATATTTTTGTTTTGTCTGTGATAATGATATTGTCAAGGTCAACATTCTTCTTTTCGTTGCTGATATTAAAATACTTATTTACTGAATGATAAGAAGTATGTGTTACCAGCAGCCTGTATTCTCCATTGGCAATTCCCGTAAGTATAAACTTACCATTGTTATCCGTCATCGAGAAAGAAACAAGTGAGGAATCTTTTTTTTGAAGCAGTGTAATAGTGGCGTTGGTAACTGTTTTTTTAAGAGAGCTGTCAAATACAATTCCCTTTACAGACCCGTTTTGAGCTGTTACGGCTTGTATATAAAAAAGGAGCAAACTAATAAGTAAGTAGAAATATTTCATGGCTGAAATTTAACAGCAAATCTATCCGTACATGAAATAAAAGGCGGTTAATCAACTTTGGTTTAAGGTTAATTAATGTTAATGGGGTAGTTATTGGATGACGAGGTTGCCATTCATGATAAAATTCTTATCACTGCTTACAGTAAGTTTTGTTCCAGCAGGCATCGTGTATTGAATATCCAACGTGCAAAAACCGCTGTTAATTGGGTCAATGATTATTTCATTGCCTGCTACTAATGTAATCGGTGGTTGAATTTTATCTTTCCAGTTATTACTATCACTCCAGTTGCCATTGCCGGTAAAAAAATATTTCGTAAAATAATTGCCCACAAAATTGCTGATATCAAACGACTTTAATTTTTGATTGACGGTTAATGTTACAGGGCCAGCCATTCTTACAAATTTTTCATTACTGATATATCCATACTTCCCATTCCGGAAAGCAATGCCTTCAGCTTGCCCCATAACAGTAGCATCACCGAGGTCAATTTTTCTTTTATTTCCTGTAAAAAAACTATCTGCTTTATAATCGGATAGAATATGCATGTAATGATTGCCAAAGCCGGAATTTTGGTAACCTAGTAGTACAATAATATTTTGTCCCTGCACTTTATCTGCAGCCGTTACCAGGTAGCCATTCGCAAGTGTTTCCATCGCCATTGCAGTATAATTTCCTGCATTGATGCTGTTGATAACATAATGTGTTGTAGTATTATCAGCCCAATTTTTTCCAAACAGGTGTATTTTGTTGTTGTCGACGATCATGGCTTCGCAATCATATTTTGTATTGTTATAGCCGGAAGCAACTGCCGGTTGTGGCTGGTCGCCATAAATAAAATTGATGGTTTCAATTTCGTTTGGTTGTATCGTATCAACAGGATTACTCAGGTCAATGGCATTGAAGGGAAAAATATAAATTTTCAGATCTGTTCTTCCGCCGCTTTGATTGTTACCAAAATCACCAATATAAAAGTAAGTGCCATCAAAAGCAATATCTTCCCAATCGTTATTGGTGATGCCTTTTAAAAATACCCTTTGTTGAACAAGGTTGCTTAGGGTGTCTATCCTGTACAATTGAGGTTTGTTCAGCTGGTCATTAAACGTCCATAAGTATCCATTAGCGAATTGCAGCCCGCTATTTTCAATAACAGAGTCGGAGAGAGGATCAACCTTTATAGTGGGGGTATAATTGGTTGTGATGTATGTGCAAGTTCCATTGTTATTAGTTGCGACAGCATTGTAGTTTGTTGCTAAAGGGTCGGTGCAGCCGGGTGTTTGTGAATACGAGAAGCCGTTAGCGAAAACAAAAAATAAAAATGAAATTATATTTTTCATTAGTGCGGTAAAGTATATTGATAATAAACTGCCTGCAATTTATTGAAATGGTTTTATTTTACAGAAGCCCCCTGCTCAATCCAGCACCTTATCAAATCCCTTTCTTCAGGTGTAATATTGGTTTTATTATTCTGCGGCATCGTTTTCGTAATTACCACTCTCTGCATTATCAAATCTTTTTTCTTTACAATATCTTCCGGCGTGTCATACACTACACCATTGGGCGGCACTGTGTACACATCATCTGTTGGCTTGGAAGAATGGCAACTCATGCATCTTTTTTGAATGATAGTATTCACGGTTAGTAAAACTTACTGTCTCTTTACATTCACCAGGTTTTGCAGGTGCAGTAATAAAACACACAGCAAGTAACAGCAGAACAGATACAGGCAATATATAAACATTGTACTTTCCTTTTTCTTTTAAGTTGAGATAATGTTTTACGCCAGCCGTGCCCAATGAAATAGCCGCCAGTACAGCCCATGAATATTTATTACCGAAGGTGCTCGGGAAAGTGATTGCTGATCATCACAAACAAAACAGGCAAGTGTGAAATAGTTGTTGTGTAATGATCTTGCCAATGCTTTTTTCCCATACGACGGATCAACAGGCTGCCCGATTTTGGCAGCAGCCACCATTGCTTTTTGTGCAGGGATGATAACAAAGAAAACATTGGCTGCCATCAGCGAACCAATCATGGCACCAAAATGAATATATGCAGCCCGTGAATTAAATACATGTGCATAGAAATAAGCAAAGCCGGTGAGCAATGCAAAACCAACCAATGCAAAGGCCAAAGGATTTTTTATCAATGGAGATTTGCAAAGCAGGTCATAAGCAATCCATGCAACAACAAATGAACCAACACCAATACCAATGGCAGCAGCCGGGCTAATATTAAATACGTTGGTATCAATCAACATTGCTTTGGCATTAAAATAATACACCACAAACAACAAACAAAATCCAGACACCCAGGTAAAGTACGCTTCGTATTTAAACCAATGCAAATGTTTGGGCAATGTTTTGGGTGCAACTTTATATTTCTCTAAATAATAAAAGCCACCACCATGTACTGCCCAGAGATTACCAGCCAGTTCATCTCTTACATTGTCTGTTCTGTTCAAAGCATTTTCTAAAAAAACAAAATAAAAGGAAGCGCCGATCCATGCAATGCCAAAAGTGATGTGCATGAGCCGTACAATGATATTGAGCCATTCCATCAGGTGGCCTTCGTAAGGCGTGCCTTTTACAACATACCAGGTATAAGCCACCATCAATATGATGGTAAGTACAAGTGATGTATAAATAAAACCTTGCGAAAGCCCCAATCTTTCCTTGTTTGCTTCTGCTGCATCAGCCGAAGCTTTTTCAAGATGATGAAACTGGTAGGTCATTACCACGAGCATGATAAGAATAAACAAAAGCACCCCGTAAACAAGCACATGGATCATATTATCGCTGCATTTTCTGTTTTAATAGAAGTCCACAATTTAAAATATTGTTTTGTATTTTTATCGTTTCTAAAAATTTTATAGTGAAAGCGTTTCATAGTACAAGGGTGATATTGCCGGGTGGAGAGAGAGAAGCGGTGGTTTTGGTGGATGATGGAATAATAAAAGATATCATAACTGCTTTGCCATCATCAAACGATTTGAAGCTGATTGAACTCGGAAATAAAATTTTAATGCCGGGAGTTATTGATCCGCATGTACACATCAATGAACCCGGCAGAACAGAGTGGGAAGGTTTTGATTCTGCCACCAAAGCGGCCATTGCAGGTGGCATTAACAACATTGGTTGATATGCCATTGAATTCATCTCCTGTTACCACTACTGCAAAAGCTTTTGATGAAAAATTAGCTGCTACAAAAAATAAATTGCATACCAATGTTGGTTTTTGGGGTGGCATTGTTCCCGGCAATGAAAATGAAATAGAACCATTAATAAAAAAAGGAGTGCTTGGTTTTAAAGCATTTCTCACACATTCCGGCATTGATGATTTTCCAAATGCAACAGAAGATGATCTGAGAAAAGCAATGCCCATCATTGCAAAATATAATTTGCCATTGCTTGTACACTGTGAACTAACGGACAACGAACAACGATGCAACAGGACAACGTTCAACGTTCTTACACCAACTATTTAAACACACGCCCAAAAAAATGGGAAGACGATGCCATCGCCATGATGATACGTTTGTGTGAGGAATTTAATTGCCGTACACATATCGTTCATTTGTCTTCTGCTGATTCATTAGAACAAATTGCAAAAGCAAAACAAAAAGGATTGCCATTAACTGTTGAAACTGGCCAGCATTATTTATATTTTAATGCAGAAGAAATAAAAGACGGGCAAACACAATTCAAATGTGCACCACCCATCACGTGAAAAAGAAAACAATGATAAACTCTGGCAGGCATTAAAAGATGGGTTGATAGATTTTGTTGCCACCGATCATTCACCGGCTACACCATCATTAAAAGAAATTGAAAGTGGTAATTTTATGAAAGCCTGGGGCGGCATTGCATCCATACAGTTTGCATTGCCCGTTTTATGGACAGCAGCAAAAAAAAGAAATTGTACTTTTAACGATATAGCAAAATGGCTTTGTGAAAATCCTGCTAAGCTTGCATTGGCAAGCAAAATAAAAAAGGAAAAATTGCAAAAGGTTTTGATGCAGATCTGATTGTGGTGGATGATGAAAAAACTTTTGTTGTAGATGAAATTTGTTGCCATCATAAACATAAAGTATCGCCGTACATGGGTGAAACATTATATGGTGTGGTGGAGCAAACTTATTTAGCGGAGAGAAAGTTTATGAAGATGGAAAGTTTATACAATTGAATAAAGGAAAAATAATTTTCACACGATAATATGACAACTGAATACAAAGACGCAAACAGCTTTGTTCTTTGTATAGCTTTGTTTCTTTGTGTGACAACATAAAGATTGACTAAAAAATATGAGCACCAACACATTCAACAACCTGATCGATCTGGCCGCAGAACGCCTAGGCGGCAAAGCACTCCTCTGCACCGATGATTTTTTTGCAGAGAAAGAAAATCTTTTAAAACCCGGCCGTGGCATTTTTATTGTTGACAAATACACCGACCGTGGCAAATGGATGGACGGGTGGGAGAGCCGCCGAAAAAGAGTTGCCGGGCATGACTGGTGTGTGATACAATTGGCAACATCCGGAAAGATACATGAAGTGGATATTGATACCAATCATTTCCTCGGTAATCATCCGCCGTTTGCATCTTTAGAAGCAGCGAATATTCCAGAGGAATGCAAAGCTAATGACTGAGATTTTGATAAAACTTCAGTGGATGGAAATTTTGCCAAAAGTTCCATTGCAACCCGGCTCACAAAATATATTTGAAATAGAAGACAGGCAAATATTTACACACATTTGCGGTTGCATATTTATCCCGATGGCGGCGTGGCAAGATTAAAAGTATATGGAGAAGTATTTAAAGACTGGAGCAAAGTAAGCACAGATGAATTGATTGATCTGGCAGCAGCCACTAACGGTGCCAAATCAGTGCTGTGCAATGATATGTTCTTCTCCCACATGGACAATCTTATTATGCCCGGCCGTGGTGTAAACATGGGTGATGGATGGGAAACAAAACGCAACCGGACACCCAATAATAAAGATTGGGTAATTGTAAAACTGGCGCATGAAGGCACCATCAAAAAGCATTGATAGATACCTGCCATTTTAAAGGCAATTATCCGGACAGCTGCATGATTGAAGGCTGCAACATTACCGGCAGGAAAAAAGCGGACTTTGCAAAGTGATGACATAAAATGGGAAGACAATATTGCCGCAAACAAAACTGCAGGCAGATCATGAACATTATTATGAAAACGAATTAGAGAATACTGATAAAAAGTTTACGCATGTGCGGTTAACGATATTTCCTGATGGAGGGATAAGCAGGATGCGGTTGTGGGGAAAGCCCCCTCCGCCCCCTAAAGGGGGAACCATAAAGACTCTAAATTTATGGTGCTTGAGGAGTAGCAGAGTGTGGCTGTATTTGTTGATTAAAGAACAAATAATGATGTGGAAGATAAAATGATTATTAACGATAAAATGTACCGCCTCTTCTCTCTTCAGGAGAAGAGGAAGGGAGATGAGGTTATGACACTACACGACTTAAATATATTACCAAAAGAACAACTCAAAGCAGAGTTATTCAAATGCTGCGGCAGCACCACCTGGGTAGAAAAAATGTTGCCCTTCTTTCCTGCCGATGATATGGCAGAATTATTATACGATGCCGAAGACCAATGGTACGAATGTACCGAAGCCGACTGGCTGGAATCATTCACCCATCATCCCAAGATCGGCGATATGGATTCACTGAAGAAGAAATTTGCCACCACCGCAGGCTGGGCAAGTGGTGAACAGGGAGCAGTAGAAGGGGCATCACAACAAACATTGGAAGCATTATCCAAAGGCAATGAAGACTACGAAAAAAAGTTTGGCTTTATCTTTATCGTATGCGCCACCGGCAAATCAGCCGATGAAATGTTGCAGCTGTTACAGGAACGATTGTCAAACAATAAAGAAGAAGAAATAAAAATTGCCATGGACGAACAAAACAAGATCACACAGATACGCTTACAAAAATTATTATCATGAGCCAGGTAACCACACATATATTGGATACAACAAGGGGAAGGCCTGCAGCAGGCGTAACCATTATCATGTATGAAAAAACAGGCACTAGAATGGATCGAAGTAGCCAGCGGCATCACCGACCATGATGGCAGGATAAAAGAATTGCTGAAACCAGATATAATACTTCCAATGGGAACTTATAAAATGCACTTTGCTGTTAAAGAGTATTTCTATGCACATGGCACAGAAGCTTTTTATCCTTTTGTTGACATCATTTTCGACATACGCAGCAAAGAACATTATCATATACCATTATTATTAAACCCATTTGGATATTCCACTTACCGTGGTAGTTAAAATCCACGAATTACACGAATGCACACGAATGGAAGTAAGCCACAGATTATACAGATGCACACAGAAAAAATCAATTCGTGAAGCTTAGTGAAATTCGTGGCAAAACCAATCTGTGTTAATCTGTGCAATCTGTGGCTAAAATAATCTGTGGCAACAAATAATATTTGAGGCAATAAAACATACATAAATGAACCTTTCCATCAGCGAACAAGACAAAGACTCATTACTCGGCACCTTACAAGTGGCCAATCTAAAATTTCAAAAAACATATCCCGGCGATAAACCCGACCGCCAGCCCGTACACACTGTATATGGCGGCGCCAACTTATTCAAAAGTGACACCACGTTAAAAATGGGAGACGTGGCTTTAAAAAGTTTAAAAAACTATGCACCCAACTTTTGCATCTTCGCCAAAGTATTAAAGCTGGAAAACCACGAACACTTTCCAACCTTACAAACAGATATAGAAGCACTAACAAAAAAGTTAGATGCCATGACAGAAGAAGAACGCAAGAGCCGAACCGGCATGGCTGGCCTATTCTGTGTATAATAAAATGGTAAAGAAACTGCAGGCAGAAGCAGTAGAAGATTTCCGTATAGATTTTGAAGACGGCTTTGGCAACCGGCCCAATGATGAAGAAGATGCCACTGCTGTAAACGCTGCCAACGAATTAGCCGAAGGCATGAAAAACAAAACCATTTCACCCTTCATCGGCATCCGTATAAAACCATTTACCGAAGATTTAAAAGCAAGAGGCGTAAGAACATTCGATATATTTCTCACCACACTACTAACAGCCACTAACGGCAAGCTACCAACGAATTTCGTTGTGATGTTGCCCAAAGTAACCATCCCCGAGCAGGTAATAACCATGGTGAAGTTCTTTGAGATCATAGAAAAAAAATTCAACCTTACTCCCGGCACACTCAAAATGGAAACCATGGTGGAAGCCACACAGATCATCATGGACGAAGAAGGCCGCAATCCGCTCATGCGTATTGTAAGGGCAAGCGAGGGAAGGCTTATCAATGCACACTTTGGCACCTACGATTACACCGCCAGTTGCGGTATCACTGCCCGTTACCAAACCATGGCGCACAGCGTGTGCGACTTTGCACACCACATGACCAAGGTAGCGCTTGCACACACCGGCATCTTCCTCAGCGATGGCGCCACCAATGTAATGCCCGTGGCACCGCACCGTGGCGACAACCTCAGTTACGAACAGCAAAAAGAAAACCAGGACAGTGTACACAATGCCTGGCGCATTGGTTTCAACCATACCACCCATTCGTTGATCAATGGCCTGTACCAGGGCTGGGACCTTAACCCTGCACAGCTCCCCATGCGCTATGCCGCCACCTACAATTTCTTTTTAAGCAGTTACAGCGATGCCGTGTTCCGCCTCAAAACATTTGTAGAGCGTGCCGCCATCAGCACCCTCACCGGCGATATATTTGATGATGCCGCCACCGGCCAGGGCCTGCTCAATTTCTTTTTAAAAGCCATCAACTGCGGCGCCATTACCGAAGAAGAAGCAACCGCCACCGGCCTTAGTTTAGATGAGATAAGGACACGTTCTTTCTATCGGATATTGGAGGGGAGGAGGAATAAGAAGTAAGATTGTATATTTATCGGGTACAAGCTGTAGTGCAGGTGGCGACATCGTTGTGTCACTCACTTGTACGGCATATCTTTATGGAAATACTTAATAGCCAAAAAAAAGGGAGAAACATATGAGCCAAATGCTTGCGGACATTAGACGAATAGTAAACGAGGATATTAGTAATCGTGTAACTCAATATGATGTGATTTATGAAGCAATTACAAATGCGATTCATGCAAATGCAACAAAAATAATTTGTAAGTTGAATTCATTAGATAACTTATTGAAAGAAGATGAAGTCGATTTAGCAACTCGGAAAGTTGATGCAATTTCAGTTATAGATAATGGGGACGGATTTAAGTAAAAAAAACTATGAATCATTTTGTAAGTATCGATCAGAGTATAAAATTGATTTAGGATGCAAGGGTGTTGGTAGATTTGTATTTTTAAAAGTATTTAAAAATATTAACTATAAAAGTAGAGTAATTAAGGAGCAAAAAGAGAAACAGTTTGTATTTGATTTTGACTTTGATACAAAAAATATAAAAATTTCAAAAGCAGAAGTAAAAGAACAATGTACAGAGATATTACTTTCTGAACCAACTTTGTTATATCTGTATCCAATTAAAGGCATAGATAGAAGAATTGATATGGATATTGCTGCCGTCCGAGAAAAAGCATTATTGCATCTGATACCAACATTATTTTCTATAAAAGAAAAACAAGATTATTAATATCAAATTTATTGATGAAAGAAATAGTCATTCGGTTGAAATTACTCAAGCAGATATTCCGGATTTTTCTGAAGTAAAATTTGATATTTTGGCAAAGGATGGTCTAATTCATGAATTCAGACTTAATTATCGGATAGACAAATCGAACAAGGAATTTCATGCTTTTTATTGTGCAAATAACAGAACTGTTTGTGATTTTTCAGAAAAAGACTTCAGACTGATATTACCTAACGGTTATTCTGGGTTTTTACTATTAGAGTCAGAATATTTGGATAAAAGAGTGAATAATGAACGAAATGATTTTGATGTTTTTCCAATTAGAACTGATTTGGTTTGCACTATTTCATGGGAAATGATAAATTCTGTTTTGAAAAATAAAATATTTGAAATACTAAAAGAAGATATACCAGAATCTCAAAAATTAAATAAGCAACGACTTGAAGAAATTCAACAAGAAAGACCTTATTTAGTCGAGTATATTGACGAAGCAGATATAGATATGGCTGTTTTTCTGGACAAAAAGAATATTGTAGAAAAAGCAAAGAAGCGCTTTGATATTGCAAAAGAAAATTTTATTGCTAACTCTGGCAAAACAAGTTATTCTGAGAAAGAATTAGATGAAGCAATTCAAATAGCACAAAATGAATTAGTTTCCTATGTATATGATAGGGTTCAGGTAATTGACAGATTAAAATCCATGATTGATGATAAAGAAAAAGTTGAGGCTGTAATCCATAATTTGTTCATGAAAAAATATACCGAAGATGATTATTTTTCTATTGGTAAAAATAATCTTTGGCTGCTCGATGATCGCTTCACTACTTATACTTATGCTGCTAGTGATAAAAGGATTAAAGATGTATTGGAACAAATAGGAGAAGATAATAATGAAATTGAAAATGGAGAAGATAAGCCAGATCTGTCTATATTTTTTTCACATAATCCATATCAATCTAGTCAACTGAAATCGGTTCTGATTGAAATCAAGCCATTTGACTATAGTGCCAAATCTGATAGGAAAAAATTTCAGGGGATACAACAACTTGTTGACGATGTTAAGGCATTTAAAACCAAAGAAAACATTCAAGAAATTTGGGCTTTTTTAATTACTGATGTTGATACTAAACTATCCGATCGATTAAAAGGGGATGATTACACACCTTTATTTTCAACTGACTTTCCAATTTTTCATAGGTTTTTTAAAGATTTGGGAATTTCCATTTATGTTCTTAATGCTCGAACTTTGATTTCTGACGCCGAATCTAGAAATAAAATTTTCTTAGACATAATTCGCAAGAAAAGCAAGTTAAGTCAGGTCTTGAACAGCTAACATCTAAAAATATTTATGAGTTACAACAAAGAAAAAATTTCTTCTGAATTCCAAAAAGGAAGAGAATTACTAAATAAAGGATATTATAATGAAGCAATTGGAATTTTTAGTGAATTAATAAATATTACTGAGCCACTTAAAGATAAAGATGAGGATGCTCACTTAACTTGGGATGTGTCTTTAAATAATAGAGGCGTTGCAAAATGTAAATTGGGGTATAGTAGCGGAGACAAAGCTCTTTATGAAGATGGTCTAAATGATTACAGGATTACAGTCAATAATGAACAAAATGAAGAAAGCAGAAAGATGATGACAGCTCAATCTAATTTACTGTATGGCGAAAAAGAAATAAAAGACTTTGACAATAAAAAAGGAGTCAATTTCAAATCAGGAAATTTGTAAGATTTCTCAGCCTCAGTTCGTGCCGTTAATATGCATTCGTGTATTACGAATGCAGGCAAAGGATAGGTTATTTTTGATATTTGTTTATTTTAATTACATTTATTACTAGATAAATCAATTAAAGGTGAAGAAATATATTTACACAACTGTATTCGTTTTTATTTTAGCTTCTTCAAACATTTGTCTTTCACAAAAAATAGTTACAAATATTAAAGAGGGTAAATGGAGCGACACCTCTATATGGAGTAATAAGTAGAATTCCTAAAGTGATTTATTTATTTGAGCAACATTATTAAGGTTGATAGAAGCTAATTGTCAATCTCTTAATTTTTAAAGGTTTTGGTGTTAAAATTATACCGGCGTAAATTTGAGTGTAATCGGAAGGTGGCAAAATTCACATAATGATAGTCTGATAAATTACAATATTCTTAGTTTATATAATAATGATACTTTATTAATGATAAATTAACCGAAAATGGTGTCAAATATTTATTTATGGAACTAGAAAAAGTGAAAGGCTTAATATTAAAAATTACTCATGCTCAATATTTTTTAAATGAAAGACCTGATAGCGTCACCAATCTTATGTTTGATGATAGTGACCGAGTTACGGCAATGTTCATATTATTAACGGAATCATGAATTAGTTTAGTGAAGTTTTTTTATCAAAACTCAACAGTAACTGCAACACTTTACTCAATTAATTGGATGAGTAATTCTTTTCAAAAAAGAGAAATTTATTTATTTAAAAAGAGGAATTTATTTTACACGAGTTTCGACAATATTGGAGTACTTTTTCACGAAACTTTTAGTACCCTTCAAACTTCTGATATTACAAGAATATTTAAAACTAAAGAAGGTTGGGCATATCTGCTTGCAGGTGCTGCGGTTGGATACGTTGGCACTGCTGCCTTATTGACTGCAATTGGTGTAACATTTAGGAGCTAGTTAAACTCTTATATTTGGAGATGTTCTCGGTGCTCAAAATGTCATACTTATAACTGAAGTTGAAGCGGCTGGAACATCCTAATAATAATGAAATACCTCCCCCAATGAATTCACATTCTTATAATAATCTAATAGTATCTAATCCTTTATTAAGTTGGTGCTCGTGTGCTTTGTCGTACGATTATCCTTTTACTACCTGACTGTGAGTTTGGGTTTTTTAGTAGACAAAGATATAAAGATGTTAGTGATATAATGGGCACAATCGTTTCTGATCAATTTTAGGTACTCCACTTATTGATACTTTTATAAGTAGTCTTAAGTTTTTTGTTAAGACCAGAAGCAGATGTAACATTTTCATATTACATCATTGGTTGGGGTACTTGTGGTTCTCCCACTGCTCAAAAGGAATGGATGTTTCATTGTCATTAAACACAGCTATCCTTAGTCTCCATCTCCCAGCTATCCTTCGCCTCATTCCCTGCAACATCTTCCATCAAATACTGCCACTCCATAAATTATAAGATTTCCAGCAACGTCTTATTCCCTGCAACGTCTTCCATCAAAAACTGCCACTCTCCGCCTCTGTGGGTGTTCCCCTTCCATCCGCAAGCTAGCACTTCCACCCGTGAGGGCCGCCATCTGGTCTCCGACCAACGGCTCAAACCGCATGCAGCCTCCATTAAATTCCAAAGAGGTTTCCCCAACAAATAAGTAACTCAGGTTCCCGTTGGTCGGAGACCAGACGGGGGCATCCGATATAGCACAGTGTATTTACGATGAGGTTATAAAGGCAATCATATTTTTTCTACATTAGTATCATGCAACCAAATTTTCCAATAGAATACCCACAGTTTTTCTGCCTCTTCTGCCGCCGTGGGTGTTCCCATCATCTGCAAGCCAACCTTCCACCCGTTTACGCCGCCGTCTGGTCTCCGACCAACGGCACACAACCGTATGCAGCCTCCATTAAATTCCAAACAGGTTTCTCCAGCAAATAAGTAACTCAGGTTCCCGTTGGTCGGAGACCAGACGGGGGCATCCGATATGGCATAGTGTATTTATGATGAAGTAATAAAGGCAATCATATTTTTTCTACATTAGTATCATGCAACCAAATTTTCCAATAGAATACCCACAGTTTTACACCGCAACTATTTTAGAATGGAAACACTTACTTGCAGATGATAAACACAAGGACATTCTAATAAACAGCCTGCAATTTTTGGTAAATGACAAACGAATCATTCTAAACGCTTTTGTTATCATGAGTAATCACATCCATTTAATCTGGCAGCCAACTTTTCATTTTACACTTACAGATATCCAATCTTCATTCATGAAATACACAGCACAACAATTAAAGCGCTCACTAAGTGATGGAGACAAAGCCATTCTGGAAGAATTTAAAGTAAACAAGTACGACAGGGATTATCAAATATGGAAACGGGAACCGCTAAGTGTTGAATTAAGAACGCATGATGTGTTTATGCAAAAGTTAGAATACATCCATTACAATCCTGTGAAAGCCGGTCTTTGTATCAATCCGGAAGATTATCATTATTCATCCGCAAAGTTTTATTATGACGGAATTGACAGTTTTAAAATGCTCACACATTTTTCAGGTAACTAATATTTACTAAAACCCCCATTTTAGTCCAAGCATGAATAAAAAACTACCTGGCGCAAAAATGAGGCATTGGTTTTTTGTGTATAGCTTCTTGTGCCTGCGTACTCCAAACTGAGAGTGTAAATTAGATTACTTCCACTCCGAGTCTCCACAACGAGCCAGTAGCATAGCAGTGGGACTCGTCGCTATCCGGGCTGGCTGCTCAATCTATATCATCCAATTCGCCATTGTTGAGCAAAGAATAAAAAGATGAAAGCTTTCCGTAGTTTGCAATTACGGCTTTTTTGCAAACCACACTTTACGCATTTGGCCTTTTTTATAATTGTACACTTGTCAGTTTTTTACTTTGCTAAGACACAAATATGGCAATTGGCTGCATCCTAAATTGTACAGCTAAGAGGATAAATCTCTTTACCAAGGACTAAACACAGTAGCTACCAACATAAATGCTATCCAGCTTTAGCGAATGGATTGACCGTTTATCAATTGGCCTTTCGGGTTAAAGAAAATTGCAGTTATTTTCAGTTTCAATAAGTATGCTCATAATTCGGGATAAAAAGCAGAATAAACAAAAATCGTATGAGTTTAAACCGCCGTAAGTTCTTACAAAACTCCATCCTTATCGGCTTCGCTATCACTACAAAAAAAGGTTGGGCAAACAAGCTTGCCTTACCGGCTATTGAGCGCCGTGACCTCTTTCCACAGGGTGTGGCATCAGGTGACCCGACAGCCAACAGTGTGATCTTGTGGACGAGGCGCCCGCCTGTAAACGATAATGCTGCAAAAAAATTGATGGTTGAAATTTCAACGGACGCTGCATTCAACAAGATCCTGGCAGGCGGTACTGCAGATATCAGTGCTGATTCAGACTGGACATGCCGTTTCCTGGCTAAAGGCCTTAAACCCAACCGTGAGTATTGGTACCGCTTTGTTGATGAGCATGGTTTCGCCAGCCGGGTTGGCCGTACGATTACGGCACCTGCCAATGATTCGGATACAACTGTCCGCTTTACCTTTGTGAGTTGCCAATGCCCTAACGAAGGTGCCATGAATGCTTACCGGAGGATGATCTTTGAAGATGTGGCACGCCCGCAAGAGGAGCGGCTTAATTTTGTATTACACCTGGGCGATTTTATTTATGAAGTCACCTGGTATGCCGAAGATAACCCAAACGGGAACCGTGGCCGCCGCATTAAAGATCTATACAAGTTTCCGCAAGGGCGAAAGGTTGGCGATTTTTATTTGCCAGTTACTTTAGAGGATTATCGTACACTCTACCGTGCCTATCTTGAGGACCCTGACTTACAGGATGCCCGTGCCCGTTGGCCCTTTGTATGTGTTTGGGATAATCACGAATTTGCCTGGGCAGGGTATCAGAGCCAGTATGTGGCAGGAGGAGGATACAACGCTCCGGCACAAAACCAGAAAGTGTTTGCCAACCAGGCCTGGTGGGAGTTCATCCCTGCGATAGTGCAACAACCCGGCAACCCCAGGCTCGAACATTTCAAGGCACCTGCAGTGGTGGATACACCCATGGAGCAGTTCAACGAAGACGGGCTCTCAGAAGAACCTAATAACCTGAAGGCGATCAACAGCCTGAAGATACAACGTGTATTGCGTTGGGGCAGGAATGTAGATCTGTTGCTGACCGATAATTGGTCATTCCGTTCTCCTGATATGTCAGGTGATGATTTTTATGTTCCCGGGTATCCGAGGGTCTTCCCACAAGTGCCTTTTGAAATTACTGATTATGGTCGTCATTATAATGGGGGCAAACCGCCAGATACTATTCGTTTTAACGGCAAAGACTATCCGAACCCGACAAAAGATGTTCATGCCCAGACTTTCCTGGGCAGGGAGCAAAGACGCTGGTTTTTAGAACAGCTTGGAGCTTCTACTGCACGGTGGAAAATATGGGGGCATACTTTCGGCACTATGGAAGTGCGTAGCGATTATCAAAATCTGCCTGGTGAACTAGGCAGTACGTGGCCTAACGATGCCGGGTATTCGGTAATAGACAACCGGTTCCTTCGTGATAAGGACGAGATATTTGATTTTATAAAAGATGAGAAGATCACTGGTTTTTGTGTTGTTGCAGGTGACCGTCATGCGTTTCACGCCGGCTTAGCCTCCAAAGCGCTGCCGCCGAAGAAATACGAACCACTGGGGGTGGAATTCATTACCGGTTCCATATCGCAGCAAACGCTGTTAGAAGTGATGGAAGTAACTATGAAAAAAGACCATCCGAAACGTGTGTTGCACCTGATAGATCAGCCCGATGGCAAATTGATCCCTTCTATGAATGTTACCCCGATGCATGGAGTGCTTTCAACTTTAAAGTTGAAGGAGACGGGAGATATGAAGCAGGCCCTTGCTGTGCGGAATCCGGACCTGGCGCCGCATTTGTCATTTCTCGATTTCGGTGGCCACGGCTATGGTTTAGTAACCGCCACTTCCGATCAGCTTTCGACAGAGTTTGTATGTATACCACGTCCGCTTGAACGCAGTGAGCGCCCTGATGGCGGAGCTTTGGAATACCGTGTTGTGCATCGCACCCATTTATGGAAGGCAGGCGAGGCTCCTGCACTTGAGCAGGAAATACTTGAAGGCAACCCACAGTATTGCATCTGAGTTATTGCTTGCACTATAAAATGTTATTTCTCTCTGCCTTGGTCGTGTCCTCAGGAACCATTATCCATAATCAATCTCCATACAACAAGTAAATATATCTTGCAAAAGCCAGGATCATCAACAACATTTTCATAAAACTGTGTATCCGCTACGAGTAAATAACTGCTTAATCAAATACCAGCAAAGTGAGTTGCCAACTGGTAGGATTAGCAGCGGAGCCCATGTTGGCAGCCGTTCCTGAACCGTTCATAATAAGAAAATTGCAACTCGTATTGGTCATATTCAAGGGAACCACGGCAAGGCTGTTAAGGTTGGAACTGCCGGAGCCTGCCTCAACAACCGGACCTACAAAAACACCTGCGATGGTGGCCCCGCCCAGGTTGTAGAAAAGTGTTGCACCAACAACATCTGAATTAGCGGCTAACGCTCCGGCATATCCCACAGTCAATCTTACCAGGCGCCATTGTCCGCTGCCGCTGCCCCTTACAATACCCCGGCCACCAACAGTAAGGCTGCCATCAATGGTAGTGTTATTACCAATGGTAAGGGTATTATTGGGATTAAGAACAGCATCCATACGAACTTCCGATCTAAACCGCACCGGTCCATTGTCAACATCAAGCTTGTAATTGGAAACAGGTGTGCCAATAGAAAGGTTCCCATCCATAAAAGTGTTGCCGGCAATAGTAAGCCGGGAACTTGATACAGGATCTGTATTGATGCCCACGTAGCCACCAAACCTGGCACTGCCGCCGGTATGAATATCATAAAGGGGCTCAGTAACGCCAACGCCTATATTACCGCTGATGTACATATTGCCTCCTACGTTCAGCCTGCCGTAACTGTTGTTGACAGACAATGACAGGTTGCCCAGTGAATCAAGTACCATACGCCGGGTGCCATTGGTAAAAAAACCAAGCCCACGGCGATGCTGGATACCATTTCCACTAGACCGGGCAATACCGGTAAGCCCATCACTTCCAAATAGCAGTGCGCCTGCGGAAAGTGCATTCTGATGAGTATTTACCTGGTCAATCATCAGCCCACTATCTACTGCAAGGCGTGCCAGTGGTTCAGTAGTTCCAATACCTACCCGTTGTGATTTACTGTGTGTGTAAATGATCATCAATACCATCACTAAATAAAATGAACGAATTTTCATTTCTCTGTTATGTTTTATTAATTGTTAATAGTCAGGTATCACAATGCACGGAAAAATGGAAAATTAATTACAAGACAACTTAAATGAGAGGGTAAAATATTGAACAGTACATTTAAATTATTTACCGGTAGCAGTCTTGGCTATATGTAGTAGAATTTCCGGCACAGGGTCTCGACATCTTCATTCCCTGCAACGTCTTCCATCAAAAACTACCACTCTATAAATTATTAAATTTCCAGCAACGTCTCTCAATGAGCAAAGCCGGGAACCTTGCGTCAAGTAAAGACACCTTGCTGGAAGAAAAAATGATTGCATTAATCCCTGTCGAACAGGATGTAGCCGCTTTTGATACAAATTGTATTTCCGCCGGGGTTAATTGCTGAAATATTATCAAAAGTTATTTCAACACGCTGAACAACGTTGTCAACAACTTGAAAGTCGATTACTTTTGCCTGGCCCGACAGGCTTCCATATTCTTCTACACCATTATCCCCCGGATCCCAGTAAACATCAACATTAAAAGGGCTGGTTGCACCGAGGTCATAGGTAACTCCCTCTACAGGTGTTCCATAGAAATATATTCCAATTTCATCCGTTCCTGTATTACCACTAATTATGAAGCCAGTTGAAGGATAACTAACATCCACATCATTGCTGCTGTATTTGGTAGGTGTGGTACAATCAGGGTACACATCAAAACTGAATTTATTAATCTTGGATTTGCCACAAGCAGCCAGCAATAATGTGCAGCAAAATATTGTAACAGGTAGAATTGATCGCTTCATAAAAAGTAATTATTAATGGTGAGCCTGTTTATTATTTCCCCGGGGTGGGATGATTCACTTCATTGCAACAAAATGTGGGCGCCATTTACCGTAGTGCAATAAAGAATGGGTAGTAAATATAAAAAAATAAACTAATTAAAGCCGTTTTTTTGCACAAATTTTTCAGTAGTGTATCAGTTTGAAAAATGACAACGAAGTTGTCTTATTCCTGCGATCTCTGCTTCTCAGCGTGGGATTTTTGGCACGCAGAGACGCACACGACGCAGTTTTGCTTCGCAAAATTTTCAAACTGAGACACTACCGATTTTTCCCAATTATATGTAGTATTAAAAAACTAATACTTCCATTTTCATTCACAGCTATTCTTAGTCTTCCAGAATAATTGAGAAAGTTTTATTCCCTCCAACGTCTCCATCAAAAAACCGCCACTCTATAAATTATAAAATTTCCAGTAACGTTTCTCAATGAGCCAATGATCAAAGCCGGGGCGTTGTGTCAAGTAAGCAAAGGAGGTTTGTATTAATAGCAATTCAACTTCGTCATAGGCAACGTTCTTGCCGCTGCACAAGGCAGCGAGAAAGAGACGTTGCTGAGAAAAAGAAAGCCGCCTCGATTTAAGAGGCGGCTATGTTAACTTGTCTGAAGTGTAAGAGACTATTTGATTTCAATACGTGTAATCGTTAAGGTTGGCTGGCAGTCAATACATTTTTCATATCCTGATTTTCCGTCGCATCTGCTCATGGTATTCACAAGGAAATCAATTGCTTCGCCGGGCTTAATTTTTTCGTTTTTGAGTTGAAATTCCCCGGCATATTTCTCTGTTGTCACTTTTGCTGTTTTAGCTGCAGACTTATTGGTAATCCTGTAAATATACTGGCAGCCCATTGGTATTGGTTTTTTCATCATTACTTCTACTGACAGCTGTACACTGTCTCCGGTTTTAGAATCTATAACTGCTTTTTTCAACCGGAGCACCATACGCTTTCTCCTGGTCATGATTGGTTTTGGCTTCAAAAGAAACCTGGGCAAACGATGTAAATCCCAAAAAGGCAAGAGCACTTGTAAAGAATAATTTTTTCATGTTTGTAAGATTTTTTTCGATGATAAATAATTCCTGATAATATTATGTGGCCTGGTCTCCCATTGGGAGACCAGCGCCACGTTGTCAATCTTTTGAAAACCATTATATGAGAAAACTACTTTTCCTTGCTGCAATAATATGCCTGGCACAGTTTGCCTGTAAAAAACCAAATGCATCCACCCGTTCTGCATTCTCACGGCCAACATCCACGCCGCTTGATGGCAGTTGGAGAATGATACTGGTTACAGATAATGCATCGGGTCTTACAACCACTAAGCCTGCTACAATTCCAAACGATGTGGATATAACATTTACTTCAATTGCTCCAACCAATGGAACTTTCACAGGCGTTACACCAACAAATCAAATATGGGTAAGTGACTATTCAACAGGCACAGGCGAAACATTATCAATCCCTTCCATGGCAATGACAAAAGCCGGGGAAACGTCATGGGGACATTTGTTTGTTGGCAATATCCGCTCTTCCGTGGATTATACTTTAGCAACCACCGATATACTCAATATCAGGACTGCCGCTAAAATATTAACGTTCCGCAAACTCCCATAATGAAGATACGATGCCTTATAGTAACCGATTTATACATTGGAAGTTATTACAAGTGTAACTTCATTTTGCTCTGAGTCTCCTTTATTACATTATAAATTTTCCAGGACGATTCTCTGCCACAGCCATGTGTGCAGGTCTACACGACTCATCAGTATTCCGCAGGATGCAATAGGAAAGAAGTTTTTTGACATTAGTCAAAACTATTTTCAAAACACACTGATAGTTTTGCATAAAAGCAAACTGCTACAATGAAGTTGTCAAAACCAACACTTATATTTTTATTGGTTACGGTTTCTTTTGTCAGCATTATAGTTTGTTTTTTTACAAACCCATTCCGCAGGATGAAAAATTTCATCACTTTGCCGATATTCAACACAGCTATCCGCAGAGTTTATGAATTGTTATGGTAATTTTTAGTAAAGAATAAAAATATAAGGCTCTGCCGCTAATTTGCAATTGCGGATTGTTGTAGATATTTTTATACACAATGGAACAAATGCCGGGGTGCAACTTCCCCGGAGCATTTCCGGGGAACCCACAATAATAATAAAATATCCCGGCCTGTTTATGAGGGAAGGCATAGCAATGAAGATAGCAGGGTCTTAAAAACTCAGATAGTAAGCTATTATGGTTTTATATCCACCTTTACATCTTTGGTTTTTACTTCTACTCCTTTTTTATCAAGTGTTATAGAAGTGGGAGCATCCTTTACAATAACAGCCGGCTCCTTTTTTTCTGCCGGGGCAGGTGTTGCTGGTACTACTATTACTTCCTTCTTCGTTTCGGGCTCATTAGCGCATGATATCACTGTGAAAGCGATTGCTGAAAGAGCGAGGCCAAAAATTTTTTTCATAAAAATTAATTTAAAAGTTAAGATGCCGTTTACACAAATACAACTGCCACAGCAACCATATTTCAATTACCATGCCTCCCTTTAGCGTAAGCTTATCTTAAAATATAAAGGAGTACTTGTGCCAGTGTTGAGAAGATTGTTTACTGCACCACATTAAACTCCAAAGCAGATAATAAATAAGAATATTGCCCTGTAGAAGAGTTGGCTGTGTTAAAGGTGCCAAAATAAATAGAATAGGTGCCGGATGGCAGCCAGATAGGAAAAGTGTTTGGAATCTGGGTTGTGGTTCTGGGAAAAGAAGAGCTATCAAGAAACAATACATAATTGCCGGGATTATAGTTGATGCTTTCAATTTTAAGTACTTTATCAGGCGCCACTGTAAATGACCGCAATAAAATTGTATCAGGGCAATTAGAGGAGCAGGTCGATATACTATCTGCTCTTAGTAACACAACACGGTTAAATTGTAAGTTGTTTTGAGCTTTTGCTATACAGCAACAAACTAATAGTAAGCAGATAGAAACAATTCTTTTCATGATGTTGAAAAATTAAAATGAATGAAAGTTTAAAAAATGATATAGCAGTGTCAGAGGTAAACAATAGATTTTTTTATTTTAAAAACCTTTTGTGGTATAAATCAATGTATTTAGTTTATCTGTTACAGCAGAATTAATTAATAAAAACCAGCTTGTTCCATTATAATAATAAAAACCAGTGTCGCCATCAGTTTGGTAAACCAGTAAGCCGGTAGCAGGAGTGGCAATGGCTGTTCTTTGCTGAGCTGTCATCCGGGGAGTAAGTAATCCCCTGGTAGTGCTGCTTACATCCAGCATAGCGGTGCTGTCTGCTCCAGCTCCGGTATTATTAATACTTACAGATTGTGAAAAACATGTGGCTGTAAACAGTGAGGCCATCAGTACAGTAATGATTTTAAAATATCTTTTTGGCATTGTAGAAATTTGAAGCCGGAATATACATTTTATTCTGAGCTATCCTAATCTTCTTCGCCTTGTTGCTGCGTATCATTTCCCAAAAAAATGAAATAATATATTTTCAAGATCAAGCGTAATAAGTACGAATAATATTACAAGGATTTATAAAATGTCTTTTGGAGGTCTTTAGCCGCATTATATTAATAAAGGGACGGAGCTGGTATTCTACCGTTTTACAACCATAGCAAAGTTTAGTTTTAAATACTCATGCTTTATATCACATTTCAGCTGCTTCATGCCCAATGAACAAAATGTGGCAATGGTTTTCCGTAATTTGTTGATCAGTACAATATAAACTTACTAGTATGTCATTATTAAAACCAACTATAGCCTGTACACTATTATTAATGACAGGTTCATCCTTTTCACAGAAAATGTATACGATAGATATTCAGAAGGAAGTAGGAGAGAAGAGGGTTACTATAATTAACAGGGGCTGTAGTTTTATTAACGAAGGCCCATATAAGGGTATTAGATTAACAGAAGAGCTTGAAGACGGGATTGTATGGTTGAAGGATTTTGAGTTTGTAAATGGTACCATTGAATTTGATACCAGGGGCAAGGATGTGAAGCAACACAGTTTTGTGGGTATTGCTTTTCATGGAAACGATACAACCACTTTTGAGACAATATATCTCAGACCTTTTAATTTCAAAGCCACACAGGAACCATGGAAAAACAGGGCTATCCAGTATGTGGCCAGGCCAGTTTTTACCTGGCAGGTATTGAGAGAGAAGTTTCCCGGCAAGTATGAAAATGCTATTACACCAGCACCTGAACCTGATTCGTGGGTGCATGTACGTGTGGTAGTGCAAGGCGAATCAATATCCGTATATATCAATGGGAGCAGCAGCCCGTCTTTGACAGTTAATAAATTAAGTACCAATAAAAGCGGCTCGGTAGGATTGTATGTGGCAGATACTTCGGGTGGTGATTTTGCAAACCTTACCATAACGAAAGCTGAATAGTCAACTCATTCTTCTTATCCAAAACTGCCAGTGGATAAATTTTATTCACTTCAACGCTTTTCAACCGGCAATTAGTAAAATTGAGGGCGTCGTTCAATATTTTCATAAAATAAAGAGACTGACCAGGAATTTCGTTTGTTAATCTTTCAAATTGTTTTCTCTAATGCTCTAAGGCCGGGTCAGTCTCTTTTAATAAAAAATCTATTTAGTTGCTTTCGCCATTTTACGAAGTTCAGGTACGTTCTTGTAAAGTGCATCGCCGTGCCACCTTACAAAATATTTGCCCAACTTATCAAAAAACTCTTTTCTTTTCTTCTCATCTGGCCAATGCGCTTTCACCAGCGCTTCAATATTATCATTCGCCTTCTCCATGTCGGCTAAGGATTTATAAACAAACGCTTCTATTAACTCACGGCTATCAGCACCCCAGGCATGACGGCTTGGATAGTAACCTTTAAGCAGCGGATTTTTTTGTGTCACATTTTCGTTATACTCTTTCATTAATTCCCTGAATTCTGATTGTTTACCATCTGCAGGGAATGCAAGGTGGCGGGTAAGAATATTATAAACAAGGGGAGTAGTGTCAGCCGCAGCTATCTTGGCATCAGGAAGTATAGAACGTATCTCATCGGAATGCATGCTGGTATAAAATGATCCTTGCTTTTTAAAATAAGCTTCTCTCTGAACCGAATCGGGCCATGCAGCTTTTGCCAGTTCATCAGATTTGGCATTTGCTTTTTCAATATCCTCCCACGAGCCATACGAGCTCACAAATAAAATTTCTGAATTGTCATCAGTATAAAAATGTACGAGTACGTTGCTTCCGATTATAAGGTCGTTTTTGAGGGTTACTTTTTCAAAGTATTCTTTTTCTACCGCTTTCCATTGGTCAAAAGTGTTGCCTGCATTCATATCGAAGTGAACACGGGTAACCACCATTAGTTTGGGGGTATTTTGGGCGCTGAGCGGGGCAGGCAAAAGTGCAGTGCATAGCAGTGCCCAAGAGACCAGTAATGTTTTTCTCATAATTTAATGTATTAAAGATGACAGAAAGACTAACCCAGGTAATATAGAGAGTAAAAATGGGTATTCATAGTTTGTTTGCAAATCAATTTAGAATATGTGATATACTAACAATAAATGTAACAGATCATTAGTGAGTTTGGGGTTCAGCATAAATTAATCCGGCGTTGCAAATTCAGGGTAGCATCCAGGAAAGAAACGGAAGTGCCGGCAATTGAAGAAGGATCAGGTTTAATTTATCCAGTTATCTTTAATAAGCCCAAACTCTGTTTTCATTTTAGCAAAAGCCTTATGAAATGCATAGTAGCGTTTTTTCAGATCAGCATGATTGTCGGAGCGGTATTGCTTTTTATCAATTATTATTCCTTCACGGGTGTTGGCGGCCAGTTTCATTTTCTGCAGGTGCATTTCATGCTTCAGTTCATCCATTTCTTTCCTGAAAGTTTCAAACTGCTTCCTGAATTTTTCAGACATATTTTTGAGTTCACCGTCTTTTCTTAAGGCAGTAAATTCATCAATGTAGTCATCAAATATGCGGAGGATGGTAATATCAGCATTCATATCCGCTATCCATATACGGTAACGCAGGTACAATCCCGGTATTGAAGGTGTTTTGCTCATATCAGTTGTTGCTTTTCATGTTCAAAGGCCGGTATCAGTATAAATATAAGCAACCAAATTTGTTTTGCCATTTCATTCTACGAAAACGTTACCGGCAACTTAAGGCTTCTTTAAACCACTAAGGCACAAAACCGCAAAGAAACACAAAGGATAAGGTTTTCATTTTACTTAGTGAAGATTTCTGCCTTGGTGCCTTAGTGGTTTATTTTTTTTGGCCGAAAGGCACAAAACCGCAAAGAAACACAAAGGGTAAAGTTTTATTTCACTACCTGTATGCCACTGGCTAAAAAGCGGATCTCTTTTTTGGGTTCTTTGATAGCATCAATTTCTTCCTGTGGCTTTTTAGCATCTTCTGCATAGTGTTTCAGCTCTTCCACCGAAATAGTTTTGAAACTTGCTTTAGCATCCATCACAATGGTTTTGCCTTTTATTGCTAATGGCGCAAAAAATGCGTAGTCTTTCATTTTTACAAAAGCCTCGGTAGAATCGTTTATGGCGAGTGTAAGCCAGCATCCTTTATTAGGGCACACATCCAGTACTTTAGCTATCACTTTTGTTGTTATGCTGTTCTTCTTTTCAAGTTCGGCAGGAATTTGTGCAATGTCAACAGCACCATCTGTGGTTTTTATTTCGCCATACTTGTCGCCAGGGTTGGCATCACCTTCCGGAGGCTGGCACATTGCTGCAATTGATAACAGCATACAACTGAATAGTATCGTTATTTTTTTCATCGTCTTTTTTTACCAAAAATAGCGGTTGTTGCAACTGGAACGGTAATAAAAAGCAAAATTCTTATTGCTGCCATAGTGGTGACTCAGATTTTCAGCCATATTCACCCCAGTATTGTAAAATATTTGTGCCTTTTTCATCGTTTTAAGCTGGATATCATATGGCCGGGGCAGTTTGCCAACACAAACAGGGCAGCGGCATTTAAAAAACTATTATGTTCACAGGCTGGCGCAATGCCATTTATTTACCTAAAAACACTGCAGTTGTACCCAACATGCCAGCCCGTTCATTACCCCAGGCTGGTAAAATTTATTTTGATAACCTGGATACCATACGGTTTGCTGCTGCTGCAATGGTGCTTTTAAAACACGCCATCAGCCCTTGCTTCAGTTATCTTCCAATACAAAATACGGTTTGGGAAAAATTGCTCAACCTCATCAGCGATGGCGGGGCAGGAGTGTCAATCTTTTTTGTACTCAGCGGTTTTTTAATAACCTGGATGCTGATTGGTGAACATGAAGCAACCGGCAATGTAAACGTGAAGAATTTTTATATGCGAAGGGTGCTTCGTATATGGCCGCTTTATTTTGCAGTGATCATTTTTGCATTTTTTGTTTATCCCATGCTAAAGTCTTTAATGGGGATGAACAGTCCGTTGGGTACAAACGTATATTACTACCTGTCGTTCCTGAGTAATTTTGATGTGATAAATGTAAACCAGAATTGTGCAGGCAGCGATGCCATGACGCAGACCATCACCTGGTCGGTAGCTATTGAAGAGCAGTTTTATTTATTCTGGCCTTTGATATTTGCTTTTTCGCCACGGCGTTATTGGGTACATGCCATATTGCTTACCATCATTTGCTCCCTTGCATTCAGGATACTTAATCACAACGATACTACAGTTTTATACTTTCATTCATTCTCAGTAATGATCGATCTTGGTATTGGTGCTTTGTTTGCGTATGCAGTAAAAAGCAATAACAGGGTAAAGCATTTTTTTGAAAACAGTTCCGGCAAAACACATTTGCTTTTTGTATGTATCTCTTTTTGTTTGTTGTTTTGGGGCAAACAATTATTTGCATTTGAATATGGCAATGCTATCATGCGCCTTTTTGTCTCCATTTCTTTTGCCTTGATCATTTGTGCTCAGGCTGTAACCAAAAAAGAATCACTGCTCAATTTTAAAAACCTCTCCTTTGCCCGGAGATTGGGCAAATACACGTATGGCATCTACCTGCTTCACCCGGTTGCACTTATTTGTGTAGATGTTCTGGTGAGGCTGATGCATTTACCCAAGGATAATTTCATCACCCTATTCTTAATGGGTATCGTTGCTTTGGTGCTAACACTTATTTTGAGCCGTGTGAGTTATCATTATTTTGAAATGAAGTTTTTACGGCTTAAAGAGAAGTTTCAGTAACTTTTTCAATGCTTACTGCTTTTTCCCGCCTTGGTTTTCTTAAGCTTTTTTATTCTGTATTTTAGGAAGATAGATTGAATCTATATAGTCAATTGTTTTCTTTCTCCTTTGTGGTTTACGGTCAGTTTTTGTTTTTGTACTCCTGTTATTATCAGGATTGGCGAATGAATAGCTAAATACATTTTGTTGTTGCATGGTTTACAGATTTAATGTGGTGTTTAGTAAACCATCCATTTTACAAACAAGGTGCCAACCAATATTTAGTATGAAAAACAAGTACATACAGGTTTTAAATACACATCCTGTTCCAAAATTGGGAAGCAATTTCCTTTTACTGTGTAATTTCTAAAGCAACCCCGGTTACTATTTACCTCCATTTTTTCCGGTTCACTACCAATTTTCTGCAGTTCACTCCTTTCTGCTTTCGTTTGCATTCATTTTGAAAGAACCTTGTGTTGTTAAAATTATTTACCAACACTTAAATGTATTGCAATGAAAAAGAAATCATTTTTTATTACGGCAGTAGGATTGTTTATCCTCTTAAATGTAAATGCACAAATTCCTGAAGGTTATGTAAAAGGGAGTGTTACGCTTGCAGATGGCACCACCATCACCGGATATGTGCATGACAATATTAAAAAAGGCTCTGCTGTAGTTTTAGTTAACGACAAAGGCGAAGACAAAAAACTGTACAACAGCGCTGAAATAAATGGCGCAGTTATTAATGGTACCAACTATTTATCTGTTAAAGGCGATTTCTTTAAAATTATCTGCAACGGCAAAATGAACTTTTTGCAAAAAGCAAGCAACTCTTCAGGCAAAACAATTTACAATGGTGCAGAAGCAATCATTCTTCCAGGCACCGAAGGAAAAATTGGAGATTATTTTTCTTACAGCAACAATGAACTCACACTGATCAATAAAAAAAGTACTGATGCTTTTATTGGCCAGTTAAGCGATTGTACGGCTGCCGTTGAAAAAGCGAAATCAGTAAATGGAGATATAGCAGCACTGGCCGATGCGGTTACTATTTACAATTCGTACAGTAAATAATATGTTAGCCATGAAAAAACTAATTGCAATGATCTTTATCCTGTATACAGGAATTGCAGCAAATGCACAAAGCAGTTTATTTAATCAAACCATCAAAGGCACTGTCATTGATGAACAGTCTGGTAATATTCTTGAAGGAGTTACGGTGAGCATTGAGAACATACAATCAACCACTATTACAAATGCAGGTGGAAGTTTTGTTATTACAAAAGTTCCCATTGGCAGGCAAAATATAAAAGCAACAGCGGTGGGATATGAGGATGTATTTATTGCCAATATGGAAGTAACTTCATCCAAAGAAGTGGTGCTTGAAATAAAGCTGAAAGAAAAAGTGCAGAGGATGGAAGAAGTGGTTTTGAAAACCGGCAAATCAAAAAACAGGGCATTGAATGAAGCGGCTGTGGTAAGTGCAAGGCAGTTAAGTACTGATGAAGCTTTTAAATATGCCGGCACAAGAAACGACCCCAGCCGTATGGCACAAAACTTTGCAGGTGTAAGCGGCAGCAATGATGGACGAAACGATATCATCATCCGTGGCAACTCACCATCGGGTGTGTTGTGGCGAATGGATGGCATTGATATTCCTAATCCCAATCACTTCAGCACATTGGGTTCTACCGGCGGGCCGGTAAGTATTTTAAATATCAATACTTTAAAGAATTCTGATTTTTTAACCAGCGCTTTTCCTGCACAATATGGCAATGCCATTGCTGGTGTGTTTGATTTGCGTTTGAGAAATGGCAATGCAGATAAAAATGAGTTTACCGGGCAGATGGGTTTTAATGGTTTTGAATTTGGTGCAGAAGGGCCGATAAATAAATCAAACAAATCATCTTATTTAATTGATTACCGTTATTCAATGGTGGCGGCGTTGCAAAACCTGGGGCTTAAATTTGGCACAGGCTCTGCCACGCCGTATTACCAGGATGCTAACTTTTAAAATAAATATGCCTACAAAAAAAGCAGGTACATTCAGCATTTTTGGTTTGGGTGGAGAAAGCCATATACATTTTGAACCGGAGAGCCAGGGCAAGGATAATTTATATTCCTCCAATGATGGAACACAAAGGGACAGGAATTTTAAATCACTCACTGGTGTTGTTGGTTTATCACACCTGTATTTTTACAACAGCAACACTTCTGCTAAAACAACTTTTGCAGTTTCTGGTTTTTCCTCAAAATATGATGAAGCCATTGTGGAAGAAAACAAAGCCAACAAACCAGCTTTTTACAGGAAGAATGAACAAATAAAATATTCAGTAAGCCATACGTTTAATAAAAAGATAAATAGTAAAAACCAGTTTACTGCCGGTGTGGTGGCAGACATCAACAAAGTGAAACTATACCAGGATTATATAAAAGATGGCGACTCTATATTAAGCAATTTGTTAGATGTGAATGAAACAGCCGTATTACTGAAAGGCTTTGCCAGTCTGGCACATCGCTTTACTGATAAACTCTCTACCAATATTGGTGTGTATGTGCAGGATTTTACAGTGAACAACAGCATCAGCATGGAACCAAGATGGAATATCAAGTACCAGTTAAAACCCAATCAATCTATTTCATTTGGTGCAGGCTTGCACAGCCAGGCACAACCGTTAGAAGTATATTTTTATCAAAGCGCAACAATGCAGGGCAGATCATACTTACCAATAAAGAACTGGATTTTGTAAAGAGTGCCCAGGCTGCTTTGGGGTATGATATTAATATTACAAAGTATTTCCGGTTGAAAACAGAATTGTATGGACAATACATTTACAATGCAGCCGTAGAGAAAACCCCTTCTTCTTTCAGTATGCTGAATGCAGGCAGTGATTTTGGTTTTCCTGATAAAACCAATTTGGTGAACAATGGCAAGGGATATAATTATGGTATTGAACTGACGGCAGAACGATTTTTAAACAAAGGTTTTTATTACCTGTTGACGGTTTCGTTGTTTGAATCAAAATACAAAGGCAGCGATAATGTATGGCGCAATACAGCTTTCAACAGTAACTATGTGGTGAATGTATTGGGCGGCAAAGGAATGGAAGCTGAATACAAAAACAACTTTTGGCATTGATACAAAATTAACGGTTACGGGTGGGCAGCGTTACACACCTTTTGATGTGGATGCTTCTGAAAATGCAGGATATATAGTTTACAAAGAAAATGAAGCCTACAGTTTGCAGAATGATACTTACATGCGCTGGGATCTAAAATTTTCATACACAAGAAACCTGCGTAAGGTTACACAAAAATGGTATATAGACCTGCAGAACCTTACCAACAGGGAAAATATTTATATCAGGACACTGAATCCAAAGACAGGGATGGAAAGCCAGATAAACCAGATGGGATTTTTTCCGAATATAAATTACCAGATCACATTTTAATTTTTGAACCACTAAGACACGAAGAGCACAAAGAGTCACAAAGTTTTGTCTTTTTTTAGCCACAAATGCACGAAGTAAACTGATTTACTTAGTGACACTTTGTGACTTTGCCTTCGTGGTTCCAGCAAATAAGTTTGATAGAGCTATTTACAGTAACTTTATAATCTATGAAGAAACACAATTGCAGGATAGGTTTTAATGACGGGATGCTGATGGTAATCGGTATTCCGTTATTGGCGTTTATTATCCCGATTGTGTTTTTTAATTGCCGGTTCAACAGGCCGCCATTTCTTACCTGGGATAAATATTTTACCACCCTGTTTATTACATCTGTCATATGGGTTGGCAACCGCTACATCATGATATACAGCCGGAAAAAATTTCCGTTGTTTAATGATGTAAGAAAGCGGATAATTTACCAGTCAATAGTGATGCTGGTATTTACAGTGGCTGCTAATGTAGTGACTGGGTAAAATATTTGAAAAAACATTTCATGACGAAAGAATGGGCTTACACTGGCAGACGAACTGATACATTCCAATTCTGCAGCCATCTTCTGCACCATTATGATCATTGCTGTGTATGAAAGCATCTAATTCAATCATCAATTGCGGCATTCTGTAGAAGAAGCAGAAAACTTAAAAGAGAAAGCTTAGCGGCGCAACTGAATGCATTGCGTACACAGGTAAATCCGCATTTTCTTTTTAATAATCTCAATACCCTCAGTTCACTCATTCCTGAATCCCCTGAACATGCAGTTGATTTTGTACAGCAGTTATCAAAAGTGTATCGCCATATTTTAGAAGTGAAGGATGAAAAAAGTATTTTGCTGAGCAAAGAAATGGAAGTACTGGAAGCTTATTATTTTTTATTAAAAACAAGGTTTGGCAACAACTTGAAAGTAACAATTGACATTCCCTGTGAAAAACTGGATAAAAAAATTGTGCCGCTTAGTTTGCAGTTGCTGATGGAAAATGCCATCAAACATAACATTGTTTCAGAAACAGGCCATTGCAGATACATATTTTTACAGAGAATGGAAGCCTGGTGATGGAGAATAACCTGCAGATGAAAAAACAAATTTCAGAATCAACAGGTATTGGCCTCGATAACATCCGCAACCGCTACAAACTGCTTGGTGATAAACAGGTAAAAGTAACCGAAACAGCCACCAACTTCACTGTTTCCATTCCATTAATTGAAAACTGATATGAAGGTTTTAATAATTGAAGACGAAATACCAGCAGCACATCGCTTAACAAAATTGCTGCAGCAGCAGGATGATGAAATTACCATCGTACATAAAACAGACAGTATTGAAACCTCTGTACAATATCTTAACACTGCTCCTTCCATTGATTTAATCTTTATGGATATTCAATTGGCAGATGGATTGAGCTTTGATATTTTTGAACAGGTCACTGTTAAAACACCTGTCATTTTCACCACAGCATTTGACCAATATACTTTAAAAGCTTTTAAGGTAAACAGCATTGATTATTTACTAAAGCCCATTGATGAAAAAGAACTGGAGAAAGCTTTAGAAAAATATTATGACCTGCACCAAAAAGAAACGCCGGATTTTTCTGACAAGATGATGAAGCTGATGCAGGAAATGAATTTAGTAAAATACAAAGAACGGCTGTTGATAAAACGTGGCCAGCAATTGAGTTATCTTAAAACAGGTAATACTGCCTACTGTTTTGCTGATGGTAAACTTTGCTATGCGGTGGATTTTAACGGAACAAAATATTTGCTGGAGAATAATCTCGGGCAATTGGAAGAACAATTGCAGCCTTATACTTTCTATCGTATCAACCGCCACCTGTTGGTGAATATTGAAGCAGTAAAAAAAGTTCATACCTGGCTTGGTGGAAGACTGAAATTAGAAATTGCACCAACTACTACTGCTGAAACTGTGGTGAGCAGGGACAGGGTGAATGGGTTTAAGGAATGGTTGGGAAAATAATTTTAGCTTTTCATTTACTGCGTTTTATATAACTGCTAACACTTCACCTTCTCTTTATATTTTAATTTAACCCAACCATTTTATCTCCTGCTTCAGTTTATATAAGAAAACATTCTTTATGAAAAAAGCATTACTTCCTGTGCTGCTGATGGCAACAATAATAAGCCATGCACAAATTAAAAACGCCTTTGCTGTTCATTTTGACCTGGACAAATTCAATCTTACGCAAGATGCAACAGGCAGCCTCGACAGTTTTATTACGGCAACAAAAAACGATACAAAAATTAAACTCTACGGCCATACAGATATTATGGCTGGTTACGATTACAACGATGCGTTATCGGTAAAGCGTACGCATACTGTAAAGAATTATTTGGTACAAAAAGGTTTTAGTGCAAATAATATTATTGAAGAAAGAGGTTTTGGTAAACGCAGGCCATTGAATAATAATCATGGTGAATGGGAAATGTATATGAACCGCAGGGTTGATATTATGGTGGAAGATACCAGTACTATCATTGCAGCAAAATCTCCCTGCGATGAAAAGCCTTTTAAAACATTAACTGAAGAAATAGAAGACACAGCAATAACTACAGGTAAGAACATAGTTTTAAAGAACATGAATTTTTATGGCGGTACCCATGTCATCATTCCTGAATCAGTACCGGTATTGCTTGAGCTGGTAAAAGTGATGAAGAAAAACCCGAAACTGGAAATAGCAGTGGAAGGCCATATCTGTTGCCAGGAAGGAAATGGGGATGGAATAGATATGGGAACTAGAACGCCTAACCTTTCAGAAAACAGGGCGAGGGAAATATGTTATTATCTTTCTAAAAACGGCATTGCTTCAGCAAGATTGCAGTACAAAGGTTTTGGGCATTCAACACCGCTGCATCCTTATCCTGAAAAAACAGAAGAGGAAAGAGTGCAAAACAGGAGGGTGGAAATAAAGATCCTGAGAAAATAATTTTATAACCAATCGATAATAAGTGGCGGATATTTTTATCCGCTTTTTTTAATCCTGAAAATATTTACAGCATTGCCATTGTAAACAGTTTGAATATCTTTTTTCATTCCAATTTTCCTTGCCACCTTTTCCGAAGGAAGATTTATAATGCTGATAATTGAAATAAGCGATTCAGAAAATTTATTTTCAAAAGCAGTATCCCTGCATTTAACGCAAGCTTCGGTTGCATAGCCTTTGTTCCAGTACGCAGGTAATAATGAATAGGCTATCTCAAGCTCTTTATTGCCGCCAATTGTTTGTACAAGCAATCCGCAATGTCCAATTAGTTTGCCGGAAGATTTTTCTATCAATGCATTCATTCCGCCCAGGTCATTTTCATAACGGTTGAATTGTTTTTTATACCACTTAGTGCATTCCTCCTCCGGCGTTCCTTTTTCTTCTGTCCAGTATAATGAGGTGGAAGGGTCTGTATGGAACGCAAGCCAATCAGCATAATCTGTTTCTTTTATTTTCCTGAAAAGCAATCTTTGAGTTTCTTCTCGATCCAATAAATACTTCATGCTGCAATGCTAATAAAAATTATTTCAAAAAATACTGGCGGCTTTTATGCAATCCCTTTTCTTTTTTCATCCATACCCAAACAAACACAACTTTATGAAGAGAATTACTATTGCTGTTATCATTTTTTTAACAACTTCCACCACTGCTTTTTCACAGGATACAGCCCGTGCTGATGCTTCCCTTTCTGCTGCCACCGTGTATTTTGGCTATGGTGCTGAGCTTACACACAATGCCAAAATAAGTATAAACACCGGCACAAAAAATATTGTTATCAGCCAGCTAAGCACCAATATTGACATCAACAGCCTGCAGATAAGCCTGCCGGAAAGTGCAGCGCTGTTATCGCAACAATTCTCTGTATTTACACCAACAGTGCCTGTGGTAATAAATGTTTTAATAAAGAAATTCCAGGACAGTATCAGGCTTTACCAGAAAGAAGGAGCCCGTAACCGCAACAATACTGCCATTCAGCAGGACATTTTAGACAAGACAAATAAACTGATAGAGTTGGTAATAACCAACCGCAAAAATGAAGTGATCAGCAGCGAAGAAGCACTGAAACTGATAAATGCAAATAACGATAAGATAGAAAAAATTAAAACAGCTTTATACAAGTTGAAAGAAGACTATGATGAGATGCAGGAAAAAATAACTGCCTTGCAGGTAAAAGTAGATGAAGAACAAAACAAACCGACAAAGCCTGTTAAGTCTTACGGACAATTAATATTACAGGTGATTTGTAACAAAGCAGGGGAGATACCGGTGTCATTCAGCTACTTTACTAATACGGCAGGTTTTACACCTTTGTATGATGTAAGGGTGAATTCAAAAACAAATGAAATAAGGTTGGTGTACAAAGCATCCATAACGCAATCAACAGGGATTCACTGGAAACAAACTAAGTTGACATTAAGCACTGCAAACCCAAGCTGGAGTGGCACAGCACCTTTACTTACAGCGTGGTATTTGCAGCAATACACACAACCGTTGTATAAACAATTGCAACCAGTCGTGAATAATTATTATCAGAATAGTATCCAGTCAATTGTTACCGATGATAAGTATTTGAAAAAGGAACTGGATGGAAGAGCAGCAGGTGTAGAGGTAACATCAGTTGACCCTTCCACACTGCAACGCTTTACTACGTTAAGCGAAAGCCAATTGAATACAAATTTTGAAATAGACCTGCCTTACAATATTGAAAGCGATGGTCAGGTACACAGTGTTACTATTAAAGAAGAAAAAATTGATGCCACGCTTAAGAACTATGCAGTGCCTAAATTAGACAGGGATGCTTACCTGCTGGCTGAAATAAGCGACTGGCAAAAGTTAGACCTGCTTCCCGGCGTGGCTAATATCATTATGGATAATACTTATCTCGGTAAATCCGTTATCGATCCTAACAGTACGGCTGATACATTAAACCTTTCTTTAGGAAAAGACAAACGTGTTGCTGTAAAAAGGATGGCGGTGAAAGATTATACCAGCACCAAAACAAATGGCAATACCACCAAGCAAATATTTACTTATGAATTAACAGTAAAGAATAATAAAACAACTGATGTGGAGCTTCTATTAAAAGACCAATATCCCATCAGTACCATTAAGGATGTAGAAATAAAATTGGAAGAAAGCAACAATGCAATGGTGAATACGGAAAGCGGCGTACTGACCTGGAAAATTTCATTAAAACAGGGAGAAAGCCAGAAAGTGCGGTTTACTTATACAGTAAAGTATCCGAAGGAGATTAAAATAGCTAATCTTTAAACGAATAACATTTAGCCAATGCCAAATAACAAATAACCAAATAACAAATAACTAATTTGCTATTTTTGCCGCATGAGCATTGTAAGCAGCATCCAGCAAAGTGTAATAATCAGTTTAGCTAATTTATACAACCAGCCTTTTACGGAAAAGGATTTCCAGGTAAACGAAACCAAACCTGATTTTGAAGGAGACTATACAGTAGTATTATTTTCATTGGTAAAATCTTTAAAGCGATCCCCTGATGCAATTGGTACAGCGCTGGGTAATGATCTTATAAATAATAACTCCCAATTATTTACAGGATATAATATCATCAAAGGGTTTTTAAATCTTTCCATTGCAGATACATACTGGACAGGTTTGCTGCAAAAGAATCATGCAGATGTTTGTTATGGCAAAAAGGAAATGAATGGTAAAAAAGTGATGGTGGAGTATTCATCACCCAATACTAATAAACCATTGCATCTTGGGCATTTAAGAAATAACTTTTTGGGTTGGAGTGTGAGTGAGATATTAAAAGCAAACGGATTTGAAGTAATTAAAAGTGCTATTGTAAATGATAGAGGCATTCATATTTGTAAAAGCATGATCGCATGGCAATTATTTGCCAATGGAGAAACGCCTGGAAGCACAGGCATCAAAGGCGACCATTTTGTAGGAAAATATTATGTACAATTTAATGATGAGTATAAAAAGCAGGTGGATGAATTAATTACTGCCGGCAAAACAAAGGAAGCAGCAGAGAAAGAAGCACCGATAATGAAAGCAACACAACAGATGCTGCTTGAATGGGAAGCAGGCAAACCGGAAGTAATAGAGCTTTGGAAGACGATGAATCAATGGGTGTATGACGGTTTTGCTATAACGTATAAAAAAATAGGCAGCGACTTTGACATCACCTATTATGAAAGCAATACTTATTTGTTAGGAAAACATATTGTACAGGAAGGCCTGGATAAAAAAGTATTCTTTAAAAAAGATGATAATAGTATCTGGATAGACCTGACTGCTGATGGCCTGGATGAAAAAATTGTACAGCGTAAAGATGGCACTTCTGTTTACATAACACAGGATATTGGCCTTGCCGAACAAAAATACGAGCAGTATAAAATTGACCAGAGTATTTATGTGATAGGCAATGAACAGGATTATCACATGAAAGTGTTGAAACTGATCTGCCAGAAAATGGGAGTGGGGAATGCAGAAGGTATTTATCATTTAAGTTATGGCATGGTGGAACTTACTACAGGTAAAATGAAAAGCAGGGAAGGCACTGTGGTAGATGCAGATGATTTGGTGGATGAAATGATTGCAACATCGAGACAGCATACAGAAGAGTTGGGGAAAGTAAAAGATTTTACAGGGGAAGAACTGACAGAATTGTTTGATACATTGGCATTGGGTGCCATGAAATTTTATTTGTTAAGGGTTGACCCTAAAAAAACAATGGTATTCAATCCGCAGGAAAGTATAGAGTTTCATGGCTTTACCGGGCCGTTTGTGCAATACACTCATGCAAGGATAAAAAGTATTCTGAGGAAGACAGGTGGAAATCGTTAATGGTGAATGGTGAATCGGGCACAACGCCTTTTGCCGTTGGAAAAAGCAGTGATTGTTTTGCTGGAACAATATCCTGCTGCTATTGAGCAGGCATGCAACGAACACAACCCTTCGGTGATCGCCAATTATGTTTTTCATGTGGCTCAAACATTCAATTCATTTTATACCGAACATTCTGTTGCCAATGCAGAAACAGAGGAAAAGAAAAACCTCCGTTTGCAATTGGCGAATATGACGGCCAATGTTATTAAGAGTGGAATGCAATTGCTGGGTATAAGAGTGCCTGAAAGAATGTAAAAGCCCCTCCGCCTTTAAAAGGGGAACTTTGGACTCTGATATTGAAAAGTATTTCAATTAATAATATTTATCCCAGCATCAGCTTTAATGCGTCTTTAAAACGTATTGGTTGATAACCCAATTCCTTTTTTGCCTTATCAATTATAAATCCTGTTTTTAATGGCCGCTGTGCAGGTTGTGTAAAGGTATCAGCATTCACTTTTGTCATCAGGCTTTTATCTAAATGCAGGTAATCAGCCACAGCAGTTGCCATATCATAAGGGCTCATGCCTTCTTCACCTGAAATATGATAAATACCGATGGCATTTTTTTCAACTACTAATAAAATTCCTTTTGCCAGGTCTTCCACATAAGTAGGTGTGCGCCATTGATCGCTTACAACTTTTATTGGCTTATTGTTTTCTAAATTTTCTTTTACCCAACTGATAATATTGCTGCGGTTGCCAACCAAAATATTTCCATACACCAACACAGTTCTTACAATTGCCCAATTCTCCCGATAGCTATCGGGATTACTTTCCATCACTGCTTTTTCTGCAGCCAGTTTGCTGCTGCCATAATAGTTTACAGGATTGGGTATGTCTGTTTCTTTGTATGGCCCGGTAGTGCCGTCAAAAACAAAATCAGTGGAAATATAAATGAACTTTGCGTTAATGCTTTCTGCAGCGCTTACTAAAAACCTTGTTGCAGTTACATTGATATTCCAGCATTCAATAGGGTTTAATTCACATGGGTCTGGCTGTGTCTTTGCTGCTGCATGAATGATAACATCCGGTTTATGAAAAGGAACAAGATCATTTACTGCAATGCCATCGGTAATATCTAAAGAATAATATTTATAAAGATTTGAAGGTTTAAAAGGCAAACGGCATTCTCCTTTTCCTGTGGCAATAATTTCAAAAGCTGTTGTTTCAATCAGCAATTTTATTAAATGCTGGCCGAGCAAACCATTTGAACCTGTTATTAAAACTTTCATGTTCTAAAATTTTTACTAAATGATTTTATTCCTCAAATTCCAACAATTCTAAATTGTTTTCGCTACAAAAATCAATAAGTGCATTATTAAAGGTTAGCAACCCTGCGGCTTTCACTGCTCCACATATTATCTGGAGAGAGCAGGCCTTTTCTTGAGCCTCCGGCAATAAATTCAACAATAATTTTATTTGACATTGCTTCATTTGTGTCCACTCTTATACAAACCATAATATCATTGCCATTCAAATAACTATAGTCTTCAAATATTCTTATGAAACCGCCTTTATAGGTGCTTTCATAGGCATCTTGTTCGTAATGCTTTATAAATGCTTCGGTAAGAAGGGAGGCATTGTTTCCTTCGATGCTATATGTTTTACTTTCCATTAAATAAATATCGGAAGTTTTTGATTATTAAAATTGTTAGTGACGTACTCAATAGTAGTAAATTCGCCTTTCAAAATTGTTTTTATGCTTAAAAGAATATTCGCCTTTTTATTTTTGTTCCCATTATTTGCCCATGCACAAAACGTAATGACCCCGGAACTCCTCTGGAAATTGGGCCGTGTTACGGGTGATGGAATTTCAAAGGATGGCAAATACATTGTTTACTCCGTAAGTACACCAAATGCTGAAGAAAACAAAAGTGTTGCAAAAACATATAGGATACCCATTGAAGGTGGCGCTGCAACGGAGATAACCAATAAAGACAGCCTGCTTGGCAATAAAAATATTTCGCCTGATGGAAAATACATTCTTACAAACAAAGAAGTAAAACTCAAGAATAACAGGGGCAGCGATTTTTACCCTGAACTAAGTAAGAGCAACGCTTACATTTACGACAACCTCAACAACCGCCATTGGGATAAATGGGAAGATGGCGCTTTTGATCATGTGTTTGTATCACCTGCTGCAAATGCCGGTTTGGAAGAAGCAATTGATATTATGGCTGGCGAACCTTACGATTGCCCAACCAAACCTCATGGTGGCGATGCTGATTATATATGGAGGCCAGATAGTAAGAGTATCATTTACGTTACAAAGAAAAAGTATGGTAAAGATTATGCGGTGAGCACCAATACTGATCTGTACGAATACAATATTGAAACTCACAAAACAATTAACCTTACAGAAAACAATAAAGGTTATGATGTTGCTCCATCTGTCAGCAGCAATGGCACGTTGGCCTGGTTACAAATGAAGAGAGATGGATACGAAAGTGACAAGAATGATATTGTTGCATCAACAGGTTTGGGAACAGTAAACCTTACCGGCAACGACGACCGCATAAATGTGCACAGTTTCCGCTGGGGCAATGATGGCAAAACTGTTTTCTTTATTGCCCCGATCAATGGCACCGAACAATTGTTCCAGGTTGATTATACAGGCGCCACTATGAAACTGCCTGATATAAAACAAATAACAAAAGGTGATTTTGATATTGCAGCAATTGTTGCACAAAGCGGCAACACCTTAATTGTATCAAGGCTCGACATGAACCACTCTGCTGAAATTTATTCTGTTGATATAGAAAGTGGAAACATGAAACAGCTATCGCATGTAAATGATGCTATGTATAATTCAATCGGTTTATGCAGAACAGAACGCCGTTGGGTTACCACTACTGATAATAAAAAAATGTTGGTGTGGGTTATCTATCCGCCAAACTTTGATGCAACTAAAAAATACCCCACACTCTTGTATTGCCAGGGAGGCCCACAGTCACCATTAACCCAAATGTATTCTTACCGCTGGAACTTCCAGTTGATGGCATCGCAGGGATATATAGTGGTGGCGCCCAACCGCAGGGGAATGCCCGGCCACGGCACACAATGGAACGAAGCCATCAGTAAAGACCATGGAGGCCAGCCTATAAAAGATTATCTCAGCGCTATTGATGCGGTAAGCAAAGAAAAATTTGTTGACAAGAACCGCCGTGGATGTGTAGGCCCGAGTTATGGCGGCTACTCTGTGTTCATGCTCGCCGGTATTCACAACAATCGTTTTAAAACTTTCTTTGCACATGATGGAATTTTTGACATGCGTAGCATGTATGGCACCACCGAAGAATTGTTTTTTACCAACTGGGACTGGGGTGGCAATTACTGGGATAAAAAGAATCTTACAGCACAGCGGAATTATAATGTACAAAACCCCATCAACTACATAACGAAGTGGAATACCCCAATAATGATCGTACAGGGCGGTAAAGATTACCGTGTGCCTATTGAGCAGGGTTTACAGGCTTTCCAGGCGGCGCAATTGCGTGGCATTAAAAGCAAGATCTTGTATTTACCAGACGAAAACCATTGGGTGCTTTCTCCTCAAAACGCATTGGTATGGCAGCATGAGTTTTTTAAATGGTTGGGGGAAACGTTGCCGGAGAAGAAATAGTTTTTTGTTACCAGCTTTTGTTTTTCATCGGAGCATCGTTGCGTCGCAATCCTTTCATCGGCATACCATTGAGGATATTTTATCGAAGCGAAGAAAGTGTATTGCGTTATAGCAATTCTTTTATCGCCTTGCCATTAAAGAATTCTGTCACGGCGGTGGTTTTCGCCAATGAAATCTATGAATAGTAAAAATGTTTCCAGCGAAACCCCGACGCAGAATGCAATTTGAGTTTAGGGCAATAAAATTAGTATTCGCTACAATAATTTTGATTTTATAGAATAGGTTACTGATATTGTAAGTGCCTTTTTCGTCGGGGCTTCACGGAAGTGTTTTTTTATTGTTAACGTATTCAGTGAAAACCCCGGGACAAAAATAGCGGCATCGTTGTGTCTCACTTATGCATATGAATGTGGAGCTTTTATTGTAACGGAGGGCACAAATGGATATTTATGATAGACAAATTTTGGATAACTTGTATGCCTATATGTTCAAAAGATATTTTTTGTAGATGAGACACTTATTAGTTTTTACAGTATTTATTTTAGGATTTAACAGTCTTTCTGCACAAAAGCAGGACGATGATTTAATTATTGTAACGGTAACCGACACAGCCAAATTATATGATCGAGTTAGACAAGCAATAACTTTCACTGATTTAATGATCCGAGAAGATAGTAAGAATGATACATTAATAACATATTCTGAAAGGATTTATGGCAAAACAATTTTTATAGTTGCAAAAGTTATTATTGCAGGGAATCAAGTTAAAATATCTGGTGCGTACGGTCTTGGTTTAGAAGATTTTTGGGCTTATCCAGCTTGGCCGAAATCTTACACAAGAGCAACCTATTTTAAAGGAAGTGAAGCTTGGATAGTACTAAAGCGAATCGCTATCAAATTAGATAGCAAGATTGAATATTACAAAACAGAGTGAGTAGTAAAAATATTATATTAAATATATTACTCCGCCTCGGTTCGCACACGAAACGTTTTAATGCATTCGTGTGCCACGAACGCAGGCGTAGTTCTTTGTTTTCCAACTCTCTAAAATAATTTAAATTGTTACGCTTTCCGTATTAACCGGCAACCAGATAAAAAAATGAATAGGATAAATAGACCATCAGTAATTTGTAAAGAATATGGTGAGCTCAAAAGGCCCCGGTATTTGAATTTTTTTTTTGGTGTTTTTCTTATACTTTTCTTCGGTATTTGCAATGGTCAAAACCTTGTATCTAACCCAAGTTTTGAAAGCTATAATTCCTGTCCGGACTTTTTTAGCCAAATAAACAGGTCCGCTGGTTGGTACTCTGCACGGCCTACTGCTGATTACTTTAACGTTTGTGCGCCTTATTATCCGCAGCCTTACACCTGTGTTTATGTTCCTGAAAATACTTTCGGATATCGTACACCAGCGTCAGGAAATGCATATGCAGGGGTACTGGGTAGTGTACAGGATGATGAGCACCGGGAAGCAATTGGTGGCCAATTACTGCAACCTTTACAAATAGGCACACGATATTTTGTTAGTTTCAAGGTTTCCGCTGCCGGCAATGTAAACGATTATCAATGGTGTGGAATAAACAAGATCGGAGCACTTTTCTCTACAACAAAATATGACAGCGACTCTCCCTCGCCAATTTGTAATAATTGTGCACAAGTTTATAGTGATTCAATAATCACAGATACATTAAACTGGACAACAATCAAAGGTTCTTTTGTCGCCGACTCTGCATATTCTTTTATCAATTTGGGCAGGTTTAATCTTAATGCTCTTACTACTTACATTCAAATAACCGGTACAGGTCGCAATGCCTACTACTATTTTGATGATATATGTGTATCGGCGGATTCAGCTTATGCTTATAACTATGTTTATCCCGGCGAAGTGGTTCCCGTAAGATTATTGAATTTTAATTGTAATGCTAAAGGAATCACAGTGTTATTAGAATGGACTTCAGCCGAAGAGATCAACTTGGCAAAATATATTGTTGAGTATAGTGCAGACGGTGTTTACTTTACATCGATAGCTACAATTAACGCAAATGGTTCAAACAGTAAATACAATTACATTCACCAACAATTTAAAAGCTCCGCCTTTTATCGTTTAAAAGTAATAGACAAGGATGGCAGTTATTCTTATTCAGAAGTTCAGTTTGTAAAATTAAATATGAATAAAGGATTTACTGTTCTTCCAAATCCTGCACATGAAGTCATTTATATCTTTACTAAAAACAATCAGCGTATTAAGGCTGTTCAGCTATTATCCGGGGATGGGAAACTGGTAAAAGTATTTAATCAGTATAATTCCGGCCAGGAAATCAATATACGGGATTTGATAATGAATATTTATTTTCTTAAAATTATTTACGAAGACAATACAATGGAGTATGGAAGGTTCCTAAAGTTGTAATTTGACTAATTCGTTTCGCTAATTTAAATCATCTATCCTCGTTATTTTCACCTCATGCCGGTAACAAACCCACATATTCAAAACTTCTTACGCTGTATCGACCTGGAAGAAAAAGAACAGGTGCAGCGTTATAGTTTAGATCAGCAGCATACATTAAAATCATTGAAAGCAGAAGGGCTGGCACTGCATCCGATCATTGTTACAAGAAGAAATTTTGGCTATGCAGATTACCCTGAAATAAGTTTTCGTTTGGCGTTTCCACCAGAGGCGAATATGTTTAAAGATGGCGCTGCCATTGAATGTTTTTGTGCAGGGGAGGAGCCGGTAAAAGGAGTGTTATTGAATCTTGATGGGAAGGCCGGAGAGTTCCGTTTGTTTGCACCTGATTTTCCAGATTGGGTAGAAGACAATGGCGTGGGAATAAAACTGGCACCAGACCAACGCACCACCAGCATTATGAAAACAGTGCTAAACAACCTGGAAGCAAAGAATGAGTTGTACAAATTGTTTCAATACCTGCATGGCGATACATCGGTAGAAATAGAACAGTATGCTGTGCAAAATACTGCACTAACGCTCAGCAACAGCCGTTTAAATGAAAGCCAGCAACAGGCAGTTAGAGCTATTACACAAAACGAAAACATCTGTATTGTGCATGGCCCGCCCGGCACAGGTAAAACCACTACATTGATAGAAGCCATTTATCAATTGGTGAAAGACGGAGAAAAAGTATTGGTATCAGCGCCAAGCAATACAGCGGTGGATAATATTGCAAAAGGTTTGCTGGCAAAGCAACTTAACTTATTACGTGTAGGCAATGCCAGTAAAACAGACGAAGCCATCTTTGCCCACACACCAGAAGGAAAATTAGCCAACAGCAAACAGCAGAAAGAAATAAAGCAATTAAAAATAAGAGCAGAGGAATTCCGGAAGATGGCGCTGAAATACAAACGCAGTTTTGGCAAAGCTGAGAGAGAGCAACGCAATTTGTTATTTAAGGAAGTAAAAAACATACGAACCGAAATAAAAAAGATTCAGGCTTACAATGAAGAAAAATTATTTGACGAAGCCAATGTAATATTAGGAACACCGATAGGATTGTACGATGCAGCCATTAATAATCTTCATTTTAAAACACTGGTGATTGATGAAGCCGGACAATGTATAGAACCACTGGCATGGACAATCTTTCCGTTGGCTGATAAATATGTACTGGCAGGAGATCATTTTCAATTGCCGCCAACTGTATTAAGCAATGAAGCTGCAAGGCTTGGTTTTAATAAGTCGATTTTAGAAACAGCCATTGAAACAGTAAAAAATGTTTTCTTGTTGAATGTGCAATACAGGATGAAAGAATCTATTGCAGGCTTCAGCAGTAATTATTTTTATAATGGCCTATTGCAAACAGCAGCGCATTTAAGCAACACAGGTGTTCATATCACTTTTATTGATACTGCAGGCAGCGGCTACAATGAAGTGCATGGAAAAGATGGTATGAGTTTGCAGAATGAAGGAGAGTTACAGATTGTCCGGAAGATAATAGAAACAGAATCGCTTGATGCTTTGGCAAACAGCTTTTATTTCTCCTTATGCAGGACAAGTTGCTGCTGCAAAGGAAATATTGCCTGCACAAATGCGTATCAGCACTATCGATAGTTTCCAGGGACAGGAAAAGGAAATCATCATTTTATCATTAGTGAGAAGTAATGATGATGGCGATATTGGTTTTTTAAAAGATTACCGCCGCATGAATGTTGCTATTACCAGGGCGAAGGAACAACTGTTTGTAATCGGCGACAGTGCCACTATTGGTGCAGATAATTTTTATAATTCTTTTCTTACTTATATAGAACAAAACGGAACATACAGAACTGTATGGGAATTTGAAATGTAACCCTGGCCTGACTTCCAAAGTCGGGGCATGCTGTCCCGGTCTGACCAGAACCAGCAAAAAACGAAATGAACATCCCAGCCTCCATACAAACTTTTCATTTTGCCAATACACAGGTGCAGGCATATATACCCTCACTTGAATGTATGCAGGTACAATTTGAAAAAGATGAAAACAATGCAGCTCCTTATTGGGCACAAGTGTGGCCTGCTGCAAAAGCATTGTGTGAAGTGATAGCCAATGAACCGACAGTAGTAAAAGATAAAGTGGTATTGGAAATTGCCGCAGGCCTCGGATTGCCATCTTTACTGGCAGCACAATTTGCAACACAAGTGATTGCTACAGATTATATGGAAGATGCAGTAGCAATGATAAAACGTTCAGCAGATCACAACAAATTAGGCAATTTGCAAAGTGGTGTAATGGATTGGAACAAACCGGATAAAAAATTAAAACCGGATGTGTTATTATTAAGCGATGTGAATTATGAAGCCGCCAGTTTTGATACTTTGTATAAAGTTCTTTTAAGGTATATGGAAGAAGGAGCAATCATTTTATTAAGCACGCCACAAAGATTGATTGCCAAATCTTTTATATATCGTTTACACCCGTACTGTATAAAAGCATACAACATCGATGTAAAACATAAGGATGAAACAGTATTTACAAGCGTATGGGTATTAGCGGCAAAATAATTTATTGTTTTTGTAAAACCTTTTGCTTTGCCTCAGCAGAACTTATCACCGGCACTATTTCAAAATCAGTAAGATCGTTCCAGTTGCTTATCCATTCATTTAGTTTATCAATGGAAGGTGCTTCCATCAATTGGTAACAAACAGTTACGGCTTCATTTACCCAGCTATTGATGTAAACAACATCCGCAGGTGTCATTCTTCCTTTTCATCAAAGCGCTGGTAGATATCTTTTATTTTACCAGGTTTAAACCTTTCAATTATCATGTATTGCATACTGCTGCGTTTAATTTGCAGTGCCTTCACTTGCACTGATAATAAAATAAGCGTTGACGATAAGATATATTGCAAGCAATACCTGTGCAGTTATCATATCAAAACGGTTGGCCTGTTTTAATTTGTCCTCCTTTACCAGTTTTAATGCATAAGCCGAAGCCGCCACTACAAGAAATATAAACAGTAAAGTAATACCATGCAGAATATCCACCAGTGTAAGTGATGTTGATTCAGGCAGTGAGGAATCAATGATATATTTATTACCAATGGCTGCAAACAAAGAACCAACACTCAATCCAAAACGGGAATCAATATTATCAGCATGAATGTAAAAGCAGGTGTAGGCAATTAAAAAGGCAACATACATTCCTAAAAACATTTTCCAAAAAAGTTCTGAAGCATCTCTTGTAAGGCCTATCCTGACTTTATATGAACTGTATTCAACATGAGGTTTGGTAAGGCTCTCATCTCCAAATGTTGTTTCATAAGACTTTTTGCCGCTGACTATATCAAAGCTGTCAATTTTCCAGCCTCTTAATGTAAAGCGTGGATCGAAGTGATTGCCAAAGGTATCTGGTAAAAAGATTAGTGACTTGGAATCATATTGCGAATTCTCAAACGACAAACGAAGTTTTTGCCTGTCGAATGGAAAATTCTTGATCTTCCATGAATCCTTCATCACACATTGCAATTTCATCAGCAGGTAAACCTTGCCATCACTGGTATCAATCGTTGTATAAGATTTTTCAACTTTTTTTGCCTGTGGTACCTCAAGATTTTGTACAAAGTCAAAATCCTTGTTTTTGTATTTTAACCAAAGCCACAGATTAACTGTGTATTCTTTTTCTTTAAAATCAATGTCGTGAATACTTGTAATGTAGATGCCGGTTTTTACTGTATCCGGTGCTGTATCCTGGGAATAACTTTGAAAAGATATAAGCAGTAAAAGGGAAAAAAATATTGTCTTCATATATGTATTGATATTGAACTATGATATTTTGGTGGCTAAAGATAATTATAAATTGAGCTTCTTCAATTCTGTAACAGCATGATCGCATGCTCTTGCTGTAAGCGCCATATAAGTTACATGGATAAACTTACCTGTTTGATACATAAAAAAACCCCCTGAAGAATCAGGGGGTTTTTTTCTTTAACCCTTAAAACAACCAACATGAATGATGTTGATAGCGTAAAGATAATATTATTTATTTTACAAAGTGAACTTTTTTGGAAAGGTTTTTTCAAAAAAAGATAGCTGTAAACAGGAGAGTACAGGCAGTTAAAATGTGCTGTAACATATGTTGCAAAAGGTTTAATAGTAAGGAGCTATAAGGTTCAGGCCTTAAAACAAAATGAGGCTTATTCCCGGAATAGTACGGATAGTATTATCAGGGCCTTTTACTTTCACTTCATCAAAAATAACCACCGAGCCCGGCGCACACCTGTCCATTTGGCTGCGTATGGGTTTTAGGCTGTTGCTGGTGATGATAGCCTTTTCTATATTACTCTTAAAACCGGCACCGGAAAAATATACGACCGCACTTACAACAACAAAGTGTGCATCAAATTCAAAATCTTTTAACTCGGCACGGCAGTATTCCTGTGCTTTAAATACTGCTGCGGCCATACGGCTGTTACCCTGCGGTTCTTGTGGGTCGCCAATGTTCATGCTGCTGTTTTCAATGGTTGGGGCATTAAGTGCAAGGTGTTTTTCCTGGTGATTAAAGTGATTGTTGTGTTGCAAAACACCAATGCTCATGAGCGGAAGAAGAAGTAGCTGTTTCATTGTTAAAGGTTTTTGGGTGAATGATTTTTAAAACTACCATTTCATTAGTGAAAGGAATGTTAGAGTTGAGAAGTGAAAAAAAATGCCAATCAATTATTGGTTTCTTTTAACAAGTATTGCATGAATAACTAACTTTAAAAACGAATTTATATTTTAAGATGAACATTCACAGCGGCACATTATTGATAAGTACGCCATTACTGGATGGTACTGATTTTGAGAAAGCCATTATTTTTATTGCAGAACATAATGAAAAGGGCGCTTTGGGTTTTGTGGTTAATCATCCGTTTTCAAGAACATTAAATGAACTGGTGGAATTTAATTATGCCAGGCCCTTTGCATTGTTCAATGGTGGCCCTGTTGAAAAAGAAGCGCTTTTCTTTTTGCACCGCCGGCGGGATGTTATTGAAGAAGGTACTTATGTAAAGGGCAATGTGTACATGGGTGGAAATTTTAAAAAAGCCGTTGCCTGCATTAATAATAACAGCATTGCTGTAAACGACATAAAGTTGTTTATTGGTTATTGCGGATGGGATGCCGGCGAACTGGAGGCAGAAATAGAAGAGGGGAGTTGGTTGATTGTAGATGCCGGTATAGAAATTGTATTTTCTTATAATACTGAAAAGATGTGGGAGAATTTAATTACGAATAACCCGTAAAGGTTTATTTTTTATTTGGGTCTCGTTGCCTTGGTTTGTGTGCCAAGGGCAAAGTCGGAGGTTTATCAATTGGCATTACAATGCAACGGTTTGCTTACGGCGGTTGTCAGCTATTACAAATCACTCTTCACCAAAATCTAAAACTATGCGGTATACATTATTTGTTTTGGGTGCCTGTTTATGTACAGGCTTTTTAATTTATGCAAATAACGGTGTTAGTAAAAAGCAAACAGTAAACCCAATCCTCGGCGATATCAGTTTTGAAAAAAAGTTTGGCCATAAACCAACTGCAGCCACCAGCAACGAATTGCGGATTGCCACTCATCTTGAGTACGCAGAAAACATGCTAAGACAAAAAGAAACAGTATATCTTTCTACAGTTTTAAAAGAAAAACGCAACCACCTTCTTGATCTGCTTCATCAATACAGGGTAAATGGATTGTTCCCAAAAAACCTGGATTACCCCGAAGAGCGCAAGCCTTGCTTTATTGATAAGGACGGAAGGATCTGTGCAGTTGGTTATCTTGTTGAGCAAACCGGATCAAGGGAAGTAGCAGAAAGCATCAATGAAAAGTATAAATATGAAGAACTGCTGGCGATGAATGATAAAACGCTGGATGAATGGGTGGCAGCAAGCGGGCTCACTAAGGAAGAATGCGCCATGATACAGCCAACGTATGGATGGCCCACACCACCTGCGGAAAATTATAGTAAGATCACCACCTCCTACGGCATTTCCTCCTCTGTGGTTGGTGGCATCGGCCTTTCGCTGAACGCCATTAATGCCATGCAGTTACTGAAAGGCACAAGTGGCGGCAAAGCCATACCTGTGGCAGGCTTGATAGTAGGTGCCGGGCAAGTGGTGTTGGGTATAGCCAACATGCCAAAAGAACAAACAAATGCATCGGGTGTAAAGTATACCAATGGTAGCCAGCAAACGCTGTCAATGATAAACATTGGGCTGGGCGCCACCAGCATGGCATTGAGTGCCTGGAATTTGATAGCTAACCGCAAACCAAAAGACAAACCTGTAAGCTGGAATATTTATAGTTTCCCGGCGCCGGGGAACAGCACGGGCTTTGGGTTTAGCCTGACGAAGAGATTGTAAGATCAGTAATTATAGAATGTAAGATCCGTAATCATGAAAGAAGCCCGGCCTCAATATTTTGGCCGGGCTTTTTATAACTCAATACAAATAGTAACCGCTATAACAAGTAACAACTTGTAAGTATAATTAAAGTCTTGTCATAATCTTTTTGCATTATCGGGATGATATTTGGCTTCACAAAATAGTATAGGGATTTTATCGCTTCTTTAAAACTGCGAATATCAGTTTAATCAACGCAGTCAATATTGCAAGATTGATGATTACTCAGCAACCGCCTTTGCCGGGGACACTTTTATAAATTATTTTACTATCCCGTTCTACATAGTTGATCGATATTATGGGATATGAATACTTGGGCGCATGCATTACGCCATGGCTTCTTATGATTATTTTGTCGGCCACTTTCAGGGTATGCAATTGCTGCAATTCATTAAACTTTTGCGGCCCATAACCAAGAATATAATCGTCGCCATTAATACTGACCATCACCCCGAAACCTAATCGTGAGCCTGGCGGAAGAGAAAGAGAGGTTACAACAGCCTCCATATTGGTAAAAGCGCTGATATGCTTGCTTATTTTAGCTTCTGCGGCATACACTTTTTTACCTGCGGGAGACGCTTCCCATTTTTTGAAGTCTATACCAGCAGGAGTAGCCTCCCATTGTTTCATTGCGGCATTCCTTTCAGCAGCAGAGAGAGGCTTTGGTATTGACTTTTTAGAAGTTTCATTTTTAAATTCACGATTTGCAAATACTAGTCCGCTTACCACAACCAGCAGTAAGATCAGCGCATAAATAACTTTTTTCATATTTTTTGTAGGTTTATTAAATTACATATAGATTCTCTTGATAAGTCAGATCGGATAAGACATACTTTTATTTTTCATATGTTATCAAAGTTGATTCAGCAAAATTACTTTGATATTTTTCGGTCTGAAGATTTGGGTTGTAAATAAAGATGTAAACGTTGTAAATTAATTGTCAACATTATGTTTGATAGCCGAAATCTCTTGTCATCAAATGGCATGACCGCTAACGTTGACGGCTTGCTTGCTGTGCTGGAATTCATTGATTGTCCAGCCCGGAACAAAAGCCAATTTGAAAAACTAAAGTTGATGTTAAGAACTAAAAGCTGAAAATTGAACGTCAAGCCCGAACCAAAGTTGATATTGTTAAAAACTTTTAAAAGGTCATAGTAGTTCGTTCCTATCAATGGCTAAATTGATGAGGTTTATTTTAAAAATCAGTTGGTAGTACTGGTTCTCTTGCAATAATCTTAGTTTTTCATAAACATCGTCTTCTTTACATCGTTTTCGTACCGTAGATAATAAATTCCTTTCGGCAAATCGGCTATGTTGAATTCCAAAAGATTCCTTCCTGTTACCACAGATCTTTGTTCCGATCTTAGCAAACGTCCTTCTGCATTGTAAATATAGAATAGTGTATTTTTTCCCGAAAGTACAACCTCTAAAAAGATTTTTTGATTGGCAGGATTCGGATACACCCTTGTAATGGTATTCCCCTTAAGCGACAAGACTAGAATTCCGGAGTAAGTTGCCCTGCCATCCATGTTGATCATTTTGAGTCTGTAGTAAACATTGCTTGCCTGTGAATCAAAGAGATGCTGGTCATTTAGTTGATAATGCTGAGTTAATGTGCTGTTCAAAGCAGCAACTCTGTTGCCAACTCTTGAGAAGACTATTCCGTTAAGACTTCTTTCAACTTCATATCCCGCCATATTTTGTTCTGATACTGTCGTCCAGGAAAGCAGCGCATCATGCTGCACAACAGTTCCGGAAAACTGGGTAAGCGTTACCGGCACTACTGAACTATTCTTTGCAATATAGAAAGACGAAAAGCTGGTAATGGATGCATTCAGCACATAATTATCACCCCATGGCGTAGCAGTAACAGTTGTCGGGTTCCATGAGTTGATTATTACGGCTGAACAGGAGTCGCTGTTCTTAAAAAATTGTAGATCTGCAATGGTATTTACCCCAGAAGGCTGTCCCAAAGAATTTAGGGCTGTTCTTAATGCTTCAAATTCTGATTTTTTCAAATAAATTCTGATATCTACCGGTGTTGTCGGTTGCACTTGTGGCGTAATGGTAACATTTCTGTCAAGGTACAGCCGATGCTGAGCATCTTCTCTCACAGGCCCATTGTTTATATAAAAAGATGTACTGACAATGCCCAGGTTGTTTCCATTTGCTTTTATCTCACCTATTGCATCTCCTTTAAGATCTGTAATGGGTACCCAAATATTATTGTTGCTGCTATTAATAGTTATTGATGGTACAGTGCTGCATGTATTAGGCAATCCGTTTCCTATGAAAGCGGGCACATTAAGCAGGTTATTGTTGGAATACAATGCAGATGTGAAATTTGAGAAATCGTATTTTTTGGAGTAACCATTATTTATAGGATTCCATTCAAAAATCACACCCCTGGTATTGGTACCCCCATTGCTGGTAATGCCGTACAGCTTGCCTCCGCTGAAGGTTACACCTGCCTGGGGATTACTTCCTGTGGTAGTTAAGAAGTCATATTTAAGCGTATAGTTATTTGCTGTTGGGTCGTATTCAAATAAAACACCTGAGTTGTTTGCACCACCGTAGTAAGTAACGCCATAAAAAAGATTGTTCACCAGTGTAAGAGTACCGTATGACCTGTTGCCACTTGCAGCCGTGAAATTAAACTTATTGGTAATGATATTAGTGGCAGGATCCCACTCAAAGATGGTACCTAAAAAATTGGGGCCACCATCAATAGTGGTTCCATAAAATTTATTATTATACAATGCCAGGCTGCCAAAAGGATGATAGCCTGCTGGGCCTGTAAAGTCGATCTTCTTTATGATTATATTGGTTACAGGGTCCCACTCAAAAATAGTACCCGTATTGCCTGCATTTCCGGTGCTTGTCATCCCATACAATTTGTTATTGTATACAACAAGATCACCATATGGTTGCGTTCCTGTGGCAGCAGAAAGATCAATTTTTTTAGTATAAATATTTAGAACAGGGTCCCATTCAAAGATAACCCCGGCATCCTGTGTACCTCCGAAGGTTGTCATGCCGTAGAGTTTATTGTTGAAGTAGGTAAGGCTGTTGTTCGGGTTTCGGCCATCAGGCCCGGAGAAACTGTATTTCCTTGTGTAGGTGCTGGTTGCAGGATTCCATTCAAAAAGCAACCCGATACTGTTGAGACCACCTCCCTTTGTGCAGGCACCATACAACTTACCGTTTGCGTATGTTAATGTGCCAGTTGGAAATTTGTCTTCCTTGCCCCCAAAATCATATCTTTTAGTAAAAATATTTGTAGATGGATCCCAATCAAATAATGTTCCCAAAACATCTGCACCACCCGCCTTTGTAACCCCGAACATTTTAGTACCACTCAATAATAGAGAACCTGATGCTGAACTTCCTCTTACGTCGTTGAGATCAATCTTTTTTACCAATATGTTTGTTGTCGGATTCCATTCAATGATACTTCCACCAGTGCTATTATTGGTAAGTGTGAGACCATAAAACTTACCGTTGTAAAATGTAAGTTCTCCGGTGGGCTTATATCCTGTTGCCGGCGTAAGATCATATTTCCTTGTATAGGTATTACCCACAGGATCCCATTCGTAAATAACGCCGCCGCCGCTGCCACTTGCACCTCCATCGTAAGTCATACCGTAAAACTTGCCGGCATATTCGGTCATGCTGCCTGTAGGATAGTTTCCATTGTTTGTGTTGGCAAAATCGAATTTTTTAGTGTATGTATTACCTACGGGATCCCATTGAAAGATTACACCCAAATCATTGATACCGCCATATACCGTAACTCCGTAAAATATTCCGCCGCTGTATGTAAGTGAGCCCTGTGGGTATGCACCAGGGTTTGTACCTGTAACACCGGTAAGGTCAATCTTTTTTGTATAAATATTTGTGGAAGGATCCCATTGAAAAATTACACCCCGGGTTCCGCTGCCTCCAAACCTTGTCATACCATATAACATGCCACCCACAACCGTTACATTTCCATAGGGGGAATCACCATTTAAATTAAAATTGTATTTTACCGTGTATGCATTTGTTGCAGGATCCCACTCAAACAACACACCTTTGGATGATGTGCCTCCGGCAGAAGTCATGCCATAAAATTTTGTGCCAGAAAGAATCAGGCTGCCGTATGGTGAGCTACCGTTTGTGTCTGTGAAATCTATTTTCTTGGTGTAGGTATTTGTAACAGGATCAAATTCAAAAATTACGCCTTTGTTAATGAGGCCGCCTGTGAGTGTCATTCCGTAGAATTTGCCATTGTATTCTGCCAATTTAGTATACCAGGGCTCTGCACCGGCATTAGGGCCTATCCTGAAATCGTATCGAGTTTGAAAGTTTCCACCCGAACTGTTTGTAGTAAATATGATACCGCCGTTCTCTGAACCACTATAAGGAATTTGTCCATATAGCTGATAAATGCCTTGTGCATTACCTAAATGGTGTTGCAGAAATAAAGCAATAATTAACATGTAAATGATTCTCATAATCTGACTTTTTGATAGAGAAAATTAGGTAACAAAAGATTACTGCAGTAACAACTTAGATATTACACTCGCTTTCGTCAGGAAAAAACTTCAAGTTCTTTATTGTTGATAAAAATTGCACATAACAAGAGTTTGTGAAAAAACCATTGTTGCTATTCAAATATACACATAATGTGAATAGGTAAAATGGCGTATGGTTTTTGCGATAGCATAGGCATGCAATTTATACAGGGAAACAACCGGAATCAAAGTTATTTCAGCACCCTTGAAGAGCAGGTAAGTGCCGAAAATTCTGTAAGGCTGATAGATGCCTTTATAGATAAGCTGGATCTGCAGCAATTAGGATTTTCGAGTACCATACACAAGAGCGAAGGCCGTCCCCCGTATGCACCTGGGGTTCTTTTAAAATTGTATCTATATGGGTACTTAAATAAAATCCGCAGCAGCCGGAAGTTAGAAAAGGAATGTAGCCGCAATATAGAACTACAGTGGCTGCTGCAATGCTTACAACCCAACTATCATACGATTGCCGACTTTCGCAAAATACATGGAGCGGCTTTACAATCGATGTTCAGGTTATATATTCAGTTTCTCAGCGATGCAGGCCTGCTTGGTAAAACAACGATTGGCATAGATGGCAGTAAGTTTAAAGCAGTGAACAGCAAGAAGAATAATTACAATCAAAAAAAGATAGACAAGCATCAGCAGTTTATAAAAGATAAAACAGAAAAATATCTGGCGGAACTGGATGACCTGGATAAACAGGAAGCCAGTAACAACAATGATGAGTTTGAAATAAAAAAAGAAAAAATAAAACAAGGCTTAGAAAAATTAAAGGAACGCAGCATCAAATACGATACGCTGCAGCAACAATTGAACAATACTGCTGACAGGCAAATAAGCACCACCGATACGGACAGCCGCAGCATACTCATTACAAAAAGCATTGTGGAAGTGGCGTACAATGTTCAAAATGCAGTAGACCTGCCTGCCGGCAGGTAAGTGACAAACATAATTTAATTGTGCATACGCAGGCCACCAATAGTAATGATGGAAAAGCGCTTCATAAGGCAGCCACACAAGCGAAAGCAAATTTGCTGTTACCTGCTGCCAATGTATTAATGGTGCTGGCCGACAAAGGCTATCACACAGGAGCTGAACTGCAACAATGCCAGCAAGACAACATGATTACTCATGTAGCCTACAAAGAACAACCCTCAGTAAAACATATAGCGAACGAATTTTTAGCGGAAAGTTTTGATTATGATAAATCAACTGATAGTTATACCCCACAGTATTACAAACGGCGGCAGGCCATCTGCGAACATCCTTTTGGCAGTATCAAAAGGCATTGGGGTTATACCCACACGTTACTAAAAGGATTACAGAAAGTAAACCTGCCTGCCGGCAGGCAGGTGGCGAAATGAACCTGATCATGTTCTGCTACAACTTTCTGAGAACTAAAAATATACTGGGCTTTGAAAAAATGCGGAAGGCAATAGAAAATTGGAAACCAGATTACGCAAAAGCAGTCTGGGCATTAAAAAAGCTGTTTATCAAAACGATTTACAGTAAAATAGAGGAGCTAATTTTTTTGAAATTATTCCAGACCTCATTTTTGAAGGCTGTTTAAATAAGTAACTGTGAAGTTTACATGCAATTATAGGATCCGATTTTTTGAAGACGGAGAGTTTTTCACAGTCTGACGAACAGGGCTTGGCGTTGTTGGGGGATTTGGAAAACGTCCGCCCCGAACCGAAGCTGATGCGTTGTGGAAAGTGCGGTAATTAATTACTAAGCTCAGAAGCTTTTATTTTTTTAATTTGTCCTTTTTCAGATAAGACTAAGACTCCATTTTGAGCCTTTTTTCTGCTTAATCAATTTTTGAAATGTCAAATCTAGACCTTTACTAATTTGATCCCTTAATTTTTGAACATCAATATTATTTATCTTCATTAGACTGATTTTTTATTTGATGCCAAACTAACTCATCATATATTTTTAATTATTTCATTTTGACCTTCAGCTACAAAGGTAAATGGTCTACTTGAATTATTTATAACAATCCAATAGTCACAAATATTAGATAAATTTAGTAGTCAAATTAGCAATTCCTCTGAAATATCTTCTTCGTATTGTTTCTTCAGGAATATTGTGCCCGCCTTCATTAACTCTGGTTTTGACACGCTCTATCGCCAAGTTAACATCATTTAACCAAAAGAAAAGAAGGTTAATTGTATAGCCTTTTGCTTTTGCAAGAGAAATAGTATTATATAAGATAAAGTCGTCAAGGTTGTTTCAAAAGCGAAATCCAACTCGGTTTCCAAAAGTTCATCAATTCTTTCTAGCATTATTCTTCCTGCTTGAAATGAAACACTTTCTGGTTGGAAAGGAGAGAGTCCTTTTGCGATTTCATCAGCATTTACAAATTCTTTGCAATTCAGCATTTCTGGTAGAATTGTAAATGAGGCAGTCGTTTTGCCTGCACCATTACATCCTGCAATAATAAAAATATTTGGCACTTTTAATTATTTGTCAGCCAAAGCTAACAAATTTTTAGATGTTCGATTTTGAAAGTAGCATTTCCCACAACGTTCACGGCTTGGCGATGTGGCGGTATTTAAAAAACGTACAGCCCGGAACCGCAGCCGATTGAAAATATTTTGTTGAAGTTATGTACAAAAGCTCAATAGTAAAAGTCAAGCCCGGACTGCTGCTGATAGCGAACAAAAAGCTGAGAATATATTCGTCGCCCCGCCATATTGCCAAACCGCCGTTATAGGCAGTGCTACTCATTCGTGTCAGTCATTATTTGTCATAATGTAAATTTTATTCTTTAAAAGGTTTAACCAATGGAATCGTTGCACCAGTCGGTTCTGCTATCAAGCAAACTCTCCCAAATTCAGGAACATCATGAGGTGGCACTAATACCTTACCTCCCAATTCAATCGTCATTTGTGCACAGGCATCTACATCGTCAACTGCAATATAAGTTTGCCAATGGGAATTCTTGGCGGGAGATTCTGATGTTGGATTCATCATACCAGCAACATCTTCGCCGTCCTTTTGAAAAATAGTATAAGTACCAAATTCTCCTGCGTCCACTTCTTTAAGTGTCCACCCGAATAATTTATTAAAAAAGTCTCCGCTCTTTTTTTGGTCATTAGTATCAAGCTCGTGCCAAATAAATATTTCATCTTTTTTCATTGTTCGATGTTTAGTGGTTAGAGAGATAAAGGAATATTGTGTTGTGTCGATTTTAAGTTTTTTTCTGCTAGTCAATTTGATTAGACAATAGGGTGACGCATAACGTTCGAGGCTTGCCGCAGGGCTGGAATTGTTGCTGTGTCCGCCCGGCAACTGAAGCCGATTGAAAAACTGATGTTGAAGTTAACAACTAAAAGCCAAATAGAATTCGGTCAAGCCCGATATTAGTTGATAGTAGTACAACTGCCGATTGTTATTCCGTCCGCCAGCCTTGCGGCAAACCTTTTGTTACCTGCTGTGCTATTTCGCTCTCATCTTGTTTCCCTTTGCGTCGTGAGTTACTTCTGCAAACCCAAGTGCTTCCATTAGTGGTGGTATATACATTCCAAATCTTCCACGAAGTCCTTTTTTAAGCCCATACCAACCGCCAACAGGATTTTTCTCTGAACGTCCCCAAGCTTCAACAGTTCCGTCTTTTGCTGGTTTTTGTTCGTCTGCACTTCCAAGTTCCATCCAGTCGCCATGCTTTTTTAGCATTTTATGAAGGTCATTAAGACAGTCAATGTCGTAAAGTAAAACAGTTTTACCAACTGTGCAAACTAATATTTCTTTGCCGTCTTTCTCGTCAACGTGCATTGTATATTCTGACGTTAATGGTGGCGTTTTTAAAACCATTGGTTTTTCTTTTGTTCCTATTTTATTTTTCATTGTGAATTATATTAAGAGTTAAAAATATTATTTGATGAACCTACTAAATTTAAAAGTTCTTGTTTTGGTGGAACTTCAAGCCCACTTACTTTTAATTGTTCCTGGAAATATTTGAAAGAAGGTAATTCATTTAAAAGTTTCTGGTCTTCGTCTGACTTAAAAAAGGCTGTATGAATAAAGGTTTTATTATCAGTTAGATAAGCAAGCATTATAATTGATGCCCTGATGATTTAAACTTTGCAAATCAGTCATTACATTTTTTATGTTGTTCTGATTTTGTTCCGAAAATTCTAATTTAGTTGTATAAGTTACTTTAACTATTTTCATTTTGTTTTGATTTTTAGATTATGACAAATTATTTGGTGTTCTGATTGTTTCCGCTTCCTTTTTGAGGTCGCTTGCAAATTGTTCAAATGATTTATCAAAGGATGGAATCATTTTAGCGAATAAGGGAAAGATTGGTCCGCCAATTTTTTCATTCATTGAGAAATTTGTTAGTCCGTTGCCAATGGATTTAAGTGTGTAAATTCTTTTGCCCATTGCGTCTCCCCAAACTAATTTGTTGTCCGCTTCAAATTCTTTTACTGAAAGTTTGAAAACCCTTTTTGGATCAAGTGTAGATTTTAATTGAATTTTTCCGCCTTTAGCAATAGTTCCGTCTATTGATATTACGGTTGAGTTCCATCTGTGGATAGTCAGAAGCATTGGTGAGCAAAGCCCAAATAATGCTTTTGTCTGCCTTAATGTCAATGCTTATAGCCGTCTCCCGGCTGAAAGTTTTTTTGATTGTAACGGCTTTTCCGTTTGATGTTAGACTTGTCATTTTGCTATATTTTTTTGTTTATATAGCTTTTGACGATTGAGCAAAACAAAACGATAGGTTATTCTTCATTTATTTCTGAATAATTTTCCATTATTTTTCTGTTGTGTTCTAAATGATACAATTGCAAGTCGGAACCGTTTGAATTGAAAGGGTCAATTTCTTTCAAAAGTTGAATTCGTAAATCCAATAAATGTTCTTTATCGCCTTTTTCGGCAACTTTTACCATTTCAATTTTGATTTTTTCTATTTCAAAGTTTTGTTTTGGATTAAAAATTCCATTGAGTTCAGAACATTGATGACAAACGCCTTCTTTATTTATCAATGCACATCTTCCGTCAAATATGTTTATCATTTTAGCCCTGCCCGTATGTAGATAGTATTTCACCATTGCTTCGGTTGTGTTAAGGATTTGAGTAATTTCCGAAACTTTAAATTCATAAACTTCTTTTAGAAGAATGCAAAGTTGTTGCTCAAAGGGTAATGATTTTGAAATGCAAGTCAGGCAAAATGTGATATGTTCTTTTATTTCAAATTGTCCATGTGGCGAAGTCTGTTGGATTTGCATTGCCTCTGTGAAATAGCTTGGATTTGATAATGCTTTTGCTTTACAGATGTCTGTTACATTTTCTGTCCAACGTTTTTGGGCTCTTAAATTATCCTTTGCCAAATTGGATGCAATTGTAAAAACCCAAGTCTTAACAGAAGAGTCGCCCCGAAAAGTGTCAATTTTTTCTGATGCTTTAATAAATGTGTCGTGAACAATGTCTTCGGCGTCCTCAATACTTGCAGTAATTCTTAAAATGTAAGATTTGAGTTGCGGTCTTGCCTGTTCAAATTCGTTGTTGAGTTGTTCTATTTGTAAGCTCCCCCAAAAATAGTACGTTTTAAAAGTAGACAGAATTGTTAACTTTAAAAAACGTAAAAGATGAAAAAAAGCACATTCAGTCCTGCTCAAATAGCAGGTATCCTCAAAGAATTTGATACTGGCAAATCAGCCGAAGAAATTAACCGTGAACATGGTGTTAGTAAAGCATCGTTGTACAAATGGCGGCAGCGTTATGGCGGCATGGAAGCTACAGAGTTAAAGAGAATCAAAGAGCTGGAAGAAGAAAATGCCCGGTTAAAAAGGATGTATGCCAACCTGGCGATGGAATTGGATACCGCTAAATACATCATTGAAAAAAAGCTTTAAAGCCTTGCGATAAGAGAAGAATCATTTTGAGAGTTGCGAACAGAACGGCCCAAAGACATCAGCAAGGCGTGTCGTTTATTAAAATTAAGCAGGAGCAGTCTGCACTATCAATCTATAAAGATGACGAATTCATTATGCAGGAACTGGAAGGGCTTGCCAAGCAAAACCCAGTAGAAGGTTTTTGGAAATGTTATCACCGCATCCGCAACACAGGTACAGTTATTAATCATAAAAAATTACACAGGGTGTATAAACAAATGGGGTTACCGCTTCGTCGTAAAGTAAAGAAACGTATTGCTGCAAGGATCAAAGAACCATTGGCTATACCAGCCGGTTTTACACAAACCTGGAGTATTGATTTTATGAGTGATGCACTTAGCAACGGCACCAAGTTCCGTTCCTTTAATGTGATAGATGATTACAACCGTGAAGTATTATTTATAGAAACGGATTATTCATTAAAGAGCAGCCGGGTGATATGGGTACTGAAACATTTGATTAACCGCTATGGAAAGCCACAGAAAATAAGGATGGATAACGGACCTGAGTTTGTAGCAAAACTGGCACAGGCATGGAGTGCAGCAAACGAAATCGAATTTAAATACATACAGCCGGGCAAGCCAACGCAAAATGCCTACATAGAGCGGTTTAATAAAACATACAGGGAATGTATTTTAGATGCTTATCTGTTCGATTGTATTGATGAAGTAAGAGAAGCAACGCAGCTATGGGTGGATGATTATAACAATACAAGACCGCATGATGCACTGGGTGGTTTGTCGCCAATTATATACCGAACACAAAACGGCCATTCTGTTGGGCTCCGTTACGCTCCGGCTACGCCTCCGCTTCACTACGCCCAACAGAATGATTTAAACTCATTATTAAAATGATAAAATATTCTACTTTTAAGTCGTACTAAAAATGGGGAGCTTACACTTCTCTTCTCTTGCTATTCGTATTAAGTCTCCAAAGTTACTCATAAGACAATATGTGTTTTGACAAAACTGGTCAAATATAGTTATAAACCTTTAAATGGAAGTCTTAAAAAATAATTCCTTTGTGCAGCAGATTCAAGTGTCAATAGCCAAAAACTGTTACATGTTGATGTCTCAGATGAAGTTCCTAAGAATTCAGTCGCTGGGTGGTGGGTGGGCATGGGGCGTAATTGACCGCTATATTTATTACCGCTTTTTGTTAAATTTTTCTTTTAGTACATCAATAATTGGAGCATTTGGTACGTCATTAGGAATAATTGGATTATCATCTTCTGTAATTACCACTCTTTCAAAATCATGGATTCCAATTGTCCAAGCATTGATAATTTTTAATTCTGTTTTTAAAATCCCCAAATCAGGATAGGGCTTTACCTTCATGTCCTGGTCAATTTCTGCAGGAATTAAAACGTATTTTTTATAATGCTGATAACCTGCCATAAGATTAGTCAGATTAGTATTTTCTTTTGGTTCCATTTTATGAAACCTAGATGATATAGAAACTAAGTTCCCATCTTTCATTTTTTCTTTATCAACCTTTTTACTGATTAATATTTTATACCAATTAGGATTTTCCTTGTTTATTCCTTTAACTATCGTTAATGAAATAATTTCGCCTTTATCAACTCTTCCATATTCTTTCATCCATCCTTCAAATATTTTTTTTCCAGCCTCACCATTTTCAAATCCTAGGAAAATAACAAAAGGTATTTTTGGGAATACTGCAAACCCAAATCCTTGCCACTTTGCTTTGTCCCACAAGTGACTATCTATAATTGTTTCAGCCCTTAAATTCTTATGGGTAATTTTA
>CAWFCU010000018.1:0-251477 GCA_963814445.1 uncultured Chitinophagaceae bacterium
TCAAATATTGATTTGTCTAACAACACTGCTTTAGTCTTCTTAGAGTTGTCTACCAATTTGTTGGTAAATTTAGATTTGACAAACAATACTTTATTACAACATGTAAGATGCTATAATAATCCATTGTTGGTTAGTTTAACCGGATTGAATACCACGCCTAATCTAACGCTGATTGAATGCTTCGGTACTCTATTATCGAGTTTGAATATCCAGAATGGAAACAATACAAACCTTACCGCATTCAGATCAGGAGGTGTAGGAGTTAGCAGCACTCCTAATTTAAATTGTATCCAGGTTGATAACCCTGCATACATGAATGCAAACTGGAGTGCATTTAAAAATGCTACGGCAACATTTGCATTAACCTGTCCACTAACGCCGGCGGCTGCACTTAATTTTAATGGCATTACCAACTATGTATTGTTGCCATATTTTGCAAGGCCAAATAATATGACTATTGACTTGTGGCTCAAAAAATCAACTGCTGTTGAAGGGCATATCTTACAATGGGAAAACCAGGCCAATCCAAACGGCGTGTATAGTAGTTTGTTTGTGCAGCAAACAACAGGCTTGTTGTTCTATCAGGAAAATGATGGCGGTTCAGTACAAACTGTAACTAACTTTACCAATATTGCCGACAACTTGTGGCATCATATTGCAATAGTAAGAACAGATGCTGTTGCCAATAACCTGTCAATGTATATTGATAACGTATTGGTAAATACCGGCACTGTAAACCTTAACCCTAATACAGACAGGCTGCAAATGGGTTATGATGATTTCACTGTATTGGAAGGCACACTGGATGAGGTACGTATTTGGGACAGGGCATTATGCAGTAGTGAAATATCAACTATAAGCAATTGCCAAATCGCCGGGCCAGAGGTTGGGGTAGTTGCTACATATAATTTCAACCAGGGCAATGCAGGAGAGGATAACAGCACCGTAACAACGCTTTTGGATGCCTCTGGCAACGGGCGCAATGGAACGCTTGTTGGCTTTGCATTAAACGGCACAACTTCTAACTGGGTAGCAGAGGGCGGCGCATTTACCAATATGGGCTGCAGCAGTTTTGTAGCTACAAGGTACTACCGCGACTTTGACGTGGATGGTTTTGGCGATGTGGGCAATTTTGTGCTTGGCTCTGAATACTGTGCACCTGCTGGTTATGTTACAGACAGTTCGGATTGTGTTGATAACAATGCAGGCATAAACAGGCTTGCCCTGGATGTATGCGATGCAATAGATAATAACTGCAACGGCATATTAGATGATAATAACTCATTGAATTTTAATGGCGTGAATGATTATGTGCAGATGAATGATTTTAATTTGGGCACATCAGATTTTACTGTGGAAGCATGGGTGAAACCAGCCGGTAACGGCAATTTTGTTATTGGCAACAGAACCGTGGAAACAACCGGAGTTGGAAACTGGTGGAATATCAGAACCGACAATAATCATTTGGTTTTGGAAATGGGACAATCAACTGCACCAGCTTATTCCTATACACAAGGCGGCAAACCAGTTCTTCCAAATCAATGGTCGCATATTGCAGTAACAAGGTCGGGCACAGCTATCAGCCTGTATGTAAACGGTGAGTTAGACGTTACTTTCAATGATGCAGTGGTAAGAAACCTTACTACAGGAAATAATATAGGTGTATTGGGTAGCTGGATTGGCCCGGGCCTGCAATGGTTTAATGGAGGCATTGATGAAGTACGTGTGTGGAATGTTGCACACTCATTGGCAGATATTAAAAAATACAGGGTGGCTAACGTGGCCGGGCAGCCCAACTTAACTGCTTACTATACTTTTGATCATGGCACGGCTGATGCAGTTAATACCGGCATTACAAACCTTACAGACAGAAGTGTAACCGGCAATAACGGAACGCTTAGCAGCTTTGCTTTTAATGGCACTACTTCTAACTGGAGCGGCGGCTATGCAGGTACTGTGTATGCAGATACAGATAATGATGGTTATGGTGATCCAAATAATTCTACAGTAACAACTTCAGCATGTTTCTTAGTGGGTTATGTGTCTGATAATACTGATTGTGATGATAATAATGGAACTGTACATACAGGATGTTCTACAACTCCTGCTGCTGCATTAAATTTTGACGGTGTAGATGACTATGTTGTTGCAAATATCCCTGCTTTGCCACAGGGCAATAATGTGAGAAGCATGGAGGCATGGATTAATACGACGCAAACTGGTAATGGGCAGATTTTGTCATGGGGCAATTGCTCAATCAATCAACGCTGCGGCTTATTGGTTGCAGGAAGTAAACTACAGTTCACAGGTCAAACGAATGAGCTTGTAGGAAACATTGATATTAATGATGGCTTGTGGCATCATGTTGCAGCAACTTTTGACGGCACTACATTAAAATTGTATGTTGATGGAGTGCTGGATGTTAGTTCAAACAAAACATTAAATACAAACGGTGCCAACCTGGTTATTGGCAGCAGGCCATGTCTCGGCATATCCTATTTCGAGGGTTCAATTGATGAAGTAAGAGTGTGGGATGTTGTACGTACGCAAGCAGAAATTCAGGCAAGTATGAATTGTGAAATTGTTGCTAAGCCAGGATTAGTTGCTGCCTACCATTTTAATCAGGGATTTGCAGCAGGTAACAATCCTGCAGAATTAACGCTAACTGATGCAAGCGGAAATGGCCATAATGGAGCGCTTAACAATTTTGCTTTAACTGGCGCTACCTCTAACTGGGTTGCACCGGGCGGTGTAGTTACCGGCACAATATGCTGCGATTTATCTCTCACCACTTCTGCAGGCGATTCATTAATAGTGTGTATTGAAAGCGGGCAAACACTTGGTAATGTTTCATTGATTCCATCAGGCGGCACAGCACCATATACTTTTGGCACCACAGACAGCACTAATCTTGCTCCCGGCAATTATGCTTATACTGTTACAGATGCTAATGGTTGCACAGCCAATGCTTCTCTGAATGTGGAGTTAACAAATTGTATCATTCCTTACTATGAACCACCGGTTACCGGTGCCACCGACAGCCTTATCGGTTCTGAATTAACACAGTTGTATTTTTATCCAGAATCAATTTATGATACAACAGCTTCTAATAATATTTTCAATATAAGCCCTGACAATACACAGGTATTAATAGAAGTAATTGCAAACGAAGGCTTCTATGATTATTTATACGGCTTCTTGCAAACACCTGAATATGGAATGAATAATCTAATTGATAATGGTGATAATACACTTATTATAACAGGCTTCATTCCCATTTCCAATTTAACAAAACTCAACCGCTTACCGGGCTTTATCAATTATGTAAGGCCTTACTTTACACCAATAGCTTCAGGGCTTACCGGCCTTACAACATCGCAGGGCGATAAAGCAATGGTTTCTGACAAAGCCAAAGCGGCATGGAAACTTTCGGGTAAAGGAGTTAAGGTGGGTGTAATGAGTGATAGTTATAATACCAAGTTTGGTAACCCTGCACAATTAGATGTTATAAATGGTGATTTGCCGGGTACAGGAAATCCAAATAATACTACGCCTGTGAAAGTATCAGCAGAGTATCCTTATGGTAAAGCAACAGATGAAGGGCGTGCTATGCTGCAGATTGTACATGATGTGGCACCTGGTGCAGATCTTTATTTCCGCTCAGGCTTTATCAGTGCAGGTAATTTTGCCGAAGGCATTAAAGTACTGAGGGATTCGGGCTGTAAAGTGATAGTGGATGATATCACTTATATCACAGAACCATTCTTCAGTGATGGTGTGGTGGCACAGGCTGTAGATGAAGTAACTGGAGATGGTGTGAACTACTTTACATCAGCCGGTAATTTTGGTGTTAGATCTTATGAAGCTGTTTTCAATCCAGTTACACCGCCGGCAGGTTATCCGGGTATGGCACACCAATTTGGAAGCAATAATGATAATTATTATCAGAACTTAACACTTACCAAAGGCACATACACTATCGCCCTGCAATGGGATGATGAATTTTATTCTGTGAGTGCCCTTGATGGTACAGCCACAGGTGCAGCCAATGATTTTGATATTTATCTTCTTAAACCTGATGGGTCACCTTTATTTGGTTTCAACAGGAACAACCTTGGTGGCGATCCACTTGAGATATTGCCATTTGTGGTAAAGGCAACAGTAGATGCAAAAATTATTGTGACCCGTAAAGGCGGTGTAGGTAATGTACTTTTCAAATACATTCTTTTCAGAGGCGATGGGACTATTAATGATTTCAACCAGGGAACAGGTACTGTAATTGGCCAGGCCAATGCAGTGGGATCTATTGCTGTAGGTGCAGTGCTTTATGCAAATACACCCGCTTATGGTGTTAATGCACCAACTGTGGCATCCTTCTCATCACGTGGTGGTGTAGGTGTAAAAGGGAATTACAGGCAAAAACCTGATATTACTGCTCCGAACGGAGTAAATACCACCGTGGATTTTGCAAATCCTAACTCAGCATTTGATGGTGACCAGTTCCCTAATTTCTTTGGAACATCGGCTGCTGCACCACATGCTGGCGCTGTAGCTGCATTGTTGAATGAAGCGAAGAAAAGATATTTCAATGGCGAAGTATTTACAGGTCCGCAAATGAAATCGCTGCTGCAAACCACTGCGATTGATATGTACACTCCGGGTTATGATGTAAACAGTGGTGCCGGGTTTATCCAGGCTGATGCTGCATTGAGAACTTTCTCTAATCCATTTCCGATAGTTACGGATTTCCATATAGAAGAAGTAACTCCTAATCCGGTTCCAGATCCACAGCCGGGCACCGAACCTGTAATTGTTGTTATTAATGGCGAGTATTTTGCAAACAACGCATCAGTTATATTCCAGTATGATACAATACCTGGTGTGGTAACAAACGGCACACAGATCACAGTGGAAATTCCTGCGTTCCTTGGTAACCCACCACTTACTGTTTATAATCCGCCAATTACACCTGACAGTCTTGATGGTGGTGAAAGCGACCCGATATATTTGTTGAATACGCCAATAAACAATGTTACTATAACTGTAAACAGTGCAACAAAGAAATTTGGTGAACGCATACCAGATTACGCAGTAGAAGTAAAAGTGAATGGTGTGGCTCTTGCAGATACAACATTAACTATGGCCGACCTTGGTTTAACTGATATTGTTTATACCTCATCAGCAACAAGCCTCAGCAATATTGGTTTGTATTACAGAAGGGCTTCTTCTGCAGTTACCGATTTGTCAAATCCTGCATCACTTGCGTTGTCTGCATTGTATAACTACAAATTTGTAGATGGTTTATTAACCATTCAAAGAATACCTCTTACCATTACACCACGTGATACAACACTTGTGTATGGCAGTGCTATTAATGGCAAGGACATGAAGTTTAATTATGCCTACGATGCTTCAAACATTGATGCAAATGAAGTACCTGCATTTTTGGATTCGCTCGTTTCCAACCATCAGTCAATCATGTCAAATTCTGTAATATTTCTTAATGGTAAAGTAGGATTTAATGGACTAACGCTTACGGCTGCAGATTTTGAAAATATGAGCTTCCTCGTAAGTGGCAAGGCTGCATCTAATGGCAAGGTTGGCTTTAATGGTAAAGTTGGCTTTAATGGTACCACTACATACGACTCTACCTATTTTGTTCCTGTAGCGCCAGAAACGATTTTTGAGTACCAGACTGATTCTGCCAATGCTACAATACACAATGGTAAAGTAGGCTTCAATGGCAAAGTAGGCTTTAATGGTAAAGTAGGTTTCAATGGTAAAGCAGGCTTTAACGGGGCAGTTGGTGTAAACGGCGCTGCCAAAGTAAATGGTGTGCCATTAAGGAATGGCAAGGTTGGATTTAATGGAATAAATGTAGCAAACAGCAGTACCATGAATAGTGAAACGAATGAAAACGTATTGCTCATCGTGGATTCATTGGATGTTTATGAAAACCCTGAAGAAGATTCTTTGTCAGGATATCAATCTATGAACATGATTACCGGCTATGAAGTTGGTACCTGGCTCATTGGCCCTGGTGTATTGCTGTCAGAAAATTTTGATATTCAGTATGAATTGGGCAACCTCACAATCATCCCTGAAACACATTTTTGTAAAAGCAAGGGATACCATTGCTGGTTGTAATGGCATGCAGCCTGTTTATACAAGCGATAAATACATTTATCAGTATGATGATGCAGATAGTAATATAGTGGAAAGTGGCCCGGTATTCAACTGTGTTTAGCGGAAGTACCGATGTTGGCAGTGGTAATCTTGCTGCAGGCACTTATCAAATTGTGCCTTCAGGTGTGGTTTTAACCGAAGAAGATGGCGTAAACTACAACGTTGTATATGAGAACGGTACTTTGACAGTGGGTGAACATTTAGGTACACCAGTTGTAACAGTTATAAATAATTGTGATGGTACATCAACACTGTCAACCACAGCTACAGGAGATTTATTGTGGAGTACAAATGAAACAACTCCATCCATCACAGTAAACGCTGCTGGCGAATATACAGTAACAACCACAGTAGATGGTTGCACCAGTGAAGCAGGCAGCGGAACAGCCGCACCAAAAATAACGCCACTGGCACCAGTAGTAACAGTTGTAAATAATTGCGATGGCACATCAACACTGTCAACCACAGCTACAGGAGATTTATTGTGGAGTACAAATGAAACAACTCCATCCATCACAGTAAACGCTGCTGGCGAATATACAGTAACAACCACAGTAGATGGTTGCACCAGTGCAGAAGGCAGCGGAACAGCCGCACCAAAAACAACACCACTGGCACCAGTAGTAACAGTTGTAAATAATTGTGATGGCACATCAACGCTATCTACTCTTGCAACAGGCGATTTGTTGTGGAGTACAGGCGAAACAACATCAGCCATCACAGTAAACATTGCAGATGATTATACAGTAACAACCACCGTTGATGGATGCACCAGTGCAGAAGGCAGCGGAACAGCCGCACCAAAAACAACACCACTGGCACCAGTGGTAACAGTTGTAAATAATTGCGGCACTTCAACATTATCAACTACTGCCACAGGTTCTTTGTTGTGGAGTACAGGAGAAACCGGAGCTTCTATTATTGTAAGTGTGGCAGATGACTATTCAGTAACAGTCACTGCAGATGGTTGTATCAGTGGAACCGGCAGTGCAACGGCAGCGCCTAAAGAAATCCCTTTAGCACCAGTTGTAACGGTTGTAAATAATTGCGGAAGCTCTGTATTGTCAACAACAGCACAAGGTTTATTGCAATGGAATACCGGGCAAGCAACAGTTTCTATCACTGTTATCAATGCAGATACTTATACAGTAACAACAACACTCGATGGTTGTATGAGTGGGGCAGGCGCTGGCATTGCTGCACCTGGAGAAATACCATCAACACCAATATTGGGTACAATCACCCAACCTGCCTGTGATTTAGCTACAGGTTCAGTAGTGTTGAGTAATTTGCCATCCGGTACATGGACGTTGACCCGTACATTAGCAGGCCCTAATACAACAACTACAACTAACGGGAATACTACATCAACAACCGTTAGTGGCCTTGCAGCTGGTACCTATACATTTACAGTAACCAATTCCATGACCTGTACATCACTGTCTACTGGTAATGTTGTTATCAGTACACAACCAGCTACACCATTAAAGCCTGAGGTTGGTACTATTACCCCACCAACCTGTACATTGGCAACCGGAAGTGTAATCCTTAGTAATTTACCATCAGGAACATGGACAGTAACCAGTACGCCAAGTACATTCACAACAACAGGCAATACAACCACAGCAACTATCAGTGGTATTCCTGCCGGTAATTATGTATTTAAAGCGACCAATTCTGATGGATGTATTTCGCCTGCATCCGGCAGCGTACAGATTAATGCACAACCTGCAACGCCAACAGTGCCAACAGTTGGAACGATTACACAACCTGCTTGTACACTTGCTACCGGTTCAGTGGCATTGAGTGGCTTGCCATCAGGTACATGGACATTAAGACGTACACTGGGAAGTACAACAACTACAACAACAGGTAGTAGTACATCAACAACCGTTAGTGGCCTTGCCGCCGGTACTTATACCTTTACTGTTACCAATTCAGTTGGTTGTACATCAGCAACTACTGGCAATGTTGTTATCAATACACAACCAGTAACGCCATCTGCACCAACAGCAGGAACCCGTACACATCCTACCTGTACAGTTGCAACCGGCTCTGTTGTATTAAGCGGCTTGCCATCAGGTGCATGGACGTTGACACGTACACCAGGCAATGTAACAACTACAGGAAACACCAGCACTGCAACAGTAAGTGGCATACCGGCAGGCACCTATACATTTAAAGTGACTAATGCAGCCGGATGTACTTCTGTAGCATCAGCCAATGTGGTTATCAATGCACAGCCGGCAATACCGGCAGCACCAACAGCGAGTGTAACACAACCAACCTGTACAACATCTACAGGAACTATTACAGTTACTTCTTCAAAATCGGGCTTAAGTTTCATTCTTAATGGAACAACAACAAATACAACGGGAGTATTTACAGGTGTTGCACCTGGCACACATACTTTAACTGCAAGAAATTCTGTAGGATGTATATCGGCACCAACAACTGTTGTTGTAACTGCCAATGTAAACTGCTCATCTATTGGCGACATTGTGTTTAAAGATGCCAATGCAAATGGAATTAAAGAAGGAAGTGAATCAGGCATTGCTTCGGTTGTTGTGAGGTTGCTGAACAGTGGAGGAACGCAAATTGCAAGTACTACTACTAACAGCAATGGTGCTTACAGCTTCAGCAGCCTTGCCCCGGGCACTTATTCAGTTGTATTTACAACACCATCTGGCTATTACCCAACTGCCAGCAATGTTGGCAGCGATGATACCAGAGACAGTGATCCTGTAAATGGAACTGTAAGTGTTACGCTGGCATTAAACCAAACCAACAACACTGTTGACGCAGGCTTTATACAATCGGTATTGGTATTGGGCAACAGGGTTTGGTATGATACAGATAATAATGGTATCAACAGCAGCAGTGAAAATGGGATAAGGAATATTGCTGTTAAACTGTACAGGGACAATGATAATAATAATGTGGCGGATGGCACAGCTATAGCAACTGCCACTACAGATGCAACCGGGTACTACAAATTCACCAGCCTTGCACCGGGCAATTACATCGTAGGTGTTGTTATTCCGGCAGGTTATATAAGCAGTGCTGTAAACGGCAGCGACCCGGATAATAATAATGCTACAGATGACAACGGTTCAGTGCTTGTTGGCAATGAAATAAGAGGATTGGCAATTACATTGTCTATGAATGCAGAGCCTGATGGTTCCAGCTCAAACACCAATACCAATAATTCATACGACTTTGGATTGTTGCCAGATTGTGGATGTATCAATACATCAGGCAACCTGCTTACCAATGGGAACTTTGAAAATGGTGCAACAGGATGGTCAGCAAGTGGTGGTACAGTAACTACCGGTGCTGGTTATGTTGCCTGTGGAAGCAAGAATGGATTTAATAATGCTTCAAGCAAATCTTCACTGGTGTACCAGGATGTAAACATTGCGTCGGGCACCACCGTTACTTTTAGCGGCTTTGCAGGTACGCATACACCGGGATTATCATGTTCACCAAAACTGAGTTTGATATTCAGGAACTCATCGGGTACGGTACTTGCACAAACTGATGTGGCGGTAACAAGGGATGTGGATGTTTACAGTAACCAGCTTGCTTACTACAGCATTACAGCAACAGCGCCTGTGGGCACTGCCAAAGTAAGGGTGCAAAGTTCTATTGGTTGTAATTATATGAAACTTGATGGTTTGTGTTTGCGTACCGGAAGCAACCTGAGTGCAAGGCCAGGCAGCCCGGTAATAACGTCAACCGATAGCCCGGTATTTGAATTTGATGTGGCGGTGGCACCTAATCCGTCTTACAATTATTTTGATGCAGCTATCAGCAGCGATGATAACACAACTCCGGTGCAGATAAGGATCAGCAGCAGTGATGGAAGGCAGGTGTCGGTTCAAAAAACCACTCCTAACACAACACTTAAAATTGATGCTTCAAAATGGAAAGGCGGTGTTTATTTTGTGGAAGTGATGCAGGGAAATAAACGAAAGGTTGTGAAACTGGTGAAATTATAACCAGGTATAAGAATATTTTTATAAAGGAGGCTGCTGAAACAGCCTCCTTTATTTATAGGTCATTCGTTCGCCTGCAGCCATGCCTTTTTGAAACAGGGTGTGGAATTAATAATAAATGTATCTTTATTCTTAAGCCAATCAAAAGCAGTATTAAATAACCAGCTTGCCTTTTTTACGATTGGCACTGAAATTTTGATAGTTTTTTTTATTGCCGCATCGCTTTATATTTATAGGTTACATTTATTAATTTTAACATGAGCTAATTATAAGCAGAATGAAGAATAATATTCTCCGGCTTTTACTAACAAACCTTATTTTTTTTCTGTGCTTTGATGCAACAGCACAGAATAATGAAGCGGATAGTTTGAGAAGGTTACTTTCTGCAAAAATTCCGGACACAATCAGGGTGAATCTTCTTAATGCTTTAAGCAAAAGTTATTTTAGCAGCAATCCTGATACGGCTATTGCCATTGCCATGTCTTCAAAAAAATTAGCTGAAGAAATTAAGTATTATCCAGGCCTTGCACTTGCTTTGAAATATATGTCTAATGGATACTATCTCGAAGGCAAGTATATTGAAACCGTCAAGGCATGCCAGCAAGCAATGGAAGTATATAAGTTGATGGGTGATAAGACCGGTGTCAGCAATATGATCAGCAACCAGGGGGCCGTTTATTTTAACCAGGGCGATGATGCTAAAGCATTAGAACTGTATTTGCAGGCATTAAAGATGGCAGAGGAATTAGGAGACACTTTGCGTAAGGTTACCTGCCAATATAGTATTGGTGCTATATACTTGAATAAACCGGCAACGTACAATAAAGCGCTGGATTATTTTCTGCAATCATATAAATTAAGCCTGGCAATAAATGATCAATACTCGATAGGCACTTCAACCGCCAACCTTGGTGAAGTGTATTACAAAATGGGAGATGATGCAAAAGCACTTTACTATCTGGAGCAATCAGTAAAAGCATATGAGGGAACAGAAAACCTGCCTTACTCTCTCAATTATATTGGTCGTATTTATGTGCATAAACAGCAATTTGATAAAGCCATCGAAATTCATAGACAGGCATTTGAATTTTCAAAAAAACTGGATACAAAGCTTGATCAAACCCAATCGCTTGTAGGTTTAGGACAGGCATACCAGGCCAAAGGCGATATAGCTGACGCTATTGATGCGTATAAGCAGGCAATTGAAATTGGCTTGCAACTAAATGCCAATACTGAAATTAAAGATGCTTACCAAGGCTTGTCTTTGGCGTATTCAAAGCAAAAAGATTTTACCAATGCCTTTAAATACCAGGATCTTTTACTGGCAATAAAAGATACCATCTATAATATTAATACAGATAAAAAATTAGGTACTCTTCAGTTTGGCTTTGATATGGAGAAGAAGGAATCGGAAATAAAAATATTAAACCAGGACAAAGAAATACAACAGCAGGAAATAGAACGACAAAAAATTGTTAAGTACAGTTTTATTGGTGGCTTTGCTATTATGCTGTTGTTTGCAACCGTATTTTTTGCACAACGCAACCGCATACATAAAGCCAAAAAGAGAAGTGATGAATTGCTGTTGAATATTTTACCTGAAGAAACCGCTGAAGAATTAAAAGAAACAGGCACTGCCAAAACAAAAAGTTTTGAATCTGTAACAGTATTGTTTACCGACTTTAAAAACTTTACTATCGCCAGTGAAAAATTAACACCGGAAGAGCTGGTTGCAGAAATAAATCATTGCTACAGTGCCTTTGACCGTATCGTGGGAAAGTATGGTATTGAAAAAATTAAAACCATCGGAGACTCTTACATGTGTGCAGGCGGGTTGCCAGTAAGCAATAAAACACATCCCTTTGATGTGGTGTCTGCCGGCATTGAGATGGTGAAATTTATTGAAGATAACAAGCAGGAAAGAATAGCAAAAGGGCAGCCGTACTTTGAATTACGTTGTGGTATTCATAGCGGGCCGGTGGTAGCTGGCATTGTGGGCATTAAAAAGTTTGCTTATGATATTTGGGGCGATACAGTTAACACGGCATCAAGAATGGAAAGTAGTGGTGGCATTGGCAAAGTAAACATAAGCGGTATCACTTATGAACTGGTAAAAGATAAATTTACCTGTGTACACCGGGGGAAAATAGAAGCAAAGAACAAAGGCTTTATAGATATGTATTTTGTAGAGGGATAAAAATGTAAAGCCGGTTAAAAAATTCATGCCTGCAAACAGCAGGCATATTTTTTATTGTGTAATTCGGTATGTTATTTATTTTATTTTTACAAAAAATTATACTGTTTCTCATGGCTTCTCCACAGATAGAATTATTAGATGAAAAAGAAAAATTTGAAGCCCTGTTTCAACATGCTTCACTTGGGATTTTAATTGTTGACCAGAACGGACAGATTATCCTGGCAAATAATTTTTTGCTGAAACAATTCGGTTATTATGAAGCAGGTGAATTAGTTGGTAAAAAAGTAGAAGTGCTCATACCTGTAAAATTTCACAAACATCATACAGGCTACAGGGAAAATTATACTGCCTATCCTCAAAACAGGCCAATGGGATTAGGAATGGATCTATTAGGAGTAAAAAAATCAGGTGAAGAGTTTCATGTGGAAGTAAGCTTGGGTAACTATAGAAGCAGCGATGCCAGTTTTGTAATTGCTTTTGTGAATGATATTACCAAACGCAAGCAGATTGAAAAAGAAGTGCAGCAGCAGCAAAAAGAACTTGAGACAGTGAATTTGAAAATTGAAGGACTCAACGATGAGCTTGAACAAAAAGTAATGTTGCGTACCAGCCAGCTCGAAGAAGCTATGAAAGAAGTGGAAGAATCAAAAGATGAACTGGCACAGGCGTTAAACAAAGAAAAAGAACTAAGCGATTTGAAGAGCCGTTTTGTTTCGATGGCATCGCATGAATTCCGAACACCACTAAGCACTATTCTTTCTTCTGCGTCGTTGATGGCAAAATATACACTGTCAGAGGAGCAAGAAAAAAGAGACAGGCATATCCTGCGTATTAAATCTTCGGTGCACAATCTTACTGATATACTTAACGAATTTCTTTCCATTGGTAAAATTGAGGATGGAAAAATTGTAACGCATTACAGTGTTTTCAATGTACAAGAACTACTAACTAATATTTGCAGCGAATTGCAGGGTATTGCAAAAAAATCACAACAGATCATTTACCAGCACAATGGAAATACAGAAGTGAACCTCGACATTACTTTGCTGAGAAATATTATCATTAACCTGCTTTCTAATGCCATTAAATTTTCTCCTGAAGATGGTATTATCGAAGTAAACAGCAGCGTAAATGCCAACGATATTATTTTCCAGTTAAGGGATCATGGCATGGGTATTTCGCAGGAAGACCAGGAGCATTTGTTTGAACGCTTTTTCAGGGCGAAGAATGCCACTAACATACAGGGCACAGGTTTGGGATTGCATATAGTTGACAAATATGTGGAATTGATGAACGGCCACCTGGAATGCAAAAGCGAACTGGAGAAAGGCACAATTTTTACCATCACTTTTAAAAATGATACATTACCAGCATGAAACATTTACTGCTTATTGAAGACAACGATGATATAAGGGAAAATACCGCCGAGATACTGGAGCTTGCCGGTTATAAAGTGGAAACTGCCGAAAATGGTAAAGTGGGAGTGGAGAAAGCGCTTGCACAAAAGCCAGATCTCATTATCTGTGATGTAATGATGCCGGTGCTTGATGGTTACGGTGTTTTACACCTGTTGAATAAAAACCCTGAACTGAAAGGGATTCCATTCATTTTTTTAACAGCCAAGGCAGAACGTAGTGATTTTAGAAAAGGAATGGAAATGGGGGCAGATGATTATGTAACCAAACCATTTACTGACATAGAATTGCTGACTGCTATTGAAAGCCGTTTAAATAAAGTAGAGTTGCTGAAAAAAAATTTTGAATCAACAGCAGAAGGCATGCACCAGATGCTGAACGAAGTGAGTGGGAAAAAAGCAATGGAAGATTTTACCAAAGACAGGCATACCAACCATTATAAAAAGAAACAGGCAATTTATTCAGAAGGCAATCACCCGAATAAATTGTATTACATAGAAAAAGGGAAAGTAAAAACTTTTAAGACGAATGCTGATGGCAAAGAGTTTACAGTAGGCCTGCATGGGGAGGGAGAATTTATTGGTTATGTTGCTATGCTGGAAGGAACAGTGTATAAAGAAACTGCCGAGGCAATTGATGAGACTGATATTGCTATCATACCTGTGGAAGAGTTCAGGGGATTGATTGAGAGCAATAAAGAAGTGATGCAGAAATTTATTAAGCTGCTGGCGAAAAATGTAGCAGAAAAAGAAGAGCAATTGCTTGGCCTTGCTTACAATTCTCTCCGTAAAAGAGTGGCTGATGCACTGCTGACATTGCAACAGAAATACCGGAAAGATGAGAAAGAAAAATTCTCCATACAAATATCAAGGGAAGACCTGGCAAATATTGCCGGTACAGCTACAGAGTCGCTCATAAGAACACTGAGTGATTTTAAATCTGAAAAATTAATAGAGATCCAGGCGGGACAGATCATTATCCTGAATGAAAAGAAACTGGCAGCCATGCTGAATTGATGCTGATGAACATCAGTTTTTCAACCCTTATTCATCATGTAAAACATCTGTGTGATTTATCATCTTACATACCATCATTATGCAGGAAACTAAGTTTTTTCATACCGTAGTAAAGTATCTTGAACTGATCATACTTGTTTCAGCACTGTTTTATTTTGGCAAGCCATTGCTGGTACCTTTGTTCTTTGGCCTGCTCATTGCAATAGTAATGTGCCCGGTGTGCCGGTGGCTCGAAAGAAAGGGATGTACAAGAAGTATTGCTACGTTCTTTTGTCTGTTAATAGTAACGGTATTGATAGCAGCGTTAGTGCTCTTGCTGGTGTGGCAGGTGAATTTATTGCGGAATGATGTGCCGGTGATCATTGAAAAAACCAGTGCGTTTGTTCACAGCATACAGCAGCAGATGGCCGCACGTTTTGGATTGGAGCAGGTGCAAAGTAACTGGGGCGAAAGACTGACTTCCGGTGCAGCAGGTATGATCGGTACTGTTTTCAGCGCTGCTTCCTCCATGTTCTTTATGTTGTTTCTTATTCCTGTTTACACTGCTTTGTTTTTATATCACCGCAATGTATTTGTACAATTCCTTCAGTCTGTAGTTCCTGTAAAATATAAACAGCAACTTGATGACATATTGAACCAAACAATACATACCTATTTCAATTATATCAAGGGAATGGTGCTGGTGTACATTTTTGTGGGGATACTTAACAGTATTGGGCTGCTTGCATTGGGTGTACGGCATGCTATTCTATTTGGGATGCTTTGCGCTGTTATGACCATTATTCCATACCTCGGTATCCTTATCAGTGCATTGCTTCCTATTACTGTTGTGTGGATGGATACCGGCAATGTTTTATATCCAATTGCTGTAATAGCTTTATTTACATTTGTGCAGTACCTTGAAGCAAATGTTATTTTTCCGAAAGTGGTGGGCACACAATTGAATGTAAGCACATTTATCATCCTTGTTGCCATTATTGCAGGTGGCATTATCTGGGGCGTTTCAGGAATGGTGTTATTCATTCCTTTTGCTGCTATTTTCAAGATCATCAGTGATAATGTTGAAGAACTGAAGCCGCTTAATATATTGCTTGGCAGAAAATAAAAATTTCTATTCTCTTTTCAATCATATAAAGGTCATGCTTTATGGCCCTTCACCTGGTTCAGGTGCTTCATAAGGCGGGGTTTCTAATTCATCTTCATCGGGGATAATGTCCGGGTCGTTGGTATCAGGCACCAACAGTTCATCCGGATCAACAGGCGGTAATGGTACCGGTTTGTCATCGTGTTTTGACGGAACTGCCGGAGCAGGTTGATTTTTCTTTGGCATATCATATCGTTTTAATGCAATTCAAAGAAAGAAAAGCCCGCACTCCTAAACACTGATAAATCTCATACTTCTTACTGATGCAGGTTGCAGAATTTTTTTTCCTGCCGAAATACATTTGTTACGTAATTATATTTTTCAAATTCTAAAATACATTTTATGGGAACCCAGGCGGTATCAAAAGGCACAACCAAAGTGCCATCAGTATTGGATGATTTCTTCAAACCATGGAACGAGTGGTTTGATAATGGCGGCTTATGGGGCCGCACAATGAATGTACCTGCTGTAAACATTACCGAAAATGAAACCGAATACCAGGTGTCGCTGGCTGCACCGGGTTTAAAGAAGGATGATTTTAAAATTGATGTGGATGGCAACATGCTTACCATTAGCAGCGAAAAAGAAGAAAGTAAAGAGGCGAAGGATAAGAAGATCACCCGTAAAGAGTATAATTATTCTTCTTTCAGCCGAAGCTTTACCTTACCCGATGAAATCAACAGGGAAAAGATAGCGGCTACATATGAAGAAGGGTTACTGAAGATAGCGTTGCCTAAAAAAGAGGAAGTTCAAAAACAATCTGCCAAACAGATTACTGTAAAGTAAGTTTGATTATGTCATGTAATCAGGCCCCACCTGTAAGGGAAGGTGGGGCTTTTTATTGTAAGTGGTATCTTAATTGTAAGATGAAAATATATAAGAATTGTATTCTTGTTTTGTTATTAGTGGTGTGCCACTCCGTTTTGAAAGCACAGCCTGGTACCGGTTATTTACAAAATACCGTCCAGGACAGTATTGCTTTAAATAATACAGGTATAAGGTATGCCACTCTTGTTAAAAAGTTCTATTCCATCAATGGATACAACAGGGTATGGTTTAATAATGAAAACAACTACCAAAGAGATACGTTGATCAGCCTGCTTTCTTCAGCGGCAGGTGTTGGTTTGGTTGAAAGCGATTACCATTTTACTTTTATCAATAATTACAAAACCGGCAGGATAAAATTAGTATCCCTGCAGGATTCTGTAAATACAGATATATTGTTTTCGGCTGCCGCATTGCATTTTTTTAATGATGTGGCTTATGGCAATAAATTGCCGGCACTTGCTTATGATGCACTGCATTTTGCCCCATCGGTTTACAACGTTCCTCAATTATTGCAAAGTCATTTGCAAAGCAATACACTCTCTTTGTTTATAACGGAGCTTGGCAATGGTTTGCCGGTGATAAATGCGATCGTATTTCATTTACAGAAGATGCAAAAGATAGTTGCAAAAAATAATTTTTCTGAAACATTTGTTACTGATAAAAAAGTTGCGGTGTCGAACGTTCCTTTGGTAAATAAACTTTACCAGTCAGGGTTTCTTGATTCTGTTATTAGTATTACAGATTCGCTATTGAAGAAAAAAGTAAAAGAAGCACAACAATCTTTTGATCTGCTCAACGATGGCATCATCCGCTCTGCTTTTTTACAGGAACTGAATGTGCCATTGCAGGTAAGGATGAACCAGCTGGTAACTGCATTAAATAATTACCGTTGGCTGCATGGGCTTATTCAACAACAAAAAGTTATTGTAGCCAATATTCCTGGTGCTTATTTGCAGGTATACCAGGGGGATAGTGTGATTTTAGAAATGAAACTGATCGTTGGTAAAAAAACGACTCCAACCCCCACTTTATTAAGTGTGGCCAATGAAGTGGTATTGTATCCATACTGGCATGTACCGTACAGTATTACCACGAAAGAATTGTTGCCATTAATAAAAAGAGATATCGCTTTTTTGGAAAAGGGCAATTACCAGGTGCTTACCCGGCAGGGAAAAGTGCTTAACCCATATAAGATAAACTGGCGCAGATTCAGCAATAAATATTTTCCTTACATCATCAGGCAAAGCACAGGGTGTGATAATTCATTGGGTTTATTAAAACTTAATTTTTACAACCCCTTTAATGTGTACCTGCATGATACACCATCTGCTGCTTTGTTCGGTACTAAAAAACGTTTCTACAGTCATGGTTGTATGCGTATGGAAAAGCCTTTTGAATTAGGGCACCTGCTTTTAAAAGATAACAGCGTGGCTATTGACACACTTGAAGAAAAAGGCTGTGTGTTGAACCAGGTACCTGTAATGGTAACAGTAAAGGAAAAAATACCAGTGTTGGTTTGGTACAATCCTGTTGCTTTGAATGCAGCTGGCAGGCTGGTATTTTATGAAGATATCTATGAAAGGTTTTTGCAGAAAAAATAAATGTCTTCTACACCTGATGGATGTCTTTTTTAATACTGCCGCTTCTGTAGCACTACCGGGTCTCAGTAGCTGTTTTTTAGTGGGAAGCCCGTAGCAGCCAGGGAGGGCAGTTATTTTTTAAAAGCCTTTTTTAATTTCTCATCAGCCACATCCGCTATTTTATGTGCCAGCAATGTAAGGCCATATGTAAATGTGCTTTTTAAAATACTTTTTTGGCCTGTTTTTTCAGCGCCAGTGTGCTGTGTTATTTTGTCAATTGCTTCAGCAGCAAGGCTCACAGGTCGTAGCTCTTCTTTAAGGTTGTTCCAGTGGATACGTACATTCTTTTCGGCCTGCAACTGTCGTGCAGCCAATATTGCTTTTTGTTCCCTTAGCTGACCCATATTTTTAATCTTCTTCATTGTCGTTGTTGTTGCTGAATAATTGTTTTATCAATGCGTTCATTACGGGGATCTGGATGATTCTTTTTCTTGCTGCCCATATTACGGCAGCTTTAATAAGGCACACTACAGCCATTATCATAAAGCCTGCCCATGGCTTTCCAATCCATTCACCTATTAAAAGAGATAGGCCGGTTACCAGCAGCATCGCAAAAAAAACGAATGCAATTACTACAGCCATTCCTGCCGCTGCGTTGGCAACTACAAGCGATGTTTTTTCTGCAATAGTAAGTTTGGCTGATTCAATCTTTATATCTACATATTCCTTTACATCATCCACCAATTCTTCTGTTTTGGCAAATATTCTTTCCATAAAAAAATGCTTTATGTGAATTTTTCAGTTTTTTCTTTAATGGCCTCTTCCATATCTTCCTTCAGGTCCTTTATTTTTTGTTCCGCCTTGCTGATTTTTTCTTCAAGGTCGCCTGAAAGTTTTTTGGCTTTGTCTTTTATTTTTTCTCTTGTTTCACTTCCTTTGGCTGGGGCAAACAAAAGCCCTAATATGGCGCCTGCAGCTGCGCCGGCGGCAAATGCAGCTATTATTTTACTGGTTCTGTTCATAAAAACATTTTAGTATTAATTAATCAAATCAAAGTACAACTAAGTTTACTTTTTCCAAATGATGTCACTCATTACAGGTGCTGAAGTTTATCACAGGTATTTATCTGGCTACAGCACCGCCATCAATAATTATATGTGCTCCGGTCATAAAGGGCGATTCGTTTGATGCAAGGTATAATGCACCCAATGCAATTTCAACCGGCATGGCCATTCTTCCCTGTGGGCTCATGTTTTTGATACTTTCCATCATGCCGGAAAGTTTTACCAGGTCCTCCGTCATAGGTGTAAGCACAGCACCCGGACAAATAGCATTAGCCCTGATATTATCTTTTGCAAATGTTACGGCAATATCTTTTGTCAGCAACAGTAACCCGCCTTTTGAAGAAGAGTAAGCAGCTCCGTTACCACCAACAATGCCCGCTATGGAAGCAATGTTCACAATATTGCCACCACCAATTTTTTTCATATAGGGGATGCAGGTATGGCAACCAAGAAACGGACCGGTTAAATTAATGGTAATTACTTTATCCCAGAGTTCTTTGTTTGTTTGTTCACAATCTGCAAAGCCGGGAAAAATACCTGCGTTATTTACAAGGATATCAATTTTACCAAATGTATCAACGGTTTTTTCTGCCACCTGTTTCCAATCAGCCTCACTGCCAACATCATGCACAGCGTAATCAATTCCAAGCCCATCAGCTTTTGCTTTTTGTACCCATTTTTTTAATTTGTCTGCCTGTATATCGGTTGCCATTACTTTTGCGCCTTCCTGTGCAAATAGTTTTGCTATTGTTGCTCCCATGCCACCAGCGGCGCCAGTAACAATGGCTACTTTGTTTTTTAACCTGTTCATATTAGCGCAGCTTATTTTGTATGTAAATATTGTTATTCCTGTGCAGGAAAGCAATGAGTGCAATCATCACCTGTAATGAGAGCCGTCAGGATTTTAATAGAAAAAAGCTTGTTTATGCCGGTGAATGAATTATATTTCTGACGAAAGCATTTTCTTATAAAGCATTTCTGCATCTGCAGGGTTACATAATTCTGTTCCGGCATTCATAGTGGCAGCTGTGCCACACGCAACACCATACTGTAATGCCTGTTTGAGAGTTGATTTTTTTGAAAGGCTGTAAATAATTCCTGCCACCATACTGTCGCCTGCACCTACAGTGCTTTTCCGTTGTACAGGTGGTGCCGGCACTTTATATGTTTCATCTTTTGTAAATAACATGGCGCCTTCGCTGCCGGCTGATACAACAAGTATTTCAACAGGATATTGACGCAGTACTTTTTTTGCAATGCTTTCCAGTTCGTTCATTTCAATAACAGGTACGCCTGCAAGTAAAGCCAGCTCACCAATGTTCGGCTTTAATAAATATGCTCCTGTGGAAGCTGCTTCTTTTAATGCATCGCCTGATGTATCAGCAATAAATTTTGATTTTTTATTGGCAGCGGTTTTTGAAAGCAGGCTAAAAATATTTGATGGTACGCCGGGTGGTAAACTTCCACTGGCAACGATAAATTCAGGGAGATCTGTTTTTTCAACTGCCTGCAGGCATTGTGTCCATTCTGATTCACTTAACAGGGTGCCCGGCATTCCAAAACGGTATTGGTTGCCTGTGCTTTCATCAAACACAATAATATTTTCCCTTGTTTCATTTTTTGTTTCGATAATGTTACAGGGTACATTCTCTTTTTCTAAAAGATGATTAAAATGCCTTCCTGTATATCCACCAGAAGGGAATATGGCAATAACATCACCGCCAATTTTATGAATAACCCTTGCCACATTGATGCCACCCCCACCGGGTTCCAGTTTTGGAGTGGCGCATTGTAATTTTTTCTCCGGTACTAATGCGGATATTGAAGTGCTTTTGTCAATACAGGGACTGAAGGTGATGGTGATGATGGATGGCATAGTTCCTTTAGATTAGTTAATTATTCCTGATTGCAATACATTACCTGATAAAACCGGGACGGCTGTCAAAATATTCTGCCGCAGCAGCAGGCAGCAAAAAATCCTTTAGCCCGAACAGCAGCGATTTCAGCGAAGTGTGTATCTCCCGGTTAAAATTTATCAGCATTGATATTTCAGTTTCACTTAATGAAGCATGCAGGTTTTTTTTATACAGCACCTGCAGGTTTTCAGAATAATTGGCTGTAATCTCACTGTAGATTTTATCAAACTCTTCAAAATGGCTTTTCCCGATTCCGTTTTCAATGATATTCCCCATCATGGCATAAAGCCTGGAAAGTTTGCTGCCTGTTTCCACATAGAAATTGTATTTCACATCGTTTGATGAACTGCTTGTCTGCCTGATGTCTTCTTCAGCATCGCCCATGCTTTTTGCAGCATATAGGGCATTGCGTATGGAAGAGATGATTTTTTCTGCCCTTTGTTTCTCCTCAGTTCCGGCAACTGCCTGCAGCTTCATGCAATAAGCCTGCATTTCGCCATGCAGGTGTTTGATGCCTGTGTATTCTTCTGTTGCAAACTTTGGCCCTGAAGGAATGTTTTCTTCATTGCTGTTTAAACCGTATGATTTTCTGCAGAAGTGGATAACGGTTTTAAAAAATTGTGTTGTCTCTTTTTCAAGTGCATCCAGCGCCAGGGCTGCATTGTCAACAGCAACATGGCGGATATAAAAACTTTCATCATCCTTGTCAGAAAAACGCTTCATCAAAAATTTTCCAAATGGCTGAAGAAAAGGAACAAAAATCATAATGCAGAAAAAGTTGGCCATTGTTTGAAAACATACAAGCACAACCAGTTTATCCTGTATGTTTATGATGTCTGTTATAAAGCTAATGGCAGGTTTCAGCAACGGGAACATGACGGCCACTGTTGCAATATTGAAAATAAAATTCGCCAGTGCCAACCGTTTCTTAATGGCTGGGCTTTTTGCCGATGCAAGAAAAAGTTTGAACGTGGTGCCTATTTCTGCACCCAGTACAATTGCCGATGCCATATAAACGCTGATTGCATTGGAGTAAAGCGCACTGAGTGCAATTGCTGCGGTTACTGAACTTGACTGCACAAGGGATGTTATCACAATGCCAATCATCAAAAAAATAATCAGGGGATAAGAACTGTAGAAAGACAAATCTGTTTGCTTCACAAAGCCTTCCATTCCGTTTTTTATAAAACCAAGTGCAATAAAAAGAAATGATATACTGAAAAGAAGCCTGCACCATGCCTGTAGTTTACTGTTAGTTAGCGCAAAAGCCATTATTATCCCTGCAACGCCTGCAACAGGCAGCACCACATTGCTGATGTTATAATTGAAACCAAACAGCGCAAGTATCCATGTGTCAAGCGTGGTGCCTAGATTAGCACCCAGCATAAGAGAAAGTGCATTTTCCATTTTCACAATTCCCCGGCCTGCCATGCCAATCACCAGCAGGTTCACTACCGAACTGCTTTGCAAGAGCCCGGTAATTGCTGCACCTCCGGCAATGGCTTTCAGTTTGCTGCCTGTTTGTTTTTTTAGCAGGAGCTTAAATTTTCTTCCACTCAGCTGCTGCATCGCAGCTTCAAGCATGTTCATAGCAAGAAGGAAAAATGCAATCCCCGCAGGAATTTTCCAGATGGATATTTCTGTCATGATGATAAAGATTGTTTTTTGCAGCTTCTCAACAGCTGATTTTAACCTGTGTCCTTAATGAACTGCATTATCATTACTGCTTTGCTGCCTGTTTAATTTGCACAAGTAAAATAAACACCTTAATCCGTTTTTTTAGCAGCGGCATAAATAATGATATGCCGTGTGGTGGCGGAAATAGTATGATTAATTGCTGTAAAAACAAACCATCATGGTATTTGTTCTTTAGTGGACATGCCTAAATTTTTAGTGAGTCATTTGTTTATTGTTTGCCTGCAGATGCTTTCTTTTGTTCTTTTTCTTTTTGTCTATCCAGTTTCCTGAAATAGTTACGGAATAAAAAATTATGTTTCAGTGCTTCCATATTCTGGTTGAACCCATCAGTGCCCTGCTGGATATTATCAAGGCTTGCATTTAATCTTGCTGCCAGCATAGAATCTTTCAGCAGTAAATTCACGGTGCCTTTTCCATTGCTGATGTCTTTTTGTATGCCTGCCACCACATTGCTTATCTGCACTGCCAGCGAATCTGCCTGTTTCCCAACCGCTTTTATTTTAGTTACTGCCTCGTTCAGGTTTTTTGCAAATGAAGTATCAGTAAGCAATGCACCAACAGAGCCTTTCCCACTTTTGACATCTGATACAATCGCATCCAGGCTATTCACTATTTTACCTGCCTTCAACGTTGCCTGGCGTATGTTGGCAATGGACATCCTTACATCCTTTGGTATAGATTTTTCATTGAGCAAATCCCACAGTGCACTGCTGTTATTTACACGCTGTACGGTGGTTTTTAATGCTGCAGCCACAAGTGCTATGTCATTATTCGTTTTGTACAATGTCTGCAGCATCTCATCTGTGTTCACCGCTTTTTTCGACAGCAGGATATCGCCTTCTTCTGCCAGCGGCCCGGGCTGCCCGCCAGGCAAAATGTTCACCACTTTGTTTCCCACCAGTCCTTCGGTGCCGATAGATGTAATGGCATTTTTACGGATGATGGACTGCATCTTTTTTTGAAGCACCATTGTCACTTCAATAACAGTGTCATTCAGGATATTTATCTTTTTAACAGTACCTGCTTCAATACCTGCAAAGCGTACATTGTTACCTGCTACCAGCCCCTGTATGTTTTCAAACCTTGCAACCAGCACATAAGTATCGCCAAACATATTCCTGTTTTTGCCAATCATGTACAGCAGCAGCACCAGGAACAGCAGCCCCCCAAGTACAAAAGAGCCGAGCCTTATATTATTGACAGTTTGTTTGGCCATTGTGTATTATTGAAAAAATTGTTTCACTTTCACATCCGTGTTTTGTTGCAGTTGTTCATAGGTGCCGCTTGCATAGCATTGCCCGTCAAAAAGTATTACCACCCTGTTGCTTGCCATGCGTACACAATTCATGTCATGAGAAATAATCAACGATGTGGTATTGTACTTTTGTTGTATCTCCATCATCAGCTCAATAATTTCTTTGGCTGTTATGGGGTCAAGCCCGGTAGTGGGTTCATCATACAAAATGATTTCAGGTTTTAAAATCAATGTTCTTGCAAGTGCTATTCTTTTCCGCATGCCTCCCGATAATTCCGCCGGCATCATGTCCACCGTATGTGCAAGGCCCACATCCTGCAATGCATCCATCACCATATTCTCTACTTCAGCCTGCGTTACTGCTATCCAGTGCCGCCGCAAAGGGAATTCAAGATTTTCCCTTACTGTCATCGAATCGTAGAGTGCATTGCTCTGGAACAGGAAGCCAACTTTTGCCCTTATCATATCCAGTTCATCACCTTTTATTTCCGGTATATTTTTTCCAAACATTTCTATGCTGCCTTTATCGGGCTGCTAACAAGCCAATAATACATTTTATCAGCACAGATTTTCCTGAACCGGATTTACCCAGTACCACTACGTTTTCACCTTTGTATAAATCCAGGTTAAAATCAACCAGTACATGGTTGCTGCCAAAAGATTTGTACAGGTTGCGGATGCTCATAACACAACTGGCAGAAGATGTTTCAATACTTTGGTTCGTTATTTCTTTTTCTGCCAGTTTCATTTTTGTGGTATCATCATTTTGTTATGATGAGCAACATTTTAATTTGGAAGGTACCTGGTGCCATAAAATAGTTCTTTAGTTAAACCCCAGTAATTCTGTTATCTGCACAGCCAGCAAATCAATTACAAAAATCATAATGGACGAAATCACCACCGCTGAATTGGCAGACCGGCCAACGCCTTCGGTGCCCTTGCTGCTGTTATAACCTTTGTAGCAACCGATAATGCCGACTGCAAAACCAAAGAAAAAACTTTTTATAAATGCAGGCAGCACATCTCCAAAACTAAGAATATCGAACACCTGGGACCAAAACAAATTAAAACTGGTGGTACTGTGTATGTTGACGCCGAGCCAGGAGCCATACAATGAAATGGCATCGCCTAATGTTACCAGTATGGGCAGCATTAGTGTAGCAGCAAGTACACGTGTTACCACCAAATATTTGAAAGGGTTGGTGCCACTCACTTCCATCGCATCTATCTGTTCGGTCACTTTCATGGAGCCAAGTTCTGCGCCGATGCTGCTTCCGATTTTTCCGGCAAATATCAATGCCGTTATCACAGGGCCTATTTCCCTCACTATAGAAATGCCAACAATGGCGGGCAATTGAGACTCCACGCCATACTCCACCATGGAGGGACGCAACTGCATGGTTAATACCAGGCCCATTATAAAAGCAGTGAGCCCAACCAATGGCATTGAGTTATACCCGATAATATAGCATTGCCGGATAAGTTCTGCCACTTCGTAGCGTGGCCTGAAGGCTTGCGAAATAAAACGGCCTGTGAAACGGGCAAGGCCGCCTGCTTCTGAAAGGAATGATTGTGCATCTGATTGAAATGGCATACATACATTATTAGTAAGCAAAGTAATGGATAGGGGTAATTTATTATACAATACTGGTCAGCCTTATACCTGATTGTAATCATGGAAAAATATGCCTACATGGTTATTGGCCCGGCAGTTATTTGCGGAAGAATGGTTGTTTTCAATTTTTTAACGAGCAGTTGTTTCCAGGCATTTTTTTCTTTTATCCATTGTTTGCTTATACCTGCCTGCTGCCTTATACCGGATGTTTTTAATAGTGCTATGGCAATACATTTGTCCTGAAACATGCCCAGTTCATTCAGTAATTGTTTATAGTACTTTTCATTTTTTTCTTTATAAATAGCCTTGGATAATTTTTTGTATTCTGTACCATTATACAATTGCAGGTTGTAAAATAGATCTTTCAGACTTTTTCGGATGGCATGAATGTCAGTATCGGTAAGCTTTTTTTTTGAAATAATGGCTCTGACTGAATCCTGTTTGCTTTGTATAAATTCTTTGAAATAACGCAGTGGGTATTTATCCGGCAGCAATGGCATTGTTTTCTTTTTGCTAACCGATACGGGGTTTTTTGAAATTGCTTTTAGCAGTTTTGTTTTCAGGCTGTCTATTTTCTTCTGCAGCAAATCAGGGCCTGTTTGTGATTCGGTTTTTGTTTGTCTTAATACTTTAGTGAAGCGCTGTTGCTGCAATTGCAAATCACGTACAATGCCTGCAATGGAATAAGTGTCTTTTAAGGGTTTGGGAATTTTTATTTTATGAGCTTGCATCCTTAGCCTGCGAAAGCATCCGGAAAAAAGCCCGTAATTTTTTGTACTCCACTCTGAATTTATGAATGGATTCTGCATTAAAATTTTCAGTTGCGTTGCTGGCTGTATTTTTTTAACCTTCGGTAAAAAGAAGTAGAGATATCGATTATATGCTGTTTATCCATGATAAGCTTTATTGTTTAAGCTTTTTCCATCAATGATAATTCTGCTTTTTTTATATTTTCTATTCCTTTCATCAAGGCATCAGGGTTAAATGAAATACTGTCAATACCCTGCGCCACCAAAAACTGTGCAAACTCAGGAAAGTCGCTTGGAGCCTGGCCACACAAGCCAATTTTCACCCCGGCATGTTTTGCCTTGTGTATCATCTCGGCAAATGTGTGCATGGCCGCCTCGTTCTGTTCACTGAATAAATTGCTGATGATAGCAGAATCCCTGTCAATACCAAGTGTGAGTTGTGTAAGATCGTTGGAGCCGATAGAAAAACCATCAAATATGGCGGCAAATTTTTCAGCAAGTATTACGTTGCTTGGTATTTCCGCCATTACATATATCTCAAGATTATTTACGCCTTGCTCAAGGCCAAATCTTTTCATTACTGAAATTACTTTGTTGCCTTCATCTATAGTGCGGCAGAATGGTATCATCACTTTTACATTGGTCAATCCCATTTCGCCCCTCACTTTTCTTATGGCTTCACATTCAAGCCTGAAGCCATCCCTGTACAGATCATTGTAATAACGGGATGCACCACGGAAACCGATCATTGGGTTTTCTTCTTCCGGTTCAAATTCTTTTCCGCCCAGCAGGTTGGCATATTCATTTGTTTTAAAATCACTCATCCGTACTATCACATCTTTGGGATAAAATGCAGCAGCAATGGTAGCAACACCTTCTGCCAGTTTATCAACAAAATATTTTTCTTTATCGGGATAGTAGTATGGTAAGCTTCTCAATTTTTTGTTTTGCTTCCGCATCTTTCAACTCGTTAAATTTCACTAATGCCATCGGGTGTATTTGTACCGAATGTGTAATGATAAACTCAATACGCATTAATCCTACGCCATCATTTGGATAAAATGAAAGTTGGAATGCTTTGTCAGGATCACCTGCAATCAGCATTACTTCCGTGTTCTCAGGTTTGCTGATATTGCTAAAGTCAATTTCTTTTTCTTCAAATATCAAGTTTGCCTTTGTACACAAAGCCTGTTTTTCCTTCACAGCAGGAAACAGTTATCATTTCGCCTTCTATAATTTTTTCTGTGGCATCGCCACAACCAACAACAGCCGGTACTCCCAGTTCTCTTGCCACAATAGAAGCATGGCTTGTTCGTCCACCTTTGTCTGTAATAATAGCAGCAGCCATTTTTAAGATCGGGTCCCAGTCAGGGCTGGTAATGCCTGTTACCACAATTTCTCCCGGCTTCAATTTGCCTGCATCTTTTGGAGAGTGTAATATTCTTGCAATACCGCTGGCAATCTTTGAACCAATCGCTTCTCCTTCTGTAATGGCTGCGGCTTTGTTCAGCAGTTTATATTCTTTTACAATCAGCGGATTTTTTTGAGAGTGTACTGTTTCGGGTCTTGCCTGGATGATGAATATCTCACCCGTATTGCCATCTTTTGCCCACTCAATATCCATTGGTTTTTGATAATGATTTTCAATTGTCACTGCCCAGGCTGCAATCTTCATGGCTTCCGTTTCACTTAGTACAAACTGGCCCTGTTTTTCTTTTGGAGTTGCAATATTGATAACCGGGTTCGCCTCATCATCGCCATAAATCATTGTCTTTGATTTTTCACCCAGTTTTTTTTGCACTACTGCATTTTTACCCTGTAGTAATGTTGGCTTAAAAATATAAAACTCATCAGGCGTTACAGTGCCTTGTACAATATTTTCACCAAGGCCCCACACTCCGCTTAAATGTACAATATCCCTGAAGCCGGATTCTGGTTCCAGCGTAAAGCCAACACCTGAGCATGCTTTATCACTCCTTACCATTTTTTGCACACCAACACTAAGGGCTACTTTTTCATGGGCAAAACCGTTGTCTTCCCTGTATTTAATAGCCCTGTTGGTATATAAGGAAGCGTAACATTTTTTTACTGCTTCCAGCAAAGCGGCTTCACCTTTAATGTTTAAATAACTTTCATGCTGCCCGGCAAAACTTGCTTGTGGAAGGTCTTCAGCGGTGGCACTGCTTCTTACTGCCACTTCAAAATAATTGTTGTTGCATAACTCTTTGTATGCCCTGATAATTGCCAATTGAAGTTCTTTCGGCAGTTCCCCCTCCAGTATCATTTTTCTTGCGGCTGCACCAGTTTCCTGCAGGTTAGTAAAATCTTTCCTGTCGAGTTGCTGCATTATTTTTTCTAACGGCTCAGCAAGTTTATTGTGTTCCAGGAAATCAATAAATGCAGCGGCTGTTGTAGCAAAACCATCCGGCACAAGTATTCCTTTCGCAGAAAGTTTTGAGAACATTTCACCAAGCGAAGCATTTTTTCCTCCCACTTCTGGTATATCAGCAATGCCCGTTTCACTAAATTTTTTTATGTATGTTTTCATTGTTTGTAGTTTTATTCATGCACAGCCATCACCGGCACATGTGAATGCAGTACCAGTTGTTTTGAATGGCTTTTTAAAAACAGGTTATGCAGTACGTTATGTTTTTTAGGAACCACTATCAGCATATCAAGTTTATTCGATTCTGCAAATTGTTCAATGCCTTCTTCAATATTATTGTTATTGATAAGGTGATATTTTGGATGGATATTCGTACAGCATTTCCTGCAACCAACCCGATTCTTCTATGGTTGTATCACTATAAGCAATTTCGGGGTCGTCGTGTACATGCATCACATGCAGTTCAGCATTAAATTCTTTTACCATTGATTTAATTTCCTCAACCGGGATTGTATTTACCACTTTTTTAAAATCGCAGGCCAGGCCAATTTTTTTAATATTGGAAAAGTGAGTGTTTTCAGGCACAACAATTACAGGCCATTGCAAATCTTTTATCATTTCTGAAGTAACAGCGGCACCAACCAGTTCCCCGATCCTGCCAACAGTTTCCGGGCCCACCACTACAGCATATGGATTTACCAGTGTGCAGCATTCTTCAATTTTCAGCAGTATATCGCCCTGCTCAATTTGTGCAATGATCTTTATCCTGTCTCTTGTTCTGAATAATAAATCAGCTCTTAGTTTTTCCAGTTTTTCTTTTTGGTATTCTTCGCTGTCATCTATGCCGTATATGGGAACGGGCACTTCTGCCACCACAACAGGCTGTGGATACACATGTAATAACAAAAGGTCGCAGCCAGTGATGCAGGCCATATCAGCTGCGTAGTTTACTGCATTGATTGATACCGGGGAAAAATCTGTGGGGGCAATGATCGTTTTCATTGATGTTTTTTTTGTGAATGATAGTGTAAGGTAAACAGCGGTGATGCCCCAAAGAATGATATGGGTCAGCAATACAAGTGATTGCACTCATCAGTTATGGTAAAAAAAGAAGATTATTTTATAGCTGCAACATTGTATTCAATACTTGTAAGATTGAATTTGCCATAAGTAAAAGCCCCATCAGGATAATGCCACACCGCCTCACCCAATGACATGATGTTATAGCCGTTGATATTTTTATAACTGCTGACAGGTGTTGAAAATGGAAATTCTTTCATTTCGTTAACAGAAGTCCGGTCATTTGAAATAAAATTTACCAATTGCCCCTGCTGATTAAAAAACAAATTGGCTGTTATAGTAATATCATGGTTGGTAAATGTTGCGGTAACGGAAGTGTCATTGACAGGCTGCCATTGAATGCGCTTGTCTATCAAAGTAGCCGGGGCTAACAGGCACATATCATTAAACAGTGTTACCGTTTCTGCTTTGTCCATTACCGGGCCGCTTTTTTGCACAACAGGAAACACACCAAATAAACGAATATCCATTACTGGCAGCACCTTTAATGTAATGATGATAACCGGGAACTGTTACACCAAACATTTTTCCCTTCATAAAAAATAACCTCGTTGGCTCATTAAAAAAATTGTATTGTTCAGATGTAAAAGCAAACCAGTTTTTTCCTTTGTCCCTCATTTGCCCTTCAAATACAATGCGTACATTTTTTACTTTGGGTTTATTTACAACACCTGTATATCGCAAGTATTTTTGTACAGGCAAAGGTAATTGTGTAAGGTCTTGCTCCGTTACCAGTTCTTTAGCGATGGCATTATTATCCAGCAGGTTTTCTTTTACCTCTTTTCTGTAACCTATTTTCAAAGCGATAACTGGTAAAACTAAATATAGCTGCAATTAAAATTATGATATTGGCAATGGTGCCGGCTTTAGCATCCTGCCAATTCATAATAATTATTATTTGTGAAAGTATAACAGTAGCTATAGCAATCATCCACCAGCTTTGCTTATGCAGGAAAAAATAAATACGCTGCTGCAAAAAAAAGCAATCCAATAGCTGACCAAAAAAATCCTGTGGCTTTTGATGTAGGATTTTGTAATTGCTGAACATTACCACAGCCAAACGCTTTGGCAAGGCCTATAAAATGTAAGGAGCCATGTAAAACTATAATGAACAAATAAGCCAATTCGTAACATAGAATGATATTTATATTGTTTGCTCAGAGCTGTTTTTTTTCTGCCACACATAATTTCTTTCGTCTTTTTTAAGAATGATGAATGCAGCAGCAGAAACAATAATTGAGAACGGAAAAGCAGATGCCACCATTAAAGGAGAAATGCTGATCAAAAAAATAACTGAACCAATACATGCCCATTTTACCCACCAGCCTTTTAGCAACATGCCAATGGCAATTAATAATTGCCCGCAGGCAATGGCTGGAATAATAATGTGATTATAATGGCTGAACCAGCCATAAATAAAATCACGGTAAAAAGGGAGGGCAAATTTTGCATTATCCAAATAACTATCAGGATCAGTAATGCCGAGATACATATTGATACAAAATGCCCAGAAGAAAAGTACGGCAAATAAAATTCTTGCCCACCGTGTGCTGTATAATAGCGGTAATTAATATAGCAATCGCCACAATTTGTGAAATAATATAAGGAACAAGAAATTGATCCAGCCCTTTCATGATGTAACTTTTTTAAGAAACTTACGGTAAAAGTCTTCCCTCATATTTGCAAAATCCTTTTCAAGGTACGCAATTTCATTTCGTAATTTCTGTTGTGGTTTTATCCATTGCCTGTCTGATATATTTTTTGAAGCAGCATCTGTTAATTTCTTTTCCTGGTTTCTTGTATCCGTGGCAATATCCCTTATGTACTCATCTCTTATGATAATAAGGTTGTGAAAATTTTCTGCTTCTGCCACCAGTTCTTTATCTGCGTTATTATCTAAAGCTTCGCTGAGTTTTGTTTTCAGCGAATAGCTTTCCTCCTTCAAAAGATTCAACGTAGTTAGCCATGCAGTACATTCTCCCAATGCCTGGTTAATTTTTTCTTTAGTATGTGATGTATCATGCAGCATATAATGATATGCTTTGAATGTTTTTATTTGATTAGGGTTTTGCACAACAACTTATTTTTTTTGCTGCTGCTATTTTCCACAGGGCTTATATATGGAATGCCCAAACCCATGCCTCTTAATATCAGCAGGCAGGCCATCAGCATCATCATGTATGGATATGCTTTCCGTATTTTTTGCCTGACGCTGTACATTGATAAAATTTCCCCAGAACGCAATGCTCCACATTACAGGTAAAGTGCCTGCACCAAATGCAGCCATAAATATTATTGCATTGGTTATGTTTCCTGTTGCAGTGGCACCTGCTATGGCCAGATATACCAAGCCGCAAGGCAGCAGGCCATTTAAAAAACCAATGGCAAATAAGGTGGATTGATTTTTTTTAAAGAATAATTGGCCAAATGTTTGTCGTAGTTTTTCAAAAAAATTACCGGCAAAATTTGTTGTTTTTAAATACAGATGGAAATAGCTTAGGCAATATCACCAGTAACACAATCAATGCACCTGCTGTAATAGATAGCCCTTGTTGAAAACCAAAGAATGAAAAGCTTTGTCCAATACTTCCAGCTAGCCAACCCAAACAATGAATAGGTAACAATTCTTCCGCTGTTGTATAACAATGCGCCTGTAAATTTTGAAAACAGGCTGTCATCTTTCAATGGCAATGCAAGTGCCAGCGGTCCACACATGCCAATGCAGTGAAAGCTTCCAATGATTCCCATTGCAAATGCGGCTATTGCTGTCTGTAACATTTTGTTTTGGTATTAAAATATTACAAAATAAATTTTCTTCAAAATAATAACCATTGCCATCTGCTATCCAGCTCAACTGCAATTGGTATGAGCCTTTTACAGCATTTGGCGGTAATGCCGTTGTTATAGTACTGTTGTTTGTTGTAAAATCTTTTTTTATATCTTTGCTATCATCAGAAGGACAATACAATAACAGTGTTCCATTTACTTCTTTTGACGTAAATTCTTGCGGAAACTGATAACAACTTTGCCATTCGTTTACATTCATATTTTACTTTTGATGAAAATGCTTCCGTTCTTTTATTGGCATCAATCCTATCCTGGTATTTTAATTCTTTGGCATAATAATCTTCTGTTACCAAATCAATTTTTTGTGATGATGATTTGAAAACCATCACGCAATGCCTGCTACAAAGGCTAAATACACAATCAGTATTTTATATCCCCAGTTCATATAAAAAGTTTAAAGTTTAAAGGTTTAATGTTTAGTTGTTTACTAATAGTTACTTTTAAAACTCTAAGGCAAACCTTAAACCTTAGACTTTAAGCCTGTAACCTTTACTCATACACTTCCGGCCCAATAAATTTTGCTTCAATTGTTTTTAGTTTTTTACCATTTTCATACAAACCGATATGAATTATCTTTCTTCCAGCTTTTTACATCATTCCTGTTAAGTTTTACAAAGAACTGCAGGTTGGCATAATCTTCTTTTTTAACAATCATTTTTCCGCTGCCTACTGTTGTTATTTCACCATGCTACATCTTCCAGCTTTAATGTAAAAGGAATGTCTTTGTGTGTTTTATTTGCCAGTTTTAAATTGTACAGGTTGGCTATTCTTCCGTCGGGCAACGAAGTATACGTCATGCCTGATGTACGCATGAGCCTTGCATCCAGGTCAGTACGGCTTACAATTAAAATTACCAGCAGAGTCAACAGTAGAACACAGCACAACAGAATATGCTTTTATACGCCCGGTAAATTTTAATTGCACACCATCTTTAATACTTTTTTCAGATGCATACTTGATTAAGCCTTTTGGTTTATTAACGCTGGTCATAATAGCATCGCAGGCATCAATACAGGCAGTGCAGTTCACACATTCCAGTTGTGTACCGTTGCGGATGTCAATACCAGTGGGGCAAACCCTCACACAGGCAGAACAATCAATGCAATCGCCTTTTGGTGGAAACATCGCTGCGAATTTTTCTTCCATGTTATTACAGCCACCTTCATTTTTGCAATCAGTGCATTTGCAGTCGTGTTTTTCTTCTTTATCGTTTTTTGAATATTTACCTCTTGGTTCGCCACGTTTATAATCGTATGCAACCACAATAGAATTTTTATCCAGCAATACTCCCTGTAACCTTCCATAAGGACAAACAACAATGCAAGCCTGCTCCCTGAACCACCAGTACACAAAAAAGAAAACAGAAGTAAATACCAGCAAAGAAATTAATGTACCAATATGTGCAGAAGGAGCTTTAATATAATCCATCAATTCATCCATACTGATGAGGTAGGCAAGAAAAAAATTGGCGATGATGAAACGAAAGGAAAAAGAAGACGATAAACTTGATGACTCTTTTTCCGATCTTTTCTCCATTCCATGGCATTGCCCTTAATTGTTTTTGTTGTGGCGCATCGCCATCAATCCAGTATTCAATTTTACGGAATACCATTTCCATAAAAATGGTTTGTGGACAGGCCCATCCGCAGAATATCCTGCCAAACACCACCGTAAACAAAATAACAAACACAATGAAAGTGAGCATGGCAATACCAAAAATGAAAAAATCCTGCGGCCAGAAGATCAAACCGAAGATGATGAATTTTCTTTCCAGCATATTCAGCATCAGCAATGGCGCATCCATTTACTTTTATAAAAGGAAGTGTAAAGAAAACAATCAGATAAAAAATACTAAACCTTGTGCGCAGGTTGTACAAACTGCCTTTTGGTTTTTTTGGATGTAATATAATTCCTGCTTTCCATCTTTGGAAATGGTGGCAACAGAATCCCTGAAGGTTTCTTTCTTATCATGCTTATTTTGTTTGTTTCATCTACTGGTCATTATTTTTTTATTATTACTTGATGTATTGTTGTTGCTTTATCATGCAGGAATCAAGTCTTGATACTGAATCTGCTGTTGCAGTGCTGCTGTTGAATCTGTACTGCTGCTTTCTGTAAACAAATCTCCCTGTGGTGCTTTTGCATTGGGTGGATTGGTGCCATGTAATGTTTTAATAAAGCTGGCAATATTGCTTATTTCTTTTGGGGTAAATTCTTTTGCCCATGATTGCATGCCTTTATCCTGATAACCCACTTTTATACTGTGATAAATATCGTTCAGAGAACCTTTGTGTATCCAGTAATCATCTGTAAGATTTGGCCCTGCACTTCCTTCACCAGCTTTACCATGACAGGCCCAGCATTTTGCATAAAAATATCTTTGCCTTCTGCAATACCTGCAGCATCTGCCATCGGCACATTGTTTTCATCCACTTTGTCTTTATTATTTGCTTCATACATTTCTTTTTCAATTCTTGCTTTTTCCATTTCTGCAGCATATTCTTCTGTTGGGTTTTTCCTTCACCAAACACATGAAAATAACATATAAACAAATGCAACCACAATGGTGATGATAAAAACCATATTTCCACCAGGGTGGTAAAGCATTGTCTAATTCATGTATGCCATCATAATCATGATCCAGCATTACATCTGCTTCTTTCTCCACAGGTATTGCTTTGGTGAAAAATTTTTTATCCATCGCATTCCACCATGTTGCCAAGCTTGAATGTTTTAACTGTTTGCTTTTTCTGGTACAATTCCTGGTACACACTGTTTATGGAAAATGCAAGAAAGAAAATGGCGGTAATTTCAATAATAATACACCACACAAAAGCATAGAAATTATTAGCGGAAAGCCCGCCATAGTTTGGTAGCTTTTGCTACTTCTGCTGTTGACTGCAGCATCCTGTGCCATACTTGTTTGAGATGAAAGTAAAAGCCAATCAGCATAATAAAGTGCTTACTAGCTTTGCCTGCATTCTTTTTTTTATCTAATGCCAGCCTGCTCATACTGATCAATGCCTGCCCCATACCCCAGATGACAAAGGCCAGTACAATGGCAACTACAGTTAACAGTATGGCAAGCAGATTGCTTTTTTCAGTTCTGCTGCTGCTGGATTTGTGCAGCCTTGCTGTGCTGTTGCAAGCAGGGCAGCAGGCAACAGTAATGCAAGTGCGGAATATTTTTTTCTTTATTGATTTAATGGTTTCATAAATAATATTTACAAGGTTGAGTTAGATAATTCTTCTTTATCAAAAGGAATATTTGATAAAAGTTCCACTCTTTCTTTCCTCATTTTTTTTACCATACCAGCAGTACTATAAAAAACACGAAGAAGATGAACAGTGATATCATTGGATAAATCTGTGCATTATCAATTTTTTCTGCGTATTGTTTTATGAATTTGAACATGACTGTTATTTTTAGCGTTTTCAGTTTTTGAAATATCTGTTCCAAGCCTTTGCATGTAAGCAATCAGTGCAATCACTTCCCTGTTAGGTGATATTTTAATACTGTCTGTTTTTAGATTATTGACAATTCCCTTTGCCTGTGTCATCAGATCTCTGATTGGCATATTCCTTCATATTCTTTTTCATAAGGCACACCCAGTGTTCTCATGGCATTTATTTTTGCTGCAGTGTGCTGGATGTATCCAAGTTCATTTTCCAGCAATCAGCATAAGCAGGCATGATAGAACCTTCACTCATAGAAGATGGCTCCCTGAAGTGGCGGAAATGCCAGCCATCGATTTTCTTTAAATTACCTGCACCTTCTCTTGCCAGGTCGGGCCCGGTACGTTTACTTCCCCACTGAAATGGATGGTCATAAACAAATTCACCGGCTTTTGAATATTCACCATAGCGTTCTGTTTCACTTCTGAAAGGACGTATCATTTGAGAGTGGCAGGTATAGCAACCTTCCCTTACATAAATATCACTGCCCTGTAATTCAAGTGGCGTATAAGGTTTTACACTGCTGATGGTGGGCACATTTGATTTGATAAGAAAAGTTGGTATCAATTCTATAACACCGCCAATCAGATCACCACCACTAAACTTAATATCATTAACTGCACTGGTTTTCTTTCAATCCACCTGTGCCAGTGTTCGCCTGCATGTTTTACATATTCTTTTTGTAATGGTGCAGCTTCTGCTGCTTCATCTGCCACCAGTTTACCTGCTTTTACTGTTTTATAAATATTATAGAACATAATAAACACACCGATCAGATACAATGTGCCACCGAATGAACGCATGGCATAAAATGGTTTCATGTAAGTAACTGTTTCAAGAAAAGGATATTTTAACTGGCCTGCTTCTGTAAATTGTTTCCACATAGTGCTTTGTGTAAAGCCTGCCCAGTACAATGGTACTGCATAAAATACAATACCCAGTGTGCCCAGCCAAAAATGGTTGTTGGCTAATTTTTTTGAATACAGCGGTGTGTTAAATATTCTTGGTATCAGCCAGTAAAGGATACCGAAAGTGAGCATGCCATTCCAGCCCAATGCACCTACATGTACATGTGCAACAATCCAGTCAGTAAAATGTGCAATGGCATTTACATTTTTAAGGAAAGCATCGGGCCTTCAAAAGTTGCCATACCATAAGCGGTAACAGCCACCACCATAAATTTTAAAATCACATCATCTCTCACCCTGTCCCATGCACCACGGAGTGTAAGCAAACCATTGATCATACCACCCCAGCTTGGGAAGATGAGCATGAAGGAAAAAACAACCCCAAGTGATTGTGCCCAGTTAGGCAAAGCAGTATATAATAAATGGTGTGGGCCTGCCCAGATGTATAAAAATATCAATGCCCAGAAGTGAATGATAGAAAGCCTGTAGGAATACACCGGCCTGTTAGCAGCTTTTGGCATAAAATAATACATCAAACCCAGGTAAGGTGTGGTTAAAAAGAATGCCACTGCATTGTGCCCATACCACCATTGCACCAATGCATCCTGCACACCTGCATACCAGCTATAACTTTTAAAAAGTGTTACAGGCAATTCAAATGAATTTACAATATGCAGCACGGCAACAGTAACAAATGTGGCGATGTAAAACCAGATGGCTACATACAAATGTTTTTCTCTTCTTTTAATAATGGTGCCAAACATGTTCCAGCCAAACACCACCCAGATGAGTGTGATGGCAATATCAATAGGCCATTCCAGTTCTGCATATTCTTTGCTGGTAGTAATAGCCCAGTGGTAAAGTGATGGCGGCTGCAACAATGATCAGCTTGCCATCCCCAGAAATGTATTTTGCTTAATACATCACTGAACATTCTTGCTTTGCACAAGCGCTGCAGTGAATAATACACACCCATAAAAATACCATTGCCCACAAAAGCAAAAATTACTGCATTGGTATGCAGTGGACGCAGCCTGCCAAAAGAACCATACTGTGTAATGTTGAGCGACGGAAATATGAGTTGTAATGAAACCCATAAACCTGCCAGCATACCCACAGCGCCCCAGAGAATGGTGGCGTAAGCAAAGTTTTTTACCGTCCTGTTGTCATAATAAAATTTTTCTACCTGCATATTGATTTATTTGTTTTGGATTTTAGTTTCAGAAGTAGTGGTTTCAGGAGTAAGTTCATCATCAAAAAGCATTCTTACGGAAGGGGTATAATCATCATCATACTGGCCATTTTTTACACTCCATAAAAAAGCAGCGAGAAAAGAACCTGCAACGAGGATGCTGATGCCGATTAACAGGAATATTGCACTCACTTTAGTTGGTTTTTTAACGAGGTCAAAAGTATTTTGAGTGTGAATGTTAAACAGTGATGATAGTCAAACCAGGATATGATTGAAATCAGTTTGTGATGTACAATAAAACACAGTCATTATCTTTCTGTTGCACTTTTATAAACTGTATTACAAAGCGATTGCTATGAATAAGCCTGATACTATTGATTCCGGCCTTATCCGTTTGTGGATAGAGGACAAACTTGAGATGGCTAGCTGTGGAAGCCCAATTACAAAGGGATGGGCTTTTCAGAAGAAACTATTGCTGCATACCTTGCAGCGTATAAAAAGGAACGGTATGCCGGGCAGGAGGCGTAATGGCTTTATCTGTGCAGGCCTTGGCGCTGTTCTTGGGTTTGCCAGTTGTTTGCTTTCTATTATCAATCCCGTTCCCGAATTGTATAATCTTATTTTGTTTGGCCTTACTTCAGTGGCAATTTTGCTGATATGCCTGGGATTGTATTTTTTGTTTGAATAAATATTATAATCCTTTTGTTTTTGCAGAAAGGGTGCTAAGCAGCGTTACCAGCAACACAATACTGATACTGCTTGCCGGCATTAATATAGCTGCCACCATTGGAGAAAGCAATGCCTGTATGGCAAATGATAATCCCACAATATTGTAAAGAATTGACACGATAAACACAGCCGTTACAATCTTTTTTCCTGAACTGGCGTAAGATAAAAATTTATCCATCAAATGTACTTTATGCCATCCAGTATTGCATCGCTGGCAGGCGTAAATTGTGCATGATTATCGCTTACTGCAATACCGACATCGCTTTGCTTTAAAGCTCCTGCATCATTCAGCCCATCGCCCAGCATCAATACTTTTTTATGTTGCTGTTGAAGTTGTTTAATATATTCAAGTTTTTGCTGTGGCTGTTGTTCAAATTTTATTTTGCTGTAGATGTTGAATATTTTTTCCAGGTTGTTTTTTTCTGCAGCATTATCCCCTGATAAAATATACTGCTCATACTTTTTATTGCCCAGCTGATTGCGACATTTCTTTTAATCCGTCCTTGTATTGGTTGACAATTTTAAATTTGCCCATGTGAATATTGTTCAGCACCACATGTACATGAGGGCCGGTTTCGTAAGTGGGTAAAATGTTTTCTTCCTCATTATAAAATGAGTGTTGCCCATTTTTACAGGAATATCATTTACCAATGCTTCAATGCCTTTGCCGGTATATTCTTTAAATGCTGTAACCGGTAAATTGAATGCTGTTGTCTTTCTTCAATGGATGCAGCAATGTTTTACTTAATGGATGTGAAGATTGTTTGGCAACTGCTTTTACTGCATACAATTCTTTTGCTGTCAGCGGCGTGCCTTCGTACGCTACGGCAGCAGATTGATTTTGTGTGAGTGTGCCGGTTTTATCAAATACAATGGTGTCAATATCCGCCATTGCTTCAATAACCGCTGCATTTTTCAAGTACAATTTATTCTTGCCAAAAATGCGGAGCATATTGCCATAAGTAAATGTTGCTGTTAACAGCAAAGAACAGGGGCAGGCAACAATAAGAACAGAAGTAACAGCAGGTAAAATTTTAGACGCATCATTTATCCACCAATACAATGCGGCGCCAATGGCAACAGACAAAAAGGCCAGCGTAAAATACCTGCTCCACGGATGGATAAAAGATCTTTCTGTATTCTTTTTATTGCTGAAAATATCATTGTTCCATAACTGTGTAATATAACTCTGTGATGTTTCATTCACCACTTCCAGCTCTATCACACTGCCTTTTTGTTTACCACCTGCATAAATCAATTCGCCTTTTCTTTTTTGCAAAGGCGTATTTTCCCCGCTTACAAAACTATAATCAAGATTGGCATCACCTTTCATCAATACTGCATCTGCCGGTATCATTTCTTCATTGCGGATAATGATACGGTCGCCTTTTTTTAATTGTGTAACAGGAATATTTTTTTCTTCATGATCTTTCAATACTGTAACGCCCAATGGAAAATAGGAGAGATAATCCCTGTCGAATGAAAAGGAGTCGTAGGTTTTATCCTGGAACCAGCGGCCGATCAGCATAAAGAAAACAATGCCTGTTCCGGAATCCAGATAACCTGCACCCGTGCCAGTAATAATTTCATAATAACTTCTTGAATAGGTAACAATGATGGCCAGTGCAATGGGAGCATCAATATTTAAAAATTTTTGCTGCAATCCTTTCCATGCCGAAATAAAAAAATCACTTGCAGAAAACACAATACAGGAAGTGATAAAAACAAGTTCAGCCAGGTAAAAGTTTCTTTCAATCCATGTCTGCTCAATATTACCTGAAGAAAAATATTCAGGAAAACTCAGCATCATAATATTGGCAAAGCAAAAACCAGCCACGCCAATTTTATAAATTCTTTTTTTATTGAACCGGGGTGATTTTTTTTCTGTTGTATCGTTTAGGCTGATATACGGTTCGTAGCCAATAAATGCCAGTAACTCCACCACTTTACGCAACGAAATTTCTTGCGGATTAAAAATGATGAATACTTCTTTTCGCTGAAAATTTGCTTGTGATTTTATAATGCCTTGATCAATCCGGTGCAGGTTTTCCAGTAAAAAAATACAGGAAGACAATGCATCTGCGGCAACTGGAAAATTACATTGGTTTGTGTATCGCTGCTGAACTGTACCAGTTTTCTTTATTACAGTTTCATCATCGAGATAAGCAAATTTTTCAGAAACAAATTTTCCTTTTGCTTTTATGCCCGGGTTTTTATCAAAACTGTAATAACTGCACAGATTATTTTCATTCAGCAACAGGTAAACCTGTTTGCATCCCTGGCAGCAAAAGTTTTTATCATCTGCTAGTTATAATCTCATCGCACTGTTCTCCGCAATGGTAACAGGTGGTTTGTATGATTGGCTCTTTGGTAATGACGGTATTTTAATTGGTGAAAAATAAAAACCAGCCGTAGCGATATGCTGCGGCTGGTAAACTCAGTTTATTACTTTTTTATACTGCAGGTATTTATTCCGAAAATGCTGTATAACGGGCAAAAGGATATAGCACCGGTAAGCAAAGGAACTATGGCAAGCAATCCCCACCAGCTTCTGAAATAAGCGCCTGCTAGCAAGGATAACTACAGCCAGCAATAAACGTATTGTTTTATCAAAGTTGCCAACATTTGGTTTCATAATATGATTTTTTACTGTACAAAGTGGTTGTGTAAAAACGTAACACAGCATGACGGCAGTCAAACCCTTCTATGACCTTTATCAGTAAAAAACATAGTTAAGCTGCGGCTGTTTTCCTCAAGGTTTATTACATTCTTCTATGCATCTTTGCTTTATTGCATCATACTATGAAAGTTTCTTACAAAACATACAACCTGCCGTTCAAATATCCTTTCACCATTTCAAAAGGAACAAAAACACATCAGCCAACATTTGATAGTGGAGCTGGAGTATTTTGGTTTTAAAGGGTTATGGCGAAGCACCTGCCATCAGCTATTATAATATCCCGGTAGAAAAAATGGTGGAAGACCTAGAAAGAAAAAAACAATTTGTAGAAAAATTTGCTTTCTCCGATCCGGAAAGATATTGGCATTACCTGCATCATCTATTTCCGCCAATTCATTTTTGGTTTGTGCATTGGATATGGCCGGTTGGGATTTGTATGGCAAAATGAAAAGAAAACAGTTGCATCAATTATGGAATCTGGATATCAGCAAATGCTCCATTGACTGATTATACCATCGGCATTGACACCATTGAAAAAATGGTAGAGAAGATGAAAGAAAAACCATGGCCCATTTATAAAATAAAAGTAGGAGTGGAAGGTGATATTGAAATGGTGGAAGCATTACGAAAACATACCGATGCCATTTTAAGGGTGGATGCCAATGCAGGCTGGACATTGGAACAGGCATTGCAAAAAATTCCTTTGTTAAAAGAATTGGGAGTGGAAATGGTGGAGCAGCCTTTGGCAAAAGATAATTGGGAAGGAATGAAAATTTTATATGAAAAATCGCCATTGCCATTGTTTGCAGATGAAGCCTGTGTGGTTGAAAGCGATGTGGAAAAATGTTATCAGCATTTTCATGGCATCAATATCAAACTTACCAAATGCAGCGGCATTACACCTGCCAGGAGAATGATAACAAGGGCAAGAGAACTAAATATGAAAGTAATGGTGGGTTGTATGAATGAAAGTTCTGTTGGTACAGCAGCCATTGCACAATTAGCGCCATTGCTGGATTTTGTGGATATGGACGGGCCATTATTATTGACTGAAGATATTGCCAAAGGTGTGCATTTGATAATGGAAAAATAATTTATACAGATAAACCTGGACTTAGGTCGAATTGGGATATAGGATGACGCTAATTTAGTAAAGATTTTTATCGGTACTGATCTCTGCATCTGTGTAATCCTGTAAGTGGCGGAAATAAATTTTATTTGGTATAAATAATTTTTCAGCCTTTACTTTGTAGCAGTCAATGAAACAATTCACTCACATACATCATCATCATACATTTACCGCACGGGTAAGCTATGCTGATATGTATGTATTAAACATATTTTCAAAAAGGGCTTACCAAACAGTGAGCCCTTTTTATTTTAATCTAACACATTATTACTCACAAACGGCTTTTAGCCAGCGGAGATAGATACAACAATGTTAAAAATCGCAGTTCAAAAATCAGGAAGGTTATATGAAGATTCTATCAAACTTTTAAAAGAGTGTGGTATTGAGATCAACAATGGCAACAAGCAATTAAAAGCAGTGGCAAGTAATTTTCCATTGGAAGTTTATTTTTTAAGGGACGATGATATTCCGCAGTATGTATATGATGGTGTGGCGGATATTGGTATTGTTGGTGAAAATGTAGTGCTGGAAAAAGCAAAGGATATTGAACTGGTATACAGGTTAGGTTTTGGCAAATGCCGGTTAAGCATTGCTGTTCCAAAAGTCATGTAATATACAATTCTGTTGCATGATTTAAAAGAATTAAAAATTGCCACCAGTTACTCGTAATATTCTGCAGGATTTTTTAAACAAGAACAATAGTAACGCAGAGATACATGAGATCAGTGGCATCAGTGGAAATAGCGCCAGGTATTGGTTTGGCAGATGCTATTTGCGATCTGGTAAGCAGCGGCAGTACACTTATTTACCAATGGTTTAAAAGAAGTGGAAATAATTTTATAATCAGAAGCAGTGCTGGTAGCCAATAAAAATTTAACTGACTGAAAAAAAAGCATATCTTGAAAAATTATTGTTGCGGATCAATGCAGTAAAAACGGCAAAGAACAATAAATATATCCTGATGAATGCACCCAATCACCAGTTAAAAAATATTTTTGCATTATTGCCCGGTATGAAAAGCCCCACAATTGTGCCATTGGCAGAAGAAGGATGGAGCAGTGTGCAAAGTGTGGTAAATGAAAATGATTTTTGGGAAGTGATAGAAAAATTAAAACAGTTTGAAGCAGAAGGCATTATAGTATTGCCAATTGAACAAATGATTGCATAATCACCTGGATCGGTACTGATTATGGTCAGACCGTAGGTAGATCAGTAGCAGACTAAAAAAATAAATGAAAAAACTATTTATAAATCCTTTAAAAGAGCAATGGGATGAAATCATTCAGCGGCCAGTATTTGATAGCAAGCCGTTAGAAGCAAACAGTATCTGCAATTTTGAATGATGTAAAATTGAATGGTGATAAAGCTGTAAAAAAATATGCATTGCAATTTGATAAGGTTGCAATTGGAATGAATTGAAAGTAAGTGAAGACAGAAATACATGAAGCATTAAAATTAGTGGATGAAGAATTAAAAGCGGCTATACAAATTGCAAAAGATAATATCACCAAATTTCACCAGTCACAAAAAGAAGAAGTAAAGCAAATTGAAACAACAAGCGGAGTTGTATGCTGGAGAAAATCAATTGCCATTCAAAAAGTTGGTTTATACATTCCGGGTGGTACGGCACCATTGTTTTCTACTTTATTGATGTTGGGAATTCCTGCTGTGCTGGCAGGTTGTAAAGAAATTATTGTTTGTACACCTTGTGATAAAAATGGTAAAGTAAATCCTGTTGTTTTATATGTTGCAGATTTGATTGGGTTAAAAAATATTTATAAAATTGGTGGCGTGCAGGCAATTGCCGCAATGGCTTACGGAACAGAAACTGTTCCGCAAGTGTATAAAATTTTTGGCCCGGGTAATCAATATGTAACCTGTGCAAAACAATTGATAAATAAAGAAGGTATTGCCATTGATATGCCTGCCGGCCCAAGTGAAGTAGCGGTGTATGCAGATGAAAGTTGTAACCCAGCTTTTGTTGCAGCAGACTTGTTAAGCCAGGCAGAACATGGAGCAGACAGCCAGGTATTATTGGTGGCAACATCACAAATCAATCATTGAAAAAATAAAAGTTGAAATTGAAAAACAGTTAAATGTATTGCCAAGAAAAGATATTGCAGCAAAGGCATTGAATAAACAGCAGTTTTGTGGTGATGGAAAATGTTGATGATGCTTTTGATTTATTGAATGAATATGCAGCCGGAGCACTTGATCATTGCTTCTGATAATGCCAATTCGCTTTCAGAAAAAGTTGTAAATGCCGGAAGTGTTTTTCTTGGGCATTATTCGCCGGAGAGTGTGGGTGATTATGCATCAGGGACCAATCATACATTGCCAACCAATGGATATGCAAAAGCATACAGTGGCGTATCATTGGATAGTTTTGTAAAGAAGATAACTTTTCAGCAGGTAAGAAAAGAAGGATTAAATGAAATTGGAAATGCGGTAGAGCAAATGGCAGCAGCAGAAGGATTGGATGCACATAAGAATGCAGTAACTATAAGAATGAAATTATAAGCAGGATGGAATTTAATTTAGATAAACTGGTAAGGGAGAATATTAAAACACTCAAACCATATTCATCTGCCCGGCATGAGTTTACCGGAAGGCATCTGTATTTTTAGATGCGAATGAAAATGCTTACGGTTCTCCTTTGGCAGAGAAATTTAACCGTTATCCTGATCCATTACAATGGCAGTTAAAATTTCAACTGGCAAGAATAAAAGGTGTGCCTGCTGAAAATATTTTTATTGGTAATGGAAGTGATGAAGTGATTGATCTGGCTTACCGTATTTTTTGTAACCCGGGTAAAGACAATGTAATTATTTGTCCGCCTACTTATGGCATGTATGAAGTAAGTGCAAATATCAATGATGTAGAAATTAAGAAAGTAAATCTTACAAAAGATTTTCAATTGGATGTTGAAGGGATTTTAAATACTGTTGATGCAAATACAAAACTATTATTCATCTGTTCTCCCAATAATCCTACAGGAAATAATATGAACAGGGAAGATGTGGAATTGCTGCTGAATAATTTTCCCGGCATTGTCATCATTGATGAAGCATATATTAACTATTCAAAACAAAAAACTTTTATACAGGAGCTGACAGAATATCCTAACTTAATTGTGATGCAAACATTATCAAAAGCATGGGGATTGGCAGCGTTGCGTTTGGGATTGTGTTATGCATCGATGGATATAATTGATCTTATTCAACAAAGTAAAGCCACCATACAATATAAATGAAGCATCACAGCAACTTGGGTTGGAAGCATTGCAAAATACAGAGACCGTAAATAACTGGATAAAGGAAATGGTGCTGCAAAAAGAAATGCTGGTGAAAGAAATGTCGCATTTTCCTTTTGTTGAAAAAGTTTATCCCAGCGATGCTAACTTTATTCTGGTAAAAGTAAAAAATGCAAATCAACTTTATGATTACCTTATCATCAAATGAAGTGATTGTTAGAAACAGGAGCAAAGAAGTGCATTGTGAAAATTGTTTACGCATCACAATTGGAACACCTGACGAAAATAAAAAACTAATTCAATTATTAAAATCAATACCAGCAGTGAAAAAAGTTTTATTTATAGACAGTGATGGTACTTTAATAAAGGAAGCGCCACCAACTTACCAGTTGGATTCATTCAGCAAGCTGGAATTTTATCCTGATATGTTTTTGTACATGCGGAAGATTGCTGAAGAACTGGATTATGAATTGGTGATGGTAACCAACCAGGATGGATTGGGAACAGCATCATTTCCTGAAGATAGTTTTTGGCCGGTGCATAATTTGGTAATGACAAGTTTGGTAAATGAAGATATTTTTTTCAGTGAAGTGTATATAGATAGAACTTATCCAAAAGATAATGCACCAACCCGTAAGCCCGGTACAGGAATGCTTACAGGATATTTGAATAAGACCTTGCTTATGATATGGCAGAATTCATTTGTAATAGGTGACCGTATAACAGATATGCAATTGGCAAAAAATATAGGTTGCAAAGGTTTTTGGCTCAATATAGATGCATCTCTTGGGGCGGCAGAAATAAAAGATAAACTGGAAGAATTAAGAAAAGACACAATTGTATTAGAATCGCCGCACTGGAAAGATATTTATGACGTATTTAAAATTGCCGCCAAGAAAAGTTGTTCACCAGCGTAATACCAACGAAACAAAAATTACAGTTGATATTAATCTAGATGGAACAGGTAAAGCCATTAATAAAAACCGGGCTTGGTTTTTTTGACCACATGCTGGAACAAATTGCAAGGCATGGAAATATTGATTTAGCAATTGAATGCAAAGGTGATCTGCATATTGATGAACATCATACTATTGAAGATACTGGCATTGCATTGGGAGAAGCAATTGTGAAAGCATTGGGAGATAAAAGAGGAATAGAACGTTATGCATTTGTATTGCCAATGGATGAATGCCTGGCACAGGTGGCGCTTGATTTTGGCGGCAGGAACTGGATTGTATGGGAGGCGGAATTTAAAAGAGAGAAAATAGGGGAGATGCCAACAGAAATGTTTTTTCATTTCTTTAAATCATTCAGCGATGCAGCAAAATGCAATTTGAATATTAAAGTGGAAGGAGATAATGAACATCATAAAATCGAATCCATTTTTAAAGCATTTGCAAAATGTATTAAACAGGCGGTGAAAAGAGATATTAATAACAATGCACTTCCTTCAACAAAAGGAGTGCTTTAATTCCCCTTTAGGGGTTAGGGGCATGATAGCAATAATAAAATACAATGCAGGCAATGTGCAAAGTGTGCAATATGCTTTACAAAGGTTGAATGTGGAATCAGTTGTAACAGATGATGCAACTGAAATAAAAAACGCAGATAAAGTAATTTTTCCCGGTGTGGGACATGCAGCGCCTGCGATGCAGTATTTAAAAGAAAGAAAATTGGATAAACTGATCATTTCATTAAAGCAACCTGTATTGGGAATTTGTCTGGGCTTGCAGTTGATGTGTAAACATTCTGAAGAAGGCGATACAAAATGCCTGGGAATATTTGATGAAGAAGTAAAATTATTTAATCCACTCAAGCAGGTAGAATTAAAGTACCACAGATAGGATGGAACAATATTTATAATTTTAATCAGAATTGTTTGAAGGTTTGAAAGAGGCAGATTTTGTTTATGCAGTGCATAGTTATTATGCTGCATTGGGAAATGAAACAGTCGCAACAACAAATTATATTTATCCATACAGTGCAGCATTGCAAAAAGATAATTTTTATGCAGTGCAATTTCATCCTGAAAAATCAGGACTGTTGGGGAAACAATTTTAAAAAACTTTATCAGCATACACTACATGACCAATCATTCCTGCAATAGATATATCAATGGTAAATGTGTACGCCTTACCAAGGGTGATTATGCACAGCAAAAAATGTATAATGAAAACCCATTGGAAGTAGCAAAGCAGTTTGAAGATGCAGGTATCACACGATTGCATATAGTGGATCTGGATGGAGCAAAAGCAGGAACAATTATTAATTTAAAAGTGTTGGAAACAATTGCATCACAATACAAAATTGATAATTGATTTTGGCGGAGGAATAAAAAGATAAATGATGTGGAAAATGTTTTTAATGCAGGTGCTTCTATTGCAACAATTGGAAGTATGGCAGTAAAACATCCTGAATTATTGGAAGAATGGTTGATGGAATTTGGTGCTGATAAATTTTTAATTGGTGCAGATGTGCTGGATGAAAAAATTAAGATCAGCGGCTGGCTGGAAGATGGCGGCATTAATGTTTTTGATTTTATTGGAAAGATGATCGGGCTTGGCGTAACTAATATTTTTTGTACAGATATTTCAAAAGATGGTGCAATGAAAGGCCCATCCATTGATCTGTATAAAAAAATTATTGAAGAGCATCCTGAAATAAATTTAATTGCCAGCGGAGGTGTTAGCAATATTGATGATGTGATTAAATTAAAGGAAATTGGCTGCACAGGAGCAATCATTGGAAAAGCAATCTATGAAGGAATTGATAACACTTGAACAACTACATTAACCTTATAACTCATAACTTCAATACACTTGCTTACAAAAAGAATTATACCATGCCTGGATATTAAAGACGGACGCACTGTTAAGGGCATCAATTTTGAAAGTATCCGTGATGCAGGTGATCCTGTTGAACTGGCAAAGCTTTATTCAGAACAGGGAGCAGATGAACTGGTGTTTCTTGACATTACTGCAACAGTTGAAAAAAGAAAAACATTGGTGGAACTGGTAAAAAGAATTGCTGCTGAAATTAATATTCCTTTTACAGTTGGTGGAGGAATCAGTTCAGTTGAAGATGTTGCAGTGTTGTTGCAAAATGGAGCTGATAAAGTTTCAGTAAATACAGCAGCATTTAAAAATCCCCAGTTGATAAAAGATTTAAGTGATGCGTTTGGAAGCCAGTGTGTGGTATTGGCAATTGATACAAAGAAAGAAGACGATGGACAATGGTATGTGTATCTTAAATGGCGGCAGAACAAAAACGGATAAGCTTACAACTGATTGGGCAAAGAAGCAGTTGCATTAGGTGCAGGAGAAATATTGTTGACATCAATGAACAATGATGGAACAAAAAATGGATTTGCACTGGATATAACAGCAACATTGTCTAATAGTTCCAGTGCCAGTTATTGCATCGGGAGGCGCAGGAACAATGGAGCATTTTAAAGAAGTATTTGAAGAAGGCAAATGCAGATGCTGCACTGGCGGCGAGTATTTTTCATTATAAAGAAATAGAAATACCAGGATTTAAAAAAATATTTACTGGAACAAAAAATACAAGTTCGATTATGATTAATGCAGGTAATATACCCTTCTGGAACATCCCGTAATTTCGGGAAGGGGATAGGGGTAATTGATTTTAAAAAATATAGCGATGGTTTTGTTCCTGCAATTATACAGGATGCAGATACCAATAAAGTATTAATGCTTGGCTTTATGAATGAAGCAGGCATTGGCAAAAACACATGAGTTGCAAAAAGTAACTTTCTTCAGCCGCAGTAAAAACAGGTTATGGACAAAAGGAGAGGAGAGTGGCAATTATTTATTACTGAAGGAAATTAAAGTGGATTGTGATAATGATACGTTGTTAATAAAAGTAAATCCTGTTGGCCCGGTTTGCCATACAGGTGCGTGATACCTGCTGGGATGAAAAAAATACAAATGATAATTTTTTGCAGCAGTTAGAACAAATTATAGCTGACAGAAAAAATAATCCTTCTGATAAATCATACACCAGTTCTTTATTTGAAAAAGGGATTAATAAGATTGCACAAAAAGTAGGAGAAGAAGCAGTGGAATTGGTGATTGAAGCAAATGCACTCAATCAGATGATGGAGTTATTTAAAAATGAAGCAGCAGATTTGCTCTTTCATTATATGATTTTATTACAGGCAAAAGGTTTTACATTAAATGATATTATCAGAAGTTTTAAAAAGCCGCCATTCAAAGTAATCAGCTTTTCATCAGTTTGTTTTTCTGTACACTGATATTCTTCCTGGGTTATGGCTCCCTGTTGGTAAAGATTAAATAATTTTTGCAGTTCATCTGCAATCATTTGTTGTGAAGGTTGTATGGAGGAAGTTGATTTAGCAATGGCTTCTGCTAGTTGTGTTGCCTGTTTGTTTATCTGTGTTTTCTTGTATTCTTCCTGTGCATGGGTAATGGTATCTTTCAATAATTTGGGATGATGAATTAAATGGTAAGTTGTTTCACCCATTTCTGCAGCAGTTTGAATATCCACATTGCCATAACCAAATAATTCTTCCCCAGATGACTTTGGTCATATTCTACATTATTTATTTTATCCAACGGGCTTTCTTTTGAATAACGGCTGAAGAAACCACTTTCATCCACCACTCTCAAATTGGTTACACACCACAAATTATTTTTCCAGTTCAGGTATTCATACATAGGATACAAAGCAGTAACTAATGTAATGATAAAGCCGGTTGTGCCTGCAAACACGTATCAATAATACGGCAGCTAACAACCATGCAACAAATGGCAATGCCAGTTTTATCCAGTGCTGCCGGATGATCACTAAGATCTTTTCTTCTTTTTTTAATTCTGTACGCATGTTATTTTATTTATGCCAGTTGTTGCAATGCGCTGTTATTTTATTCAACCTGTTCTTCTTCACTGAATCGTTTCAGGAATAAATGTTGCGCCAATTACTTTTTCATACAATTCAATATAACGGTTGCTGATAGTACCGATCCATTCTTCACTCATCTCAGGAACCATCTGTCCTTCTTTACCCATAAAATTATTTGCTATCAGCCATTCTCTTACAAACTCTTTGCTCAGTTGTTTTTGCTTTTCACCTTTTGCCTGTCTTTCTTCAAAACCATCTGCATAAAAATACCTGGATGAATCCGGCGTATGTATTTCATCCATCAAAAAAATTGTCATCGCCAATTTTTCCAAACTCATATTTAGTATCCACTAAAATCAATCCCTGTTTTGCTGCTAGTTGTTTTCCTCTTTCAAACAATGCCTGGTATAATTTTCAATCACAGCATAATCTGCTGCACTTACAATATTTTGTTTAATAATTTCTTCTTTACTGATGTCTTCATCATGCCCTGCACTTGCTTTTGTTGTTGGGGTAATGATTGGCGTTGGGAAGAAATCATTTTCTTTCAACCATCCGGCATTGTTACACCGCATAACATTTTATTGCCGCTGCTGTAAGTTCGCCAGGCATGGCCGGTAAGGTTACCCCTTATCACCATTTCCACTTTAAAGGGTTCACATTTTTTTCCAATAGCGCTGTTGCCAGTGGGAGAATTGATAAGCCAGTTGGGGCAAATATCTTTTGTGGCATCCAGCATATATGCAGCAATTTGATTTAAAACTTGTCCTTTGTATGGAATGGGCTTTGGAAGTATCACATCAAAAGCTGATATACGGTTGCTTGCTATCATCACTAACCATTTATCTGCAATGGTGTATACATCCCTTACTTTGCCGCTGTAAAAATTTGTTTGTTGTGGAAACTGGAAAGATTTCATGCAGCTAAATTACAGGCATCGTAATCATCAGCAAGCCAATAGACAGCGTTAAGATTTCAACAGCCGGGTTACAAATAAATTTTTCATAAGAACTAACATTTCTTATTTTGCCCAAAATTAGCCTCTAAACTAAACATTGCTATATGAGAAAAACCAAAAGCTATCTTCTGGCTTTGTTGTTGGCTAATGATTGTCTCCGTTGCCGCCAAAGCACAAACCACCATTTCGGGAAAGTAGAAAACAGCGCCTACAAAAGAAAATGTAGCTGCGGTTTCAGTAACAGTTAAAGGTACCGGCGAAGGAACTTTTACCGATGACAAAGGAAATTTTAAAATCACTGTAAGCAAACTGCCGGTTACGTTCCTTATTTCTTCTGTTGGATACGAAATGCAGGAAATAACGGTAACCGATGCTGCACAACCTGTAGCGGTTAGTTTTAAACCAAGCAATATATTGGGGCAGGAAGTGGTGGTATCTGCCACCAGGACCTCACAAAAAATACTGGAATCGCCGGTATCCATTGAACGGATCAGCACTGCTGCCATCCGTAATGCACCGGCACCATCTTATTATGATATTATCGGCAAACTTAAGGGTGTGGATATGGTAACATCTTCACTAACTTTTAAAACCCCCACCACCCGTGGTTTTACCGGAAGTGGTAATACAAGGGTAAACCAGATCGTGGATGGAATGGATAACCAGGCACCCGGCCTTAATTTTTCTGTGGGCAGTGTTATTGGCCTTACAGAACTGGATGTTGACAATGTGGAATTGCTGCCCGGTGCATCATCTGCATTATATGGCCCCGGCGGTATGAATGGTACTATTATCATAGCCAGCAAAAATCCTTTTAAATACCAGGGTTTGTCAGTGCAGGTAAAAGAAGGTGTTATGAATGTGGGTGGCCGTTTCAGGGATCCTTCTAATTATATGAATGGGTCTTTGCGTTTTGCACATAAAGTGAGTGATAAATTTGCTTTTAAAATTGGTGCAGAATATATAAAGGCAAAAGACTGGCTGGGGCATGATGAAAGGAATTATGGAAGGGCGGGTACCAATGGTTTTGTAAAAGACGGCACCAGGGCAACCGACCCTAACTATGATGGTGTAAATGTGTATGGTGATGAAACAACAGCTGATATCCGCCCTTTGATAAATGGCATATTTGGCCAGGCAGGGCCTTTTCTCTTGCCATTTATCGATACATTAAATGGCGGTGCCCCAATAAATGTATCCCGTACAGGTTACAAAGAAACAGAAGTGGTAAACCCAAATACTATCAACTTTAAATTATCAGGCGCATTGCATTATAAAGTAAGCAAGGCAACTGAATTGATTGTTGCAGGTTACTGGGGTACCGGCAATACTGTTTATACAGGAAGCGACCGCTACAACTTAAGGAACCTGAAAATGGGCCAGTATAAAGTGGAATTGAATAATAAGAAATGGTATCTAAGGGCTTATACAACACAGGAAGATGCTGGTGAAAGCTTTAATGCAACTGTTACCACAAGGCTGTTGAATGAAGGTTGGAAAAAATCGCTTACATACGATGCAAATGGCGAACCTGATCCACAGGAATCGGACTGGTTTGTTCAATATGGCGTGGCGTATGTGCAGAACAGGTTAAATGGCATGAAAAGCTTGGATGCACACAATGCAGCAAGAGGCATTGCTGATGATGGCAGGCCGGATGCAGGGTCTGCAAGGTTCACCACCATCCTTGATTCTGTAAGGGCAGTTCCAATTCCTAAAGGTGGCCTGTTTGTTGACAAAACAAACCTGTACCAGGTGGAAGGCCAGTATAACCTCACTGAATACACAGAAAAATTTGCCGAAGTATTGGTGGGTGGAAACTTTAAAAAATATGTACTAAACAGCGAGGGTACACTTATTTGCCGATTCTGCAGGTACTATTGGCATCAATGAATATGGCGCTTATGTACAGGCAACAAAAAAATTGATTGGATGATAGATTGAAACTTACTGTAAGTGGCCGGTATGATAAGAACCAGAATTTTACAGGCAGGTTTACACCAAGGGTTACTGCTCTGATAAAAGTGGCAGAGAATAATAATATCAGGTTGAGTTATCAAACGGCTTACCGTTTCCCAAGCACCCAGCAGCAATGGATAAACCTGAATGTAGGGAAGTGCAAAGTTGCTTGGCGGCAATAAATTTTTTGAACAACGCTATGCATTAGATCCGGCCACCACATTTTTTATCGGCCAGGATATTGCTGAAATAAAGCCTTATGCTTCGGCAATTTAAACCTGAGAGTGTAAGTACATATGAATTAGGCTATAAAGGATTGCTTGCACAGGGTAAATTGTTGATGGATGTGTATGGGTACTTTGGACAATACAAAGATTTTATTACAAGAAGGAATGTTATCCAGCCAACAAGTGGCGATATAGATCAGTTAAAAGCTGACCTTGCAGCCGGTAAAACAGCTTCTGACCTGGGAGAGATTTATTCTATACCTGTAAATATAGCATCCAAAGTAAAAAACTTTGGCTGGGGCTTTGGGCTCGACTACCGCCTGCCGCATAATTTCACAATTGGGGGCAATGTATCATCCGATGAATTGAGAGATGTGCCAAATGATTTTGCTGCTTACTTCAGTACACCAAAATACAGGGCTAACATGAGTGTGGGCAACACGGGCTTTGGCTACAAAAAGCGTATGGGCTTTAATGTTACGTACCGCTGGCAGGATGCATTTGAATATGAAAGCGATTTCATTAACGGCACTGTTAATGCCATACACACACTGGATGCACAGGTTAACTGCAAGTTCCCTGCACAAAAAATACTGGTGAAGCTGGGCGCTACCAACCTCCTGAACGAGTACTATACTAACGGTATCGGTAACTCGGTTGTAGGCGGCCTGTATTACATCAGCATAGGATACAATGTTTTCTAAAATCAATTCAACTACTTTTAAAAACTATAATATGAAAATATTTAACAGTATAAAAAAAACAGGTTTGCTGCTTTGTGCAGGCGCTGTATTTTTTTCTGCATGTAACAAACTGGTGCTTGAGCCGGTACCTATCGAACAGCCGGAACAGGGCACCACACCTACACTGGCAACATTGCTGGATGACCCAAGTTTTTCATTGCTGAAAGCAGCGGTAACAAGGGTAGGATTGATGGCGCCATTAGCCGACACTTCTTTACGCTTTACTGTTTTTGCGCCGGATGATGCTGCCATCGTTGCATCACTCGGTGTGCCTAGCGTAGCTGTTGCTGCAGGATATATTGGAGGATTAACAGATGCACAGGTGTATGGCCTTATTGCCTACCATGTGGTGCCGCAGTCAATAAAGGCATCTTCTATTTCAACAGCCTTTCCAAATTTTCAATATCCAAGTATTCTTAATCCAAAGCCGGCAGCCAGTGCTTTGCTCAGGCTTACCACTTTTCCAAGCGTACGGCCAGGATTGGGAGCATGGGTAAACAATGTGCCCATTATTGCAACAGATGTACAGGCAGTTAATGGCGTGCTGCATAAAGTTTTCCGGCTTGTATCACCACCAGGCGAAGACCTGTGGCAAAAGATTGAAGCAGATACAGAGTTGACCTATTTAGAAGCGGCAATCAACAGGGCTGATAGTGGGGCAATAAAAAAAGACAGTTTAAGGTCCGCTTTATCACTTGTTACCAATGAACAGTCAATTGCTTCCAACCTTACCATTTTTGCACCTAATGATGTTGCTATGAAAGCATTTTTAGTTGGCGCTATTACACAAGCACTGGTAGCGCAGGGTGTTCCTCTTGCAACTGCACAGGGTACGGCCAGTTTTGCTGTAACCACTTTTGGAATTGCTATTATTTCTGATCCATATAATCTTTTGCCACCGCCTTATAATGTACAACTGGCATCGGCTTTAACACCTACAGTTGTAAAAGGGCTTTTGGTGTATCATATTTTGGGTTCCCAATCTGCACCTTATACTGCACCCGGCGTTAGAGTTTTTAGCGTAAACCTGCCATCAACATCTACTGCCGTTAAAACATTTCTTAACAGTGTGTACGCCACTCATCCCGGGGTAACTGTGCAGGCAACATTTGTCAGCCCTGTTCCCGGCGTGTCTGTAGTTACTGTTGCTTCTGTAAAGGGTGCTGCAAATGCCACAGCTTCTAATGTTGTTGCCAAGGATATACATTGCGTAAATGGCGTAATGCATAAAATTGACCAGGTATTATTGCCCCAATAATTTATTAAAAATTGATATAAGTATAGCCCGGTGTTTACACCGGGCTGTTTTTTTGTAACCGGTATCACGAAATATTTTTTTTGTAAAAAAAATCTATGTTAAATTTTTTTTCCTTCAGTAATAAATTTATATTCGCCAATAGTTTTTTAAGAATTGAAGCCAAAACTATCCGGTTTTCCCATCCCGATTGAAAGCGTTTTTGAATATTCCCTTTAAATAAAATACAGCACCAGCCTGCTTCTCAGGAGCAGTCTGCATTAGTTTTTTTACTTTTAAAAAGTAACTATGACCAAAATTTACGCTCATTTGGAACAGGACAAAAATTTGCCAAACCTTTCCAAAAAACTGTTTAAAGGGAAATCCACACCCACCACTTCATTAAATCTTTTCAAAAAATCTTTTATGAGGAAAATTGTATTGCTGTCAGTATTACTGACTTCGTTTATCACTATTAGTGTTAAAGCACAGGTGAATGTATCAGGTGCCTCTTTTGGTTCCAATACGTTTTCAACCTTAAAGGCTGCTTTTGATGCCATTAATGGGGCTTCCCAGGCTGGCAACAACATTCTTATAGAAATTACAGCAAATACTACTGAGCCTGTACCTGTACATGTAAATGGCCCAAGTGATTCACTCGGTTCAGGTACCTGGGCCAGTATCCTCATCAGGCCTTCAGGTGGTGCAGCAAGAACTATTTCCGGTGCAGCAACAGCAGGTTTTCCGTTGGTTGACTTCAACGGTTCTGATAATGTAACCATTGATGGTTTAAATACAGGTGGCGATTCACTCATATTTGTAAACACCACCGTTTCTGCCGCGGCAGGAACAAGTACAATACGCCTGCAGAACGATGCAACAAACAATCTCATTACCAATTGTAAAATTAATGGTTCGTCCACAGGTGCCGCAGGTGCACTTACTGGTAATATAGTAATAGGAGGCTCCGTACTGCCGGTTGGCGGCTCTACATGGTAACGATAACAATACCATTTCCAATTGTCTATCTGGGTCCTAATGGCCTGTTCTCCAACCAAAACCATTGCACTCGGTGGTACATCTAACACCAATCCCGGCACATCCAATCATAATATCACTATTAACAACAACAATATTTTTAATTATTTCAGTGCTACTATCGCATCTAAAGGCATTGATTTGTTTTCAGGAACTACTTTCGCCACTATATCAAATAACCGGTTTTATCAAACAGCCACCCGTACACAAACAACCGGCTACCACACACACTGCATTAATATAAATAACATTCTGGTGCAACAGGCTATTCAATAACAGGCAATACAATAGGCTATGCCAGCAACACACAAACAGGCATTTATACATTTGTAATGGTGGCTGCCACCAAATTTGTTCCAATAATTTATCTGTAAACACAACAGCCGCCACCAGCGTACAAGGCAATACTATTACAGCTATTGCCATGTCAGGCGCTGCAGCCGGCACTACTACCAGTGCACCATTCAGGGGCATTTGTGTTGCTGGTGGTTTAACAACAATCGGAGATGTTACTCCTAATACTATAGGTAGTTTATCTGCCACTGGAAGCTATTACTTATACATCCGTCTGCTACAACTACAAGTGATATTATGGGTATGTTCAATTTTGGTAGCAAGCCAGCTGGACAGTAGAATAATAATAATATTGGTGGTATCACTGTATGCAAACAGCAGCACAGGTGCTTCCAATCTTTACAGGATTCAGGGTAAGTACAGGGCAGTAGCTATAACTACTACTTTTAGTGGCAATACAATCGGTGGTACAGTTGCTAACTCTCTACAGAGCACTTCCGCTGCAGCCGCCACACAGGTGGTTGGCTTTTTTCTTTCCACTTCTATTGGTGTGTTTACAAATAATACCATCCGCAACCTTACTGCTGCCGGGGGAACTGGCACTACAACTGGGCATCTGTTATAGGTATTGCATATTGTAAGTGCAACCCCTTTCAATACTGTATCCCAAAATACAATTTTTAATCTTAGCAATACAAATGCCACCGCAGCTACTATGTAACGGGTATTCAATTTACAGGTGCTTCGGGCAGTATTGTAGAAAGAAACTTCATTCATGTTTAACAAGTGCTACCAACAGTGCTACCGCAGAATTAAATGGTATAAGGGTAGCAGGTGGTACTACCACTTATCGTAATAATATGATTGCCCTTGGTGCAGGTACTAACTAGTGCTATTGGTGCTAGTAGCCGGTCAAATTCAGTCTGCATCTGGTATCAATGGCTATTAATGGTTTTTTAGGTACTGATAATTTCTGGCATAACAGTATATATATAGGTGGTACGCCACGGCCGGTACCGGTGCTTCTTATGCGTTTAATGGTGTACAAACCACTAACACCCGTAGTTTCCGTGATAATATTTTCTTTAATGCCCGTAGTGGCGGCAGGAAGTAATTTTGCTGTAAAAATTAATGCAGCGGCTCCTCCTATAACCGGGCTTACTATTAATAATAATATTTATTTCACCTCTGGTACAGGGGGCGTTTTGGGTTTTATAAATGGTGCTGATGTAGTCAGTCTTGCCGCATGGAAAACAGCCACAGGCCAGGATGCAGTTAGTTTATCCGGCAACCCTCAGTTTATTGCCCCTGCCGCTGCCACACCAAATTTGCATTTAGATGCAGTATTACCTACTTTGGCTGAAGGCAATGGCTTTGACCTCGGCATAACCAATGACTATGACGGGGAAACAAGAAGTGGTTTAACACCCGTTGATATTGGTGCTGATGCAGGCAACTTTATTTCAGCCGGCGATGTGATTCTTCCTTCAATTTCTTATACAGTGCTTCCTAATCAAATAGCGGCACCCACCAGTACATTGGGTTCTGTAATTATTACAGATGCAGGCAGTGGCGTTAACGGTGCTCCTGGCACAAGGCCAAGATTATATTACAAAAAATCAACCAACGCCGTTACATTGGCAGCTACCAATACTTCTGCCTATGATGGATGGAAATTTGTTGAGGCAAACGGTTCTTCCTCTCCATTTGATTTCACAATTGACTATAGTTTATTATTCAGACCGGCACAGTAGTGGCAGGCGAACCATACAATATTTTGTAGTGGCGCAGGATCTGGCAGGTACTCCTAATGTGGCTATTAATTCTGGCTCATTTGCTGTGGTCCCATCAAGTGTGGCATTAACAAGTGCAGCGTTCCCAATTGGCGGTACCATTAACTCTTACCTGATATCGGCTTCCATTGGAGGTCCTGTTACAGTAGGTACAGGTGGTACTTATACAAGTTTAACCAACGCCGGTGGCCTCTTTGAAGCTATCAACAACAATGTGGTTTCAAGTAGTATAACCGCTACTTATCATTACGAATATTACTGGTGAGCTGGGTACATTTGCACTGAATGAATTTGCTCCCGGCTTTACTGTAACAATAAAACCAACTGGTGTAGCCCGTACCGTTACAGGCTCTAATACCGGTGCTTTGATAAGAATAAATGCTGCAGATAATGTAACCATTGATGGTTCACTCGGTTCCACAGCCAACACGGTTTGCCCTGTATCTGTTGCATCAAGGGATCTTACTTTTATACAAACCGATGCCGGCACTGCCGGTGCGGTAATATGGTTACAAACAAATGGCGCTAATGGTGCTACAGGCAACACAATTAAAAATTGTATTATTACCGGCAACTCTACCACCACTACTTTAATTGCTGTTGGTAGCGGTACTGCCACTGTGGGCACTTCGCTTGGTACCGGCAATAACAATAACTAGTTATATTAATAACTAAATCACACATGCCCAGTTTGGTATTTACTGCCAAGGTGCAAGTGCAGCTAATAAAAACACAGGTACTGTGATCAATCAAAACATAGTTAACACAGTTTCGCCAAATAATGTGGCCACAATCGGTATTTTGGTTGGTTTTGAAAACAGCATTAGCATTGCTGGCAACAATGTTGGTAATGGAGAAAGCAGGTTCACCGGATGGTTTGGTATTTCGCTTGGAGCAACTGGCCTTTCAACCAGTGGTTTCACTGGCAATGAAGTAACCAATGCAACAATAACCAATAATATTATCGGTTCTGTTCGTAACACCGGTACTTTCTCCGCTGCTGGTATTATTGTAGCACCCGCCACTTCGGGTACTAACTTAATTGCCAACAATATGGTAAGTGGTGTATCTGCAAACGGTACATCAGGCGATTTCGGTGTTGGTATATTCATAGGCGGCGGTACAGGGTCTACTACAAACATTTATCACAACACTGTACACATGCAGGGTACACAAACCGGCGGCAGCGATAGAGTTATTGCCTTGCTATTGGCGGCAGCGACCCGATAGTAGACGTTCGCAATAACATATTAGCAAATACACTTGACAATGGCACGGGCGTGAATTATGCGATGGGGCTTGGCTACAGCACATTCACCAACCTTACATCAAACAATAACGATTTCTATACCACTACCGGTGCAAAGTTTGCGATAGGCGGCACTGGCAGTATAGCTGCACCAACTGTTGCAGTCACTTTAGCTAACTTCCAGGCGGCAACCGCAAAAGATGGTGCTTCTGTATATGTACAACCTGTATTTACTTCAACTACCGACCTGCGCCTTATAGTAGCAAGCAATGTAGCACTCAATAACCTGGGAACACCAGTATCTGTTACAGATGATATTGATTGTGTAACCAGAAGTATCACGCCGATATGGGTGTTAATGAATTTACCCCTCCTGGCTGTACCACTGCAAGTGTGGGAGCTGCTTCAGGGGAGGCACTGGTATTTGTGCCGGAACATCAGTAACGCTTAACGCTGCAAGCGCTTCTGGAGGCTTAGGCAGTTCATACGCATGGCAATCATCTTCAGATCTTGCTTTTTCAAGCCCTGTAACTGTTGGCATAAGTCCGGCTTCTGTAAATATTACCACAGCCTCAGGCATTACTTACTATCGTCTTAGGGTAGGTTGCAGTACTGATGCTTCGTTTGTAAACACTAATACAGTAACCGTTAGTACAATTAATTGTACCTACGATATTACTTACGCCACCGGAACTCCGTGGAGTTCAATTATGCTCCAATGGCGGCAGTGGTTTGGCTTATGCAGGATGGGTAGATACCGATGGAGACGATAATACCAGTACTGCCGTTAGCCTTACCGGTACAACCTTTACATACCAGGGACAGCCTGTTACAGGCTTCCGGGCATGTACCAATGAATGGATGACATTTAATACGGCTTCTACAGCTACTTCATTTTCAAATGATATTACTGCAACTGCTACTAACCAGCTTCTTGCTCCTTTCTGGGATGACCTCGTTGTTACCGGCCAGTCTTTTGCAAACATGAATATCAGCATGCGCTATCAAATTATTGGTACGCTGGGTAGCGGCAGTGCAATTATTGTTGCAGAATGGGCAGGTATAGAGAGATTCAATATTGCCGGCCCGAACATGAACTTCCAGGTACGCATGTACGAAAGCGATAACAGGATAGAATATGTTTACGGTAATTTTGAAGGCTTTGAAGGAACAGTAACAAGTGGTTATACATACACCATTGGCCACAACGGCACAACACCTTCTGGTGCTTCATCCTCTGACAGGTTCTGTATGCAAACCAATACTTTCGTTTCAAATTTCTGGGGAACTACTGCTCAAACTGGAGGTTTAGGTATGCCTTCATGCTTCAGCACATTCACCCTTACACCAGGCATCTATTCAGGGCCGGTAAGTGCACCGGCAACACCGGTACCAACCTATGACAATGTGGCCACACCGGTATCTCTTTTACTTAACACTTCTGCATGTACCGCTTTTTGTGGCACATATTATACTTCCCAGGGAGCTACTAACTCAACTTTGGGTACTGCTTCCTGCAGCACTGCCGGTTTTGAAGATGACGATGTATGGTTTACATTTGTTTCAGACGGCCTCAATACTCAATATACTATTACGCTCAGGAACTCCCCAGCTTATGATGGTGTACTGCAGTTAGGCACTTATAATGGCGCTACATTTACCCCCATCACTTGTGTAAATGCTACAGGTACTGGATTAATTGAGTCCATTGTAACAGGGCAGTTGGCTGCAGGTACCTATTATGTTCGGGTTTTCCACAACGGAACAGGTTTTGCCGGAAGCGGACAGTTTAGTATATGCGTTAATATACCTACACCTCCTCCTGCAAACGACAATATAGCAGGGGCATTAGGGGCATTTACGCTTACATCCAACTTAACCTGTGTAAACACTGCTGGTACTACCATAGGGGCAACACTATCGCCACAAACCGTTTGTGGCGGCACAGCCGATGATGATGTATGGTACTCTTTTGTGGCACAAAGCGCCAACCTCGATGTTATCCAGGTTACAGGCCTCACCACATTCAATGCACATTTACAGGTGTTCAGCAGCAGCGACAATACTCCTGCAGGAACACTCACCCAGGTTGGTTCTTGTATTAATGTTACCAGCACAGGCGGCGTTGAAACTTTTACAGGTTCTGGCTTAACTCCCGGAAACACTTATTTTGTAAGGGTTTACCATAGTCTTTCAGGCACTGCAAGCGGCAATTTCAATATATGTTATACATATTTACCACCTTGTGTTACACCAATTACACAGCCAACAGCACTCACTTTCCCAACCGTGGGTAGTGGAACCATCATAGGTTCATTTACAGCGGCAGCGGCACCGGGTGCCAATGGGTACCTTGTATTAGAACCCCGGCAGGTGCGGCACCAACTATCGACCCGGTTAATGGAACATCTTATACAGCAAATGCCACATTAGGCAATGCCACTGTGGTGTCGTCTGGCGCAGCCACTACATTTACTGCCAATAACCTTAATGCACTTACTGATTACAGGTTTACAGTATATTCTTTTAACAACACCCTTTGTAGCGGAGGCCCGGCGTATAATATTACAACGCCTTTGAATACTCCTGAGCAGCAAACATTAGCCTCACAAACAATTCAAAGTGTGGCAAGCGGTTCATGGAAAAACCCTGCTACATGGAGCCCTGCTGTGGTTCCATCAAGAAATGATTTTGTACAAATACTTGGACATACCATTACTATTGATACGGCAGCCGTAGATAGTACGCTGAGCATTACCGGTGGTAGTGTATTGGAATTTGATGCTACAACAGCTTTCTCATTAACATCATACGGACTTATAAATGTAGGCGGTACATTCAGAACTGCTGCCACAGGTACACAAACTGGCCACCAGGTAATAGCCAGGGGCAACCTTAATGTAGGCGTAGGTGCTACGCTTGATTTCAGCACCAATAATAACACAGCAGGTGCGGCATTGATATTCTCAGATTCCCTTACCGGAACCACCAATACATTTGCTGCTCAGGGCAATACGGTGGATTTAAGGACATTAACCATCAATAAAGGGCTAACGCCAACAAATTATACACTTGAAGTAACAGGCAATGGGTTCACTGTACAGGGTTCATCAGCTCCTGCAAATGCGGCTGATTCTGCAGCGCATGGTTTCCTTACATTAACCAATGGCCAGCTTAAACTCAGCATGACCGGCAGCCCAACTATCACAAGGCTGTTCAGTGCTGTATCATATACCATACCGGCAACAGCAGGTTTATGGTTGAATAGCGGCTCACTTACTGTGTATGCACAGGCTGGTTCACCAACGGTGAATGGCTCACTCCGCATTACAGCAGGTACACTTAACGTAGGTACGGTTGCTGATAACTCACTCGGTGCAGGCACAGGTGCCATATTTAATGTAGAAGGTGGTGCCATCAGTGTGGCAGGCCGCTTTACATCGGGTAACACTATCAGCTATACGCAAAGCGGCGGTGTGGTTACTGTGGATACAGCAGGTAACACATCCACTACGTTACCTTCTTTTGGCTTTACATCTACTACCAACACATTTAATATGAGTGGTGGTACTATTGTATTGCAAAAAGCTGCAACCGGCGGTGTTGACTACCGCAATCATGCTGGTACAACAACAATTACCGGCGGTACAGTAAACTTTGGTACAGCCACCACTACGGCTGCTTCAACCTTTGTAATGACAAATGGCGCTACCACCAGTTCTATTGTAGCACCGGCTGTTAGCATTGGTACAGTAGGCGTGGCACAAACATTATCAATGGCTGGTACCACAGGTACAGGTGCTGCTTTGATACTTGGCAATCTTAGTATTATTGGTACTGGTTCTATATTGCGACATGATAACACTGGTGGTCAGCAATAAGGGTAAGAGGAAATGTCTCCAACAAGGGAAGAATTGAACAAGGCGTATCTGCATCTTCATCAAATAGTTTTGTATTTGATAGTACTGCTTCAGGCTAGAGACAATATATAATGGCGGTAAGTGGCTACCTTTGGTATGCAACCACTCCATATCCAGGCATTATCTTTAATAATCCGTCTGGTGTGGACTTTCAATAGACCTTAGCTACAGCTCCGGTTATTACGAATAATGTTCAGCTTTCACGAGGAAGCGATAATCGGGCATTTTAGATATTACGCTGGGTAATGGAGGTTCATCTTCTGCCAGTATACAAATAGGCGGCTTGCCTTAGGCAAATGCCGGACAATTTTCAAGCAGTTTTGCCGCTCCAACATTTGCTATTGGTACTGGTAAGGGCTTAGTCTGGTTTATGCTCAATCGCTTAATAGTGTAACAACAGGTCTTGAAATACCTTCTCAAGGATCATCAAGTTGTATTAAAACCAACAAATACCAATATAGTAACATTGGCTGATGGTAACTTATCTACAGACATCATTAGGATTAGCAGGTGGCAACATCGTTACCGATACTTCAAACATCTTAACCGTTACAGGTACAGCAATCACCAAAGTAAATCGACAAGCGGCTTTGTAAGTGGCCCAATGAGGAGGGGTGTACCAACAGGTGCTACCACCGGTGCATACTTACTGCCTTTAGGTAAAGGAACTTCTTACGCAGGCTTTGAAATGCTGAACCCAACAATGGGTGCAGCCAGTGTGGTAGCAGGCGAATTCTTTGAAACTGGTAACGGCAGCAACTTTGGCGCTCAAATGAGCAGCCTGAATGCAGGTGGTTACTATTGGAATACTTCCCTGTCTCCGGCGCACTTACCAGCACAAGGGTGAGGGTAACTACTCCTGTGGCTTTAAATGCAGGTACAGATGCGATAGCAAAAAGCGATGACGGTTTAGTAACCGGTGCATACGACTATGTGGGAGCAGCTTCACCAAATGTGCCAACTGGTACAGTATCATCCGATGCGGTAATTGTAGCGCCAACGCTCCCAATTACTTCACTTGGCCTGTTTACAGTAGGTACCAAGGGTATTCCAATGACATTATGATTCTACCGTTGTATTCCAAACCGGTGAGTCGCAAACAGGTGGTACACAAAATATATTCACAGGCACTTCACAGCGCATATTGGGTATTAAAGTGGTTACCACTAACAACAATCCTCAAATGACCATTAACTCTGTTACGGTTAACCTTAATGGAAGTAATGACCTTGCCAGGGCTAATGATGGTACTAACGTTACAGAATTGAGGATGTACCGTACGTCCTACAAGTTCATTCAATACAGGTACGCAATATGGCAATGGTGCAGCGCCGCCATACACAGATGTTACATTCAGCAGTTCAGAACCGCTTGAACCAGGGGTGAATTATTTCTGGTTGGTGGCTGATATTCCTGTTGGTGCCACAGTGCTTGATAGTTTGGATGCTACCTGCGACATCGTAAACATTACAGATAACTTTTTATCAACAACACTTGATTACCCAACTAATGTATTGCCTTCTGTAGGTGATACTATAGGTAAGTATGTAATTAAAGCGATACTGAATGGCGATTACACAGTAGGTACTGGCGGTGATTTCTCAACCATTACTGCGGCAGTAGCTTCGCTGAACGATGTGGGTGTAAGCGGCCCGGTTAGGTTCCTGCTTACTGATGCCGCTTATGATGCAGGTGAAACATTCCCTATCACTCTCATTCCTTACCAGGGAGCAAGCCCAACCAATACAGTTACTATCAAGCCAAATGTTGCAGCGGTAACTATATCCGGCAGCAGTTTGCCAGGCATCTTTGTATTGAACGGCGCAGATTATATAACAATAGATGGTTCTGTGGGTAACACAGCCAACACGATCTGTCCTCCATCAGCTGCTTCAAGAAACCTTACCATTAACAATACAAGTACTTCTACCAGCAGTGCTGTGGTTTGGATACAATCAACAGCTACAGACTCTGCCACTAACAATACGGTGAAGAATTGTAACATAGTTGGTAACAGCAATACCACTACCTTGTTTGGTATCGGGTCAGGCGGAACAACTGTATCCAATACATCCGCACCGGCACACTCCAACAATAATAACAGTATCATCAATAACCGTATCACAAAAGTTCAGAATGGTATCTACTCCGGTGGTATATCAATTACCCGTAGGAATACCGGTACTGTGGTAAGGCAAAACCTTATAAACGGTACAGGTGCAGATGCACCAAACGTTATAGGTATATTGGTAAGGATGGAAGACGGTATAGACGTTTCAGGAAATACTGTTGCGAATATCAATTCCAGCGGCACCAGACAGGGTATTTCACTTGGTAACACTTCTACAAATACGTTTACCCCGGGAACACTTGATGCGGTGGTAAATGCAACAGTTTCTTTTAATACAGTTACAAATATTAACACTACGGGAGGTACTTCGTCCTTTGGTATCGTGCTGTCACCTGCCACAACTGGTACTTCCACTATCAGCAATAACGTGGTGGCTGGTATAACCGGTAATGCTACTCCAAGTGATATGACAGCAGGTATCCATGTTGGTGGTGGTGCTGGTTCCACAACCAGGGTTTACCATAATTCAGTAAACATGGCAAGTACAGTTACTACAACCAATACCAGGACCACAGCATCTTATGCTCTTTCAATAGGTGGCAGCAGTGCTAACCCAATTGTAGATGTTAAGAATAATATACTCGTTAATACATCAGTAAGTTCAGGCACTAATGGTAATTCAATGGCCATAGGTTTAGGATATGCTGCTCCGTTTACAAATCTTACTTGTGATAACAATAACTTCTTTGTAACAAATGCAGCCAAGTTCTTTGTTGGCTCAGTCACTTCATTATCTACAACCGGTGTTACTCAGTTAACATTGGCTAACTGGCAGGCCACTACAGGTAAGGATGCGGCTTCAAAGAATATAAGCCCTGCATTTACGTCTGCAACAGACCTTCACCTGTTATCATCAGATGCTACTACTGTAACTAATCTGGTTGGTACTGGTGCAGTTACATCTGTAACAACAGATATAGATTGTGAAACCCGTGCAGTAACACCAACTATTGGTGCTGATGAACTGGTACCATGTGCAGGTGCAATGGTGGATACAGCGGTTGCTCCGGTAACCAATACTTTCTGCGGTGGCGCTGCTGCTGTAGGGGCAATTATCACCGCAAGTGGTTATTCTACTTCTTGGGTGGAACATACCAGTGGCAGTCTTCAACAGACAATTTTGCCACTACACCGCTTGATATTATAGGTGCTACAAACCCTGCCAGCTATACAATTGGTGCGGCACTTGGTGGTACTACTCAATACAGGCTTAAAGTAACTTGTACCTCAGGCCTTGCAGAGGACTTTTCAAATGTTATAACAATAACAATCAATCCAAATCCAACAGTTAGCGTTGCACCTCAATCAGGAAGCTTGTCAGTATTCTGTTTAAATGGTGTTACACCTGTAAACAGCATTACATTGGAGGGCACTTCTGATGCAGTAGCTCCTTACGAATGGAAATTTGATGGAGTAACTATTGATGGGGAAACAGCGGCAACTTATGCGGTACCAAGCGGCCAAAACGGTACTTACAGGTTTATTGCCACCAGGGGCTAATAGTTGTAAAGACAGCGCTTCTTTGTTGTAGGCAGCGCACCAAGGCCAGTACTGTAAGTATTCACACCACCGTCGGCTTCTATTTGTATAGGTGGTTCAGCCAACCATTACTGCAAGCGGCGGGCTTTCTTTAGTAGCTCACAGTCAGTAACAGTTAGCAGTGGTGCAATAAGTGTTGCAATCCCTGATCCAGATGCAACAGGTATAAGCAACGAACCTGGTAGTTTCCGGTGTACCGGGTGCGGCAGTAATAGATAGTGTGGTAGTGCAGTTCAGTATTACCCATACATTCGATGAAGATCTACAGCTAAACCTGAGGGCACCAAATAACCAGGTGATCAATCTTTTAAGTGGCGTTAGTATTACCGATGGTACCAACTTTGCCAGCACCATGGTAAGTTCTAATACAGCAAATGCAGCCTTTGTAACAGAAAATACTAACTATCCAGGTTTATACAGTGCCGATGCAGCTACTTCAGGCTTCCAGTTGGCACCGATTTAACACCAACAACAGCTATTTCGCAACTTGTTTGGTACCGGCAATGGTAACTGGACATTAAATGTTGTGGATGACGAGTCAATAGGTACTGGAACATTGACAAACTGGAGCGTCCAGGTTTACTACCGTACTTCGGTGCTCCTGAATGGTCATGGACTCCGGCTGCTACACTGAATGTTGACAAACGTAGCTGCTGTTACAGCAACTCCGGTTGTTACAGGGCCTAATGTTTATAAGCAAAAGCAACTGACCTGGCAACAGGTTGTACAAACAGCAACCAGGTTACAGTTACGGTTAACCCATTACCAACTGTTTCTGCTGTTAGTGCAGCTAACAGGTTCAGCTTAGCGATAGATCAAACAACAACACTGCCTTATAGTGCTACAGAAACTCCAACGCTTTATAGCATTACATGGACTGGTGCAGCACCTGCACAAGGTTTCTGGAATGTGGTTGATTCGGTTATTTTAGCAAGCCCACTTACAGTGTATGTTCCTGCTAACGTTAATGCAGATACTTATACAGCTAATATCAGTGTTAAAAATGCAAATAACTGTGTAAGCACAACAGATGCGTTTACATTCACCGTTGTAAATGCCAACCCAACATGGACTGGTAATACAAATACAGATTGGAATACACCAACCAACTGGGCACCAACTGTGGTTCCTGCATCAGGTGTGAATGTTACCATCGACAGGTTAACTGCAAACAACCCTGTATTGCCGGCAGCGGCTGATGTAACGATAGGTACATTAGATATTAGGCCAGGTAATACGGTTAACTTAAATGGAAGAACGTTGACAGCTAATGGAGGCATCATTAATAATACAGGCACATTGATTGGCTCGGCCACATCTAACCTGGTATTGGGTGCCACTTCAACCCTGCTTTTTGCACCAGGTGGCGGCACATTGAAAAACCTTACCGTTAATGCTGGTACCACTACATTGGCTACAGCGTTGAATATAACTGGAGGTTCAGGTGCTAATGATAATAATACTTATGGTACGGTAACCGTAGCTAAGTGGTGCCACACTGGCATCCGGCGGCAACCTTACCTTCAAGTCAAATGCATCTGGTACAGCCCGCCTTGCTGCTGGTTCAACTTCTTCAGGCTGGGTAACTGGAAATGTAACTGTTGAAAGGTACATTCCTGGAAATGCACAAAGGGCATGGAGGTTCTTATCAGTTCCAACTGCTGGCACACAAAAGATCAAGCAGGCATGGCAGGAAGGTGGTACTGCAATAAACTATAATCCTGTTCCAGGATTTGGTACTGGTATCACTTCTAACATAGGGCCTTGGGCAACATTGCAGGCTAACGGTTTTGATGAATACACTCTCAAAGCTTCAATGCAGCGCTGGAACCAGGCATCAGGCGCTACAGGTAACTGGGTTGATATAACAGCTACACAGGGTGCAGGCGCTACGGGCAATATTGCAACAACAGGCGGTTATGCACTGTATGTAAGGGGCGACAGGACACAGACAGCTTCAGGTGCAGTTACTTCTACCACGCCAACTACATTGCGTACAACGGGTACATTGTACACTGGCGACCAGGCTAATATTTCAATTGGTTCCGGAAGGTTTGACCTGATAGGTAATACTTATGTATCTGCAATTGACTGGCTGGGATTGAACAGGATTAATATGGCTAACACATTCTATTTGTGGGATCCAAAACTGACTGTTGGTACTCCTCCAAATCAAACACTTGGTGGATATGTAACATTTAGCTCTTGCCAATGGCTTTGTAGGTGTTCCTAACAGCAGCAGCTATGGTATTACTCCAAATACCACTATACAAAGTGGTGAAGCATTCCTGGTTAAGGCAAATACCGGTGGTGGTTCAATTGGTTTAAGAGAGGTTGCTAAAGTTGCAGGTAATGGTATCAACTACTTCAGGCCAGCTGCACCAGCGGTTTGAAAAACTGAAAGCAAACCTGTTCACAATAGCAACAGATAATACCGAAACTATGGCAGACGCAAACGTATCAGTATTTGATAACCAGTTTGCAAATGCAGTAGATGGTGATGATGCTGTTAAGCTGTCAAATGCTGGTGAAAACTTTGCCATCCGCAGGCAGGGTACCAACCTTGTGGTGGAAGGAAGACAGGTTACTACTGCTTACGATACCACTTACTTCTGGATGTGGAACCTGCGCCTGGCTCAACCATATAAACTGGAATTGATTGCAGAAAATATGAATGTTGAAGGACGCAGTGCATTCCTGATAGATAATTTTACAGGCACTACCACACAGCTTGACCTGGTTAACGGAACTACTAATTATAATTTTACCATCACTGCTGATGGACTGTCATCAACGGCTAACAGGTTCAGGGTGATATACAGGCAGGTTGAATTGGCTCCGGTACCGGTATCATTTATCAGTGTAAATGCCCAACAGGCAGGTGCAACTGTTAAGGTTGACTGGAAAGTAGCAGGCGAAACTGCAATAAAGGAGTATGTAGTAGAACGCTCTGCAGATGGCAGAAAATTCACGGGCATAGGAAATATTACAGCCACCGGCAACAACAGGGGCGATGTTAACTACTCCTGGATTGATGCTTCTCCACTTTCAGGAACTAATTTTTACAGGATAAGGAGCGTAGGAGTAGCTGGAGATATAAAATATACCTATATTGTGAAGGTTTTGAAAGGAAGTGTAACTCCATCGTTCACTATTGCTCCAAACCCGGTACAAGGCTCTGTGGTAAACATACAGTTTAAGAACCAGGAAGAGGGCAGGTACACTTTCAGGTTGTTGGCAACAGGAGGACAAGTGGTGTTTACTGCGGTTAAGGAACATTCCGGTGGAAATGGCACACAAATATTGAATCTGCCATCTGGCCTGGCACGTGGGGCTTATCAGATGGAGATCATTTCACCTGATAAAAACAAGGAAGTACAAAATTTATTTATTAATACACTCAAATAAAAACAAACAATGAAACTAACAGCATTGTCATTAAAGAAAGCAATTACGAATGTAGCAGTAACTGCATGTTTATTAGCAAGTCCGCTAATTAGCCTATGTCAGGATGGCCCTCCTCCTCCAAACGAAGGTGGTGGAAATCCTGAAGTACCTTTCGACAGTAATATGAACATGGTTTTTCTTGCAGCAGGTATCCTGTTTGCAGTGATAATTACTGTGCGTCAATTACGCAAAAGAGCCGCAGCAACTGCCTGATCTCTGTTGAGATAAAGTTTTTACTTAAATAAAGCACCTCCACCGGAGGTGCTTTTTGTGTATGTACCTTTTTATAGTAACAGGTATTTAGCAAGGGATTTATTTTGTAACTACCTGTTTGTTTGAAAAGTATAAGCAAACTTTCGTTCATTTCTAATACAATTAATAAAAACCCCTGTTTTTTTTAACTAACATCTTTGTTCGTTTACGACTTTACAAGTATTGTTTTTTTTTCGTTTATACCGTTTATTTTATTATGGCCAAATCAATCGTTTGTTGCCTTTTCTGTTACGAAATAGTTAATAAAATATATTGTTTTTCGGACTATAAAAATTATCTTGCCCCATCCAGATTTTGTTATCCAGATCCCATTTAAAAACCAATAATTAGCGAAGTTTACCCCTAAGCAAATGCCTCTGATTAGTGTCTGGGGTTTTTTTATGTAACCAAATAGTTTTCCGTACGCTAAAAACAAGCACAAATCTCTTTGTATGAAGAAACTTTACGCATTTGTATCTGTACTCTTTTTGTACTTAGTTTCATTTAACAGTTTTGCACAGGTATCTACCAACGGTGCTTCGGGAATGTTGCCTGCTTATGGTTCACTTGCCGGTGCATTGAGCGATCTTAATGCCATTGGTACTGTAACGGCAAAAGTTGTTATTACACTGCAGGGAAATGAAACTGCTCCGGTTGGAGGCTATGTAATAACTGCTACCGGAACTGCAACCGATTCAATTGTAATTGATGGGGTAACTTTTATCATAACAGCACCCGTGCAGGGAGCAGGGAGTACTAATGATGCCGTAATAAAAATTGTAGGAAGTGATTATATAGCTATCAGGAATTTTGTAATACAGGAACAAACTACCACAGTTGTTTTAGCGCCGGTGGCCAATAATACAATGACGGAATTTGGTATTGCACTGTATGGAGCCTCAACTGTCAATGGTGCTCAAAATAACACGATCCAGGATAATACAATAACCCTTAACAGCTCTTACCTTACCTCATTTGGAATATTGTCAACCTGTACTTTTGTTTCTGCAGTAACCACATTGGGAGCAGCACCGGCTGCACAAACTGCCACTGCCGGCGCAGAGAACTCTAATAATAAATATTACGGGAACAACATAAGCAATGTTGCCTTTGGTATAATGATAGTTGCACCAACGGCAACGGCTACAGTTAAACAAACCGGGGATGATATAGGTGGCACTTCTGCTGCAACAGGTAATACAATCAGTTACGGAAATACTTCTGGAATTGTTGCAGTTTCGTATCCCAATGCACAGAATGTAGCAGCTACCATGGGTGGTATCACAATTACCAATGCAGTTGGTGCTTCTGTAAGATTCAATACAGTTACAACTGCTCCAACTTTTACCATTGCCACCGCTGGTATTATTTTAGGATGGACCACTGCTTCGCCAGCCAATTCTACATTTACAAATACCATCAGCGACAATAACGTTACCCTTACTACAAGCGCAGCGGCAGTTACTGCTTATGGCATTGAGTTTGGCTATGGCAACGGTGCCAGTTCTACAGCTACTTTAATTGCGGCAAATAATACAGTAACCATCAGCCAGGCAACAACCGCAGCCACCACCGCTACCCTTAGTGCTATAAGGGTACCGTATTCTGCTTTAGCTACAAATGCAACAGGCAATATTATCACCATTAACCAGACGCATACATTTAACGGAGGACTTGGTGGGGCTGTTAATGGCATTATTGCATCTGCTTTATCTGTTGTAATACCTGCCCTTACCATCACAGGTAACAATATCACTTTTAACCAATCGCTTCAAAATACAACGGCCAACTCATTAACCAGCTCTATAATAGGTATTTTGGCTGGTGCCAACCTCAATAATATTACAACAGCCAATGTTAACTTTAATAACATTACAATCAAGCAGGCAGTTACCTCAACCGGCACTTTTGGCGCTGGTACAGCTAACTATATTTCTTTTATTGGATCACTTGCTCAACAGGCAGCATTCACTACATTAAATGTGAACTCTAATAACCTCAATACATTAGGCTCCACATTAAGATATACGGGCCAGGTAGCAGGTATTAGCACATGATTTTACCAATGTAGATACCTTATCAATTTCAAACAATACTATCAATATTGAGAGGGCAGGGGTTGTTGCCGGCGCAAACAACTTTGGTATCTTTTCATCTGCTTATACAGCGGCAGGAGTTGCATCAACTACTATTTCTGGTAATGGTATTACATTTTACCGGCAGTATGACTGGTAATGCAAATTTTACCGGGCATTAATGGATTGGAAGGTAATACCACCATGATAAAAAATATGACCCTTGATACGGTTGATTATGAACCTGCCAGGTATAAACGCTGGTAACCAGATAGGGATCAATTTTCAAACAGGGGCTTTTCCCGCCTTAGGTACTACCACAACCGGGTCTGTAGCAAATTCAATTGTAAGAATTACAAGCGGGGGGGGGAATATTACAGGTACACAAATATCGGGCACTGGCATTGGGATATTGACAAATATCAATGACAATACGTTTAACTTATCATCATCAAATAATGCGCCCTACTATTTTAGGGGTTAATGTTAATCGGTGGTACAAGGTCAAGAGTATATAATAACAATTTCAATTCTCTTGCGGCCCCAATGCTAACGGTAATATTACCATCAGGGCGGCCAGCTTGCTGGCTGGTGGGGCAAATGTGAGTTTTCCCAACGAAGTTTCTAACAACACAGTTTCAAACGTATTTACTTTTGCAGGAGCCGGCAATGCCACTATTGATGGTATAAATGTAAGCTGCGGGCAGTGCTTTTACAAATATTTACAAGAATAAGATTTATGGTTTAACTGCAAGTACAAGCGGTGCCACTTCCCTTGTATCTGGTATCAGGGTTACCAACCCAACTTCGGCAACCGTTCATGGTACATTAGCAACCAATATCTATAATAACTATATTGGTTTTGATAACAGCGCTAACCCCAATGCTTCAAATGTTGATGCCGTAAGGGGTATTTATTTTGTAACGGCTACGGATACTGTTAATTATAATGTATACCCACAATACAATTTACTTGGCAGCAGTTCCTTCTGCTACCGTTACAAACTATGGAACTACGGGTATTTACAGTGCCTATGGTGGCGCCGGTGCTAATCCTGCAATATTGGGTTCACTTGTATTTGAGAAATAATATTATTGTAAATATTTCTACGGCTAAGGGTACCGGACAGAACAGTTGCCTTCAGGCGTAGTGCCGCTACCAACCTGCTTAATTATAATACAGCAAGCAATAATAATTTATTTTATGCAGGTACGCCAGGTGCATTAAATCTAATATTTAATGATGGTGGTTAAGTTAAGTGCCATAACATTAAGTGCTTTCCAGACAAGGGTAGGCCTCAACAAGGGATAATGCTTTCAGTAACAGAAAATCCTCCATTCTTAAGTACACTTGGCTCCAACGCAAATTTCTTACATATCAATCCCGCTGTTGGAACTGTGGTGGAAAGTGCAGGAGGAGCATGGTACGGGTATAGGCTGATGATTATGATGGTGATTTCGTTGCCCTGGCGGCGGCTGCCCGGGTGCATCAACCAAACCTGATATTGGTGCAGATGAATTGGCTGGCACCTGCCCGGATCCGGTAGCTCCTTCTAACCTTGTCCTCACCGGGGTGAATCCTTACAGTGGTTCCTTCACGGGCGCTGTGCCATCTCCAACCGGCGGTTATATTGTATTCAGAACAACTGTAAATACGCCGCCAACACCTGTAGATGGAACACCTTATTTAGTGGGAAATACTTATGTAATTGGTGTTACAGTCGTTGTTGTTTCGTCTGGTACAGGTACTACCTTTGGTCCAGATGCCGCAGTGGGCGGCCCTCCATATTACTATTGGGTATTTAGTTTTAATACAGGTTGCGGTACATCGCCAAATTATTCAACCACAGCAACAAGTGCTATCGCTGCGGCTTGTGCAGCACCCACTCAGCCAACGTTATTAAATCTTACTGCTATAAGCAGCAGCCAGATCGATGGTTCGTTTACTGCCTCAGGGGCATCCGGATATTTAGTAGTTCGTACAAAAACTGCTGCCAGTCCCACAAGTGGAACTTTCCCTGTAAACGGTACAACTTATACAGCTGGCCAAATTATAGGTGCTCCAAATGATACCGTTGTTGTGTACTCTGGAACCGGTACAAGTTTTTCTGCTACCGGCTTAAGCGGCAGTACCACGTATTATTTCTGGGTGTATGGATATAATACAGGATGTATAGGAACACCAACTTATAATGCAGTGGCTCCATTGAATGCCAACTTGGCATCACTGCCATGTTTAATTCCCGGCACTTATACAATTGGGCCTGGTGGTAATTACACCAGTGTAGGGGCTGTAATGACGGCTTTATCATGTTTTACTTTTCCTCCCACTCCCGTACCAACTACCGGAGCATTCTTCTTTGAGTTTTTACCTGCATATAATTCCAGTGTAGAAACATTCCCATTGGTAATATCACCGGTATATAACCCGGCTGCGCATTTAATTACTTTCCGCCCTCAAGCAGGTGCTACAGGTATTAGTATAACTTCGGGTAATACTGCCGGCACATTGTTGTTCCAGGGTATCAGTGCCACCCAAACACCAACTTACTTTGTTTTTGATGGCAGGCCGGGTGGGCTTGGGGCAGCAAAAGAATTGACGATTCAAAATACAAACGTAGGTTCGTCTTATGCAATACAGTTTGAGAATGGGGCTAACAATAATACTATCCAGCATTGTAAAATACGTAGTGTTCACAATGGCACCAGCGGTGGTGGTGGCACTATTAATTTTGCTTCGTCAAACAGTACTGCAGGCAATAGTACCAACACCATTACAAATAATGATATTTATAATGCCACTGGTGGCACCCCAACCAATGCCATTTACTCAAATGGTCTGAGTGCGATTGCATCTAATAGTAACAACGTTATTTCAAACAATAACATTTACGACCACTTTAATGCTACTTACACCACAGCAGGTATTAACCTGGCAGCTTATAGCAGTAGCTGGACAATAACAGGTAACAGTTTTTATCAAACAGCCGCAAGAACTTTTACCAATACAACAGCAACGTATAATGCAATTTTAGCTGCGGCAACTACTGTTGGCGGTTTAACCATTACTGATAACTTTATAGGAGGTACAGCGGCTTCGGCTGGCGGCGGCTATATGACCATTGGTGGTAATGGTATTTTAAGGGCAATACAATTAACAACCGGTACCACAGCCACAAGTGTACAGAATAACACGCTTACTAATATCGCACTTACGTCAAGTAACAGTTCATCTGCCCAGTCTCTTATAAGCCTTGTTGCCGGTGTTATTAATGTGGGTACTGTTGCAGGTAACACAATTGGTTCGCAGGTTACCACTAACAGGATCACTGTATCTCTTTCTGATAACACTGCCGGTGTAAATTTTGCCGGTATATTGGCAACATCAACAGTGGGTACAGATATATTTGCCATAAGGAATAATACTATAGGTGGAATAGGGGTATCAGGAACTTCTACGTCTGCAGCAGTGCAAGGGATTAATTTCTCCGGGGCCACCGGAGCCGATACCATCAGGGCGAATATTATTGGCAGCGTTACAGTGGCAAACAGCTTCTCTAACAGTCTTAATACAAGCTTAACAGGTATAGTTGGAAACAGCAGCAATGCCACGCCTATACAAATAATCTCTGGAAATACTATAGTAAACCTTTCGGCTACCAATACAGGAACAAATAGCTATGTAGTGGGCATTGCTGTTGCCGGCCTTGGCAGGTATGCTATTGGCAATACTGCAAATGCAGGTAATCTCATCTATAATTTAAGTTCTGCCGGCTCTAATTCCCTTAACTATAATGCCACAGGTATTGCACACGCTGCAACCACTGCAGGGCAATCTATATTTGGCAATACTATTCGTACTATCAGCAGTACTTCTGCATCTGCCGATGCAGGCGTTATAGGTATTTATTATAACGGAGCTATCGGGGCTGGTAATACAATAGAAAGTAATAATATCCATTCATTAGACCTGGCAAGTACCAATGTGAATAGTATCATCACGGGTATCCAGGCGCAGGGTGGAGCAGCCAGTTACCATAATAACATGGTAAGGCTTGGTATTACAGCTACGGGTGTTCCTATAACTACTCCGCTATGGTATTTATGGTATTACAGAAAATGGCGGTACCAACTTATTTTACATGAACAGTGTTTATGTGGGGGGTACAGGTGTAACAGGTCCTGGTTCTGATTCCTATGCATTTTTTGGTGCAAATACAGGTACACAGGATATAAGGAATAATATATTCTGGAATGCAAGGTCAAATGCATCTGCCGCAGTTCCCAGCCACTATGCAATTGTGCTTGTTGTTAACACAGGCACAATAGATTTTAATGACTTGGTGGCAACAGGTACTGGAAAAATCCTTGGCTATTTTGGTACACAACAACTCACCCTTGCCACCTGGCGCACTGCTACCTCAAGAGATGCAAACTCATACAGCTCATTGCCAGGTTTTATAAGCCCAACTTTAGCAACACCCGACCTGCATATAAATACCGGTGCTAACACTGTTGCAGAAGCAGGCGGAACTGCTGTAGGCCCGGCAACAGATATTGATGCAGCAGCAAGGGCGGGGTTAACACCCGTTGATCTTGGGGCAGATGCCTTTATATCCTCGGTAACCCCTGTATTAATTGATGGTTCAATAACTGCTTTGACAGCGCCGGTATCTGGCTTTGCATGTTTTACAAACAGCGAAACGGTAACCATTACTTTTAGAAATAATTCAGGTTCCGTACTCAATTTTGCCACCACACCTGTAACTATTAATGTAGCTGTAACAGGTGCAACGGTGGCAAATTTTACAACCACTATCAATTCTGGCACACTGGCAGCAGGTGCAAGCCAGCCAGTAACATTGCCTGGTACACTTAATATGGGTTTTGTAGGTACTTATTTTTTCAATTGTACTTTCTCCGTTGCAAGCCCTGGTGTTGACAGGGATATAACCAATGATGAATTTATAACCAACCGCCTTGTTTCTGCATTAGGAGTGGGCACAGCAACTGCAAGCCCATCTAATTTCTGCGGTGTGGTATCCGGCACACCCACCATTACACTAGCAAGTGCAGGCGGTGGTTCTATACAATGGTATGAAGCCACAGTTCTGGCAGGGCCATATTCGCCTGTTGGTACAAACAGTCTGAACTACACTCCACTTACACCTATCAATTCTGTACATTACTACAGGGCAATTGTTTCTTGTGGTGCTTCAAGCGTTACGAGTAATACTGTTACAGTAAATATTTCATCACCTCAATTAATTTCCACCTCAGGTAATCAAAGCAGTTGTGGCCCATCTTCGTTTACGTTTACCGGCGTTATTGCAGGTAACAGTACTACAGTACTTAGATGGTATGATGCTTCAACAGGGGCACTGGCTTATACAGGCACTCCGTTTATAACACCGTTATTAAACTCTACCACCGCATATAGCGCAAGGGCAGTGGATACTTCAAGTACGCCGGTTAGTGCTACATTCGGCATTGGCACTTCTACTAATACCACTACGGGTTACCCGGCACCATATACCAACTGGTTTGGTGGCACCAAGCACCAGATGCTTATCCGTGCCAGTGAGTTAACGGCAGCTGGTGTAACTGCAGGTGATTTCACTTCCTTAACATTGTATGTGGCTTCTGTTGGTTCTACTTTCACTGGCTCACTAAACAGCTTTACAATACACATGGGAAGTACTGCAGCGGCAGCTTCTTACTACTACATTCCTTCCTGTTGGTTCCATTCCAGTGTATTCCAACGCCAGCCAGCCAATTGTGGTAGGGCCCAATACGCATACATTCTCAACTAATTTTGTATGGGATGGAGTAAGCAATGTAATTGTGCAAACCTCTTACAGCAATGGCAATGTGGGCCGAAGTACAGACAATGTTCAAATGTATTATAGCACTCCGGGTTTTGCAAGCACCACTTATTATATAGATGATGGAGAGACACCAGCCACAATATTAGCCGGCACAAGCGGTTCAGTAACCAGCGAACAGGCCAAACATGACCTTAGGGTATATGCCATTCTGTTCAAGCGCCCCATCGCCTGTAACGGCAACTATTACCCCGGCCCCGACTGCTGTGTCATGTATTATCAACTACAGGATCAGTTACAAACTCGGCGGCAGATACTATCACAATTTGTACAGATAGTGCAAAACTTGTTGTGTCAGGTGGTACTACTACGCAAAACAGCAGTGTTACCGTTTCTTCGGCTACTACTTAACCTGGCGATTAATGACGCCGTTTCAGGAGTGCCTAGTAACCTTACCAATGGATTGCCTGTAACAATGCCTCTGGGCGCAACTATAGACAGTATAAGGGTAAAAGTAAACCTTACACATACTTATGATGGAGACCTTAATATTCATCTCAGGTCTCCAAATGCACAGGTTGTTAACCTTATAAATCAGAGGGGCGGTACTGGAGAGAATATGGTGAATACACAAATATCTTCAAATACCGCAAATGTATCTATGGCAAGCGGTACTCCACCATATACCAATGCACTATTCAGGGCAGACCTTGCAACACTTACTACCACTGTCCCGGCCACTACCACAAATACCTTTTCCAACCTGTTTGTACCAGGTACCGGTGCGGCAGAAACCTGGACAATTTCTGTTCATGATATGTTCGGTGCTGATATGGGTATTTTCCAGGACTGGAGCATTACCATTTTTTACCAGGAGATAATTCCGGTTCCATACTTATGGTCAACAACAACACCTAATACCGTTTACACCAATTCTGGTCTTTCAAGCCCGTATACCAATCAAAATATAAATACGGTATTTGTTAAGCCAACTGCAGATACTAATTATATAATTGCTGCAACACTTGGTTCATGTACCAAGAGGGATACAGTACATGTTAAGGTGTTTAATATTTCTGCAGCTCCAACGGCTTGAACGCTACACCATCTTCAAGTTGTACTGGTTCAAACGTTACATTAACACAAACAGGCGGATCATTGGGAACTGGCGCAACCTGGAAATGGTACACTGATGCAGCCTTTACAACTCCTGTTGGTGGAATAACGGGTGTTGGCGCTGCAGCCACTGCAACGGTTGCACCTTTAGTTACCACTACTTATTATCTCCGTTCTGAAGGAGGAACAGCACCTTGTGGAGCTACTGTTGTTAGTCCAGGCTCGGTAACAGTTACTATTGACCTGGTAAATACATCATGGCTGGGTGTAAACACTAATTGGAATGATGTAGTGAACTGGTGTTCTGGAGTAATACCAACTGGTACAACAAATGTTACCATACCAGGATCGTTATCTAATTACCCTGTTATTGTAACAAATGGTGCCGGAACTGCTTTGTGCCAGAACATTACTATAGCCGCAGGAGCAACTGTTACAACTACTGGTGTAGGTACATTAAACGCTAAGGGAACATTTACAAATAATGGAACACTTTATAACTGGGGTGAAATCATTTTGTCAGGTTCTACTGCACAAACATTTCCAGGTGCAGGAGGTACTGTTATTGCTATGACAAGGTTATTAATTAATAATACATCAGGCGCAAATCCTGCTGTATCCATTAATCAAGATCTTTTGATAAGGGAAGCAATAACACCCACGCTTGGAATTGTGAACCTGAACAATGTTTATATAACCCTTCGTTCTGTGTCAGATACAACAGCAAGGGTTGGCCAGGTTGGTGGTAGCTTTACCTACACAGGTATAGGTAATTTTGTTGTTGAGAGATATTTCCCTGGAAGCAGAACATGGCGATTGTTAACCGCTCCAGTGGTAAAAGCGTTCTCAAAATCAATATTCAATTCATGGCAGGCAGGTGGTAATAATTCTATTAGTGGTAACGCTACTTATGTTACCGGCCCATTTGCTAATCCGGCAATTAATGGCTTGGATGTTAGCCCGCTAAATAATTATTCGGTAAAAAGATTTGATTATACTAATAGTTCATGGCCGGGCATAGCAAATACTAAGCTGGCGAGTATAGGCCTTCCTGCAGGTGGCTCAGCAACATATACTACTGATACCACCGGTTACTTTGTATTTGTAAGGGGAGACAGGACAGCAGCTAATCTACAGCCGTTCAATGCTTTTGTTATTGGAAATATTACAGTATTAAGAGATACCGGTGCAGTAAAGGCTGGCTCATTTACTTATAACTGTAATCCGGGAATTGGTAGCCATATCTTTACGCTGATCGGTAATCCTTATGCTTCTGCAGTTGATTTTACACAGCTATCAAGAAGTGCGACTGTGCCTAATAAGTTCCAGGCATGGGATCCAACTATAGGTTCTGTAGGAGCTTGGGTTGCAAGAGATGTTGCTTTAAATAGTAACACTCCATTGTCAACAAATGTGAGCAATATCATTCAGTCTAAACAAGCAATCATTGTAGAGGCAACAGGAGCTGTTCCTGCACCAACGGTTACCTTTGGTGAAACGGCTAAATCTTCATTTACAGGTGCATCCTTATTATTCAGGCCGGCACCATCACCAGCATCGTCTTTAGATGCAAGTTTATTTTTTGTGAAGCCAGACGGTAGTGAACAACTGTCTGATGGCGTGTTGGTACAGTTTAATAATAACTATTCAGCAGGATCTGATTATATGGATGCTTTGAAGTTTACAAATGTAAATGAGACATTCTGTGTTAAAGACGGCACTAACTATTTTATACAAGATAGGCGACCATTCTTTCATGCTGATGATACTTTATTCTTCAGCCTTACAAGAACAAGGTTATTTAAATATAAATTTAAAATGAGCATTAATGGCATAATGCCCGAAGGCAACAGGGTAGCTTACCTGAATGACAAGTACTTGCATACGGCTGTTCCTTTAAAGATGGCTGGTGATACATGGATTGATTTTGAGGTTACCAACAATGCAGGTTCTTCTGTTGCCGACAGGTTCTTTATAACTTTCAAAAAGGCATGTAAAATTAATAGCATCAAAGCCGAGGCTTTTTATAGCGATGTATTCTTAAACTGGTCGGTGGAAAATGCGGTTGTAATTAACCATTATGAAGTAGAAAGATCATCTGACGGTAAGCTGTTTACTAAAGTAGGGGAAGTTGTTGCAGGCAATGATAAAGAGGCCTTGACTAATTATGATCTTACTGACCCATCACTGGCAGCCGGATATTATTATTACCGTGTAAAGGCCGTTGGCAGCGATTATAGTGTATTTGACTATAGCGAAACAGTAAAAGTTAAGGTGGTAAAATCTGGTACAAATATGTATGTGTACCCAAATCCTGTTACCGAGGGTATAATTGGCTTAAGAATGACACAATCCTTAGCTGAAGGAAAATACACGGTAAGGTTGATCGATGGATCTGGTAAAGCAGTAACTGTCCAACAAGTACAGCATTATAAGGCAACAGCCACAGAATTAATACGTTACCCATCATACCTGGCGGGAGGCACTTACCAATTAGAAGTGCTGGGACCAGATAAATTTAAAACACTAATTAATATTGTAATACAAAAACAATAGTCATTAATGCATGATATTGAACAGGCCTGTAATCCGCAGGCCTGTTTTGTTTTTATTAATCATTAATTACCAGCATCTATTAAAATATTCTTTAAGATTTAGCGTTTTAAAGGAAAAACATTAAGGAAAAACTTAAAATCTGTCTATATTTGCTGTATAAACCCTGAAATCATAAGTCTATTATCCCAACGAAACCCACTCCAGTTGGTTTAAGTTTTTAAGTTAAATATCCTTGCAACCTAAAGTGCCGTACTTGAATCTAAATAGAAAACGAAATATGCCCAGGCTTTACTTTTTATTACTTACCGGTTTGTTGTTATTGTCAAAAGTAACAGTTGCCCAAACAACCTACACATGGGTTGGTACTACTGTGGGTGATTACCAGGTAAGTTCAAACTGGTCTCCGGTACGTACCACGCCTGCAACTAATGATATATTGGCTTTTAATGCAACAGCACCACATACAATTGCAAATGTGCCCAGTCAAACTATCGGTGCTTTAAGGATACTTTCAGGAACAAGTTCAGTTACACTTACTACAAATGTTGTTACCAATGTGCTTACATTAAGTGCAACAACGGCATTGGTATACACAACAGCAGGTACAATATTAGCCGGTGACCTGCTCACCATTTCACTTAGCAGTACTACTTCTTTTTCAATAACGGCAGGCACCTTGGGAATTGTGCCGAGTACCGGCGGCAAAATATCTGTTAACGGGGCGCTTACCCTCTCAGGCGGCACACTTGATCTTGATGTAGTGGGTACCGGGGGAACTACAATAAATGCCGGGGGTTCTATCACGTATAGTTCTGGTACATTTAATTGTTCAAACGCTTCTGCCATCACCTGGCTTTCAGGTTCAAATTATTATCATGCGGTAAGCGGTGCTTCGGCATCAGCTATTCCGGTAAGTACATGGGGCAATGGATCCACCTGTAATATTACAGGGTTTAGCGGTGGCACAACAGCACCTACAGGTTTTACCGGCGTTAATTTTTCAAACCTCACATGGAATTGTACAGCTCAAACAGGAAATGTTGACCTTGATTTTTCAGGGGCAACAGTTACTATTACTGGTACGCTAACCATTACAAGTACAGGTGCAGCATCTTTACGTTTTTCTAATGCAACAACCACTACCGTGAATGCAGCAAGCTATTCACAAACGGGGGGCACATTGGTTTTGCAGTCATCTACCGGTGCAACCACATTAACAGTAAGTGGTAATTTTTCTCATACAGGTGGCACACTTGATTTTGCAGGCAGTGGTGGGTCGGCTTCTGCTGCTACCATTTCGGTAAGGGGTACACTAACAAAAGGGGCGTCTTCTACCTGGTCATCTACCAGCACCAATACCGCTTCTCAAATGAATATCCAGTTTTCTGGTACTGCATCGCAGGTGGTAACAATAGCAGGAACATGGAATACTCCTGGTGCAGGGCGTTGCAATATTATTAATACTAATACAGATGCTGTTGGTGTATCGCTGAATTCCGGCTCACTCAGGGTTATCAATACAAATAGTGCTGCACCGGCAACTTGTACTAATGCTGGTAATTTTACCGGAACAGGTGCCATTATTTATAGTGGTAGTGGTGCAGGTGCTAATAATCATACATTGAACTACAGCGGTTCAATACTTCAAACCGCATCAGCAGTTGAATTTCCAACAAGTAATGCGCCTTATAACCTTACAACGAGTGGTGGTGGGGCAGTTGTTTTTCCAGCTTCATTCAACAGAACTGTACCTGGTACACTTACAATGACTTCGGGTGGCATTAGTGTTGGGGCTGCAAATACTTTGTCATTAACAAATGCTTCTTTAACAACACAGCTTGTATATACAGCAGGCTTTATTACAAGTGGCACACTTAGCAGAAGGTTTCCCACAACAGGGTTGCCAACAAATGCTTCCGGTTCCAATTCCCGTTTCCCTTTTGGAACAGGAACAAATGACAGGTCGATCAATATCTTTTTTTCAACTACCAATTTAACAGGCGGTACATTAGGTGATATAGCCATTTCACATACTGCTATTGTGAATGCCACTGCCCTTACACCATTTACTGATAATGGTTCATTGCTTGATAAAAGAACTAATTCAAACTGGGTAATTAATACCGGCGCCTTTGCATTAGGTTCAGGCGGAACAACTATTTCATTAACAGCACAGGCAAATAATATTGGATCGGTGGATGATATTACCAGCCTGCGCCTTAGTGATGCTACAGCAGGTTTTGGTACATTGATAGCCACAACAGGTACAGTGGATGCGCCATTGGTTGGTAAATCAGCGTTGGTAATTGCTGATATTAATGCAAAAACATTTTACGTTGGAAGTGATAATATTAAATGCATTGCAGATAGTAACATTTACATGGACAGGCGCCAGCAATACTTTATGGACAAATCCAGCAAACTGGACAGGTGGCGTAGGTTATCCTTCAGCACCAACAGAAGTTGCTATTATTAATACAGTTGGGGGTAATATGCCTGTTATAAGCACAGGTATATCTGTAAGTGTTTACCAATTAACAGTTGGCCCATCGGCATCACTTACCATGACCGGCACAGCCAGTTTAGCTGTATATGATACTGTTACTGTAACAGGCACCGTTAGTTTTGCCAGTACCAGCACCTTTACCTATGCCAGTTCTGCTACCACCCAGGATGTACTTGACCTTGCTTATGGTACTTTGGCGGTATCGGGCTCAGCACAAAAAATACTGCCTGCCACTACAACTGTTACCGGAGATTTTACAGTAGCAGGTACAACACCAATATTTGGTACAGGCACATTTGTATATGCTGCCGGTACCGCTGCAATACAAAGAGTGGCAGCTACAAATTATTATAACCTCATTTTTACAGGAAACCGTGGTGGAAATACAATACGCTTAGGAAACGGTGTGTCAAATAACACCATTGATGTGGCCAATGTATTTACAATGTCGGCTACCAACTATGTTTCTACTGATGGAGGGTACAACATTTTTAATTTTAGTTCTGGTAGTACCATTACCATTCCGGGTTTTACTTATGGCAACATTACCAATGTGGCACCAGCAGGTACCAAAAGAATTTATGATCCCTTAGGTTCTGCTGATCCGGCGCATGTGGTAACCTGCCGTTCATTATCAAATGTAGCACCTTATGTGGCTGCCGATTATACAGTAACCGGATCAAAAATAAAACTCAACAGAACAGGCGTTGCAAGTACTACGTTATCCAGTTTTAATTATTATGACTTTGAAATAACAGGCAATTTGGGAGGAACAAATCTTGCGATCAATGGCCAAATAGGTATCGCTGGAACATTTACAGTATCTGCTACCAATTATAACCTTAACACCAGTATGGGCAGGGTTTTTTATAATGGCACAGGCAATCAAACAATAACCGCATTTGATTACTATGATTTGTGGGTTGCAGGCACTGCCGGTGCAGCAGGCACCCGTACCGTTACATTACCAGGTACAGGAACTATTGGTGTAAGAAACCAACTTGCAACAACATTGCCATCAACTTTTACAGCAGGTAATGGCTATGTAGTTACGGGTAGTACAGTAAACTTTTTTACCGGTTCAAATAATATTCCTGTTCTGGCACCATTGGTAGCAGGAGCAAATAACTATCATAACATAAATGTAACTGGCGGCGTAAGAATTTTAGCTGGCGATTTAAAATTGGGTGGCGATTTGACTATAACAGGTGCAGACGGTAATGAGGCAACAGTAAATATTGGAAATAACGTTGCAAACAGGAACCTTACCATTGCAGGAAATATTATTATGTCAGGCACTTCAGCCACTTCGGCACTTACAAGTGTGCTTGACTTTAATGCTTTTGCAAGAACGGTAACAGTATTACTTGCCGGCAATTTAACTATAAGCGGAACCAGCCAGCTAACAACTAATACTGCAAGTACAATAGCCGGTAATCTTTTATTTAATGGAACTTCACAGCAATATTCTAATACTTCTATTTTTAAAAATGGTGGAGTAAACTTTGTTGTGGGAAATGGTACGGCTGCAACAACGCTTACGCTGAATACCAGTTTAGATCTAATCCGTTCCGCTGTTGCTCCATATAGTGGTTCATTTACTGTAGCAACAAATTCTATTTTAAATGCCGGAACAAGAAATATTACTGTAGGTACAGATGATGGTAATGTTGGTAACAACGCCGCCTTCAATCTAAACTCAAATGCAACATTCATTACAGCGAACACCGGCATCGCTCCTAATACTGCTATTGAAGGCACTGCAACTGATGGAACCACCGGCACCATTTTATCAGGTACAAAAATTACAAAGAACTATAATGTGGCCGCTAATTATGTTCTAAATGGCGCCACCGTTAATCCTTTCCCAACGGCTATCAGTACAATGGCCAACTTAACCATTGGGGCAAATGTTTCTTTGAACAAAGCAATTGTAGCAACAGCAACACTTGATCTTGCTTCCTTTACATTAACACAGGCCAATAATGATTTGCAATTTTCAGGATTGACAAGCACAACAGGAAATATATATGCAGATCATAAATTCTGCTCTTTCAATAACAGGTAGTGTTGGTACAGTAGGTACACTTCGTTTTGCAACCGGGGGAAATACAACAGGGCAGTTTACTATCAACAGGCCTGTTACTGTACAATTAAGTACTGATCTTACAATTGAGAAAACTCCATTACAGGTAATTTTATTACTGGCAACGCTTCATCAATTCTTGATATTAACGGAAATACTTTAACCATTAATGGAAGTATAAGCGGCCCTGGAACATTAAGTGGTTCCAATACCTCAAGCCTTACATTAGGTGGGGTGGCCGGCACAGTTAGTTTCACTACAGGAACAAGGGTTTTAAAAAATCTTTCTCTTGTAAATAGTGCCACGGCAACTTTAGGTACTGCATTGGATATTACTGATGGTGTTTCTGCCGGTAATGAAGGAACTGTTTCTGTTACAGGAACTGCTGTGCTTACAACCGGGGGTAACCTTACTTTAAAATCAGGAGCCAATGGTACTGCAAGGGTGGCACAGGGTGCAACAACAGGCGGATACATTAGCGGAGATGTAACTATTGAAAGATATTTATCTGCTGTGAGGGCATGGAGGTTTTTAGCAGCACCAACAGTTGGACAAACTATTAAACAATCATGGCAGGAAAACCAGGCAGCTGGTGTTGATCCCGGCACTGGCTATGGAACAATAATCTCTTCCAATACCGGCACATGGGCTGCCAATGGATTTGACTTTTACAGCCCCGGCAGTTCGTTCCTTTATTTTAACGCAGGAGCATGGCAGGCTGTGCCAAACACAAGCAGCCAGATTGCGATAGCAGGTAATAACAAATCATACATGCTGTTTTCCCGTGGCAACAGAAGCATAACCCCCGCAATGGGAACAGGTGCCACACCTACACCGGTTATATTCAGTACAAAAGGTTCGTTATTCCAGGGGGATCTGACGGCAGTAACATTACCTGCAGCAGGTGCATTTGCTGCCATTGGAAATAACTATGCTTCGGCAATAGATTTTACATTATTGAGCTAAGCCAAATATTGATCAGTCATTTTCTGTGTGGGATCCTAAAATTCCCGGTGCACAAGGTTTAGGAGGTTGGGTTACATTTAGTGCTTCCACACCAACACCATGGGCTACCAGTTCCCGGCGGTGGAAGTTATCCTGTTGGTGTGCCTAACAAGAGAGATTGAATCTGGCCAGGCATTTATGGTACATACAACTGCGGGCAGTGCTAATGTTACTCTTACTGAAAGCAGTAAAATATCTGGCAGCAACTTGTATCAAGGCCAGTAGGTAATAATTCTGTGAAGAGCGCCATTACCACCAATCTTTATAACATGAGTACAGGCGATGCAAATATTGCCGATGGCAAATGTGGTTGTATTCTCTGATAATATTCAAATGCGATTGATGAAAACGATGCTATTAAAGCAACAAACTTTGGTGATAATTTTGGCTTGTTAAGAAATGGGTTGCCATTATGTGGTGGAAGCAAGAGAACCAGTTACTGAAAGTGATACTGTTTTCTTTAACATGCGTAAGATAAAACTACAGCCTTACCGCCTTGAATTTATTGCAGCAAATTTTGATAACAGCATTACAGGTTTCCTGGAAGATAAATACCTGGCATACATCCACGCCAATAAGCATGGCAGGAACAACCACTATTGATTTTTCTGTTAGCAGCGATGTTGCTTCTTCTGCTCCCGACAGGTTCCGTATTGTATTCAAAAGCCTGGTTGCTTTACCGGTTACATTCAGCAGTATTACTGCCACAAAAATGAATAATGGCAATGCCGTAGAATGGAAAGTGGAAAACGAGATCAATATCAGCAGCTACGAAATAGAACGGTCAACTGATGGCATAAACTTTACAAAGATTGGTGCTGTAGCAACCGGCAGCGGCAATGTATATAACTGGTTTGATGCATACCCTGTAAGCGGTGAAAACTTTTATCGTGTAAAGAGTGTAAACAACCGTGGTGCATTTCAATACAGCCGCATTGTAAAAGTAAGCGCTGTAAAAGGAAGGGTTGGTTATTCAGTGTATCCAAACCCTTCTGCCGATGGAAGTTTTGGTTTACAGATGAGCAATGTGCCTTCCGGTATTTATACTGTAAAAATAACTAACGGCAATGGCCAGCTTATATGGAGGCAAATGATCAATCACCCGGGTGGAATTGTTACCAATGTAATTAATCCTTCTTCAGAATTGGTGAGTGGTAATTACCAGTTAGAAGTAATTGACATTACAGGTAAATCAACAGTGATTAAAGTAATGGTGTTGTAAACGGTTATTAGTTAATTGTTAATGGTTATTAGTTAATTGTTATCGGTTATAAGGTTTCTTATTCCTTATTCTGTCTTAGGTGCCGGCGCTTCCACTTTATTCTTTTGCTTGTCTTTATCTTTTTTCTTCTTATCCTCTTTTTTCTTTTTCTTATCTGTTGATTCGTTCACTTTGTCATCATCAATCCTGTTCTTGGCGTGCTGTATTACAAAATAGTAATTGATGTGGTCATCGCCGCTTTTTGATGCATCAATGATCTCTAAAAAAAGGTTGTCATCGTTCCAGTCAGTATCTGTATTCAACACTTTCATACCGATGTTAGGTATAAAGTATTCGCCATCTGCAAGCCCAAGCGAAAAAATTGGTGTTGAAGGCTTTTTGCCACTGCCACTGTATATCATTGCATTCATCAGTTTCTCCACCAGGTCCATATAATAATCGGCACTGTCCTGCATTTGTTTTTGAAAGTAAGCATAAGAAGTTTCTTTGTTCACTCTTAAACTTAGTGGATGTGTTTGTAAGTATTTTTTACCTTTGATAATAACATCATCATATCTGCCTTCTTCATTAAGGTCAAATATTTCTTTCTCCGGATCCATATCTTCAAAAGGCTTGTAGTGGGAATCTTCTGTATAGCCAATCATCATGGCAAGGGTTTCCATGTTGCTCATAGTGGTATCCCTGTCAAGAAAACGTATCAGTAGCTTTTGGTAAAACAACGGGCTTTGTTTGTCCTGGCTTTGTTCAACAAAAGGTTTGAAATCCCTTTTGTAATTAAAAGCAGGTTGAGTAAACCCGGTAATGACGTATAATAAAAGTAATACGGTAAAAGCAATTCTCATAATTACAATCTTTTGCGGTGGTTTGTTGGTACCACGAAAGTAGGCAAAAGCAAAATTGATTGTATTACTTCACTAATATTTTTTGGCTGCCACTCATAGATTTAATGTAGTAAATACCAGTTGGCAAATCATTGATGTCAACAGTTTGGCTTCCCTCTTTCACAATAAAGCTTTTTACCACTGCGCCCTGGATGTTGATGATATTTGCTGGTGTGTTGTTCAATGTTCTGTCTGTTGTGCTGATGATAAAATGATCTTTTACAGGATTACTCAGTATGCTAAAGCCAGCAGCATTTTTTCTTTTCTCAATTTTAATAATGGGAGAGTAAGTAAAGCTGCCGTCATTATCAACCATCTTTAACCTGTAAAATACAATGCCTGTGTTTGCATCGGCAATAGTTGTGTTGTAATTGTTGTTCGTTTTTCCTTTTGCAACAACGGTTGTTACAGAATTAAAACGCAAACCATCACTACCTCTTTCAATTACAAACTGTTTCGTGTTTATTTCATTGGCAGTGTTCCAGTATAATGAAACATTGTTATCATTTTGCGGCACAGCACTAAATGAAATTAATTTTAACGGAACAACTGTAAATTCTTGTATTAATGTGCCGGCAGTATTTGTTATTACCGGTGCATTGTAATCAAAATAAATAGCAGCTTTATTTGGTATGGTTGTATTAACTGCCACCGTTGGTTGTGGTTGTATGCGGAACATCACAAAGCCATGACTTTGTTTTTCATTTACATTGCTATCAGGCAGCAGTATGTTGCGGAATTCAAAATAAACAACGCCCTCTTTTACTGATGTTTTACAGTTGTGAGATGTGGCTATCATTTTAAGTGTGTTGTGCCGCAGCAGGTTGCTCAGGGTATCGCTTAGTACTACGTTAAAGGCTGTATCTGTTCCTGTGTTTTGAAAACGGATGGTGTATTTAATGTATTCACCACTGGCAACTTGTGAGGGTGAAAGCTGTGGCGTGGCTTGCTTATCGTTAGGATCATAAGCGCCGCTGACCTCAATGTTAGAACTGTCGACCCATGTTTCGCTGCCCGAAGTAATGGTTGCTTTTGCAAACAAAGGTGTGTGAAGTGGTGCGGTTGTTTTCACCCTGAAATATGCATTAAATATACCACGCTGCCCCGGCACAAAATTGCTCGTGGCTAAGGTGATACTATTGCCTGTATTCACAGCAAGCGGATTGGATGCAGAGTCATATACCAGCTTTGAACTATCGTAGTCCAGTTGAAGGTTGTGGTTAAGTATTGTTGTGCCTATATTTTCATAGAGCACCCGGTAAGGAAAATTAAAGCCCGGACGGGCAGCCCAGTCAAGCGGTACCAACGCAATGCTGACAGAATCTTTTATAAGAGCGGGCTTCAAAGCATAATCTTTTGTAACAGTAGTATCGTAGGAAGTGAAATTATACAATGATGAAGGTGGTACCACATTATAAAAGCGCACAGAGCCCATCGTTATCAAATTGTTGCCCGTGCCAACTGCTGCTATATCAAAATATCCATTGCCGTCGGTAAAAGTATATTCGCCATTGTGCAGCCCCACACTCAGGTTTTGTTTATACAGTTCATTGTTGTCCTTTACTCCATTGCTGTTGATATCATAAAAAGCAGTGCCGCTTATTATTGGATAAGCATGACAGTTGGTATTATTGTTTGTTGGGTTGCAAAGAGGAAGGTCAACCCAATAATAAAGACCTGAACCGCAGGTTACCAACCCGGCATTCTGGCGGTAATCCTGTATCACGCCGTTGAGCATCCTGTTTGGCAGGCAGCGCACTTTTGCAGTGTCCACTATTATTTGCAGTGGACAGCTGGTTTGTGGTATACGTGGCAGGCAATAAATGTTATTGCCGTAGCAGGTAATGCCATACAGGTTGCTGTTAAATTCCGGCAATTCAGAAAGCTGGTTGTTGTGGCATTGCAGGATAGAGACCCGACCGTTCATTGCCGGCAGCACGCTGATGTTATTGTCATTGCAGATAAGCGTATCAAGCGAAGGAGACAAAGCAGGGAATGCTGTTAGTTGATTATTATTACAGAACAAGCCACTCAGTGTTGAAGGCAATGCCGGTAAAGATGTAAGGTTGTTGTTGCCACATTCGAAATGATATAAAGAAGTGTTGTTGATACCCGGTAATGAAGTAAGTAGGTTATCATTTACCCATGCCATAGTAAGTGAAGATGGTAACGCAGGCAAAGTGGTAAGCCTGTTGTATGCTGCATTAAAATGAACAAGCCCTTCTGGTAATGAGGGAAGTGACGTAATCCTGCCACGGGAGCAATCAAGATACTTTAGCACGGGAGGCAATGCAGGAAATGTAGTAAGCCCGTTTCCCCAGCAACTGATATAATTAACAGCTGCGGGGATAGCAGGTAAAGTGGTGAGCATGGTGTCAATTTCAAAAATAAATGTTTGTAATGCAGCAGGCAAAGTTGGCAAGGGCGATATCGCTGTATTATAGCACGACATATACGTGATGGTGCCGGGCAACAATGGCAGCGAAGCAAGTGCCGGAGCACCTTCTATTTTCAAAGTTTTTAATCCTGGTGGTAATGAAGGTATGCTGGTCATTGTTCCCCCGCCAAATCTTAGGTAAGTAATTCCTGTGGGCAAAGATGGCATTTGAGAAAGTAGGTTCACACAGTCAAGTGTGTCAAGCAGCGGCGGCAGTGTGGGCAGTGTGCTAAGGCCAGTATAATTGCCATTATTATCATAAGTGACATTGCCACTGCAATTGAGATAAGTAAGTGCCGCCGGTAATGCTGGCAGCGATACAAGATTATTGCCTGAGCAATCAAGATATTTTAATGTTGCAGGGAGTGAAGGTAAGTTTCCTATTCTATTTCGATAGCTGCTAGAGTAGTAATCGGAACTTATATTAAGGTACAAAAGGCCTGGTGGCAAAGATTGTAATTGTGTCAAATCAGCACCTATAGCACTCATATACAGCAATGAATCGGGGTAAGGTTGCATATTGATAATGCCGCTGTAATCCGACTTCCAGTATTTTAAAGACCTTGGTAAGTTTAAGCTGCCGGGCATATCCTGCATCCAGTTTGTTTCAAGTGAGTCAAGTGAAGCTGGAAATATTATGGAAGTAACAACGGCATGGCTTATATTAAGATATTGCAGGTTTTTAAAATACTGCACTGGTGTAAAGTCATGTATCCAGTATTGCTGATTAGGCACAGGCAGGCTCAGGCTTAGTGCTTTTTCATTCACCACTGCTGCACAGGTAGTGTCAAGCATACGGCTTGCATTCATACAGCCGGGATAATTGTCAACTAAGAATTGCCTGAAAGCCGAATCTTGTATGGTTACATACTGTGCCTTGCTCACATTACACAGCAGTACAAAAACAAAAAAGGGTAAGAGCTTTCTCATAATAATTATTTTTATCTTTTAAAGATAAAAATTAAAAGCAATAATGAGAAACCGTTTTGTTCTAAAAAGTTTAGAAAGGGCAAACTTTATTGCACAATCACCCTGCTGCTTCCATTCACCGTCCGCAAATAATACACTCCTTTGGGTAATCCATTTATATCAACAGTCTGGCTGCCCTGTTTTACAATAAAATTTTTCACCACAGCACCCTGCATGTTGATAATGTTTGCCGTTGTATTATTCAAACTCCTGTCAGTTGTATTGATGATGATAAAATCTTTCACCGGATTAGTCAACACAGAAAAACCAGCAGTGTTTTTTCTCCTGTCAATTTTTAGTATGGGAGAAAAAGAAAAGGTTCCATCATTGTCAACAATCTTTAATCTATAGAATACAATACCTGTGTTTGCATCAGCAACATTGGCTGAATAATTATTATTTGTTTTTCCTTTAGCAATAATATTCCTGGTTGAATTAAATTTTATGCCATCACTGCTTTGTTCAATAACAAACTGTTTAGTGTTTATTTCATTGGCAGTATTCCAATATAAAGTTGTTGTGTTATCACTTTGTGGCACAGCACTGAATGAAATTAATTTAACCGGCACCACAGTAAATGGTTTTATAAATGTTCCGGCAATGTTGGTGATAACCGGCGCATTGTAATCAAAATAAATGGCGGCTTTGTTATTGATTGTTTCGCCGGAAGGAACAGAAGGGTGTGGTTTTATTTTAAAGGAAACAAAGCCGTGGCTTTTTATTTCATTCACATTGCTGTCGGGCAATAAAATATTGAGGAACTCAAAGAAAACAATATTGTCTTTCACCGTTGTTTTGCAGGTGTGGGAAGAGCCAGCCACTTTCAACGTGTTCACCAATAATTCACTGGCGAGTGTATCGCTTATCACTACATTAAATGCGGTGTCATTTCCCGTGTTTTGAAAACGGATTGTATAATCTATATAAGTTCCGTTAGCAACCTGCAAAGGAGATAACTCAGGTGTTGCCTGTTTGTCATTAGGGTCATAAGAACCACGGATAAGAATTTTACTGCTGTCTGCGGCAGTAACTGCATTGTCACTAATAGTTGCTTTGGCAAATAATGAATCACCAATGGCAGCGGTTGTTTTTGCTTTAAAGTATGCAGTAAAATTTCCCTGTTGCCCCGGAACAAAACTGCCTGCACTTAAGGATAAATTATTGCCATTGTTTATCACTCCTGAATTGCTGCTTGAATCATAGGTCAGCCTCGTATCATCATAATTAAAAACAATGTTGGGTGATAAAGTAGTAGTGCCAGCATTTTCATAACTGATGAAATAAGGAAATGAAAAACCGGGACGGGCAGCCCAGTTAAGTGGCGTAAGTTTTATGGCAAAACTGTCTTTTATCGTATTTGCCTGTAATGCATAGTCTTTTGAAACAATGGTGTCGTAAGTGGTAAAGTTGTAAGTGGCTGAAGTTGGAATGATACTGAAATAGTTTGGAGCTATTGGGGTGATGGTATAAGTGCCGAGGCTGTCGGTGCCTATTTCAAAATAACCGTTGTTGTTTGAGTATGCAATGGCTCCATTTGATAATTCAAACTTTATGTTTGATTTATAATTTTCATTTGGGTCTTTTATTCCGTTGATGTTATTGTCGTAAAAAACATTTCCGGAGACTATTGGAAATGATTGGCAATGATTAACATTATTTGTTGGGTTGCAAAGTGGGATGGGTGGTGCCGCAATCCAATAGTCACTAACTCCTATAGGTCGGGGATTAGGTATCATGAATTTTACATAAGGACCTTGATTGGGGATACATGTAATTTTATCCATGTCAATAAAAAACTGTGTCTCATTGTATCTTCCGAGCGGCAGTTTAGGAAGGCAGTAAATATTATTATTCTTGCAATACAAATAACCAAGATTAGGCAAAGGGGGAAGACTGGTAAGCAAATTATCATTACAACTAAGGCTAATCAAATTGGGAGGAAGCAAAGGCAACGAAGACAAAGAATCAGAGCCGCAACCAAGGCTTTCTAATGAATCAGGTAAATGATTTGGTAAAGTATAAAGAGGGTTCATGCCACAGCTTAGCTCCCTTAGTGAATTTGGTAATTCAGGCAATACACGTATTTTATTCATGTGAAATAATAAGGAGCGTATTGAAGCAGGTATGGAAGGCAGGGCTTGCAGTTCATTAATACTGCAGTCAACCCTAACGATATTGGGTGGCAATTCTGGCAGAAATCTCAATTTATTGCCTGTGCAAATTAAGGATGTAAGGCTGGAGGGCAGGGGAGGTAAGCTCGATATTAACCCCAAATAATTTTGACACATAAAAAAAATCAATCCTTCAGGCAAAGAGGGAATTGCTGCCAAAGAATCATTATTACCACAATCAAGATATTTTAAACTGTCAGGTAGTTGCGGCAGGCTTAATAGTTTATTGTAACTGCAATCAAGCCGTCTTAAATTTATAGGTAGGTCCGGCAAGTTTCTTAATTGATTGTTGTTACAAAAAAGAGTATCTAAAGATGCAGGCAAAGAAGGTAATGCAGAGATATTGGTGCAATAGTTTAAGAAAAGGAATTTCAGGTTTGCAGGAAACGATGATAAATTATCTAAATTACGGCAACTATATAACAATAAACGGGTCAGACTGTCTGGTAAAGCAGGAAGGTTTATCATTCCTCCACCGGAAAAAGTGATTTCTTTAACTCCTTGAGGAAATTCAGGTACAGCAGATTGATGGAAGCAATCAGAGAAATATATTTTTTTTAAACTATCGGGAAAGGTAGCAAGCGATGTAATTGCTTTAACATAATTCAATTGGATTTCACGGACTGTTTTTGGAATCTCAGTAATGTTTAAAGTAACGGTATCTTGATAAGTACCATAAAAACCGAAGTTGAGCAGAGTTTTAAAATATTGCAGCCCATCAAGGTCACTGCTTGTGGAAATATATGATGTTTGATTGAAAGTAATCCACAAAGTATCTTCTGTAATCACACTGCTGCATGTCGTATCCATTTGTCCAACTACATTAAAACATTCCGGGTATTTGGCTTTTAAAAAAGAACGGAAATTACTATCCGGTATATTCACATACTGTGCTTTAGCACCAGCAATAAAAACAAAAACAGCTAAAAGGGTTACAAGCTTTTTCATAAACAAAGGTTTTAGTATATAGGAACCTAAAAATAACCAAGGCTTTATAACCCATCTTATTGCTTTCTCCACATATCCACATTGCACCAAAAAAGCAGACCGGTAGGAAGCACCACTAAATCCCCTCAACTGTTTGCTGTTTCAACATTTACCCTTACTTTTGCGCCGCTAAAAGATTCAGCATATCAGGGTGGAAGCTGCACTATTTAGCATTATATGAGAGCATAACACACCATATTAAGCAGTCGCCCCAACCCTAAAGGGAGTATCTACGGGGAGACATTAGCGGAAATTTCCGCTTTGGTAAAAGTTCAATAAAGATTTCAGGTACAAGAGTGGTTATTTTTCACTTTTTTACTAAAAAAGCAAAAAATAACAAACGGCCGTTGCCAATGAAGCTTCATAAAGTTTCAAAAGCCCGGCTCCAAATAACAAATAACGAATCACAAATAACAAACACAAACACAATGGCTGATTTAAAATTTCAGAGAAACTTTGGTATTGCCGCTCATATTGATGCTGGTAAAACCACTACTACCGAACGTATCCTGCGTTATACCGGTATGATTCACAAAATTGGTGAAGTGCATGATGGCGCTGCCACTACCGACTGGATGGAACAGGAAAAAGAACGTGGTATCACTATCACTTCTGCTGCTGTTAGCTGCCAGTGGAACTTCCCTACTAACAAAGGTGTAGTTGGTCCAGATACAAAAAAATACAACTTCAACATCATTGATACTCCCGGTCACGTGGATTTTACAGTGGAAGTAGAACGTAGTATGAGGGTATTGGATGGTTTGATCGCTTTGTTCAGTGCAGTGGATGGTGTGGAGCCACAATCTGAAACTGTTTGGCGCCAGGCCAACCGTTACAATGTACCACGTATTGGTTTTGTAAATAAAATGGACCGTTCCGGTGCTGACTTCCTGATGGTGGTGAAGCAGGTAAATGATATGCTTGGTTCTAAAGCCGTGCCTTTACAGTTGCCGATCGGTGCAGAAGATGACTTTAGCGGTGTGGTTGATCTGATCAAAATGAAAGGCATTATCTGGCACATGGAAACAGAAGGAATGACTTATGATGAAATTGAAATTCCTGCTGATATGCTTGAAGAAGCAAAAGAGTGGAGAGCGCATTTAGTGGAGGCAGTGGCTGAATATGATGATCACTTGATGGAGAAATTCTTTGACAACCCTGATTCTATTACCGAAGACGAAATACATGAGGCAGTCCGTAAAGCCACAATTGATCTGTCGATTGTGCCAATGATGTGTGGTTCATCTTTCAAAAATAAAGGTGTACAAACAGCACTGGATGCAGTAGTTCGTTACCTGCCTTCTCCAATGGATATTGAAGCAGTAAAAGGAATTAATCCTGATACTGGCGAAGAAGAAACCCGTAAGCCAGATGCAAAAGAACCATTTGCTGCATTGGCATTTAAAATTATGACCGATCCATTCGTGGGCCGTTTGGCATTCTTCAGGGTTTACAGTGGCCATTTGGATGCAGGCAGTTATGTACTGAATGTAAGAAGTGGTAAGAAAGAACGTATCAGCCGTATCATGAAAATGTTTGCCAACAAACAGAACCCGATTGATTTTATTGAAGCAGGTGATATTGGTGCAGCGGTTGGTTTTAAAGAAATCAAGACCGGTGATACTTTGTGCGACCAAGATCATCCGATCACTTTGGAAAATATGTTTATTCCGGAGCCGGTAATCGCTATTGCCATTGAGCCAAAAACACAGGCAGACGTTGATAAAATGGGTATGGCAATCGCTAAATTGGTTGAGGAAGATCCAACCTTACGTGTAAACACAGATGAAGAAACAGGACAAACCATCCTCCGTGGAATGGGTGAGTTGCATTTGGAGATCATCGTTGACCGTATGCGCCGTGAGTTTAAAGTTGAAATTAACCAGGGTGCACCACAGGTGGCTTATAAAGAAGCATTTGCCAACACCATCGAACACAGGGAAGTGTTGAAGAAACAATCTGGTGGTCGTGGTAAGTTTGCTGATATCATTTTTGGTTTTGGCCCTGCTGATGAGGAATGGCTGAAAGAAAACGAAGGCAAACATTTCCAGTTTGTAAACGACCTGTTTGGTGGTTCTATTCCAAAAGAATTTGTACCGGCAATCAATAAAGGTTTTGAAACTGCTATGACGACTGGTGTGTTGGCAGGTTATCCTGTAAACAACATGAAGGTTAGAGTATTTGATGGCAGCTACCATGATGTGGATAGTGATGCAATGAGCTTTGAATTGTGTGCTAAAGCTGGTTTCCGTGAAGCTGGTAAAAAAGCAAAACCAACTTTGCTGGAGCCGATCATGAAAGTGGAAGTACTTACTCCGGACCAATACATGGGTGATGTAACGGGTGACCTTAACCGCCGCCGTGGTATGCTGGAAGGTATGGACAGCCGTGCCAACCTGCAGGTAATTAAAGCCAAAGTTCCATTGAGTGAAATGTTTGGTTATGTAACGCAATTGCGTTCATTATCATTCAGGCCGTGCTACTTCTACCATGGAGTTCAGCCACTATGCACCAGCTCCCAACAACATTGCAGAAACAGTGATTGCTAAGAGCAAAGGCAAAGTGAAGATTGACGAAGAATAATTTTAATTCTTTACAGATACCACAAGCCCCATGCGAAAGTGTGGGGTTTTGTTTTTTTGATGGCAGGCAAAGGTATTTCATAGCAGCATCGTTGCGTCGCACTCTTGTGCGGTATACCATTTTGCATCAATTCATTGATATATTACTATAATTTTATATTAGTTGTTACTGACTAAAGCAAAATTTAAATAATAAATATGGATAGAAATGAGTTAATAAACTTGCTTATAAATCATGTAGATCAAATTGTAGCAATACAACATACCAGAAATTATGTGAAGGCAGAAGAGTTGTATCAGAGGACAAAAACTATAGCTTCTAAATATTTTCCAAATGAGTACTACAAAATTGAATTGGTTAGTGTAGACTTTAAGCCTATTGGCGAAGGAATATGGACCTCCGAGGCTGACTATAAAATTGCATGGCACAACGGTATCGTTAAAATCAATTCTATTTCTAAAGCAATGATTGATCATTTAAAACTGCCATCAATTCAAGTGCCGAATATTCGTGAAATTGAACAAGCAAATAAAATAAAAGCGTATGAGAAAAAGCTTGGTGAGTTGGAGAGCAAATATGAAGAAATTGAAAAAGTATATACCGAACTTAGAAGTCAATATTCATTAAGGGAGGCGAGAATAACTAAGATGAATAAAATTATTGTTTTCTCAGTTCTTTTAATATTCTTATCCTTTTTTCTTTGGACATTCAACACTTATGTACATTGGGAATGGTTAACAAAACATCCCAAAAAAATACCTTTATATATATCCTTTCAACTTTTAATTCTTTTTTCATTATTAAGAATAATAACAAAAAATAAAATTATTAAATCATTAGATTGGGTAATAGCGATTATTATAACAGTACTCTCTATTTTATAGCTTTTCCTCCATTTTGGTCCAAGCTTAAATTAAAACTGCCTGGCGCAAGAATCAGGCCCCTAAGCTCCTAAAGGGGAACTTTGGAGAGTATAATAATTACAAGCCCCATGCGCAAGTGTGGAGCTTTGTTTTTTATCGGCCTTAGCTTTTTTAATCACCGAAGTTTTAAGGAAGGTGATAGCGAAGGAGGATTTTTTGTGACGGGCACTTTTGCATGGGGCGGCAGTGTTGTGTCCCTCACTTGTACCTTTGTATCTTTATAGTACTTTTATTTAAGTGAACGAAAAGTATAATTACTTTGGGATGACAGTAACTTTAAAAAAGATTCTATGTTATTGGAAATAGTCGAACATTTATATTCATTCAAAGATGATAATTGGCACTCATTAAACGGATTTTTGAAGTCTAATTATGAGGGTAGCGAAACAACAATAAGAGAGGCATTAGTAAAACTGGTTTTAGCTAATCGAATTAGAGTAAGAGAGGATAGACATATACATTTAAATAATTGGAAAAGAATAAATGATGGGGACTATCAAAACACATATACCACTCTTGACAATTGGATTCTTGAAGCAAAAATTACTCTCGAAGAAAGAGAAAAAATAGATATTGAAAATAGAAATAAGAAAACATCTACTATATATCAGCCAGTTTTTAACGGACCAGCAAATGCAGTTTTTAGCGAAGGTAAATTTCATGATTTAAATCAGACAATTAACGAATCCAAAAAGGTTGAAAAGGCTAAATGGTTGACATGGAATTTCTATTGGGAGGAAATGATAAAACTTGGATGGAAATGGATTATTGTCTTTATAGTTGGAATTGTGTGTGCATATTTTGGGTTTAATATTTTAAAGGGTAAAGAAGAGTTGAACAAATCAGCTTCATCATCGGAACAAAACCTTGATGCCTAGAAGAGTAATTTCTGTTGAAAGTAATTCCCCCAAAATAAATTCCTTCAATTCGGATTTAAAAGATTTACGAACTATATTAATTACAAATGGCAGTAAATATGGCCCTTGTTATGCAGGAAGAGGGAATGATGGGTGCTGGCGAAGTTTAACCGAAGGGGATGTTGGCGATACAATTGGAGTTCAATTATATTATCATAACACTAGTAATTATTTGGCAACTAATGTTTCTGTTGGAATAAAACCAATGGACTTAACGCCTAATTTTATTCATATTATCCGAGGGGGAGTATTAGTAAATGGCTATATTTCAATAGGAGATAGCGCAACTATTGCTTTAGCCAATGAGTCAGTTTTGGAGTTCGTTCCCAAAAGTATTAAATGGTTTCCGAATCAATCTCTTGTAGGAACTGGAATATCAAACGAATCGGATTTGTTTTCAAATTATGGATTTAATATTGGCGATTTACCTTCTGGCTGGAAAACACAAGGAACAGTAACTTTTAAACTCAGTTGTGAAAGGTGCTTCCAGAAAAGAGTAAAATTCAATTTTGGTCCAAGCTTCTTGTGCCTGCGTACTCCAACTCCATCATTTCACCATTGTTTCCATCTCCGCCGTCGCCTGCTGTTTTCACCAACGATGAATAAGTCTCATTAATTTTATACTTTTATTTCTTACAACATCTTTAAATATTAAACATCACTTTTTTATTTGTGAATAAAAAGAAGAAAGAGAACAATCTGGAAAATGACTATCCTGAATTCAGGCCATTTCCTCTTTATGCTTTATTGGTTTGTGGAGCAGTACTTGTATTTACAGGATTATATTTAATAGTGAATAATGAAGCAGCAACGGGAATAACGTTACCCGGTAGATCAGGAATCGGCGGCGGCAAACCAATCAGTATTAATGGCCCATCTACTTTAATAATTGGCTTGGTAGTTTGTGTCTTCCCAATTTATCAGCTAATAAAGATTTCAAAGAAAAAAAATTAATACCCTTTTTCTCTCTTTGTTGGTCTTCCCTCCCATCTCCGCCATCGCCTGTTGTTTTCACCAACAATGAATAAACCACCGATGAATATTTTAAAAATTATCGTATTTTTATCCTGACCTTTATTTAACCAAGCGACAACTGCGTATGAAAAAATTCCTATTTTTTGTATTTGGATTAATAACCATCCAGGCAACAGCTCAAATCAGTTTTTATATTGACCCACTACCGAATAATGCTGTAATTACCGGTAATACATTAAGTATAAACGGCTATATAACATACGCTGCGTCTCCCATCGTATCAATGGTAGCTGTTAGTAATGAAGTAACGGATACTCTTTCTTTTGGTCAACCTGGTCCAGGCCAATTTGATTATGGATATTTTTCTGGCTCTATATCCGTTGCAGGCTTTCCTCAAAATGTACCTATCAAATTAAAAGTAACAGGAACAGCTCTTAATGGGAGCACATTTTCCGACTCGGTTAATTATACCTGTAATTACATTCCACCCGGGCCCGTTGCAAAAATTTTATATCCTACCGCCGGCACAAATGCTTACCCGGTATTACCAATAAGAACAAATCATGCCGGCACTGATACCTGTACGTCTTATTTATGGGTAAAGCATTAATGGAACTACTGTGTTTAAGCTGATACATTGTGTACAATGATATATCGATACCTCCATCAATATAATGCTTCTCAAACAGGAGCAGTACAGGTATCCCTGAAAGTAAAAGACAAATGGAACCAGGCACGTCAGAGTCTTCTTCAGTATTTTTGCAGATAACTTTATTTACATGCGCCGCGTATATACCGGAACCGGGCAAATAAAAGATTATAACTATAACAAGATACTTGGAAGCAGGAAGCGATTCTTTATACATTATCCCTGACAGTAACCTGCAGCTGCAACGGGCATGCCATAATTCAGAATGTTACCGAAGCTTATAGTACACCTTATGGTGCCATTTGGAAAGGTGTTGACGACCGGAGCAGTCAACTGAGTTTACAAATGATACTATTTATCATGGAATGCACCCTACGTTGCAACGGCGGGCAAATATGTAGTGTGCCACACTAATGAAACCCGACTAAGCCGGCTATTTGATAAGTAAAAGATCATGTTACCCGGGATACAAAACATGTGGTGCGATGTGAGTGGGACTAAATCCTGTGCTCCGATAGTTGCCGAAAATGGCCTGGTAGTTTATAGTGGGGAGTAGGCAGGGTCTGCAAAATGAAATACCAGCGGGATAACGCCCTCAATCACGGAACAATGGATAACAACGCTTGACAGCGAATTTATATTATATTCAACGCCGGTTACAGATGGAAAAAATGTTTTATTACGTTAAGAAAGGGTACTGATGTATTCCTGTAAACAGTGCCTTACCTCATATGGCATCACGGAATTTCCACATATACATTAAGTGTTGTAGCAGGCTGGGACCATTCACTCGGTACCTCCAATACCAAATTATTATACCGTGGCGAATGGTTTTATTGCTTATGTAAAAAGGATAATGCGCATAAGCAGGTTTGGTTAAGGGATACAACGGGAACAAGCACGCAACTTTCAAATTTTAGCGGTATATAATTATCATCAAGCGACTAAATAAAATGGCGATCTTATTTACAATACTCTAATGGGGCTTATTATTTAAAATATGGCCGTGACAGTCCCAGGTCAATCGGTTACATTAGCGGTAACTAATTTACAGGGATTCATCCTGGTATGTAATTAACGGAAGAACCTTATACAAATTAAATGTGGATGCATTCAGGACAGTTGCCAATGGTACCTGGACAGATGCGGCCAGTTGGGAAAATGGTAATGTGCCGCCAACGATGCAGATGTGATCGTAACTACAAATATCGTTGTAAATACAAATGTAGTTTGTAATTCATTAAGAGTAGTACCTCCCGGAAGTATTACTGTAGCTCCGGGTGTTACACTTACTGTATTGCATTAATGAGAGCAAGGCATTGCACCGAAGGTTTTATCGCTGTATCAATACTTTTTTGTTAGCAACATTATCATTATTATCTGTCATTCTCAATATGTAAATACCTTGTGGCAATTCTCCTGTTGAAAAATAACCACTGCCTGTTACCGTAAATATTGTTTTCACTAACCTGCCTTCTGCATCAAATAATTGTAAATGCAACTTGCTATTGTTGCCTGCATTAAGCAATGTGTAATTTAAAACACCGCTATTAACAGGGTTGGGATACACTACAAACTCAGGCATGGTTTTACCAAATAAAACAGTTCTTACTATTGAAACAGTTTCTTTTCCATCTTTATCAATTTGTTTAATGCGATAAAAATTTATACCGTACAAAGGATTACTATCTTCTGTCTTATAATCTCTTGCACTTGAAATATTCCCTAAACCCGGCACCATCAATATCCGGTTCCAGTTTATTCCATCACTGCTTCTTTCAATAATAAATGCTGCATTGTATTGCTCCATTGCCACTTGCCAGTTAAGTATAACCTTATCTTTTTGCAACATAGCAGTAAATGACAGCCATTGTACAGGTAATACTATAAGCGGACTATTACAAGTGTCTTTTACTTCTACCGTTGTTTGTGCAGTAGTAACACAACCATTATTACAGTTAGCTACAAATACTGTATATGTGGTAGTTTCTGTTGGGGCTACAACAGGGTTGCGTATGTTTGGGCTTGTTACTATACCTGCAACCGGAGACCATACGTAAGTGAAGCTTCCTCCCCCACTAACAGTAGCTATTAGCCGAATAGAATCGCCGGGGCAAATTGCATTGCATGGTTGCGATATAATAATCGTTGGAGCAATTTGTGTGCTTACAACAACTGTAACTGATGATGTGGCTGTACATCCGGTGAAAGCATTAACAGCAGTTACTGTATAAACTGTGGTTTGTTGTGGTGTTGCGATCGGGTTTGATATAGCAGCGTCACTTAAACCAATAGCAGGAGACCAGGAATAAGTTGTTCCTGGTTGGCTTATAGCTCCAATTTGTACAGATGCACCATTACAAATGATAAAGCTTGAAGATTGAGTAACAATTGGCAATGCGTTTACTTTTACTCTTACACTATCTGTTCTTGAACATCCATTTACAGTAACAGTTAAGTAGTAAGTATATATTCCGGCAGGCAATGTATTTAAAGTAGTTGTTTGCGCTGTTGTATAATTACTTAATCCTGCTGAAGGAGACCAGGAATAAGTTGCTGCCGGTTCTGAAGGAAAACCAATTTCGGCAACACTTCCTTCGCAGATCTCCTTATCATCCCCGGCGTTGGCAATAACAGAAGGTACAACTTCGTAAGAAGCTGAATTGATACAATTGGTAGTTATATCAAAAACAGATACGGTATAAGTTATAGGAAGGCTTGTTGTAGAAACAGGATTGGGTATAGATGGGTTGCTTAAAGCTGTTGCAGGTGTCCATGTAAAACCAGGCCTTACTGCATTTGATGTGGCTAAAAGTTGTGTATTATCACAATTGCTTGTACCGGAAATTGAAATAGAAGGTTTTGGTTTTACAGTTACTGTTACTGCAGCGCTTGCGGTGGTGGCACATGCTCCCGGAAACTGTGCTGTTAAAATATATGTTGTAGTTACACCAGGATTTGCAAATGGCTGGGCAATATTTGGATTGCTTAAACCAGTTGAAGGGCTCCATGAGTAAATAACAGAATCAAGTGGAGGAGTACCTATTTGTACTGATGTATTACTTCCTTCACAATAAGCCGCTGGTGCTACCAGTGGCTCAAGCACAGGATTATCAATATGTGTAATAGTAACGCTGTCTGTAGCTGCACATCCCGACCAGGGGTCTTGAACGGTAAGTATGTACGTTATGTTTTGCGTATTGGATATTACAAGAGGTTGAGCTTTGTTAGCATTATCTAATCCTGTTGCCGGCAACCATGAATAAACAAAACCTGGTATAGCGGCAGTGCCTAACTTAAATCCGCCGCCGCTGCAGGAAGATCTTGAAGGCCCTGCATTGGCAATAGTCTGCGGTACACGGATATTAACTGTGTCATACGTATGGCAGCCGCTAATAGGGTCACTAACATCAGCATAGTAAATAATGTCTTTATCACCAATTACCACAGGATCAGATGAAAACGCTGCAACGACACCACCAGATGCAGAGGTTGTCCATTCATACCGTAAGCCCGTAATATCAGGTAAGCCAATATTTACTGATTGGCCTTTACAAACAATAGTATCATGTACATCAAAAACAGGGGAAGTTGTATCACTGTTATTAACCCATATCTCTCCACCACCACAGTAAAATGAAGTATCAAAAATACTCGTAGCTGTTACTGTATAATGGGTCCGTGTTCTTACCCCTGATTTTACCATTGTTCCGGTATTGGTATTTAAGCCCGTGCCCGGGCTCCAGGTGTAAATAAAATTTGGAACTGCATTTGCAACGTACATTGTAAGGCTATCATAAACAGTTGGGCAGCCAGTTGGTGACCTGAATTTAATTTGAACAGAGGGGCAAATACAATTATTAAATACATCAACAGTTTTTGTACACGTTAACCCATTCCATGTTTTTTTCAAAAGATATGTTCTGTTAGGAACGCTTGCATTATATAACGCAATGGGGTTTGCAATATTGGGGTTAGATAATTCACCTTGCGGAACGGGGCTTCCATCTGCCAGCAACCATTCATATGTTGCCTGTCCATTTGTATTGTCTTCTCTGCCTAATTGAATTGGCCTGCATCCATTTAATCCAGCATAAGGATAATTCACATACACTTTAACTGTATCAATAATTGTACAGCCTGCTGGGTTATTTGCAGTAAGAATATAAACAGCAGGGTTGTATAACAGATCAAGTGTTAATTCAGATTTATTAAAAGTTGGCCGGGCTGTATCTGCGATAGCATTTATAAAATTACCCGGTGTCCAATTATATGTAAAGCCAGGCACTCTTGGAGTTCCCAGAATTGCTGATTCACCAAAACATATCGTGGTATCATTGCCGGCAGGCTGCGAAGTAATATTTGCGCTGTTTATAATCACCGTATCTGTTGTAATACAATTGCCGCCTTGCGGCAATGGTACATTTACTGTAAGTACATACGTGCCTGTTGTATTAACTAATGGCTGGGCACAATTTGTACAACTCAATCCTGTTGCAGGTTGCCACCTGTAAGTAATGCCTGCAATTCCTGCTAATGGCAAACTACCGATAAGAACTGCATTGTTATTACACAACACCCTGTCGGGCCCGGCATTTGCTTTATAATTAAATATTACTGCTGTGTCTTTGGATGTACAACCATTATTATCAGTTGCTCTCAATTCATAAATATAAGCTCCCGCAATTGTTGAGTTAAATGTTGTTTGAGAGCTATTTGAATCTGATAAGTTAATGGACGGTTGCCATGAATAAGAAAAACCGGGTACAGCTTGTACACCTATTTGTAAATTGTTTGATGGGCATGCAAAAAAACTACCATCATTTCCCCCGGCATCTGGCCTTACTGCCTCAAATCCATTCATTGATATTACAGTAACGTTTGAAGTGTCAAAATTTTCGCAGGATGCTGTAAAAGCAATACGCCTGAAATACCTGTTTGAAGAAATGGGGCCAGGTTGAAAATCCTTGTTTGTTGCTCCTGTAATATTACTCCATGTAATACCATTGTTACTTTGTTGCCATTGATAATTAAAATTGCTGATGCCCGAAATGGATTGAGGGATATTGTTACGTAATATAATGGATGGATTAACTGTTTCAGGAACAGAGCCTGTTATTTTAGGTATGATGCTGTTAGCACATACAGATATGTTTTTTGGAAAAATGGAATCATTTATTACATCAGTATGGCAAAGGCTGAGTTTAGTAACAAAAATATCTGATGTGTCAAGATAAGTTGTTCTGATAGCTCCCTGTGTAACGGGATAATCATTTGAACGGGATTGGCCTGCTACAAAAATATTATCGTTATCAACTATCATAGCCTTGCTGAATTCTCCTTTGCTTACAGGAAGTGATCCTATGTAAGAACCATACAATAATTTGCCGGTTACAGTGTTAATCTTTGCTATGTATTGATGATCGGCTATACCATTGGTATTGTTTTGGCCAATCATAGTTTTTTGAAATGCATCTGCAGAAACGGGAAAATCTTTCAATAATGGTTTGCCATTATAATGAGTTGTTCTTAATGAAAGGTAAGCTATATCACCATCGTAAAACCCAGCCGAAGGTGCATCGTTTACATTGGTTCCCAAAAAACTTGAATAAGTTATTTTTCTTTCAGGTATGTGATACTTCAGTAAAGCAAGTTCTCCTGCTATCACTACAAAATTGGCAGGAGCACCTTTAGTACCTTTATTAACAAGCTGGGTTGCATTTCCTGTAACAGGAAAATTGCTACTGGCGGTAAGCATAGCTATATATACATTGTTCCCATTTACTGTGGTTCCTAAAAATGCGTCGTATGCTTCTCCGCCCAGGTATGTACAATAGACTAATTGATTTTGGTTATTAAAATGCATAAAGTAAGAATCCGGGCCTTCATAACTACGGGGAAGGTAATAAGACTCATTTGGCTGAATAGCATTTGAGGTAGTTGGTAAGTAAGGGCTGGTACTTCCACCGGCAATTATTAAATCTCCATTACCCGAATATTGAATTTGTGACAGGTTTATGTAAGTTGATGCCGGGCCTACGTACGAAAAATAATTCAACGCTCCATTTAACCTGTTTAATTTCAGCAAGCCATTATTTTCAATTGAAGTATTATTAAAACTCAGCCCGCCTGGTGAAACATTTATACCTGCTCCAACAGCATCATAAAAAGCCACTTCGCTATTGTTTACAGCAATTTTTGGATAAGGCAAAAATGATCTTTGCGGATTATAATTTGCAAAAGTTGAAAATACAATATCGCCTGTTGAATTCAGCCTGGTAATAAAATAAGCATCGTTGCCCCCCGTTGGGTATATCGGTTGATAACTATTTGCTGTGGTAGGGTAGTCGTTTGCATTGGTGGTGCCTTCTATAAAAACTTCGTCATTATCAACCAAAGCACCTAAATAATAGGGCACAACATCACTGGTTGCAGAAAAAGCCATTGAGGGAAGAAATATTCCATTACTGATGGCAATACTTTTTTGATATTCGAATTGATGTGACGTTAGATTGATCTTTGATAATAATATTTTTTTATGGGCACTGTCTAAACTTATGTAATACACGTATCCCTTTGTAAAAAGTGTTTTAAAAACGGCCCTGTTTAATATTACGTTTGTGTTATTAACCATTGACGGCACTCCATATATGGGTACTTTATTTGCAAAAACATGCGTAGAATATATGATTACACCTGTTGCTGCATTTAATTGAGAAAAAACTGCAGACGCAAGAGAGCCATTAATTTTAGGAATACCGCCTGCAATCGGATAAGTATCCGATGATGAAGATGCCGCAAGATTAATCGTATTACTCAAAGAATCCCATACAAATCCTGATATTATTATGTTGTCTCCATCTCCACCCAAATAAGTACTCCATATCAAATTACCTGTGGTACCCGACATTTTACTTATAGTTGCTTTAGAGGAATTAGGTATTAACCCTGTTTGTGCCGCACCCGGAGTAACCGGGAAGCCATTTGCATTTGTCAACCCCAAAATATAAATGTCACCATTATTATCTTTCACCATGCTCTGCAATTGGTCATCGCCTGTGGTATTAAGATAGGTGCTCCACTTGATTACCTGTGCAGAAATATTATTAAAGACCATCAACAGCAATATTGCCAAAAAGCTAATGGTAAAGTGCTTTTGTTTCATAAACAGTTTTTTTACAAGAAATACTACAGGGTATAAATAAAGGAGATGGAAGCTGACTTCACAGGATACTGGAAAAAGCTGATACAGGAATTAATTTTGCACTCTTTAACTGTATTAAATTACGAACAAAAATCTATTCTGCAATATTTAGGGTATAAATATTTTGATTACCAGCTGTTGTTCCTGATTATCCTGAAATAAGCAGCAATGCAAATTGTTACAATATTCGTATTGATCCTGCAGCAACAGTGTTAGTAAAAATCGGGTTTAAATTAAATGTGGCTGGAAAAAATAATTAACAAACAGATAATCATTTCGGAAGAACAGGAAAAAATAAATACAGGTTACCTGCGGCCCGCCCGACCAGTCAGCATATAGAGAGTACTATTTCAACAATGTTCAATAAGCACTGCTTCACTGAAAAAAATTATGGTTCTATTTTGTGCAGCACAAGCCTTATCAAAAGCGTAGAATCGGGATGCACATTAGAAGGGTAGAATTTCCTTTTTACTAAATGCGGTGGCGCAATAATTTCTTTTATCTCTCCTTCCTTCATGCCCAGCAAAGCTTCGTCTACAGCCCGGGTGGCCTGGTTGGCACCAATTTTTACTTTTACAGGGTTGCCTGTTTTTTCATTGGAATATAAAACAGTGCCGTTGAGATAACTGGTTGTTTCAAGCAGTAATATATCCTGGCCGGTTGTTGCTTTAGGGCCGCTGCCTTTTTTTACAATGCGGTATTGTAAACCGGAAGGGCTTTGCCGGAATTTGCTGGCAGTACAACCGGCTGCAAGTACAATGGAAAAAATTAAAATTAGTTTGTTGTTTATCTTATTCATGTGCCGGAAAGGCATTACCCCTGTGGCAAGTGTTGCAGGTAACTACGTTTAAGAGATAATCAGGCTTCTTTGGAATAGTATCGTAATTGAAGTATTGCTTATTAATATCAATTGTGAGACGCATCATACGCCTTGCATTTTCTTTCATCCCATTATCTGCTGCAAAATTAAGTGGCGCATTATCCGCTGGCGGCAAGCCTGTAAAGCTTTTTTCCTTTTCATGGCAAAAATCGCAGTTTACTTTTAATGCCCTGTTATAAGTATCCATGATACTATCCAGTTGATGTTCACTGATATTTTGCGGCAGCACTTTCAGGTTGCTGAACCTGCTTTTTGGAGGTATTATGTTTGAGGAGGTAAATACAATAATGGCTGCAAGTACGGCAGCAGTTGCTATTTTTTTGCTTGTAAACATACAATTGGGTTTAATGGAAACACTGATGATACAATATTACAGAAAGACATGATGTATATATAAGATTCAGTAGTAAAAAAAAAGTAAATAAGTGTAAAATTCCTTCACCGGCTATGCCTGTAATTGTAAACCTGTAATTTTATAGAATGAAATTGCGTAACATTTTTCTACTGCTTGCCTTGTCGTTCATCATCCTTGCCCTTTACAATGATGGTAGTAATACCAGTAATAAATATGAAGACACAAGGGAAATAATTGTGCTGAGAAAAATGGTGCATGAACTCTTACTCAGTTCAGGCGATAGTACTTCAAGAATATTGCCTGTAAAGCAGGTGTCTGAATATGAATACCAGCTTACACCTGAAAAACCGCTGGCCATCAATCCTGATTCATTTGTAAGTATTGTAAATAAAACAGTAAGACAGGGCAAACTACCGGTTAGCTTTACTGCCAGTGTGGTAAAAAGCAAGAATAAAGAAATGGTATTTGGTTTTACCGCTTCGCCATCGCAGGCAGAAAGTGATGTGGCCTGTGTTGGCCGCAACCTGCCCGAAGATTCTTACTATATCAGTTTTGTTTTTTCTCCCAAATCAGAATGGAGCAATTATCTTTATTTAGGCAGCGCTGCATTGGCGCTTGCAGGTTTATTATTTTGGGTAAAGAAGAAAAAAGAAGATAGTAAAACAGTAATACCAATTCCTGCGGAGGAGATAAGGGAAGGCTGCATTAAAATCGGCAAATACCTTTTTGATCCGGTTCAGCAGCAACTTGAACTGGCCGGAGAAAAAACACCGCTTACTATTAAGGAAACCAAAGTGCTGCAGATACTGGCCAATGCACCCAATACCATTGTGGAAAGAGAAACACTCCAAAAAGAAGTATGGGAAAATGAAGGAGTGATCGTAACCCGTAGCCTTGATATGTTTATTTCAAAACTCCGCAAGAAATTAACGGAAGACGCAGCTGTAAAAATTGTAAATGTGCATGGTAAAGGATACAGGCTTGATATAAACAGATGATAAGGAAAGCATGAGAAAGCTCATGTGTAAAATTGAACTCATTCTGATATAATACGCTCTCACATAAAATCTATAAGGGAAGTTTAACCCCCGATTGTGGAATAAACACACCAACGCATCTCATTGCTACCGGCGCCGGTTTTGAGTAAAATATTTTTTCACTTAAAACCAAAATTATGAACAGCAATGCAATTCTTTCAAGTGATGTGCTTGATATTATTTTTGAAAACAGGAACAAGAAATACGGTGCATACACACTCCGCAAGTTTTATCCCAACAGGATTAAGACATCTTTATTTATTATGTTTGGCTTAGCAACGGTATTTTCTGCCTTTACTTTAATGCCGGAGGAAAAAACAATTTCCTCTTATCCATACATTTCAGATAGTACTATTATAGTAAAAACTTATGAGGAATACAAAGAGCCGGAAAAACCAAAGCAAAATCAAACCGATGTTTCTGTAAGGCCTTCACAGAAGTTTACCGACAGGATAGAAATAGTAAAGAATAATGAAAAGCCAGACAGCCTGCATGATATAACCGATCTTACTATCAGCAATGCAACTGTAATGATAACGGCACCTCCGTCAACAGGCGATCTTTTTCCTCCTGTAAAACCGGGTGGTGGAGGTGTAACTCCGCCAGCAGAACCAATAGTTGACCCGAATGTAATTGATGAAAATCCAGATGTGCCCCCAACATATCCTGGTGGAAACAAAGAGCTCATTCGCTTTCTTGAAAGAAACCTGTTATCACCTGAAGATATCGCCGAAGCAGTACAGGTTAAAATAAAATTTGTTGTAGACAATGATGGCAATCTGGAAAGTTTTGATATAGTACATGATGGAGGCGAAGCTTTTAATAAGGAAGTGATTAGGGTATTGAAAAAAATGCCGCAATGGAATCCCGGAAAGAAAGGTGGCAGAAACGTGAAAGCTTATTGTTACCTGCCGGTAAAGTTTCAGCCAAATGAATAATTTCTGTTGTAAAAACTGTAATTTGGAAGCCCCTTTAATGGTTGAATTGATGAGGTGGTTGAAACGTTAATTTTTCACAAAACAATTTAACAATTTATCCATGCAACAATCAGCTATCACAACGGTCAAAACAGCAAAACAAAATGGCTTTAGAAGAATTTGAAAAAGAACAGATGACTGAGCGCCAGCGTGGCCTGGTTCAAATGCGTAGCATTATGAATTATGGTATGGGTATTTTTATTGTGGTGGCAGGTTGTTTTTTTATGTTTCCTACATCTTACACAAGGGAGTTCTTAGACAAATATGATCCGGTGCTGATAAAAATTTTTGCATCAGTATGCTGGGTGTATGGCGCTTTCAGGATTTACAGAGGGTATAAAAAAAATTATTTCAGGGACTAATGAAAACCACCAGGCGTACAGTAATGGCAAAGCAATGGATATTTTTTGTTTTGGTTTATTTTTTTGTGGTTGGCTGCGGCAACAATGGAGAAAAGACGGCATCATCAGGTGTTAGAGACACACCAACAAGTGGCACTATACAAATCAGTGTTGATGAGTCTTTCAAGCCGGTGATTGAAGAACAAATAAAAGTATTTGAAGCCACACACCCCGGCACAAAAATTAATGCAGTGTATAAACCGGAAGCTGAATGTTTAAAAGATTTATTTAAAGATTCTGCTACAAGGATGGTGATTGTAACAAGAGGTTTATCTAAAGCAGAAGCAGGATATTTTGATGATTCGCTGAATTATGTACCAAGAAGTGAAAGGATTGCAGCTGATGCCATAGCAGTGGTTGTAAATAGTAAAAGTACTGACACCACTTTTTCATTGGCACAACTGCAGCAATTACTTACTGGAGAGGTAAACAATAATAAAAAAATAGTGTTTGACGGTTTAAACGCTACCAGTACCATCCGTTTTGCAATGGACAGTATTTTAAAAGGAAAAAAATTTGACAGCGAAAAAGTACAGGCAGCAAAAAGCAGCAAAGAAGTATTGGACTATGTGGCATCTGATGAAAATGCAATAGGCTTTGTTGGCATTAGCTGGATTGGCAACCCCGAAGATACAGCACAGGTGAGTATGTTAAAAAAAGTGAAAATTGCGTACATCAAATGTGAGCTCTGCCTCGATACGCCTTATGTAAAACCAACCCAGGCAGGCATCATACCAGGCGTTATCCTTTGGTACGTGGATTGTATTATATACTAAAAGAAAATTTTTCAGGATTGGGTGGTGGGTTGGCCGGTTTTATGCAGTACGAAAGAGGGCAGTTAATTTTCAGAAGAGCATACCTGGAGCCGGGTATAATGAATTTTAATGTGAGAGATGTTATAGTAAATGAAAAATTGAAAAAAGAATAACTGTTTTTAAGTGATATTGTGGATAAAGTTATTATCATTGTAAAGTCTTAAATCAAAAATAAAATGAACAAGTTTAAATCAGGGTTGCTGTTTTTTGCTGCTGTGTTTTTTTCTGGCTTATTAAAAGCCCAGACAATGGAAGAGGGCAAAAAATTTATGTATTATGAAAGGTATAAGAGTGCAAAAGGCGTATTTGAAAAATTGGTGGCTGCCAATCCAAATAATGTGGATGCAGTGTACTGGCTTGGCCAGGCGATGATTGTTGCCTGAAGAAAATAATGATATTGCAGGTGCAAAAGCATTGTATCAAAAAACATTGATGAATAACAGCAACAGTGCTTTGCTGCTGGCAGGTATGGGGCATATAGAATTGCTGGAAGGCAAAGATCAGGAAGCAAGAAACCGTTTTGAAACAGCCATCAGCATAAGCCAGGGAAAAAATAAAGATGTATTAAATGCTGTTGGTTTTGCCAATGTACAGGCAAAAAATGGCGATGCAGATTATGCAGTTCAAAAATTAAAACAGGCACTGAATTAAAAAAATGACTGACCCTGATGTATGGGCATAATCTTGGTGATGCGTATAAGAAAATTGATACAGGGCGGCCCGGCACAAACAGCTTATGAAGCAGCTTTAGGCATTAAGCCCTAATTATGCAAGGGCGTCTTACCGTATTGGTAAAATTTACCAAACACAGGGTATTATCCAGAAAGAGATATACATGCGCTATTATAATGAAGCCATTGCCAAAGATCCTGCTTATGCACCGGTGTATGAAAACCTGTATCAGTATTACTATGTACAACTGATGTAACAAAATCTGCAGAATACTTGGATAAATATTTGGCCAATACTGATGAAGACCCTGCAAAGATTGTTATTACAGGACATCCATGAAATATGCAAGAGCACTTATTTGCAGAGTGTATTACCAAAGGCGAGCAGTGTATTGCTTCTGCCGGCGCTGAAGGGCCATACCCTAATATTTATGGCTATAATAGCTTATGCTTATGACAAATTGGGTGATTCACTAAATGCAAAAAAATATTTTGAAACATATTTCCAGAAACAAAAACCGGCAAAAGTGGGCACGGGTGATTATTCAAAACTTATGCGACTAATATTGATTAAATTCAGGTGATGGATTCCATTGCTGGTATTTATATTGATAAAGCAGTGGCATTAGACAGTACTGAAAGGGGTAAAATTGATTTACTGAAAGAGTGGCAATGGGATTTGAAGTCAGAAGAAATTTAAAGAAGCGGCGGATGGTATAATAAACTATTGAGTATAAAACAAAATCCAACTAAAACAGATTTGTATAATGCAGGCTACAACTATTTCGTGCAGGTGAATACACTTCAGCAATAACTGTATTTAATATTTACAGCCAAAATTTCCAGATGATGCGTTTAGTTATTATATGAATGGCAAAGCCAATTGGGCTATTGATACTACATTAGAACAGGGCTGGCAAATCCTTATTTTGAAAAAACAATTGAAGTGGCAAGTAAAGACAGTGTGAAAAATAAAACTCAATTAATAGGAAGTTATAAATATTTTGTAGTGTATAGCTGTTTTCAAAAAAGATAAAGCTGCTGCCATAGCCTATGCTGATAAAGTTTTGTCACTTGATCCTGCTGATGCGGAAACATTGCAGAACAAGGAAATTATTGACTAAGCCTGCGCCTGCAACCAGGCCACAAACAAAACCAGCACCGGCAAAACCAGCAGCCGGAACAAAGAGTGGCGGTACAAAAAAAAAGTAAAATCAAAGAAGAAATAATAGCGATCCCTGTTCAATAAGAACAGGGATTTTCTTTTGAAAAATATCCAGTTGTTTTTTAATGGCACTGCCTTATTTTTGCCACATGCAATCATTTCTGTTTCAGGTAACTAATGTAAACAGCGCAGAAAACTATCTCCCATTGGTATCCAGTTGTTTTTTGCAATTGGGTTTATTGCCACCATGATGGGATTGACCCATTATTTTGGCCCTAAAAGAAAAACCGCCGATAAACTCCAGAATTTTGAAAGCGGTATTGAAATAAAAGGCAATGCAAGGCAGCCAATGGCAATCAAATATTTTTTGGTTGCTATTTTATTTGTGCTGTTTGATGTGGAAGTGATTTTCTTTTATCCTTATGCGGTAAATTTCAGGGAATTGGGTTGGGCAGGGTTTGTGGCAGTGGCAATGTTTGTAGGATTGTTTATTTCAGGGTTCATTTATATATTGAAGAAAGGTGCGTTGGAGTGGGAAGATTAATGAAATATGCAAATGTGCAGATTATGCAAATTTGCAAATACAATACGACTCAATTCAGAACAATCTGTAGGTTTTTTAGAGTTTTTAAATTTTGCACATTTGCAGTATTTCAAATTTGCATATTAAATTAATGTATCGTCCCGTACAATATAATAATAAAGTAAAAGCGGAAGATATTCCGGAAGAGTTATACGGGCGAAGGCTTTATGGCCACCAAATTTGAATCAGTGATCGGCCTTGCCCGTAAAAACTCCATCTGGCCTTTACCATTTGCAACCAGTTGCTGTGGTATTGAATTTATGGCAACAGCTGCCAGTCATTACGACATTGCAAGGTTTGGTGCAGAGCGTATGAGTTTTTCTCCACGCCAGTGCGATCTGTTGATGGTAATGGGAACAATTTCTAAAAAAATGGGCCCGGTTTTAAGGCAGGTTTATTTGCAAATGGCAGAGCCACGTTGGGTATTATCTGTTGGTGCCTGTGCCTGCAGCGGTGGTATTTTTGATACTTATTCTGTATTGCAGGGAATTGACCAGGTGATTCCGGTTGATGTATATGTGCCGGGTTGTCCTCCAAGGCCCGAAGCAATTTTAGATGGCTTTATGAAAATACAGGAACTGGTAGGGCAGGAAGGATTGAGAAGAAGGAATAGTGATCAGTATAAAGAGTTATTAGGAAGTTACGGAATACAATAAACCCCTCCGCCCCTAAAGGTGGAACTGGGTCACTATACAGCAAGCGTTTATTAATATTCAAGAAGTCAGCAATCAATAAATGTCATTATCCAACGAAACCATACAACAAAAACTAACTGAAAAATTTGGCGAAGCACTTACCGAATGGCAGGAGCCTTATGGTATGCTGACTTTTACTGCACCCAAGGATCTCAACTTAAAAATACTTCAGTATTTATATGATGATGAAGAATTAAGATTTCAGTTTTTAACTGATCTGCAGGCAGTTCATTATCCTGAAAGAAAAGGAGAGGAACTGGCAGTAGTATATCATTTGCATAATTTGGTAGATAATGTAAGAATAAGGTTTAAAGTATTTACTGACAGTTGAAAAGCCTGATGTGTATAGTGCAACAGCATTATATCAGTCGGCTAATTTTATGGAAAGGGAAACCTATGATTTTTTTGGGGTGAATTTTATTGGTCATCCAAACCTGATAAGGATATTGAATGTGGATGAAATGGATTATTTCCCGATGAGAAAAGAATTTCCATTGGAAGACCAGACAAGGATTGATAAAGATGATGAGATGTTTGGAAGAGGTGGAACACTTGGTTTTGGAACAGAGAAAAGAAAAGAAGGCGGCACTTTGGTTGAAGAGGATAAACATAATGAAGGTGATAAAGTGTTATAACACCGGTTGGTACCGCAGGTCGACTGGATAAGATGTAACAAGCGCAATAAAGAAAAAGTGTACAAGAGTGCGACGCCACTGAAGATGAATAAAGAAATATTGTTGGGTACAAAAAAATAAAAGCATTAATGTCTCAATCGAACATATTTTATTACCGGAAGGCTCAATAGAAAAACAAACCACCACACTTAACCTGGGGCCAACACACCCGGCTACGCATGGTGTGTTTCAGAATATCCTGGAGATGGATGGCGAACGGATCTTATCTGCAGTTCAACTGTAGGATATATTCACAGGGCTTTTGAAAAAATGGCAGAACGCAGGCCACTATACCAGATCACTCCCATTACCGACAGGTTAAATTATTGCTCTTCTCCCATCAACAATATGGGCTGGCATATTACCTGCGAAAGATTGTTGAAAGTTCAAATGCCAAAAAGGGTTGATTACTTACGAATCATCATTATGGAACTGGCAAGAATTTCAGATCATCTTGATCTGTAATTCAATTGTAGGTGTGGATACTGGTGCATTTTCAGGGTTTTTATACCTGATGCAATTCCGTGAATTAATTTATGAAATATATGAAGAAATATGTGGCTCCCGCCTTACTACTAATATTGGGCGTATTGGCGGTTTTGAAAGGAATTTCACAAATACAGCGTTTGAAAAACTCGAAAAATTCTTAAAGGAATATCCTGCAACATTAAAAGAGTTTGAAAACCTGTTTAACCGCAACCGGATATTTATGGAACGTACCATTGGTTGCTGGCCCTATCAGTGCAGAAAGAGCATTGAATTATGGATTTACCGGTCCAAACTTACGTGCCGCCGGTGTTGATTATGATGTACGGGTGCATACACCATACAGCACTTACCAGGATTTTGATTTTACTGTTCCTGTTGGTACTACAGGTGATTGTTATGACCGGTTTCTGGTGCGTAACGAAGAAATGTGGCAGAGCCTGAAGCATCATTGAACAGGCTTATAAAAAAGTGCAGGAATTTAAAGGCGCCGAAGCAGAAGTATTTCATGCTGATGCGCCTGCCTATTATTTACCGGAGAAAAAAGATGTGTACACCAAAATGGAAGCACTCATTTATCACTTTAAAATTGTGATGGGTGAAACGGAAATTCCTGCCGGTGAAGTATACAGTGCTGTGGAAGGTGCCAATGGTGAGTTGGGTTTTTATTTGATCAGTGATGGTGGAAGAACACCTTACCGGTTGCATTTCCGCAGGCCATGTTTTATTTATTACCAGGCATATCCTGAGTTGGTGAAAGAATGGTATGCTGAGTGATGCGGTGATAACAATGAGCAGTTTGAATTTGATTGCAGGGGAAATGGATGCATAAACCCTGTCCCCTAAAGTGGAACTTAGATGTCAGATTTGTTGATATATAAGAATAACTTGTGATTATAATTGTTCATGAAAATCGTTGTTACTCACTTTTAATCTTTGAAACTTTATTAAGGGAGATTGAAAATGAAGTATGATAATAGATTGTTTTTCAGATGAAAAATTAAATAAGGTAGCGGAAATTATTACCCGCTATCCAGAGGGCAAACAAAAAAGTGCTTTGCTGCCGGTATTGCACATGGCACAGGAAGAATTTGGTGGCTGGCTTGATGTGCCGGTAATGGATTATGTGGCTTCTTTATTAAATATTGAACCGATTGAAGTGTATGAAGTGGCCAGTTTTTACAGCATGTACAATTTAAAACCTGTTGGTAAATATATGTTTGAAGTTTGCCAGACCGGGCCATGCATGATCAACGGCAGCGATAATATTATTGATTACATCAAAGAAAAACTAAACATTGAAGTAGGTGAAACAACTGCTGATGGAATGTTTACTTTAAAAACAGTGGAATGTCTGGGTGCCTGTGGTTATGCACCCATGATGCAGTTGGGTAAAAATTACAGGGAACATTTAACAAAAGAAAAAGTGGATGCGATAATTGAAGAGTGCAGGGCAAAAGCAAATTGAATGAAATACTTATTTACCATATTATTTTCTTTTTTTGTTGTTGTTGCTTATGCACAACAGACCGATGAAGAAAAATTAATTGCAACAGTAAAAGAATTTCACCAGGCATTGGTAGATAAAAATACTGTTTCTATCAACCAGCAAACAGATAAGGCGTTGAGTTATGGGCATAGCAATGGTTGGGTGCAAAACAAAAACGGATTTGATAAACGATTTGGAAACAGGCCTTATCAGTTATCAAAGTTTTAAAGAAGATAGTATTGACAGTAATACGATAAATGGCAATGTTGCGAATGTAAGTTTTAAAGCAGATGTGACAGCAACGATGAAAGGAACAACCATTAATCTGTAAATTAAAAGTGCTGGAAGTGTGGGTTAAGAAAAGTAAAAGATGGGTGTTGTTTGCAAGACAGGGAGTGAAAGCATAAAGAAATTAAAATGAGTTACGATCTGTCATTAGAATTTTTTGTTCATGCACACCAGATGAAGTGATGATGTTGTTGACAGACCCATTTTTATAAATGAATGGAGTGGAGGAGAATCTTTGATTGAGAAAAAAGTGGGCGGACAGTTTGCCATGTTTGATGGCTGGGTGGAAGGAACAATATTAAAGATAACAGAAGATGAATTGCTTACACATAGAAGCCAAGTAATTAGGAAGAAGGAATAACAGCATCGGAAGTGCATTATAAATTGGTAAGTGTTGATCATGGAACAGAAGTTTTTGTAACGCATACTGGCATTCCGACAAAAGAAGAAATGAAGGACACAAAACAGGTTGGGATAAAAATTTTTTTGGGTTGATAGCAAATATTTATCGAACAGGAATCAATCATAAAAATTGAAGAGCTGTAACAAAATTTTTTAAACAAAATATAATCGTCCCCTTTTAGGGGATAGGGGCATGAGTAAAAAATTATTATTAGCAAAAGCACATGTGCCGGGTATCCGGAGCTTCGAAGTGTATCGCCGTGAAGGTGGTTACCGCAGCGTGGAGAAAGCATTAAAGATGCAGCCGGCAGAAATTGTGGAAGAAGTAAAGAAGAGTGGCTTGCGAGGCCGTGGTGGTGCAGGTTTTCCTACAGGAATGAAATGGAGTTTTATTGCAAAGCCCGAAGGTGTGCCACGGCATTTGGTGGTAAATGCAGATGAAAGCGAACCCGGTACTTTTAAAGACAGGTACCTGATGGAGTTCATTCCGCATTATTTAATTGAAGGAATGATCGTTTCTTCTTTTGCATTGGGCAGCAATGTTAGTTACATTTATATCCGTGGTGAATATGCATGGATCATCGATATTTTAGAAGAAGCCATTGCAGAAGCAAAACAAAATGGTTTTCTTGGAAAGAATATTTTAGGCAGCGGATTTGATTGTGAAATTTATGTGCAACGTGGTGCCGGTGCTTATATCTGTGGTGAAGAAACAGCATTGATAGAATCACTGGAAGGCAAAAGAGGCAACCCAAGAATCAAACCTCCATTCCCTGCGGTAAAAGGTGTATGGGAAAGGCCAACGGTGGTGAATAATGTAGAAACCATTGCAGCAGTTGTTCCTATCATCAATGATGGTGGAGAAGAATATGCAAAGATCGGTATAGGAAAATCAACCGGTACAAAATTAATTTCTGCCTGTGGTAATATCAATAAGCCGGGTGTGTATGAAATTGATATGACCATCTCTGTGGAAGAATTTATTTACAGCGATGAATATTGTGGTGGTATTCCCAATGGGAAAAAATTAAAAGCTTGTATTCCCGGTGGTTCATCAGTTCCTATTCTTCCTGCTAATTTGTTATTGACAACAGCAAAAGGAGAAAAGAGATTGATGAATTATGAAAGCCTTGCTGATGGAGGTTTTGCAACAGGTAGTATGATGGGCAGTGGTGGATTTATTGTGTTGGATGAAGACCAGTGTGTGGTAAGACATACCATGTACATTGGCAAGATTTTATCACCATGAAAGTTGCGGACAATGCAGCCCTTGCCGTGAAGGTACTGGCTGGATGGAAAGGATATTGAAGAAGATCGAGAATGGAAAAGGAGAAATGAAAGATATTGATTTGTTGTGGGATATTCAACGGAAGATTGAAGGAAATACGATTTGTCCGTTGGGTGATGCAGCGGCATGGCCGGTAGCAGCAGCTATCCGTCATTTCCGGGATGAGTTTGAATGGCATGTGACTGAATCCGAATGAATGTTTAAGAAAGAATTATGGATTGGCGCATTATGCAGATCCTATTCATGTACCAGTAACGGCTTAAACCCCTCCGCCCCTAAAGGGGAACTGTGAGGTGTAAAATATTTTATAAAGCTCTTAAATATTTTAAGAGTGAAATTTAAAAAAATTAAAAGCCCCTTTAGGGGTTGGGGTAAATATGGCAGACGAAATAAAACCAGCACCGCCGTCAACTTTTAAAGTAACCATCGACAATATTACCATTGATGTTGCCCCTGGCACAACTGTATTAAATGCGGCCCGGTAGATTGGAGGCGATGTTACACCACCTGCAATGTGCTATTACAGCAAGCTGCAGGGTAGTGGTGGTAAATGCCGTACCTGTTTGGTGGAAGTTGCTGCAGGTTCTACTGCAGACCCAAGGCCAATGCCTAAACTGGTGGCAAGTTGCCGCACCACAGTAATGGATGGCATGATCGTAAAAAATATTACCAGTGAAAAAGTAAAAGATGCAAGAGCTGGTGTGGTGGAATTTTTATTATTGAATCATCCGCTCGATTGCCCTATCTGCGACCAGGCTGGCGAATGTCATTTGCAGGACTTGGGTTATGAGCATGGTAAAGAAGGCACCCGTTACGAATTTAAAAGAAGAACTTTTGAAAAAGAAGATATTGGCCCATACATACAACTGCACATGACACGTTGTATACTTTGTTACCGTTGTACTTATGTGGCAGACCAGTTAACCAATAAAAGAGTGCATGGTATTTTAGACAGGGGCGAACATGCAGAAATATCCACTTATATTTCCAAAGCAATCGATAATGATTTCAGTGGCAACATGATCGATGTTTGCCCTGTGGGTGCATTAACGGATAAAACATTCCGCTTTAAGAACAGGGTATGGTTTACCAAACCGGTTGATGCTCACCGTGAGTGTACCACGCCAGGCTGTTGTGGCAAAACAACTTTGTGGTTGAGAGGTGATGAAGTGTTCCGGGTTACAGCAAGAAAAGATCAATGGGGTGAAGTGCAGAGTTTTGATGGCAAACCGGGATGGATCTGCAATACCTGCCGCTTTGATAAAAAGAAAACAAGTGATTGGGTAATTGAAGGGCCAACAAAAATCAGCCGCCATTCAGTTATTTCACAAGGGCATTATGAAGGTGTGATAAAACCACAGGAAACAGTGGAGAAAGTAATGGGTGGCAGTTCGCCGAAATTGTTGATGGATATACATGATGAAAGTGAAGTGAATAAACCGGGTATTGATTTAAGCAGGATAAACGGGCCTGCTCATTCAGATGATTTTAAAAATAAAAATTAAACTGGTTGGTAACGACCGGGATAAAGCTTTATAAAATATTATGTTATTAGCAATTGAACTTGGCATTATTAATTGAAAAACTGGTGCTCATTGTAGTGGTGGTAATGTCATCATTGGTGGTGGCCATGTACGCAACCTTTGCAGAACGAAAAGTGGCAGCTATTTTGCAAGACAGGCGTGGCCCTAACCGTGCCGGCCCTTTTGGTTTATTGCAACCGTTGGCAGATGGGTTAAAATTATTTTTCAAAGAAGAGATCATCCCAACATTTTCTTCAAAATTTTTATTTATCCTCGGCCCTTGCCTGGCAATGCTTACCGCAATGATGACCGGTGCAGTAGTTCCCTGGGGAGATAAAGTGCATTTCTTCGACAGGGATATTTCTTTACAGATTGCAGATGTAAATATTGGTATCCTGTATATTTTTGGTGTGGTGAGTATGGGTGTGTATGGAATCATGATCGGAAGCTGGGCAAGTAACAATAAGTATTCTTTAATGGGTGGCTTAAGGGCTGCTTCTCAAATCATCAGTTACGAACTGGCAATGGGTATTGCATTGATTGCATTGCTGATGGTAACAGGAACGCTGAGCCTGAGAGAAATGGTGAACCAGCAATTAGATGGTTACTGGAATATTGTAAAACAACCACTTGGTTTTTTGATATTTCTTATTTGTGTATTTGCAGAATGTAACCGTACGCCATTTGACCTGGCCGAAGCAGAGAATGAATTGATCGGTGGTTATCATACAGAATATTCATCCATGAAACTGGGCTTTTATTTTTTGCTGAATACATCAATATGTTTATCAGCAGTGCGGTAATGGCAAGTTTGTTTTTTGGTGGCTATGATATTCCATTTGTGAATGATGGAAACTTATTAGAGAAAGTTGGTACCAACTGGATGGCATTGATACATGTAGGCATGCTGTTTGCAAAAATTGCTTTCTTTCTGTTCCTGTTTATGTGGGTACGCTGGACAATACCACGTTTCCGTTATGACCAGTTGATGAATTTGGGATGGAAGATATTGATACCATTGGCATTGTTCAATATGCTGGTAACAGGAGTATTGATTTTAGTTAAACAATAATGGCTGGCATTTTTAAGTACAATAAAAATATATTTGCAACCCCGTTCAACTGGTCGGTATCGCAGGTCACACCGGGAATATAACGAGGCTGGTAAAGATTAAATGTTCGTAACAAAAAATATTAAATGCAACCATTAACCAATCAGTGTAAAACAGGTTGACCGCAGGCCAATGAGATTGCTGGAGAGAGCATATCTCCCGGCAATTTTTAAAGGCATGGCCATTACGTTTGGGCACATATTTAAGAAAAAACCAACGATCAATTATCCTGAAAAAACAAGGCCGTTCAGTCCTGTGTTTCGTGGGCTTCATATTTTAAACAGGGATGAAGAAGGAAGAGAAAATTGTACTGCCTGTGGATTATGTGCAGTAGCTTGTCCGGCAGAAGCCATCACCATGGAAGCGGCAGAAAGAAAAACGGGCGAAGAAAATTTATACAGGGAAGAAAAATATGCAGCTAAGTATGAGATCAATATGCTGCGTTGTATTTTTTGTGGTTTGTGTGAAGAGGCTTGCCCGAAAGATGCCATTTATTTAAGTGAAACTTTTGCACCGGCCAATTACCAACGCAAAGGGTTTATTTATGGCAAAGAAGATTTGTTAATACCCAATCCTGAAACCGAACCGGAAGCATATGCAAAAGCAAAAGGTGGAAGGGTTGCAATAAAAAGGAATTAATATTTAATAAAACATGCCTGTTTGAACAGGCGGTTGAAGCGAACTAACTGTTATGGGTGTAACACAAATACTTTTCTGGTTTTTAAGTGCTCTTGCCGTATTGAGTGCAATCATGGTGGTGGCAAGTAAAAACCCGGTTCACAGTATTTTATTTCTTATCATTGTTTTCTTTGCTATTTCAGGTCATTATATTTTATTGAATGCACAGTTTATCGCCATTGTAAATATTATTGTTTATGCAGGTGCCATCATGGTGTTGTTTTTATTTGTAGTGATGCTGATGAACTTGAATGCAGAAACTGAACCGCCGCATAAAAGCAAATATCTTGTATATGCAGGCGTAATTGCAGGCTGTAGTTTGCTGTTACTGGTAGTGGCTGCATTAAGAAAGAATGAAGCGATGAACCAGCTTACACAGATGAAAGATGGCGATGTGGGATTGATCAAAAACCTTGGTAAAGCATTGTTTACAGATTATGTATTTCCATTTGAAATAAGCAGCGTATTGTTTTTAAGTGCAATGATCGGTGCAGTGGTGATTTCAAAAAGGGATACACAAAAAATAATTCTTAATCAACAGGTAAATGAAAAAGATAATAACGCTTGTTTTATTGGCTGCAGCCTTTGGCAAATTCTCTTACGCACAAATTGATTTCAACAAAATACTTGACGCCGGCAAGAGTCATAAACATTAATGATATTGTTGGTAAGGTATTGAAAGTAAAAAAAGGTTTTGCACCGAAGTTTTCAATTGGCAACCTGGATATACCTAAAATTACCAAAGTGGCCGAGATATTTAATGTGAAAGGGAAATGCAGAGGCAAACAAACTGTTTAAAACATTTAAAACAGGCCGTACAGTTTACCGTATAGCTGCTATTGCCGGAAGTGCCATTTCCATTTATGGTGCTATCAAGGCAGTAGATAAAGCAGCAAGGCAGGAAGATTATAAAGGAGCATTGATAAGCGGCTTGAGCACAATTGGTGCAGGCATTGATAACAAAGTTTTTAACCAAAGCTGCTGCTTACAAAGCAGTAGATGTTTTTAATGGAGTGGTGAGAAAGAAAATTGGAGATATATTATCTGTAAGACCTGCGGAAAGCACATTAGGTGTGGGCTGTGTTTGTAAAATTATAATAACATTATGCCGATACATTATTATATCGTTTTATCAGTTGCATTGTTTTGCATTGGTGTTATTGGTGTGCTTACACGCCGCAATGCCATTATTATTTTTATGTGCATTGAATTAATGCTGAATGCAGCCAATTTTTGCTGGTGGCATTTTCAAAAATGCACAATCTTAGCATTGGGGGCTAATAACCCAACATTGGCAAGTGATGCACAGATATTTGTTTTCTTTATCATGGTGGTGGCTGCTGCAGAAGTAAGTGTGGGGCTGGCAATCATTGTAATGATATACAGGAACACACATTCGGTGGATGTGAATTTTTTAAACAGGTTAAAGAATTGACCACAGACTACAGGCAACAGACCACAGAATATGCTTTTCGATTGTCGGTTGTCAGTTGTCCGTTATCTTTCAAAATAGTTTATGAGTAATGTTTTACAAATAGTTTGGCTGATTCCTTTTTTACCATTGATTGGTTTTTTGATCAATGGATTATTCAGGAAGCAATTATCAAAATCACTGGCTGGTATCATCGGCAGTGGTGTTATACTGCTTCTTTTGTGTTAAGCATTTATGTTTTTATGCAGGTAAAAGGTGGCAATACACATGTTGCACATTATTTCGATTTTATAAATACTGCTTCACTTAAAAGTTGGGTTTGATTTTCAGATCGACCAGTTATCTTCTATATTCTTATTAATTATAACCGGCGTTGGTTTTTTAATTCATGTGTATTCCACTTCTTACATGCATGAAGAAGAGAGCAAAGATTTTGCAAAATATTTTGCTTATCTGAATCTGTTTGTTTTCTCTATGTTGTTGCTGGTAATGGGCGGCAACTATGTTATCATGTTCATTGGTTGGGAAGGCGTTGGGCTTTGTTCTTACTTACTGATTGGTTACTGGTTTAAAAATAATGAATTACAACAATGCAGCAAAGAAGGCATTCATCATGAACCGTATTGGTGACCTTGGTTTTTTACTGGCTGTATTTTGGTTGATTGAATAAATTGGGTACTGCAGATTATCATGACTGTGTTTGCAAATGTTTCTAAACTTTCATTGACAGATATTACCGGCATCACATTGTTATTATTTGTTGGTGCAACAGGTAAAAGTGCACAGATTCCTTTATACACCTGGTTGCCCGATGCGATGGCTGGTCCAACACCTGTGAGTGCATTGATACATGCTGCTACCATGGTTACTGCAGGTATTTACATGATTGCCCGTAGCAATATTTTATTTACCATGGCACCTGTTACACAAACAGTTATTGCTGTTGTTGGTTTGGCAACTGCTATTTTGCAGCTACCATTGCATTAAAACAAAATGATATTAAAAAAGTGCTGGCATACTCTACCGTTAGCCAGTTGGGTTATATGTTTTTGGTTGGGTGTTGGTGCTTATACCGGCGCTGTGTTTCATGTAATGACACATGCTTTCTTTAAAGCATTGTTGTTCCTTGGTGCAGGTAGTGTGATACATGCCATGAGTGGTGAACAGGATATGCGTAATATGGGTGGATTGAAAAAATACATGAGCATTACTCATATCACTTTCTTACTGGGTTGTATTGCCATTGCCGGTATGCCGCCTTTCTCAGGTTTCTTTACTAAAGATGAAATACTGGCTGCTGCATTTGCAAAAAATCCATTGTATTGGGGTATTGGTGTTGTAGGCGCATTGATGACTGCATTTTATATGTTCCGTTTATATGCCATGACCTTCCTTGGAAAATTCAGTGGCACACATGAACAGGAACATCATCTACATGAAAGCCCTGCAGCCATTACTATTCCATTGATTATACTTGCTATACTTGCAGTGATTGGTGGATTGGTCGGAATACCGGAAGTATTCATGCATGGCGGCCACAGGCTGGAAGCATTTTTAGAACCTGTATTTGCAAGAGCAAATGCATATGTAGCAGCACATCATCGCATGAACCTTTATCACATTCAACAGAATATATGCTGATGGGAATTTCTGTTGCTGGTGCATTGGTTGCATTATTATATGCATGGAACAAATTCAGCAAATATCAAAAAACTGATGCTGAAGAAACAGGCTTTGGAAAAGTGCTTGGCAAACAAATGGTATGTGGATGAATTGTATGATACCATCATTGTAAAACCATGTAATTCATTGGCTGCATTTCTTTAATAATATTGTTGAGAAGAAAGGTATTGATGGTTTTGTAAATGGTGTTGGAAAGCAGTAAATTATGGCAGCCGCCAGATACGTTTATTACAAAGCGGCCAGGTAGGTACTTATGTATTGCTGATGGTGGTGGCATTTTGGTTTTATTTATTATTCAATTGTTTTTGTAAAAATATATTTGATGTTCGGTAATAATATTACAATTCCTCATTTGCTTATTTTCTTTCCGTTGCTGGCGGGGCTGCTTACTTTTTTTATAAAGAAAGAAGCAACTGTAAAAGCATGGAGTTTATTGCTTCCATTATTACATTAGGTATTTCCATTGCTAAGTTTGGTGTATGCAATAACGTAATGACCTTAAGCGGATACACATTTAATTATGAATGGCTGAAATATATTGGTGCCAGTTTTTCTGTTCAGCTTGATGGAATGGGCAGGTTGCTTACTTTCTTAACTGCCATTTCTTTCCCGTTAATTTTTATTGCCACCTATAAAAATTCTTATAAAAATGCCAATAGTCTTTTATGGCTTAATGTTGTTAACACAAGCTGGTTTAATGGGTGTGTTTCTGTCAACGGATGCTTTATTGTTTTATTTCTTCTGGGAGCTGGCATTAATACCTGTTTACTTTTTGTGCAGCCGCTGGGGCGGAGAAAAAAGGATACAGGCAACATTTAAATTTTTTATTTACACATTTGCCGGTTCATTGTTAATGCTGGTAGGTATTATTTATGTTTACCTGCATACAGCTCCGGTGCTGATCAGCACACAAAGCTTATTTCAGATCACAGTTTTGCCATGAATGCATTTCACGCAGCTATTATTTCTGCCTCACAGCAAAACTGGTTATTCTGGTTATTCTTTATTGCCTTTGCTATTAAGATGCCGGTATTTCCTTTTCATACCTGGCAGCCGGATACTTATGAACAATCACCAACAGCAGTTACAATGGTATTGAGTGGTGTAATGGTAAAAATGGGTTTGTTTGGAGTGATCCGCTGGCTGTTGCCAATGTTTCCTGTGGCTGTTGTTAAAGTTTGATAATATAGTGATCGGGCTTTCTGTAATAGGAATGATTTATGCAAGTCTTATTGCAATAAAGCAGGATGATCTTAAAACGCTTGGTTGCTTATTCATCTATTGCACATATTGGTTTAATGTGTGCTGCTATTATTTACCACTAAACAAATTGCGATTGGAAGGAGTGATGATACAAATGTTCAATCATGGTATTAATATTATTGGATTGTGGATTGTGATTGAATTGATTGAAAAACAATTGGGTGTAAGAAAAATTTCTCAACTTGGGCGGTGTGGCGCATAAAGCACCGGTGCTTACTATTATGCTGGTGATAATTGCATTGGCCAATATTGCATTGCCATTAACCAATGCATTTGTTGGAGAGTTTATGATGTTCAGCGGATTGTTCAAGTTTAATATATGGTACACAGTTGTTGCAGGTATAAGTATTATACTGGCGGCTGTATATACATTTGAATATGATACAAAAAGTTTTTTATGGCGAAAGCAATGACTTAACTGCAACGATGAAAGATATTTCATTAAATGAAAAATTAGTATTGGCTGTAATTGTGGTATTGATATTTACAGTGGGTGTTTATCCGCAGCCGTTTTTTGATTTGACCAAAGAAGCGTGGCAGCTTTAATAACAAGATTTAAGTAATTCAATAAATATTTTCTCCTACAGGAGAAACAGGAATATGAATGCAATTATATTAACAGCGGTCTGGGGTGTGGTGATGATGTTTGGGGTGTGTTTTTTAAAAATAAAAGCACAGCCTTGTACTGGGCTGTTGCTGGTTTGTTGATAGTTATTGCCGGCAACTGTTATGAATTAATGAAACCAGCCTTGTTTAATGGCGAATACCGCCTTTATTTGATGTTGATGTAAAAGATATGCTGCACTTCAACAGTTTCAACCTTACATTCATTGGCAGTTGCTTTATTCTGTACACTGCTTTATTTTTTATTGAACGGAAGGGATATTGAAAAAGTGGGAGAGCATGTGTCAGAATATTTTGCATTGATATTTTTTGTTTTATGTGGTGTATGCATTGCTGCCACTTTCAATACATTGCTTATTTTGTTCCTTGGTATTGAAATAATGTCTATCCCATTATATATACTTACCGGCAGCGATAAAAGAAATTTAAAAAGCAATGAAGCGGCACTTAAATATTTTTTGATGGGTTCATTTTCCACCGGTATCATGCTGATGGGTATTGCTTTTATATATGGCGGCAACAGCAATGCTTCTTTCTTATATTGATAATATTAATTTAGGCGAAGGTAAAATGCCGGTGATGATGGCAGTTGGTTTGGTGTTGATGCTGATATCCATGTGTTTTAAAGTATCTGCTGCACCTTTTCATTTCTGGACACCAGATGTATATGATGGTGCCCCAACAGTGTTTACTTCTTTTATGGCAACCATTGTAAAGGCGGCAGGTTTTTTTGCTTTTGTCCGTTTGTTTGAAAATGCTTTTGGAAGTATGCAGCCGCAATGGCAAACATTGATTGCAGTTATTACTGCAGCTACATTATTCATTGGTAACCTTACTGCCGTATTCCAGCAAAGTGTAAAGCGAATGCTTACCTATTCAAGTATTGCACAGGCAGGCTTTATGCTGTTTGCTGTATTTGCAATAAATCAGGCTGCAAAAGAAGGGCTTGTTTTATATGCTGCTGCCTACAGCCTTGCGTCAATTGGCATATTTGCCATTTTAATAAAAATGAATGATTACACCATTGATGGTTTTAATGGATTGGCAAAACAACAACCGGTACTTGCCGTTAACCGCCACCGTATTTTTATTATCCCTTACGGGTATTCCTTTAACAGCCGGTTTTCTAGGTAAATTTTATATGCTGATGGCAGCATTGAAAAACGGTCACAGCATTGGCTGGTAATATTTGCTGTATTATGTGCAGCTATAAGTGCTTACTATTATTTCAAGATCATACAGGCAATGTATTTTAAAGAAAGTAATGAAGCGGCTGTTGATGAATGAGAACATAACACCTGCTTTTAAAACATTATTATTATCACGGCCGCACTTATCATTGTACTTGGCCTTTTCCCATACCTCATCACAGACTGGATATATCATTAATATTTTGAAAAGGTTTCGTTTTGCTCGAATAACTCTCCCGGTTTTTATTTTTCTTCCTTTCAAATTTTTTCTGTTGTAAATTTTCGGGGTAAGCATTTACCTTTGACCAATTCTTTTTTAATGAGGTACAACGACATTATATCACTTTCTTACAATACGGTAAAAAGCAACCGCCTCCGTACTGCTATCACCATTGTCATCATCGGTCTTGGTATTATGGCACTCATTTCAATAATCACGGCCATTGAAGCAGTAAATCAAAGCCTCACCACAAGTTTTTCCACCATGGGTGCCAATGCATTCAGCATACGGTATAAAGAAAGGATGTACGTTTTGGCGATGGCGGCAACCGCGGCAATACAAAAAAGGTAAGCCGCAGTTCACTGCAATCAAAACATCCAGCGAAGGCAGATAATTACTTATGATGAAGCAAGGCAATTTAAACAACGGTTATAATTTCCCGGCAGTGGTGGGCATTGCTATTGGCGGGCCTGCAGGAATTATTGTAAATACCGGAACAAAAAAAACAAACCCTGATGTGAGAGTGATTGGCGGTGATGAAAATTACTTGGAACTGAATGGATATGAATTGAAGCACGGAAGAAATTTGTAGAAACAGATGTGGAAAGTGGCGCAGGAGTTTGCATTATGGGAAATGCTGTAGCACAAAAAATGTATGGTGAAAACATTGACAGGGCAATTGATAAAGTGATAACTGTAGCAGAAAACAAATACAGGGTTATTGGTGTATTGAAAGAAAAGGGCAGCAGTGCATTTATGAATGCAGATAAAGTGGTGATAACAACTTACAAAATGTCCGCCGGGTATATGGCACCAGGGCAAATCATATAACATTGCGGTAATGGTAAGTGATATGAAGATGATGGATGTGGCAGTGGGAGAAGCAAAAGGTGCCTTCAGGCCGGTACGAAAACTGGATGTAAAGGAAGATGATAATTTTTATGTTGATAAAAGCGACAGCATTGCACAAACCTTGATGACCAACCTTGGGTTTTTACGGTATGCCACTATTGCCATTGCATTAATTACATTATTGGGTGCCGCTATTGGGCTGATGAATATAATGCTGGTGGCAGTAAATGAACGAACCAAAGAAATTGGGTTGATAAAATCACTGGGTGGTAAGGCAAAAGAAATACGGGCCCAGTTTTTATGGGAATCTATTTTAATAAGTTTGATGGGTGCCACAGTTGGGATCATTATTGGTATCCTCTTTGGCAATATTATTGGTGTGATGCTTAAAACAGGTTTTGTGGTGCCCTGGGCCTGGGTGATAACAGGTATAGTGGTGTGTGCATTAGTAGGTTTGCTGGCAGGATTGTACCCTGCTTACAAAGCTTCAAAACTAGATCCCATCGTTGCATTGAGATACGAATAAAAGCAACCGTTTGCGGCCGGATAATTTTGAATAAAAACTAAAATCACCACCCCGCCAGGGAAATTTTAAAAAAGTTTAAGCCCGTTTGTTTCTTTCAGTTTATTTATTAACTTGTGCCACACAACAATAAAACTTGTAACGATTGTATTTTTGTTGTTACCTTTTTCGAAGGATACTAATCCAATTTTTTAAACAAACCCTAAATTTTCACTCACAAAAAAACTGAACGTCATGGCAGACACAAAACCAACTGCAACTGTAAAACCATCAACATCTGCACAGGCAAAAAAATCCGGTAATTCAATTTCTTACTTGGCACCAGTACTATGTATATTGGGAGGTTATTTAATCTGGAGATTTATTTTGGGTAGCCCATCAGGCTTTACCAAAGTGGGAACAGGATGGTTTTGGCCAGAACATGATGGCCCAAAAACTGCATTGAACAAAATGTACCTCGGGGGTATTATTGTACCTATCCTTATCGGATCTTTTTTAACAATGTTTACTTTTGTTATTGAAAGGTTTCTTACTATTTCAAAAGCAACAGGTACAGGCAACAATGCTGATTTTATCCGTAAGGTTCAGTACCAACTGGCAAACAAAAATGTAGATGCTGCTATTGCTGCCTGCGACAAACAAAAAGGATGTGTTGGTAATGTTATGAAAGCCGGACTGCACAAATACAAAGAAATGATACATAATACTGAGCTTTCTACCGAACAGAAAGTGATGGCCATACAAAAAGAAGTGGAAGAAGCTACAGCGCTGGAATTACCAATGCTTGAGAAGAACCTGGTGTTCCTTTCTACTATTGCCTCTGTAGCAACGCTGCTTGGGCTGTTAGGAACAGTATTGGGTATGATACGTTCATTCTCTGCCCTGGGTGAAGGAGAAGGTGGCGGTGATGCTGCAAGCAAATTGTCTGTAGGTATTTCTGAAGCCTTGTATAACACTGCATTGGGTATCGGTACTTCTGCTTTTGCAATTATTTTCTATAACATGTTTACCACAAAAATTGATGGTATCACTTATGGTATTGATGAAAGTGGATTTACACTTAACACAAAGTTTTGCTTCTTTATACAAATAATTACATACACGTGTATGGAATTTATTCATCACTGAATCTAAATGATAAACAACAATACTATGGGAAGAGCGAAGATTACCCCGTAAAAGTACCAGCGATTGATATGACAGCAATGTGTGATGTTGCATTTTTGCTGTTATCATTTTTTATCCTGGCTACCAAACAAAAACCGCCTGAAGCGGTAACGGTAGTTGCACCTAATTCTGTATCATCAAAGCGGCACCTGAAAAATCAATCCTGATTACTTTAACAAAAGAAGCCAAGGTGTTTCTGATGCTGGGCGATGATACAAAAAAGAAGGCAGTGATTGATGATATTAATACTACAAAAGGAATTGGCCTTACGCCTGCTGAAGTGGATAAAGTGAGCAAGATGGCTTTTATTGGCGTGCCATTAGGACAGCTTAAGTCACTTGTAACGAGGAGTGAACCATTGCCACCTGCACAAATGATGGGCATACCTATCAAAGACAGCACTAACAACGAAATGGTGGACTGGATAAGAAGTATTACCAATGCTTACAAGGGCGGAGACCTGAGCAAGTTACAGGAGATGATACTGTTAAAAGGCGATGGTGATGCCTTGTACCCTGATTTTAAAAATATAAAATATGCTTTAAAGAAAAACAGGGTGTATAAATTCAGGATTGTTACTAATTCTGAATCTGCTCCAGTTGGTTCTGAATTATACAAGCAAAGAAAAACCGAAGGGCTTGAAAAGGCTGATTAATAACAATTAAAATCGTTTACGATGGCAGAAATGGATACCTCGTCGGGTGGCGGTCATAAAAAAGGCCCCGGCGTCAAAAAACCAAAAAAACTTTCTACAAGAGTTGATCTTACTCCAATGGTGGATCTTGGTTTCCTGCTTATCACATTCTTTGTGTTTACCACTACCATGAGTAAACCCACGGCAATGAAGATGAACGAACCCAAGGATGATACCAACGAAGAGGAAAAAATGAAAGTAAAAAAGTCGCTGTAATGACCATTTTGTTGGGAAAAGCAGACCAGGTATATTATTACAATGGCATACTTACAGCAGATAATGCGACACAGAAATTTAAAAGCACCAATTTTAAAGATATCCGCCAGATAATATTGGATAAGAGAAACGCTGTGCCGGATGGTGAAAAACCCACCAGCGACCTGATGTATATCATTAAAGCTGATAAAGAAAGTAAGTTTAAAAATGCGATTGATATACTGGATGAAATGCAGATAAATGATATCCCTGCCGGCCACTATGCCGAAGTGGATATTAATGATGCAGAGCGTTCGCTTATCAAGCAAACAGAAGAGGCAAACGGAATTAAATAGCTTTATGGATTTATTCTGTATTTGAATCTTACAAAAAAGAAATTTAAATGGAAACAAATAAAATTTTAAATGCAGATATTCTGGATCATCATATTTGATGGAAAGAATAAACAATATGGTGCTTACGAGCTGCGTAAAACATACAATACCAGGCTTAAAAGAGCCTTGCTCTACACTGCTGCATTGGCTGTATTGATTTTTCTTATATCCATTGTATCAAATGCAATAGGTAAAAAAGACAGTTCAGAATTAGATGTGGTGGATACGCGAAATGGCAGAGTTAAAAACAATGAGCCGCCACCGCCACCGCCTCCACCACCACCTCCACCTCCACAGGCTCCACCACCACCGCCTGTAAGTCAAATTAAATTTACTCCGCCGGTGATTAAAAAAGATGAGGAAGTAAAAGAGGATGAAAAAATACGAGGAGATTGAAAGACAGGAGATCAGTGACTGTAAACTGTAAAAAGTGACAATACGGAAGCGATTGTACAGGAACCAGTAGAAGATAAAGGGACACAGTTGGTGAAGCGCCAAAAGACAATGATGAAGATAAGATATTTACCAAAGTGGAAAAAGAAGCAGAATTTCCAGGCGGCAATGCCGCAGTGGGCAAGGTATCTTGAAAGAACATTAGGTGGTTTTAATCCCGGCGATAACGGAGCTCCCCCTGGAAAATACCAGGTAATTGTAAGATTTATTGTAAGCAAGGATGGAAGCCTCAGCAGATGTGCAGGCCGAAACCAAACATGGTTCAGGAATGGAAGAAGCGGCGATAAAAGCTATAAAAGGTGGCCCTAAATGGAAACCGGCTTTGCAGAACGGACGTAACGTAAACGCCTACCGCCGGCAGCCGGTTACATTTATTGTGGAAGAACAATAATAAATACCATTTGATCATTTATATTTCCCCCGACTTGTCGGGGGATTTTTTATTTACCACAGGCATTCCATAAATCGATCTGCAAACCTGCCTGCCGGCAGCCAGGTCTGCGGCATCGTCAATAATTTTTATGGAAACGCATCAATCAGCCATCTCATTACTAAACTTACTGGTATGGCAGATATAGAAATAAAAAAACAGCAGGGCAAACATGCTGCAAAACACCCTTCAAAAAAACTAATACGGGTTGACCTTACGCCAATGGTTGACCTTGGCTTTTTGCTGATTACTTTTTTTGTGTTTACCACCACCATGGCAAAGGCAACAGCAATGGAAATAAAATTCCCTTATGGTACAGAAGCAGGTGATGAGGTATGCAACTCCTGTGCACTCACTGTATTGCTTGATAAAAAAGATGCATTGTATTACTATACCGGGGCTTTTGAAAATGCTGCCGTAATAAAAGGGAGCTTTAATACTATCAGGAAAATTATCCAGCAGCAAAAAGTAAACCTCAAAGCAACAGGCAGAGATGAAAGCCAGTTTAGCCTTATTATAAAAGCATCCGATGCAGCGTTGTTTAAAAACTTTGTGGATATTACCGACGAGGTAATGATAAATGCAGTAAAGCGGTATTATATTGATGAACTAACGGAAGGGGAGAGGCTAAAAATGCAGGAATAAATTGAATTACTCAAACCTGTAGCCTCTTAGAAAATCTTCTACGCTCATTCTCTTCTTTCCTTCCAGTTGCAATTCTTTCACTATAATAAATCCATCAGCGCAAGCAAACTTTAAAAACGTTTTTCCATCGCTATATGCGATCGGGGCGCATTGTGCGACCTGAAAGATATTGGTAGCCTCTTCGTTAGGATTCAGGTCGCCCAAAGCGCCACGAGCCTGTGGCTCACTCTTATAAATCTTCATCATCTTTCCATTCAAAAAAGTAAATGCTCCCGGAAATGGCGACAAACCACGAATTAAATTATGAACTTCTTCTGTTGATTTACTAAAATCAATTTTACAAGTTTCTGTAAATATTTTGGGTGCATGTTTTAGTTTAGACGACTGACCACAGACCACCGACGACTGACTGTTATCTGCTGACATCGGTTGTCTGTGGTCTGTGGTCTGTGGCCTTTCTTCCAACGACCCATCAGCCAAGCCTTTCACCGTTTTTACCAGTAAAGCGGCACCAATCTCTTTCATCTTATCATGCACTTCTCCAGCCGTTTCATTTTCATCAATAGTAAAACTTTCCTGTAATAAAATATCACCCGTATCTATTTCATGTTTGAGTTTGAAGGTGGTAACGCCTGTTTCTTTTTCTCCATTGATAACAGCCCAGTTAATGGGGGCAGCACCACGGTATTGGGGTAATAAACTGCCATGCAGGTTTACACTGCCCATTGATGGCATGTTCCAAACTACTTCAGGCAGCATTCTGAATGCAACTACAATTTGTAAATCAATATTCAAGGATTTTAATTGAGAAAGAAATGCAGGATTCTTTAATTTTTCAGGCTGTAGTACGTGTAAGTTATTTTCTACTGCATATTTTTTTACCGCACTTTGCTGCAGTTGCATACCACGCCCTGCTGGTTTGTCTGGCGCTGTTATCACGCCAACAATATTGCAACCTGCTTTTACCAGTGCATCTAAAGAAGCAACAGCAAATTCAGGCGTACCCATAAAAACAATGCGTAAGTCTTTATAATCTTTAAAAATCATGTTCAATCAAGCCCCTTTTGGAACATCCCGATCTTTCGGGAAGGGGTTGGGGCATGGCTGCGAAGGTAAATAAACGAATAGTTGAAAACTCACCCGAAAATTTATATGACAGTTATAAGAAAGGAAATGATGAAAGGCAGCGAAATTATTTTTTTGCCGGCCTGCTCCTGCTAAACCCGCCGGGCCGTTTTCCATTGCGATGTCCTTGCCCTCCCTGGTGTGTGTGATGTGGTTTTTTATACTCCGGCCCTTCGCCAAACTGCTCTGGCAATTTTTCTTTGTGTACTTCTTTGCCCAGCAATTTTTCTATCCGGTGAAATTTGTACTGCTCTTTTTCACTGATAAATGTGATGGCGGTACCTTCAGCCGCAGCCCTTGCTGTGCGGCCAATGCGGTGTACATAATCTTCGCCGTCATGCGGTACATCGTAGTTTATTACAAGCCCAATGTTATCTATATCAATACCACGGCTTAAAATATCGGTAGCAACCAACACTTTCAATCTTCCACTTTTAAAAAACATCAGCACCTCTTCCCTCTTATCCTGTTCCAGGTCGCTGTGTATTTCATCCACTGCAAGATTGGTTCTTTTTAAATCACGGGCAAGCTGCTTTACACTTTGCTTGCTGCTGCAAAAAACCAATACAGAACTAAACTCTTTCTGATGTAATATGTATTTTACCAGCGGAATTTTCTGTGCTTCATACACTACATAAGCCAACTGCGTAATTTTTTCATTCGGCTTGCTGATAGAGATATTTATTTCGGAAGGATTGTGTAGTATCTTTCTTGCCATCTCCCTTATCTTGGGTGGCATGGTGGCAGAGAATAAAAGATTTTGTCTCTTAGGCGGAAGCGCATTTATGATACGCATGATGTCATCATAAAAACCCATATCAAGCATACGGTCTGCTTCATCCAGCACTAAATATTTTAAGCCTTTCAATTTTACATATCCCATGTTGATGTGGGCAATCATTTTGCCCGGTGTGCAAATCACTACATCAGCACCTGCACTCAATGCTTTTTTCTCCTGAACAAAGGCATTGCCATCGCCACCGCCATATACGGCAATAGAACTTACGCTGGTAAAATAGGAAAGCCCTTCCATGTGCTGTGCTATCTGTACGGCCAGTTCTCTTGTAGGTACAATTACGAGTGCAGTGATGCTGTGCTCATCAAATGGTTCCTTCAAAATATTATTGATCAATGGCAACAGGAATGCAGCCGTTTTGCCGGTGCCTGTTTGTGCTGATGCAATTACATCTTTGCCTTCTAATACCAATGGAATTACCTGTTCCTGTACCGGAGTGGCGTCTTCGTATCCTGATGCTTCAATGCCTTCTGACAAGCGGCTGTCGAAATTAAATTCTGAAAATTTCAAAACTGAAATGTGGTTAAATGAACAATTGGGTTTTCACAAGGCATTAAAAGTAATACTTATTGATGAGACGGGTGCAGTATTGTACATAGTGGCTGTAGAAGCAATAAAAAAACTTAACAACGAATTGTAAAAAGCAATGTTACCTGTGCATAATATTTGTTGTTACCAGCATTGTATCAAACACCGGCTGCTATTACAAATATTAAAACTGGTAAAATGAAGACGTACCACAACAATTTTCAGCCCATCGTTCAACAGGTGAACCATAACAGCACCAATTGGATCGGCCACCGGCCCGGCCAGGCAGAGCAACAAATGGCGGGGCAAACTTTTATTATGCCTGAAGAATGCCCATTGGAAGCTATCGAGATTTTTTCTTCAGTAGTAACAAAACCTGGAAAAATTATTATGACGCTCCATTACTTTGACCCGGTGGAGAGGAGCTGGGGACCACCGGTAAGCACCTGTAGTGTGGATGTGAGTTGCAACGAAAGCGGTAAATGGCTGGCGTTTGATTTGCATGGCATGCAATTACATAAGGGGAAAGTATATGGCTTTCGTATAGAAAGCCCTGATACATACATTGGTGTGGGCGAAGCAGCAGGCAGCTATTGCAAACCTCCATTTGAGCAGGGGCAGGAATGGATGTTTACAAAAAGGGGTGACAGCGGCAGGTATTTTTCTTATTTCAGCCTGGCTTTTAAAATTGATAGGAGAGCGGCTTGATAGCAAGAAACTCTTTTTTGAAAAAAATTTCAACATTACACAATAATTATTCAAAAAGGGAGTTAGAGCAGTATAATTCCGTACCAGCATTTTGCAGGCACCTGCCTGTATGCGATCATTTAAAACCTTGTCTATGAAAACTGGAAACAAAAATTCCCATCATTTTGCTGTACAACAAGTAGCCAATAATGCCACCAGTTGGATCGGCCACCGCCGTGATAATAAAGATTTAATATCCGGGCAAACCTTTGTAGCGCCCAAAGAAGGCGACCTTACAGCCATTGAAGTTTTTTCAGCCATAATTACAAAGCCGGGCAAAGTTATTATGACATTACACAATTTTGATACAGCATTAAAATGCTGGGGGCCTGCATTAAACTCTGCAAGCAGGGAACTTGATAATTCAGAAACAGGCAAATGGCTTGCGTTTGATATGCTGGGCATGCACCTTGATAAAGGCAAAGCTTATGGCTTTCGTTTAGAAAGTCCTGATACATTGATTGGTGTGGGTGAAGCTGCCGGCAATTTATCAAAGCCACCATTTAGTTACGGGCAGGAGTGGCAGTTTACAGAAGAACAAACCGAAGGGCAAAGCTTTTCTTATTTCAGCCTTGCATTTAAAGTGGATATGAGAGCTTAAATTTATTTTATTGAAAAAAATGCCGGTTAATCCGGGATTTTTTATTTTAAACTATCCGGTTGTTTATTTCATTTATATTTATGCAACCTCAATCAATTTGTTTTTTCTTAGCTTTAATACAGCCTTATATTCATTTCTTTCCTGCTAAAAAAACTGCATGAAAAAAACAATACTTTTTACCGGCATACTTCACATGTTTTTTCTTCAACAAACGCTTACTGCACAAGCGCCTGTTTTAACTTTTACACCGCTAATTACTCAAGGGCTTGGCAGTATAGTAGATGTGGTGAATGCAGGCGATGGCAGCAACAGGCTTTTTATTGTAGGGCAAACCGGCTTTGTAAGAATTGTAGCTAATGGCGCTATACTGCCAAACAAATTTTTTGACATCTCCGGTATTGTTAACTACGGCGGTGAAAGTGGGCTTTTAAGTATTGCATTTCATCCAAATTATAAAAACAACGGCTATTTCTTTTTATATTATAACAATTTACAAGGCAATATCAATATCGCAAGGTTGCAGGCAAAAGCAAATAATCCTGACGAAGCAGAAGTATCTTCTCTAACGGTGCTGCTTACCATTAATAAGCCTTATTCAAACCACAATGGCGGCAGGCTTTTATTTGGCCCGGATGGAAATCTTTATTTTGGCACAGGCGATGGTGGTGCTGCCGGCGACCCCAATAATTTTTCTCAAAATGGCAATTCGTTATTGGGAAAAATGCTTCGCATTAACGTTGATGATTTTAATACAGCACCTTATTATACAATACCAGGCGACAACCCATATATAAATGATACAACTATCAGAGATGAAATTTTTTCTTTTGGCCTCCGTAACCCTTTCCGCTGGGGTATTGATAAACTAAACGGCGACATATGGGTTGCAGATGTTGGACAAAGTTTATGGGAAGAAGTAAACAGGCAACCGGTTTCAAATAAAAATGCCAATTATGGCTGGCGCTGTTACGAAGGTTATGCACCATACAACACAAGTGGCTGCGGCATAGCAGGCAACTATACAAAGCCAGTGTTTGTGTATGACCATAGTAATGCAACAGGTGGCCATTCTATCACTGGTGGCACAGTATACCGGGGCAATGTTTATCCGGCATTATATGGCTGGTATATGTGTGCGGATTTTGTTTCGGCTAACGCCTGGCTTATTGCACCTGCAGGTACAGACAGTTTTACTGCAACTTTACAACCAGCTGTACCAGCACGGATATCAGCATTTGGCGAAGCAGAAAACGGAGAATTATATGCCACCACACTCGATGGAAAATTGTACAGTGTTGGTACCAGCACCCAACTACCGGTGCTATTGCAGAGTTTTACAGGAAAACCATATTCAGGCTTTAATGAAATGAACTGGCAAATAATAAGCGATGCTGTTGTTTCATCAACATCTGTGCTGTATAGTTTTGATGGACTTAATTTTTCGCCTGCAGGCAATGCAGTGCCGGGTAGCCAGAAAACCTATGTACATAGTATTGATGGCTACAACATTATTTATTACCGGCTCAAATTCACTTTAGCTGACGGAAGAATTATTTACAGTACTGTAATAAAACTTGAAAAAGGAATAACAAGTGTAGTAAAAATTTATCCCACTGTAGTAAACAACGGACAAATAAAATTAGAAACCACTACGCCGGTACAACATCTTATTCTGTATGGAATGGATGGCAAGAAAATTTATGAAAAAAAGTTTGATAATTTTTTAGGCAACACTGTCATTAACCTGCCTGCAGCCAACAATGGCTTATATGTTGCAAAACTGTTTACGAAAAATGGAGCTATGAATTTTAAAATATTTCTTAGCCACTAAGAAGGCAATGATCAGGCCACTGGGTTTTCTGCAGCATTAATCATTATGCCTGATAGCAAGGTATAACAGGTAACCCATGCTTCCTTTGTTTCCCCATTCCTGTCTTTACCAAGCCCTTTTTCTAATGTCCAAAGCAGTGCATCACCTACCAGTTTATAGTGAGCCGGTTTTACACCATAGCAAACATGGCGCTGTGCCATTGCTGAAATATCACCCGTAAGCATATCCAGATGATCAAGCCGTATTACAATCAGTGTTATCATATCAATCAGTTTATTGTATTGCTGCCCGTATCTTTTGGAAACATTTTTTTACCTGCGGATTATCTGTAAATAATTTACTGTAAAATAGATATCCTGCCAATGCTGGGTTGATATTGAGGAACACTTTCCGGCTCCGCTTTACCAATTTTATTTGTTCCTGGTTCATTGTAGTACTGAATTTTTATTTGATGGTACAAAAATCAGGCATTGCGCTTTTCCAGGTGATGAAGACGCTGAAAAAAGCAGCCTGATAACAGTTGCTAACGGCGAATGTACGTTCGGAAAATAAACCAACATTTAATAGTAATAAATTTAAGCGGCACATTATCTTACACAATATTTAGTAAACAAAAACACCATGAAAAAAGTATTTGCACCATTATTTGTAGCCTGTTGGCTGCTAACCTCCTGCGGCACTACGCCACAAAAAACTTTTGAAATCGCCTCCCTTAACTGCAACATGCTGTTTGGCTTTGCAGGCTATGAATTAAAACGTGACCTTGCCACCCCTTCTGAAAAATTAGTGGACGAAAAAACACTTGCTACTGCACCCATGAAAAGGGCGGAAGTAGTAAAAGATAAATTAACAAGGGTAGAGGAGGCTTTTGAAAAAGTAAAAGACCTCAGCAGCAATGATGGTAACAAAGAAATGCTGGCTGCATCAACTGCGTTATATGAATTTGTGATACCTGTTTATAAAAATGAATACACGGCCCTGGCTGCATTGTATGATGAAAATGCGCCCGCTGAAAAAATAGCTGCAGCAGAAAAAAATATTACTGATAAGTATGCAGCAAAGTTTGAAGAACTGTATAACAATGTTGTTAAAACAGGAACGGCTTATGCTGAGAAAAATAGTAGTGAAGTAAGAACGGTAAATCCTTCGCCAAGGTAATGCGATGAGGGTGGCAGAGGGGGATTTGCAATCAATCTATTTAAACACGGGGCAGAGTTGTAGAAATTAATTTGTGCCAAAACGCTTACATTCAATTAATAAAAATCCCGCTTGTAAAATGTTCAGGGCATTTGCTTACATCATCAGCATATTGTTTTTCAGCAGTTGTTTTCCAAAATACAACACGTATGGCATTGAAGGCATTCCTGTTTTAAGCCATGATAGTAAACAAATTGTTTGTGTGGTGGCCGAAAGCGAAGCCACTTCTCACCAGGAAAATGGCGGCTTTGTTAAAGCAACTTACAGCACCAGCTACTGGCTTAAGCAATATGAAACAGCAACAGGCAAATTATTAAAAAAGAAAAAACTTCTTGGCGCTGCAGAAGTAGATAATCCTGATATCAGTTGCTATGGAAATTTTGATAATAAAATATGGTTGTATGTAAATGGTATAGCAGCATACGATATCAACAGCCTCGAAAAATTGACAGGTGAAAAAGAAATAGCCGCTGGTAATGGAGTAAAAAAAACATTATTTCCTTACGGAAGCAGGCTTGTAAATGCGGCAGTTGAAAACGGGTATATTGATTTTACTGCTGATAATGGGGAACAGTACCGGCTGCAACTGAAAGATTTAAAGATCATTAATAAGGAAGGCTTAAAAGATAATGGAGGGAATGCTGAAAAAAGAATAAGCCGTTTATTGCATAAAGAAGATTACGGCGTTAGGTGCGATACTTTAAATAACAACATGTTTGCCTTTGCAAAAGATATTACAGCGGCAGGCAATTGTAATTTGGGTGATTACAATTTGACTGAAGTTGCTTACCGCATGAAATTGTTTAGAGCAGATTATACTATGAGGCGGTTGGGTAATCATAACAGTTTTGATTTTACCAACATTATACAACAGGGAAATACTACCTATCTGAATCCCTGCTTTGCAGCAGATCTTTATTCCGGTACCGCCATTCACTTATCTCAACCGGAAGGTTATCTCATCATTCACCAGGATGTACTGGGCAGTAATTCAAAAGCAATGCTGACAAGAATTGATACCAACAACACAAAGATTTGGGAAACAGCCGCAGGAGTAAGCACTAAAATTTCAGACTGCATTATAAGTGGAAAGTATTGCGCCATTGTCACCAACAAAGATTACATGTTCAGCCCACATATTGGTAAAGATGCGTTGTGCATTATTGATACAGAAACGGGTAATATTATTAAGCCTGTTATCAGCGAATAAATGCTGTAGTTTACAAATTACCATTTATCCAATTATTTTTTTTACTGCCACATTTCTATTGCATTTTTGCATAATTATAAAAAATAAAAACGTATAGCCATGTTTAACAGCTTTACCAAGGAAGTACTAAAAGTAAAATCTCATATACAGTTGATATGGCTATTACTACTTGTAGCCATACTTTCTTCCTGCAACAGCCCGGTAGTAACTGCTGGTATAAAAAAGGATTTCAACACAGGCATGTCTTGCTCCTATACCGGTATGGAGCCAGAAAAAACATTTTTGGTGATGAATAACGAAGTGCTTAATCACACTGACATCCCATTAGGCGAAAGTTTTTTAGTAGTGAATGATAACATTAAAGGGTTGCAGGAAAAAAATGGTAAAGTAACAGTGGGTTGCTCATTAAAACTAGCCGACAAAACTGGCAAAGTAATACTGGATGAAAAAGACCTGTTTGCCGGTCATGATACATTTGAAGCAAAGGATGCCAGGCTGCTTAAGTGTACTGTAAGCACAGGCGAACCAATGAAATGGGAAGAGAAATACAATGTAACGGTTGTGTTTTGGGATAAAAACGGCACTGGAAAAATTGAGAATAATGTAACCATCAGGAGTATTGATATTCCCTGAACCCGTGAAGAGGATTTATTTTATAAGCAGCCGGCAAAGGCTGCTTTTTCTTTTTCAGGATCCTGCATAAAAAAGGGCCGGATAAAAATCCAGCCCGCTTTAAATCTAATATCCTTTGAAAAACCTGTTGTAAATATATACCGGCCAAACAGCGGTTTTATGAATGATTATTGAACAGCAGCATTCGGTTATTTTACGGTAAGCAATAAAGAAAGGGGCCAGGATGAAAATCCAGCCCCGCTTTAAATCCAATATCCTATGAAAAACCTGGTACAAATCTATATTCAAATAACGGGTGAACCGCAACGCATTTAGCAAACGGTGCATTACATTTATTTTCTGGTAATAAGCCTCTGTAAAAGCCGGGAGTTCACTCTTTTTACAGGAAATATATTAAAGTGGCGCCATTTAATAATTCAGGCTACCCTTTTAATAATCTAATAGTGGCACAGAAAATGGCCTCAGTAATTTTATGATAAGGAGAAATTACTTTAATGAACCTGCCAAGAATAAAAGATAAAAAGAAACTACTGATAGATGCGGTGATGATAGCATTGCTGCTGGCGGCGATCTTTTTATTATCGCTGATCTTTTAACCGCTTTTTTCCGGGGAAATCATTTTCGTTGTAAAACAGACAAAGAATCCACTGCATCAACCACTGTAAAGCGGCTGTCGTGTTTTATTACACTCTCAAAATATTGGTGTGAACCAAGGTTGGCCACCGATGGGTCGTGGGCCGGCACCTTTGTATCATGCAGCAGCATATAACCGCCGCTCTGTACCTTATCAGCATACAATGCCCAATCTTTTTTTATTCCCTCTACTGAATGGTCGCCATCAATAAAAATAAAATCAATGGAAGCTGGAACCTGTGGGGCAGCCTCGGCGCTGTAGGCAGCAATGAATTTTATTTTGCCCTGCACTTTGTTTTTCTTTACCTGCAGCTTTGCAATTTTTTCATAGTAGCATATACCCAGCCTGCCTTTTACAAAAGGGTCAATGGCATACAATACGGCATCACTGTTTATTGTACCGGCAATGTTCACTGTATTCACGCCTTCGTACACACCGATCTCTACAGCACATTTACTGCCTGCGGCATATTTTGAAATAGCTTTTTTTTCATTCTCAGTGGTTTGCGAATGTGGCTTATCAATACCCAGGTAACAACTGATAAAATGAACCAGTGCATTTCCTCTCATAACAACAACTTATGGTTTTGTAAACAGTTTTTAAAGTTGCAAACTTACCGGATTTACTTTCCGATACAAAAAATAACAACGATTGAAAATTAAGGAGTTATGATTTAGAGGTACAAATAAGGTACATTATTACTAATTAATTCAACTTTGCTTTGTCAAAACGTTCCATAAGGTAAGCCCTGTCGAACTTCCCCCCTGCTTTCTGAACTGATTTAAGAAAGTCATCTATCAACTCCAAGTTATTATGAAAGTCATACAGTTTTAAATAAGCAAATCCATTCTCTTGCCTTTGATCTTCCCCATGTCCCCCAAAATGAATTATAGCATACACATTTCTAATAGGTTTATCATTTAAAATAATTTTTTCATCTACCATCACCACTTTTACAGTTTCACCTTCCCGTAAGTTTTCTATTACCGGAAAGGCACCCAAGCTCTTTGCCTTTTCTAAAACTTCTTTGTCATTGTCACAGGAAAAAAAGTTCCCTTTAACTACAGTTTCAAAAGGTTCAGCATAGGTTAACTCAACAACATCAAATTTTGGTGAAAACTTGTTGTCAAATTCCAATTGAAGTTCTTTAATCGCTTTTAAATTATTACTGGAAAAAATATCTTTCATTAATAAGTTGTCAACTTCAATTCTATAATCGATAAAATAAATCTTCTCTTCGCCATTAACTGGATCAGCTTTATATACAACTATCCAACGGCCAACTATAGCCATTAAAGAAAATGGTGTTTTTTTGGTGCTTTTTAATTCTGGTAAGTTTTTTCTGAAAGGATCAATCTTGCTTATGTTGAAGCTGATTTTATCAGGCCGTAAAGCATATCCAAAATACCCTTGAATATTAATATTGTCAGTTAGCAAATACATTTAAAATATAAAATCAAAAAGTAAACAAATAACCTATTTTACTTTTTATCCAAAGCGGCTAAAAGTAAAAGGCCTAAACCCAAACCGATTAAAGCTCCTACAGTATTAGCTTCAATTTGCTTTTTCTTTCGTGCTGAAACAAATTCCTCCCACGTCTTAAAGCCAACCCTATTTAAGTAAGAAAATATATATGAATGGCTCAATCCTCCACTAGATAATAACTGCTCATAGCGTTGATAATCCCCAAGGTCGGCAGTATTATGCTCAATCTTACGAGTTAAAGCCTCCAATTCATTTTTTGTCTGTGCTGTTATCATTGCGATTGTCTTGACTAATTAAATTTTGATTTGGTCTTCCCGTTTGAATCATAGCATTTATTGCGCCAACTGCTGCAGCAGAATCCATGTTAGCTTGATAAAGTCGATTATCGAGTTTGTCTAATGTATTTTGATTATCCTGTAAGCATTTAAGAATAACCTCCTGCTTTCGTTCTATCTCCAAAAGTCTGCTTTCGAATTCGCTGATTTTTGTTTTATGAACTTCCGCAGCAACTTTTTTAACGATTCCATTTAACCATGCCCAAGCCATAATAATAATTAAGAATTGTAAGATACAATAAATGGATTATTCCTGTTCTAAATCAATACTGCTTTCCCAAAAAATGAAGCTGCTGCTAATCAATAAGGCAATGCCCATTCTCTTTGGCTAATCAAAAAAATTTGTATAAAAAGCCAGTAGTAATAATTTCATACTGATGTCTCCGGGTTTTTCTGTTAGTTAAGTCAAACTCAAACTGTTTAAAATTTTTTATTCCTTCAATTATAATGATGCAAACCTGTATTGATATAAGCCTATATCTTCACCATCGATCAATTTTGTTTCCCACACAATTTTTTTGTTCTGTTTTAGTGCCTTCGTTGCCAACTTTTGAATAAAGTCAATACCATACTGACTAGCGCCTGACATTAAATATTGAATAGTTTGGCCGGTCATTTTCAAATATGCGTCAATATCTTCCACAAGCAAATGAGCTTTATTAAGTATTAATCAAAGTAGGAGTGAAGCTCCAACGGTTACCCTCTTTCTATAATTATAAAATTAAAATATTAAATTCATTTTTTATTCTATTATGGCACTAATAAAAAACCTGGACCGACTTACCGGCATTCCTTCTAAAGATATTAATAAGATGGAAGAGGCTGCCCGGATGCACAAACAGTTTTCAAACATTCAATTTAAAATTGTTGACGACTCGGCAAACGAGGTAATAATACAAATTGCTCAGGGTAAAACCGGAACAGGTATTTATCATAAACCTAAACGTTTGGTAGAAATTGCACATGAAACTTTTGACCGTTTCATTACTCACAGGAAGCTACATATTCATCCTATCCAATTCTTAGAAGGTCCAGCATCTAAAGTGACAAAAAAGTGGATTAATGAGCAAATGCTAATTTTCAGTATTACATTGAAAGAAATATCGACGGAAACTGGTATAGATATCAACGATATTAGAGGGATAATAACCGGAAATATCCGGCTTTCCAAAACTGATAAAGCGTTGTTTTATTTTTACTTTTTAACTAAAAAGAAATGACAATTTAGATCTTACTTACTTTGCATTGAGGAGCGGCCCTGCCAATCCTCCCTCAACAAATCCTGCTTCCATGCAGGATTTGTTGTTTAATACTATACCTATATTCTAATATTTGTTTGTTCTGGTTGTTAATAAACTCTATTTCAAAAATGAAAAGTGAGGTTTCCTGATTTAATAATATTCATATAAAAGGTATAGGAAAAGAAATGCCTTTTCCTATACCAGATTTTTTTGCTTGAAACTTATTATTTTACTAAAGTAAAAATCTGCTCGTTACTGTTTGGGTATAAAATTTCAATTCTGTTCCCAAATTCTTTTTCATAAATAATACGCAAAGTCGGATACTTAATATTTCCTCTGTCAGTCAACTTTAACTTATAGCTGCTATATCCTTTCGTATAATCACTATTCCAATTGCATTCAGGATTTTCTTGTATAGCAAACGAGATAAACTCTTTAGTCAAATTAGCAGAGTTGCGAACCCAAATGCTGTCTTTTCCAATCCTAAAAGTTAAGTCAAAAGCAAGCTTTTCTATATTGGTCCCAAGACTGTCAGTTTTAAGAATCGAATCTGGCAAACATTGAGATAGTGAAACTTTAGACACTATAGTTAAGAGTATTAAATTTACAAAAGCCTTTTTCATTAGTTACTAGTTTCCTGTTTTTAACGAATTTTATTCTTAATTATTTTTTCAGAAAATGGCAGGATAAATCCTACTATAAAAGCGGTAAAAATACTGACCCAATAAAAAATATTAGAAAGTTTAGGTCTAACCATCACGGCTGTATTAGTAACAATAAATACAATTAAGAACGAGATTAAACCCATAACAATCCCTGCTGTTAATGTAGAATATCTACTGTATATTATTTTAAATACAAATAGATAAACCACATAAATAATTGTAATAAAAAGCAAAACACTTTTTAGCTCACCAAAAACCCATCCATTGTTAAATGATCCTTTTACCAAACATAAAGATATATATTTCAACAAAAGCCAGCTATATGCTAAAAAAAGTATATTCAATATTACTGCTACTATTTTTTTTAACATCCCATTCTTCTTTTTAGTTCTGCCATATCAATATTGTTTAAAAGAAACTCTTTAACATCATCCCATTTTGGACGAGCTTTGAATTCAGTAACTCCGTAATAATCGGCTTGTCCACCATTATTATTAATAAACGCAATCATATTCAATTGCATTGCTCGCCAAAGCTCATCCCCACCATCAAAAATCAATCCATCACCTGTTAAATCAACTAAATTTGCAATACCAAAACCTACATTAGTAATTCTATCCACCCCCATAGTATAAAATGTTATTTCTCCTTGTCTCGTGGGGTCGCTTCCGGTATAGTTATATATTCCCATTCTTCTGTTTCCTGAAACAGGGTGAGCGTCATCTATCATACTTCGTATTGTTGTGAATGTGAAGCTATGGTTTTCATTATTTGTAGTAAAATTCTGACTATAATCTGATAGTACGACTGTTCCATCATTGGGCATATCAATATGGATCATTGCACCTATTGAAGTCTGAAAGGGTGAAAAGTATGAATACGTTTCATCAATAAAGTGATCTCCTGCTGGATGACCACCGTAATTTACAATAAGAGGTTCAAACGTTGCTATGTCTGACGTAAACTCATTTATATGAGTTCTAAAATATTCTAGTAATGACGATTGAGTAAGACCAGGAGGCAATGAAGTAATTCTTACCGGAAAAAGATCATTATTAACAATTGGTCCTGCTGCATTGGTAAGCGTTTGAACTTCCAGCGGAGTAAATAATGAAAAATTCGTCATAATAAAATATGTTCTATTTAGGTCTCCAAATCTATCCAAAATTGATTGGGGCACTTGCTGAGACGCAACGTCTCTATACATATTACCGAATTCAGCTATTTTATTTATTTCATCACATGGTTCAAGAGCAAAAGGATTGAGTTCTAACATGGTTTTTAACTCGTCTATTCGAGTATAATAGAACCCATTTTCATCTCGTCTTAGATCTACAACTTGCTCAAGACAGGGATTAAATAATTGACTATTTCTTGTTTCAAGTCTAATCCAAGCGAAATCAGGATTACATGGTCCTTCTAGAGGTCCATTTGAAGAGCCGCCTGGAGCCCCGCCACCTGATGGACCGGCACCTGGATTTGATAATTCGCTTGGAGCACTAACCCATCCAGCCACTCCTCCAAGTGGATTATCTATAGAAATTATCCACCCTACCGCATTACAATAAATCGGAGAAAGTTCAAAGCAATGTTCTGCAGTAGGAGGACATGGCGTAATTTGTCCATCGGGCCCTAATATGGGGATTTGCTCATACTCACAAACAATATCTATATTAACAATAATTCCATCAATCACTTTTGGAGCTACTACAAATGAAAGTCGCTTTGAGCTTCCATCAGGCCAATAATCAAACAGTCGATTATCGTACACTTTAAAAAACTGTTCACTCCATATTTCTTTTTCATAAGCCATAATTTTTCCCACTAAATCGTCAGCGTTTGGTTCCAATCTGTTGTTATCTTTATCGAACCCATAAGTTTCCCAATCTTCGCTTTTAAATAATTTATAGAGGGGTTCTGTATCCAATTTGACACTAAGAATAGCATTAACAAATTTCTCTGTATTTAATACAACTGGTATTTCTGCTATTTCATTTTCCTCAAGCTCTCTTGCTAAAGCGTTTGAGTTTCTTTTATCCTTTTGCACTTTTGCGAACTCCCATTGCGGAAAACCAATTTTATTAGCGAACTCTACTATAAATGGGTTTTCTCTCTCTTTCTTTTTTAAGTCTTCAATAATTCTAATTAATTGTGGGCTTGCATTTGTTGGCAATGCTAGAAATTTATCAATTGTGCTTTTTGTATAACTACCTTGTCTATCAATTTTTTTACATGAATTCAATAAGATAGCAATGGGCAAAATGAAGACTAAGAATGAAAAAGCAAATGGTTTTAAGGTCTTTAATGTCATAGTTCTGATTTTTTAAAATTTAGGTTGAAAGTTTTACATTAAAAAAATACACAGGAAAAAGCAACGTACATTTTCCCTATTGTTTTCGTAAAGCCGTTATTTCCATTCAAATTGTTGAAGTATATCAATTGATTGACATCTACAAAACTGAATAGGTGTACAGTTCATGAAATGAACATGATTAATGAGAAATATTCTTGATCGATTAATGTGGGATAACAAAGAGAGAGATGATAAGAGGTGTCAAGAATATGTTGTAAATCTAATGAAAAACATATTACTTCCAATTTTTTTTAGAATATTTTGATTAATAATTTTCTTATTCCATATCGGTATCAATACAATTTTCCAAAAGATTAAGCAGCTCGTAGTGGTTACTTTCCGATACAAAACTTACTGAAGATATAATCAAGCCGGTCTTCATTGGTAACTTCACCGGTAATTTCTCCAAGATAATGCAGGCACCTTCTTATATCCAGGGCCAGCAGATCGCCAGGCAGGTTATTATCCATTCCGTTTTTTATATCACTTAGCGATTGCTGCACTTCCTGCAATGCTGAATAATGCCTTGCATTGGTTACAATGGTATTTTCGGTATGCACTGTTCCCTGCACTACTTTATCAACCAACCTTTCTTTTAAAACATCAATATGATAATGTGCTTTGGCAGATATAAAAAGGATACCATCGCCTGAAAATTTTTGCTGTGCTTCGTTGTCTGCCAGCTTATCTAATTTATTTCCAACGGCAATAAAATTTTTATTTTGTTGCTGCACCTGTTGCAACGCAGCCTCCACTTCGGCCTGCGATTCCTGCTCCACATCAAAAAGGTACAGCACCAGGTCGCTCTCCTTCATTTTCTCCATGCTTTTTCCTACACCGATCAATTCAATCACATCTTTACTTTCTCTTATGCCTGCCGTATCGATCAGCCTGAATAAAATGCCATCAATATTGAGCACTTCTTCAATAGTATCTCTTGTAGTGCCTGCTATCTCACTTACAATAGCACGGTTCTCATTCAGCAGCGTATTTAATAATGTTGATTTACCTGCATTTGGTTTACCCACAATAGCAATGTTTACACCATTCTTAATTACATTGCCTAACTGAAATGAATCGATCAATTGTTGTGTTTGCAGCGATAGTTTTTGAATGAGTGCATAAAATTTTGTACGGTCGGCAAACTCCACATCTTCTGTCGCAAAGTCAAGTTCCAGTTCAATCAATGCAGTAAACTGTATGAGCTGCTCCCTTAATTCTTTTAATACTGATGAAAAGCCACCACGGATATTATGCAATGCGGTATTACGGCTGGCTTCAGTGTTGCTGGCAATAAGGTCGGCGACTGCTTCTGCCTGTGCCAGGTCCAGTTTGCCTTTTAAAAAAGCCCTTTGTGTAAATTCTCCCGGCCTTGCCAGCCTTGCTCCATTTGCCACGCAGGCATTAATTACCTGCTGCTGTATATAAGGTGAGCCATGGCAACTTATTTCCACCACGTCTTCGCCTGTATAGCTCCTGGGATTTTTAAAAAGTGATACCACTGCTTCATCCAATACTTTGTTGTTATCTTTTAATAAACCAACATGAATGGTATGGGAATTTTGTAGTGCAAGGTCTTTAGAAGGGAACAGTTTATTAACGATGCTGATAGCTTTATCGCCGCTTAACCGTATCACGCCAATCGCACCCAACCCGTTTGGGGTTGCAAGTGCTACTATCGTATCATCCCAACCGGAGAGTTTATTGAGCATGTGGCAAAGATAGGCTTGCATCTACTAAAGCAGGAAACACGACTATTTCTCCTTTGCATTTATATTTGTACAAATCATTTTCCCATCAGCATCGCTTCCAACATATTACAAAGCCCCGTTGAATACATCAAAGGCGTAGGCCCACAAAAAGCCGACCTGCTGAAAAAAGAACTCAGCATTTTTACTTTTAAAGATCTGCTGGAACATTACCCACTTCGTCACCTCGACAAAACAAAAGTTGATAAAATAAAAGACCTGAACTACAACACCGAGTATGCACAGGTGGCAGGTAAGCTTACTTATTCTGAAATAGTAGGAGAAAGACAGTCGAAAAGATTAGTAGCATATTTAAAAGATGATACCGGGGAAATTGAATTGGTTTGGTTCCAGGGAATTAACTGGGTACAAAAAATACTGGAAGCAGGCCATCAATATTTAGTGTTTGGGAAAGTGAGTTCTTTTAACGGGCAGTTGCAGATAACGCATCCTGAACTGGAAGTGTATTCAACCGAAAATGCAACGGGCAAAAGTTTTCTCGATCCTATTTATCCATCAACAGAAAAATTAAAAGCAAGAGGATTGAATGGAAGAGCTTTTGCAAAACTCACTTATGCTTTACTGCAATTATTAACTGCCAAAAGATTTGCCGGAGAATTTGCCGGAAGCCATCATTAAACAATACCGTTTTATTTCAAGATGGGAGGCTGCCTGTCATATTCATTTTCCTTCGTCAGAAGAAATGTATGCACATGCGGTGAGAAGGATAAAGTTTGAAGAATTGTTTTTTGCCCAGTTAAGGCTTGGCATCCGCCGCAGCGAAAGGCACCGCTTTAGCAAGGGCTTTGCTTTTGAAAAAGTGGGAGAGCATTTCAATACGTTTTATAATAACTATCTGCCATTTGAATTGACCAATGCACAGAAACGGGTGTTGAAAGAAATACGAAAAGATGTGGGCAGCGGCAGGCAAATGAACCGCCTCTTGCAGGGAGATGTGGGTAGTGGAAAAACCATTGTGGCTTTGCTGAGCATGTTGATCGCTGCAGATAATGCAAGGGCAGAAGATGGCCAGCATTTTCAAAGTGTGCTGATGGCGCCAACAGAAATTTTAGCACAGCAGCATTTCAACAGCATAGAAGATTTATTAAAAGATATGCCGGTTTGTGTAAAATTGCTCACCGGCTCATCTAAAGGGAAACAAAGAAAAGAAATACTGAAAGGTTGTGAAGATGGAAGTGTAAATATATTGATTGGCACACATGCGGTGATTGAAGATAAAGTGCTGTTTAAGAATTTAGGTTTTGCAGTAGTGGATGAGCAGCACAAATTTGGCGTGGCGCAAAGGGCAGCTTTATGGAAAAAAAATAGTTTGCCGCCACATGTGTTGGTGATGACGGCAACACCCATTCCCCGTACGCTGGCATTAACGGCTTATGGCGATCTGGATTACAGTGTGATTGATGAACTGCCACCGGGGCGGCAACCTATACACACCATACACCGTTTTGAAAACAAGCGGCCGCAGGTGATGGATTTTGTGAGAGAAGAAATTGCAAAAGGCCGGCAGGCTTATATTGTTTATCCGCTCATTGAAGAATCATCAAAGATGGATTATGAAAATTTGATGAAGGGCTATGAAGAAGTAAAATCATTTTTTCCTGAACCAAAGTACTGGATAAGCATGGTGCATGGCAGGCAACCATCCGAACAAAAGGAAACCAACATGCAACGCTTTGTAAAAAATGATACCCAGATCATGGTAAGCACCACGGTTATTGAAGTAGGTGTGAATGTGCCCAATGCATCATTAATGGTAATTGAAAGTGCAGAAAAATTTGGCTTATCACAATTGCACCAGTTCAGGGGAAGAGTGGGAAGGGGCAGCGAAAAAAGTTTTTGCATATTATTAACAGGGCCTAAAGTAAGCAAAGATGCAAGGGAAAGACTCAATATAATGTGTGCCACTAATGATGGTTTTAAAATAGCAGAGAAAGACCTTGAAATCCGTGGCCCCGGCGATATTGAGGGAACAAGGCAAAGTGGGGTTTTAAACTTTAAACTGGCCAGCATAGTCCAGGATAAAGTGATGCTGGAAGTAGCAAAAGAAGTGGTGGGCAACATATTAGATAACGACCCGGACTTAAATATGGCAGAAAATTTGCCGGTGAAACAATACCTTCAAAACCAGAAGGGTAAAACGGTTTGGAGCAAAATTTCGTAGTTATAAGAGCAGCCCGTATCAGTGAAAACAGCCATCCAGAACATCTGCCATTGTTTTTTGTTATTATTTATTAAATTGTATCAAAATTTTTTCGTTTGAAAACTGTGCCGTATATAAATCTTTTAAAAACCTTTTTGCCGGTTGCTTTTTTGCTTTTTGCTCATTCTTGCTTTGCCCAGTTGCAGTTTATTGAAAATAAAGGACAATGGGAGAAGGAAGTGGATTATAAAAGTGATATTACCAATGGCGCTTTTTTCCTGCAGCAGCAGGGCTTTACTGTATTGCTGCAAAATGAAAAAGATATGCAGCTGCTGTCAGAAAGAATGCATGGCCATTCTTCCGGGGAAAAGGCCAATGAAAAAGCAGCTCCCGTACCTCCTTCATCTGTTACTATCCGTCAACATGCTTACAGTGTAAATTTTGTTGGGGCATCAGGTTTTGTAAAAGCAGTGCCTGATAAAATGCTGCCCACTTATAATAATTATTTTAAGGGAAGCGATCCATCCAAGTGGCAGGGCAATTGCAAGATATACCAGGCAGTTACTTACAGGGATATGTACCCCAATATTGATGTCCGTTATTATACCGACCAGGGAACATTAAAATACGACATCATTGTTCATCCCGGCGGCAACATTGATAATATTGTTTTAAAGTATGATGGTGCAGATAAGCTTTCTATAAAAAATAAAGAGCTTGTTATCGGCACTTCTGTGGGTGATGTAAAAGAACTGTATCCATATACTTACCAGGTGGCAAAAGAAGGAAAGCAAACATTGGATTGCAAATATGTACTGGATGAAAAAACACAAACCATCCGTTTTAAAGTAGAGGATTACGACCCAAATGCTACGATCGTAATTGATCCCACTTTAATTTTTTGTTCTTTCACCGGGAGTACTGCAGATAACTGGGGTTACACAGCTACACCGGGGCCTGATGGAAGCATGTATGCCGGTGGTATTGTTTTTGAAACCGGATTTCCTGCTATCAGCTGGAGCATTTCAAACAACTTTTCAGGGTGGCAGGGCTGATGATGCCAATGGGCCTTATGATATTGCTATTATGAAACTTTCTGCAAATGGCAGCCAGCCGTTTGTATGCAACCTATCTTGGTGGTAATGGTAATGAGCAGCCACATAGTATGATTTGCGATGCACAGGGAAATTTAGTGGTAGCAGGCAGAACAAATTCTCCTGTTTCACCGGGTGGAGGGCAAACACCTTTTCCTATTACAGCACCTATGAGCGGCCCTGGTGGTGAGTATGATATTTTTGTATTAAAGTTCAATGTAAATGGAACCGGGATAATAGGCTCGATAAGAATGGGTGGCAGCAGGGATGATGGAGTAAACATCCGCCCTAAATATGCCAATCTTGGTGTGCCCGGCCAAAGCGATGGTGCATACGATACAAGGCGAAACTATGGCGATGATGCAAGAAGTGAAGTAATATTGGACGCAGCCAATAATGTGTACCTGGCATCCTGTACACAGTCTTCTGATTTCAGGACGGTAAATACTGGTATTCAAACATCATTTGGTGGCGGTGGCGCCATCATACAGCAGGATGGTATCATTGCAAGATTTCCTCCCAACCTTTCTTCCGTATCGTTCTGTACTTATTTTGGCGGCAATGGCAATGATGCCTGTTTTGTATTGTCACTAAGCCCAGCTAACGGCAACCTGTACATAGCTGGAGGTACTACCAGTACCAACCTTCCGGGTAATACATCCGGCACATTAAACCCAGGTTTCCAGGGTGGCGCTACAGATGGATTTGTAACGGAAATTACACCGAATGGTTCTGCTATCATCAGAACAACATATATCGGCACTAATGATAACAATGCGGCTGTAGATGGAGCAGATCTTGTATATGGTATCCAGTTTGATAAATTTGGTTTCCCTTACATAATGGGTACTACCACTAATGGTAACTGGCGGGCACAAAATGCCACTTTCAGCAACCCGGGCGGCAAGCAGTTTATTGGTAAATTGAAACAGGATCTGTCAGGATATGTTTACACAACCATGTTTGGTACCAACAGCGCATCCCCAAATATTTCACCCGTGGCTTTTTTGGTTGACAGGTGCCAGAATGTGTATGTTTCGGGCTGGGGTGGTACATTAGAAACTACAAAGCAATATCCAAACGCAGGTACTACCGGTATGGATTTCTTAATAACAAGAGGAGCTATACAATCAAGAACAGATGGAAGCGACTTTTTCTTTTTTGTGCTGGAGAAAGATGCCAGAAGCCAGTTGTTTGGAAGTTACTTTGGGCAGATAGGCGGCTTTACAGATCATGTGGATGGTGGCACCAGCCGCTTTGATGACAATGGTATTATTTACCAGGCAATATGTGCCAATTGTGGCAATGCCAATACACCCGGAGTTGTTTTTCCTACCACGCCAGGTGTGTGGGGCAGGAGAAATAATTCCAGCGCCTGTAACGAAGCTGTGGTAAAAATTGAAATGAACTTTGGGGGTGTAGGCGCCAATATCAGGACAATTATTAATAACCTGCCCAATGCTGTTTCAGGTTGCAATCCATTAAAAGTAGAAGCCTTTGATTCCTTATCAAAAGCACAATCTTTTTTCTGGAACTGGGGCGATGGTTCTAAAATAGATACACTGTATGGCAGGTCAGATACATCACACCTTTATAATTTGCCACCAGGCGTTGATGAAAGGTATTATAATATTATGCTGATAGCAGAAGACAGCAATACCTGCAACGTTCGTGATACTGCTTATAAAAGAATAAAAGTGAGTACCAATTTTGCCACGCTTTCATTCCGGTCGCAAAAGCAGGCACCATGTACAAACCTTTCGTACCAGTTTACTAATTTATCAAGGGCATATATTGGTTCATTTGACAATAAAGGTTTTGTGTGGGATTTTGGTGATGGTACCACAGATACCGGCAGCATCAGTTATAATCCTGTACACCGCTATGCTTCTACCGGCAGGTATATTGTAAGGCTTTGTGTTATTGATTCGTTTGTATGTAACTCACCGGATTGTTTTATCGATACGATTAACCTGAGTTCCATAGTAAAGGCTTCATTTACCACACCTGCTACTGGTTGTGTTCCATATACGCCTGTGTTTGTAAATAATTCTTTAGGCGGCACAGACTGGATATGGGATTTTGGTGATGGAACTACATCAAACGAATTTGAACCAGCCAATAAAGTGTATGCAAGCACAGGTACTTATACAATAAGGTTAACTGCTATTGATTCATCTACCTGTAATATTATTGATGACACTACAGTTACTATAACAGTATTGGATAACCCAACGGCTTCAGGTTATGCAAACCCTGTAATTGGTGAGGCAAACAAGCCAATCAATTTCTTTAATACATCCACGGGTGCAGTAAGATATTTATGGGATTTCGGCGATGGTGAAACTTCTACAATGTGGAACCCAGCCATGTTTTCAACGAGTCGAAGGAGTACACTGTAAACCTTATTGCATTTAATGTGGCAGGCTGCACCGATACTTTCCCTATAAAGGTTACTGCTACTGTAATTCCTTTGCTGGATGTGCCGAATGCGTTTACACCTGGTAAGTTTGGTGCCAATGGAACTATATCCGTTGCCGGGTTTGGTATTGGGAAAATGGACTGGAGGATATACAACCGGTGGGGGCAGTTAATATTTCATACCACTAACCGGAAAGAAGGATGGGATGGAACATATAAAGGAGCTGTGCAACCGATGGATGTATATACTTATACTTTGGATGTGCAATTTACAGATGGAAAAAAATACCGGAAAACCGGTGATATAACTTTATTAAGATAGAACAATAAGCAAAGAAATTTCGTTTATTGTTTGTAGCTTGAAATGTATTTATGATTTAAAAAAGAAAAATAACGCTTCCTGCTGTTGCTTACAGTTTCGCTTTCTACAAAAGCGCAGGATTTGCATTTTTCTCAATTTTTTAATTCACCATTAAGTACCAACCCGGCTAACACCGGATTTATACCCGATGCAGATTACAGGATTGGTGCCCATTTCCGCAACCAATGGGCATCTATTTTAGCATGCTCCATATAAAACATTCAGTATTTATGGTGATGCACAGGTGTTCCGTGACAGGTTCGACAATGGATGGCTTGGTTTGGGTGGTTTACTAATGAGCGACCAGGCAGGTACAGGAGGATTGAAGTCAACAAAAATTTATGGTTCTATTGCGTATCATCAAATGCTTGGATTAAGCAGTTTGCTTAGTGCAGGCTTTAATGTGGGCTGGGCCAATAAAAGGATCGATCCCACCAAGCTTACTTTTCCAGACCAGTTTAACGGGCTTTTCTTTGATAACACTGTTGCCTACTGCTGTATCCATCGTAAATAACAGTACCAGTTATTTTGATATGCAGGCTGGTGTAAACTATGCCTATTTCCCCAATGAAAATACTTACATCAATGCAGGTTATTCAATCCATCATGTGAACAGGCCAAAGGAAACATTTTTTTCTGAAGCAGATGACAGCAGGATACCTATGCGGCATATTGGTTTTATCAATGCAATGCTTAAACTAAATAACAGGGTTATCATTAACCCCAATGTATATTATACTATGCAGGCAAAATCGCATGAGTTTATGTTGGGTATGAATGCCAATTACAATCTCTCAGGCGCAGGCGAAAAGCAATTGCTGGCAGGTGTGTATTACCGCCAGGGCGATGCCATTGTACCAATGATTGGTTTTGAAATAAGTAATATCCGTTTCACTTTCAGTTATGATGTTACCACTTCCGGCCTTCGGGATTTTAATAATTCACAGGGTGCCCAGGAATTTAATTTAATGAAAAAAGGTTTTTATGGTAATCCCGGCGGCAAACAGGTATTGTGTCCCACTTTCGCCTACTAAGAATAGAATTATCAACTCTTATCCAGGCTTCATTTATCTTCCTGCTTTATTTTATCGACTCCCGGTTTTGTACGATTTTTACAAAAAAATATTTTGATGACTGCAGCAGACTGTAAAACGCTTACACTTGAACATTTTGAACAGTTTAAAAAAATTGCAGGTGAGCAGTATGTGCTGGCAGATGAAGAAGCATTGAAAAATTACGGGCATGATGAAACGGAAAATTTATTGTATTTGCCCGAAGTGGTGATAAAGCCACGAACTGCACAGGAGATAAGTGCCATATTTAAAATTTGCAATGAGTATAAAATACCGGTAACACCAAGAGGTGCAGGAACAGGATTAAGCGGCGGTGCATTGCCGCAATTTGGTGGAGTGTTGATCTCAATGGAAAGAATGAATTCGATCATTGAAATTGATGAAAGGAACCTGCAGGTAACAACAGAGCCCGGTGTGATAACTGAAGTATTGCAGAATGCAGTGAAAGAAAAGGGATTGTTTTATCCACCAGATCCAAGCAGCAGGGGAAGTTGTTTTATCGGGGGAAATATTGCAGAAAACAGCGGCGGGCCAAAAGCGGTAAAGTATGGTGTGGTAAAAGATTATGTATTGAACCTTGAGGTGGTGTTGCCCAATGGAGAAATTATCTGGACTGGCGCCAATGTGTTGAAAAATTCTACCGGTTATAATCTTACACAACTGATGGTTGGCAGCGAAGGCACATTGGGCATCGTTACAAAAATTGTGTTGAAGTTGTTGCCTTATCCAAAGCATGAATTGCTGATGCTGGTTCCTTTTAATTCTTTGGAAAAAGCAGGCGAAGCTGTGAGTGCCATATTCAGGGCTGGTTATACACCGAGTGCTTTAGAATTGGTAGAGATTGATGCATTAAAAATTGTAAGTGCTCATTTGAATGATACCACCATACCAATTGATGATAAAACGGAAGCACATTTAATAATTGAAGTAGACGGTAATCACCTTGATACTTTGATGAATGAAATGGAAGCCATTGCAGGCTTGCTTACCAATTTTGATTGTGGTGAAATTTATTTTGCAGATGATGAACAACAGAAAGCAGCTTTGTGGAAATTGCGCCGCCGTGTAGCCGAAGTGGTAAAACTGGAAGGATATACCATTGAAGAAGATACTGTGGTGCCAAGGGCAGAATTACCTGCTTTGATAAGAGGCGTAAAAAAATTAGGAAAAGAATATAACTTTCACCCTGTATGTTATGGCCATGCAGGCGATGGTAATTTGCACATCAGGATAAAAAAAGAAGGAAGTATTTACAGTTTAAATAATCCTGCCATTGTACCAGCTTTAAAAGCAATTTTTCAATTGGTGCATTCACTCGGTGGCACCATCAGTGGTGAGCATGGTATTGGGTTGTTGCAAAAAGAATATTTGGATATTGTATTTGATGAAACACATTTGGAATTGATGAGGGGCATCAAAAAAACATTTGACCCAAATAATATTTTAAACCGTGGAAAAATTTTTGATTAAAATAATAGTTATGAAACGTATTGTATTAATTTTTCTTGCAGCTGCATTTAGTATAAACAGTTTTGCACAAGAGAAAGAAGTTATTTTTTCATCCACCGACAGGGAGGATGATTCAGAAAAAAAAGGTTTTAGAAAAGAAATGCTGTTTACAGGTGGTAATATCAATCTTTCCTTTTCTAATTATGGCTTTGTGCTGGGTGCAACACCACAATTGGGTTATAGTGTTACAAATTGGCTTGATGCAGGTATTTTATTTGGATTTACCTACAGTAACCAACGGGATGATGCTAATACTAAATACAAACAAACTATTCTTTACTCCCGGGGCATTTGTACGGTTATTCCCTATCGATGGTTTTTTTGCATCTGCCCAGTTTGAACATAATTTCATCAAGACAAAACTTAAATTCAATGATGGTTCTACTTATAAGTATCCAAACATTGATGTAAACAGCCTTCTTGTAGGTATTGGCTATGCCAGTGGAAGGGAGGGAAGAAATAGTCCTTACTTATTATTTTTCTGTTTCAGTAGATATTCTTAGGGAGCCTAATTCCCCTTATACCGACAGGTATAATAATTTATTACCCGTAGCAATTGCTGGTTTCAATATCCCTTTGTTCCAGGGTGGCGGCAGGCGCAGGTAGTTAGTTGAAAAATTCTTCCGGGCTGTTTATTACCGTTACTGCTTTTTCAACCGAAGTGTATAAAAAACCTTCTTTGTGCATGTGTTCCATGTGTTGCAGCAATGCATCATAATAGCCTGCCGTGTTTAAAATATAAATAGGCTTATCATGAATGCTTAACTGGTTCCAGGTAAGTATTTCAAACAGTTCATCCATGGTGCCAAAACCGCCGGGTAAAATAATGGCTGCATCTGCTTTTTCATACAACAGGCGTTTACGCACATGCATATTTTCAACAATGATCAGTTCTGTTATTTCATCATGCTGCTGTTCCCATTGGTTCAGTATTTCAGGAATAATACCGGTAACAGTGCCGCCTTTTGCCAATACAGCATTTGCCACAGCACCCATTAAGCCCCTGTTTCCGCCGCCATAGATCAGGCGGATATTATTTATTGCCAACAGGTTTCCTAACAGTTTAGCATGTGCTTCATACAATGGGTTGGTACCATTTTTACTCCCACAAAAAACAACAATAGATTTTACCTTCATAATAGCTATGCAATTATTTATGAGCAAAGACACAAAGTTTTTCTCTATTTTCAATTTTATTTTTACATAAACACACGCTGCATGTCCTCCACCTTATTGTTTTCTTTTGTAATCGGATATTTTTTATTGCTGTTAGTGGTGGCATATTTCACCAGTAAAAATTCCAATAATGATTCCTTCTTTATTGGCAACCGAAACAGTAACTGGATGCTGGTGGCTTTTGGCATGATCGGTACATCATTAAGTGGTGTTACGTTTGTGAGTGTACCGGGAACGGTTGGTACTGCAGGCTTCCAGTATTTCCAGGTGGTGATAGGATACTTTTTTGGATACTTAGTTATTGCTTATGTGTTGTTGCCACTCTATTACCGTCTTAACCTTACTTCCATTTATCATTATCTGGAAACAAGGTTTGGCCCTGTGTCTTACAAAACAGGAGCTTTGTTTTTTATTGTATCAAGGGCATTGGGTGCTACAGCAAGAATGTACTTGGTGGTAAATATTCTGCAGCATTTTATGCTTAAAGACATGGGGATCCCTTTTTGGGCAACAGCATTGGTAATATTAGTGCTGATACTGCTGTACACATTTGAAGGTGGTGTAAAAACAATTGTATATACCGATACATTGCAAACAACATTTATGCTGCTTGGCCTCGTTGTTTGTATTATCACAATAATGAACAAACTCGATCTTACCTTTTCTTCTGCCATGCAGTCGCTTGGTAATAATAATTTATCAAGGATATTTAATACAGATGTTAATAGCAACGGCTTTTTCGTTAAGCAGATTTTAGGTGGCGCCTTTATCACTATTGCAATGACAGGGCTTGACCAGGAGATGATGCAGAAAAATATAAGTGTACGTACATTAAAAGGTTCTCAAAAAAATGTACTAACGCTAAGTACTATTTTGTTGTTGGTGAATTTTTTGTTTTTGCTGATGGGAGGTTTATTGTATTTGTACGCTGCACAAACCGGCAATACTGTAAAAGGCGATGATCTTTTTCCTTCGGTGGCTTTAGGCGGAACATTAAGCGGTTTGATCTCGGTATTGTTTATCATAGGGTTGATCTCTGCATTATTCCCCAGTGCAGACGGTGCGTTGACGGCTTTAACCTCTTCGTTTTGTATTGATATTTTAGGATTAAAGAAAAAAGAAAATCTTTCTGAAAAAGAAAAGAAAAGTACAAGGCTTACGGTGCATTTGTCTTTTGCTGTATTGTTCTTTTTACTGGTGATGATGTTTAAATGGATCGATGATAAATCTATTATTGAAGTGATACTGAAAGTGGCTGGATATACTTATGGGCCGTTGTTGGGTTTATTTGCATTCGGTATTTTAACCAAAAGAAAGATCACTGACCGTTATTCATTGCTGGTTTGTTTGTTATCGCCATTGATAATTTTTGGGATCGACTTGTTCAACAATCCGGACTGGTTTATAAAACGTTTTAAATTGGGTGAAGGCACAGCGGTTTACTTACGGGATTTGTCAGCCAGTATTTTTGGCACTTATAAAATGGGAATAGAAATACTGATCCTGAACGGGTTGGTTACGTTCCTTGGGCTCTTGTGTATTTCAAAAAAGGGAACTCAAAATTAAGAACCTGTATAAACCCATACAGCTGCAAAAAAAGCTGCACAAGCCATACCGAGGCAAATAATAATGTTCCTTAGTCGGTTTTCTTTGGCACCGAATAAAAATTGCATATCGTTTTGTTTTAAGCTAAGAAAGGGCTGGATTGGTATATAACGAAAGATTGGTTAAAATATTTTGTGATATGGCAGGCTGGTGGTGGGTTTGAAAGGATAAAACCCTTGTAAATACGTTTCATAAGATAGGTTTTTGGAGATGATTGTACAAAGTCGCAATTTTCATTCCAGAAAACCACCAACTTTTTGGGGCTGGCATTATTTTTATATAATAGAGAGTAATAAATGGAACTTGTAAACATACTGGCAGAACAATACGCAGACAGGTTTTGTACTGATGAAGATGGCTTGCTGCAGAAAATAAATGATTACACTACTAAGCAGCATGCACAGCCGCACATGCTTAGCGGAAAAGTGCAGGGCCAGTTATTATCAATGGTAAGCCAACTGCTTCAGCCAAAGCGGATTTTGGAAGTGGGCACGTTTACAGGTTATAGCGCCTTATGTTTAGCACAAGGGCTACAGCCAGGTGGAAAATTATATACACTTGAACTGAGAGCAGAAGATGCAGCAATAGCCTACAATTATTTTGCGGAAAGTAAATACAAGGAACAGATACATACGCTTGTTGGCAATGCAAAAGACATTATTCCCACATTAAATGAAACCTGGGATATTGTATTTATTGATGCAGATAAAACAGGATATATTGACTATTACGGGTTAATTTTGCCGCAGGTGAGAAAAAATGGATTGCTGATAGCAGATAATGTGTTATTTCACGGGCAGGTGCTGGAAGAAGAAATAAGTGGTAAAAACGCAAAAGCTATCCATGCTTTTAATGAACATGTGAAAAATGATGACAGGGTGGAACAGGTGATGCTGACAGTGAGGGATGGGCTGAGGTTGATAAGGAAGAAGTAAGAAGCTTTTGAAGTGGGTGGTAAAATTGTTTGATGGTTAAATTGTTTAATGGTTGAATTGTTGAAGGCAGTATTTAGTAGCAGGAGTTTATCAACAATTCAGCAATTCAACAATGTTGCAATAAGATTGGTTTGGTTCATTACGTTCCAGGAAAGTTATCCGGATATCTTTATAATCTATACTAACGAAAAACAATGATCAAAAAATTATTAATGTTGCTGTTGTACTTGTTTGCTTTCTGCAATGCTACCGCACAAAACTTAACTCCCGAGCAATACATTGAACAATACAAAGATGTTGCTGTAAGGGAAATGAAAAGAATGGGCGTGCCTGCCTCCATTACACTTGGCACAAGGGCTGCATGAAACAGAAAACGGTAACAGTGTATTGGTAAAAAAATCAAACAATCATTTTGGCATCAAATGCAAAAGTTCATGGACTGGTGGTGGTGTAAGCCATGATGATGATGCTCCCGGCGAATGTTTCAGAACATACAAGAATGCTGATGAGTCTTACCGTGACCACAGCAATTACCTTCGTGGCAACGAACGCTATGCATCCCTCTTTCAATTAGATCCTGCTGATTATAAAAAATGGGCTCATGGGTTAAAAAAAGCAGGCTATGCCACCAATCCTAAATACCCGGTTATTTTGATCCAGACAATAGAGAAATATAATTTGCAGCAATACAGCCTGCTGGCAATTAATGATATGCCTAAGTATGACAAGAGCCAGTTTGAAGATGATAAGGAAGTGCCGTTTGTTTATAATGAAGAAGAGGGTAATTCATCCATAGCAAAAAATGTAAGTAATAAAGATATTGTGCCTGCTGACGGCTCCGACTTTGACAGGATTGGATACATTAACCAGGTAAAATGTGTGATGGCAAAAAAAGGGACTTCGTTATTAGCAATAGCAACAAGACAGGATATTGCATTGGCGAAATTGCTTGAGTACAATGATTTTTCTGAAGATGGCTTGCTTGCTAAAGACCAGCCTGTTTTTTTACAAAAGAAAGCAATGCAGGGCAGTACAGGTATCTATGTATCCAAAAAAGGTGAAACCTTGCTGGATGTAGCACAACAAAATGGGGTGCAGTTAGAAACCCTGGTAAGTTATAATGGCCTTACAAAAAATACTGTGATAAAAGAGGGAACAGAAATTTATCTTCAGCCTGTAATGAAAATTGCTTCGGTGGAAGTGTCAAGAACGTATGGGGATGAAGCCACATTATCAAGCGTAAAGTATCATGAGGTGCAGGCAAAGGAAGGTTTGTATAGTATTGCAAAAAAATATGGTGTAACGGTACAGCAATTAAAAGAGTGGAACAACCTTACATCGGATAGCCTGAGCATCGGTCAACAATTAATTGTTTCAAAATAAATATAACGTTCACGGTAACCCCAACTACAATGGAACCCATCCAGGTAATCGACAAGAAATTTATCCCATTCATTACGGCAGAACAAATTGATGTCCGTATAAAAGAAATGGCAGCAGACATCAGTAAAGATTATGCAGGTAAAAAGCCAATTTTTATTGCTATTCTTAATGGCTCATTCATGTTTGCTTCCGACCTGTTTAAATCAATAACAGGAGAAGCCGAGATATGCTTTATCAAACTGGCGTCTTACAAGGGCACAAAATCTACCGGTAATGTTATTACATCTATCGGTTTGGATGAGCCGCTTGAAGGAAGGCACGTAGTGATAATAGAAGATATTGTTGATACCGGCAATACGCTTACCAAATTTTTGCCACAGCTATACAACCAGCAACCTGCTTCTTTAAAGATTGCGGCGTTGCTTCATAAGCCAGAAGCGCTGGAACATCCGCTGGATCTTAATTATATCGGTTTTAGTGTTCCCAATAAATTTTTGCTTGGCTTTGGGCTTGACTATGATGGGCTCGGCAGAAATTTGGCAGAAATTTACCAGTTGGTAGAGGAATAATGGGCAATAGAGTGTGCAATTTTACGTTCTACCGGATTAGTATTTAAAATTAGAATAATATTTGCCTTTGAAGCCCCTGCTTATTTATATCCTTATTTCATTTTTTATTACTAACTGCCAATGGGCAGTATTACCTGCGTGGCGAAATCAAGAATGAGAAAAGCGAATACCTGCAGAATGTAAACATCCGTCTTCATTCAGATAAGTTATTGTATCGTTCAGGCGTGGGCGGTGGTTTTGGTATTTCAGGCAGTTTAAAAAAAGATTCCCTTACATTGAGCATTGATGGTTATGAAACGATAACCGTGGCGATCAGTTCAGATAAATACCTGGAAGTAACGATGAAGCAATTGTCATCCAATCCAGTAAAAACAGGCCCAAGCTTATATCCATCACCAAAGACAATAAGTTCAGTTCAAAATATTCCTGGTTTGTAAGCGATGAATCTTATTTTTCATTGATTGAAAATGAAGAAGTGAATGCTGATCGTTTTCCCAACACAGGTTTTTCATTAAATATCAACAAAGCTTCTTACAGTAATATCCGCCGCTTTTTGGCACAGGGCAGCGTAGTGCCACCTGATGCTGTGAGAATAGAGGAATTGCTGAATTATTTTAACCTGAATTATAAGGAGCCTGAAAAAAATGAATTTTTTAAGATAGAGTCTGAACAATCCGCTTGCCCGTGGGATGAAAAAAAAAGGTTGTTGTACCTCAACATCAATGCCCGAAAACTTGATTTGGAAAAAGTGCCACCAAGCAACCTTGGTTTTTTTAATAGATGCATCAGGCAGCATGGATATGCCCAACAGGTTGCCATTGGTAAAAGCAGCTTTTCAAATGCTGGTTAAAAATTTGCGGCCAACCGACACCGTTTCCATTGTTATTTATGGTGGTGCTGTAGCCGTATGGATGCAACCAACAAGCGGCGCTGAAAAACAAAAAATTATTCAATCAATTGAAGAGTTAACAGCCAGTGGTGATACACCTGGTGAATCTGCCATCCGCCTTGCATATATGGTTGCAAAAAGATCATTTATAAAAAATGGCAATAACAGGGTGATACTGGCAACTGATGGTGATTTTAATGTAGGAGAAACAAGTGAAGAAGCACTGGAGGATCTGATCACAAAGCAAAGGCAAACTGGTGTTTATTTAACTTGTCTTGGTGTAGGTATGGGTAATTTTAAAGATTCTAAATTAGAAACGCTTGCAAAAAGAGGTAATGGCAATTACGCTTATCTTGATGATATAAAAGAAGCTGAAAAGGTATTGGTGAAAGAAGTAACACAAACTTTTTATGCAGTGGCAGATGATGTGTTTTTGAATGTGCATTTCAATTCATCATTGGTAAAAGATTACAGGCTTATTGGGTTTGACAATAAACGGGATGCTATTGCAGACAGCAGTGGTACACTGGAAGGTGGTGAAATTGGCAGCGGCAACAGTGTGATGGCAATTTTTGAATATACCCCTGCCATTGCCAACGACAGCCTTTTCAATATCTCAGCCGTCACCTCACAAATTGCAGAAGTGGATCTGCGTTACACACCATCAAATACCACCGCAGAAAAACATTTGCAATATAAATGCAACGGTAATATAAAACCATTTACTGCCATCAGCAAAGAGTTGCAGCTAGGTGCTGCTATAGCCATGTTTGGACTGAAGTTGCGGCAGAGTAAATACCTGCCTGCAAAAACTACTGACTGGGATAAGCTGGAAAGCTTAGCTTTAAGTTCTTATAATCCTAATGATTATTTGCAAAAGGAATTTATTTCATTGCTTGCCAATGCAAGAAAATTGTATGATAAGTCAAAACAGAAAAAGAAAAAAAAGGGAAAAGATGCCGATGATGAATAATATTTGATGTAACACAAAATAAGAAGGCGTCTCGTCACTAGTGACGAGACGCCTTCTTATTTATAAAGAGTTTTCTGGCTAAACTTCTAAACCCTAAACCTCTAAACTAACTAAACACATCCCTTACTTTATCGAAGAATGATTTTTCATTCTTTCTCTGGCTTAGGTTGAAAATTTGTGCTTTGTTGCATTTTCTCCAGCATCGCTTTTTCTTCACTGCTTATATGTTGGGGAGTCCACACATTTACCTGTATTAACTGGTCGCCTTTTTCATAACTGTTTACACTCGGAAAACCCTTTCCTTTCAGCCTGAATATTTTACCGCTTTGTGTGCCTGGTGGAATTTTAATTTTTGCTTTACCATCAATCGTTGGCACTTCTACCTGTGTTCCAAACACCGCATCAGGAAAAGAGATATGCAGATCAAACGCTACATTCAATCCATCCCTGTGTAATTCTGCATGTGCTTCTTCTTCTATCAACACGATCAGGTCGCCATTAGCACCACCACGTTCACCGGCATTGCCTTTGCCATTTAGACTTAACTGCATTCCTTCCTGCACACCTGCAGGTATATCAATCGTTACAGTTTCTTCACCATACACACGGCCATCACCTTTGCAGGCGGTACATTTATTCACCACTGTGGTGCCTTCTCCATTACAGTTAGGACAGGTGGTTACAGTCTGCATCTGGCCTAGAAAAGTATTCTGCACTCTTCTTACCTGGCCACTACCACCGCAGGTACCACAAGTTTGCACACTGTTTTTATCTTTTGCGCCACTGCCACTACAGGTGGTACAGCTTACATATTTTTTAACCTTGATGGTTTTGCTGGCACCTTTGGCCATCTCTTCGTAGTTCAGTTTTATCTTAACACGAAGGTTGCTGCCACGTACACCACGGGCACGGCCACCCGAAGAACGCCTGCCACCACCACCGCCTCCGCCAAAGAAACTTCCAAACGGGCTGTCATCACCAAAGATGTCTCCGAAGTTGCTGAAGATATCATCCATGTTCATGCCGCCGCCATTAAAGCCACCCCCACCACCGCCACGTCCCGGGCTGAATGCCTGGTGGCCAAAGCGGTCATACTGTGCTCTTTTATCAGCATCACTTAATATCTCGTAAGCTTCTGCTGCTTCTTTAAATTTTTCTTCCGCAGCCTTATCGCCCGGGTTGCGGTCAGGATGGTGCTGCATAGCCACTTTGCGGTATGCTTTCTTTATCTCATCCTGCGATGCAGATTTTGAAACGCCCAGTATTTCGTAAAAGTCTTTTTTCATTGTAGTTTATTGCTGGCAACTTATAACTTATCACTTATAACTCATCACTTATTTCCCTACCACCACTTTTGCAAATCTTATGATCTTATCATTCAGGTAATAACCTTTTGTTATTTCATCCACCACTTTGCCTTTCCCTTCTTCTGTTGGTGCAGGTATTTCTGTAATGGCTTCATGTTTCTCCACATCAAATTCAGTGTTGATAGTTTCCATCGCTTTAAGCCCTTTGGCCTGCAATGTTGTCCTTAGTTTATTAAACACCAACTGCACACCTGTTTTCAATTGTTCATCTTCGCTTGCCTGTAATTGTTTTTCAGCCCTGTCGCAATCATCCAGTACATCCAGCAAAGAAGTAATTACATCCCTTCCGGCAGTCTGCATCAGTTCGTAGCGTTCTTTGGCATTGCGTTTTTTAAAGTTGTCAAACTCTGCAAACAGGCGGATGTATTTATCCTTTTGTTCCTCCAGTTCCCAATTTGTCTGCAATATTTTCAGCTTCGGGGTTGCTTAAATGGTTGTTGCCCGGTACGTCAGAATCGGAATTAATGTCAATATCAGTAAAATCTTTTATCTCTTCTGCCGTGCCTTCGCCATTGTTTACCGTTTGTTTTTGTTCCATAGTATGGTATAATGTTATCGTTTACGTATAAAATGCCCTTTTTTAAAGGTTCGCAAAGGTACAATTGTCAAATGGTTTGCCAAGGGGCATTTTACAGTCAAATTGGCTGGGTGATAATGGGGTGTTCAACGTAAAATAACCCTGATTTAGAGCGTTATAGAAAAATTAAATTCCCAATTTCTGTTATCTTCACCCCTTAAATCATTGCTATGTCCATCCGCATTTTTATTACCGGCGGCACTTTCGATAAAGAATACAACGAACTCAACGGCCAGCTTTATTTTAAAGATTCTCACCTGAGCGACCTTTTAGAAATGGGCCGGAGCAGGGTGGATGTGGAAATAAGGACACTGATGATGGTGGACAGCCTTGAAATGACCGACGAAGACAGGCAACTCATCGTTTACCAATGCAACAACTGCGACGAAACAAAAATTGTAATTACACATGGCACAGATACGATGTCGGACACTGCTAAAGTAATTGCAGAAAATGTAAAAAATAAAACCATTATCCTTACCGGCGCTATGATACCGATTAAGTTTGGTAGTAGTGATGGTTTATTTAACCTTGGTAGCGCTTTAGCTTTTGCTCAAACATTACCTGCAGGTGTGTATGTGGCTATGAATGGGCGTTGCTTCAACTGGAACAATGTTAGGAAGAATAAACAGACGGGTGTGTTTGAAGAAGTAAAATAATTTTATTCTTAGTGTCTCTTTGTGTTCTTTGTGCCTTGGTGGTTTAAAATAGTTGAACCACAAAGACACTAAAGCACTAAGTAGCACAAAGATTATTCATCCCAGCCACCAACCTGTGAATCTTCCGCAGTTTTAGATGATAGTGCTACAGATTTTTCCATTATTTTTATTTCATCAGGTGTAAAATAGCGCCATTTACCTGTTGGGATGTTGCCCAGCGTTATGTGCATGATACGGTTGCGTTTTAATGTATCCACTTTATAGCCCAACGCTTCACACATGCGGCGTATCTGCCTGTTAAGCCCTTGTGTCAATATAATTCTAAAACGGTTTTTTCCCTCCTGCTTTACAAAACATTTTTTTGTAACGGTGCCCATTATTTTCACACCGTTGCTCATTTTGTGAACGAAATCCCCGGTGATGGGTTTGTCAACAGTAACCACATATTCTTTTTCATGATTGTTGCCGGCACGTAATATCTTGTTTACAATATCGCCATCATTGGTTAAAAAGATCAATCCTTCTGATGGTTTATCCAAACGGCCAATGGGAAAGATGCGGCTTTTGTAATTGATAAAGGAGATGATATTAGTTTTATCTTTCAGGTCTGTAGTGCAGGTAACACCAACAGGTTTATTGAAAGCCATGTACACGATCTTGTCTTTTTTCTTGATGGGTTCGCCATCTACTTCCACCACATCACCGGGCATTACACGGTTGCCTTTAATAGCCACATTGTCGTTGATGGTTACTCTTCCCTGGTCGATATAATTATCTGCTTCCCTGCGGCTGCAGAAACCAGTTTCGCTGATGTATTTGTTGAGGCTTTTATCCATTGATTTAAAAACGAAAATAAGTGTTTGGATGGTTTAATCCTCTATTTCAAATTTTTCGTTTCTTGACAACCGTCATCAGGGTTTTCAACCGCTGACGGGGTTACATGTAACTCAGCCACCATTTTTCTTTATGTGCCTGTTTGTATGTATCGTAGCGCTTGCACAAAGGATACAATGCCGCAACGATCAAGATCCAAACCAAATAAACAATTGCCAACGGGTAACCATAGCCTTTAAAATCCTGTGTAAACCAAAGCGGTTCTTTTAATAGCCATTTGCTCCAGTCGTAGGTTGTAAATAATTCAGAAGCGATCATGGCTACAATATGAATCAAATAAATATGCAGCAGGTAATATAACATTGGCACACGGCCATACACAGAAACGATCTTTGAAATACCGCTTTTTACATTTTCTGTAAGCGACAAAAAGATCAATGCAGGCCCAAGCGTCATCAATATATACAATAGCGATGGTGGATATTTGCTGGTATTGATAAATGAAAGAAAAGAGAAAAGGGGCGATGATTGTTTTTCCCAATGTTGTGCATCGCCATAAAAATTACCTGAACGAAGTAATATGAATAATACAATGGCTGCAATACCCATTTGTAATAATATCTTTTTTCTTTTCGCCACATCAAAAGAAGAAATATAAAAATTGCCAAGGCAATACCCCAATGTCATCACACCTATCCATGGAATGACAGGATAACCAACCAGGATTATTTCCCCATTCCATTGAAACAGGTTAGGCTGGTGCAATAATGACCAGCCAAAGGCTGATGCTGTTTGTCCTTCCGCATTTATACCATCTAAAAGATTATGTCCGAATACGAGTAAGATCCCAACAACAATTATTGCTTTCTTTGGCAAATAAATTATTCCCGCCAATGCGATCATACTGATGCCTAATGCCCAGATGGTGATGAATAAAATGGAATGAAATTGTATATCGAAGTTCCAGCCAAAATTTACCACCACCAGTTCAAGAAATACCAACCACAATCCACGCTTTAATAAAAAGCCAGCCAGTTCTTTTCTGCCTTTTCTTTGGCCAACTAAAAAAGCAGATGTGCCTGCAAGGAACATGAATACCGGTGCACAATAGTGTGTAATCCACCTGGTGAAAAATATGGGTACACTTGTTTTATCAAGATCTAATGGATCAAATTGAAATGCACTAAAATGAAAATAATCTCTCACATGGTCAAGCGCCATGATGATCATGATAGCACCACGAAGAAGATCAATAGAAGCTACCCTTTGTTTTGGTAATAAAGCAGTTGACATATTTTTTGTTGCTGGTGACAACAAGATACTGAAATATATATCTGCCTGTTCTTATTTTTTTCTTACGGAAATACTGATGTTATGATCGGCCATATAGCTGAGCAATGCATAAATCAGCACCGTAACGCCACCCATCTCACACAGTTCTTCAACAAAATATAAAATGCGGTTGTAGATATGGTTGAGGCCGTACTTGATATAAAAATGCCCTTCTGCCAGCTCGAGTATCAAGGCGCCAAATATGTACAGCACGCCGGCCAGTATAAAAAGATTTCTTGTTTTTGCCGGGAGGCTTACTACAAACCGGAAAAAATAAATAGCCGCTACAATAGCAAAAATGCCATACGGGATTACCCATGCCCAGTATAACAAACCTGATACATTATTACTTACAGAGGGCCTCAAAATTTTTGCCACTTCCTCATGTACCTGCACACTTTCATCTATGGAAAGAAAAATAAAAATAAAGCCAAGCGTGAGCCAGTAATGAGCGCCTTTTATTTTGTTGTTTTTTTTATGGGTGTAAATGATAAAAAATAACAGGCCGGCAAACGTGAGTATGATCAGGGAAAACCAGGTAGGCACATTGCTCTCCAAATTAAAATCAAACCACTTGATAATATTTTTTGCTGTTCTTGAATAGGCATGGCGAACATAATCTTCTATAAAGGCGGCAATATGCCCCAATGCCAATAATACAATACAGCATACCAGCACAAGGGTGATGGCCTTAGGAGAAAAAGTGATACTGCCTTTACAGGCAGATTGTTTTTCCTGTATATTTTTATCTTCCATTAAAATGCCTTTATATTTTGCTCTAATATAAACGTAAAATATTTTATTATGTTATATTAATGTACCAGTTGATTCCAGGCTTTTAATTTGTAATCTTTTTATCTTTAAGCAACAATTAAAACTTGCCAATATGAAAAAAACGTTTATGTGGTTTGTTTGCTCAGCACTATTGTCAATTGCATTTGCACAAAAAGGTACTATGCTTATTGGAGGCGATTTGAATTATGCAAGCCAGAAAACCAATTTTGAATCCGGAAGTGGTACTTATTCATCCAGTGCTTTTAGTTTTAATCCATTTGTTGGCTACCAGTTTACCAGCAATCTTACGGGGGGAACTATTTTTTCTATCACTTCTAACGGTACCGAGAACAATGGAAACCAGGATAAACAAAATGTATTCAGCGCAGGCCCTTTTTTGCGGTATTCAAAATCTTTATCAGGCTTGTTTATTGTGTATGGACAGTTGCAGGCTACATTCGGTAGTGGGAAAACCACTCATTCCGGGAATTTTTCTGAAGAAACAAAGTTCTCTTATGCCGATATAAGTTTTTTTCCTGCGGTTTTTATCAATGTAAAAAAGGGCTTTGGGTTAAATTTTAATATTGGGGGCATTGAATACAATTATACAAAACAGGATGGCTATGGAAACCAGAAGGTCTTTGCTATAACAATAGGGCAAACATTTTCTGTTGGTATTTCAAAAAACTTTTAAGGAAAGCTTTTACTCGTCGTAATATGTATTCAGTTTGTCTTTTTTACCCCCTGATTTTTTGTACCGCACCAACTATTTTTGTTTAAAAGAATAACAATATGCAAGCTTTAATTCAAGAACTCAAACAAACCAAACTGTCGCTTATTGATGTTGTCTCCTCTATCAGCGATGATAAAACAGATACTATACCTTTTGAGGGAAGCTGGACAGCCGGGCAGGTGCTGGAGCATCTGTGTAAATCTGTAAGTACAAGTGTATTAAGGGGGAATGTGCAAAAAGTAAACAGGCCGGCAGATGAAAAAATTGCTTTTGTAAGATCGATATTCTTAGATTTTACAAAGAAGTTTAAAGCGCCTGAATTTATTATTCCTGTAGAAGCAACACATAATAAGGCAGAACAACTATCCTTACTTACTGCAAAGTTTGACAGGTTGATAGCGGCTGTGGATGCCTTTGATCTTACAGAAGAATGTACTGATTTTTCTGTGCCCGGCTTTGGTAATTTTACAAGAATGGAATGGATTGCTTTTCACATGATACATACACAAAGGCATATTGAGCAACTGAAAAATATTGCAGAAAAACTGAAAGAGTCATAAGAATTACCGGGCTCATAAAACCATATCGGTTTATTTCTTTGTGATTTTTGAAATAGTTGCGCCACTTGATTTGCTTGGTTTATCCATATCCTTAATGGCAAAATCAACCGCAGATTGAATAAGGTCTTTCACTTGTTTATTCCTGTAGTCTGCTGGTACATCCATCGGAATATGTCTTATTAAATTTCCTGTACCGGCGAGTAATTTATGTGGGTCTTTTAATAAAGTGCCTTTATTAAAACCAAGGTTTAAATGATTGGTATAGATCGGCAGCATACAAAATGCATCAGACAGTTTATCTGAAATGGAGAACACGGTTGTTAAAGCATGAGTATGATATAATAATTCATTACTCTCCGGGTAAATCTCCAAAATGAATGCTCTTGCATCTTTAAACAGGTCAATTATTTTCTTCTCTTTTAATTCTAACAGAAAAAGAAAGTCGGGATGAATAGGTTTTGATTTTGCCATTTTATTTTTATTAAAGGTTCACCTGGTAGCTGGTACTTCTGCCGCCGCCCGATGCAACAAAGGCTTTTATCTCTGCTAATTGTTGCAGATCCCTGGTGGCAGTGGCTTTAGAAGCTTTTGTGATGCCAATGTATTTTCTTGCATTCATGCCGCCTTTAAAACCATCAGGGCCTTCATCCAGCATTCTTTTTATTGCACTCAGTTGCCTTTCGTTTAATTCATTTTTAAAACGATCAAAAAATTTCACTTTCTTTAAAGTAAAATCTATTTGTTCTTCTGCTTCTGTTTGTGCATCCAGCACTACTTTAATAAAATAATTTATCCAGCTGGTTATTTCATTATTATGAGATGCTTTATTTAATGCGGTGTAGTAAGCATTTTTATTTGCTTCTATTGTTTTGGATAAACTTATCAGCACGGGCCTTCCCACACCCTGTGATAATGCTTTTTCTGCAATGGCCCTGCCTATTCTTCCATTGCCATCTTCAAAAGGATGTATGCTTTCAAAATATAAATGGGCAATGGCGCTACGCAAGGCCGCTTTCTTTATTTCTTTTGGGCTACCCGGTGCCGTATCATTAAACCACTTTATAAAACGCTCCATCTCCTTTGGCACTTTGGCAGAAGGCGGTGCTTCAAAATGGATCTTCTGTTTGTTGACAGCGCCGCTTACTACCTGCATGGGTTCTTTGTTTGTACGCCATTTGCCTACTTGTATGCTTTTATCGCTGCTTAACAGCATGCTGTGCCAGGCAAACAATTTTTCTTTTGTCAGCGGCTCATTAAAAGTATTTCTCACATCCACCATCAGTTCACTTACGCCTTTAGCTTTTTTGTCTTTGATGATTGTTTTATCTGCCAGTAAGCCTAAGTTTTTTTTGATCGATGACATCACATCTTTGCGGCTTACAAATTCACCTTCTATCTCCGATGTTTTGATGGCTTCGGCTGTCATTACATCTATCACTGTCTCCATTTGTATGTTGGCTGGCAGTGCTTTTAGTATGCCGGTGATATGCCCGGCTTTTTCCGCCAGCAGTAACAGCGAATGCTCCACTTCTTTTTGCTTAAAAGTGAAGCCGGGCCAGTCTTTTTGTTGCCAGTTGTAGATACCCATGAGCCGATTAGGAGATTTATTCGGCTCAAATATAGGCTATTTTATGAGCCGATTAGGGAATTTATTCGGCTCATGGGTTTGCTAACAAAGGAAGATTATGCTACTTTGGAATTGAAAGTTTTGATTGACTTGATTGAGGAGCCTTTAATTAAAAGCTCTTCTTCAATATCAAAATCATCCTGTAAGCCGAGCCAGAATTTTGCAGAATTACCAAAGTATTTACTGAAACGTAAGGCGGTATCTGCGGTAATTCTTCTGTTTCCTTTGACGATTTCAGAAATACGGGTTTGTGTTATTTCAATATCCTTTGCCAATTTGTAAGCAGAAATATTCAGTGGCAAAAGAAACTCTTCAAGAAGAATTTCGCCGGGATGTATATTTTTAAGCTTTGCCATTAAAAAATATTAAGCCGGAGTTTTATTTGTTTTTTTATTTCCTTTCTTTTGTACATTTTTCTTTTTCAGGTTGAGAAAAAATTCACTTTGCTTTTGCAATTGTTCAGTAGTTTTTTCCCGGTACACCATCATAGGGCCGTTGATGTCGGTTTCATCAATTGTATCAGCTTTTTCTTTTTTCATACTGTAAATTTAAGAAATTGAAAGGCACAAGCATTGCCAACGCCCTTTGCCTGCCCGACATCCTTGCGCCATGCAAATTTTTTTATATGCTTGGACTAAATGGGGATTAATAGTATTCAATTTCTTGAATGTTTTTTAGGAACAAAATCCCAATTGCATCAAATATATTTTCTTCAATTTCATTTCCTTTTTCATCGTAAACATATTTTGTTGTTTTGGTTATTGATTCATCTTTATCGTAGCGGATTGTTTGAACTTTATATTTCTTAGAATTATATGTATTTACAGTTTTCTCTATCTGGGTATCAGTTTTGTCAAATACGATTTCTTCTATAATTTGATTGATAGAGTTATATTTATATGAGTGCGTTTTTTTATCAATAATATTTTTGTTCGCATCATATTTCACCTCTTCAATTATATTACCAATTATATCATATTTATAAGTAGTTTGGTTGGAGATATTGCCGCTTATTGAATATTTTATATCGTCAATTATTTTTTCTGTGTTGTTCAAATAACTAGTTTTATTACTCATAGTACCATCACCCCGATACTCAATTTTTTCTATTAAATTATTTGTGCCATTATATTTAAAAAGTGTTTTATTAAGTACTGTGCCATCAGCTTTAACTGTTTTCGCTTCTTGCTTATTATCATTCACGTCATATTTGTAAATAATCTTTCTGTCAAGGGTTTCTCCAGCTTTGAAAATAAGACATTCGGTTTCAAAACCTTTTGCGTCTCTTATTGTAATTCTTTTCCCAAAAATGGTTCCATCAGAGTTATAAAAGGCAAATTCAATTTCATTACCTAGTTTATTATACATATACCTTATTCTGTTATTTAATTTTAAGCTTGTATCCGTACCCTTTTTTTCGTTTTCAGGTGACAGAATTACTTGGTCAAGAGATTTCGCTGTGTAATACAAGTAGTCAATGACTTTTACATTACCATTCAATTTGCTTTTTCCCAAATCATTTTTAATTTTTTTTTGGCTATTACATAGAATTGAAGTCAGAAGGCAAAATAATAGTGTAATTAATTTATTCATTCTTTTGAATTTTTCATTTACAATTTTTAAGAAATCAAGAGGTTTTTTGTTAATATAAACATAGCCAATTTTTTCTGGTAAATTGGATTTAATAAACTGATTGTAACTTTAAAAATTACTTTAAGGATTTTGTATATTTACGCCATGATGACTTTTAATGTTAAGTTCAATTATTTTGAGATTGAATACTTGCGGATGTTCTAAAAATACCTTTAGTAAATGATTTGCCAGTTCAATGGCATGTATTTAATAAATCTCCATCAATTCCAAATGTACTTAACCCATACATGTTTATATATGAACCTCAAAAGAAAATATTTTCCTTCGGTTTGTTTAATAACAGTTCTGAACTTGGGAATACCATATTCAACTCGATAAAAGCACATTGTGTTGAATATGGAATTTCAATAATCGAGTAAAACTTATCCTCGTTAGCTATACTTAGTCTTTCAAGAGATTTATATAATTGAAAACAATTAATGCTATCCTGAGTTTGCAACTCAGGACTGTGTTTTTCGAGGCTATGCTGTAGCAAAAACATTTTACATTGATACAGATTTAAGCCTGGAACATGGTATAAGTTTTAGTATTTTAGTAGTTTTAAAACAACTATTATGAGTGGAAAAGAAGTATTTGAAATTGTATTAGGTATTGCCAACATTTTTATTTTAGGTATTACTTGTTATTTTATTTATCGTTCAATTTATTCTCCCGTAGATGCTGTAAAAATTGGAAGACAATTAAATACAGAAAAACAAAAGGATGATGCTAAACGTAATCTTTTCCTGTTACTATTCTCATTAAGAGGGAGTGCAATAACCTATGATTTTGTAAGAGGCTTAAACCAGATTGATGTAGTCTTTGAGGATACACCAGAGGTTCTAAGTGCTTGGCATATTCACTATGATTCTCTCCATATAAAAGGGCAGGTGGATGAAGATAAGATTTGGGAGCTTCAACGCACAAATCTTCTTTCTGCAATGGCTGTTTCTCTTGGGTATAATCGTATTCGCCAGACCGATATGATAAAGAGTTATTTTCCAGAAGGTCATGGCAATAGGCTGAAAAACGATTTTGAATTTCGAGAAGCAGAACGGAAGTTTTATGAAATGGGCGCAATTGTTTATCAGATAATGATTGATAAAACCTTAGAGCAGGAACAGGCTTCAAAGAGTAAAGACCCAATAAAGTAAATAAATCAAAAGACGGTATTACATCTACTGCATTACCTTCTTTACCTTTTCCCTCTTTGGTTATTGTATCCTTTTAAAACTTCGGAAGTCTTTTAGAGAAAATAAAAAAATCCGGCTGCTCAACACAACCGGATTCTCTAAAAAATATTTTGATACAATTATTTCTTAATCGCTTCTGCCATTGTCTTCCCAATATCAGCAGGGCTTGCGGCAACATGGATACCACAGGCTGCCATGATTTTCATTTTAGCTTCTGCTGTATCATCTTCGCCGCCAACAATAGCACCGGCATGGCCCATACGGCGGCCGGGAGGAGCAGTTTGTCCTGCGATAAAACCAACTACTGGTTTTTTATTGCCGGTTGATTTAATGTATTCAGCAGCTTCGGCTTCCATGCCACCACCAATTTCACCGATCATTACAATGGCATCGGTTTCAGGATCGTTCATAAATAATTCAACCGCTTGTTTGGTAGTAGTGCCAATGATCGGGTCGCCGCCAATACCAATAGCTGTAGAAATACCAAGGCCTGCTTTTGCCACCTGGTCTGCTGCTTCGTAAGTAAGCGTACCGCTTTTTGATACGATACCAATGCGGCCTTTCTTAAAAATAAAGCCGGGCATGATGCCTACTTTACATTCATCGGCAGTGATAACGCCGGGGCAGTTAGGGCCTATTAAACGGGTGTTCTTTCCAACTAAAAAATTTTTCACTTTCACCATGTCCTGTACAGGAATGCCTTCGGTGATACACACTACCAATGCAATGCCTGCATCGGTGGCTTCCATAATAGCATCGGCTGCAAAAGCCGGTGGCACAAAAATGATACTTACATCAGCGCCGGTAGCTTTTACTGCATCGGCTACAGTATTAAAAACGGGTTTGTCTAAATGAGTGCTGCCGCCTTTTCCTGGTGTAACACCACCAACTAATTGTGTGCCGTACTCAATCATTTGAGTGGCATGAAAAGTTCCTTCTGTACCGGTAAAACCCTGTACAATAATCTTGGAATTTTTATTGACTAATACTGACATAATAGGTTCAATTAAGTGGCTGCAAAAATAGGGGGGATATGTGATACAAGGAAATGTATTTGAAGTGGATTAACGCATACGTTGCCGGTGTTCAGCCACTAAGGCAGGAAGGCACAAATCTGCACTAAGTTTCCTTTGTGTTTCTTCGTGTTTTTGTGTCTTTGTGGCAAACCTATGCTTTATCAAAACTGATACATTCTTTCAATTCTTTTTCGGAATAGGAGAGCCCATATTGTTTCAACACATCATCGGGCACGCCATTCCATTGGTTTGGTTTGTTGCCCATGTAGCCAACATCTTTTACACCGATTTCAGAAGTGTAAAAACCAGTGGCGGTTAAATTACGCATCAGGTTAAAAAAGGAAACGCCCTGTTTCATTTCGGGTTTTGATTTGGCAGGATAAGCAATGTCGTCAACAATTTGTATGCGTTGCTTTGGAGTGATGGTTGTAAATGATTTTTCAAAACGTTTGAGGCTTTCTACATCGAGCCAACGTAAACCACCTCTCATGGGTGTTTGATGTTGCGGCATATCTTTTACAATGAACTCTATAAAGTCTGGAACCTTTGCATCGCTGGCACTGCCGCTTACAGCATCTTTTGGAATGATGATGTCGGCAAGAATGGTAATGGTTGCCATTTCTGCTGCGGTGAAAAAAGTTTCTTCCTGCAGTTTTTTATTGAACACTTTTTCTTCTGCCATGCGGTCGGCATTAGTTTCATCTTCTGTTGTTTTAGCAACGTTTGTTTTTTTATCTCCTGTTTTGCAGGCATCAAGCATTACGCCGGTTGCTGCGGTGCCGATGATAAGTGCTTTGATGGATTTACGTCTGTCCATGATATTTATTTTGTGTCTGCCTGTGCAGAATGTTTAAATTAATTCTTGCATTATCCTGCTTTACCTGATCCCTCTTTCATTTTATCTTCCACATCTTCATTACATTTTTAATCGCCACGTAAGCCAGCACTCAACGAAATAAAAGTATTTTAAATTTTTGAACTCTTGCCCTGGTTCCCCCTTTAGGGGGCGGAGGGGGTTTATAAATTTTGTTTCTTCAATTGCTCCACAATGTATTCACCCGCCCTCATGCTCAACGCCAATATCGTCCACGTAATATTTTTATCTGCCTGCGATACAAACTGCCCACCATCTACATTGAATAAATTTTTGCAATCATGCGCCTGGCTCCATTTGTTGAGGGCAGATCTTTTTGCATCATCTCCCATCCGTACTGTGCCTGCTTCATGAATAATGTTGCCGGGATTGGCAATGCCATAATTATTTTTTTCATTGTCGGTATCGCCCCAGGTAATAACAGCGCCCATGTTGTGCATGATCTCTTTGAAAGTTTCTTTCATGTGTTTGGCTTGCTTTATTTCATGCTCGCTGTGTTTGGTATTAAAGCGTAAAACAGGAATGCCATATTTGTCAACCACATTCGGATCAATTTCACAATAATTTGATTCCACAGCAATCGCTTCACCACGGCCCGCCATGCCAACATTGGCACCATAGAAATACCGGTAGTCTTCTTTTAATGAAGCGCCATAGCCACCAGCTTCTTTTTGTTTTCCGTTGACAGGATATTTTCCATTCTGTGCTTCCATACCAAAGCCAAAACCATACGCAGGCTGATCCATGCCGCCCCAGTATTCAATATGGTAACCTCTTGGGAAATCTAATTTTTTATTATCGCCCCACCAGGGAGAATACACATGCATACCACCAACACCATCTTCATTATACCGCTTTCTTCCGAATAATGCAGGCAATACACCACCTACGGCAGCACCAGTACTGTCATGCAAATATTTTCCCACCACATTGCTCGAATTACCAATGCCGTTAGGATGTTGTTTTGATTTTGAATTGAGCATCAGCCTTGCACTTTCACAAGCGCTTGCAGCAAGAATTACAACTCTTCCCTTTACCTGGTATTCCTGCAAGTTTTCTTTGCTTACATAAGAAACACCTGTTGCTAATCCTTCATCATTCGTTAGTACTTCTCTTGCCATGGCATTGGTAACCAAATCCAAGTTTGCCAGTGGCAATAGCAGGTTTTATTAAACAGGAAGAAGAGGAAAAATCTCCATACACTTTGCATGACCTTCCGCATTGGCGGCAATAAAAACAAGCGGCACGGTCTTTATTACCGGGTAAAGCTTTTGTAAGAATAGATAAACGTGACGGTATAACGGGAACACCTGACCCAACGGCCGCTTTCTTTATAAACAGTTCATGCAATCTTGGTTTTGGTGGTGGAAGAAAAATACCATCAGGATCGTTTGGCAAACCTTCATTGGTTCCAAACACTCCCAGCAGTTGATCTATTTTGTCATAATATGGTTTGATGTCTTCATAACCAATCGGCCAGTTATCGCCTAAGCCATCAATATCTTTTCTTTTAAAATCTTTCGGGCCAAAGCGTAAAGAAATTCTTCCCCAGTGATTGGTACGTCCTCCCAACATCCTGGCACGCCACCATTCCCATTTATCGCCTTCTGCATGAGTATATGGTTCGCCATCAATTTCCCATCCCCAAAAGCTGGCATCATAATCTCCAAAAGGACGAAACTTTGTACTGGCACCACGGCGTGGAGAATCCCATGGATTTTTTAATTGCGATGAATGAATGGCCGGGTCATAATAGGGGCCTGCTTCAATCACACAAACTGAAAGTCCTGCATTTGCCAATACATACGCTGCCATACCGCCGCCTGCGCCGGAGCCTACTATCACCGCATCGTATTGTTTGGATTGTTTTTTTACCTGGAGTGTATCTCCCATACAGCAATCGTTTTATTTTCTTAAAAAGAAATTGTGAGTTTGAAGTTAGTGAAAATATGATTGAATATAGTGTAAGATTAACAGCAGGAAATTCCACAAACGTTTGTTGTGTGGATAGTACCATGTTTTGTTAAACTATCATCATTATTACAAAAAATTAAAAACTAAAACAGGTAATTATTTAATTACACCAAGTAACTTACATCTATATTTCTCTCTTTCATTTTTTAAAGAAAAGAATAAGCTATATGAAAAAAATCATTGTAATGTCAACAATTACTATTTCGTTTTTATCATTAAATGTATATGCACAGCAGGGTGACCCTAAAGCAACAGAAGTATGGGAGCCTGAACCAAAAGTTGTGAAAACGGGTGCTGTTAATACAGCGCCATCGGACGCCATCATTTTATTTGATGGTAAAAATTTAAACGAATGGGAATCTGTAAAAGATACTACACAGCCAGCAGGGTGGACTTTAGGGAAAGGGTTTTTCACTGTAAAAAAAGGAACAGGCAATATTCAAACAAAAAGAGTATTTACAGATTATCAATTGCATTTGGAATGGAAAATACCTGCGGTGATACATGGTGAAGGACAGGGTAGGGGAAACAGTGGTTTGTTCCTTGCATCTACAGGGCCGGGTGATGAAGGATATGAAATGCAGATACTGGATGGTTACAATAACAAAACGTATGTGAATGGGCAGGCAACGAGTATTTACAAACAAAAAATTCCATTGGCAAATGCCTGTAAAAAACCAGGGCAATGGCAAACCTATGATGTGATTTGGACAGCGCCACGTTTTAATGAAGACGGTACATTAAAATCTGCAGCAAGGGTAACAGCGTTTCATAATGGTGTGCTGGTGCAGAATAATGTGGAGCTTACAGGGGCTACAAGATATATTGGCACAGCCGGAGTATAAAGCACATGGAGCATCCGCTATAAAATTGCAAGACCATGGAGATAAAAGTGAACCAATCAGTTTTAGAAATATCTGGATAAGAGAATTGTAAAATCTATTATTTGATAGAAATAAAAATCCCGTCTCGTAATTTATGACGAGACGGGATTTTTTTATGAAGAAGAAAAATTTACAGCTCTTTTATTTTAATATTCCTGAACGAAACCATGTTGCCATGATCCTGCAAAGCAATTTTACCAGACTGGAATTTTCCAAAGTCAGGCATCTCTATAAACTTGCTCCCGGCAACAAGCTCATTCCATTTTTTGTTCCATAATGTAGTTGATACAACTTTCTCACCGTTCAGCATTAACGTTAATCCGCCATCGTTAATAATTATTTCAGCCAGGTTCCATTCACCTGCAGGCTTTACTGTTTTTTTAGAACATGCAATGAGGTCATAGAGATCACCAGCCTGGTGCTTTATCAGTTTCCCATCGGGATGATCTTCGTTATCTACAATCTGCATTTCGGGGCCTGTTAGCCATGTGTAATCATGCTTGCCATCTTCCTGCACTAAAAATATGATCCCGCTGTTGCCTGCTTTAGCTATTTTCCATTCCAATCTCAAATGAAAATTCTTGTATGTTTTTTCTGTTACAATATCGCCACCACCTGCAGTTTGCCAACCGTCTTTTTTTGTTGTGTCAAGATACAGTTCACCATCTTTTACTTTCCATGCAGCGCCTGCTTCGGCTTTATTAAAGCTATGCCAGCCTTTGGTTGTTTCGCCGTCAAATAAAAGTTTCCACTTCTGGGCTATTTCCCTTTCTGATAAAGTGTTTGGTTTTTCCTCCCGTTTTGACGGGACAGGTTGTGCAAAGCTCATCATACAAAAAAGAGTTGCGGTTATTGTTAGTAATTTTTTCATGTACGTTTTATTTTTTCAGCATTAAAATATATTTTACCATTTTGGCTGCGTTTTCCGGGGTTACATCGGGATGAGGTGTCATTGGAATAGTACCCCAATTTCCAGCGCCACCCTTAATAACTTTTCCTGCAAGCATAGAAATATTTTCAGGTGTGTTTGCATATTTCTCGGCTACTTTTCTATACTCTGGGCCGGTAGAGGCTTCGTCAATTTTATGACAGGTGGGGCAGCCGCCATTTGCCACCAGTGTCATTCCCTCTGTGTATGCAGGGTCATCAGAAACTTTTTTTTCTTCTTTGTTTTCGGTTGCTGCACTATCTGTTTTATCATTGCCTCCGCCACAAGCATACATACTTGCAGCCACAACCAATAATAAGAGTGTCTTTTTCATATCAGGTTTAGTTTATGGTTATTACTGAATTCCTAAGATCTTTTTATTAAAATCATCATTGCTTTCTGTTTGTGCAAAATCATCAAATGCTTTTTCTGTAACCCTGATGATATTTTTTTTGATAAACTCACATCCTTCTTTTGCGCCATCTTCCGGATGTTTGATGCAACATTCCCATTCCATCACCGCCCAGCCTTTGTAACCATATTGTGTTAGTTTGCTGAAGATAGTTTTAAAATCAACCTGTCCATCGCCAGGGCTGCGGTAGCGGCCGGCACGGTTGAGCCAGCTTTGATAGCCACCAAAAGTTCCTTGTTTGCCGGTGGCATTAAACTCTGCATCTTTTACATGAAAGGCTTTGATGCGTTCATGATAAAAATCGATGTATTGTTTATAATCTAATTGTTGCAATACAAAATGAGATGGATCGTACAACAAGCAAGCCCTTGCATGATTGTTTACTTTTTCTAAAAACATTTCATACGTAATACCATCAAACAAATCTTCACCGGGGTGAATTTCATAGCACACATCTATACCACATTCATCAAAGTAATTTAAAATGGGTGTCCATCTTTTTGCCAATTCAGTAAAGCCTGTTTCCACCAAACCATTTGGCCGTTGCGGCCAGGGATGAAATGTGTGCCACAACAAGGAGCCACTGAATGTTGGCACAGCATCCAATCCTAAATGTTGTGATGCTTTCGCTGCATACTTCAATTGTTGCACTGCCCATTCTGTTCTTGCGGTTGGATTATCGTGTAATTCTTTTGGTGCAAAAGCATTGAACAATTCATTGTATGCAGGATGCACTGCAACTAACTGTCCCTGTAAATGTGTGCTTAGTTCTGTTATTTCTAAACCACATCCGTTTATTAAACCTTTCAATTCATCACAATAAGTTTTGCTTTCAGCAGCTTTCTTAAGATCAATACAACGGCTGTCCCATGTTGGAATTTGCACACCTACAAAGCCAAGGCCTTTAGCCCATTCGCAAATTGTTTTTAAATTATTGAACGGCGGCTTGTCATCTAAAAATTGCGCTAGAAATATTCCCGGGCCTTTTATTGTTTGCATAATTATTTACCTCATCCTCCAACTCCTTCTCCTAAAGGAGAAGGAGCGGTACTTTAAATCATTAATAAATATTTATTCTTCCATATCAATAAAAAATCTTTATTCATCGTGGATACCCACACTCTAAGTTCTTTAAAAGAGATTTAAAATTGTGAGGTCTTTTGGTTCCCCTTTAGGGGGCGGAGGGGGTAAAATCCGTCCACTTCATCTCACTCTGCCCAGATGCCACCACCGTATCAATAAATGCCATGCCTCTTATTCCGTCTTCCACACCAGGATAATCCAATGCTTCTTTTGGTGGAGTTGTTCCTTCTATCCTTGCTGATAATGTCAATGTAAAATTCCGGTAGATATTAGCAAACGCTTCCAGGTATCCTTCCGGATGTCCACCGGGAGTACGACAGTTATGAGTAGCATAAGTTGATAAACGATCGCCATAGTTGGCTCCGGCCCTTAGTATTTGAGTTGGTGCGTCAAGCCATTTTACAATTAATGTGTTCGGTTCCATCTGTGCCCATTCAAGACCACCTTTTTCTCCGTACACTCTTATCTTTAAAGCATTCTCTTCTCCAGCCGCCACCTGCGATGCCATTAACACACCGGCAGCACCGTTATCAAATTTCAATAACACATTGCCGTCATCATCCAGCATCCTGCCCGGCACCATTATATTTAGGTCTGCACATAGTTGTTTTATTTTTAACCCGGAAATATATTCCGCTAAATGTGCGGCATGAGTTCCAATATCACCCATGCTACCAGCCTTACCACTTTTCTTTGGATCGGTACGCCATGCTGCCTGTGCGTTGCCTTCCCGTTCACTTAATTTACTCAGCCAGCCTTGCGGATACTCAACCCATACTTTTCTAACGTTTCCGAACACCCCATCTTTTATCATTTGTTTTGCCTGCTTCACCATCGGGTAGCCGGAGTATGTATGGGTAAGACAAAGCAATAAACCGGTTTGCTCAACCAATTGTTTTAATTCAAGCGCCTCTTCCAAATTAAACGTGATGGGTTTTTCTATCACCACATGAAAACCTTTTTGCAAAGCCATTTTTGCCGGGGCAAAGTGGGCAAAGTTGGGTGTAACGATGGTTACAAAATCCATTCTTACATCCGTAGGTAACTGGCTTTCCTTCTCCAGCATTTCTTCATAAGTCATATATATCCTGCCGGGAGATAAAAATAATTCCTCACCCGATTCTTTGGCAACAGCAGGATTGATGCTTAAGGCGCCACAAACCATTTCCACTTTTCCATCCATATTAAAAGCCAGCCTGTGTACCGCACCAATAAAAGCATCCTTACCGCCGCCAATCATACCCATGCGTAGTTTTCTTTTCATATAGCGATCGAGAGTTTTTAAGAAAGGAAAATTTTTAACAAGTTTACGAATAAGATTTCTTTACTGCCACATTTTTTTATTTTCATTTAATAGCTGATACTTTTTTATCTAATTATAAACTGCAATCGTTTGATGTGTTTTTTTTGAGCCATTTATAAAAAAAACTAAACAAACTTTATGCTGAGATGAAATAAAAATCTACATTTAATACCTCTATTAACGATTGCCAAACAAACCATACTTGCTATTATGAAAAGTTCCGTTCGTTTCCAGCTTAGTATAATGATGTTTCTCAATTTTTTTATCTGGGGTATTTGGTTTGTTACCATGGGTACTTATCTCACCCAGGGAAATATTGGTGCCAGTGGCGCACAAACCGGCCTGGCTTACGGTACCCAATGCCTTGGTGCCATTATCGCTCCTTTTATTATTGGAATGATTGCTGATAAGTTTTTTGCTGCACAAAAAATATTAGGTGTGTTGCATCTTGCTGGTGCCGGGTTATTATATTTTATTGCTGCCGAAAAAGAGTTTGGTTCCTTTTACAGCCTGTTACTTATTTACATGATCGTTTATATGCCTACGCTGGCATTGGTAAATGCCATTGCATTGAAACAAATTACAGATGCAGAAAAACAGTTTGCAGGCGTAAGGGTGTGGGGAACCATTGGATGGATTGTTGCAGGATTGATCATTGGGTGGATGGCCTGGGAGCCAAATGGTGATTTGGTGAAAGCCGCTTCAGCACCAGATGCCACACCTTTAGCGAAAGAATCTTTAAAAATGGCAGCTTCTAAATTAGGTGTTACATATACAGTGGCAGCAATTGTTTCCGGTGCTTTTGGTTTGTATTGTTTCTTTTTGCCTAATACGCCGCCACCAAAAGCCGGCCAAAATGTTTCTGTGGCAGAAGTGCTGGGGCTTGATGCTTTAAAAATATTAAAAGATAGAAACTATCTTATCTTTTTTATTGCTTCAATTTTAATATGTATTCCTCTGGCGTTTTATTATGGCAGTGCCAACCAGTTTTTAAATGAAAGCGGTATGGAAGGTGCAGCAGGCTAAAATGACATTTGGCCAAATGAGTGAAACCATATTTATGTTTATAATGCCATTGTTTTTTCAAGGTTTGGTGTAAAGCAAATGCTGCTGATTGGTATGATAGCATGGGCAGTAAGATATGCTGTTTGCTTATGGCGATGCAGGAAGCAATGTGTGGATGTTATGCGGGCATCACACTGCATGGGATGTGTTATGATTTCTTTTTTGTAACCGGTCAAATTTATACCGATCAAAAGGCTGGCGAAAGAGTACGTTCATCTGCACAGGGATTAATAACATTGGCCACTTATGGTGTGGGTATGTATATCGGTTTTTATTTGGCAGGACGTATGTTGATAAATATAAAATAAGCGATGTGCAACATAACTGGCAAAGCATCTGGCTGTTCCCTTGCCTTTTTGCTATTGGTGTATCATTGTTATTTATGGTATTTTTTAAGAACGATAAAACAAAACTTACTGCAAGCCACTAATGCAAAGAAGAAACCTCATAAAATCATTGGCTGTAACCGCAGCAGCAGTTGCTTCGGGCAAAGGCTGGCCGCATGTAATACCATTAGCAAAACTGATGCTGAATTAAAAGGAAACATCAATCATTCTGTTTGCTGGTGGACGTATAATTTACATGCCGTTGGAAGAATTATGTAAAGCGGTAAAGGAAATAGGCTTTAATGCAATTGACCTGTTGGCGCCAAAAGAATGGCCTGTTGCACAAGCGCATGGTATTAATTGCAGCATGTGTTATACAATGGAGAAGTAAGTTTAACAGAGGGGTTTAATGAACCAAAATATCATGATGGTTTAATAAAGGATTATCTAGAAGTAATTCCAATGATGGTGAAAGCAGGGTATAAAAATCTGATTTGTTTTAGTGGCAACCGCAATGGTATGGATGATGAAACAGGAATGAAAAATTGTGTAGCAGGCTTGCAAAAAATATTGCCATTGGCAGAAAAGAACGGCATCATTATTCAAATGGAATTATTTAACAGCAAAGTGGACCACCCTGATTATATGTCTGATAAAAGTGCCTGGGGAGTTGAGTTGTGCAAGCGCCTTGGCTCTGAAAATTTTAAATTACTGTACGATATTTACCACATGCAGATAAATGAAGGAGATGTGATACATACTATAAAGGATAATCATCAATACTTTGGGCATTACCATACTGCCGGTGTCCCGGGAGGCATGAAATAGATGAAACACAGGAATTAAATTATCCTGCCATTATGAAAGCGATTGTAGAAACAGGATATAAAGGATATGTGGCGCAGGAATTTATGCCAACAGGAAAAACAAATGAAGATAAAATGGCGGCATTAAAAGATGCAGTGAGAAGATGTGATGTTTAATGAGGATTTTTAAATGGATTAATAAGATTTTATGATTGACATGATTTTAATACATAGTTGTCAATTTTTAATCATGCCAATTCATATCAATCATATAAAGTAATCATCATATATAAATAAATCATCATCAAAACTCAACATACACCATGCCTGAAAACAATGTTTATGATGCCATCGTAATTGGCTCTGGTATCAGTGGCGGATGGGCCGCTAAAGAACTAACCGAAAAAGGGTTAAAGACTTTAATGCTTGAACGTGGCCGAAATATAGAACACATAAAAGATTATGTGAATGCCAGATAAAGATATTTGGGACTTCCCTCACCGTGATAAAGCAACACAACAAATGAAACAGGATTATCCTGTTTTAAAAAGGGATTATCCATTGAATGAATCCACTTCTGGTATGTGGGCCAACGAAAAAGAAAATCCTTATACAGAAGTAAAACGTTTTGACTGGTACCGTGGTTACCATGTAGGTGGCCGATCCTTGATGTGGGGCAGGCAGAGTTACCGCTGGAATAAATGGGATTTTGAAGCCAATGCAAAAGAAGGCATAGGTGTTGACTGGCCGATCCGTTATGATGACATTGCGCCATGGTATAGCTATGCAGAAAAATTTGCTGGTGTGCAAGGGAGTAAAGAAGGGTTGGATATATTGCCTGATGGCGAGTTTATGCCGGCAATGGAAATGAATGTTGTAGAGAAAGATCTTGCACCAAAATTGAAAGAACATTATAAAGGCAAACGCCACATGTTTATTGGCCGGAGTGCTAATATTACAGAACCGCACAACGATCGAACCAATTGCCAATACAGGAACCGTTGCTGGCGTGGTTGTCCGTTTGGTGCTTACTTCAGCACACAAAGTGCTACGCTGCCTGCTGCAAGAAAAACAGGCAACCTTAACACTGGAAGCAAATAAGATTGTTACCAAACTTATTTATGATAAAGACAAGAAGAGAGCGACAGGTGTAGAAGTAGTTGATGCAGAAACAAACAAAACTTATACCTACAATGCAAAAATAATTTTTGTATGTGCTTCTACATTTAACAGTACCTGGATATTGATGAACAGCGCTACTGATGTATGGCCTGATGGCTTGGGCAGCAGCAGTGGCGAACTGGGGCATAACGTAATGGATCATCATTTAAAAAGTGGCGCAGAAGGAATTGTGGAAGGTTTTGAAGATAAATATGAATACGGCAGCAGGCCAACAGGCATCTATATCCCAAGGTTCAGGAATGTTTATGATGATAAGAGAGATTATCTCCGTGGCTTTGGCTACCAGGGAGGTGCTTACAGAGGCAGGGGACTTGACATTGCAGAGTTTACAATTGGTGCAGATTTAAAGGAAGCATTGAGTGAACCCGGCAAATGGAAAATGGGCATGATGGGCTTTGGAGAAATTTTGCCAGACCACAACAACAGGATATTTCTTGACAAAACAAAAAAAGATAAATGGGGTTTGCCCGTTTTGTCTTTTGATGTGGAAATGAAAGAGAATGAACTAAAAATGCGTAAGGATATTCCAACAGATGCGTAGAAATGCTGGAAGCGATGGGAGTAAAAAATATAAAAACATTTGATTACGGTTATGCAGTTGGAATGGGCATACATGAAATGGGCACAGCCCGTATGGGCCGTGACCCTAAAACAAGTGTGCTTAATGGTCACAACCAGGTATGGGATGCACCGAATGTATTTGTAACAGATGGTGCTTGTATGACAAGTGCAAGTTGTGTAAACCCATCGCTTACATACATGGCATTAACTGCAAGGGCTGTTGACTTTGCAGTAAGTGAATTAAAAAAACAAAACCTGTAAATAAGTTATCGGTTATCAGTGATAAGTTATAGTGTAGCTTGCTGATCATGCCGTTTCAAACTAATAACTAATAACAAATTATAACTTTTTAATCATGGAAAGAAGAGAACTTTTAAGAAACATAGCCTTGCTAACCGGCGGTGCTTTTATTGGCGGCGAATTATTTTTAAGTGGTTGTAAAAGTGGGGCATCGTTAGAAGCTGGTTTTGCACCTGCCACTATTGCTTTGCTTGATGAAGTGGCGGAAACCATCATTCCAGCAACAAAAACACCCGGTGCAAAAGCTGCCAAAGTTGGGGAACTTATGAAAGTGATCGTAACAGATTGTTATCCTGAAGCGCACCAAACAGCTTTTACAAAAGGAATAGTGCAATTAGACGAAGCCTGCAACAAAGCCAATGGCAAATCATTTATGGATTGCGATGCCAAACAACGCCACGATTTTTTAGTGGGCCTTGAAAAGGAGGCGAAGACATTTAATGAACCACTTAATAAAGAAAACGAAGGCAAACCTGACGATGATAAAAAACCGCTTCATTATTACACGATGATGAAGCAATTGACTTTGTTTGGTTTCTTTACTTCAAAAACAGGAGCAACTGAAACGTTGCGCCATATACAGGTGCCAGGAAAATATGATGGTGCTTTTCCATATAAAAAAGGCGACAAAGCATGGGCTGAATGATAATCATAACTAAATTACTAACTATGAACAGGAGAAATTTTCTATTGAGTACAGGCATTACGGCAGCCGGTATTATGGCAGGTTGCGATATGAAAGCAGGAAATGCGCTACAAAAAAATCAGGTAATAGGCTTGCAATTATATTCGCTACGGGATGAAGTTAAAAATGGCCTGGATAAATTATTGGCAAAAGTTGCGGCTAATGGTTATGGGAGCGTAGAAATGTATGGTTTCAGCGCTAAAGAAAATTTCTTTACAAACACGCCTGCACAGGTAGCAGAAATGTTGAAGGCGCATAAACTTATTTCCCCAAGCGGGCACTATTCGCTTGACTTATTTGATAACAATGGACAAATGGTGATCGAGGCTGCTTTAGCTTTAGGCCACAAGTATGTTGTGATCCCCTGGTTCCCGGCCGAACAGAGAGATTCTCTGGACGATTATAAAGCGATAGTTGAAAAGATGAATAAGGCGGCACAACTTTGTAAGGATAATAAACTAAAAATGGCTTATCATAACCATGAGTTTGAGTTTATAAAATATGAGGGTGGTGTATCTGGGTATGATATTATAATGAAGGAATGTGATAAGGAACTTGTGGATCTTGAACTTGATTTATACTGGGTAAAGTTTGCTAATGAAGACCCGATAGAAATATTTAAACGGGACCCGGGCAGGTTTAAGATGTGGCATGTAAAAGATATGTTGGGTGATGAGAAGAAAACACAAACAGAAGTGGGTTCAGGTACAGTTGACTTTGCCACAGTGTTTAAAAATGCAGGATTATCTGGAATGGAATATTTTTATGTAGAACAGGAAAACCTGCCTGTGCCCGGCGATGCCAATATTAAAAAAAGTGCTGATTATGTAAAAGCCAATTTGCTTCCTTTACTGAAGCATTGATTAAAAAATAAAACGGAAATAAAAAAGATGTGGTGCAAATCACATCTTTTTTATTTAAAGGGTTATACGCCCAATAACTTTTCCAAATAATGTTGCTCAATATTAAACATCGCCTTTAATTCTCTCACCTTTTCCAAACTTTCTTCTTTTTTGGCGGCAGTAGTTTCATTTTTTACGCCGGCAATCATTACATTCTTTGGCGTGTGTTCTGTATTAATAAACTCAAATACCTTTGTTTTATAGCCATTGGCTTCTAATAGTAAGGCCCGGATGGTATCTGTTACCATCTCTGCCTGCCGTTCTAATAAAATACCATGTTTTGTAATAGCAGATAAAACATTTTCAGGTTTTATCTGCCTGCGGATCTGTTTATGACAGCAAGGCGCAACAATTATAACTTTCGCATTTGCTTCTATTCCTTTATAAATAGCATCATCTGTTGCAGTGTCGCAGGCATGCAGCGCAATTAATATATTGGGCGATGAAAGTTTTGCATCAGCAATTGTACCTTTTTCAAAATGGAGGTTAACGAAGTTGGCCGCTGCAGCAATTTGATTACATATAGTTACTAAGTCTGGCCGCATTTCAATACCAGTGATATTTGCCTGTTGTTGTAATGTGTTAGTGAGATAATCGTATAGAGCAAAAGTGAGATAGCCTTTGCCACTGCCCATGTCAACAACATTTATAGCACCATTAAATTGTAACTCTTTTATAATCCCATCAATAATTTCTGTATAACGGTTTATCTGTTTGTATTTATCCTGCATTTCTTTTTTTACTACTCCATCATTTGAAGCAATGCCAAGTTTATGCAGGTAAATATTGTTTGTAGCTTTTATAATGCGTTGTTTTTGTTTATCGTGTTGTTGTGTTGTAATGTTTGTATGCGATGCTGGCTTTTTACTGATCTTTACTTTATCATTTTGCTGTAGCAGTTTAAAGTCGTTTGCGGTAGTAAATAAATCGGCGTTAAAAAAATCATTTTTCAATAATTTATCAATAACAGCAACAGCTTCAGCCGTATCAAAATTTTTAGTAACATCTTTTGTATTGTGCCTGTACACAAAAGAAAGTTTGTTCCCTGTTTTTAATATAACAGGTTTAACATATACATTTTTCAAATCACCTTCTTTATTTCTTTTGCCGCCCACTGTAAGTTTTACCAGCTCATTTTTTTTTACAGCAGTGGTAACCAGTTCAAGAAAGGCACTTATTGTAGCTATCATATGCTGCAAAAGTATGCTGCAAACCTTTGAGTTGATTATTTTTTTAGGCCTGCTCACTAAACTGGACATTTATTCGTTATAGGTGATTATCATATGAATATCCATCAGTGAAAAGCCTGCTCCGGCCCTTTTTTATAATACTGCTTATTTGCGGCAGTTTTCTTACGAGTAAGCTATATGCCTATGACAGCACCGTTGCTTTGATAAAGGGTGTTGCCGATCTCAGTAATATCAACTTTACCAATAAATCATACAGTCTTAAAGGCGATTGCCCTTTTGCATGGCAGCGACTGCTAAATCCAGGAGACAAAAGTTTCACTGAAACTTATACCACATTTCCAGAAGTATGGAACAACAGCATTAATAATGGAAAACTATTTCCTGGTATGGGCTGTGCCACATACCAGATTACTTTGCTGTTGCCAAAAGACGGCAAACCACTGGCCATGTATATACCGGTAGTCTATTGTTCGTATAAACTTTTTATCAATGGGAAAGTAGCTGCACAAAATGGCGTGCCGGCACTTGCAAAGCAGGAATATGTGCCAGGTTGGCTGCCTGTAACAGTTAGTTTGCCTCAGTATACAGAGAAGGCGGAGATAGTTTTACAAATTGCAAATTACTCACACTATAAAGGTGGTGCCAATCTTAGTATGGAAATTGGCGAGGCAGGTAAAATGTTTTTGGACAAAGAAAGAAATATTGCCGGTGACTTTTTACTGGCTGGTTGTTTATTTATGGGTGGGCTTTTCTTCTTTGGCCTGTATTTTTTTGGCACAAAGGATAAAGCTACTTTTTTCTTTTCTTTCTTTTGTATGCTGTACAGTTATCGTATGGTGGGCAGTACACCTTTTTACGCCCTTCACTCTGTATTTCCAGGTATTCCCTGGCAACTTTCTGTAAGGATTGAATACATGTCACTCTTTGGATGTGTGTTTCTTTTCTTCCAGTACATACGTCATCTTTATCCTTCTGATGTTCATAAATCATTGGTGAGGGTATTGTCATTTACAGCGTTGGGATATGGTGCTGTCTGTATGCTTACACCGGTAAGTTTTTTTACGCAACTGCTGAATAGCTTTTTGTTTGTAATGTTTTTCTGTATTGTTTACCTGGTTTTTGTATTTACAAAAGCGTATGTACGCAGGCGTGTGGCGGCAGGTTATGCCCTTACAAGTGTGGGCGTGCTCATGTTGATACAATTAATCGGGGAGCTTGAATATTTTGGCATCGTGGTGCCATCAAGAGTGTTACTGTTTACAGGTCATATCGCATTTTTCTTTTTACAATCGCTCATACTTTCATTTCGGTTTGCTTATACAATGCAGATGGCTAAAAGGCAGGCAGAGCAAGGCTTACAAGTCAAGAGCGAATTCCTGAGTACCATGAGCCATGAGATACGTACACCATTAAATTCAGTGATCGGCATGAGCAATTTGATGTTGAAGAATGATCCACGGCCCGATCAGAAAGAACAATTAGATGTGCTGCAGTTTTCAGCAAAAAATCTATTGAGTATAGTAAATGATATTCTTGATTATAATAAAATAGAAGCTGGCAAGGTTACATTTGAACAAATAGAAATGAACCTGCCGCAGATACTCGGTAATATTGTTGCCGGCGCAAAAAATGCAGCTGATGAAAAAGGTATTGTGGTTAAATTAAAATCCGATGAAGGCATCACCAATTATATTCTTGGAGATCCAACAAGGCTTGCACAGGTAATACATAACCTTGTTGGCAATGCTGTAAAATTTACCAAGGAAGGTGAAGTGGTGGTGGAATTAACAGTGCTCGAAAAGGATGAGAACAAAAACAGCATCAGTATTTTGTTTACTGTAAAAGATACAGGTATTGGTATCCCCGAAGAAAAGCAACAATCAATTTTTGAACGCTTTACACAGGCAGACTCCTCTACCTCACGAAGTTTTGGTGGTACGGGGCTTGGGCTTGCCATTACACAAAAAATATTAGCACTGCAGGGAAGTAAACTGCAGCTTCATAGCAAAGAAGGTAAAGGCTCTACATTCTTCTTTGCCCAAACGTTTATGCTTAGCCCAAAGCAATTAGAGGCGGAACCGGAAATTAAATCAACACCGGTAAGGGATGAAAAACCACTGGCAGGTATTAATATTTTACTGGTTGAAGACAATCCAATAAATATACTTGTAGCAAAAACATTTTTAGAAAACTGGGGCGCTGCTATTGATGTGGCAGAGAACGGAAAAGAAGCAGTAGATAAAATAGATATTGTACGTCATCATTTAGTATTGATGGATCTGCACATGCCTGTAATAGATGGTTATACTGCTATACGTACTTTAAGGCAAAATGGGATCAGGATACCTATTATTGCACTTACTGCCAGCCTGCCCAATGAGGTTGAAGCCGAAATAAAAGGATTGGAAATAAATGGTTTTGTATTAAAACCATTTGTGCCTGATGAACTGTTCAAAAAAGTACAACAGTCAGCGCTGGGAAAAATATCAGTTTAAACTGGCATCAATATTCTCTGTAAAAGTTGTTTTGCTGTAATCTTTCACCACATTGTATAATGTATCTCTTTCAACAGGTTTGCGGTGTACCTGTTTTATCAATGTTACTAATTGTTCTGTTGTCATGGTTGGTGTTTGTTCTTCGCTGCCTGCCATGCTGTAAATTTTTGTGCTGTCATCAATTGTACCATCAATATCATTTACACCATAGCTTAAAGTAAGTTGTGCATTGTCTCTTCCCAGCATAGGCCAGTATGCTTTCAGGTGAGGAAAATTATCTAAGTAAATTCTTGCAATAGCATACATACGCATATCTTCCACAATAGTACTTTCGGCTACATTGCTCATATCATTATTACTGTTGCGGAATTTTAATGGAATGAAAGTATTAAAGCCTTTTGTTTTATCCTGCAGTTCCCTCAATCTTCTCATGTGGTCAATGCGGTGTTCATATTTTTCCACATGGCCATACAGCATGGTTGCGTTACTGTGCATTCCCAGGTTATGTGCTGTTTCATGAATTTTCAACCAGCCAGCAGCATCCACTTTATCACCTGCAATTTCCATTCTTATTTCCGGGGCAAATATTTCGGCACCACCACCTGGCAAGCTGTCGAGGCCGGCTTCATGTAATTTTCTCATTCCTTCTTCCACACTCAGTTTTGCTTTGCGGAACATATAATCTAACTCAACAGCAGTAAATGCTTTTACATGCAATTCAGGGCGGTGATTTTTTATTTTCTGCATCAGCTCAATAAAATAATCCATATTCATTTTTGGATGAACACCGCCTACAATATGCACTTCTGTAATAGGTTTTCCATCATAGCTTTTTACAATGTCCAGCATCTGATCAATGCTTAATTCCCAACCTTCTTCCTTGTGTGCATACAAACGGGAGTAAGAACAAAATTTACAACTGAATACACATACATTGGTAGGCTCAATATGAAAATTGCGGTTGAAGTAAGTAACATCACCATGTTGCCGCTCTCTTATAAAATTTGCCAGGGCACCCACAAATGCAAGGCTTCCTTTTTCAAAAAGCAAAACACCTTCTTCATCAGTAATTCTTTTTTGCTGTTTTACTTTTTCAGCTATTGCTTTTTAAATCATCATCTGTGGTAAAATCAATAAGGGTATCAATAGAGGCGTTCATGGTAATTTTTTTACAAAGTTAACCAGGCATATACTTATAAACAAAACCGCCCCAACTTAGTTGAGGCGGTTTACATTTTTGTTGCAATTATTTTATTGTGCTTTTACAATTCTTTCAATCACTGTTTTGTTGGTGTAGATCATTTTAAGGATGTAAACACCACTGGCAACATTCCGCAGGTTCACAGTTATCTGCCTGTTGGCATTGCCATTATAATCTTTGTTCCAAACCATTTGCCCTGCTGAATTATAGACCAATACTGCCTGCAGGTCAACAGGAGGTTCTACTGCAGAATGATGAATTAAGAAAGTGCCATTAAATGGATTTGGATAGATCAAATACCCCTGGTCTTTTAAACGCTGTGGTAATTTTTGTGAAGAGATATTGATATTATCAACCCACAAATTGTTTTGCCTGTTGCCTTTCATTGCAAAGTACAACTGGAAGTTGCTTGCTCCAACAAATGGTGAAAGGTATGCTCTTTGTTTTTGCCATTCGCCTGATAATGGTACATACGGGCTTACCCAGGCATAGTTAGGGTCTTTAATGGTTTGCAATGCATCGCCCCATTTTTTCCATACAGTAGTAAAGGTTGCGCCACAGTCTGTTGTTGCCATCAGGTCAAGTGTATCTAATGGTAATACGGTAGAACCAGGATAGTTAGCACCCGGCCTGTAAGCCATGTCAAAATCAACAAACACCGAATCGAAAGTGGAACTGTTTGCAATAACAGGGCTTATAAAGTAGTCAACAGAATTGCCCCTGTTCGCTGTATTAGGATTGTTCATCAGCATAGCACCTTGCGATGCATCTGTAGCAACAGGCAATCTTCTTTCCCATGTAGTGCCACCGCCGTTAGCATTTATTACACCCCAGTTTGCAGGAGGGAATGTGGTGGCATTAAAGTCTTCACGTACAGGAGTGGCAAAAGTATTATAAACAGTAAAGTCTCTTGTAAGCTGGTCATTAGCTGGCCCCTGGTCTGCAACGCCGTTTGGATTTGTTGTAAACACTCTTATAGAATGTGGAGCATAAGAAACACTGGCTGCAGCAAGCGGAATAGATACGTTTTCACATCTTGCCAATGTACCTGTCCAGTTAAAGCTGCTTACAGCACCATTATCAATGGAATAGTTCACCGTTACTGATCTTAATGTATCTGTGCCTGCATTACCAATTAATGCAACTGGTTCAAGGTTTGCATCGCAATAAGTAGCAGAAGGCTGCACAATGTCAAGTACTGCAGCATTTATAGCAACGGAGTTGGGGCCAACAATATTAATACTGTCTATAAAAATATTGTTGCCAAAATCATTGTATGATTCAAAAGCCAACTGTATGTTGCTGATGTTGTCTGCACAAAAATCTTTCAAAACAATTGTTTCCTTTTTCCACAAAGCAGGGTTTGTTGGAATGAAATTAAAACCTGAAGTAGTGTCCGTAGTGGCAAGTTCTGCGCCGCCTTTTACAAAGCTGGTTGGTTTCCAGGTAACGCCACAATCTGTTGAATAAACAAGTTTTAATGAATCAATCAAAGGAGCAGGTACATCATTACCAAAATATTGCAGGTAAGCATAATAGAAGCTTACCGAAACTGAATCAAGTTGTGCAACATTAATAGGGGCTAATTTGTATAGATCCCTTGCGCCAACAGTAAAGTAGTTGTACAGGTTTATCCACATCGAATTTGGGCCAGGGCGGCCAGTTCTTGCAGATCTTTCCCATGTTATACCTGTGCCATTACCCGGGTCTGGAGGCCCGTCAGCGTTAACCACTTCTGAGTTAGCAGGGGGAAAAGCGCCACTGAAATTTTCAACATAAGGTAATGTGAGTGGTGTTGCCACCCTGAAAGAATAACTCATTGTATCATTCCTCGGGTTGCCATCAGCGCCACCATTGGGAGCAGATAACGCAAACCTCAACACATTTAAACCACCAACGGCAGTTTGTGGGCTAAGCGTAACTACCTGCCATTTTCCAAAGGGGATATTTACAGGAATTGTTTGTGTTACAAGATTTGCATTATTGATACTTGTAGTAACCGTAACCGATGTAAGTGTGGTATTACCGGCATTGGTAATGCGTAATTTTGGAACAAAAGTACCCTGGCATTTTTGTGTAGGGTAAGAGAATCGCTGAATATCGCAATTGGAGCCAAAAATCACTTCAGCGCCACCAGGGCTTACCACAGAGTTTACCATTGCATCTAAAGGAAAAAGATTAGGATACTGGGCACCTTGTGTGGTAAGATAACCACCGGCACGGCAGAATTCCAACACATGCTCCATCCGTTTCGCCTGCCCGTTTGTAAACATTGAGTAACAGGCATCGTCTGTATAGTCCATATAATTCTGGTACATCCTTGGCGTTGATGTTGGGCAACCGTTGTTGGTAGTTGTAGTAGGGCAACCGCCACTCGTAGGGCCTGATTGATTGGGAGTATCATCATTGGCTCCTAATAATGCTGCCGGTAATGAACAACCTGCACTGGCCAATTGCCTGAAATCAACAAAATCATTACAAGTTTGCCCATCTCCCCAAATATGATACAAGCCGAAGTTATGTCCTACTTCATGCACAGCTGTACGGCTTAAATTATATTGATCATAAGTAAAACAAGACGGGCCAAAAACTCTGTAGTTTACACAAACACCATCTGCATTAGTAGTACCGGGTGCACCTCCGGGCCCAATGGTAGGTGCAATACCAAGTAATTCACCTGTAGGGCTAGTACTGTCGCTGGCACCAACATAAAAATTATAATATTTCGTGTGATCCCAACCTGTAGAACCACCCGATGCTGTTGCGGAGTTTTTAATAGGCTGGGGATTGCCCTGGATTATCAAAGTAGTTCCAACTTTTCTTACAATACCGGTTGTAAAATTTCCAGCCGGGTCTCTCCTTGCCAATGAAAACCTTAACAGGGAATGTCCTCTTGTACCACAGAAATTACCATTGGCACAATTAGCACTATCAGCATTCAACCCTGAAAAATCAAGATTAAGGCGGTTAATAAAATATTCAATCTGCTCATCACTTATCAACCATGGATTAGGTAACACCACATGAACCACTACCGGTATGGTAACAGGCCCTGGAAGAGCAGTGGGAGAATTGGGCCTTGCTGCCTGGTTGTTGTTGCCGTTATTGATAAGCCATTGCTGAAATTCGCTTTCGTTCTGTTCAAGCCTTGCCCTTAACTCAGGGTCGGTTTGCATTTGTTGTTGCAATGCTTCCATGGTACCGCAACGCTGAAGAGGAGCCTTGGTTTTAGCTGCTGGTACAGGTTTCTGCGCCATTACCGGGCCAAAACATAATGCAATTGCAATAATGGTTAGAGCTGGTTTCAGGAATTGGAGTTTGATATGTTTGTTTTTAGAAAGCAAAAAAATGCGTAGCATTCTCTTCATAATGCAATTTTTATTTGTGTTTTGGTTTGTAACCTTTTTAGAAGCTGGTAAAATTAGCCTTTTCTAGGTACCAAAAAAATCTGAATTCAAAAAAACAACCCTGTGGAAAACAGCGTGGCTTATAGCTTTAAGGTCTTATACAACAACGCTTTTAGGAAGAGTATTACGGATTTGAATATTTTATGGTTGCCTTACTGAATACTTAGATTTTTGAGAAGGGAGGGAGTGTTTTGTTGCAAAATTTTAATGCAGGAAGTTTAGTGTAATATGGAAATGTATATCTTCAGGCTTTATAAAATTGCTGCCTTTGCTTAAGCCATAATATTTTCTATTAAGAGATTTTATTTCTTGTACACGGGCAGTGCATTGTTTTTTCATTAAAAAGGGTTTGCTATGAGTATTAAATTTCGGTTGACGGTAATGAGTTTCCTGCAGTTTTTTGTGTGGGGTGCCTGGCTAATTACTATTGGCACTTATTGCTTAAATGCAAAGGGCTGGTCATTTCCACAGTTTGGCGCTATATTTTCAACACTTGCTTTGTCCTCTTTGTTTATGCCTGCACTTACAGGAATTATAGCCGATAAATGGCTGAATGCAGAAAAACTATATGGTATCCTTCACATTCTTTATGGATTGATTTTATTTTATGTGCCCAAAGTAAATGATCCTGACACATTGTTCTATGTAATTTTTGGAGCAATGATCTGCTATATGCCTACTATCTCTCTATCAAATTCAATAGCATATACAATTTTGAAAAGAGAAGGTCATGATGTGGTGAAGGTATTTCCTCCTATACGTGTATGGGGTACTATAGGTTTTATAGCTGCTATGTGGACGACCAATCTTACAAAAAGCGGCGCAAATTCAAACCAATTTATTATTGGGGCGGTAGTTGCAATTTTACTGGGAATATTTGCATTTACGTTGCCTAAGTGTCCTCCTCCGAAATCAATTTCAAAAGATGCCAGTATCATTGATCAGCTTGGCCTTAAAGCTTTTAAATTATTTGGAAGTTATAAAATGGCATTGTTCTTTTTGTTTTCCATGTTATTGGGGGCCGCTTTGCAATTAACCAATATGTACGGCGATTCTTTTTTATATGGATTTGGTAGTAATCCTTTATATAAAGATTCTTTTGTTGTAAAGTATTCCACTATTATTCTTTCGGTTTCCCAGATATCAGAAACAGTGTTTATTCTTACCATACCTTTTTTCTTAAAAAGATTTGGTATTAAAACTGTAATGCTATTTGCTATGATCGCCTGGGTGCTTAGGTTTGGGCTCTTTGCATATGGAGACCCCTCTATGATAGGAACGGCATCGATCCTGGTATCATGTATTGTATATGGAATGGCTTTTGACTTTTTTAATATTTCAGGTTCTTTATTTGTTGAAACTACAACAAGCCAGGATATCAGGTCAAGTGCACAAGGTTTATTTATGATGATGACAAATGGAATCGGGGCATGGTTAGGAAGTACAATAAGTGGATACGTAATTGCAAAATATTTTGTTGCAGCTGACGGAAGTAGTAACTGGCATGGCATCTGGCTGGCTTTTGCAGGCTATTCATTGGTAATCGCTGTTTTATTTTCTGTAATGTTTAAACACAAGCACGACCCTAAAGCGGTTGAAAACGTATCACACTAAAATATTTATTCCATAAAAAAATCCCACGGCTTTTAAAACCGTGGGATTTTTTTATATCAACCACTGATCAAGTGATCACTGATTTTACATGTGTTGTTCAATCTTCTTTACAAAATTGGCTTTAGGCTGTGCACCTACTAATTTATCAACCACCTGTCCGCCTTTTACAAAAAGTATGGCTGGTATGCTGGTAATGCCATAGTTCATTGAAACGGATGGGTTGTGGTCAACATTTACCTTTCCAACCTTTACTTTACCTGCGTATTCTTTACTAAGGTCTTCAATTACGGGGCCTATTGCACGGCAAGGTCCACACCATTCTGCCCAAAAGTCAATTACTGATAATTTATCTGATTCCAATACTTCTGATTTGAAGTTTGCATCGGTGAATTCAAGTGCCATAATGTTATATTTTTTTGTTTACTAAAGGAGGGCAAAAATACATCCAATAGTTTAAATATGTTGTTATGACATATACACAATTTGTGATGAAATTGTTTTGACAGGCTTGAAGCCAATGTGGCGGTAAATTGTTAAGGGTTGTTAAAGAGGCTTGCATTTCATAGTAGTGATTTCTATCTTTAATGACTAAATTTTTTATTATGTATTTAATAAGAGAAGTATTCCAGGCAAAGCCGGGAAAGGCAAAAGACCTGGTGAAAATGTTTAAGCAGGCTGCTGTGCATTTTGAAAAAGAACAGGGTATCAGCAATATAAAAGTGATGACTGATGTGGTAAGTAATTACTGGACAGTGGTGGTGGAGTCAGAAACAAATGATATTGGAGGATTCATTACCAATCTCCGTTCTGCCACCATGAGCGATGACCTGAAAGAAATAATGAAAGGCTATATGGACTGTGTTGCCGGAGGGCACAGGGAAATATTTATGATTGAATAAAATACAAAAAGCAACCGTATTTGCTGCCTTTTACTTTCGTTACCCGACCTGGATTCGAACCAAGACAAGCAGAATCAGAATCTGATGTGCTACCGTTACACTATCGGGCAGAATATTCAATGTTCAAAAAAAGCTGAAATCACTTTCAGCTTTTTTGTTGGGTTACTAGGATTCGAACCTAGACAGACAGAATCAAAATCTGTAGTGCTACCTTTACACAATAACCCAATTGCTCCCTTTTATTTGGGATGGCAAAAGTAAGGGATACCACTAAAAAATGCAAAACAATTTGCTTCTTTATTAATTTTTGTCTTCCCTTGCTTTCAGTTCTTTTATCTTGTCCAAAGCCCCCGCTACCACATCACACATAATAGTATATAATGCACCCTGCACAGGGTTGGCATAAATATATTCAAGTGCTTCATTTTCATTGGCAATTACTTTCACCGGCACAGACGCATTTATTTTATTAATGCCCTGTTGCAACAGGCTGATGATTTCATCTGCTGAACGGCCACGTAAATTTTTATCGCAACGTATAATGATCTCATCAAAATAACCGGCGGAAATTTCACCCAGTTCCATAATGTCTTCATCCCTTCTGTCGCCTGTGCCGCTGATAACACCTATCCTTGTTTTGTAATCCAGCTTACTTACAAAATCGCAAAGCAGTTTTAAACCATGTGGGTTGTGTGCAAAGTCGGCAAGAAAAGTGAAGTTTTTAAAATGAAAGAAATTTAAACGGCCCGGTGTTAAGCTTTCACCAGGAATAAAAGTTAACAATCCCTGCCTGATGTCTTCAATTGTAATATCACGATATAAATATGTGGCCATTACGGCAGGTAAACAGTTGGCAATATTATGCCACGCTTTTCCTTCGTAAGTAAGCGGAATATCCTTTGCGGCCATCACTCTTATTTTCCAGTTGCCTTTCATAATGGTTACATAACCATTTTCATAAACAGTTGCAAGCCCGCCACCAGCACAATGTTTTTTTATTCTTGAATTGTTTTCATCCATGCTGAAAAGAGCGATGTTGCATTTCAATCCTTCTCTCATAGCATACACCAGGTCATCTTCTGCATTTAAAATGGCAAAGCCATGATTGAAAACTGTTTCAGGAACAACTGCTTTTACTTTCGCCATTTGCTCCACTGTATTAATGCCGCCAAGGCCAATATGGTCTGCTGCAACATTTGTTACCACAGCCACATCACAATGTTGAAATGCTAAGCCACTTTTTAAAATACCACCTCTTGCACATTCCAATATGGCAAAATCAACAGTGGGATCTTTTAGTACAAATGCAGATGATATAGGGCCTGTGCAATCACCTTTCATCATCAATTGATTTTGTATATAAACGCCATCGCTTGTTGTGTAGCCAACTTTTTTACCAGCACTTTTTGCAATGTGAGCTGTTAATCTTGTGGTGGTGGTTTTACCATTTGTTCCTGTTACCGCAATGATGGGAATGCGCCCAATGCTTCCTTTTGGAAATAGCATATCAATCACTGGCTCTGCAACATTTCTCGGTAAGCCTTCTGCTGGTTCAATATGCATACGGAAACCTGGCGCTGCATTTACTTCCAGTATAGCACCGCCATTTTCACTTACTGGTGTACGCAGGTCGGTCGCCATTACATCAATGCCGCAAATATCCAGGCCGATAATTTTTGCAATGCGTTCAAACATAAAAACATTCGCAGGATGCACTTCATCTGTTACGTCACTGCTTGTGCCACCAGTGGAAAGATTAGCTGTCGGTTTCAGCAAAACCCTTTCGCCTTTTTTAGGGATTGTTTCTAAAGTGAAGTTTCCATCATCCATCATCTTTTGTGTAAACTGGTCAATGGTAATTTGTGTCAATACTTTTTCATGGCCATACCCTCTTCTTGGATCTTTATTGGTTTCATCAATTAGCCATTGAATATTGTGTACGCCATCACCAACAACAGAAGCCGGTGTACGCAAAGCAGCACAAATAAATTTGTTGTTGATAACAAGGCAGCGGAAATCATAACCCGTAATAAATTTTTCAACGATCACATTTCGGCCATAAACTTTAGCTGCTTCCAATGCTTTAATGGCTTGTTCCCATGTGGTAATGTTGGTGGTGTTCCCTTTGCCATGATTGCCATCAATTGGTTTTATCACCAACGGGTATTTATATTTTTCAATAGCTTCTTTCAATCCTTCTTCTGTTCTTATCACTGTTCCTCCAGGTACAGGTATTTCAGCGGCTCCCAACAATAATTTTGTTTCTTCTTTATCACCGGCAATATCAACAGCAATATTGCTTGTTGTAGATGCAATAGTTGCCCTTATTCTTTTTTGATGCACACCATAACCAAGTTGTACCAGACTTTGTTTATTCAATCTTATGTAAGGGATATTTCTTTTTGCAGCTTCTTCCACAATGCAACCTGTAGATGGCCCAAGCCTTGTATCTTCTCTTATCTCTCTTAGTTTTTGAATGTCCTCATCCAAGTCATAACCTGTATTGTCAGTTAATGCCTGGCAAATTCTTACTGCCGCCCTGGCGGCATACACACCTGCATCTTCTTCCATATAACTAAACACAACATAATATTCTCCTTCCACGCCAGTGCCTCTTGTACGGCCAAAGCCAGTATCCATTCCAGCCAGTGTTTGAAGTTCCAGCGCCATGTGCTCAATCACATGCCCCATCCAGGTACCTTCTTCCACTCTTTGAAAAAAACCACCTCTTTCACCTACACTACAGCGGTGCTCAATCATGCTGGGAAATATTTTTTCAAGCCTTTCCTTAAAGCCTGCGATAGCGTTGGTAGGCTTTTGTTCCATCTCTTCCAGGTCCAGTTTCATTTGTATCAGCTTGGGTCTGCGAACACTCCAGTAATTAGGGCCTTTAAGTACTTTGATTTCTAAAATTTTCATATTGTTAGTTTGGTTTTTATCCCGCCGGATAGCGGAATGAAGAAATTGAAAATTAGTGGAAAGAGTTTGGTTGGCAAAAAAACAGTTGTGATAATTAAGTAATAGCCTGTTTTGAAAAACCGCCATGCCCTTAATTTTCTGCACCGTTAAATAATCATACTAAACCCTTTGATAAATATCTGCAGCTGCAGGAAAAATCAATTATTAATTTGACAGCAAAACTATTTTTTACATCAAAATAACAGTAATGATACCTAAAATTCTATCCCTGTTTACATTGGCAGTTTTATCAATACCTGTTTTTTCACAGGTAGCCATCAGCACTGATGGAAGTGTTGCACATCCCAGCGCCATGCTTGAAATTAAAAGTACCACCAGGGGTTTGCTGGTGCCAAGGTCTTCATCAGCTACTATTTTACAGCAAACAACAGCTAAAAGTGGTATGGTAATGTATGATACCACCTATGATAAATTCAGGGTGAGAGGGAGTACAGGCTGGTACGATGTAGTTGACAGCCGTTCCTGGACAAGGCGCCTGGGTACAGCCGAACAGGTAGTGTATACATTTGACAGTGTTGGTATAGGCACAAGCAATCCTGCCACAAAGCTGCATATAAGCAGTTCCACAGCTGGTGAAGTATTGCGTATAGGCAGTAATGATCCACAAATAGCTTTTTACCAGGGTGGGGCAGTGGCTGGCTTTGCTGATATGGCTGGAAATGATTTCCGGCTGGGTACAGTAACAGCTAATAATACAGGCAAAGCCATCATAAGGGTAAATGGTGGAGACAGGTTTACTGTGGCTCCTGATGGCAATATTGGTATTGCTAATAATACACCTGTATCTAAGCTTCACATTTTGGGTGGCGATGATGTAGGGTTAACGGCCAGTACCAATGGTTATCTTATGCTGGGCAGTGCCGCAAGTGGCAACCTCATTTTTGACAACAATGAAATACAGGCAAGGAATGTAGCTGCCGGGTCAGACTTATTTATTCAGAACGATGGTGGGAATGTGATTTTTTGTGGTGCAGAGCAGGGTGCAGTAGGCATTGGGGTAACAGCCGGCACCAGTATACCGGCAGGCTACCTGCTGGCAGTAGATGGCAAGATTTTAAGTGAAGAAGTGAGAGTTGAGTTAAGTGGTGACTGGCCCGATTATGTTTTTGCCAATGATTATAAATTGCCGTCACTTGATAAGCTGCGTAATTATATCGCAGAAAATAAACACCTGCCCAACATACCAGCAGCTGCCGAAGTGGAAAAGAATGGTTTTGAATTAGGCGATATGCAAAAAAGGATGATTGAAAAAATTGAAGAGCTAACGCTGTATGTTCTTCAGTTGGAAACAGAAATGAAAGTGATGCAGAAGAAACTGAATGAAATAAAATAAACCAAACATTAAAAATAATTGTTGTTATGAAGCAAATAAGTTTTTTACTGCTGTTACTTTTTTTGTTTACTAACGCTGTTGCACAGCCGCAGTTTGAATTAAGCCGCAATGTGTACCGGGTTCCTTACGCAAACGGAACGGATGTACATATAACAAACGACCACTACACACACAGCCCTGTTGGCCGCTATGATATGTCTGGCACTGGTAATGGCAGCAGTTGCTCAAATAATTACCGCATTGTTGCTGCAGCAGAAGGTATCATCCGCCGGATAGTTGACAACCATAGCCTGATTGGCAGCGAAACAGATTGTGATGTGGTGAATTGCGAGGATTTTAATAACTATGTATGGATAGAACATGCTAATGGCGAGTGGACAAAATACTCCCACATGGCACAAAACAGCACGAGGGTCACTGCCGGCCTTTCTGTTGGGGACCAGGTATGTGCCGGTACTTTTTTAGGCTACGAATGTGAGATAGGCCAGGCATCAGGGCCACACCTGCATTTTGAAGTAAGGGCACCTTTTGATACCACCAATCCGCCGGCTATTTCAATAGCAGGTGGTTTTATGGGTAATGACGTAGCTGCACACCGCATACCTGTTTTTAATACTATCGGTAAACACTATATGCAAGGCGGTGATGATATTACGGCAGGCAGCAGTGGAGGCTGCTCTACAATCACAGCATACTCTCTCGGTACGCTATCAGTGGTATCATCCACAGGCATAAATATCAAAATGGCCAATACAAGCATCACCACAGTTTCAGGCGCATTAATAAAATATTTGAATGGGTCAAATGGTTTGTACCAGGCAGGCAGCAGGATTATTTTGTCGCCGGGCTTTCAGGCAGAACAGGGTTGTTATTTCGAAGCTAGAATAGCCACTTGCGCCACCACCAATCTTACAGGAACATGTCAATAAAAAAGTATGATCAAATAAGTTTGCTGTGCGTTGAATATTTATTATAGAAAAGCATCATGCAGGTACGGTATCGCAAACACGATTTCCCCTATTTTTGCGTTAATCAGTAAACAAACAGCATGAGCTTACCCAAAGGGAAATTAATTGCTATTGGTGGCGCAGAAGACAAAGGCACCGACCTGGAAAAAGGAGAGATCAATCGTAACAACCTCAACTTCTTCGAACTTGGCATTCTTAACCGTATTGTAAAAGAAAGCGGCGGTCCTACAGCCAAAATAGAAGTGATCACTACAGCTTCCATGATCCCTTATGAAGTAGGCGAAAATTACATTGATGCTTTTGGAAAGATTGGCTGCCTTGATATTAATGTAATGCATATCCGCAACCGGGGCGATGCTGTGAATGAAGAATATATTGAGCGGATAAAAAAATGTGATACGGTAATGTTCAGCGGCGGTAACCAGCTACGTTTGTCATCCACTTTTGGGGGCACTAAATTTCTCCATATTTTATTGGAACGTTATCAGAATGAAGAGGCGTTTGTTATTGCTGGCACCAGCGCCGGGGCTATGGCAATGAGCAATACCATGATATATGAAGGCAATGCATCTAAGGCACACCTGAAAGGTGAGGTAAAAATGACTACTGGCCTTGGTTGTATTGATGACGTAATTATTGATAGCCATTTTGAAAAACGTGGCCGCTTTACAAGGCTTGCACAGGCCGTAGCAACCAATCCTTCCTGCATTGGTATTGGGTTAGGTGAAGACACTGGCATGCTTATAACAGAAGGGAATAAAATGGAAGCGATTGGCAGCGGATGTGTAATTATTGTAGATGGCCATGATATACGCTACAGCAATATTGCCGATATACCAGATGGCAATCCTTACAGCATTGATAATTTAAGAGTACATGTTTGTGAAAAAGGAAATGGCTATTTGGTGAAAGAAAGGCAGTTTTTACCGGAAGCAAGCGAAGGTTCGGTTATTAAGAAACAGGTGCATGTGGAGTAGGTATTATCTCTTCAACTCCTCAATCCTGTTTACATACTTCCCAATCATATCAAATTCGATGTTTACTTTATCACCTGCTTTTAGTTGCTGCATATTGGTGTGATTGTATGTATAAGGAATAATGGCAACAGTAAAGCCATTGTATTTTACATTAAAAATGGTAAGGCTGATGCCATTTAAAGCGATGGAGCCTTTTTCAATTATCAGGCCGGCGAATTTTTTATCTATTTCAAAGCTGTATTCCCAGCTTCCGTTTTTTTCTTCTACTGAAATACAGGTTCCGGTTGTATCCACATGTCCTTGCACAATATGCCCATCAAGCCGGCCATTCATTTGCAAAGAGCGCTCAATATTTACAGTATCGCCTTCTTTCCAGCTTTCAAGGTTGGTTTTCAACAAAGTTTCCTCTATGGCGGTTAATTGGTGATTATCAGCATTAACCGCCTCCACAGTAAGGCAAACACCGTTGTGGGAAACACTTTGATCCACTTGTAATTCCGCTGAAATAGGGGATTTTACCCAGTAAGTTTTATTAGTGCCTGATGTGGTAATTTTTTCAATTATCCCGGTGGTTTCTATAATACCTGTAAACATTTGTCAAATATCAATCACCTGTTCTCAAATTCCAAATCATCGGTAAATGGCGAATATTTCAAAAAAAGTTGCTTCATATTTATTCTCCCCCTATCTTTGCGCCTCTTAAAAAATCTACCAAAGGAGGTATATAATTATGTTAATCATCGATTCAAAAGACTGCGAAAACATCGACAAGGCGTTGAAAAAGTACAAGAAGAAGTTTGAAAAAAGCAAAGTGCTTCTTCAGTTAAGGGCAAGGCAAGCTTTTATAAAGCCATCTGTACAGCGCCGTACACAAGTGTTAAAAGCGGTTTACAAGCAGAACATTGCCAGTGGCAAAATAGACGTTTAGTAAAGAATTGTTTAATAATATTCAAACTGATAACCGGATAATGTAATTTCGGTTATCAGTTTTTTTATGCCTACAACTTACCCCCGGTTTATACAGCCTTTTCTGGATTATCTCAAATTTCAAAAGAGGTATTCCCAGCATACCATAATATCGTATCAAAACGACCTTACTTCTTTTTTTGATTTTACTTTCAGCAGTATGGCGAAATACCGTTGATTGAAATTAAGGCATCTTTTGTCCGTAGCTGGCTGGCTTCTTTAAAAGAAGGCAGGTATGGAGTCCCGTTCGATCAACAGGAAAATATCAGCACTCAAATCTTTTTTTAAATTCCAGTTAAAGGAAGGTGAAATAACCGTAAGCCCAATGGCAACGATCATTTCGCCAAAGAATAAAAAAAGGCTTCCGCAATATGTGGATGAAAAGGGAACTGAAGTATTGTTTAAGTATGTGGAATTTGCCAGATACATGGAAAGGTAAGAACCGACGAATTGATAATGCAATTATTGTATAATACAGGTATGCGGCAGGCAGAACTGGTGGGTTTAAAAGAATCGCAGGTTGATAAAAGCAACAGCCAGATAAAAGTGCTTGGAAAAGGGAACAAGGAAAGGGTGATACCTGTAAATGGCGAACTTGATAAAGCAGGTTGTAACCTATATGCAGGATAAACGAAAGGATTTTGAAGCTTTTGATAGCGAGTTTGTACTTATAAATGAAAAAGGGAAAAAACTTTATCCAAAATATGTTTACTCAACAGTAAAAAAGTATTTATCTAAAAAAGATGTAACTACCATTGATAAAAAGAAGCCCTCACGTTTTGCGCCATACTTTTGCCACACATTTAATGAATAACGGGGCAGATATCAATGCTGTAAAGGAATTGCTGGGGCATAGCAGCCTTGCTGCCACACAGGTTTACACTCACAATACAATTGAGAAGTTAAAAGATATTTACAAAAAGGCACACCCAAAGGCATAATTTCCCCATTCGTACAATAAATCTTCTTTTTGGCTGTTTTTAGTGAAATAATTTTTTGGAATTAAAATCGTAATTACTACCTTGAACTATGAAAACCTCACACCAAAGCCGCTAAACTTTATATCGCCTATGATTTAATTATTACCCAATTTATTTATTGTTCACTATTTTAAAATTAGATTGCTATGAACGTAAACATTCAGACAGTGCATTTTGAAGCAGATTCAAAATTGGTATCCTATGTTGAAAAGAAACTTTCCAAACTCTTTCAGTTTCACGACCGGATAACCAAAGTGGATGTGTATTTAAAACTGGACAATGTAGTACACACCATTAAAGACAAAGTAGCTGAAATTAAAGTGCACATTCCCCGGTATGATTTTTTTGTAAAACATTCTTCCAAATCATTTGAAGAAAGTTTTGATGTGGCACTTGATTCTGTAATAATGCAGATAAAACGAAAGAAAGAAAAACTTGCAGCATAAAATAAAAATCCCCCGGAAACGGGGGATTTTTTTTGGCTAATTTCATTTCTCACAATTTTGTTTTTTTATTGTTTAAAAAAATCTTTTTCAAAATTTTGATATTAATCATTTTCCCTTACCTTTGCCTTCCAAAAAAAAAGGGGTGCACAATTATGCGCTGTTTTTTGTGAAGTTCTTTAAATAAAAATGCCGAAGTAGCTCAGTTGGTAGATTACCCCGATGTAAAATCGGGAAGGTCGCTTGTTCGACTACCTATCAAGTTAGTTTATAAAAGTAAAATAAGCCGAAATAGCTCAGTTGGTAGAGCAACTGATTTGTAATCAGTAGGTCGCTGGTTCGACTCCAGTCTTCGGCTCTGATGTTAATCTGAGATTTGCCAATTTCCGACAAATTTTAAATGGGCAGATGGCCGAGTGGTTAAAGGCGACAGACTGTAAATCTGTTCTCGTAAGAGTACGTAGGTTCGAACCCTACTCTGCCCACATAATCAATTATGCTAATTTGCAAATGTGCAAAATGCTGCATATTGTTCACAGTTCTTTTAAATTTGCATTATTTAGCTATAATTAGCAAATTTGCATATTTGATAAGCGGAAGTAGCTCATTTGGTAGAGCGATAGCCTTCCAAGCTATAGGTGGCCGGTTCGAGCCTGGTCTTCCGCTCAGTTTTCTGCCTGCGATGGCAGAATGGTTTTAGCCGTCGTAGCTCAGGGGTAGAGCATCCCGATGGTAATCGGGAGGGTCAGTGGTTCGATTCTCACTGATGGCTCAAACAAGCCGTCGTAGCTCAGGGGTAGAGCACTTCCTTGGTAGGGAAGAGGTCGTGAGTTCGATTCTCACTGATGGCTCAAAAAAAGATATTTGAACTAAAGAATGTTGTAGCTCAGTGGGTAGAGCATCCCGATGGTAAATCGGGAGGGTCGTGAGTCTCCCGATAGTTATCGGGGTCACTGATGGCTCAAAAAAAGATATTTGAACTAAAGAACGTTGTAGCTCAGTGGGTAGAGCATCCCGATGGTAAATCGGGAGGGTCGTGAGTTCTCCCGATAATTATCGGATCACTGATGGCTCATAAAAAATATTAGTCAATGGTTAAATGACTCTAAACTTCAACCATTTTAAACACATATTTAAACAATAAACAATGGCAAAAGAATCTTTCAAGAGGGATAAACCCCACTTAAACGTTGGTACTATTGGTCACGTGGATCATGGTAAAACAACACTTACAGCCGCTATAACCGATGTTTTGTCAAAAAAAGGTTTGGCGGAGAAAAAAAATTATGATGATATTGATGGTGCTCCTGAAGAAAAAGAAAGGGGTATTACAATCAATACAGCTCACGTGGAGTATGCTACTGCTACTCGTCACTATGCACACGTTGACTGTCCAGGTCACGCTGACTATGTGAAAAATATGATTACAGGTGCTGCCCAGATGGATGGTGCTATCCTTGTGGTTGCTGCTACTGATGGTCCAATGCCTCAAACTAAAGAGCACATCTTGTTGGCCCGCCAGGTAGGTGTACCTCAAATTGTTGTTTTCATGAACAAAGTTGATTTGGTAGATGATCCTGAATTATTGGAATTGGTTGAAATGGAAATCCGTGAGTTGTTAACTTCTTATGGTTTTGATGGTGATAATACACCAATCATTCAGGGTTCTGCAACAGGTGCTTTAGCTGGCGATGAAAAATGGATCAGCGAAAATTGACGAATTAATGGATGCAGTAGATAGCTATATTCCTTTGCCTCCACGTTTAGTTGATCTTCCATTCCTGATGAGTGTTGAGGACGTATTCTCAATCACTGGTCGTGGTACTGTTGCTACAGGCCGTATCGAAAGAGGCCGTATTAAAGTAGGTGAAGCAATGGAAATTGTAGGTTTAATGGAAAAACCATTGGCTACTACTTGTACTGGTGTTGAAATGTTCAAGAAATTGCTTGACGAAGGTGAAGCTGGTGATAATGCAGGTTTGTTGTTACGTGGTATTGAAAAGACCCAGATCCGCCGTGGTATGGTTCTTTGCAAACCAGGTACTATCACTCCGCACACTGAATTTAAAGGTGAAGTTTACGTATTGAGCAAAGAAGAAGGTGGCCGTCATACTCCATTCTTTAACAAATACCGTCCTCAGTTCTATTTCCGTACTACAGACGTAACTGGTGAAGTTACTTTGAATGCTGGTACTGAAATGGTAATGCCTGGTGATAACACTAACTTAACTGTTACCTTGATTCAGCCAATCGCAATGGAAAAAGGTTTGAAATTTGCGATTCGTGAAGGTGGCCGTACAGTAGGTGCTGGTCAGGTTACTGAAATTATTAAGTAAGCAGAAAGCCAAAAGCTTTTAGCTTTAAGCAAATTATATTTATATATTTGCAACATATTCTAAAAGCTGTTTCGGTAAAACGAAATAGCTTTTAGCTTTTATACGGGCATGGTGCAACGGTAGCATACGGGTCTCCAAAACCTTTGATCTGGGTTCGAATCCTAGTGCCCGTGCTAATTAATTCGAAAATTGCTAGATTTGAAAATTTGCAATGTGTCAATTTCATTTTCAAATTTAGCACATTTTCAAATTTTCAAATTAATATTATGAACAAATTTTCTGCATATTTAAGAGACTCTTACAAAGAACTGGTGGAAAAAGTAACCTGGCCTGCATGGGATCAGTTGCAACAATCTACCATGATTGTATTGGGTGCTACTTTATTTATTACTGCTATGGTATGGTGTAATGGATTTTGTTGCCAACGGATCTTTAAAATTTATTTACTCTTTATTTAATTAGTGATAATGGAAGAAGCAATCGTTCAGGAAAAGGAAAATAAATGGTACGTACTTCGTGTGGTAAGTGGCAAAGAGCGTAAGATCAAGGAATATCTTGATAAGGATATTGTACGTAATGGCTGGGCAGAAATTATCAAACAGATATTTTTCCGGTAGAGAAAGTGTACAAAGTGCAGGCTGGTAAAAAAGTAATGAGGGAAAGAAACTTTTATCCTGGTTATGTAATGATTGAAGTGGCTGGCAACAAACTGAATGATGATATGGTGCAGCACATCAGCAATATCAGCAACGTAATGCACTTTTTAACAGATGGCAAAGGCAGTAAGGGAAATATTATTTCTCTGCGTAAAGCAGAAGTAAATAAAATGCTGGGTAAAGTGGATGAAATGGGCGAAGGTGGTGGAATGACGATGAGTGAACCATTTATTATTGGTGAAACCATCAAAATTATTGATGGTCCATTCAATGACTTTAACGGTATGGTGGAAGAAGTGAATGATGAAAAGAAAAAACTAAAAGTACAGGTAAAAATATTTGGAAGGGCTACACCTGTGGAACTGAACTATATGCAGGTAGAAAAAATATCATAATCCTGAAAACTTTATACAGCAGGCCATCCGCAAAAACGGGTGGCTTTTTTTTGCTTAATAAAGCCACATTGAAACTTAAGAGAATGGAGTCCAGTAGCGGAATAAATGTGCCTGATTAATAAGAGGAAACGCTCGTAAAACAAGGAAAAATTCACAGGTTATTTACCAGATAAATTTTCTATCTTGTTGCGTATTTTTTTACTAAAGGAAGGTCTTTTTACAAACCAAAGTAAATTATGAAGTAATTATACCTTTCATTCCGCAAATCAAACACAACTGCTAAAGGGTAATAATGGATCCCACACTGCAATACCTGCTTGATGGATGCAAGGCTAATGACAGGGCTGCTCAAAAGGCACTGTATTACCGTTACTTCAATACTTTTATGGGTATTGCAATGCGGTATGTAAATACCCAGGCAGATGGGGAAGAGGTACTGAACAATGCTTTCCTGCGGATTTTTAAACACATTAATAAATATACCGGCAAAGGTTCGTTTGAAGGATGGATGAAGAGGATAGTGGTGAACTGTTGCCTTACTTATATAAGCCGCCCTAATTACACTACACAATCCCGTGTGATCCCTTTGAAAGACTACAATGGAAATGAAGACAATGGTACTTATTCCAATTCTGTACATATTAGCAGCGATGGAATTGAGGAAAAATACAACCAGGAGTTTTTGATTGAAATACTAAAGTATGTTACCTGATACAAACAAGGCTGGTTTTTAACCTGTATGTGTTTGAGGAATATAACCATAGCGAAATAGGAGAGTTGCTGGGTATGGCAGAACGTACATCGCAAAGCCACCTGGCAAAAGCTAGAAAGATTTTGAGCTGAAAAAATTGATAAAAAAGAACTGATAAATAAAATGCAAAGGGTATGAGTGAAAACTCTCACATAGACAAAATTTTTAAAGATGGGCTTGGCGAAATAAAGTTCTCCAATGCGGATGCTATGTGGCAAAAGATGGAAGCTGATCTGGATAAAGAGAACGAAAGAAAAGAAGGCCTGTTGTGTTTTTTATTGCACTGGCTGTATTGCTTACTGCCGGGTTTTTTAGTGTAAAGCATTTTAATCAACCGGCAGCTCCTGCTATAGCAGAAGCAAAAACAAAGGTTCCAACTACTGTAATCAACGAAGTAAAACAGGGGAATAAAAATATTTCAACTGAGCAAACTGTTGCTGTTGTAAATGATGCTTCAAAAACTTCAGGTAATAAAATAAATACTATTTCATCAATTGTGGCTGCAAAGCAAACGGCAGCAGATTTACATAACAGCAATTATGTGATGAATACAATTGCATCTGCTGATTTTAAAACAACTGTGGCGGGTGAAATTGCTGATGCTGGTGACAATATTGTCGTAGCGGAAAATGAATTAGCAACAAATGATGTTCAATTTGAAAAAATTAATGCCACAGCAGAATTAATGACTGCAACAAGTACAACAGCAACAACAGTAATTAAACCTGTTTCAAAAAATATAAACATTCCCACTTTCCCGGTTGAGAAGAAACAAATTGCCAAAGCATACAAAATAAGCTTAGAAGCTGTTGGTGGAGGGGATCTGTTAAGGGTTAACAGGAAGGCTGGTTTTTATGCAGGTATCAGGCTTAATAAACACCTGGATAACGGAAGCCTTATTTCAGTTGGCGTAAATTACGCAAGCCATACCGTGCTTGATAGATACAGGGTGGCAGGCAAACCAATGGACCGGGGTTGGTATGATGCAGTGGTAAACAACATGAGTTCTGTACGGGTGCCTATTTACCTGCAGCGCCAGATGGCAAATAGTAAATTTGCCATGATGATCGGGCTTGTTCCCACCTACATTACTGCCGCAGAAGTATATAATGTTCCTGACTCTTATATCGGGGATCCCAACCCATACCGGAAGTTTACATTGAACGATTTTAATCGTTTTAATCTTTTGTTTGGTGCCGGCTTAAAATATACGCCTGTTAGCAAAGGGCCATTTAACAGGCTATCTTTCGAACTGAGTGGCAGCTATAGTTTTACCGGCCTGGTAAAAGATGGCTACAAAAACTGGTCAAGAGTAAATGATAATTTTAAAAGCATACAGCTTGGTGTTGCTTACAAGTTGAAATAGTTTTCTAAAATATTTTATTGAAGGAAGCAATTGATAGTTGCTTCCTTTTTTGTTTCAAGAATGGTTTTATTAGTTGAGGGATATGACAATAAAGTTTGATAAAAATGCCTTACATGTGACGTGCAGCTATTGTATGTTCATTTACTTAAATTGAAATGATTTTAAAATGTTCATGCCCGTCTCTCTGTATTGCTCAAATTTGTCTGCTTCAACATTGAGACTTAGTGAATAAAGTTTTTTGTGTTTTATGAAACAAAATCTATTGACAATTATTTTATAACCACTATTTTCTTCTTCGTAGCTAATATCAAAATATTCCATGCCGTCTAACTTGACAATTGATGAATGGAATATTTTTGATGAACTTTCTTGCGATTTAATACCCTCCTCAAAAAATTCTTTATATGTTGCCATAGTGAATTTTCGATCTTTTATCTTTTGGATTCGAAGGCTTACGTTTTCTCCAATTTTGTCATTCTCGTTTTCCATTGGAGCCACAATCATTAGTTCTGTAGCCGCAATCTTAGATGTATTTAGTTTCCAGCTTGCTGGATATTTAATTTCAAATTTGGGTGTGCTGTAAACGATATCTTGTGATAAGCCAATCTTGCAGATCAATAAAAATATAAAAAGTAGTAATGATTTCATAAAGGTTGTTTTTACATGACGAACAAAATAAGAATTTAAGAAGATTGAATTTAGTAACTTAAGTCAACTCGCCCAAGCAAGTCTATACTTGCAAAAGTTAATGTTGTTGAAAAAATAATAGTCTGCTCACGGGCTGGCGGATAGAAGTGAAAAGCTCGGTGAGGAATTGTGCAGGGAATTTGCGCCGGACTTGCAACGTATAGCCACTGCAATCGTTGCCAAACATTCTTCTGCCCACAGCCACAAAACCAATTTGATTATCTCCCTTTGATGAAATACATTTGCCTTCCTTTTAAAATTACTATATAAAACATAACCGCACATGCGACAAATTGCTTTTAGAGAAGCCCTGAGAGAGGCGATGCAGGAAGAAATGAGGAGAGACGACAGGGTGTTTTTAATGGGGGAAGAAGTGGCCGAATACAATGGCGCTTATAAAGTAAGCCAGGGTATGCTGGATGAGTTTGGCGAAAGAAGAATCATTGATACGCCTATTGCTGAGCTTGGTTTTGCAGGCATAGCGGTTGGTGCGGCTCAAAATGGCCTTCGCCCTATTGTGGAGTTTATGACATGGAACTTTGCGGTGCTTCCGCTTGACCAGATATTGAACACCGCCAGTAAAATGCTGGCGATGAGTGGCGGACAGGTTGGTTGCCCGATCGTTTTCCGTGGGCCTAACGGTAGTGCCGGGCAATTGGGTGCACAGCACTCTACTGCTTTTGAAAGCATGTATGCTAACATACCAGGATTGAAAGTGATCTCTGTAAGCAATCCTTATGATGCAAAGGGATTGTTGAAAGCTGCTATCCGTGATGATGATCCTGTGATGTTTATGGAAAGCGAAGTGATGTATGGTGATAAAGGCGAAGTACCTGAGGAAGAATACATACTGCCTATTGGAAAAAGTTTTGTGAAAAGGCCGGGTAAAGATGTTACAATCGTTTCTTTTAATAAAATGATGAAGATTGCCTTTGGTGCTGCAGATGAACTGGCGAAGGAAGGAATAGAAGCGGAAGTGATTGATGTGGCAACTATTCGTCCGTTGGATTGGATGACGATCTTAGAGAGTGTGAAAAAAACAAACCGCTTGGTGATCGTGGAAGAACAATGGCCATTTGCTTCTGTATCCAGTGAAATTGCTTACCGCATACAAAAAGAAGGTTTTGATTACCTGGATGCTCCTGTTCGCCGTATTACCTCTGTGGATGCACCAATGCACTATGCACCAAATTTGGTAGCCGCATATTTGCCAAACATAGAAAGGACTGTGAAGCTGGTGAAAGAAGTGATGTATTTGAAGAAGTAAGGCTAAAAGGATAAAGAAGAAAAGAAGGCAAAGAAGTTTTTTGCTAAGAGGATAAAAGAGATAAGAAGAAAAAAGATTAATGGCGCAGCGAAGCTGCGCCATTTTTTATTATTAGTGTTTTACTTTTTTATACTCCTAAACTCCATCCTTCTCTATAAGCACGTTTTACAAATTCATTGGCTTCATCAAAGTTGGTGATCTTCATATTGGGGCCATCCCACAATAGTGTAATGCCACGGCCTGGATATTCGTACCATTTAGGATCATCCTTGCCTGGCTTACGGATGTTGGTGCTGCGTATGGCAAGATTGCCCATCAATACAGTTTCGGTAAGTGGCCCTGCAATGCTGAATGGCGAACTTAATGCAGCGGCTTCTTTACTGTTGTAACCTGCAATACATGCTTCCACCCATTGTGCATAATGGCCTTCATTACCATCTGGTACACGGGCTATTGTTTGCGGTACTTTTACATAATCATTTTCTGATAGCGGTAATAATTTAGGATCTGCACCATAAGTACTGCACATCATTTTTCCTTTGGTGCCAACGAATATTACACCATTTCCACCATCTCCCATTTTATCATTGGGTCCAAGTTCCTCCGGCCTTTCTGGTTGTATGCCACCATCGCTCCAGTGTATTCGTATAGGCTTGTTTGTTTTCTTATCAATAAATTTCAGTAACACAGTTGATGCTGCATGGAGGGCCATCAGGAAAATAGCCACGAACAAAAATGCCTGTATAGGTGTTACTAACGCTGCAGGATGCTTCAACAGGATAGCCAAGGTCAAGCACACGGAATGGCGCTTCTATTAAATGGCAACCCATATCACCCAATGCGCCGGTTCCATAATCCCACCAGCCACGCCAGTTAAATGGCACAAGGTTTTCTATAAATTCTTTTTTAGGTGCAGTGCCAAGCCAAAGGTCCCAGTCAAGATCTTTTGGTATTTTGGCTTTTTGTGTTGGCCAGGCAATACCTTGCGGCCACACCGGCCTGTCAGTCCATATATGCACATCCGTTACTTCGCCGATAACGCCGGCATTATACCATTCCATCAGTTGCCTTACACCATCGCCACTGCTGCCCTGGTTGCCCATCTGCGTTACCAGTTTATATTTTATAGCCGCTTCAGTAAGCATCCTTGCTTCATAAATATCATGGGTCAATGGTTTTTGTACATATACATGCTTGCCAAGTTGCATAGCTGCCATTGCCTGTATTGCATGGCTATGGTCGGTGGTGGAAACAGAAACTGCATCAATATGCTTATGCTCTTTTTCCAGCATTTCCCTATAGTCTCTGTAATATTTTGCTTTAGGAAAACTCTCTCTTGATTTTTTAGCTCTTGTATCATCTACATCGCAGAGGAAAGCAATGTCTGCTTTGCCGCTTTTGAAAAAATTGGCAATATCACTTTCACCTTTGCCACCGGCGCCAATGCCGGCAATCAGTAATTTATCACTGGGAGCAATAAAACCCTTGCCGCCCAGTACATGCCGTGGGATAATAAAAAAGCCTGCAGAAGCAATCAGGCTGTTTTTTATAAAATTTCTCCTTGGATGCGTTGGCAGCTTGTCTTGTTTTTTATTTTTCATAATGGGAAAGTTTTGGCAAACGTTTTTTGAGAGCAGTAAATTAATTTATTTTTATGAGCAGGAATAAAAATTATCTTTTTTTCTTTGATTAAAACGATAACCGCCGCTAGGGTTTATAACCGCTTGCACAGTTGAAAACTACACAAATGAAGATTGTAATTACTGATGGCTACACACTTAATCCCGGAGATTTACACTGGCCTCAATTTGAAAAAGAGGCCCAGGTAGAATATTACGACCGTACACAGCCTGTAGAAACTATTGCAAGAACTTTTGATGCCGATATAATTATTACCAATAAAACAATTATTGATGCAGATGTGATACATGCTGCCAGCCATTTAAAAATGATTGCCGTAACTGCAACCGGGTATAACAATGTGGATGTGGAAGCAGCAAAAAAGAAAAATGTAGTTGTTTGCAATGTGCCGGGATATGGTACACAGTCAGTAGCACAGCACACATTTGCTTTACTGCTTGAGTTAACGAACAGTGTTGGCATTAATGCAGCAAGTGTTAGTAAAGGTGAGTGGAGTACTGCAAAAGACTGGTGTTATAGTATGCAGCCAATTGTTGAAATAAGTGGTAAAACAATTGGCATTATTGGTATGGGCAAAATAGGAAAGCAGGTGGCGGCTATTGCAAATGCTTTTGGGATGCAGGTGATCTATAATGGGGGCAAAGCAGATGAAGCATATTGCAAAAAAGTAAGCCTGTATGATTTGTTTATGCAAAGCGATTTTATTTCGTTGCATTGTCCGCTTACGGCTGCTAATGCAGCGTTTGTAAATAATGAATTATTGGGATTGATGAAACCAACTGCGTATCTCATTAATACAGCAAGGGGTGCATTGATAAATGAAAAAGATATGAACCAGGTATTGCATCAAAAGAAAATTGCAGGCGCTGCATTGGATGTATTGAGTTCAGAACCGCCTGTAAAAACAAACCCGTTGATAGGGTTGTCAAACTGTATCATCACTCCGCACAACGCATGGATAAGTAAAGAAGCCAGGCAAAGAATAATGGACATTACACTTCAGAATATAAAGGCATTTGTAAATGCCAAACCACAGAATGTTGTGGGATAAATCAAAGAAGCGAAGCTAACTATCGAATATGATTGCTAACCTTAGTAGAAAGGAGCTTGTTTTGTGACCGGCCTTATTAGCTTATTTAGTTACAGCTTATTATAACGTAATAAGGTTTGCTCCTTGCAGTTGTTTTTCTACTAAGGTTAAATTACATTGCTTCTATTGTAAACAGCATGAAGATTATAATTGCACCAGATAAATTCAAAGGAAGTCTCACAAGCTTGCAGGTATGTGAATGTATAAGGCGTGGAGTTCTGCAAAATAGTATAAATGCTGATGTATATATTTTCCCCATGGCAGATGGCGGCGATGGTTTTGGCCCAGTAATGAAATATTATTTGCACACAGAAACTATTACCTGCAAAACTGTTGATCCATTGATGAGAAGTATTAGTGCAGCTTATGAATGGGATATAAAAAATAAAACTGCCATTATTGAACTGGCTTCAGCAGGCGGATTGGTTTTATTAAAAGAAGGAGAACAGAATCCATTACATACTTCCACTTACGGTACAGGGCTTTTAATACAACATGCGATTGATAAGGGTGCTAACAAAATTATACTTGGCCTTGGCGGCAGCGCCACCAACGATGCAGGCATTGGTATTTTATCGGCATTGGGTTTTGTATTTAAAGATGAGCAGGGGAGAGAGTTAAAACCTGCCGGCGAAAATTTACAGTATATACAAACAATGAACATTCCTTCATTGCTGCCTTCAATTAAATTTACAATTGCAACAGATGTAACCAATGTTTTACTTGGAAAAGAAGGAGCTGCATTAATTTATGCACCTCAAAAGGGGGCTGATGAAAACACTGTTTCAATTTTAGATGAAGGCCTGCAACATTTTGCTGCAACTATACAATTGCAAACAGGAAAAGATATTGCAAGCTTTAGAGGCAGTGGTGCTGCAGGTGGTGTGGCAGCAGGACTATCTGCATTTTTCGATACAGAGATAATCAGCGGGGCAAGTTTGATTACATCTATCAGCAAAATTGAAGATGTTTTATTTGATGCAGATATAATAATTACCGGCGAAGGAAAATTAGATAATCAAAGCAGCAAGGGAAAAGTGGTTCATCACATTGCTGCAATTGGCAACAGTGCAAAATATTCCAGTAGTTGCTTTGTGTGGAGAGGTTTGCATTAATCGAAACAGCTATTAAAAATATTGGGCTGCAGCTTACCGTTAGTTTGGTAAATGAGAATACATCAAAAGAAGAAGCCATAAAAAAAGCTGCTGCACTTTTACAGTTGGCAGCAGCTTCTTTGTTTATAAAATAAATATTATGAAGGCATTTTTGCTTCAGGGTTAAAAACCGACCTGAATATGGCAGCAAGCCGAAGGCCTGCAAGTACTAATTGTTTTTTTATAGTTTCCGAATTACTGTCCACATATCTTTTATCAAGGAAGTTATTATTAAAACTGTAAACTGTATCTAAATGGCTGCGGCTTTCATACACCCATTTCAGTTCATTTATTTTAATGCTGTTGGCTATGGTGGCACTGTCCATAGTTTTGTACGCATCCAGGCATGAGTCCATGTTTATCTGTTTGTATAATAGCATATCTGTGTCCCATACACTGTGCAGGTTGCCCGACACCACATCTGAGGTAATAGCAATATCATTACCGCCCCTGTCGCTGGCGTAACCGCAGTGCAATGGCTGGTGCATGTCGCCAACAAGATGAAAAATAAGCAGCAATGCCCTTCTCACATCTTTCTTCTTTATGGTTTTATATTGTTTTATTTGGGCAATAGAAGAATGCAATACAGTAAGAAGGTCTCTTTCTGATGTGGGTTCATATTTTGTGCCCTTCTCAAAATCCACGTAGTGCCATTTTCTTTGAAACTCAAAATAGGAATTGCTCCTTACATCGTCCATCCAGTTGGCGGCTTCTTCAAAGCTGAGGTTTCCTAAATAATCCATCACAATTTTCCGGGTGCTGTCATCTAAAAAATGCCAGGCTAATGAACCGGTTAGTTCATGCCCTCTTTTTCCCCATCCAAAGCTTTGTTTTGATATGCCACAGAAAGTGAGGAAAAGCACGGACGAAATCAGTATTTTTTTCATATATTTTATTTTATCCACAATCGGTTGCAAATTTTGTATAATTATTTCAATTAATTGCAAATTTTGATTTTTATTTGCTTTTCCTTTCGAATTTCTATTTTAAGTTATTATTACTTAATCCACACCCAAAATTCGCAGGAATAAATAACATACATTTGCGTTCTTTTTTAATAAACTAACTATGCTTACAAACAAATCCCGCTTTTTTTCTTTGTTGCTTTTTATGTGCCTGGGGCATGCTGGCTTTAGCCAGGTAAAGGCAGGCAAAGATACAAGTGTAATAGCTTCCGCTGATACTGCATTAGTAGAAGAAAAAGATAATGTTTTGGATAACATTCCCATTGTTTCGCTTGATGAAAACGATAACCAGGATGGCAGTGCACAAAATCTAGCTGTAGTAGGAGCATCAAACAGGGATCCTTTTTTGAGGGCTGCTACTTTTAATTTTAATGCAGTGCGTTTCAGGATACGTGGTTATGATGCTGACCTGTTTGCCAACTATATGAATGGTGTGCCGATGGAAAACCTTGATAATGGGTTTACCCCGTTCGGTTTATGGGGTGGCCTTAATGATGTGGTTACTGCAAGAAACAGGAGGAATGTATATAGTATGCAGTCTTCCACTTTTGGTTTTAATGCCCTGGGTGGTGGAAACTTTATGGATACAAGAGCCTTCAGACAATTCAAGCAAACAAAATTCAGCTACCAGGCTGCTAACAGGAATTTTACCAATAAGCTTGCTATCACCCATTCTACCGGCTGGGGAAAAAAAGGATGGGCATTCAGTATTTCAGGCTCACGCCGCTGGGCAGATGAAGGGTTTACTGATGGTACTTTTTATAATGGCTGGTCGTTTTATGCCGGCATTGATAAAAAGATAAACAGCAAACAAATCTTATCATTTGTTGCTTTTGCCACACCAACAGAAAATGGCAGGCAGGGTTCAAGTGTGGATGAAATGAGAAAACTTGCCGGCACTAATTTTTACAATCCATTCTGGGGTTATCAAAATGGCAAGAAAAGAAATTCAAGTATCGCAAAATCATTTCAGCCCTTTGGTATTTTAACCCACGACTGGAAAATTTCTCCCACATCATCTTTGCTCACTGCAGCATCTTATACTTTTGGAAACCGTTCTGTTACCGGTTTAGACTGGTATAATTCTGCTGACCCAAGGCCTGATTATTACCGCTACCTGCCCAGCTATTTTGAAGACTCTGCTTTAAAAGCAGGCGTAACCGATGCATTGGTAAACAATGTAAATAAGCGCCAGGTAAATTGGGATGCATTATATAATGCTAACTATGCAAGCATTGCCAGCGTAAATAATGCCAATGGTGTTACGGGCTATACTGTTACAGGGCGCCGCTCTGTATATATAGTTGAAGAAAGGGTTATCAATACAAAGCGTCATAATTTTAACACCACTTATAATACTTCTATCAATAAAAATGTTGATTTTACCGCTGGTGCCACTTATGAGTTTCAGAAAAATAATTATTACAAAAAAGTAAATGATCTGCTGGGAGGTAATTTTTATGTGGATGTGAACCAGTTTGCAGAAAGGGATTTTTTGGGTAATCCAGTGGCGGTTCAAAACGATGTAAACAGCCCCAACAGGATATTAAGGGAAGGCGACGATTTGGATATGATTATGATATTAATATTCAAAGGGCAACCGCATGGGTGCAAACTGTCGTTAAATTCCATAGTATTAATTTTCATTTGTCTGCTGAACATACATATACCCGTTTCTGGCGTGTAGGCAATGTGCAAAGTGGATTGTTCCCCAATAATTCTTTTGGTAAATCTAAGGGCCATGTTTTTGGTACCTATGCATTTAAAGGTGGCATCATCTATAAAATGCCTGATGGCAATTATCTTTTTGCTAATGGTTCTTATCAAACAAAGGCACCATTTTTTGAAAACGTTTATATAGCGCCAAGAACAAGGGATTATATACAGGATAGACCTTAAAACAGAAAAGATCAGCTCGGTTGAAGCAGGTTATTCATTTGCATCACCAGTAGTTAGGTTAAGGGTTACCGGTTATTATACTAATTTTAAAGATGCGGTGAATGTGCTTACTTTCTATGATGATTTCAAGAAGGAATTTTGTGAATTATGCGTTGAGTAATATTGGTAAAGATCATTACGGATTAGAGTTTGGCTCAGAAGTAACTGTGTCCAAAGGGCTTACTTTAAATGCTGCTGCAGCTGTTGGCCGTTACAGGTACAATACAAGACAGGTGGCGACAGTTACTGCAGATAACACGGCCAGTGTGGTGGCAAAAGATGTAGTGTATTCAGAAAACTTTAATGTGCCCGTGCCACAGGAGGCTTATACGGTAGGTTTCAATTACCGTTCACCAAAATTCTGGTATGTGAATGTGAACTTTAATTATTTTGACCAAATGTGGCTCGACTTTAACCCTGTAAGAAGGACAGAAGCTGCAGTTTCAGGGGTAGAAGAAGGCTCGGCATTGTGGCATAAAATTGTGGACCAGACAAGGCTTGATGCACAATATACATTAGATGCTTATGCCGGTTATTCATGGTTGATGAACAACAGCATAAAAGGGTTGAAGAAAAGAACCTTCCTTGTATTTGGGCTTGGGGTTACCAATATTTTAAATAACAAGGACATTGTTTCTGGTGGATTTGAGCAGCTTCGTTTTGATTTTGCCGAGAAGAACACAGAGAAATTCCCTAACAGGAAGTTTTATTCTTTTGGCACCACTTTTTCAGCCAGTATCGCTTTGAGATTTTAATTTAATAAATAATAATATTCAACTATTTCAAAATACAAACTATGAATCAAATTTCTAAATTACTTACAGGCCTGCTCCTTGTAGCCATGGTTGGTTTTATGGGATCATGCAAAAAAAGTTTTGATAATCCTCCCGGAGCATCTGATCCTGCAATTGTGCCCAACAAAACTATTGCACAGTTAAAAGCATTGCATGCTTCATACGGCGCTTTCGATATTGTCAACGATGATATCATCATATCAGGAATTGTGGTGGCAGATGACAGAAGCGGTAATTTGTACAAGCAATTATATGTACAGGATGAAACTGGTGGTATTGAGGTTAAGCTTGACCAGCCAGGATTATATGGAACATATCCTGTAGGAAGAAAAATATTTATTAAATGTAAAGGTCTATGTATAAGTGATTACAACAGGATGATACAATTGGGTGTAAAAGCATACCCATCTGGAGCACCATCACTTGAAGCAATACCTGTAAGCATGATCAGTAACTATGTTATCGGGGGATCTTTAAATAACCCTGTTACTCCAAAAGTGGTTGCTTTAACTGATTTGGGCGGCGGCAGCATAGATATGCAAAATCCATTACTGGGTACTTTGATACAGTTAGAGGATTTGGAATTTGTAAATACTAACAATACTTATTCTGATACTTCGGCATATAAAAAAGACCAGAATGATACGTTGAAAAATTGCAGCACAGGCCGTATAATAATGCGTACCAGTGGTTATGCAAGGTTTGCTGGTGCAAGGGTAAAGCAAGGGAATGGTAGCATTGCTGCTATCTATACTGTTTTCCAGTCCAGCCCTACATTCTCCGGTACAAAACAATTACTATTAAGAGATACTACAGATATTAAATTTAATGCCCCACGTTGTGGCGCACCACCTGTGGGAAGTGTAGTTTATATAGATGAAAATTTTGAAACACAAACAGCTAATACAACTGCTCCTTACACTCCTGTAACAATAGCAGGTTGGCAAAATACTGGAGAAGTTGGTTCAAGAGCTTTTGATGCAAGGATATTCAGTGGCAGTAAATATGCTTATGCCAGTGGTTTCGGTGCAGGCGGCCCTGTTACTACATGGTTAGTTACAAAAGTGATTAACCGTACTACGGCTACCACTACCCTTAAATTTGAAACAAAACAGGATTTTCTTTTATCATCATACCCAGGCGGCACTAATGTGGCGGCTGCATTAAGAGTATTGACTTCTACAAACTATACGGGTGCTGGTAACCCATGGGCACCAGGTGTTACGTGGAATGATATAACATCCCAGGCCACGCTTTCTCCCGGCAGTACTACATCAGCTTTCCCTTCAGCTTATACTGCTTCTGGTAATATCAGCCTTAATGGTTCTGGTAATATCTATGTTGCTTTCAGGTACGAGGGTGATGATCCTGCAGGAACAGCTTCTGATAAAACATCTGCATGGGAAATTGATAACATACAGGTACTTGGACTATAAGATCACATATCATAATTAACTAACAGGAGCCATTCATTTTTAAAGGATGGCTCTTGTTTCAGGATATAACAATTAAGTTTATGAAAAAAATATTTACGCTTCTCCTGTTGGTTTATTCATCTGTTTCCTTTTCTCAATCGCTTAAGATAAGCCAGGTGTATGGCGCAGGTGGCAACAGTGGTGCAGTTTATACCAGTGATTATATTGAGTTGTTCAACCCAACCTCAAGCCCAATCAATGTAAACGATTGGTCTGTTCAATATAACAGTGCCGCCAGTACCACTACTACATGGCAAAAAACAAAACTGCCTAATGTAACCATTCAGCCGGGTCATTATTTTTTAATACAGGAAGCTACCGGTACCGGAGGCACAACGCCGTTGCCAACAGCAGATGTAACAGGTACTATTGCAATGAGCGGAACAGCAGGAAAGATTGTTCTTGTAAGTGATACAAATTTTATTTCTATTGCCTGTCCAACTACTAATGTGATTGATAAAGTAGGTTATGGAACTACTGCTACCTGTTTTGAAGGCAGTGGCCCTACAGTAGCTTCAGGAGGTAATACCAACTCTTTTTTCAGGGCTAATAATGGTTGTAATGATACGGACAATAACACTGCAGATTTTGCACCTGCTGCGGCTGCTCCACGTAACAGTGCCAGCCCGGTTAATAACTGTGGTGCCGGCCCTTCTCCATCAATCATAGCTAACCCAACCACTATTGCCGATTTTGGAAATGTGAATGTTGGTTCAAACTCTGCATCTGCATCTTTTACTATAACAGGTGCAAACCTTATTGGTTTTCCAGGTAATATTAACATTGCCGGGTCATCTAACTTCCAGGTATCTAACGATAACAGTTCATGGGGTATTTCCACCACCATTCCCTTTACATCTGCAACACTTGCTTCCACTACTGTGTACGTAAGGTTTACGTCCGCAATCAGGCGGAGTGTTAGGTAGTAATGTAAGCATTGTGGGAGGTGGTGTTTCAACTACTGTGCTTGTTGCCGTTAGTGGAACAGGTGTGGCTATAGTTCCAACATTAGGCGCTACTACGCTTATTGGCTTTGGAAATGTGTGTGCCAATGCAACATCAGTTGCTAATTCATTTAATCTGAATGGTGTTAATTTAACCAATGCTGACTATTACCGTTGGCCCGTTGAATAATTTTACATTTGCCACCACATCAGGCGGCACATACAGTGCATCACTTAACACTTACTCAACCTGGTGGTACATTACTCACAGGATATTTTTGTGAAATTTACACCAACAGCAATCCAGGCTTATACAGGCGATATTCCTGTTTCAGGTGGCGGTGTGCATCTGGTATAGGAGTACCTGTATCGGGTGCCGGTGTTAACAGTGCTCCTTCATTAACTGCAGATGCGGCTACAAATATCAGTTATACTTCAGCCACACTTCCGGCAACAGTTACAGATAATGGCTGTACTGCTATTACATCTTATGGCTTTGAATACAGCACTACAATGGTTTTGCCAACGGCAGCGGTACGGTACTGGCATCAACCAATATCTGCAGCGGAATCTTTTCGGCGGTAGTAGCTGGTTTGTCAGCATCAACCACTTATTACTATAAGGCTTTTGCAGTAAATGCCGGTGGTAAATCTTACAGCGCCCAGCGCTCATTTGCAACACTTGCCTGTATTGTTCCAACAGTTGCAACAGATACAGTGAATATCACTACCCAGTATTATGAGCAGTAGCAGGTGGTTCTATTGTAGATACAGGATGTTCTGCCATTACTGCTTATGGTATTGAATACAGCAGTATTGGCGGTTTTACAAATGGTAAAGGAACAAAAGTCTATAGCACCAATGCAACAGGCAACAACTTTACTGCACAGCTTACAGGCTTATTGCCTAATACAACATATTATTTTAAAGCGTTTGCAGTTAATACAGGTGGTACTGCTTATGGTGTGCAGGATACATTAAAAACGCAGCCTTTAAAAGAAGGATTGATTGTATATTCTGTGCCGGTACAGCGTGGGCAATTGTTGCATTACAGCATGAATAGTGCTACCAATGCACATTACCAGGTTCAGCTGATAAACATTGTTGGACAGGTCAATATTCAGTAAAGAACTTGTGATACAGGTTGGCTTTATTGACGATTCATTTGCGGTACCGTTGCGGCTTTGCCTGGAGTGTATACGTTGTGCATTACGCCGCAGGGTGGTGAAAGGATTTATAAAAAAATACTGATACGATAACACTAGTCAAGATATTGGTAAGGCTGCCTTTAAATGGGCAGCCTTTTTTAATTTAGTTCATTGTTATGCCAGCTTGACAGCATACCTATGATTGGTATTTTGTTTGTTAAGCAATTAAAAAATATTTTATGCAAAAAGGAAACATACGGGTACAAACAGAGAATATTTTCCCCATCATTAAAAAGTTCTTATACAGCGAACATGATATTTTTTTAAGGGAATTGGTGAGTAATGCAGTGGATGCAACACAAAAATTAAAAACACTTTCTTCTATTGGTGAAGCAAAAGGTGAATTGGGCGAACTGCAGTATTGATATAAAAATTGATGCTGAAAAAAAAACACTGACCATTTCTGATAAAGGCATTGGTATGACGGCAGAAGAAGTGGACAAATACCTGAACCAGGTGGCATTTAGCGGTGCAGAAGAATTTTTAGAGAAATACAAAGGCCAGAATGAGAATAATATAATCGGTCATTTTGGACTTGGTTTTTATTCTTCTTTTATGGTGAGTGATAAAGTGGAAGTGATAACAAAATCGTTTAAGGAAGGTGCAAAAGCAGTACGATGGGAATGTGATGGCAGCCCTGAATTTACTTTGGAAGAAGTAGAGAAAGAGGAAAGAGGTACTGATATTGTTTTGCATCTGAATGAAGAAAGCAAGGAGTTTTTGGAAGAGCATCGTGTAAAAGCAGTTTTGGAAAAATTCTGCCGTTTTTTGCCAGTGCCAATTTTCTTTCCGAAGGTCTGGTGAGAAAAAAAGCAAATCAATAATCCATCACCGGCCTGGACAAAAAAACCATCTGAATTAACTGCAGAAGATTACCAGAATTTTTATAAAGAATTATATCCGTATAATGAACCGCCTTTGTTCTGGATACATTTGAATGTTGATTATCCATTTAATCTTACTGGTATTTTATACTTCCCCAAAATAAAACAGAGCTACGAAATACAGAAAGATAAGATACAGTTGTACTGCAACCAGGTATTTGTTACAGATGAAGTAAAAGATATTGTTCCTGAATTTTTAATGTTGCTGCAGGGTGTGATTGACAGCCCGGATATTCCATTGAATGTAAGCCGCAGTTATTTACAGGGCGATCCGAATGTAAGAAAGATCAATACACATATCACCAAAAAAGTAGCGGATAAATTGGAAGAGATATTCAACAACGACAGGAAATCATTTGAAGAAAAATGGGAGAGCCTTGGCTTGTTTGTGAAGTATGGTATGATGACCGATGATAAATTTTTAGAGAAGGCCAATAAGTTTTTGGTGATGGAGGATGCAAAGAAGCTGGTAAGTTTTTCACTTTTGAAGAATATAAAAAAGCGACAGAAGCGTTACAAAAAAATAAAGAAGGCAAACAGGTGATCATTTATACTACCAATCCCGTTCAGCAGGATGCTTATATACAAGCTGCTGCAGCAAAAGGTTACAGCGTAGTGAAGATGGAAACGCTGGTGGACGCTGCTTTTATCAACAGCATGGAAATGAAATGGGAGAATGTTGCAGTTTACAAGAGTGGATGCTGATATTGCAGATAACCTGATTGATAAAAATGATAATGCTGAAAGTGTATTAAGCAAGGATGAAAGTGATAAATTGAAAGGATTGTTTGAGCAGCAAAAATCTGCTTTGCATATTACTGTAGAAGTAAAAGGATTAAGTACAGATGTGCCACCGGTAGTGGCTACAAGGCCGGAGATGATGAGAAGAATGAAAGATATGGGAGCCATTGGTGGTGGCATGGCTGCTTTTTATGCAAACATGCCGGATGAAGTAACGTTAACTGTAAATGGCAATCATGCTATTTATAAAAATATACTTAGCGAAGAAGATAATGCAAAACAGGAAAAGCAAGTAAAAAATCTTGCAGACCTTGCTTTGCTTTCACAGGATCTATTAAAAGGGAATGACCTTACTAATTTTATCAACAGGAGTGTAGAACTAATGGAATGAAAAGAAAAGTCCGTTGATAGTTGCAGAATAAATTTCGAACGCAATAATGTATAAAAGGTTGGGAGTTTTAAAGCTTTCAGCCTTTTTAGTTTTACTCAGTATTGAAATTTCAAAATAATTCAACTTTTTAGTGTAGTAAGTTTCTGTAAAACCCTTCTCTGAAAATAGTTTTTTATAAAGAGGATTAGCATAAATAATATTTAGTTTTCTTGGATTATTGTTGATGCTGGTTTTAATTTCTGTAGTACTTTTTTCATAATTACTTCATCAAAAGGATTAAATAAAAAAATACAATCCACGTCATCAGGAATGTTTGTAACAGCAGCATCAGCTTCAATAACTGAATAGTTTAATTGATTGGTAGGTTTTGTTTTGTTATTGTGAGGTTTGCTGATGGCAACATCACAAAATTCTTTTGAAAAATCAACGCCGGAAATTTTGTTGAAACCAAAATGTGCGGCCACACACATTGCCCTCCCTTTGCCACAGCCAATATCAAAAAAATGATTTTTGTTATCGCTGTTTATTTGCTGCAAGGTTTCTTCAAGCAACTGGTAACTTACCGGCATATATATGTGTGGCATGAGAAATATCAATTCCTTTCTTCTTTAAATTTTTTAGCTCATCTGCCCCGGTAGTATTGATGCCGTATTTTTTTTCGCCACTTATTTCCTGCCGTATTAAAACAAATGCAATGGAGAGACTCCAGTTAATGCCGACGTAAAAAAAATATTGTATGTATTGGAAAAATTTCAACCAGGGTAAGATTTAATTATTTTCTGCAAGCCTAATATCAATCATTTTTAGTTGTAAAGTTGTTTGCCCGTTCCATTCATTTTCATCAATGGTGAAAACAATATCAAGATGGTTTTTTTGTTTCCAGCAGGTGAAATTTATCAGCCATATTAAAGCCAATACCAGTTAAGGTAACTTCTCCCTGTTTTAAAACAAATCGTATGTGTTGTTCTTTTACAATTTTTGAATAGCCAGCGTCTGTAACATTTTTTGCAATAAAAACCGGCCGCATGTTATCTGGTCCAAACGGTTCCATCTGCTGTAAAATGCTGTAAAAAGATGTTTTAATTTCTGAAAATGAAATGGCTGCATCAATGATTATTTCAGGCACCAGCAATTTGGGGTCTATTGTATCATTTACCACTTCTTCAAATTTATTGCTGAATGCTTCTACATTTTCCGGCAATAGTGTAAGCCCGGCGGCTGCAAAATGCCCACCATATCCAACAAGATATTCCCTGCAGGCATGTATCGCTTCATACAAATTAAAGCCAGCAACACTTCTTGCGCTGCCTGCTGCCATTTCGCCACTTCTTGTCAAGCACCACAGTTGGCCGGTAATAAGTTTCTATTAACCTGCTTGCCACAATGCCCACCACACCTTTGTGCCAATGCTCTTTGTAAACAACTGTTGATTTACTGGTTTGCAGAGATGGGTTGTTTTGTATTTCATACAACGCTTCTTCTGTAATACTGCTGTCTGCTTCCTTTCTGTCGCTGTTATCACTATGCAGTTGTTCTGCAAAACCAAGCGCTTTAGTATAATCTTTTTCAATAAATAGCTGCACTGCCTTTCTTGCATCATCCATTCTTCCTGCAGCATTTACCCTTGGTGCAATTACAAAAACAACATTGCTGATGGATAAACCTTTTGTGATGCCGCCTAAATGTATCAGGGCTTTTATACCTGGCGATGGGTTTGTATTTATCCTTTCAAGTCCGTAAAAAGCCAGCACCCTGTTCTCACCTGTTATAGAAACAATATCAGCAGCAATGGCTGTAGCAACGAGGTCGAGGTAACAATGGTATTTTTCCTGTGGTATGCCATACCGTTGTGCCAATGCAGTTATTAATTTAAACCCAACACCACAACCACATAATTCTTTAAATGGGTAGTTGCAATCTTCCTGTTTGGGGTTAAGTATTGCTACTGCTTTGGGTAATTCATTATCTGGTAGATGGTGGTCGCATACAATAAAGTCAATACCTAATGTTGCAGCATAAGCAATAAGATCGGCAGATTTTATTCCGCAGTCCAGTGAAATAATAAGTGTGAAATTATTTTCAGCAGCATAGTCAATCCCGGCTTTGCTTACACCATATCCTTCCCTGTAGCGGTGAGGAATATAAAACTCCAGGAATTGTTCATTATAAATACTAGAGAGGAACTGGTACATAGAGGCAACAGCCGTGGTGCCGTCCACATCATAATCACCAAACACCAGTATTTTTTCTTTTTTTTCAATGGCTGTATCAATCCTGTTTACTGCTTTGTCCATATCCTTCATCAGGTATGGATCATGCAGCATATCTAATTGTGGCCTGAAATAAACTTTACTTTTATCATACTCATCAATACCCCTTTGCACTAAAATTTTGCACAGTACTTTATTTATTTTCAGTGCATCATACAATGATTGTACTTTATCATCGTCAGCGTTTAAAAGGTTCCATCTTTTCGTCATTGGATAAAATAGTAGAGTTAATATTTTCTGTCTGTTGTATATCGTACCAATTCTTCCAGTGCTTTTCTTACATCGCTTTCAGGAAACCCATGCAATATTTTCATTGCTTCATCCCTGTAGCCGTTCATCTTTTCTATTGCATACTGAATACCACCTTCTGCCACAACATTCTCAATGATGTATTTTACTTTGTCTGCGTTCTTATTTTCATTTTTTATGAGATATATCAATTCCCTTTTCTTAGCTGATGACACTTTGTTAAGGGTATATATCAGTGGCAGCGTTAATTTTTTTTCTTTGATATCATTGCCTGTTGGTTTACCCACATCCTCATTACCGTAATCAAACAGATCATCTTTTATTTGAAATGCAATGCCAACATTTTGCCCGAATAATTTCATCCTGTTGCAGATGCTCTCATCTTTGCTGGTACTCCATGCACCCACACCACAGGCAGATGATAATAGCGACGCTGTTTTATTTTTAATAATTTCAAAATAAACACCCTCATCTAAATTCAGATTTCTTGATTTTTCAATCTGCAAGCAGTTCGCCTTCGCTCATTTGTTTTACCGCTTCAGAAACGATATGCAGATGTTCAAAATCATTATTATCTGTAGAAAGCAATAGTCCTTTAGAAAGCAGGTAATCACCAACCAGCACAGCAATTTTATTTTTCCAGATCGCATTAATGGAAAAGAAACCTCTTCTTTCAAGTGATTCATCCACCACATCATCATGCACCAATGTGGCTGTATGCAGTAATTCAACCAGTGCAGCCGCCCGGTAAGTACTTTCATTAACAGGGCCGTGGAGTTTGGCGCTTAAAAAAACAAACATTGGCCTTAACTGCTTGCCCTTCCTTTTAATAATAAATTTCATTATCCGGTCAAGCATGGGGGCATTGCTTTTTACGGCTTCTGAAAACTTTGATTTCAAAAATGCCAAGTTCGCTGCCAATAATGTCTGTTACAAATTTCATCAGAGATAAAAAAGGGCAATTTAGTTAAGGATATTGCCCTTTCAAAGTAATTACAGGTATTAATTTTTTACGGTCGTGTACCCGGTAATGTTGTATTTTTTTCGATAAAAACAGCAGGTGGTGCAGCTTATAAGGGTAAATTACGGTCTGTAAGTACTTAAAATATAAGGAAATAAAAAACAAAATACCTTAAATAAATACTAAAAAAATTTGGTTTTTAAATCTCAAGTGATATTTTTGCATATAAACAACCTGTAATTCAGAAATTAAACAAATAATCATTTATGGCAAGCAAAAAGTACAAATTACTGTTAGGGGTCATAACCCTAATTACATCTGCGGTTTACGCTCAGACCCCAAGCGGTTCCGGCGCTGGCTACAGTATCTACGACTCTTCTGTAATATCTTCAAAGAGCATGCCTCAGCAGAACGAGTTTTGGAATAACACTTATAATTTTCCTGCTAAACCCCGTAATATGGTGGAAGTAGGTGTATCAGTTGGCGCACTAACTATAAGTGGTGATATTCCTGCAAAGTTCCCAACCTTAGGTTTTTCTGCACATATCAGAAAAGCTTTTGGTTATATCTTTTCATTAAGATTGCAATATGTAAATGGAACTGCCAAAGGCCAACAATGGCAGCCAGCAAGTAATTTCAAATTTAACACTGCATGGGTAAATGCAGGTCAAAGTGATGTTGCCCCTGCAGACCGAACAATCGTTTATAACCCTTTTAACAGGAATAACGCAGGTACTTTAGAAGGACTTGACACTTCAAGGCCTGCAGAAAATGTTTTCTACAACTACAAAGCCAAGGTACAAGACCTTTCTTTACAGGGTTTAGTTACCTTAAATAACGTTCGTTTCCACAAACAAAAAACCGGTATTACTTTATATGGCGGTGCTGGTATTGGTGCTACATGGTACCAGACAAAGGTTAATGCAACCAATGATAAAAACGAAGGGCAGGCATACACCTGGCAAGCTGCATTGGATAAATACAGTGGAAACCGAAACGGTGGTTTTAGCTACGATAACAGGAAAGACATTATCAGTTTGTTAAAAGCTGAAATGGATAATACCTACGAAACAGATGCTGAATCTGAAGGTAGCCGCCGTCCGAGTTTAGGAAAAAATACACTGAAACCTTCCGGAACTGTAATTATGGGTGTTGCTTATAAATTAAGCAAGAGGATAAATATAGCATTGGAAGACAGGCATACTTTTGTTAAAACTGATTTGCTTGACGGACAGCGATGGCAGGAACATGCACCAGGTAGATCCTGTGCTGACTTCTGACTTTGATTCATGGAATTACCTTTCTTTAGGTGTTAACTTTAACTTAGGTGGCAAATCTGTTGAACCATTATGGTGGCTTAACCCACTTGACTACGCTTATAGTGAGTTAAACAATCCTAAGCACATGAAATTACCAAAACCAGTATTTGATGATACTGACGGTGATGGTGTAACTGACCAATTGGACAGGGAACCAAATACTCCGGCAGGTTGCCCGGTTGATTCTCACGGTGTAACTAAAGATACTGATGGTGATGGTGTTCCAGATTGCAAAGACAAACAATTGATTACTCCTACAGATTGTCAACCAGTGGATGCTGATGGTGTTGGTAAATGCCCAGACCCAGCTTGCTGCACTGATATCAAAAATAAATTAGCTTCTGGCGAATTATCTCCAGAAGGTGTTAAAGATTGCCCAGCTGACTACCCAAGCCTTACATTAAAAGGAGTTAGTTTAAGCGCTGATAATAAAGCAATGCTGGCTACTGTTGCTGGTAAGTTGAAAGAAAAACCAACTTGTAACATTGCTTTGACTGCTTATCCAAAAGCTGACAAACGCAGCCAGTCTTTAGCTGACAAAAAATTAGAAGCTGTTAAAAACTACCTCGTTGAAAAATTAGGTATCAGCGAAGACAGGATCACTACTGATAAAGTAATTGATGGTGGTGATGCAAACACTATAGATATTAAATCAAACTAAGTTTATTACTTTTTGCTCAATGATTACCCTCCTGGTTTTCCGGGAGGGTTTTTCTTTTGCTCATTTTTCAGAATATTAACAACGCTATTTTGGGAGTGTAATATTTTAAGGTGATTTTTGATGCAAATCCACTAAATTTGCGCCTTCTATGCGATTTTTTATAATTACTACCTGTTTACTCTTTTCTGTTTTCTTACTGTCATGCAGCAGCACTTTTAATAAGGTGATGAAGAGTAATGATGCTGAGTATAAGCTGAAGATGGCTGATAAGTATTTTGATGAAAAGAAATACAGTTTTGCCCAACAGATATATGAAGAATTGTATCCAATATTTAAGGGGACTGATAAGTTTGAATTGCTTTATTATAAAGACGCTTACTGTTTTTATTACATGGAAAATTATAGGGATGCAGAAAATTTCTTTAAAGGATTTTTGGAAGTATTCCCCAATAGCACCAAGTCAGAAGAAGTGGATTTTATGCATGCAATGTGTTTTTATAAACAATCGCCTAAGCTGGAACTGGAGCAAACAAATACAGCAAAAGCAATGGGTGTGATGCAGACATTTATCAATACACATCCTGGCTCTGCAAGAATAGCAGAGGCAACTGAGATAATTGATAAATGCAGGGCAAAATTGGAACAAAAGGAATTAAGGGCTGCAGAACTTTATTATAAAATAAGCCAATACAGGGCAGCTGCCATTGCTTACGATAACCTGCTTAACAGTTATCCTGAATCTGTAGAAGCAGACAGTTATAAATTGCAGGCAATAAAAGCTTATTATAAATTTGCCCAGTTGAGCATACAGGATAAACAAATAGAGCGTTATGAAAAAGTGATGACAGCTTATGAAGATTTTTCAGACAGGTTTCCGGAAAGCAAATTGAAAAAGGAAGCCGAAGAGTATAAAAATTTAAGTTTAAACAACATTAAAGAAATACAAAATGAGCAAGCTAAGACGTCAGCACAGCTCTAGCACAAGTAGTGTGGTGGAGCCAAAAAATTTATACGACCTGAAAGAAAAGACAGGTAACCTGTACGAGTCTATCGCAATCATTGCAAAGAGAGCCAACCAGATAAATATTTCTGTAAAGGAAGAATTGCATAACAAACTGGAGGAGTTCGCCAGCCATACAGACAGCCTTGAAGAAATACATGAAAACAAAGAGCAGATTGAAATTTCAAAGGCTTACGAACGTATGCCAAACCCGGCTTTGCTTGCAACGCAGGAGTTTATGGAGTCTAAAGTTTATTTCCGTAAAAACGAGGAAGACCTGTTCAGGTAATTTTGTAAATTATTTACAACAGTTTCAGATAAGAATTTATATTTTTAAACCCCCGATGTACCGGGGGATTTTTTTATGCTTACAGGAAAAAAAATATTGATTGGCGTTACAGGCAGCATTGCTGCTTACAAAATTCCTATGCTGGTAAGGCTGTTGGTAAAAGCAGGTGCTGAAGTAAAAGTGATAATGACATCTGCTTCAAAAGATTTTGTTTCGCCGCTTACATTATCAACTGTATCCAAAAATGCCGTGTTATCAGATATTGCAGAAAATGATTCATGGGCAAACCATGTAATGCTTGGCAGGTGGGCAGATGTATTTGTAATTGCACCATTAAGTTGTAACAGCCTTGCTAAAATGGTCAACAGGATTTTGTGATAATCTTTTAATGGCAGTGTATCTTTCTGCAACCTGCCCTGTGGTGGTGGCGCCTGCAATGGATGAGGATATGTGGAAGCATCCTTCAACAAAGGGGAACCTTGATAAATTAAGCTTCTTTTGGTAATTTGATCATCCCGGTAGAGAACGGCGAACTGGCAAGTGGCCTCACAGGCGAAGGGAGAATGGCGGAACCTGGAACAATTGCAGGCTGGCTGAATGATTTCTTTAAAAAAAAAGATGAGTTGAAGGGGAAGAAAGCGTTGGTTACTGCCGGCCCTACTTATGAAGCGATAGACCCTGTTCGTTTTATTGGAAATCATTCTTCCGGAAAAATGGGATTGGCAATTGCAAACGAATTATATGCCAGAGGTGCAGATGTTACACTTGTATTAGGGCCTTCTTATTTAAAAACCCCTGCAGGATTTAAAACGGTTAAGGTAAGATCTGCAAAGGAAATGCTGATTGCCTGCCTTGCTGAGTTTAATGATAAAGATATTACTGTAATGAGTGCGGCGGTAGCAGATTATACCCCTGTAGCAACAGCAGATGAAAAAATTAAAAAACAATCAGAAACATTTTCTATAGAACTAAAGAAGACAACAGATATTTTAAAGGAACTGGGAAATAGAAAAGGCAGCAGGCAACTACTGGTAGGGTTTGCATTAGAAACGAACAATGAAAAAGAATATGCATTAAAAAAACTCAGCAGCAAAAATGCAGATATGATTGTGCTCAATTCTCTCAATGATATTGGCGCAGGTTTTGGCCATGACACAAATAAGATCACCATTTTTGACAGGAAAGGAAAAGAATATAGGTTTGATACAAAAACAAAACAGGAAGTGGCAGTGGATATTGTAAATACAATAATTAGTTACAACAATGAAAACAATTAAAATACTGCTTGCATTACTTACATGCTTTGGAGTAAATAGTACGCAGGCGCAGGAATTGAATGCCAGGGTAACGGTGAACAGTAGCAGGGTAGGCAACACAGTAAACAAAAAAACCTTTCAAACCCTGCAGAATTCACTGAATACATTTGTGAACAACCGTAAATGGGGTACAGATGAATTTGCAGCCAACGAGAAAATTGAATGCAATTTTTTATTGAACCTGCAACCCACAGATAATATAAATGTGTATAGTGCATCCATTACCATACAATCTGCAAGGCCTGTATTTAACAGCACATATATGTCGCCGATTATTAATTTTCAGGACGAGGATGTAACGTTTAAGTATGTTGAGTTTCAGCAACTCGAATTTAATGATAACCGGGTTTCGGGCAGTGATGCTGAAGTGTTTAACCTTACCGCCGTGTTTGCATATTATGTGTATATGATACTTGCATTTGATTATGATTCTTATTCTTTAAAAGGCGGCAACCCTTATTTTTTAAAAGCACAGAACATAGTGAACAATGCACCCGAAGGAAGGGGCATTTCAGGGTGGAAAGCTTTTGATGGTATCCGCAACCGGTATTGGCTGGTGGAGAACATGCTGAACAGCCGTTATGCTATAATTCATGATATTTACTACAATTATTACCGGAGTGCATTTGATAAAATGTATGAGAATGAAACTGCTGCCCGGTCGGAAATGCTCAATGTGCTGAACCTGCTAAGCACTTTTAATGCTGATAATCCTAACACCATGATCAAACAGTTTTTCTTCCAGGGCAAGGCAAATGAATTGATAAAGATATTTTCAAAAGCACCGCAGCAGGACAAAGCGAGGGCAAGCGAACTGCTGCAAAAAATGGATGTTACCAACGCTAACCGGTATAAAGAAGAATTGAAATGAGAATTGTGCTGGCTGTAATTTGTATCTCCTTGTTTGGATTGATATACTCCTGCAGCGATAAACAAAAAGAAGGCAGGATACTCAACGCAAAAGAAATGCAGCTTGTGATGTGGGATATGCTGCAGGCGGAAGCCTATACCCAAAACTTTTTATCGAAAGACAGCAGCAAAAAGGGGCTTTTTGAAAATGCTGCCCTGCAAAAGAAAATATTTGAACTCCACAAAATAAACCGGGAAGATTTTAATGTAAGCTACAACTACTACAATGCTCACCCGGATGAAATGAAAAAAATTTTAGACAGTGTTAGTGCACAGGCAGAACGTAGCCGCAGTAAAGTAATGATAGACCGGTATAGTAAAGGGAAAATTGTGCCTGAATAAGTTCCTGGTTAAACATGATTACTCACACTGTACATGGCCAATATTTCATTTGTAGTGGCATCTGTAAATGTTTTTTCGAATTGCATACCCAGTTTTAGCAGCAGCTTTACCGAATTGGTATTCTCAGGCAAAGTGATGGCTAATATTTTTTCTTGCTTTAATATTGTAAAAGCATAGTGCAATACCGCCCTTGCTATTTCATAAGCGTAACCCTTACCTGCGTATTGTGGTAAGAAGGCATAACCAATATCAGGTTGCGGTAAGGACTCCCTTTTTATCAGCCCACACATGGCTACAGGTGTGCCGTCTTTTAATGTTACAAGGCTTAGCCCAAAACCATTGTCAGCATAACTTTTAATTGGGCCGTTGATGAGATATTGTTTCGCCTGCTCTTCTGTTTTTACATTCCTGTCGCCGATATTTTTTATCCAACCTTCAGTATTGAGCAATTCCAGTATAAAAGGCGTATCATTTTCAGTAAACCGGTGGAACAGTAAACGTTCTGTTTCAAGAATAGAATTTGATACTGACATTGTTTTATTGTGATAGTGAAACTATTAATATTATTTCACAATACAAACACACTTTAGAAACTTCACGTACCCAGGGACGTAAGCCACAAAAAGTGGGCGTGAGAAGAGCTATGATAACGAAATGATACTGTAGTGAAGAGAGCCAACCTCAAGGGCTTTGCGTATGCCCGGGTATTTGAATTCCGCCCGTAACTAATGCTGATTGAAGCAAAGCGGCCGTAAATTGGAATTTTTCCCGTCCTTTTGTTTTTCTTCTTCTGATTTGGGTAAAATAGTAGTGACAACTTCATTTGTTCTTCCATTTGTCAGGTGGAACAATATTAAACCGTAGGTGAAACATTTTTGCTCCAATATTTGCCGAAAATCGAAATCCAGCGAAGATGAAAGAAATAAAAACCCCTGTAAATACTGATTTACAGGGGCAAACGAAGAGGTGTGAAACAACACGTGTGATCCGGATTGGATTCGAACCAATGACCCTCAGCTTAGAAGGCTGATGCTCTATCCAACTGAGCTACCGGACCATATATGCGGCTGCAAATATAGGGCAAATCATTTTTTCTCTCTCAATTCTAAACAAATTGGCAAATATGTTTACATTTGAAAATTGTGGGTACGGCAGTGTCAATGCCGCCAAAGTATCATTAACTAACTTTCATTTATGAGAAAAAAACTTGCTCTGTTTGTAGCAATTGTAATGATTGCCTCTTCTTCTTTTGCACAAAAAAATAAAAAGAACGGTTTTGTACCCGGACAAAAGAAACCAGCCCTGTTTGGATTTGCTTTTACACTTACCGATTTTAATGCGCCAAACAATTTTGGAAAAAACAGCAATGCCACTACTTTAAAAATAAAAGATATGAGCGCTGGCGCTTCCCTTTATTACTGGAAAGGCATCACAGCATTTATTGATTTTTCTGCAAGGCTTAATGGTATCTTTCATGATTACAGCGCCCTCTATGCAGGCAAACCTGCCAGCACAGAAATTGGCCTTGAGTTTGAACCTGCCATAAACATCCGCCCGATAAAAGATGAAAACGTATGGGCCCCGTTTTTAACTGCTGGTATTGGTGTAGGCATTTACACAGGCCGTATAGGTGGATATATTCCTGTTGGCGGTGGGTTGCAGCTAAATGCCAGTAATACTACTTACTTCCTTTTGCAGGCACAATACAAATTGTCACTCACAAAAACAGTGATGGGCAATAATATGTTTTATTCAATTGGCTTTGCTCAAAATATAAATGGCAATTAAGCCATACAACTTTTGTTTACGGAAAGAAGTTTAAGAGAATTAATTTGATGTATATGAAACAAAAATTACTGGTGCTTATTACAGTTACATTGATCGCTGGTGCTGTTGTGGCACAAAAAAATAAAAAGAGCGGCTTTGTACCGGGACAGAAAAAACCAGCCCTCTTTGGTTTTGCTTTTACACTTACTGATTTTAATGCGCCGAAAAATTTTAGCGGAAATAGTAATGCCACTACTTTAAAAATAAAAGATATGAGTGCAGGTGCTTCTGTCTGTTACTGGAAAGGCATTACACCATTTATAGATTTTTCGGCAAGGGTAAATGCTATCTTTCACGACTACAGCGCTCTTTATAGAGGAACTCCTGCATCTACTGAAATAGGAATTGAATTTGAACCTGCCATCAATATCCGCCCGGTAAAAGATGAAAATGTATGGGCCCCATTTTTAACTGCTGGTGTTGGCCTTGGTATTTATACGGGCAAAATGGGTGGTTATATTCCTCTCGGCGGCGGCTTACAGTTAAATGCCAGCAATACTACTTATTTTATTTTGCAGGCACAGTATAAGTTATCACTTACAAAATCTGTAATTGGCAACAACCTGTTTTACTCACTTGGCTTTGCACAAAATGTAGGTGGCGAAGAAACGCCTGCGCCAAAAGCAGCATTACCAATCGTTCCCCCGGCACTGGTAGTAGTTGATGCAGATGGTGATGGAGTGCCTGACGAAACAGATGCCTGCCCCAATGCAAAAGGCCTGGCGGCTTTAAAAGGTTGCCCTGATAGTGATGGTGATGGCTTAACAGATAAAGATGATAACTGCCCTAGTGAAAAAGGATTGAGTAAATACAAAGGTTGCCCTGTTCCGGATACAGATAAAGATGGTATAAACGATGAGAATGATAACTGTAAAGATGTAGCTGGCCCTGCACGCTACCAGGGATGCCCGATACCAGACACCGATAACGATGGCATTAATGACGAAGAAGATAAATGTAAAGATGTGGCCGGCGTTGCAAGCAATATGGGTTGCCCGGTAATAGAAGTGGCGGTGATTGAAAAAATAAACAAGGCTGCTGCCAATATTTTCTTTGCCCCTGGCAGCAATAAATTATTGGCAAAATCAAATACAGCATTGAATAATGTAGTTACCCTCTTAAAAGCTAATCCTGATTACAAGGTTGATATTAATGGATACACTGATAACAAAGGCAATGCTGATAAGAACAGGGAACTTAGCGAAGCAAGGGCCAATGCCGTAAGCGATTATTTAGTAAAGAACGGCATTGATGCCAGCCGCTTAAGCGCTGCCGGCTTTGGTGATGAAAACCCAATAGCGGATAACAAAACAGCAGCAGGCAGGGCTAAGAACAGGAGAGTTGAAATGAAGGTGAGAAATTATTAAGTATAAATATTTTAATTAGAAAAGAGGTTGCAAATGCAGCCTCTTTTTTTGTGCAATAGCTTTCTTAACTTTAAATATGCAAACAATTACCCTTAAGCCGCTTCTTCATAACAAAAAAGAATGCATTGGTATTTTCTTTAGCAGCAACCACCAGTTGAATAACATTGTAAAAAAAGTGCCTGGTGTGAAATGGAGCCAGTCGAACAAATGCTGGTATAATTTATTAAGCCGTGAAAATTACGATGCGCTGTTAAAAGCAATAGACAACAATGCGGCAATAAACAATAACCCATTAAAGCAATATCTTAAGAATAAAAACAAATTAAGTGCCGCAACACCCACTGAAAAACAAGCAGTAAAGCCAATTGCCTTTTCACCATCACCGCAATTGATCAACCCTCAAAATGCAGGTGCACTGGCTGCATTTGTACAACAGCTAAAATTAAAAAGTTACAGCCCCTCCACCATTAAAACTTACCGTAATGAATTTTGCCAGTTGCTACAAACCATTAAGAAAAAGCCAGTGGCATCATTAACTGTTGATGAACTTAAAAGATACATGGTGTATGCGATGGAAAAAGAAGGCATTAAAGAAAATACTGCCCACAGCAGGCTTAATGCATTAAAGTTCTATTTTGAACAGGTGCTGGGCAGGGAGAAATTTTTTTGGGAGATACCGAGGCCAAAGAAACGGCAACAATTGCCAAAAGTATTTAGCCAGGATGACATGGCAGCTATTATAAAAAGTGCCGCCAATAAAAAACATAAAACCATGCTGATGCTTGCCTACAGTGCAGGGCTAAGAGTAAGCGAAGTGGTGAAATTAAAAACTTATCATATTGACAGCAGCCGGATGAGTATATTTATTGAAGCCGCAAAAGGCAAAAAAGACAGGATAGTAACGCTTAGCCCTGTTTTACTGATAATGTTAAGAGAGTATGCAAAAGAATACAAACCCGATAAAAGAGGTTGGCTTTTTGAAGGCAGCACCAAAGGCATAGCTTACAGCAGCCGCAGTTTACAGGAAGTACTTCAGCATGCAAAAAAGAAAGCTGGTATAATCAGACCCGGCAGCATACACAGCCTCCGCCACAGCTTTGCCACCCACCTTATAGAAAAAGGAACTGACGTAACAATGATACAAAAGTTATTGGGGCATAACGATATAAAAACTACCTTAATATACCTGCACACCAGTAATAAAGATTTGCTGAAAATTATTAGTCCGCTTGATGATTTAAAATTAAGTTGAGTTGTATTTGCGCTACTCCGGCGTATACCGTACTTTTTTTATAGTATGCTGAAAATAAAATACTTGCAAAAATTGTTTGTCAAAAAACGTAGCGTATATTAGCGTAAATACACATGTTGCCTGCAATAATATCAGACACCCTAATAATATGGTGAACTATCTTGGAATATTAACAAACCCACAAATAAAATACGAGGTATTTTTTGAGGTAATGCGAGACTTTCAGAAAAGGTGGACTTAATCCAGAAAATTTTGAGAAAGTCATTAGCATTTTAAATCGGCTATCAATTTTTCAGGACATAACGCCAATTCATTATTTGGAGCTTTCTAAATTTAATTTGACGGACATTTCTGATG
>CAWFCU010000019.1:0-58531 GCA_963814445.1 uncultured Chitinophagaceae bacterium
AGAAAGCCATACGGTTGAAAAGAAAACGGATGCCATCAGCGAACAAAACCTGGTGCCGGGAGACCAGCACAATATGGTTTTTAAAGGAACACATGTAAGCAATGGGTCGGCAAAAGCAGTGGTAACTGCTATTGGCATGAACACAGAATTAGGAAAAATTGCCGGTTTACTAAAAGATACATTACAAAAAACACCGCTTCAAAAAAGGTTGGCAGTATTTAGTAAGCAGTTGGCCATTATTGTTATACTTATCTGCGGGCTTGTTTTTGCAGCAGGGTTATGGCGTGGCGTTCCTGCTTTTCAAATGTTTCTCACTGCACTTTCTTTGGCAGTAGCAGCTTTGCCGGAAGCGTTACCGGCAGTTATTACAATTGCACTGGCCTGGGGTGCCGGGAGAATGGTTAAACAAAAGGCACTGATGAGAAAATTGCCGGCAGTTGAAACCCTGGGTTCCGTAACGTATATCTGCAGCGATAAAACCGGCACACTCACTCAAAATATAATGACGGTGGAAAAGTTGCAGGCAGAACCGGGTAAAGAAAATTTATTACTGCAGGCAATGATCCTTAATAACGAAGTACGATTTTCCGAAGATGGGTTATTGGGAGATTCTACAGAAACAGCATTAGTTGACTATGCTTTAGCCAATGGACATTCAAAAGAAACGGCTGATGCAGCATTTCCATTTGTGGCAAAATTGCCTTTTGATTCAGAAAGAATGCGGATGAGTACGCTGCATAAAAATGCTGACAAATGGATCTTGTTTGTAAAAGGTGCCCCGGGAAAGATAGGAGAAGTGTTGGCAGCAAAATACAAAGAGCAGTTGTCTGAATGGCTTGATAAAAATAAAGAATGGGCAGCCGGAGGATTAAGGGTTTTATTTTTTGGGTATAAAGACTTTGATCATCATCCCGGCGAAATAAAACCAGCTATAGAAAGCGAGGTAGATTTTTTAGGCATGGTTGCCATGATAGACCCACCAAGAGAAGAAGTGATAGAAGCTATCAGGGAATGTAAAACGGCTGGCATAAAAACGGTGATGATAACCGGCGACCAGGCACTGACAGCCACTGCCATTGCAGAGCGCTTAGGCATGATTGAAAAAGGACACCAGGGAGTAAAAACAGGAACTGATCTTAATAATTTATCTCCGGAGGATTTAAAAGGAATTGTAAAAAATACTTTCGTGTATGCAAGGGTGTCACCAGAGCAAAAATTAAATATTGTAAAAGCATTACAGGCTAATGGAGAATTTGTGGCCATGACCGGTGATGGCGTAAATGATGCTCCTTCATTAAAACAATCTGACATTGGTATAGCGATGGGCATTACCGGAACAGGTGTATCAAAGGAAGCAGCAGACATGATCTTGCTGGATGATAATTTCGCCACTATTGTAAAAGCCGTAAGAGAAGGCAGAAAAATTTATGATAACATCAGAAAATTTATTTTGTATGTGCTCTCCTGTAACCTCGGTGAAATACTTACCATCTTTATTGCTCCCATTGCTGGGTTTGCTATTCCATTACTTCCTATACATATCCTTTGGATAAACCTGGTAACAGATGGGTTGCCGGGTTTGGCGCTTGTGGCAGAAGAGGCGGAGAAAGATATTATGAACAGGCCGCCAAGGCCACCTAAACAAAATTTATTTGCAGGAGGATTGGTGACGAAAATTGTATTATCAGGAACTGTGATTGCTGCTGCATCCATCTTTATTCAATGGTGGGCAATACAGCAGGAGTATGATGTGAAAACCCAGCAGACGATGGTTTTTACAACACTTTGTTTTGTACAACTGGGTAATGCACTTTCAGTACGTTCTCTTCACCATTCCATTTTTTCATCTCACCTGTTTGGTAATAAGGGTATGTGGGCTGCTATTGCCGGTACAGTACTGCTTCAGTTAGCTATTGTTTATGTACCTTTTTTACAAGCTTTTTTAAAAACAGGTTATATAGAATGGAAGGCAATGGCAACCATTTTGATGACTACCGCTTGTGGGATACTTTGTATTGAGTTGATAAAATATTTCACTAAGAGAAAAAACCTGGTGAGGTAAAGTACAAATCCGGATGCCTGTGAGAAATGTGAATACCATGCGATTTTAAAATTTCACTTTTTATAATACAAATTTGATTTGGGTAGAATAAATAGTTGTATACGAAAACGTTTTTTCAATTATCTTACTGCAACAGCTTTTTTACGTTTACTCCATTTTATTAGTTCATACCAAACCACACTTAAAAAACCAATGGCTATACTAATTCCTGATTGATCAAAATCCAATCGTTCAAACTTAAAAAAATCACTCAGCGGTTTTATATACAGTAGAAGCGCTGTGATTAAAATGGTGATGCTTATTATCAGCAGCACCAAATTGTTTTTATATTTCATTGTGGTAAAAATGGAATAATAAAAAGAACGGTTTACCAGCGTTAAAAATATATTGGCAGCTATCAGAGTAGTGAATACCATTGTCCTTGTATGGACTTCATTTAAACCCTGCTGCACAGCATATTGATAACAAAGCAGTGTGCCGGTCGTTATCATCAATCCCTGTACAATGCTTGTTGATAATTCCTTTGTATTAAAAAAAGTGGTGCTGAATGGCCTCGGCTTTTCTGTCATCGTGTTTTTTTCCATCGGTTCATTTTCATAAATGATAGAACAGGTCGGCCCCATAATTAATTCTAAAAAGATGATATGCACCGGTGAAAAAATATTAGGATACACCCAACCCAATGCCAATGGAATAAATACAGTGAGTACAATGGGAATATGAATAGAAATAATATATTGGATAGCCTTTTTTAGATTGCTGTAGATCTTTCTACCCATCGCTACCGCATCCACCATCTTTGACAGGTCATCATCTGCTAAGATCAGCGAAGCCGACTGCTTAGCGATTTCTGTTCCTTTTTTGCCCATGGCAATACCAATGTGAGCTGCTTTTAGTGCCGGGCCATCATTTACACCATCACCCGTCATGGCTACAATTTCATTATTGGCCTTTAATGCATTGATGATCTTTAATTTGGCATCGGGAAACATACGGGTAAATATATGTGTATCGTTTACTGCCTTTTGCAGATCAGTATCTTTTAATACCATCAGTTCATCACCTGTCATAGTTTTTTCATAACCCCTGAATCCAATTTGTTTTGCAATAGCAGATGTGGTGGCAGCATTATCGCCTGTTATAATTTTTACTTTGATGCCTGCTGAATAAAAGTCGTCTAACACTTTTCCAATGTTTTCTTTTGGAGGATCGTAAAAAGCAACAATACCTTTAAATGCAAATTGAAATTCCTGTTGTATGGCAGGATAATTATTACCATTAAAACTGGCTTCTCCTACAGCCAGCACACGATAACCATCCATTGTTATCGTTTCAATAGCAGCTTGTATTTGTTTTTTTTCAATCACCGTCAAACCGGCAATATTCATTAATACTTCTGGTGCTCCTTTGGCGGCAATGATACGTTTACCCAAATCGTTTTCAAAAACATGTGTCATCATTGGTGGCTTACCACCCAATGGATATTCATGGATCATTTTGTATCGGGGGCGTTCATCCATTGTTGTTATAGCCTGGTAGCTGTTGTGTAAAGCTATTTCCATAGGATCAAAGGGAATGGGTTCACTTGCCCACATAGCCAGTGTGATCAATTCCTTTTCTGCTTCAGTTAAACTTTCACCGGCATTAACTATTTTTTGAGAAGCTACAGCGAAAAGTTTTGCCAGGCTCATGTTGTTTTCAGTAATCGTTCCTGTTTTATCGGTACAGATGATGGTGGCACTACCCAGTGTTTCTACTGTTTTCATTTGCTTTACCACAATACCCAATTTCATCAACCGCCATGCACCCAATGCCATAAAAGTGGTAAAGGCAACAGGGATTTCCTCTGGTAAAATACTCATGGCAAGTGTAAGCGCTTTTAGTAAACTATCAAGTACATGGTAAGACTGGAAATAATTAACTGCCCAAACAAAGAGAAAAATAATGGCACCAGCAATCACCATCTTTTTTACAAAATTATTTATCTGCAATTCCAGTGGTGTCTTTTCTTCCTGTATGCTCTCAAGGCTTTTGCCAATTTTACCTAATTTGGTTTCATTGCCAATAGCCGTAATGGTGGCAATGGCCAATCCGCTGGCTACAGTTGTGCCGAGATAAATGAAGTTGTCGGTTTTTGTTTTATCTTTTTCAACAGCAAAAGATTCCCCGGTAAGTATTGATTCATTTACGGAAAAATCATTGGAGTGTACAATGATGCCGTCTGCCGCAATGAATGTACCTTCTTCCACCATCATGCTGTCTCCAACAACAAGCTCTTCGCTTTTTATTTCAACCACTTCGCCATTCCTTATCACTTTGCAATGTGGTTGAGTAAAAGTTTTCAGTTTTTCCAGTGCATTGCGGCTCCTGGAATCCTGGTACAAGGAAATAGCCGATACAAGGATAATGGCTGATAACATGAAAATGCCATCACCTGCATCTCCGCTGATAAAATAAATAGCCGCTGCTGCCAATAATAAAATCAGCATGGGTTCTTTTGCCAGGCTTTTAAGCGCATCAAAAAATCCGTTTTCCTTTTTATAGCTCAATTGATTGGCTCCATGTTTTTTCCTGGCAGCAAGAACTTCTTTGTCATTTAAACCCTGTATATTAAAATTATTTGCCGGCATTTTTCTAAGGAGGTATTTGTTTGCGAAGTTTTTAAACAACAGCGTCATCACATAGTAAGCACAAGCAAAGGTATTGCAGCATTATTTGTATTGGGAGTTTAATTGTATGGAAAAAAATATAGCTGATTTTAAGTTGTCATGAAAATAGTTTGGACAGGATTTTTTGTGTTTTTTAAATTGAGTTTATACCAGATTATTTCCAGCTATCTGCCGGCAATTAAAATAATGAATTGCTTATTTACCAATAATGGCATACTGTTTTGTAAGCTACTTTTAAAAGTCAGCATATTTATCCGAATGTGTGAATGATATAACTCTTTTAAATGATTGTATAACGATTGCCGGTATAAAGCAACCAACTTAGCACCATAGAATTATTATACTGAAAAATAAAAAATGAACGCAAATGAATTATTTCAATCAACAAAGCCGGGTGAAGAAACTTTCGTTAACAGGGTTGCAATGGCACCCACATCGAGGTGCGGGGGCATTGCAAATAGTCCGAATGAAAAGGTAGCAACATACTATCAGCATCGTTCACAGACAGGATTAGTAATTACACAAGATAACACTATATCTTTACATCAATAGCAACCGGATAGTATTTTAATAGCAGGCTTTTAGCCGGCACTTGTATCAGAAAAATATACTGTATGGAATTTATTGATTATTATAAAATTCTGGAAATTGAAAAAACAGCAACGGAAGACGATATTAAAAAGGCATACCGGAAATTAGCAAGGAAACTTCATCCCGACCTTAACCCAAATGATAAAGATGCTGCCAAAAAATTCCAGGCAATAAATGAAGCCAATGAAGTATTGAGTGACACAGAAAAAAGGAAGAAGTATGATTTGTATGGAAAAGATTGGCAGCATGCTGACAAGTTCGAACAGCATCAGCAGCAACAGCATTCCAATCAGCGTGGGCAACAGTTTTATGATAATGATGAAGGGGATTTCTCCAGTTTTTTTGAATCAATGTTTGGAAGAGGTGAACGTAGCAGGCAAACAAAATACAGGGGGCAGGATTATAATGCAGAACTTACCCTCAGCCTGATCGATGCAATGGGAACGCACCAGCAAACGCTTACGGTTAATGGGAAAAATATCCGCATTACAATCCCTGCCGGTATTGAGAATGGCCAGGTAATAAAATTAAAAGGGTACGGTGCCCCAGGCGCTAATGGAGGCCCGCCAGGTGATCTGTATATTACATTTAAGATAGCTGCAAATGCTGATTTTAAAAGATTGGGAAACGACTTATTTACAAAAGCTACCATAGATTTATACACGGCTTTGCTTGGAGGAGAAACCACTATAGAAACGCTAAAGGGAAAGGTAAAATTAAAAGTGAATCCTGAAACACAGTATGGCACTAAGATACGGCTGAAAGGAAAAGGATTTCCTGTTTACAAAAAAGAAGGGGAAGCCGGGGATTTGTATGTAACGTATGAAATAAAATTACCTGCCAATCTTACAACCGAACAAAAAACATTGTTCACTGAATTATCCAAACTGCAATAAATTTTTATGGAAACAGAAAAAATGATATCAGCCAGTGAGTTTTGTATTTATCACAATGTTGAATTGTCTTTTATCTATTCGCTGAAGGAAGCTGGTTTGATAGATGTAACAAGCATTGAAGAAAAAATATTTGTACCCGTAAACCAGTTAAAACACCTGGAAAAACTGATGCGTTTAAAGCATGAACTCGATATTAATGTAGAAGGGATTGAAACAATAACTTACTTATTACAGCGCATTAATATTATGCAGCAGCATATTTTGCAGCTTAACAACAAACTGGCTTTCTATGAAGGTCAGTAAACTTTTAATTCACCATGATAATAACTGCACACCATACATTTTAATGGGATATCTCACTGCTAATGTATTTTTAACCCCATTGGCTATAGCCAGGCTACTGGTATCAAAGGGTATCTCTGTCTTAACGAATACCCTTCAGGCAATAAAAACAAGGGAGTTTACCGGGTTGTTCTGCCCTTTATTGTTTTTATACCAAGTAATATTATCTTAGCGCAACTTTTTTTACATGAAGGTTTTAATAAAACAGGCCACCATAGTTTCTTCCTCTTCTCCTTTCAACGGATTTACAAAAGATATTCTTATTGATAATGGCGTTATTGCTGCAATTGGCGAAGGTATTACTGATAAGGAAGCTACCCTCATTCAGCAGCCGGGCCTGCATGTAAGCATAGGTTGGATGGATATTTTTTCTCATTTCTGCGACCCTGGTCTTGAATACAGGGAAACGCTGGAAACAGGTGCGAATGCCGCAGCCGCTGGTGGCTTTACGGATGTAATGATATTGCCGAATACCAACCCGGTGGTGCATGCAAAATCGCAGGTGGAATACATTGTGCAAAAAGCAAAGTCGCTGCCGGTTAATATTTACCCCATTGGCGCAGTAACAAAAAATGCAGAAGGCAATGAACTGGCAGAGATGTATGATATGCAGCAAAGCGGTGCCATTGCTTTTGGAGATGGTATCAATGCCATTCAAAATAGCGGACTGTTGATAAAAGCGCTGCAGTATGTAAAAACTTTTGATGGCACGGTGATACAAATTCCTGATGACAGGAGTATTGCTCCCGGCGGTTTGATGAATGAAGGAATTGTTTCAACACAATTGGGTTTACCCGGTAAACCTGCGATGGCTGAAGAGTTGATTGTGGCAAGAGATATAAAACTTGCCAGGTATGCAGACAGTAAACTGCATTTTACAGGAGTAACAACGGCTAAGAGTTTGGAATATATTAAAAGGGCAAAAGAAGGAGGTATTAAAGTAACCTGTTCAGTTACGCCATATCATTTGTTTTTTACTGATGAGGATCTAAGGACTTATGATACCAACCTGAAAGTAAATCCACCGCTGAGAACTAAAGAAAACCGGCAGGCATTAATAAAAGGGTTGCTTGATGGTACAATAGATTGTATAGCTTCTCATCATATCCCTCATAACTACGACAACAAGGTTTGCGAATTTGAATATGCAAAGAATGGAATGATCGGGCTGGAAAGTTTGTTTGGGACAGTATGGTCAATGGTGAATGGTGAATGGTCAATAGCTGATGCAGTAGAAAGATTTGGCATTGCACCAAGAAAGATATTTGGGCTGCCCGTACCTGTTATTGAGGAGAAGGCTGTGGCCTGTCTTACTTTATTTAACCCGGCTGCGGAATATGTTTTTGATGAAACAATGATCGCTTCCAAGTCAAAAAACTCTGCTTTTATTGGTAAAAAAATGAAAGGAAAAGTAACAGGCATTATCAATGGCAATAAAATTGTTTTAAATTGATGCAAAATATATCTGCAAGAAATAAAGGAATTATAACAGGCTTTGTAATGATAGGGATATTGTTACTGTTTTTTTATGGCTTGCATAAACCTGTTAACGGCACTACAGAATATATTGTATATGTCGTTTACATTGTCGGCATCCTCTGGAGCCTTTTTGATTTTAAAAAATCTGCGACTGCCGATGCAAAATTTAAAGACTATTTCTCTGTTGCTTTTAAAACGTTTGTTATAGTGGTATTATAATTGCCGTCTTTACATTTATTTTTTATAAGTTTAATTTGCAGTTGAGAGAAGGGCCAATTGCCGAGAACAATAAATTACTTTTAAAGGAAGGTAATAAAACACCGGCAGAAATAGAAGCCAATGCAGAGCAGTTAAGAAGAATATATCTGCCAATGATGACTGCATATTATTACTTTTAAGTACTCTGGCCATCGGTGCATTAATTACAGCTATAGGAGCAGGGTTTTTAAGTCAGAAAAAAGAATACTAGTTATAGTCTTTTCAAAAAATAACAATGGACATATCAATTGTAATTCCGCTGTTTAATGAAGATGAATCGCTGCCGGAACTGGCTGCATGGATAGAACGTGTGATGACGGCTAACCAGTACAGGTATGAAGTGATAATGATAGATGATGGCAGCAACGATAACTCCTGGCAGGTAATTGAAGAACTGGCACAAATAAATAGTAGCATACGTGGAATAAAATTTCAGCGGAATTATGGCAAGAGCGCCGCATTGAACGAAGGTTTTAAAGCGGCAAAAGGCGATGTGGTGATTACAATGGATGCTGATATGCAGGACAGCCCCGAAGAAATTCCGGGGTTGAGAAAAATGATTTTAGTAGACGGATTTGATATGGTGAGCGGATGGAAAAAGAAACGCTACGATAATGCACTGACAAAAAACTTGCCATCCAAATTATTTAATGCCGCAGCCAGCAGGGCCAGTGGAATAAAATTGCATGATTTTAATTGCGGATTAAAGGCATATAAAAATAAATTGGTAAAGAGTATTGAAGTGTATGGTGAAATGCACCGGTACATTCCGTTGCTGGCAAAGTGGGCTGGTTTTAAAAAGATAGGAGAGAAGGTAGTAGAACACAGGGCAAGAAAATATGGCGTTACCAAATTTGGCTGGAACCGTTTTGTAAATGGCTTTCTTGATCTGTTCTCCATCATGTTCATGGGTAAGTTTGGCAAAAGGCCGATGCACATTTTTGGTTTGTGGGGCAGCATAGTTTTCTTTGCTGGGTTTTGCACCTGGGTATATTTATTTGTTGAGAAGTTTTTCTTCCAGGGGTTTAGCATGACAGACAGGCCGCTGTTTTATATTGGCCTTATTTCTATAGTTGTTGGTACACAACTTTTTTTAGCAGGGTTTTTAGGAGAGATGATCGCAAGAAATGCAGGCGACAGGAATTTTTATTTGGTAGAGAAGAAAATTGGCCTGGGAGGATAGAAACGCAGATTGAGCGGATTTGAACGGATGAAACGGGGTTTGTCAATTGGTTGCTTATGATACTTCATGCTGATATTACCGATAAAATAATTGGTTCTTTTTACAAAGTTTATAATGGACTTGGTTATGGTTTTCTGGAAAAGGTTTATGAAAATGCGTTGATGATAGAACTATACGCTATTGGTTTGATATGTTTTCAGCAGGCCGGAGTAAAAGTGTATTATGAAGAAAAGGAAGTAGGTAGTTATTTTGCTGATATACTTGTTGAAAATAAAGTGATAGTGGAAGTGAAAGCCGGGCATGGGCAAATATTGAAGGAACATGAAATTCAAGTATCAAATTATTTAAAAGCAACGAATTTTGAGGTCGGATTGATACTACAGTTTGGAGAAAAGCCAACTTTTAAAAGAGTGATATTTCAAATGATTATAAATAAGAAATAGAAACACGGATTGAGCAGATATAAACTGATTAAGCTGATAAGTTCTTTATAAATCCGTTTCATCCGTTTCAATCAGCCTCATCAGCGTATCTATCTAAAATATATACATTGTCATCAGTGTTCAATCCAAAATCTGTAGTCATCATCGGTCCTGCACACCCACTTCGTGGTGGACTGGCTTCTTATGATGAAAGGCTGGCAAGAGAATTTATATCCCAGGGATGCACAACAACGATCTATACTTTCTCTTTACAATACCCCGGTTTTCTTTTTCCCGGCACTACACAGTATTCAACCGAGCCAGCGCCAAAAGATATTCCAATAAAAGTGCGTATCAATTCTGTCAATCCTTTCAATTGGTTGAGTGTTGGCAATGAATTAAAAAACCTGCGGCCTGATATTATTGTAGTGCGATATTGGTTGCCATTTATGGGGCCTTGCCTTGGAACTATTTTACGCAGGGTAAAAAAAAATAAACATACGAAGGTTGTTTGCATTGCTGATAATATCATTCCGCATGAAAAGCGTCCCGGCGATATTCCGTTTACCAAATATTTTGTAAAACCAGTTGATGCGTTTATCACTATGAGTGAAAAAGTATTGACAGATCTGCCAACGTTTACAGGCAGCAAGCCAGCGAAATTTGTACCGCATCCTTTGTATGATAATTTTGGAGATAAAATAAGTAAAGAGGAAGCAAGGAGGCAATTGTCAATAAGCAATGAGCAAAAGGTGCTTTTGTTTTTTGGGTTTATCAGGAAATACAAGGGACTTGATATTTTGTTGGATGCAATGAAGGTTTTAAAAGAGTCAGGCTTACCAATTGCCAATTGCAAATTGCTTGTGGCAGGAGAATTTTACGAAGACAGAAAGCAATATGATGAACAAATCGAACGGCTAGGCATACAAGATAGCCTCATTTTGAAAACAGATTTTATTCCTGATAGCGAAGTGAAATATTACCTGTGTGCTGCTGATGTAGTGGTGCAACCTTACCGCAATGCTACACAAAGCGGTGTTACTCCTTTAGCATATCATTTTGAAGTGCCGATGATCGTTACAAATGTTGGTGGCCTGCCTTCTTTAGTGCCGGATGGGAAAGTTGGATTGATTGCAGAGCCTGATGCAGCATCAATTGCTGAAAAAGTGATTGAGTATTTTAATAAAGGCAATGAATCTTTTTTACCTTACCTGGTTGAAGAAAAGAAAAAATACAGTTGGAAAAAGATGACAGAGGCTATTTTTGAAATGGCAAGTCTCAGTACTTAGTACTCAGTACTGAGTACTAAGAAAAACCCCTAATTTACAGCCATGATTTACAGAAGCAAAGCTCCCCTTCGTATCGGCCTTGCAGGCGGCGGCACAGATGTGAGTCCGTACAGCGATATGTATGGCGGCGCTATTTTAAATGCCACTATATCTCTTTCTGCCAATGCAAGTATTGAGTTGCTTGATACCAATGAAATAATAGTGGAAACACTTGACAGAAAAGAACAGCAACGTTTTGAATTTGCAACCAGTTTGCCAATTAACGGGCATCTTGATCTGCTGAAAGGTGTTTACAACCGCATTCAAAAAGATTTTAGTTTTTCTGTAAAAGGTTTTCGTTTGTCAACTTATGTGGATGCTCCTGCCGGTTCTGGTTTGGGTACATCATCTACATTGGTGGTGGCTATTCTTGGTGCATTTGTTGAAATGCTGAAGTTGCCATTGGGTGATTATGATATTGCACATTTGGCATATCAAATTGAAAGGGAAGATCTGCAATTGGCAGGAGGGAAACAGGACCAATATGCCGCTACATTTGGTGGCGTAAACTTTATGGAGTTTTATGATGATGATAAGGTAATTGTTAATCCACTTCGTATAAGGCCGGAGTATATGCATGAGTTGGGTAACAACCTGGTTTTATATTTTACCGATTCATCAAGAGAGAGTGCAGCCATCATTAAAGAACAGGTGAAAAATGTGAATGAGAAAAACGAGAAGAGTATTGAAGCCATGCATCAATTGAAGGAACAATCAAGAATGATGAAAGAGGCATTACTGAAAGGGAAGTTGAATGACTTTGGTGAGATACTTGATTTTGGGTTTCAGCAAAAAAGAAAAATGGCGCATAATATCAGCAACAACATAATCGAAGACATTTATAGTGCAGCAAAAAAGGCTGGCGCTACTGGTGGAAAGATAAGTGGTGCTGGTGGTGGCGGTTTTATGATATTCTATTGCCCCGGTAATACAAGGTATGCGGTAGTTGAAAAATTAAACAGTTTTGGTGGCGAAGTAAAAAATTACTCCTTTACAAAATATGGGTTAACCACCTGGACGGTTTCATAAGTAACCTGCAATGACAAGAACAGCCGCCATACTTACTTTTTTAGTGTTGTGTTTGTTTACTGCCTGCAGCAACGAAAAAAGTACTGACCATACCATAATTCCGGTATCGCTGGACAGCCTGGTAGAAGAACCAATAGTGGAAAAGCAGGTTAGCAGCAGCAGCCTGTTAGTTGACCTGTCACGTGAAAAAAATATTCAACGGTTACTTTGCCAGGGTTGGGTAATGGAAGATGACCAGGATATTTTAAGGGATAACAACGAAGCCGAAGGTATGTTTCCCTACAGGTGTTTTTATTTTTTTGATGATTATACATTTACAAGAAACGTAAGGAATTACCTTGAGCATGGACGGTGGACGTATAATGATGACAGGAAAACATTTTACTTAAAAACCGCTAACGGTTCTACAGATGAGTATAAAATAGCTGCTATTGGTCCTGATGATATGATTGTAATTAATAGTGGTATCAATAGTATAACACAACTTAAATTTTCCGGCACCGCAAAAAAATACAGCAATAAAAAGGAAGATCCTTATTATGTTGATAACAACCGGTGGCGGATAAGGCCCCGGAGTTTAGAAACGGACGAACAAATAAAAAAACGGCTGAAAGACTGTCTTCATTTTTATATACTTTTTTATAAAGACAATTTGGTAAGACGGGATGATATTATTTCTTTTTATGGTTTCCCTACCTGTCTTAAATGGTATGGCGGTGGTATTTTTATGGTAAAAGAAGCCGAACTGGCTGATAACTGGTTTGCCTGTTTCTATAATAAAGAACAGGCTATGAAAGCTTATCACATGATGGAGGAAATAATTGTGAAGAAATATAAATGGGATAAACCTAGTGTAAGTTGGGTGAAAAGGAATCTTGGCGTATTAGAGCAAATGTATGAGCAATTGTAAAATATAAATGAACCAGAATCTCTCCACATTCAATCCAGGTAAATGGGTGGAAAATTATGCAGATGCTTTGTATGCATATACAATGGCAAGGGTAAATGATGTGCAACAGGCAGAGGATATTGTTCAAAACACTTTTCTCAGTGCATGGAAGGCGAGGGATACTTATAAAGGACAGGCATCAGAAAAAAACTGGCTCTATGCCATTCTCAAGAACAAAATTGTTGATCATTTCCGTAAACAATCTTCCAATAAACTCACCCTGGCCACAGGCGAAGAAGAAATATATTTTGACAACGGGCACTGGACAGACGAAGCGGCACCAAAGGAATGGGGCGTTGCTACAGAACAGCCGGTTGAAACAAAGCAATTTTATTCAATTCTTGATAAATGCAGGCAAAAACTGAAAGACATACAGCAATCGGTATTTGTGATGAAGTACATGGAAGATATTGAGGCCGATGAAATTTGTAAGGTTCTTAACATTACATCGTCTAACTATTGGGTGCTTATACACAGGGCAAAGCTGCACCTGCGTAAATGCCTCGAAAAAAACTGGATCGGTATAGAATAATGGCGTGGTACAGGGCAATATGGCTAAGTTGTGCAAAAGCAACCTTCCTTATGAGTAAAAAGGAAGAAGGGAAACTTACGTTCAAAGAGAAAACACAATTAAGGCTTCACTTACGTATCTGCGATTTTTGTACCCGTTTTCAAAAGCAGGTAAAATTGTTTACTGGTAATGCACTACATACGCATGAACATTTACATGTAAGTATGAGGGATGAAAAAAAGCAAGCAATACAGGAACTGCTTACAGACTAAATTTTACCGCTCCGGAATAATCATGCTTTTTACATTTTGGAGTATTCAGTGAGCGCATTTTATTTTATAGCATTCTCCTTTTGTTGCATGCGCTGAATATGGCTGCCTGATGATTTTTCTTCAGCAGCCTTATTGTTATCGCCTTCCAAAAAATTACTTAATACTTCCATTGAAAATTGCAGACAGGGATCTTCTTCCATTATCTTTTTAAGCGTACTGTTTTCTTCTTCCGTGGCTTCATTTGAAAGATGGCGGGCAACAAGTTGCCACATGTTATTTTGATTGTACATGGCTATAGTTTTTTTTCAAGAGAGGTAACTGCTAAACGGACAGTTTAGCAGTTAGTTACACCTAGTGACATTTTATACGTTGAATGTTGCATGGATTTATTTTTTGCTGTAGATTTAGCAAAATAAATAATACTTTATGCCAAATGTAAATTGGTCTGATGCCGTAAAACCATTGTTAAAAAAATATAAAGGCACAAAACATCCGCTTGATTACGGCAACACCTACCAGTTGCTTGTGATGGTGGTGTTGTCGGCACAGGATTCTGATAAACACATTAATCAAATTGCACCGAAATTCTTTGCAATATTTCCCAATATGGCTGCACTTTCGCAAGCCACACCAGAAGCCCTCCAGGAATTAATTAGTGATGTGAGAAACTTTGGCAACAAATCAAAATGGCTTGGTGAATTATCAAAGAAAATAAAACAGGATAAAAATATTCCACTCACATTAGATGAATTGACAGAGCTGCCCGGCATTGGCCGCAAATCTGCCAATGTAATTAAAAGAGAATCAGGCACAGCAGCAGAAGGTATTATTGTTGACCTGCATGTGGTAAGGGTAGCGCCACGTCTTGGTATTGCCACAGGGGCAGATCCAAAAAAAATTGAAAAGCAAATGATGGATGTGTTACCACCAGATCAGTGGGATGCAGGTATGGCAATGTCTTTTTTAGGAAGGGAGATCTGCAGGCCTGCAAATCCAAAATGTGAAGTATGTGTGATGAATACAGTGTGTGCTTATTATAACGGAACTAAATAGGTTATATCTTCTTATAAGTAACCGTTCTTGTATCGCCAGGTATAAGAAAATCCTTCTCCACCACCACCAAATTTGTGCAATCAAAACTCACTACATCATATAAAGCATCCAGTGCAAATACTTTTCCATCGGCAGAAATGGACCACACAGTAATGGTACCCGGCGGCGGCGGCCCGGGGCATACATCAGCGCCATCACCTACCACCACACTGCCATCTGTTTTTAATTCATAAGTATCATCCTGTTCACAAGGTTGTAAACCACTAAAAAAATCCTGCTCTGCAGCAGCACTGCTGGCTTTATATATTATAGCTGTTTTTTTATAAGTGCCTGCAATAGTGGTGCTGCTTATCTTGCAGGTATCAACAGCTGTTGTTTCATCTTTCTTGCAGGAAACAAATATTACTAATGTTGTAAATGCAAAAATTATTTTTTTCATACATTGTATGGTATTGTGAGTAAAACCAGTTAAGCAAATATATTGTTTTAATTGTGGTTATAAAAACCTGGAGCCTGTCACAGGCAGGCTCCAGGTAAAAGGGCTATAAGAGATAAATTGGATTTTAAAGCAGTATATTAATAATTACCTGGAGCCACATCATAATAAGTAGCGCTTTGGTTGCCTATTCTCACATCATCCACATACATTACTCTTTGCGTAGTGGAAGAAACAATTTTGGAAGTTGGGTTCCATGGCCATTTGTAAAGACCGGTACGCATATATGCGCCATACGTGGCGGTACTAAGCATATTGGCACCGTTATATGTAAATACTTTTACGCCATCTTTCCATACTTCAATAAGCCCATCAGTGCCTTTGCTCCATTTTACATGATAAACAAAATCTGTCCATTTGTTTTTTGTGTAAGTACCAAGGCTGGTTATTTTATTTCCAAACCTTGTCATATTCCATTTGCCATTTTGTGTCCACACTGCAAGCGGAGGGCTGCCTACGTTAGTATGCCATTGTGTAATAATTTCCGGTGCTGCATCACTTACATAATCGTTGGGTAGATAGTAACTTGCTCCATACCATCTTTCTACTTTTACAAACAGGCTCACTCTTTGAATAGCGAAGTGCTTCACTTCTTTTGCCAGAGCCAACCAGTGCGATCTGTTTTGCGTAGCTCATACCTTGTAGAGTTGCTGCCGGTTCTTGCATAAGCCGATGTTTTTTGCACAGAGTAAGTAGCAGTTTTCTGCAATGAACCATAGTTAGTTGCAGATGTGTAAGAAAATAAAGTGAGAGCATTGCTGGCTTCTGTAGTGAAATTAAACATCAGGTTTTTCCTGGTACCAACAGTAATGATAGATGCCGTAGCAGCAGTTTCATTTCCTGTTTCTGTTATGGGTGGTTCGTAGGGAATGTCAAGATCCGAAGAATCATTAATAAAATTGGGATCAATAACTTCATCGTATGCTGTTGTTGAAACAGCTTCTTTTTGGCAACTAAATAGCGATGCACAACGAAAAGGCATAGCATTATCATGCCGTTCTTGGTACGGTTTTTCATAAAGTTTGGAATTTTTTTTTGAGTGATTCAAGCATCATGCCAACACATAAAAATGTGTATAAACAAAAACGGGATATGCAGCGATATAAATGAAAGTGTCCAACCTTAAAACAATAGTAATGAGAAGTATATGCCTTAAAATGTTGAAAGAAATAAAATGCTGAATTATTTATTCACAAAAATATACTGTTGTTTTGCTGCTGAAAAACTATTTGCATGAAAAAAATATTTTTTTTGCTGGTACTGCTTACGGGCACCGCTGCTATCAGTAACGCACAATTCTTAATGGACATGCTGGATACCACCAAGGAATCGGGTAAAGGGTTGTTGAATATTTATAGAAATTTTGATCACCTCCAGATAGGCGGTTACATGCAGCCACAATTCCAGGTAATACAGGAAATAGGGAGCCAAAACTTTTGAAGGCACTGATTTTGCACCCAATGTGAGCAACCGTTTTATGCTCCGCCGCAGCCGGGTGCGTATAAATTATCTTCATCTTAACAGTAAGAACGATCCGGGTGTGCAGATAACTTTTCAGTTTGATGCTAATGAAAGAGGATTTACTATCAGGGATATTTGGGGAAGGGTGTTTGAAAATAAGTATAAATTGTTTTCATTTACTGTTGGCATGTTTGCAAGGCCCTTTGGTTTTGAAACCAATCTCAGCAGCTCTGACAGGGAAAGTCCAGAACGTGGCCGTATGAACCAAACGCTGATGAAAAGTGAAAGGGATTTGGGTGCGATGGTTTCTTTTGATGCAAGAAAGGATATTGGCTGGTTAAAGAAAATTAAAGTTGATGCCGGTTTTTTTAACGGACAGGGAATTGTTGCCAATGGTGATTTTGATAATAAAAAAGATTTCATTGGCAGGCTGTCAGTAAAGCCACTGACGATTAATAAAAAACTTATGCTTACAGGTGGCGTATCATTATTGCATGGAGGTTTATTGCAGGCTACAAAATATGTGTATTCTACCGCAGAGTTGAACGGCAGGAAAGTTGTTTTACTTGATTCGGCAGGCAGTAATGAAGGAAAATATTCTCCAAGAATATATAAAGGCGCCGATGTGCAATTAAAGATTAAAAACCGTGTAGGCTTTACAGAGTTAAGAGGTGAGTATATTACAGGGATACAAACGGGTACTGTTAACAGTTCTGAAACACCTGTTGCATTGCTCACGGGCAACAGTGGTTTTTACAAAAGAAATTTTAGCGGGGCTTATTTTTACTTTTTACAGCATCTTTTCTCTCTTCGCCACCAATTGGTGGTAAAGTATGACTGGTACGACCCTAATACAAAAGTGAAAGGAAAGCAAATAGGAGAGAGTGGTACTAATTTTTCAGCAGCAGATATCCGCTACAATGCCCTACACTTTGGTTATAATTATATGATAACATCTTCGGTAAAACTAAGTTTGTTTTATGCTGTTGTTACCAACGAAGCAACACAACTCCCGGGTTTTACAAGCGATGTAAAGGATAATATTTTTACTTCAAGGCTGCAGTTCCGGTTTTAAATATTATAAACTGTCATTATTATTTTGGTTTTTAAACATTCCTTTGTGCAATACGTTAATTTGTACCGGGTATTGATATTTAATTTTGTTAACTCTTCTTAATTTTAATGGCTGCTGAACAGCTTTTTTGCAATCAATTCTAAATTCAGAAAATTTACTAATGGATAAACCAATAATTGCTACACTTGGGGAACTTAAAAAAAGCGGCTATGTATCCACGTCAATAAAAGATGAGATACGTAACAACCTCATAAAAAAGATCAAAGCCAGGGAAAACGCATTCCCAGGTGTTTTGGGTTATGAAGATTCGGTGATACCGGATACCGAAAGGGCATTGCTTTCGAGGCATAATATTTTATTTCTAGGGTTTGCGTGGGCAGGCCAAAACAAGAATGGCGAGGCAAATGGTGGAATTGCTGGATGAATACATACCCATTGTAAAAGGAAGTGAGATCAATGATGATCCTTTGAATCCCATTTCAAGATATGCTTTGGATCTGATTGCAGAACATGGTGATGATACAACAATAGAGTGGATGCACCGCAGCCAGCGCTATGGAGAAAAACTGGCAACGCCTGATGTAAGTGTGGCAGATCTGATTGGAGACATTGACCCGATAAAAGCGGCTAACCTGAAACTGAGTTTTGCTGATGAAAGGGTTTTGCATTACGGTATTATTCCAAGAAGTAACCGCAGCATATTTGTAATTAATGAACTGCCCGATCTGCAGGCAAGGATACAGGTTTCATTGTTCAATATTTTAGAAGAAGGCGATTTGCAGATACGTGGTTTTAAATTGCGGCTTCCCCTCGACGTTATGTTTGTGTTTACGGCCAATCCTGAAGATTATACCAACCGTGGCAGCATTGTAACACCGCTTAAAGACAGGATCGAAAGCCAGATATTGACGCATTATCCCAAATCAATTGAAACATCATTGGCTATTACAGAACAGGAAGCGGATATTTACGAAGACCAAATGAAAAGAGTATCGGTGAGTGATTTGGTAAAACGATTGATTGAGCAGGTGGCTTTTGAAGCAAGGAGCCAGTGAATTTGTAGATAAAAAAAGCGGTGTGAGTGCAAGGCTTACCATTGCAGCGTATGAAAATGCGGTAAGCGCTGCCGAACGCAGGGCCATCATGAACGATGAAAAAAATACGCAGGTATGGATCAGTGACCTGGTTGGTATTATTCCTTCTATCACTGGAAAAATAGAACTGGTGTATGAGGGCGAGCAGGAAGGGCCTTACCAGGTAGCATTTAACCTCATGGAAAAATCAACCCGTAGTTTGTTTAGCGAATATTTCCCAAACCCGGATACATTAAAAAAGAAAAAGAGTAAAGAGCAGGAAGAGAATCCATACAAATCCATCACCAAATGGTTTGACGGCGGCAACCAGTTGAATACTTTTTTTGAAACAAAAGATGCAGATAAAATACAGTTGCTTTACAAAGTAGATGGGCTTCATGCGTTGGTGAAAAAATATTTTAAAAATGTCGAATGAAAAAGAGACAGCCTTATTGATGGAATTTGTGTTGCATGGCCTGGCAGCACATTCACTCATCAGTAAAAAAGTACTGGATGGAAAAATTGAGTTTAAAGACCTGATGGGAAGTATGCTCAATATGGGTACACAGTCTTTTTCAGAAGATGATTTTAATGACAGTGATTTCAATTAAGAACTTACTATTTAAGGAAAGCTTGACTGTTTAACACAACTATGTAAGTTTAATTTTACAGATTCCTGTAAGTTTGTTTTTCAGAAGAGTTTCCCACAAAGAAACAAAGTACACAAAGCGTTTTTTAGTTTCCTTTGTGCCTTTGTGGAATACATAAACAGGTTACCAATGCAAAGTGATTGTACTTACCTTCCTTACAGCAGCACAGGATATTTTTCAACGATCGTTTTAGATTACATCAGTGCAAAAGATGATTTAAAACCATTCTATGATTTTGCACCAACAATAGAAGGCTGTAAAAGCGGCTGTTGCTAAACGTAGAGATTTTAAAACCAACAGGCAGTTGCTTGTAAGCTGTGTTGAAGGAACAGTATAAAGATGTGCAGTTGTCAGCTAAACAGGAGCAGTATATAGAGCAGCTAAAGGATAATAATACATTTACTGTTTGCACTGCACACCAGCCCAATATTTTCACGGGCATTTGTATTTCATTTATAAGATTTTACATGCGATTAAATTGGCAGAAACATTATCTGGACAAATAACCGGTTGCAATTTTGTGCCGGTTTATTATATGGGTAGCGAAGATGCAGACCTTGAAGAGTTAGGCCATATTTATATTGATGGAAAAAAGTACGAATGGATAACAAACCAGCAAGGTGCTGTGGGAAGAATGAAAGTGGATAAAGCATTGTTGCAATTGATAAATGACATAAGTGGACAATTGCTGGTGCATCCTCATGGTAATGAAATGGTGGAATTGATGAAGGCTTGTTATAAAGAAGGGACAACCATACAGCAGGCAACTTTCAATTTTGTAAATGCCTTATTTGCTGACTATGGTTTACTGATATTATTGCCTGATAACCGCTTGCTGAAAAATGCATTTGCACCGGTGATTGAAAAAGAATTACTGCAACAGTTTTCTCATGCAGCAGTACAGGAAACAGTAAAACATTTTCCGTCGAAATATAAAGTGCAGGCCGCAGGCAGGGAATTGAATTTGTTTTATTTAACTGATGAAGGGAGGGAGAGGATTGAGGTTGTCAATGGTCAATGGTCAACCATGCCTGCCGGCAGGCAGGTAGTCAATAGTGAAAAAGTATTTAACCAGGAACAGATATTAACTGAGCTAAAAGAATATCCTGAACGCTTTAGCCCCAATGTAATTCTTCGCCCGGTTTTCCAGGAAATGATATTACCAAATATTGCTTTTATCGGCGGCGGTGGAGAAATTGCTTACTGGCTGGAGTTGAAAAAAGTATTTGAAGCAGCCGGTGTTCCTTATCCAGTACTTATCCTCCGCAATTCATTTTTACTGGTTGATGAAAAGAGTGATGAGCTGATAAAGAAATTAAATCTTTCTGCCGAAGATATTTTTAAACCGGAATTAGAATTGATGAATGCATTGGTGAAAAAGGAAAGCAGCAACCAATTGAGTTTGGAAAATGAAAAGCAATTGTTGCAGCAATTGTATAATAAGTTGAAACTGGTTGCCGGTAATACTGATGCTACTTTGCAGGCACATGCAGAAGCGCTGCATAAAAAAGCTTTACTAAAAATAGAAGCGCTTGAAAAGAAAATGCTGAGAGCAGAAAAGAGAAAATTATGAAGCACAGCAAAGGCAGTTACATAAATTAAAGCAACAATTGTTTCCCAATAATAATTTGCAGGAAAGGGTAGAGAATTTTATGTTGTATTATGCAAAGAGTGGGAGAGGGTTTATGAATGATATTTATAAAAATTCTTTGGGGTTGGAGCAGGAGTTTGCGATATTGTTTTGAAGTTGTTTGTAGTCATCCTATTGCATGACGAGACAGTTGTGCGTTCGTACATTTCTGTCAATGGTTCGAAACCTTTCTAAACTTTTGAATTGTGTTTCCTAAAATGTCGCCAACGTAAATATTTTCGTCTTTGTCAACTGTCAAGTCATGATACCAAGAATTTTCGCCTTCGTAAAAGCCACTTCTTCCAAATCGTGTTTGCACTTTTCCCGTTGTATCAAAAATAAAAGCGTCTGAACCACTATGCTTAACTTTAAAAAATGTAAAGTCGTCAATGGCAAATAATTTTGATTTTGAATTGTCAAATGCAACGGCACAAATAGTCCCAAATGAATTGTCTGCAAATTGTTTTATGAATTTTCCTGTTGAGTCAAATATTTGTATTCTGTTATTTTCTCTGTCTGCTACATAAACATTTCCTTTGCCGTCTAATGAAATTCCGTGTGGAATGTTAAACTCACTTTCTTTGTCGCCTTTTTTGCCCCACTCAAACAAATATTTTCCTGTTGCTGAAAATTTTATAACCCTGCTATTTCCATAACCATCGCTAACATAAAATGAACCATCCTTTGCAATTGCAATATCTGTTGGTTTGTCAAAATGTAAGCTGTCATTGCCTGCAACGCTTGCTTCTCCAAGTTTCAGTAAAAGTTTTCCGTCATAACTGAATTTAAAAACTTGATGAAGTCCAACATCAGTAACCCAAATATTATTCTCGTTATCAACTTTCAAACCGTGAGGCATAATAAATAAATTATCGCCCCAACTGTTTATTAGTTTCCCACTTTCTTTGTTAAAGATTAAAATCGTATTGCTCTGAATTGGTTTGTCGGGCATTGAACTGAAAAATTCCCATTCTCGGTCTGCTCTATGAAAAACTACGATGTTTTGATTTGTATCAATGCTAATGCCTGTTGGATTTCCTAACTTTAAATCTTTGGGCAAGTCAAGCCAATTTTTTACAAGTTCATATTTAGTTGTCGTGTCAAGCCCTTTACCTTTTTTAATCGGTTGTAAGAAATAGCAAACGAATAAAAGCCCTGCTGCACCGAGTATGAGATAAATAAATTTCTTAAACATTTGTCAAGATTACAGGGTCTTTTAGTATGACGCACAACACATAAATATACGCAACTCTGTGACTTTAAAAACTTCACCATCTGCATTTTGTACCATAAAAAGAAGCCCCTAAAATAATTTGTGAGTAAAGAAATATTTAGAACAGCTGATAGAAAAAATGTTGCTTAGCGATATTCCGCACAAGTGAGATTATTCTTTTCTTTCACTGAAAGAAAAGAATAACAGAACAAGTTCACAACGATGCCGCTATGAAATACAAAAGCTTGAAACAAAAAAATTAAAAATCTTACTTATCAAACTCATTTGTATATCCAAACCGCTGTACATTCTTCACACTTTCCATCACAATATCATCCTGGTATTCTTTGTAAGCTTCCAGTTTGCCGGCGATGGAAGGATCATGCAAGGCAAGAATTTGTGCGGCTAAAATGCCGGCGTTTTTTGCACCATTCAATGCAACGGTAGCAACCGGTACGCCATAAGGCATTTGCAATATAGAGAGAACGCTATCCCAGCCATCAATAGAGTTAGAAGATTTTACAGGCACGCCAATAACAGGCAATATAGTTTGAGCAGCCACCATGCCCGGCAAATGTGCAGCGCCACCGGCACCGGCAATGATCACTTTCAAGCCACGTTCTTTTGCCTTGCTGGCATATTCCCGTAAACGCTCAGGCGTACGGTGTGCAGATACAATGGTTAATTCAGGCTCTACTTCAAACTGGCGCAACATTTCTGCAGCACCTTTCATTACTTCAAGATCGCTTTCGCTGCCCATAATTATTCCTACTAATGTACTCATGTGTAAAATTTTGTACAAAGAAAAGGTAAAATACGGAATTACAATTGTAAGCTTAACAACTAAACCTCTAAACCCCTAAACCCCTAAACCTCTAAACCTCTAAACTTTCTAAATCTTTTTAACCTGCAATTACTTTCAGTGTACTCTTTATCCTGTTCACCTGGTGAATCAGTTCCTGTTTTTCTTTGCTGAGTATTGTTACATGCCCCATCTTTCTTCCGGGCCTGGTTTCTTTTTTTCCATAGATGTGTACAAAGGAGTTGGGGATTTTCAATACTTCTTCCAATCCTTCATAATGGGCAACGCCACTATATCCTTCGGCTCCTAATAAATTTACAATGGCAGCAGGTAAAATAGCTTCTGTACTCCCTAAAGGATAATCAAGCATAATCCGCCACAGCATATCAAACTGTGAGGAGTAATTTGCTTCGATAGTGTGATGGCCGCTGTTATGAACCCTTGGCGCTGTTTCATTCACATACACTTCGCCTTGCTTATCAATAAATAATTCCACCGCAAAAATGCCGGGGCTTTGCAATGCTTTTACCACTGCAATAGAAATAGCTTCCACACGCCAGAATATTTTATCGGGTATATTGTGCAGGGCTTATCTGGTGGCTTAATAAATTAAGGTCATGGTCAAATACCATATCTACTGCAGGATAAAAAACCATATCGCCTGCATTATCAACTGCAACGATCATGGCAATTTCTTTTTCAATCGTTACCATTTTTTCCAATACGGCCGGCGCATCAAAACCTTTTGCGGTATCATGTTTTGTTTTCAATAACTGCACACCTTTTCCATCGTAGCCACCTTCGCCTATTTTATGTACCGCAGGCAAAAAACTTTCCTGTTCATTTAATTCAGCAAGGTTGTTAGTGATAATAAATTCACTGGTAGGTATTTGATGTGGTCTTATAAAATTGTTTTTGTAAAATTTTATTCTTGATTGTTTTAAGTGCAGATGGCCTGGGGTAAATTTTCACGCCTTCGCTTTCTAATTTTTCCAGTGCCTCTACATTTACGTTCTCAATTTCAATAGTAATGGCGTCTAATCCTTTCCCGAAATTATATACATCCTCATAGTGTGCGTATATCTCCTTTTATAAAATGATTGCAGAGATGTGCGGAGGGACATTCCGCTCTCATTTTCCATTACAAAAGTATCAACAGGATAGTTGGCTGCGGCTTGTAGGAGCATTCTTCCCAATTGCCCTCCACCAAGGATGCCGATTTTTTTCATGGGGCAAATATAGAAAGTGTTGCAGTAAAATAGATTAGCTGCAAGGTTGTTAATTCAGAAATGCACATAAATGTTGAATGAAATGTCAGTAAATGAGGAAAAAAATCCCTGTATCCGGTCATGAATAGAGAATTTCAGGTTAAAAATTTTGTGGCATGCTTTTGATGTCTAATAGGGTATAATCTTCATGGATTATGAGAATTATATTATTAACGAAACCAATTAAAGATGAAAACAAGGAAATTATTTTTATTAGCATCAGGAATTATGTTTTAAGCTTGTGCATCAAATGCACAGAATGTACGCTGGGGTGTAAAAGCAGGTGCCAATTTTTCAACAATTAATACCAACGGAAATGATCCTGACATGGGGATCACGAACTGGTATACATGCTGGATTATTAGCTCATATTCATTTGAATAAAAACTGGGCAATTCAACCGGAATTGTTTATTCTATGCAAGGTGCTAAAATGACTGTAGCTGGTGGGCAAACGCAAACGATCAACCTGAATTATGTGAATGTGCCCGTATTGGTTCAGTATATGTTTGATAACGGGTTCAGGTTGCAAACAGGTCCGCAGGCTTGGTTTCCTGCTGCTGCCAATACAAAAGTAGGAATGGCCATACTGTTAATAAAGATTCTTTAACAAAACTGATTTCAGCTGGGCTTTTGGCGCAGGATACTTATCAAATATTGGGCTTAGGTGTTGATGCAAGGTACAATCTTGGGCTTAAAGATATTTACAAACCCGGTGCATTACGGGAAACAAATAGTGTTTTTCAACTTGGCTTATTTTATATGTTCACTCATAAAAGCAAGTAGGTTTTTGGTTTAATAAAAAAGTGCTTCATGAAAATGAAGCACTTTTTTTTGTCATTCAGCTTTGTAAAGCGCTAAATAAAAATTATACCTTTACCACAACAGAATATGCAACCGGACTATCCTCATAAAATTTTTAATGACAAAAGAATGAACTATTCTTTGCTCATGCTTACGCTTGCTATGGATTCGGTTAACCTGTAATTTCTTCTCTTTCCTTTTATTTGATGAAATAATTTTCATCAGCTTTTTATCTTAAAAATATTTTTATGGAAACAATTACAGCACAATCCAAAAATACCAATACTGCTGCAGCAGATTTTCTTCCATTACAGGGTACCGACTATGTAGAATTTTATGTAGGCAATGCCAAACAGGCGGCACATTTTTATAAAACAGCTTTTGGTTTTCAATCATTGGCTTATGCAGGCCCGGAAACAGGCATGAAAGACAAAGTGAGTTATGTTATCAGGCAAAATAAATTAACGTTTGTATTAACTACTCCATTAAGAATTGATAATCCCATTGCAGATCATATTTATAAACATGGCGATGCGGTAAAAATGCTGGCATTAAAAGTAGAAGATGCTGCCAGTGCATGGAAAGAAACCACTAAACGTGGCGCTAAATCTTATATGGAACCAGTAACGATGAAAGATGACAATGGAGAAATGGTAATGAGTGGCATTCATACTTATGGAGATACGGTTCATTTATTTATTGAAAGAAAAAATTACAATGGTGTTTTTATGCCCGGGTTTAGAGAATGGGAAATCAAATTATAATCCAACTGAAACAGGTTTGTTATATGTTGATCATTGCGTAGGCAATGTAGGCTGGAACCAGATGAATCCCTGGGTAAATTTTTATGAAGATGTAATGGGCTTTAGAAATATTTTAACTTTTGATGATAAAGATATTTCAACAGAATATTCTGCATTGATGAGTAAAGTGATGAGCAATGGAAATGGCTATGTAAAATTCCCTATCAATGAACCGGCAGAAGGAAAAAAGAAAAGCCAGGTGGAAGAGTATCTTGATTTTTATAATGGCGAAGGCGTACAGCATGTGGCCATTGCAACAACAGATATTGTAAAAACTGTTACCGAATTGCAGAGCAAGGGGAATGGAATTTTTAAAAATACCTGACAGTTATTATGCTGATGTGCTTGACAGGGTGGGTAAGATTGATGAGGACCTTGCACCATTGCAGGAACTGGGTATTTTGATTGACAGGGATGAAGAAGGCTACCTGCTGCAGATATTCAGCAAACCATTGGAAGACAGGCCCACTTTGTTTTTTGAGATCATTCAGCGCAAGGGTGCAAAGAGTTTTGGCAAAGGAAATTTTAAAGCCTTGTTTGAAGCCTTGGAAAGAGAGCAGGATGCAAGGGGAAATTTATAAGGTTTTGCCGCCATGGCATAGAAGCAATGTACAAGCCTTATAGGTTTAGCGTAAGATTGCAACGTATGATTGAGCCTTATATTGTGGGCTATTAAAGAAACATTAAAATGTGTATTTAGTAGCCCTTTTTAATTTATATTTGTTGCTTAAATTGTTTCACAAATAACAAACCAGCCTTATCGAAAAACTTATTACTCAATCCCTGTGTAAAATTTGTTATTGAATGAAAAACATTTTTTTGACCTCTGCATCATCGTATTTATCATTGTATGTCCTTCATCGTTAAAGGCGCAAATTCTTATGTTAGTATCAAAGCAACCAGTAATGATGTTACAGGTGCTTATTCAAAAGTTGAAGATACTCTCCGCAAACAATTTGAAGCAAAAAAACTAGCCTGGCCACCACAGCAAATGTATGTACGTAGTTTTAAATATGACAGGCAGGTGGAAGTTTGGGTAAAAGGAACAGCAGAAGAACCGTTTAAATTATTTAAGACTTACCGTATGTGTATGCAAAGCGGTACTATTGGCCCAAAGCGTATGGAAGGCGATTACCAGATGCCGGAAGGGTTTTATTATATCAATGAGTTTAAGCCCAACAGCAATTTTCATTTGGCGCTTGGGCTTAAATTATCCCAATGCATCTGATAAAATGTTAAGTGATTCTCATCGCCCGGGTGGTGATATTTATATTCATGGTGGTTGTGTTTCCACAGGTTGTATTGCCATCAGCGATAAACCCATTGAAGAATTATATGTGCTTACCTCTCATGCAAAAGACAAGGGGCAGGATTTTATTCCGGTGCATGTATTTCCTGTAAAATACAATGTGAAAAAATCTTTTGAATATTTAGCACAGGCCACAAAAGAAAACCAGCCACTGCAGAAATTTGCTATCACTCTAAAATCTGCTTTTGATAAGTTTGAAGAAAAGAAACAATTGCCTTTGATACTGGTGAATAAAAAGGGCGAATATATTGTTGAGTAGCTTGAAGTAGTTGGTAAAAACGCCAACTGCGGCAAAATATATGGCATTGTCTATGTTAGTAATAATAAACCCCTTTATAAACATCTCCATACAGCAAGTTCCGGTAAATTACACTTGAAGGCATATTATTAGAATTATAGAAATATTCAAATACTTCATTGTTTCCCCCCAAGCCGCTTGTTGTGGGCAATGTAGTCCTTTTTTCGCTGGTAGTATTGTGAGATTGTAAAAACCAATAAAAGGGAACATCATCAACTGTGAAAAGTTCATAATCTAACCCTATTACTCTTTTAGGATAAAGTTTAAAAAAGGGACAAGGGACTGTATCGTAAGTATATAAAATATCTGAGTTGTTTTTATAGAAATATGAACCTGAGTTATATTGAAAACTTGTATCCTTTTCAGAAATAATATCTCCATACTCATTTTTTGTTATTAAATATTTACCGATAAGTAGCGGATGGTTATTGGCGTTGATAATAGATATAACAGTATCATTCATAGTTTGATAATTGTAAGTAAATACTGATCTGCCAGAAGAACCTCGAAATAGTATAACAGAATCATACAGCACTTTTCCATCAGGCGAATAAACAAAATACTCAAATGCAGAATCAGAATAAACTTGATTAATTAATTTTCTTGAAGTGATTAAGTTATCGGTTCCGTTAAAATAATTGTATGTATAGCCAACTTTATTATTTTGATAATCTGTCACTTTAATTTGGATACACCGGTTAAGACTATCGTAAGTATAATTGTAAATATATAAGGTATCATTAGGAGAAACTTGCGTAGTATCCAACACCACAAATTTTTTCAATGAAAATGTATCTGCCGGGTTTGATAAAATACTTCCTCCAATAAATAGATTAACACCCGTGTTGATTGTCAAATCATGGCCATTCGTATTTAAGTATTTGCAGGCGGCATCTTCACCAATGGTAATATTAAAATTAAGAAGGACGCTGTCGTTTGCCGATGGAGGTGCAGAGTTAACCCAAATAGCAGAGTCGCTCCATAACCCAGCTTGTATATTTGTTATTTGCCCAAAAATTTGTTGAATACTTAATGTTATTAATCCTGTAAGTAGAAATTTCTTCATGAGCCAAAGAATTGAAATGGCTTGCAATATAACAATAAAGCCCTTGTTCTATTATTCAACAAAAATTACAACTACATTTGCACATCTATCAGCCTGGCTATCGCTCAGCCATGGTTCGTGTCTTCACGAAACATCTGGGAGGAAAGTCCGGACAGCACAGGGCAACACACCGGCTAACGGCCGGGTTCCGACTTGTCGGGAAGCAGCAAGTGCCACAGAAAATAACTGCCCTGACTAACCATTGGGGTAAGGGTGAAAACGTGAGGTAAGAGCTCACGGTTTTTTACGGTAATGTATCAATGGGTAAACCTTGTGTGCTGTAATGCCACGTATATCCGTTAGTGCCTGAAAGCAAGCGGCCCGTTTGCAATCCCGTAAGTTTCGGGAGACGGGAAGGGTAGGCAGCAAGATCTCGTCAGTAATAACGGGACCAGATAAATGATAGCCCACGACAGAATCCGGCTTATGGCTGATAGATTTTTTTTTCTTACAATCCGAATTCTTTAAAAATATTTTGTTTTACTTACCCGGCCATTCTCATTTAAAAAACTGAAGTAAACAGAATCTCTTACGTTGCCATCTTCATTAATAAAATTTTTACTGAATATGCCTTCTTTTACAGCTCCAATTTTCAGCATGGCTTTTTGTGAACGGAGATTGAGTGAGCTTGTTTTTAATTCCACTCTTATCAATTGTAATTTTTCAAAGCAAAAACTAAGCAATAAAAATTTGCAATGCTTATTGAAGCCTGTGCCATGCAATTTTGGTCTATCCATGTCCAGCCAATTTCTATTTTTTTATTTTTAAAATCAACATTTCCAAAACGGGTGCAGCCGAGCATATTCATTTTGTTTTTTATCAAAAATGGCGAAGGGATAAGAGCGTTCTGTTTTCTTTCTTCAAGTGCTGTGTCAAAATATTTCCTGAAATCTGCTGCTGAATAAATTTTTGCCATGGTAAATTCCCATATCATTGTTTACATGGCAGTAGGCAGCAGTAACTCAAAATGTTTTTCTTCCAATGGTTCCAGCCTTGCCCATTCATCTTCCAGAATGATTGGCTGTGTCAAAAAAATGTTCGTAGTTAATGGTCCCGTCAAATATTGACTGTTGCTTTACTATACCGGCGGCTATTTTATCCAGCGGCAATGTAACTGCATCTGCAGAAAAATCATCCCAGTTGATAAAACGAAAAGTTTCTATTTGTTTTTTCTCTTCATAAATTTTTAGTTGCTGTTCATCAAAGTCAAAAACTTTTGTTCGTAAGGGCACTTTTATTTCTTCCAGTGCTTTTGCAAAATAATAAATAGATAATATTTGATGTGCATTATTAAAAGCGCTTTGCTGGTAAATATCTGTAGTGTAAATATGATCACCCACTTCCACTTTTAAATTCATCTCTTCAATAAATTCTCTTTTCAAACAATCTCTTGTTCCTTCACCAATTTCTAAACCACCACCGGGAAATTTGGTAAAGTAATTTCCACGGATGTATTCATCACTCACCAGCACCTGCTTTTGATCATTTATTAAAATTCCGTAAACTCTTATTGAGATCACTATGATTTTTTTATGATGATATGAATTAATATTGATATGATTTGTATGAATTTTTGTAATTGAATTATGCTTTTCCATTAGCACATTAGCATATTTGCCCTAAAACCATTTCTTCTTCATAAAATACAAACCAATAGCAATGGATACCCCAAGTGAAATGATAACAGGAATATAAAAAGAATGGGGAAGTTTGCTCCCGGTATCGGCACATTCATTCCATAAATACTACTGATAAGTGTAGGCAATGAAATGATAATGGTGATGGAAGTAAGCCTTTTCATCACAGTATTAAGATTGTTGCTGATGATGCTGGCAAATGCATCCATGGTGCTGCTGAGTATGTTGGTATAAGTATTGGCCATTTCAAGTGCCTGGCTGGTTTCTACTACCAGGTCTTCTAAAAATTCTTTTTCTTCTTCGTTCAGTTGTAAAAAATTTGTTCTTGCCATTTTTATCATCAGCAGTTCATTACTCCGTAGCGCTGTTACAAAATACACAAGGCTTTTTTGTATCCTCATCAGTTCAAGTAATTCTACATTCCTGTTACTGTCATATAGTTTTTGTTCCAGTAAATTTCTCCGCTGGTTTATCTCTTTCAAAAAATCCTGGAAGTTGGTTACTATCTTTTCAAATATCTTCAGCACCATCATATTCTTTTTATCCGGGCTGCGGTTTTGAAAAGTATTCAGGAATTTTTTGATGGCTTCATTTTCAAATGAATTAACCGTTACAATTTGTGTATGGGTTAAGAATGATACAGATAGGTATGGTGATATAGTAAGCATCGCTTTCATTAAACGAATTATTTTCTGTAGGCGTTTTTATTACAATGAGTTTTACATTGTCTTCAATTTCATAACGGCTGCTTTCATCAATATCCAGTGAGTCTTTTAAAAAATCAATAGGTATTTCAAGTGTTTCGCTTAATTCAGAAAACTCTTCCTGTTTTAATGGCGGCAACACATTTACCCAGGCACCAGATTCTGCTTTGTCAATGGCGATGGTTTTGTGTTCTACGTTTTTAAAATATTGTATCATTAGAGTTTAGAAGGTTTAGTCCGAAAGCTTTCGGGTAGAAAGTTTAGGGCTGGCGATTTGTTTATAATATTCAAATGATGTTCTGTATGATAAATGGTGAAATAGCAAAGTTCCCTCAAGGTTATTCTTCCCAATAGTGGGTGCCTTGCAAGGTAATCGTCTAGTTTACTTTCGCCTGTTTTATTTTTTAATGCAGCAATAAATTTTATTGTTGCTTTATTCCAGTTCTGCCAGCAGTTTTTGTTTGCCATATTTTATTTCCATTGGCTTTGGTACAAACCTGCCCATGCTTTTCCGCCTGCCGCTAATTTTTCTTTGTACCTATCTACCAGTGCTTCATAACTTCTGACTGTCCCTGTTGGGTATGCCACCAACCCATCTTACAATAAATGCAGGTAAAGTATAAGCCAGCGTAGTGGTGTTTGTTGAGACAATTAGATGCTGCACATTTTCTGCCACCGACCATTTATCTGCTGCAGGCTTTGTAAAGAATATATTTTCATCCACTGTTTCACAGGCGTTTGAAAATGCAGCGAACATTTTTTCAGCAGCGGTTATTATTTGTTCTTTGCTTAGGTATTGCATGAGGAAAGACTATAGATATTAAACGGAAAGAATAACTGCAACTGGCTGTTTTACCCACTTACCATTTACTACTTCCCACTATCCAATCTCCACCTCTCCTTTAAACACAAATACAGCAGGCCCACAAAGCCATATATCATTAAAATTTTCATCATCCACTTTATCAAACTCCACACTCAAACTGCCGCCGGGTGTTTTTACATTTACTGTATTAAAACCATTTTCATTGTGTGCACTTAATAATGCTGCTGCTGTAACACCCGTGCCGCAACTAAGCGTTTCATCTTCCACACCACGTTCATAAGTGCGTACAAAAATTTTATCTTCACTAATGGTTTCAACAAAATTTACATTGATGCCTTCTTTTTCAAAATCATCACTGTAGCTGATACCCCTGCCGGATTCCACCACATCAATATTTTCAACATCCGGGGCAAATTTTACAAAATGCGGCGAACCTGTATTGAGTATGGAATAACCTGCATGGTATTTTACTTTATTTACATCTTTCATTTTCAGGCTTACAATTCCATCAGCGTCTATTTCTGCTTCATGCTCGCCATCAATTGCAATAAAATGATAGGTGCTTTTATGTATGCCCACTTCATGTGCAAATTTTACAAGGCAGCTGCCACCATTACCACACATGCTGCTTTCGTTTCCGTCAGCATTATAATACAGCATTTCAAAATCATAGCCTTCTTTTTTGTTCAAAAACATTAAGCCATCGGCACCAATACCAAAATGGCGGTTGCAGAGTTTTTTTATTTGTTTGATGTCTAACTGAATGGGTTCGCTATGATAATTATCAATGATAATAAAATCATTGCCGGTACCCTGGTATTTGTGAAATGCTACTTTCATATCTGGTTTCTGTATAATTAGGTTTCAGTGTAAAAGATTTTGCAAGACCGAATTTCGCATTTCTTAAATAAAAATTCCCTTATTTTTGCGCTGCATTAAAATAAAGCCTCAATTATTACGTATTAGTAATTGAAAACACAGACGGTTCTGTGGCCGAGTGGCTAGGCAGAGCTCTGCAAAAGCTCGTACAGCAGTTCGAATCTGCTCGGAACCTCTCAAATTCCCTCTCTTTACGGAGAGGGTTATTTTTTAAAAATATGTTTCCAAAATATTTACAACGCACCGGTTTACTTGCCTGCATTATGCTGGTGGTTGCCTGCTTTATGCCCTGGGCTTATCTATGCCGACCTAAAAGAAACTTTTACCGGGTTTTATTCTCATCGAAAACAATTATGGCAAGCCGGGTAAATTTTTAACACTTATAGCTGTTGTTGCTTTTGCTTTTATGTACTATCCCAAAAGTGTGGGCAAAGCGTACCAATCTATTTGTATGTGCATTGGGTGTGGGCTATGCTATTAAAAGTTATATCTTATTTACTTCCTGTTATAATGCTTATTGCCCTGAAAAAAAAGCCGGCATTTTTTTATAATGATTTGCACCCTCATCATGTTGATTTCTTCTGTTTTTCCCGATCTGAAAATAAAGGATAAAAAGCACGAGGAGAATGTTGTGTGAGGTGTTAATGGTTAATCGTTATTAGTTAACAGTGACCGCTGCCCTTCAGCATTAGCATATTAGCACATTAGCAGTATTAGCAAATTTGTTTACCAGGTTTTCAATTCGTCTTTTGTAAACGCATATTCCGGGCTAATGATATCGTCTTCAATTTCGTACCACGGGGATAAATTTTTATCGAGAGGGTTTACAAAAATATGAATATCCTGTGCAGGCATATAGCTCTGTGCCAGCATAAAATTTTTTTGCCTGTGCTGTCATTCATTGCCACATCCATTACAATTTCTGCATGACCGGGAAAACCACCACGGATAAATACATCACCGGGTACAATATCATTGATGCTTTTTTTATGTAATTGTTTTGACAAAGATGCAGAACCGCACATTCCAAAAACTGTTTGCAAATAAGAATGCAAATGTTCTTTGGTATAAGGTGGTGAAAACTGGTAGGTGGTATTTTCATTATCTGTAAATGAAATGTTTGAAAATTGTTTTGTATGCAAATAAATATTCTGCCCTTAACCGCATTACTGCATCAGCACATTGCTGCAGGTCTTTATCTCCAATTGAAATATCCAGCACAGCAAATTGTGCATGCCTGGTTTTCTTTTTTATCTCCATTAAAGAGATAAACAGTTTTATTTTTTTTTAACGGTATATTACCCAGCCATGAAGCAAACGAATTGCTGTCATATATTAGTTCGTTTAAATCCGATCGGCAACGGGATAGATGCAATTATCGTATATGGATTGTAATTTTCTGCAGTAACCGCTTTTTTTCTGCTGCCTGTATCTGCATTATTTGCAGGCACATTTGCATTACAGGAAATAACTACAATGGAAAGGATTGGCAATAAGGTTTTAGAGTACATAAATCATTACTTTTGGTGCTGAAGGGATGTAATGCAATGTTGCAGCATCTCCATAAAAAACATTGTTAAAAAACCTATGGCGAGTATTTTAATTATTGATGACGAAAAGGCGATCCGTAAAACACTTGGGTGAAATATTGAGTTACGAAGGATATAAAATTGATGAAGCTGCTGATGGGGAAGAGGGGCTGAAAAAATATTCATCCAACAGTTATGATGTAGTGCTTTGTGATGTTAAAATGCCAAAGATGGATGGCATCGAATTTTTAGAAAAAGCAAGAGAGGTTAACAGTGATGTGCCTATTATCGTAATCAGCGGCCACGGTAATATTGAAACTGCTGTGGAAGCGGTGAAGAAAGGCGCTTTTGATTATATCAGCAAACCACCAGACCTCAACCGTTTGCTTATCACCTTGCGGAATGCAATGGAGAAACAAACATTGGTTACCGAAACCAAAGTGCTGAAAAGAAAAGTAAGCCGTGTGCAGGAAATGGTGGGTAACAGCCCTGCAATAAAAAAAATAAAAGACACAATTGAAAAAGTAGCGCCAACAGATGCAAGGGTTTTAATAACCGGCGAAAATGGTGTAGGTAAGGAATTGGTGGCAAGATGGATACATGAAAAAAGCAACCGCAACAGTGGGCCAATGGTGGAAGTGAACTGTGCTGCCATTCCCGGTGAGTTGATAGAAAGCGAATTGTTTGGGCATGAAAAAGGTTCTTTTACTTCTGCTATAAAACAACGCATCGGAAAATTTGAACAGGCCAATGGCGGTACTTTGTTTTTAGATGAAATTGGTGATATGAGCCTTGGTGCACAGGCAAAAGTGCTAAGGGCTTTGCAGGAAGGAAAGATAACAAGGGTGGGTGCTGATAAAGATATTAATGTGGATGTAAGAGTGGTGGCAGCAACAAATAAAGATTTGCTGAAAGAAGTGGAGGAAAAAAACTTCCGCCTTGATCTATACCACAGGCTTGGTGTGATCATCATTCATGTGCCATCATTAAATGAAAGAAGAGAGGATGTACCGGACCTGGTGGAATTTTACTTAGACAGGATTGCCGCAGAATATGGCCAGCCTAAAAAGAATATTGATAAAGATGCTATGGACCTGCTCACCAATTATAACTGGACGGGTAATATCCGTGAATTGAGAAACGTAGTGGAAAGGCTTATCATCTTGTCTGGTAAAAACATTACTAAGGAAGATGTGAGTACTTATGTAATGCCAAAGTAAAGATCAATAGGCAAAAGTGCAATATGCAAATAGACAACCTGCATAGTAATCATAACAAATCATATCAATCAAAATTCAATCATCATAAAAATCATTTATTGCATAAGTGGCCTGGGAGCAGATGAAAAAGCATTTGCAAAAATTCAGGTACCCGGTTATCAACTGGAGCACCTGTACTGGCTCACACCCCAAAAAAATGAACCAATGGCTGCCTATGCAAAACGAATGGCTGCACAGATAAATGAACCCAATCCTGTTTTAATGGGGCTTTCTTTTGGCGGTATTATGTGTATTGAAATTGCTAAACAGATAGCAGTAGATAAAGTGATACTCATTTCAAGCATTCCCTTCTCACCGGCAAATGCCGCTATGGATGAAAGCAGCCGGCAAACTGAAACTGAACAGGATTGTTCCCCTGGATGCCCACATGAAATTGCTGCAACCGGTGCAGGATTTTTTTATTGGGGCAAAGGGAGATAAGGAAAAGGAAATAGTCCGCCGTTACCGGGAAAATGTACAGCAGGATTATCTTGAATGGGCTGTAAATGCCATCCTGAATTGGAAAAACGATTGGAAACCAGCACAATCTTTACCATATACATGGCGATGCAGACAGGATATTTCCGGTAAAAAAAGTAAAGCCGGATTGTGTGGTAAAGGGCGGCACTCATTTTATGATATTCAGCAAAGCCAAAGATGTTAATGACTATTTATCAGGCATTGCTGTTTAATTATTGCATGATTATTGCTTAATACGCCATCGTTGTAAACGGGTGGTAGCAATCTTTTCAGTACATTTACCGCCCGATTTTCTAAATCACATTTATGAAGTTATTTTCTATGAAGTTTTTATGCTTTTTGATTGCTGCCCTTGGTTTTTCTACTGCAAATGCACAACAGCCTTTTTTTAATGATATAGCTGAAAACAGCTGTTAAAAAAGCGGATCAAAAAAGAGTAATTATCCCGGAAAAATACCGCACACTTCGGTTGGATACAGCATCAATGCTGCCTTTTCTGCGTAATCTCCCCTGGGAAAAAGATATTACCGACAGAAATACCACACCTATATTGGCCCTTCCAATGCCGGATGGCTCCGTGGCAAGGTTTCATGTGTGGCAAAGCCCCATAATGGAAAAGGAGTTGCCGGCAGGTTATCCTGAATTAAAAGCATTTACAGGGCAGGGGATTGATGACCGGACAGCCACTATTAAATTAGACTGGACTGAGTTTGGTTTTCATGCCATGATACTTTCATCTGTAACAGGCACCATCCTGGTTGACCCTTACGACAAAAAAACGATAACTAATTATATCTCTTATTATAAAACGGATCATAAAAAGCAAAATAAATTCCAGGAATTGCCACCCATTGAAAACCTTGCTGGTATCAATGCAGGAACACCTGGTGATATTTTAGCTGGCCCCTGTGTAGGTACGCAATTGCGTACTTATCGCCTGGCCGTAGCCTGCACTTATCAATATGCAGAAGCAGTGGTAGGCGTGGGTGCCACTAAAGCGCAGGTATTGGCAAAAATTGTAACAAGTGTAAACAGGCTTGATGGAATTTATGAAACAGAGGCTTCCATAAGACTGTTGTTGATAGCCAATGATACCGCTATAATTTTTACTACTGATGCGGCAGACCCTTTTACCGGTAATGATAATGCCGGTACTTTAATTGATGAAAGCCAAAGCCAGATTGATGCCCGTATTGGAAACGCCAATTATGATATTGGGCATACTTTCAGTACCGGAACAGCAGGTTTGGCAGGCCTTGGGGTAGTGTGTATACCAGGCAATAAAGCAAGTGGCGTAACGGGTATTGAAAATCCCGTAGGTGATTCTTATGATGTGGATTTTGTAGCCCACGAACTTGGGCACCAGTTTGGTGCAAACCATTCATTTAATAATGCCAATTCCTGCGGCAGTACAGCATCTGATCAAAATGGAGAACCGGGAAGTGGTGTAACAATAATGGGTTATGCAGGTGTTTGTAATAACGATAACCTGGATATGCATAGCATACCTTATTTTCATCCGGTAAGCTTTGATAAAATATCACCCAATATAAGCAGTGGTAACGCCAGTTCCTGCGACGTGGCAACTGCCACCGGTAATTCTGTGCCTGTTGTAAACGCTGGTTCTGATTATACAATTCCAAGATCAACACCATTTATATTAACAGGCAGCGCAACCGATGGTAATGCTGATGCACTTACTTACGATTGGGAACAGGTAGATGTAGGCGGGCCAACCGGTTCCTCCACTTCACCGTCTGGTAATGCTCCTTTATTCAGGTCATTTGCACCGCAAACAACAGGTGTAAGATATTTCCCTAAACTTTCTGATGTAAATGGCAATGCTACCACATTGGGAGAAAGATTACCAAATTATGCCCGTAATATGAAGTTCAGGCTTTCCGTACGGGATAACCGTGCCGGTGGTGGAGGGCTTTGTTTTGATGAAACTACTATTACAGTAACTACAGACTCATTCCGGGTAACTTATCCTACAGCCTCAAGCATTACCCTTTATGCCAACGATTTTCAAACCGTAACATGGAATCCCATGAGTACGGCTTCGGCACCAATAAACTGTACAAATGTTACCATTCAGTTATCAACCGATGGCGGCAATACTTATCCTGTTACATTAGCGGCAAGTACGCCTAATGACGGCAGTGAAGAAATACAGGTGCCTGCCACTCTTAGTACCACATGCCGTATAAGAGTAATGGCTGTTGGGAATGTATTCTATGATATTTCTAATAATAATTTCAGGATATTAAATTCTCCAACTGCTACTTTCGCATTTAATAACCCGGCACCGCTGCAGGTTTGCAGTGCATTTGAAGGAGTTACGTTAAAGACGGCGTCACTGGCCTCTTTCAATACAGGAATTGCACTATCGGCAACATCCTTCCCTGCTGGTACCAGTGTAAGTTTTATACCTTCCACTGTTACGCCAGGTAACAATACAACCGTTACACTCAATAATGCCAATACCCTTGCACCTGGTACTTATACAGTAACTGTTTCAGGTACCGCAGGGGCTATCACTAAAACAAGGAATATACAATTTGTAATACCAGGTGCACCCACTGCACCTGCAACACTTACAAGCCCGGCGGCTGAAGCGGTGGGTGTGGCTGCACAGCCTTCTTTCAACTGGTCTACTGTTGTAGGTGTTTCCTCATATACACTTGAAATTTCTACGGTAGCTGACTTTTCAACTATTGCCCAATCTGTTAGTAATATTACCACACTGCCTCACAGCCTTGTTACAGCTTTAGATGAAAACAGCACTTATTACTGGAGGGTTACATCAAACAATAGCTGTGGTGCCGTGGGAACACCTGGTACTGCTATCAGGTTTAAAACGGGTATCAGTACCTGTCGAATAAGTGCAGATGTGCCAAAAACTATTTCTTCAACTGGCACACCTACTGTTACATCCACTATTACCATTCCTGCAGCAAGTGGCGTTACCATTACTGACCTTAACGTAACCGGGCTTGTTGGTAGCCATTCTTTTGTAAATGATCTTGTTATTTCTGTAAGAGGGCCAAATAACGTTACAAGAACACTGATGAGCAGGGTATGTTCACCCAATAATCCAGTAGCAAATTTCAATATTAATTTTGATGATCAGGCAGCTACTTCTACAATTCCCTGCCCACCTACAGGCGGAAGTATAATAATACCTGCACAAACCCTTTCTGTATTTAATGGGCTTAACAGCGCCGGTACATGGACGCTAATAATTACCGACAATGCAGATGATGATGGTGGTTCACTCACCGGTTGGGGGCTTAATATAAATGGTGCCAGTGCTACAGCCTGTAGTATTGTGTCAACACCTTTGGCCACCACTTATACTTTTACCGGTAATGGCAACTGGAATGTAGCAGGCAACTGGAGCAATAATACTATTCCACCAGACACGTTACCAGCTGGTGCTGCTATAGTGATCGATCATGCAGCAGGAGGAGCATGTACATTAAACGTATCGCAAACAATTTCTGCCGGGGCAACACTTACCGTTATGACGGGGAAAAACCTGGTGGTGCCGGGTACTCTTACAGTACAATAGGCTCATCTATACCATAGATAAAAAAACAGGAGATACCTCCTGTTTTTTTATTTGTATAAAACTCAAAGTGATAGAAATAGTTTTTTGCCGCAACTTGCTATTTTATGCCAGTAGAGAAAGTATTGGCAGTTCCCGGGGCTATCTTGCACATAACAGGAGGGTGGGAAGATGATTTTTTATTTTATGGCCTTTTGAAATTGCGTTTGTCTTCAACTATTTTATAAATTTTCATCTTTTAATTTATCGCCTGTATATTTGCGCCCCGGCAAGTCTTATACGACCAGCTCCTGTTGAACTCCCCCAGGACCGGAAGGTAGCAAGGGTAGATGGTTGAGCGGTGCGATGTAAGTAACTTGCCGGTTTTTTATTTAATATTGCAGAAGAAATATTTAATATTTAAGATGTAATATGTAATATTTTATGACTTCAGCAGAACTTCAGAACAGGCTAAAGCATTTTGCTTACAGAGTTGTAACAGTTTGCGAAGCACTTCCTAAAAAAAAGATTGCAAGGGTAATTGAAGACCAGGTTTTACGCTCTTCATTTTCCGCCGCAGCAAATTACGGGGCTTCCTGCAAAGCAATTAGTGATAAAGCCTTTGTTTCTAAATTAAGTATCGCTTTTGAGGAAAGTGACGAATCGTTATTCTGGCTCGAGGCAATAGTTGATCTTAAGCTGATAGGAGAGAAAAAGATGATTGCTATTGTACAGGAAGCCAAAGAACTTGCAAGTATTCTTGCTGCATCAAGAAAAACATCACAAAACAAATTGAAAGCCCAATCTTAAATATTCAATCTTAATTATTAAATATTAAATACTCATGAAATTTTTCATCGATACAGCCAACCTGGCACAGATAAAAGAAGCGAACGATTTAGGGATCCTGGATGGTGTTACCACCAATCCATCCTTAATGGCGAAAGAAGGTATTAAAGGAAGCGAAGCGGTAATGGCGCATTACAAAGCTATTTGCGAAATGGTGGATGGCGATATTAGTGCAGAAGTGATCTCAACTGACTTTGATGGTATTGTTGCTGAAGGAAAAGTACTGGCAGCTATTCATCCAAACATTGTGGTAAAAGTGCCGATGATAAAAGATGGCATTAAAGCATTAAAGTGGTTTACCGACAATGGCATTAAAACAAACTGTACGTTGATATTTTCAGCAGGGCAGGCGATACTGGCTGCAAAAGCCGGTGCTACTTATGTTTCTCCTTTCATTGGAAGAATTGATGACAGCGGTTGGGATGGAATGGAACTCATCCACCAGCTTCGCCAGATATTTTCTGTACAGGGATATAAAACACAAATTCTTGCTGCTTCAATCCGCAATCCAAATCATATTATTAAATGTGCAGAAGCAGGCGCTGATGTTTGTACTTGTCCATTAGAGCCAATTATGGGATTACTAAAACATCCGTTGACTGATATTGGGCTGGCTAAGTTTTTAGAAGATGCTAAGAAGTTTGCATAAGTAAAAATATATCTAAAAGAAAAGCCCCGGTAATGGTACGGGGCTTTTCTTTTATGACTTCTTCTTTTTCTTTAACTCCTGTATTATTTCTTCTTCTGTTTTTAACGGCCCGTCAGGTTTTTGCTTTGATGTACATATCAAACTCTTTGTGCAGAGCAGGATTTGTTTTGAGTACAACACTGATGGTAATTTTCTCTGCTGTAAAACCATGCTCTACCCAAAGGCTGTTGCCGGAAAATTTTCCTGCTGATGCAGTGAAACTGATGTGAGAACTGTCAAGTGGTAAATATTTGCCGTTTGATAAAAGTCCATCAACATTAATATAATTGTAAGTGCCTCTCTTTAAACTATCCGTGTAAAGGTTTACATAGATGCTGTCAATCTTTTGTGCCTTGACAAAAAAGCTGGTGGCGGTAAAAAAGAGGAGTAACAAATACTTCATCAATATTTTTTTCTTTTGATTGAAAATAATATGCCATGCTGTGCTGCAGATGTTTTCAATCTGTTAATATTTAGCTGGAAATACCAATTTTCTGCTTTACGAATTGATTTCCCTCCAATTCTTTCAGCATAAACAAAGCCAGGTCGCCGGAACCAATTTTGAAATGATTGGGTTGTGGCAATTGATTCACAGCTGTTGCAAAAACGCCGGTTGGCGCTGCTTCCTCAATCATTGGCAGGGCAAACAAATGTCCAGTCAAGCTTACTGGTTTGTAAAAAATCAAATGCTTTTTTATGTTCCTGTGATACTGCAAAATCCTTCGCTGGAAAATCTTCCTCTTCCATCATTAGTTTCCCATTGTCAGTATCCAATACTCCCATGCCACCAAGGGCAACAATTCTTTTTACACCAGCTTTTTCCATTTGCTTCACAATATTTTTCATGCCAAGGCTTCTTGTTTTGTCTGTGCCATCATAAGCGCCACCAATGGCAGATACAACTGCATCGCATCCTTTTATTGCTTTATACACTTCACCTTCATCAAACAAAGCCCCCTGTACCAACTCAAGTTTGTCATTGTCTGGTAACCCTTCTGTAAAAACATTTCTCCCAAAAGCTTTTACCGTATTGCCATTGTATAAAGCTTGCTTTACAATTTCTTTGCCCACCATACCTGTTGCGCCAAAAACTATAATTTTCATTTTGTAGTTATTTGTTACTAGTTATTTGCTATTAATTGTCTATTGCTAATTGCATATTTCCAATTGTTTATTGCCTCAACACATCCTTAAACTCTTCGTGCTTTTTATCAAACATGGATTTAGCAAAAGGACAGAGCGGAATGATCTTAATAGTGTTTGCCCTGGCATATTCCACGAGTTTATTCAATAGCTTTAACCCGGCACCTTTCCCTTTTAAACTCTCATCCACTTCCGTATGGTCAATTATTATTAATGAAGGGTTCACAACGCTGTATGTCATCTCAGCAACTGTTTTGCCGTTTTCTTCCACGTAAAAACTGCCCTTTGTTTCATTTTGTTGTTGAAGTATGTTCATGCTTAAATTTTGTACAATGTAGAAAAAAGTTTTTTTAATAATGATTTCTTCCCCATATTTGTAATCACAAATGAAAATAGCAATTACAAATACAAACAGTTGGTGGTGGCAGTCAGTTTACTGATAGTGCCGTTATGCTGTTTATATTGTTTATAATATTGGAGCCCCGGCATAGTTGCCGGGGCTTTTTTAATAGGGATTGATATGATGTTATGATTGATATGATTATTGGAGTTTTAAAGTTGAAGAGGATTACAATGAAAAAAATACAGATACAAACCACTGCAAAAAATTACTGGCGGATGTATATACTCCTGTGGGTATTTATCTACGCCTTACGAGACCGTTTTAGAGATACCATATTGCTGGAAAGTGCAGATTCTCATGCTGGTGAAAACAGTTATTCTATTATCGGCATCAATGCCATTGCAGGAATTGAAATAAGAACAAAGGAGGTATTGAATTTAAATTACCTGGCCAGGTACCTGAAAAAATTGCGATTAAAAATGCGTCTGAAGTTCCTGGACAGTTATGGAGTTTTATGCAGCGCTTTGAAGCAGCACCAGTGGAAAAACCAATAAATATTGCACAAGGCTTGTATGGATATACCACATATGATGCAGTTCAATTCTTTGATACCATTAAACTCTCAACAAACGAGAAACGAGAAACGCATGACGAGAAACGAGAAACGTCAATTCCTCTAATGCGCTACCGTCTTTACCAATACGTGATCATCATCAATCATTTTAAAGATGAACTGTACATCTGTGAAAATAGAATTGAAGGAATAGAAAGTGAACTAACGGTGGTGGAGAGCCTGATAAAAAGCAGGGATGTTCCACATTTCCATTTAGATGTTGCAGGAGAAGAAACATCCAATCTTACCAATGAAGAATACATGGAAATGGTAAAGAAAGGAATTGCCAGTTGCAACAGGGGAGATGTTTTCCAGATTGTATTAAGCAGGAGGTTTCAGCAATCATTTACCGGGGATGAATTTAATGTGTACAGGGCATTGAGAAGTATCAATCCAAGCCCTTATTTATTTTATTTTGATTATGGAGATTATAAATTAATGGGTTCTTCACCCGAAAGCCAGTTGATAGTAAATAATGGTGTGGCCATTGTTCATCCCATTGCCGGTACTTTTAAAAGAACCGGCAATGATGAAACAGATAAACAACTGGCTATAGAATTAGAAAAAGATGAAAAGGAAAATGCAGAACATGTGATGCTGGTTGACCTGGCAAGAAATGATCTGAGCCGTATGTGCAGCCATGTGGAAGTGAGTGAGTTTAAAAAAGTAAATTATTACTCTCATGTCATTCATTTGGTGAGTGAGGTAAAAGGAAAAGTAGCCGGCAGGAAGCAATCCATTTAAAATGCTGGCAGTAAGTTTTCCTGCAGGTACATTAAGTGGTGCACCAAAATTTAAAGCCATGCAGTTGATAGATGAATATGAATCAACCGGCAGAAGTTATTATGGTGGTGCTATTGGCAGCATTGGTTTTGATGGAAGCTGCAACCATGCCATTATGATAAGAACATTTTTAGCAAAGAATAATACCTTGATCTGCCAGGCTGGTGCAGGCATTGTATCTGCCAGTAAGCCTGAGAGTGAATTGCAGGAAGTGAATAATAAATTAAATGCATTGAAACAGGCCATCGTACTGGCTCAAAATATCTGATGCCCCAAACCCCTAAAGGGGCTTTTGGATTAAAATACTTTATAGAACTTTTATTTACTTAGAATAAATATTTAATGATGCAGAAAAACAGTAGAGACTTGCAAAGCCCCTTCAGGGGTTTGGGGCGCATATTGGTTTTTGATAATTACGATTCCTTTACTTACAATCTTGTTCATTTGGTGGAGAAGATAATTGATGAAAAAGTGGATGTGTATCGGAATGATGAAATTGCTTTGGAAAAGGTAAAGGAGTATGATAAAATAATTTTATCTCCCGGCCCGGGCATTCCTTCAGAAGCTGGTTTATTATTGGCATTTGATAAAAGAATATGCTGCTACAAAATCTATACTCGGTGTTTGTTTGGGCCACCAGGCAATAGGAGAGGCGTTTGGTGGTAAACTTACTAACCTTGATAAAGTATATCATGGAGTGGCAACACCAATAAAAATCATAAATCCTGCAATCACAAATCTTAAATGGCTTAGGCGATACGGTTGAAGTAGGACGGTATCATAGCTGGATCGTATCCAAAGAAAATTTCCCTTCTGATGAATTGGAAATAACTGCAGAAGATGAAAATGGATATATCATGGCGATGCAGCATAAAAAGTATGATGTGCAGGGAGTGCAGTTTCACCCGGAGAGTGTGTTGACGCCAGGATGGAGAGAAGATGATGAGAAACTGGTTAAGTAAGTGATGCCCCTAAATCCCCTAAAGGGGACTTTGGCACTTTTAAATTATAAACACTAAACTTTTGAATAAAGAAAAAACTTTTTAAACTAATACTCTGAAGCCCCTTTAGGGGTTTGGGGCGAAACAAGTGGAATGAAAAAAATATTAAACTTTCTATTTGAACACAAAACACTTTCCTCCGAACAGGCAAAGGAAGTATTGCTTAATATTTCCAAAGGCATCTACAATGAAAGTGAGATTGCATCCTTCATCACGGTGTATTTAATGCGTAGCATTACCATTGAAGAATTGCAGGGTTTCAGAGATGCATTGCTGGAATTGTGTGTGCCGGTTGATTTGAATGGACATGAACTGACAGATATTGTTGGTACAGGTGGTGATGGAAAAAATACTTTTAATATTTCCACACTCAGTTGTTTTATTGTGGCAGGAACAGGAAATAAAGTTGCCAAGCATGGTAACTATGGAGCATCTTCCATCAGCGGCAGCAGCAATGTGATGGAGCAACTGGGTTATAAATTTAAAAACAGCAATGATGAATTGAAGAGAGAAATTGAAACAGCAGGTATTTGTTTTTTACATGCGCCCATGTTTCATCCTGCATTAAAAGTGGTGGGGCCGATAAGAAAAAATTTAGGCGTACGTACTTTCTTTAATATGCTTGGGCCAATGGTGAATCCTGCATTTCCAAAGCACCAATTGGTTGGTGTATATAATTTAGAGATGGCAAGGATTTATAATTATCTGCTGCAGCAAACAGATAAAAATTTTACCATCATTCACAGCCTGGATGGTTACGATGAAATTTCTTTAACAGGCGATACAAAAGTGATCACCAATAAAGGTGAACAGATTATGATCTGCTGAAACATTGGGAAAAAGAACGGTGAGTGCAATTGATATTCATGGTGGCAATACTGTGGAAGAAGCTGGCAAAGATTTTTTGAATATTTTAAAAGGTAATGGCACATTTGCACAAAATGCGGTGGTGCTGGCTAATTCTGCCATGGCTTTGCAATGTATTGGTAAATACAAAAGCTATGAAGAGTGTTACCAGATGGCAGTGGAAAGTTTGGAAAGTGGAAAGGCATTTGAAGCGTTTCAAAAGCTAATAGCTTGAGTGAATTGTTAATTAATGATTATTAATTTTCGATAGAAAGTAATAGCAGGTATGAATATTTTAGATAAAATAATTGAACATAAAAAAACAGAAGTTGCTCTTGCAAAACAAAAGCAATCTGAAGCGGCATTGATGCAAATGCCCGGCTTCAGCCGTCAAACATTTTCATTAAAGCAATTTTTACTAGATGAAACCAAAACAGGCATCATTGCAGAATTTAAAAGACAATCGCCATCCAAAGGAATTATCAATGATAAGGCTGATGTGGTGGAAGTAACAAAAGCCTATACAGAAAATGGTGCAAGCTGTTTATCTGTTTTAACTGATGAACATTTTTTTGGCGGTACCAATGCTGATCTGCAAAAAGCAAGAATCAATAATATTCCCATTCTGCGGAAAGATTTTATCATTGATGAATACCAAATACTGGAAGCAAGAGCAATAGGGGCAGATGTAATTTTATTGATTGCAGCCTGCCTTTCTCCTGAAAGAGTAAAAGAACTGGCGTTGTATGCAAAAAGCCTTGGCACTGGAAGTATTGCTTGAAATACACAACGAAGAAGAATTGCAGCATATTTGTGATGAAACAGAAATAGTAGGTGTAAACAACCGGGACTTAAAAACTTTTACGGTTGACATCAACCGCTCTATTGAACTGAGTAAAAAAATACCTGCCGATAAAATAAAAATTGCAGAAAGTGGTATCAATGATGTGGAAACAATTTGTACCTTCCGCAACGCAGGCTTCAAAGGTTTTTTAATTGGAGAAAACTTTATGAAACAACCTGACCCAACGATTGCTTTTGCTGACTTTGTAAAACAATTAAAAGCAAAAGTACTACATGAGAGTAAAAGTTTGCGGTATTACCGATGAAGAACAATTGAAAAAACTGAATGAGGTAGGTGCCACTTTTGGCGGATTGATCTATTATCCTAAATCGCCGAGGTATGCCTTGCGCCACATGACCACCAGCCAGATAAAAAAAGAGAATAATGTAAATAAAGTGGGTGTGTTTGTAAATGCCACTATCGAAGAAGTGCTGCACATGGTGGATGAATGCAGGCTGCACATGGTGCAGTTGCATGGTGATGAAAGCCCACGCTATTGTGAAAAAATTGCCGATTATATTTCTGTGGTAAAAGCATTCCGGGTGAGTGAAACAGATAATATTGGCTGGCGCATACAGGAGTATATGGATGTGTGCGATATGTTTTTGTTTGATACCGAAGGCGCAGGTTATGGCGGCACCGGAAAAAAATTCAATTGGGATAAATTAAAAAATGTACAGGTGGGCAAACCGTATTTTTTAAGTGGCGGTATTGAACCTGCCGATGCTGAAAAGTTGAAAGAATTTGCAGCACAACCGGAAGCAAAAGCATTGTTTGCGGTTGACATCAACAGTAAATTTGAAACAAGTCCGGGGCATAAAGATTTAGAAAAAGTAAAAACATTTATACAGTCGTTACAATAAAAAACAATTATGAATATTAAAGTTTGTGGTATTACCCAATTAAAACAACTGCAGCAGTTAGATGGATTGAACATTGATTTTGCAGGACTGGATTTTCAACCCGACTCAGAGCGTTTTCTTGCTGATAAGATTGCTGCAGATGAATTGAAAGAATCTGATTTTGACATTAAGAAGACCGGCATTTTTAAGGATGCTGAAATGATCGACATGCTGGATGCCATTGATGATTATGGCCTGGATGTGATCCAGTTGAATGGCAATGAAAACACAGAAGTGTGTGCTGACCTTTCTGAAGAAGTGGAAGTGATAAAAACATTCCAGCTTGGCGATGGCAAAGTGGATATAGATGAAATGGTGGCCGACTATGATGAAGTGTGCGACTATTATTTATTTGAAAACACGGCTAAAAAGTTTGACTGGAAAATAATTGCCAAAGCAAAAATTGAAAAGCCATTTTTTCATAAGTGGTGTTATCAGTGTGGAAGATGCGGCAGCAATAAAAAAAATAAAACACCCTGATTTTTATGGTATCAATATCAATAGCCAGTTTGAAAAAGAACCAGGTGTAAAAGACATGGGATTAATATTGAAGTTGAAACAGGAATTGAAGTAGTAGTTTTTTTGAGCCAAACTTTAAATCACTCATCATCTTCATTGGCGTCGCATCTTCCCGATGTAAAATCGGGATCCCGACTGAAACGTCGGGACTTGTACAGAATATTTTTATTGAACAAGTAAACAATGTTAATTAGAACTGCAATAGAAGAAGACCTGCCAGCCATGCTGGAAATTTACAATGATATCATTGCAAACACAACTGCAGTGTGGCATTACGAACCACATACTTTGCAAATGCGTAACGAATGGTTTGAACAAAGGCAACAGCAGGGCTTTCCAATATTTGTTGCTGTGGAAGATGAAAAGATTTTAGGCTTTAGCACATTTGGTTCTTTTCGCCCCTGGCCGGGTTATAGTAAAACAGTAGAAAACTCTGTATATGTTGCTGCGGACAGCCGTGGTAAAGGTGTTGCTAAATTATTATTGCCGCCATTGATTGATGCAGCAAAGCAATTAGGCATTCATGCCATTGTTGCCGGCATTGATGCAGACAATGATATAAGTATTGCCTTGCATAAAAAATTTGGTTTTGAAGAAGTGGCGCATTTTAAACAGGTGGGATGGAAGTTTGGAAGATGGCTGGATTTGAAATTTTTGGAGTTGATAATACCCCCTCCGCCCCCTGAAGGGGGAACTGGGAAGAGTTCAATGGTTTAGATCCTTGCTGCGTAGTTGAGATTTTACTCTTAAAGATTTGAAAGCTTTTTTGAATTTGCAGTTAGCCCCCATAGGGGCGACATATTGGTAGCGGCGGGTGAAACCCGCCGTGATATGTAAAACATTTTCGATGGGCAACCCCGGAGGGGTTGAATATTATTAAGGATAGGTGAAACCCATCGTTAATATACAATGTGGGAAAGATGAATAGAAAACAAACAGTAGAAGTCCTGACGCTTCAGTCAGGATGCTGACTAAAACGTCAGCATGAGTGACACAATCCCGAATGCTTTCGGGACCATAAAAAACAAATGATGGCTACAAAAGAAAATAATTTCACAGTCAACGAACAGGGTTACTACGGCAGTTCGGTGGTGCATACATTCCAGAAATGTTGTACCCGAATGTGAAAGAGCTGCAGGAGAAGTATTTAAAAATAATGAATGAGCCTTCTTTCAAAGAAGAGTTGGAGCAATTATTAAAAGATTATGTGGGCAGGCCAACACCATTGTTCTTTGCAGCAAGGCTGAGTGAAAAATACAAAACCAATATTTATTTAAAGAGAGAAGATCTGTGTCACACCGGTGCACATAAGATCAACAATACCATTGGGCAAATTTTACTGGCGCAAAGGCTGGGTAAAAAAAGGATCATTGCAGAAACAGGCGCAGGCCAGCATGGTGTGGCAACTGCTACCGTGTGTGCATTAAAAGGGATGCAGTGCATTGTGTACATGGGCGAAAAAGATATTGAACGGCAGGCGCCGAATGTAGCAAGAATGAAAATGCTGGGTGCAACAGTGATACCTGCAACCAGTGGAAGCAAAACTTTAAAAGATGCAACGAATGAAGCGATAAGAGACTGGATAAATAATCCTGTTGATACACATTATATCATTGGCAGCGTGGTGGGGCCGCATCCTTATCCTGATATGGTGGCAAGGTTTCAAAGCATCATCAGCGAAGAAATAAAAAAACAATTGCTGGAAAAAACGGGCAATGAATTACCAACGCATGTGATTGCCTGTGTTGGTGGTGGCAGCAATGCAGCCGGAGCATTTTATCATTTCCTAAATAATAAGTCAGTTAATTTAGTGGCGGTGGAAGCAGCAGGTTGTGGTATCAACAGCGGTATGAGTGCAGCCACAACACAATTAGGAAAACCGGGCATTTTGCATGGCAGTAAAAGTTTACTGATGCAGACAGCAGATGGCCAGGTGGTAGAGCCACACAGTATTTCAGCAGGATTAGATTATCCTGGCATTGGCCCATTGCATGCACATTTATATAAAAGCGGCCGTGCAATTTTTATGAGTGCAACAGATGAGGAAGCATTGACAGGCAGCATTTGAAGTTAGCAAACTGGAAGGCATTATTCCTGCATTGGAAACAGCACATGCTTTTTCTGTATTGAATAAAATGGAATTTAATAAAAATGATGTGGTGGTGATTTGTTTGAGTGGGAGAGGAGATAAGGATTTAGCAACCTACATGAAATATTTATAAAATGAAATACATTTCCTTATTCCTGATTGCAGCAATTGTTTTTCCTGTAACACAGCGAATCTTTTATCAATCACAAAGTAGAGTACAAAAAAATTGGTGAATGTTCTGCTGGTGAAAAAACAATCAACATGATGAGTAATATCGCCGGCGAACGGTATGAATTTGAAGCCTGCCTTAATTCCAACTTTGCCGGTGATGCTTATACTGTTGAAAGAAAAGGAGACAGCCTTGTGGTAGCTTTTCAAAGAGTGGATGGCGATAAAGCAGCTTTCAAGATTACATTGGATATAGATGCGTTTCCGGTGTATGATTATATTGTGATTGATGGGAAAGAGGCGATAGCGATAAGGCATGTTGAGAAATAAATCTATATTATGAGCCGTCTCCAATTCTTTTTCAAAATAAAAGTAAAAACATCCTCAATGTTTACTGCACCGCAGGCTATCCTTATTTAGCATTCACTGTAGAAGTAATGAAAGCCCTGCAGCAAAACGGTGCCGACATCATCGAAATCGGAATGCCTTACAGCGATCCATTAGCAGATGGCCCGTAATTCAGCAAAGCAATATGGTGGCACTTGCAAATGGTATTACCATTGCAAAACTATTTGAGCAATTGAAAGATTTTAGAAAGGAAATTTCCATTCCTGTTATTTTAATGGGGTACATGAATCCTGTGTTGCAATATGGGTTTGAAAAGTTTTGTGCAGATGCAGCAGCAGTGGGTATTGATGGTTTGATATTACCTGATCTTCCCCAATATGAATTTGAAACCGAATATGGAGCCATTATAAAAAATATGATCTTGATTTTATTTTCCTTGTAACACCAGAAACCAGCGAAGAAAGAATCAGGAAAATTGATGACATTCAGCAGTGGCTTTATCTATGCTGTTTCTTCTTCCTCCACCACCGGCAACAACAAAGCCATTGAAGACCAGCCGGCATATTTTAAAAAGCTGCAGTCAATGAATTTGAAAAACCCCATGCTGGTTGGCTTTGGTATTAAAGACAAACAAACTTTCCAGGCGGCCTGTCAATACAGCAATGGTGCCATTATCGGCAGTGCTTTTATAAAAGCATTGGAAAAAACCACAGATGTTACCGCAACACAAAAGAATTCTTAAAATCCGTGCTCGGGTAAGCCATTATTGTCAAAATGGCTAAATTGCAGCATTAAAATTCAGCGATGAAGAAAGTACTACTTATTGGTTTATTATTTCCCGGCTCTTGTATATGCACAAAAAAAGCGAGTTACAAAAACAAAAACTAAAGCAACCGTAGTGGCACCGCAGCAGAAAAAGCAGACGGATTTACCATTACCGGAGAAATAACAGGTTTTGCAGACGGTACTAAAATAGCTTTATTGAACGGCACTACCGGGCAACCAGAGCAGCAGGGCGGCATTTACCAAAACAAGTTTTCATTCAAGGGAAAATTAGATAAGCCTGCATTTAAAATCATTCTTGTTGATAAAAAGCCGCCTTACCTCACATTGTTTTTAGATAACAGCGAAGTAAAAGTTTCTGGCACTAAAGAAGCATTGGATAAGGCTAGTGTTAGCGGTTCTGCATCCAACAATGATTTTTATAAACTGAATAGTCTGCTGGCTCCGTATCAGCATTATTTTAGTGAAAACTCTCCGGCAGATGAAAAGGAAAAGCAGCGGCAAAACAAACCATTGAAAATTTTATACAACAAAATACATCCTCTTATATTTCTCCTTTGGCAGTGATACGTTATATGCAGGTAAGCGATGATGTGATGAAAGCAGATCAATTATTTAATTCTTTGAACTGCAGATGTCCGCAGCAGCGATCTGGGCAATTACTTAACCCAACAGTTGTCTGAAGCTAAAGTAAATGCCATTGGTACTGTTATGCCAGATTTTACACAGGCTGATACAACAGGCAAACCAGTTGCACTTTCTTCTTTCCGGGGCAAATATGTATTGATTGATTTTTGGGCAAGCTGGTGCAGGCCTTGCAGACAGGAAAATCCTAACGTAGTGGCCAGCTATCAAAAATTCAAAGACAAAAATTTTACTGTATTGGGTGTTTCACTTGGATAAAACAAAACCAGCCTGGGTAGAAGCCATTAACATGGACGATCTTACCTGGCCTCATCTGAGCGACCTGCAGGGTCTGGAGTAATTCAGTAGCACAGCAGTTTAAAATATCAAGCATTCCACAAAACTTTTTAATTGGCCCCGATGGAAAGATCATTGCTAAAAATCTCCGTGGGCCTGCATTGGACAGAAAGCTGGAACAATTGCTGAAGTAATTTTATTGTCCCAACTTATAATCTTTTTTGTACTGCATAGGCAACAGTTGTTTGTTAATATTCCTTTTTACTAAAAAGGAATATTAATCACTCTTGTGCGATAAATCTTTATTCAGCCATTCGTTGCAACACATCCATCGCTTTTTCTGCATCTTTTACATCCACAAAAATATGGTCGTGGTAATAAGCAGCCACCACATTGCAACTGATTCCTGCATCACCCAATGCTTTTGCAAATGCGGCCGTCAATCCTACGGCTTCCAATGAGGAATGAACGTTAAGCGTTATCCATGCCGCAACATACTGGTACGGCTGCTTGCCATTCATTAGCAATATGTTTTTCAACAATTACTGTGCAGGCTTCTTTCTCCTTGAAAAAAGAGATTGCCTTGCTCATGTCAAAGTTTGTAATATGCATCAACCCTGATAAAAACATATTCCCCGGCATGTAACGCTGGTTTCATATTTTTTATCAGCAACTGCAAATTGGTTTCTCCGTTCATACGAAGATAAATGAAAATACTTTCCTTTCATTTCTTTACATTTGAAATTCATCACTTCTTTTTAATACTACGCACAATGACAAAGAAATTTATCTTACTGTTATCAATGGCTGCATGCAGTGCAGCTTCTTTTGCACAACCAGTGCCGGTAGCCGGTTTCAGCCGTGGCCCTGCTTCGCAGGAACTGGCAGCAGAGAAAAAAATGGATGAACTGCTTAGTGCCAAAAATATTGACCAGTATATAAAAGACCTTTCAGCACAGCCACATCACTTATCATCTCCCGGCAATGAAGCCAATGCAAAATATATTATGGAGAAATTTAAAAGCTGGGGTTTTGAAACAACAACCGATACATTTTATGTATTGTTTCCCACGCCTGTAACAAGGCTGCTTGAAATGACCGGGACAAAAAATTTTAAAGCATCATTAAAAGAACCTGCTTTAAAAGAAGATGCCACATCGGGACAGGCAGGGCAGTTACCAACATATAATTGTTATAGTGCAGATGGAGATGTAACAGCTGAATTGGTGTATGTAAATTATGGCGTACCGGCAGATTATGAAATGCTTGAAAGAATGGGCATGGATGTAAAAGGAAAAATTGTGATTGCAAAGTATGGGCAAAGCTGGCGTGGGATAAAACCAAAAGTGGCCCAGGAGCATGGCGCCATTGGTTGCATCATTTACAGCGATCCCAAGGGTGATGGTTATTACCAGGGAGATGTTTATCCTAAAGGGCCATATAAACCTGAATATGGTGTACAGCGTGGCTCAGTGCTTGATATGCCCACTTATCCGGGTGATCCGTTAACACCCAATGTGGGTGCTACAAAGGAAGCAACACGGCTCGATAGAAAAGATGCAGTGAGTTTGTTGAAAATTCCGGTGCTACCCATAAGTTATGCTGATGCACAGCCATTGCTTGAAAGCCTGGAAGGCCAGGTGGTGCCGGAAAGCTGGCGTGGTGCTTTGCCTATTACCTATCATGTAGGCCCATCAAAAAATAAAGTGCATTTAAAACTGGCTTTTGATTGGCAGGTGCGGCCGCTGCATAATGTGATTGCGAAATTAAAAGGGTTTGAATTGCCGGATGAATGGGTGATACGGGGCAATCATTATGATGCATGGGTAAATGGGGCAGCCGACCCTGTTAGCGGCCTTGCTGCTTTGATGGAAGAAGCAAGGGCAGTGGGAGAGATGGTTAAAACAGGATACAAACCAAAACGCACGATTGATATACTGTGCCTGGGATGGGGAAGAGGAAGGTTTGCTCGGTTCAACCGAATGGGTGGAGCAACATGCAGAAGAACTAAAGCAAAAAGCAGTTATCTATATCAATACCGATGGTAATGGCCGTGGGTTTTTATCAGCCGGTGGTTCACATGCACTGGAACCTGCTTTTACCGAGATAGCAAGAATGGTGAACGACCCACAAAATGGTGTGAGTGCATTCCAACGGAAATTATCAAGGGATATTATCAATGCAGCTACTGTAAAAGATAAAAAAGATATCCTTGCCAAACAATCTTTCAGCCTTTATGCTTTAGGTTCCGGTTCAGATTATTCGCCTTTTTTTCAGCACCTAGGCATCAGCAGTATGAATATAAGTTTTGACGGAGAAGATGAAGGAGGTGAGTACCATTCTATTTACGACAGCTATGATATGTACAGGCGTTTTAAAGACCCCAGTTTTGAGTATGGTGTGGCGCTGGCGAAAGTTTGTGGACGCACTACGCTACGCTTTGCTAATGCGGAAGTGTTACCATTTGATTTCCGCAGCCTGCAGCAAACGATCAATAAATATGTAACAGAACTAATGGCCATGACAGATGAGATGAGGGAGAAAACGGCAATAGACAACCGGGTAATAAAAGAAAAGCATTATAGCATTGCCAATAATGTAACGGAGCCTTTGCTGCCACCTTCCGTAAAAGAAGAAGTACCGTACCTGAATTTTTCATCGCTGCAAAATGCTGTGGCTGCACTGGAAAAAGCAGCTGAAGAGCTGCACCTGGCAAAAGATAAAAATGTGCCGGTTGAAAAAAGAGAAGAACTGAACAAAAAATTATGCCATGCAGAACAGGTATTGCTCACAGCAGGCCTGCCACGCCGCAACTGGTACAGGCATAGCATTTATGCACCTGGTTATTATACAGGCTATGGTGTAAAAACTTTGCCGGGTATAAGAGAAGCTATTGAACAACGCAACTGGAAAGAGGCACAGGAACAGGTTGAAGTAACAGCCACTGCGATAAATAACTTGGCTGTTTATCTGAATGATACAGTAAAAGGGTTATAAGTTAATTATACCACCACTAAGGCACCAGGTCACTAAGTAGCACTAAGCCAATTTCTTTCGTTGTGTTCCTTTCTGTCTTCGTGTCTTTGCGGTAAAAAATTAAACAACAACTTTCTTTTTATAAGAAACCAATATTAGTATTGCTCCCGCCGTTACACACACATCGGCAAAGTTAAAAATACCCGTACGAAGGTCACCAATACCAATATTCATAAAATCTGTTACATGCCTGTCAAATACAATGCGGTCATAAATATTACCCAATCCACCGGCAACTATCAGTGCAAAAGAAGCCAGTTTCGATGTACTCATTTCACCTGAGTGTTTTATAGCATAGCCACTCATAAAAAGCAATAAAGCCAGCGGCAATATGCTTAACAGCCAAAAACTGGCAGCTTTTGGTAAGTTATCACCAATGCTAAGGGCAGCGCCGGTATTTTCCACGTATTGCAGGCGAAAAGTGTCGTGAAAGTAAGTTTGCGGCGCTTTGTCCATCAAATGTTCTTTCGCCAGTTCCTTGCTGGCCCTGTCCCAACTGATTAGCACAAGCGAACTCAGGCAGAACAGTAATATTTTCATTCCTCTTTTCATAACTGGTTATTGTAATTGTCTTTTATAAAGCTGTACAGTATTCTCCAGGCCGTAATACAATGCATCACAGATCAATGCATGGCCAATAGATACCTCTAATAAACCGGGGATATTATCTGAAAAATAACGAAGGTTATGCAGGTCAAGGTCATGCCCTGCATTAATACCCAGCCCCAGTTCATTGGCCTTGTGGGCCGCCGCCACATACATCTGTATAGAATCTTTGTTGCCGGAAGCATATTCCCTGGCATATTCTTCTGTGTACAGTTCAATACGGTCGGTGCCGGTGGCTGAGGCGCCTTCAACCAACTCTACTACCGGGTCAACAAAAATTGAAGTACGGATGCCTGCATTTTTAAATACAGCGATCATCTTTACCAGGTACTCTTTGTGTTCAATGGTGTTCCATCCATGATTGCTGGTTATCTGCCCCACGGCATCGGGTACCAGGGTAACCTGGGCAGGTTTTGCATCCAGCACTAATTGCACAAACTTGTCTTCGGTGCAATTGCCCTCAATGTTCAGTTCGGTCTTGATAACCTTTTTTAGTTCAAACACATCATTATATCTTATATGTCTTTCATCCGGCCGTGGGTGAACGGTGATGCCATCTGCGCCAAAGCGTTCAATGTCTAAAGCGGTTTTTACCAGGTCAGGGTTATTGCCGCCACGGCTGTTGCGGAGGGTGGCGATCTTGTTTACGTTAACGGAAAGCGTTGTCATGCTGCAAAGATAATAGCAACACAAATAGGGGCTGGGATAAATCAGCCGGCCTGGATAATAAGTACATAAACGGTAGCCATTTCCCCTTCTTGACAACCTGTCAGTACTTTTTATTCTAAAATCCGGGTAGCGCTCAATTTTATATAACTAAAAACTCAACAAAGTACAGTTTAGTTTGATTGTCAGTTAATTAGGTATATTAATAAATGGAAGGAAACGCTTTTGGGTTAAAAGTCACTCATTCTCTTCCTGGCGCCCGTTTTTTTGGCGCATTCCACACTTTTGGGTGCGATAACGACTAGGCAATATGGCAGTGCCTTATTTTTGATAGCAAAATAAAAAAGAATATAAAAGTTGCAAATTATTAAAAATCAGTGTGTTGAAATAATTTTAAAAACATAAACTTGAAGACTGGCTGATTATTGAAGTATAGATATTCAAGGCCGTTATTTTTACTTCTTTCGCCTGTAAAAAAGGGTTGTATGGCTGAAAAGTAAGCTATCACAGGTAATAATGTGGTTCATATTCTAAAATAAAAAAGCACTTAACATTTGTAAGTGCTTGATTTTATTTATGTAATGATTTTGTATAGACTCCTCAAATAATCCTTATGGAACTATCCAAAGCCAGCTCCATCATGGGTAAAAGGGCCTTTTCCCGTTGGTCGGCGCTAATGAACTCATGGGTTGGGATAATATCGCTAACGGTCAGCAAAGTACCGGCATTTTTGCCCAGATGCTTGGCGTTGGCAAATAAAGAAAAGGCTTCCATCTCCACCGCCAGGCAATTGTGTTCTTTGGCCACAGCCGGTGTGCCCGGCTCCTTGCGGTAAAAAATATCGCTGCTGTGTATATTGATATTATTTAATGTTACGCCCTTTTCAACCGCTGTTTGCTTTATCACATCAAAAGCATTTCCCTGGTGAGGAATGGCACTGCCTTCAATCCCCCAGGCATATTTGGCAAAGGTACTTTCGCTGGCCGCTACATCCACGTTGATCAGGTCGAACAATTTAAGATCGGTAGAGTAAGCGCCGCAGGTGCCGATACGCATGATGCAATCCACCTCGTATTCTGTGTACAGTTCGTAAGAATAAATGCCGATGCTTGGACAGCCCATGCCGCTGGCGCCAACCGTTACTTCTTTGCCTTTGTAAGTACCGGTGTAGTAATAAATGTTACGGGTGCTGCTCACCAGCTTGGCATCCTGTAAAAACTTATCTGAAACATATTTGGCCCTCAAAGGGTCGCCGGGCAGCAAAACGATCTTTGCAATTTCCCCTGTTTTGGCACTGATGTGTACACTCATAAATATTTTTTTAAGGCGGCTAAGGTATTTATTTTCGGTTTAATAGCGACTTTTGTATTTAGCCACTAAGGCACAAAGACAAAAGGATCACAAAGTTCACTATTCCTTTGTGTTCCTTGTGTATTAACTTGGTGTCCTTTGTGGCAAAAAACTAAAGCTATGTCACTACGATTGCCAA
>CAWFCU010000020.1:0-3666 GCA_963814445.1 uncultured Chitinophagaceae bacterium
GTTTATTGCTGTACAACTTTCCTTCAATCAGTACAGGAACCAATTGATGACTGGCGCCAAGGATCATCATCGTGCCCCAGCCAAGCGCCATGATATGTGTAATAGCTAATGTATGCGGATGAAAATAATGATTTGTAATATCAGTTGCAGATAATAATAAAAGGAAAGTGGCAGCAAGAAAAGCAAGAGCAGCATACCCGTAAAATGGCAGCACCACTTTCCAGGAAGTGGTCTTTGTTATTCCCGTATTACCGGTTGTAATAAACATATCAGTCTTTATAAATTAAGCAGGTGTACTTCTGCATCACTGATCTCTTTGATACGGTAGCTGAACTGCTTGTTCTTCCAGTTCGGGTAAGAGGAAGACAGGAATGCGTTTATGATAAACAAACAGGGCTTTATCGTTTGGTAATGTTTTCAATGCTTCCAGTATCGTGTGCATGGGTAAAGGCATTTCCAATTCTCTTACATCAATAGTTTCAAGTTTACCTTAAAACGATTTAATATTTCATCCCAGCCTTTTGAATAATCAGCTTTCTTTGTTTTCAGCTACAAAGTCTTATCGTCGCCTTTTTATAAAAATAAGTATTCACCAATTCATCACTGATCTGTTTCGGCATAGGATTCAAAACCTTGTTTGCCGAGCAGGTGCATTAATGGGGTGGGTTCAAAACTATTGATGATTTTAAGTACAGAGCCTGTTTCCAAAGCCTTTACTTTTTTTACAATAATGTCAAGCGGATCTTTACCCGATTCAATAACCGGACGTACATCCAGCTCAATAATTTTATCAGCAGCTATATTTTTCATGAATGCCGGAACAGGTATTATTTTCATTATCTTTTTCCAATGGTGACCGCTGATTTGTCAATTTCAAAACCCAATGGCTGCAACTTGTTGAAAAAATCATCCACACTGCAGCCCCCAATTTTTGATGCCATCGCAATACTGGTTCTTGCGGCTATCACTTTTCGTAATATTGGGTTTCTCAATTTTGTAAATTTGGGTGATATGCTTACAATAGCTTCAAGTGCATCTGCATTATGCTTTAGTAAGCTGGCAATTTTCGTATTGGCGTTAATAGTCATCATTATTCAAAGTATTGTGGAAACAGGTTGATTTGCTTTTCAATTTCACCAAAGGTTGTTCTGGCAGTTTCAATGTTGTTTGCATTTTTAAGTTCTTTTGTTTTTTCCATCAGTGGTTCCAGCCAATGGTGCAGGGCATCATGATCAGCCCCTTTCATTTTACATTCATTTATCATTTTATTCAAACCATTCTGTAAGCCTGCCGCTGTTTGTGTATAATTTTCCAGGCTTTCTTTTTTTGCACCGGAAATTATTTTTTGCAGTAAAGCCACGTTTACTAATGTAGTTGAATCTGCCTTCCACTTTAAACCGTTATTTAAAGCAAGTCCGGTTGCCTTTTCCGCATATTCAGCATGATTTTCAGCAGCGGGCCCAGTTACTCCAGCTTTTTTTTCGCTTCCTGCATTACAAGCCAGCAAAAGACTTGTTGCCAATAAGATGGTTAGTACTTGTTTCATGTATATTTATTTCCTTTTTTTCTCCGATGGCCTGATAATTAGACGTAAGGACTGGTCATAAGTGATATATTGCCAGATCCAGTTGATGAGCACAAACAACCTGTTCTTGACACCAATTATTGACATCAGGTGTACCAGCATCCATACAAACCATGCAACAAAACCTTTCAGCTTCACTTTACCGATTTCGGCTAAAGCCATGTTTCGGCCTACCGTTGCCAGACTGCCTTTATCTTTATATTGAAAAGCAATAAGCTGTTTACCTGAATCTATTCTCTGTAAGTTCTTTGCTAAAAGCTTTGCCTGTTGAATAGCTACCTGTGCCACCTGAGGATGTCCCTTGGGCAAAGTGTCATCATGCATCAAAGCAATATCGCCAATTGCAAATACTCCCGGCAACTCTTTTACCTGGTTGTATTGATTTACTAATATCCTGTCGTTTGCAGAAACTGAACTTGCAGGAATTCCGGGTATTGAAATCCCTTTTACACCTGCCGCCCAAATAAGGCAGCGGCTGTGTATTGTTTCTCCATTGCTGAGTGATACCCTTTCACCATCATAATCCTTTACTGCGGTATTTGTTTGTACTTCTACTCCTAAATGATTCAGGTACGCAACAACTGTATTACCTGATTGAGCACTCATACTATTTAACAAGCGGGGCGCAGCTTCCAGCAGGTGGATATGCATGTGCCTGAAATTTATTTCAGCATAATCCTTTGGCAGATATTTTCTTTTTCATCTCCGCAATCGCACCAGCCAACTCAACACCGGTTGGCCCGCCACCAACTATTACTACATTTAATAATGAAGAACGTTGCTGCTTATTTTCGGCATTAAGCGCCAATTCATAATTCTGCAACAACGTATTCCGCAACAGCAATGCTTCTGCTACTGATTTCATGGAATAGGCATTCTTCTGTAACCGGTTATTATTAAAATAATTTGTTGTGGCTCCCTGGGCAAGTACTAAATAATCATATCCAACCTCACCGATCTCTGTATGCACCGTTTTTGTTTCGGGGCTAACAGCAGTTACCTGCGTCATTCGGATAAAAACATTTCGTTTTTGCTGAAATATTTTCCGAAGAGGAAAACTGATACTGCTTGGCTCCAGCCCACTTGTGGCTATCTGGTAAAGTAAAGGTTGAAACTGGTGATAATTATTTTTATCAATCAGGATCACCTGGAAGTATTTTGCTGATAATTTTTTCGCCAATGTAAGGCCGGCAAAACCTGCACCAACTATCACCACTCTTTTTTGATTGCCATATTTATCCGGGATATCCATTTTATTAAATTTTAATTTCCCAAAAAACATCTTCCCATTTTTCATCAATTGTTTTACTGCTGTTGGAAAAACGTTTTCCTATTAATTCTAAGTCATCTGCCGTAATATTGTTTTGAAGGTGATTGAACAGCTCCCGTTCTTCAAAACGGATATGTTTTTCCAGTTCATCCGCCAGTTGATTGAGCAGAACGGCATCGTCTTTCTTTTTTTCAATAGCCGCAACCAGCTTGTATATTGCTTGATGATCTCCTTCTGCTTGTTTTCTTAACACATCATTAACTGGTAGTTTACTAAATAGCAATTGTTCCTCTTCTTTAAAATGTTTTTCCAGGTCTTCCTTAAAAAAGTACGGTACATAATTACTGATCCGTTCAGGGTTGACGTCATTATTCAGCCCTTGCCTTATTTTCCAAACCAACAACAATCCAAAATGATGATCTTTGGAAAAGGAGACGATTGCCGGATGCCGTTTTATGGGAGCCTGATTTTTCATTTGTTTAGTTTTTTAATTGTTTTTCCATTTCCAGCGCTTTTGGAAACAGAATATTATTTTCAAGATGGATATGCAAATGCAGGTCTTCTTCAAATTCATCCAGCATCCGATACAATAAACTGTAACTGGCACAGGCATCTTCAGGTAATAAATAATTGCTGGAGAGTCGCCTGATCTCATCCAGGTTTTTCCCAACCAGTTCATGTTCCATCTCCATCATATTAATGGGGCTTTGCACCGATCCGAAATGAGCGGTCTGTAATGGTTGCTTATGATCTTTTGCTGCAACCAATGCTTTAATATAAGGGAACAATATCTTTTCTTCCTTCACCAAAT
>CAWFCU010000021.1:0-67965 GCA_963814445.1 uncultured Chitinophagaceae bacterium
GCACTCCATTGCCTTTCATGTCGACTGCAAAGTTGGAATGCTGATTTGCTGCGCCAGCGCATCCACTAGTTGCAACGACGCTGTTGCGAAGGGCCCGTTCACGCATCAGGCCGCCAAAGGCAGCGACGGCGCTCTGTACGATCTCGGCTTCGCGCTTCGATCGCCGGGAACGGATCATCTCGAGACGGTCGGGTGTGGTCTCGACCACGTCCCCCTCGGCAGAAGCGGTTTCGCTGCGCAACTCGTCGTCGGGCAGATAGGGCGGCACACCGGTGTCGATGCGACGGCCCGCAATCTCGACCACGACCGTGCCTTCACGCCAGCGCCTGGCGCCCCCGTCCGCTGTCTTCAAGTCGCCGTTGAAGAAGATGCGCAGCGACGGCACGGCGAGACCCATGCCGATCAGGCGAATGCTGAGCGCATTGGCGACGGCACGGCAGAAGCGCCATTCCATCTCGGACCAGCGCTCTTCGATGCCCATGTTTGCGCGATCGGTGCGGCGGTGCTGGGCGTGCTCTGCGAAGATCAGGTTGCACCGATTGCGGCGGAACAGCGCCTCGATGCGCGCAGCGTTCGATGCCCCCACGACACCGCGCGACAGCACGGGCAACCCGTACGCGCGCACGAGCAGGATGTTGGCGACGTTGTCCGCCTCAAAGTCGGAGTCTTCGCGCGCCGGGCCGCGGAACTGGTGGTAGTTGCTAGGTGGTGATGCCTTGGATGGCCTGGTGGGTAAAGTTGTGCCAGAAGTTCTTGACCAGATAGTTAGTGGCGCAGTGGCGCACGAACTCAGGTGCATCGATGCTGCCGCCGAACCGGTCGAGCTCCAGCTCCGCGGCCAAGCCCTGCGGCCGCCGCAAGCGCCGATGGCCCCATTCGAGGAATGGCGTTGGCACGATGAACTGCGCCACCCGATCGTTGCGACGCGTCGGGAAGTCGACGTCGCAATAGAAGAAGTACTCGGCGCTGTACTCGTCATCCAGCGCCGTGAAGGGATCCTTGCGCCGACGTGGAACTGGATAACGTGTCGTCCCATCGGTTGCATTCGAAGAGAGAATGAGGTCGGCGTCGTGCAGGCGCAGGTCGGCGCGCGCGCGCCCACGTAGGGCTCGCGGCTGTTGAGCAACGCGGCGACGCGACAACGCGGTCCGGAAACAATCGCCGTACCAGACCGGCAGGGTCGCGGGCGGCTGCGGGCGATCTCCAGCATGGCTTACCTCCCTCCGGATGCTCTGTCCGCCCTTCGCGAGGCGGACGTCGACCCGGTCTATTCGCTGGTTTCGTGCAAGCGCCCTGACGTGCCCCTACTCCACCAGGCCGCCGAGGCTGAATACGCCTTCGACGCCTCCATGACACGGGCTCGGTGACGAACGGCATCGCCGTGCCACGCTGGACCTGGTTTCGCCTGGACATGGAGCGCGGCGACATCGGACACCTGCGGCCCATAGACCCACAGCGCCGTGACGCCCAACGCCGGCACGACGAGCATTCGAACATGGCATGTGCTCGGTATCGCTGGCGGCCAGCCGTCGCCCGGCTGATGCGCTCGGTCAGGCTGCCGGCTCGCTGAACGATTCGAGAACGAGCTTGTTGCCGGACGATGCGCTAGTCGCCGATGCCTCTACGGGACCGATGTCGATCTGATGGTGGAGCCGACCTGTTTCACGTGCAAGCGGCCAGGAGCACTCGCTCGCTTCCAGCTCCGGCGGCATGACCCAGACCGGAATCGAACAAGTGATCGACGGGACGTTGCTTGCCGTCACTCTCCTATCCGAGTCGGCGCCCCCGCGACGAAGCGACGTAGCTGCCGGTTGACCGACTCCGTCAGGCTAGGATTGAGTTCCACGAAGTGCGCATGGAAAGCTCCTATCGAATTAGGTTCCATGAGTGCGCCCACTGTCCACCCTGGGCCTGGCGGTCCGAAACGCCGAGTAGCTGATCCACCGGGGCCCTGTCGAGGCTGGGTCGTTCACGTACAGAAAATCTTGGCTGTCGTATCATCCTCGTCGGCGGCGCGATACCCGACCCCTAGGACCGCATGGCCGATGCTGGCGGGGCTCGAAGCATTGAAGCTCAGGCCGACCTGGAACGGCCGGTCGCCGTCGATGCACGCTGCAATGTCGGCAAACGGCAGCGCCCCTGCAATGTAATCCGCGGCATACGACTGCCTTCCCCATTGGGCTGGTAGCGTCACGCTCAAGCCCTTGTTGCAGAACTGAGGCATGGCAAGCTGCGTGCAGCACAACATAGTCCCGTGGGCATGGTTACCAACTGGCACTCGCCGACCGCTTTTTTTGACTGTCGTACTGGAGGACATCTCGATGCAAGCGGCCCAGCACCACTTCGAGCGCTGCTGTTGAATGTGAGGAACCGCCAACCGAGTCACAGGAGATCTCCGACACGCGATGAGGCAAGTTGCTGGAATGGACCACGCCTCCTCGGCATCTGGCCGCGCTCAGGGGTGTAGGCTCGCCGAGAGGAACGTGCCCGCCGGCATTATGTGCATGTGCACAACGCGCGTGGTGCCCGATAGGGGGCTCGGCCTTCCCTACTCTTGCGGGTATGCCCCCATGAACGGGGGGCAGGAGCCCCAATGTGGTGCGCCGACGAAGCGTCACCACGTCACCGGCTGCCCCCATCGCGCAAAGTAGGTGGTGACGACGTCGCGTGTTGCCGCCCGATACGGCGCATGAGGGGAAGACCGGGGCCTTCGATGGCCATATTCCCGAGCCCATCGCCCTGAAGCTCGTGCGCCTCGGCGGAGTTCGAGGCGATCGAGATGTCCTGACACGCTCCAGCGTCGGCAAGACGTGAGCGTCAGGTACGCCGCCGCGCTTCAACGAGACCGTCCCGGTTCAAGCCGAGGATCCGTCTGGTGGCCTCGGCACGTCTGCGCGCTAGGCTACGTCGCATGGTCGCGGGCTCGACGGTGCCGTCCTCAAGGAAGTGCAGGTCTCGCTGGGGCGCCTGGACGGTTGATCGATCAGCATCGGCCGTTCACGGCCGAGCGACTCCGACTGCGCGCGCGCGCGCGCGCCGTCGACCAGCGGGAACAGCGTGCCCTTTCCAGACGAGCTCTCGCCGGCAGCACGGGTTCGTTGCCGTCGGGGCCGGTTGCAGTCGACACAGGATGGAACAGGTTGGACCATTCCGATCCCAGCCAGTAGTAGCCGATCTTCCTGGTCGCCGCGTCAATGCACCGGTGGTGACGTCGAAGGACACTTGGCTCTTCGCCCAAAAGTGCTCCACGTGGACCGGCTCTGTCGCGGTAAAACAACTCGCAGTACGCGCATTTACCGGCAAAAGCGGTGTTGATGGCCGCGACGACGTCGCTGGCCTTGTACGCCCTGAAGGCGAACGCGGTGCCCTCCCGGCGGCCGCAAAATGATCGCGGGCCTGTTCTCGCTCGCGTCGCGCCCGTCCGAGTGAGAGATGCTGGAGCCCGGCGCGGCCGTGTGAGCTGTCACCTGCGCGTCCTCCACAGTTCGGGGTCGGCCGTGCCTCGACAAAAAGCTTGCTCGCCAACTCGAGGTCTTGCGAGAAAGGTTGTCGCGTTCGCCCGACGATCGCGCGGCAGTGATCCGCACGAGTTGCGGTCGCGCGCCTCAAGCATCAGTTGCTCACGGCGACCACGGCCGGTGAAAGTCGTGCTCGGATCGACGGCACGCATCTTCGCGTCGATCTGCTCGGGCAGTCTGCGTAGCTCGAGCCGTTCGTCCGCCGTTCGACGGGTTCGGGCCATCAGCTCCATGCAGCGTGACTAGCGCCACCACTTCGGGGTCGCGCCGTGTTCAGGCCGAAGTAGTCGGATTGGAGAAGCTGCTCCAACTGCAAGCCGCTGACCGGCGGCAGACGGTCGCTGCGGCAATGTCGGCGCCCACCGGTGCAGCACGACAACCTCGCCGTTGCGGGCGCTGCGAAGGCACAAGGGATCATCGGTGACACGACGAACTGGATGCGCGGAAACACGCTGTTCAAGGCATAAGATCCGCATGCGCCAACGCGGATGGGGTGTTTTCCAACTCGTCGATCAGCACGATGCCTTCGGCATCTTCGGTGCGTCCCAGCGGCCTTCGATCAATGACATAAGGTGCGCGGCCATGGCGAGCAGGATGGGTAGCGTCGCTGAGCGACTCCAGCGCGATGCCGTTACGCGAGGTGCCCGTGGTGACGACGATAGTGGCGGCTTAGACGGGGTCTTGCGAAACGGCGTCGGCGCCCACCGGAACGAGGACCTTCAACGCTTGCGCTGCACTGATGAATGCCGCAGCAGGCCTGTCCACGAGCCAGGCCTGGAGAAAGCAGGGGCTGGAACGGATCGAAAAGGTTACCGATGCGATAGCGGGATGACCCACGTCGCCCTTGGCCTGCGAATTGGGCAGGCGGTCGCGCCATAGGCCGCCACCAGCGGCAACGCTTGCCGGTCGCCGCAGTGGCCAGCTGCGCTGATTGTCAGCGGCGCGGCATCAGCTCGCCGGACAGCCAGACCTCGATCGTCGCGGTCTGCGCAAAGGGCCCTACCAGCTTGCGCGTATGCGGTAGAAGCCACGTGGCTGTGCGAGCGCGATGGCGAGCGCGCGCAGCAGCGTGCTCTTTCCACGTCCGATTTCGCCGATCACCACGATAGCGGGAGTGGCTGCTGCCTCCGGTCGACGGGAAGCGCCGGCTGGGTGGCGAACGCGAACGCCTTATGCCGCGGTAGTGGTGAGCCGGACTCGTTCAATGGTGCGCTGGAAGCCGAAGGGCGAAGCGGACGCGTCGACGCCGGGCTCTGAGGATGCGGTGCTGCCCAGGTGGTTGCGCTCGTCCACCGGCTCGAGGGCATCTAGGGCGTCGCCCATACCGAGACTTCGGCGACCTCGCCTGCATCGTGGGCCGCAGCAGCCGGGCTGCGCATTGACGTTGCGACTGGGAGAACGGTACGTCGGGTGCGATGGCGCGTTGCAGCGCACGAAGATGAGTGCTCGGTGGCGTCGGCTTGCCGGCCGACATGCTTGGTTCACGGATCGACCCTGAACAGCTCGCGATGCGCTCCGCACGGCTTGCCGCTGGGCGACCAAAGCGCTCCGGTGCAGCTCGACGATCGCGATAGTGGCAACACCGCGCTCGCTGCGGCCGTGTACGCGGCCGTCGCAGGAGCTCAAATCCCGCCCGGGTTCGTCGACGCACGAATCCAGCAGCAAGCGAGACCGTTGTCGACGAACCGCCCTGGCGCCATGCGCACGGTGTCAGGAGCGACCGGAAAGCGATTTCCCTTGCAACGACTGCATTCCGGGCAGGCGAGGTGGAGGTTGTCTCCACCGGAACCCCAACCACCAGATAGTGAGCTGGGAGACATCGTCGAACAGGTCCAGCGCGCCATGTGCGGGCCGAAAGCGATCGATTACGGGGTCGGTGACGGCTGCTCGCAATACGCGCACTTGGACCGGAAGAGCGCCTGCAAGGACGCCAGGATCGAGGCATCGAGCAGCTTCGGATCGAACCGGAAGCGGGTTTGCAGCACAGCCGCCGACGCGCTCTGCAGGTGGCGCTTGCGCGTTCCAGCGCAAGGCCGACGGCCGCCGACCGCAAGCTTGCGGGTGCCGTCACCTTGGATCGATCGACCTGGATCATGGTGGACCTGCAGAACTGACGGTCACGAGGGAAAGCGGTCTACCGTGCGGTTATTACAGCAGAGCAAACCGGGCACTGAGCGGAATGTGGTCACTGGGACGCTCATCGCGCGTTCGGCCGTTTCGGCTCACGTGCTTGTTGAAGGCGGCGAGCTCGACGCAGCCAGAGTCCGCGACGAAGCAGATCTTGCCGCCCTCATGGCATTTCGGGCTGTAGAGGATGTGGTCGAGCAAGACGCGCGTGTTCTCTCCCTGCGCCGCGTCCTTGAACTCCACCGTCCAGGCATACGCGCGCCGCTGGAGCTGCTAGAGAAGACATGTCGCATCAGCGCGCACTCATGGTGAAAGGCGCCGCGCAGCTCATGCACGATGCTGTGCAGGAGGTAAGTGTCGTCGACGACGTCGCGTGCGATGCCGTCGTTGAGGTCCCCCATCACGACCACCGATTCCGCGGCTTGCGTGTACAGGCGGTGCGCGATGTACTTGCGGATCACGTTCATCTCGATAGACAGCTTCTGCCGTGAGTTGATTGCGCTGATGACGAACTTCGCCGTCTTGTTCTCCCATCGATCGCCTTCTTCAGTTCGGAAAACTTCGACTTGGTGTGGACCGTCATCAACTCGGTGATGCGCCCCTTGCGCTCGATACGCAAGACGACCGGCAAGCGCGTGAAGCGGGCATTCCATGACTCTTGCACGTTCCCGAACCTGTATACGGACGCGCCGTGCGCAGGCGCTCGAACACCGCGTTGCCGGCCGGCAACTGGCTGAAGCGCAACCCCCTCGACAGCCGCCGGTGTACAAGGGTGTGAACGTTCTGCGAGCCATCTTCCATCGAGTAGACGGCATAGTCGCCATCAAGCTTCTCGCGCACGAACGTCTCCATCTGCGCCTTTCGCGGCGGTCCTTCGCAGATGCCGATGATGTCGGCATCGACATCCCGAATCACCGCGGCGATGCGGTTGGCGACGCCCTGAGGGTCCTTCGGCTTAGCGCCGAGGCCCGGCGTCGCTTTCGACGGCTGGGTCAGCAGCTTGGGTTGCCCGTTCTGGAACAGGTTGTAGCTGTATACGGTAAAGTAGTTGTTTGTGAACTTCCGCTAAAACAAACTGCTGCGGCTGGCTGTGGTGTACTGGCTGTTGTGATAGTTGGGTTAGCAGTACAGGGCCGCAGGGCAACTAATAATGCTCCGTTAGTTGTCGTAGCGCTTATTGTTGCAGATGCTGTTCCTGTACTTCCTGTTCCTGTTCTGTCCATAAGCAGCACCCACGCTGGCATCTAAAGCAACATTAAGAAGCTGTTCAACTGCTTCTGTTAATGTAGCTGGGTTTGTGGCTACCCAGCCAGAAAAAGTAAGATCATTTGCAGCCGCACCAAGCATAACAATCATTGAATTGGTTGTTACTGTAGTTACAGCGGTTGCTGTAAAGCTTGCATCGCTGGCAATATTTGTAAGGGCATTGCCCGGCGTTACATCAAAAGGTCCACTGGATACCCCACCTGTAACAGCTACACCTGAAAAAGCTAAGATACCACCTACACCATCATCTGACTGACCATCAAGGTAAAATAAAATCAGCGGCAGCCACATCTGCAGCCGTTGCTACCTTATATAAAAGTGTGCTTCTCCACCTGTCATTACCACTTGTTAATAAATTGGTACCATCTGTATCTATAGGCTCCATGTAGCACTAAGCCAACAGCATCAATAAAGTTACTGCCATCATTGCCATCTCTGCAAATATTGGCAATCATAAGTCACCAACAGCAAGGCCAGTAGGTTTAGTGATTGTTAATGTTGTAGAGGCGGTTGTTGCAGATTGAGCATTTCTAAATGCTATCTGCCCAACAGCATTGTTTAAAAATAAGAGGTTTGCAAAAAGGATTGCAAACGTTATTGAGAAAAGCTTGATTTCCCAATCGTGTTGGTAAATTTTTGTTTCATAAAAAACGATTTACAGGTTAGATGGCTTTTGTTATATGATGGAGAGAGTTTTGTTGCCGGGTAAAAAGGGGCTTGTATATTTTCCCTTTCTTTTTTTAAAAAATGTATGAGATAAATAAAAAAATGGTTTAGGTGGATCTTGCAATGCTGCAAAATGCCTGTAAAAAAACTGTTGATAATTTCTCCCATGGTTTTTAATTTAAGTGATACACTGGCATAGATGCACATACGGCATTATGCAAAATCAAAAATTTGATAAATAAATTCTTTACTTGGGAGGTGATGTAAACAGTGGTGTCCTTGTTAAGATAATTGGATCACAGACAACCTGAAAATGCAGGCTAAATAAGATATTGAGATATGTTTGTTCTTTGAAAAAGGTACAGTAAACGGGTTGATTGAACAGAGGAGAAATGGATTAATTACATGACGAAGGTAAAAATTTTATTGAACCTTCCAAATTTATTTTTTTAAATACTACAAATTAAGTAAGTCTTATAACGGCGAAATATATCTTCTTTTACAATGAGTTAAGACAATATAAAAGAAATAATTTTTTTTTACGTTTTCTATTGTATCTTGCGCTATAGACATCCGTCCGCTATCCCTTGAATACTTCTCCCCAACTATAGAAAATCAAATTTAGTATTACAAGAACAAAGCAGTTCCATCATCCTTCATTAAACCGTATCACTAAAATTCCAATAGCCGGATTTATTAATCCATAAAGGGGCTATATGCAAATCTTTTTACCCAGGCAAAATTTTAAACTGTATATACGGGTGCGGTATTGTATTGCAGTAATATTACTCTTTGCTTTTTCTGTAACTAACGGTTACGGGCAAGCTGCTTCTTTATCATGGCCACTTACAACCGACGCTGTTGCTGTGCCTTTGGGTAATGTAACAGGCGGTAACCAGGTAAGCAATGCTGTTGGGGCAAATACCTATATTTCGGATGGTGTAAGTTCTGATGACTGGGCAACGGGAGCATCGCAGGATGCAGGCAAATATTATGAGTTTACAGTTTCCCCAAATGCGAATTATAATTTATCTATTACAGATATCAGTATTGATAATAATACAGATGGTATCAGCGGTACTGCTTTAATACAATATGCTTTTGATGCTGCATTTACTTCGCCTGTAACAGTTGGCAGCAGCTTTGCTGTTTCAACAGGTACTTCGGCAACCACCAGTTTTAATTCTTTATCAATAAGTGTAAACAACGGGCAAACTTTATACATCCGTGTATTTGCATGGGATATCGAGAACAGTACTAAATTTTTCAATGCAAAAAATCTTAGTGTCAGCGGTAATACTGTTTTATGTTTACCTGATGTTTCAAGCTTTAATACGCTTACACCATCTGCAGTGTGTGAAGGTTCATCAGTAAATGTAACAATCAACTCCTCTTCATTAGCAACGGATAATTATACAATTACTTATGATCTAAGTGCTGCTAACACTGCAACAGCACTCACAGCATCACTAACATTTACGGCAGGTGTACCGGGCAGTGGTACTTTTACAATTCCCTCTGCAGCATTAACCAATGCTGGTAATACAACTGTTACCATAACTGCAATTGAAAATTCAAATAACTGTTCAGACAATTTATCATCTGGAAATAGTGTAACTGCAACGGTAACTGCCTTGCCGGTTGCAACATTCAGTTATGTTGCATCGCCTTATTGCGCCAGCGCAACTAATCCTTCACCCACATTCAGTGGAGGAGGAGTAGCAGGTATATTTTCATCCACAGCAGGATTAGTGTTTGTAAACAATGCTACCGGAGAAATTAATTTGTCAGCCAGCACCGCAGGAACATATACTGTAACCAATACAATTGCAGCGGCAGGTGGTTGTGGTATTGTTACTGCAACAAGTGATATTACTATTACTGCTGATAATACAGTAACGCTGACATCTGCACCGGGCACAAATGCACAAACAGTTTGTGTTAATACTGCTATTAGTGCTATTACTTATTCTACAACCGGCGCAACCGGTGCCACATTCAGTGGTTTGCCAGCAGGCGTTACAGGCAACTGGGCATCGGATGTTGTAACGATCAGTGGAACACCATCCGCAAGCGGAACATTCAATTATACAGTAACATTAACTGGTGGTTGTGGAAGTATCACAGCCAATGGTTCAATTGATGTTACAGGTGATAATACTGTTTCGCTTACATCAGCAGCAGGAACAGATGCACAAACAATTTGTATCAATACAGCTATCACAAACATTACTTATTCTACAATCGGCGCAACCGGTGCCACATTCAGTGGTTTGCCAGCAGGTGTTACCGGTAACTGGGCAGCGGATGTTGTAACGATTAGTCGGAACACCATACAGCAAGTGGTACATTTAATTATACAGTTACATTAACTGGTGGTTGTGGAAATATCACTGCAAATGGTTCAATTGATGTTACAGTAGATAATACCATTTCGCTTACATCAGCAGCAGGAACAGATGCACAAACAATTTGTATCAATACCGCAATTACAAATATTACTTACTCCACAACCGGCGCAACCGGCGCAAATTCAGTGGTTTGCCAGCAGGCGTTACAGGCAACTGGGCATCTGATGTAGTAACGATCAGCGGAACCCCAACAGCCAGTGGTACATTTAATTATACTGTTACATTAACCGGTGGTTGTGGAAATATCACTGCAAATGGTTCAATTGATGTTACATCAAACAATACCATTACACTTACATCAGCAGCAGGCACAGATGCACAAACTGTTTGTATCAATACCGCAATTACAAATATTACTTACTCAACAACCGGCGCAACAGGTGCAACATTCAGTGGCTTGCCAGCAGGTGTTACCGGCAACTGGGCAGTGAATGTAGTAACGATCAGCGGTACCCCAACAGCCAGTGGTACATTTAATTATACTGTTACATTAACTGGTGGTTGTACAAACAGCGGTAACAGCAACAGGTACTATAACTGTAACAGCGAATAATACAATTACCCTTACATCAGCCGCAGGAACAGATGCACAAACAAGATGTATCAATGTAGCTATTACCAATATTACTTATTCCACTACAGGTGCAACAGGAGCAACGTTTAGTGGTTTGCCAACAGGCGTAACAGGCAACTGGGCAGCGAATGTTGCAACGATCAGCGGTACCCCAACAGCCAGTGGTACATTTAATTATACCGTTACAACAACAGGTGGTTGTACAACACCAGCGGTAACAGCAACAGGCTCTATAATTGTAACAGCCAAATAATACTATTACATTAACCTCTGCAGCTGGTACAAATGCACAAACTCTTTGTATCAATACTGCTATTACCAATATTACTTATTCAACAACAGGTGCAACTGGTGCAACCTTCAGTGGCTTGCCAGCAGGCGTTACTGGTAACTGGGCAGCTAATGTTGTAACGATAAGCGGTACCCCAACAGCAAGCGGTACATTTAATTATACTGTTACAACAACAGGCGGTTGTACAACACCAGCAGTAACTGCAACAGGGTCTATTACGGTTACAGCCAATAATACAATAACATTATCCTCAGGAGCAGGAACAAACAACCAGACAAGGTGTATCAATATAGCACTTACAAATATTACTTTTACTACAACCGGCGCAACCGGTGCAACATTTAGCGGTTTGCCGGCAGGTGTAACCGGTAACTGGGCAGCAAACGTTGTAACAATCAATGGTACTCCAACTGCCAACGGTACATTTAATTATACCGTTACAACAACCGGCGGTTGTACAACACCAGCGGTAACTGCAACAGGCACTATAACCGTAACAGCAAATAATACAATAATCCGTACATCAGCAGCAGGAACAGATGCACAAACAAGATGTATCAATGTAGCTATTACCAATATTACTTATTCCACAACAGGTGCAACAGGTGCTACATTTAGTGGTTTGCCAGCAGGCGTTACTGGTAACTGGGCAGCGAATGTTGCAACTATCAGCGGTACGCCAACAGCCAGCGGTACATTTAATTATACTGTTACAACAACAGGCGGTTGTACTACACCTGCCGTAACTGCAACAGGTTCTATAATCGTAACGCCAAATAATACTATTACATTAACCTCTGCAGTTGGTACAAATGCACAAACAAGGTGTATCAATACTGCTATTACAAATATTACTTATTCAACAACCGGTGCAACAGGCGCAACATTTAGTGGTTTGCCTGCAGGCGTTACTGGTAACTGGGCAGCTAATGTTGTAACGATAAGCGGTACCCCAACAGCCAGCGGTACATTTAATTATACAGTTACGCTGACTGGTGGTTGCGGCACTATTACTGCTAATGGTTCAATAACTGTTTATGATTACCCTGCAGCAACTGGTGTTACAATTTGTCAAAATGGTACTGGTTCATTAACATCATCTGCTGCATGTGCGGCAGCAATACCAGGCACAGCAGGGCCAAATTTTCCAGCAGCCGGTGCCACCAGTGGCGGAGCAGGAACATCATGGACAAATCCAGGTAATGTTGTTTCAAACAATAATTCGTATGCGCTAGCAGACAACCTGGATGATAATGATGTTTCGGAAGGCTTGCGTGCCACAAACTTTGGATTTGCAATACCTGCCGGCGCAACCATTACAGGCGTACAGGTTACTATTGGCCGTTTTGCTTCTAACACTAATACATTCATTGATAATAACCTGCAACTTATTGTTGGAGGTACTTTGGTTGGAGCAAACAGGGCTTCTGCAACCGCATGGCCAACCAGCGAAGCCGCTGCTAACTATGGGTCAACAAGTGATCTTTGGGGCACTACACTCACCCCGGCACAGGTGAATGCAACAAATTTTGGGGTATCCCTTTCCGTGGAATCATTTAATGGCAACAACAGGGATGCCAGTGTTGATTATATTCAAATCACTATTTCATATACAACACCGGGTTCATTAAACTGGTACACAGTTTCATCAGGCGGTACTGCTATAGGCAATGGTACTCCGTTTAATCCGGTAGGTGTTGCAGGTTCTGGTTTGCCAAATACTGCTACTCCCGGCACAACAACATTCTATGCAGAATGTGCTGGCGCAGCAGGTTGCCGCACAGGTGTAAATTTTGTAATTAATCCATTGCCAACGATCTCAGGCAATCTAACTGTTTGTATTGGATTAACATCTGCACTAACAGGGTCAGGTACCCCGGCAGCATCAAATCCATGGGTATCTGCAACTCCTTCGGTTGCTACAGTAAATTCTTCAGGTGTTGTTACAGGATGTAGCAGCAGGAACAAGTGTAATAACTTATACAAATAATAATGGTTGCAGTATTACTGCTACAGTTACTGTGTCGGCACCAGCTATATCCGGCACATTAAATGTTTGTATTGGATTTACAAGAGCATTGACAGGTAATGGCACCCCGGCAGCATCTAATCCATGGGTGTCATCTAATACAGCAGTGGCAACTGTAAACTCTTCTGGTGTTGTAACAGGAGTGGCACCAGGTACAACAAATATTACTTATACAAATAATAATGGTTGTTTCATTACTGTATCGTTTACAGTAAATGCTTTGCCGGTTGTAAATATTACAGGAAGCAATTCTATTTGTGCCGGTGGGCCTAACAGCACGACAACATTATCACCGACTACTGGTGGCACATGGGCCAGCAGCAATAACTCAATAGCAACAGTAACAAATGCAGGCGCTGTAACAGGCGTTGCAGCAGGTACAGTTACTTTTACATTTACACAAACATCAACAGGTTGTAGCAATACAACTGCATCCGTAACAGTGAATGCAAGGCCAACAGCAACATTTACAACCAGCCCTGGTGCTAATGTTTGTGTGAATACAAATGTTACTTATACAACACAGGCTGGCCAGTCAGGCTATACATGGAGTGTACCGGGTGTTGCAGGAACAAACTATACTATTATATCAGGTGGTACTCTCAGCAGATAATACAGTTACACTGCAATGGCTTACAACAGGCAGCAAAACTGTAACAGTGAATTATTCAAATGCTAATGGTTGTACTTCTGCATCTGCAGCATCAAATACCAGCACAGCGAATGCAAGGCCAACACCAACATTTACTACATCACCAGGTGCGGCAGTTTGTGCAAGTACAAATATTACTTACACAACACAAACAGTGGTGGCATAACAGTTATGTTTGGAATGTACCGGGTGTTGCAGGCGTTGATTATAATATTACAGCAGGAGGAATTGGTTCAGGAAGTAATACAGTTACGCTGCAATGGTTAACAACAGGCAGTAAAAATGTAACTGTTAACTATAATAATGGAAGCGGCTGTACAGGATTAAGTGCTGCATCTAATACAACTACTGTAAATGCAAGGCCAATAGCAAATGCTATTACAGGTCTAACAGCAGTTTGTGTTGGTAGTACAATCAACCTTACTTCAAATGCTACCGGCGCAGCCAACATTGACTTATACATGGGCATCAAGTAATGGTAATGCAACTGTAACTAATGCCGGTGTAGTAACCGGTGTTACATGCAGGTACTTCAAATATTACTTATACAGTAACTGATGGCAATACTTGTACTGCTACATCTCCTGCTTATAGTGTAACAATTAATGCAAGGCCAACACCAACTATCAGCCTTGCGCCAGGCAGCCCAATCTGTGCCAGTGTAAATATTACTTATACTACACAGCCATCAATGACAAATTATATCTGGACAATTCCCGGAGTTGCAGGAACAGATTATACACTTGTGTCAGGCGGTACTTCAACAGATAATTCAGTAACAGTGCAATGGTTAACTACAGGCACAAAAAATGTTACTGTTAATTATACTAATGCAAATGGTTGTACTGCTGCTACTGCAGGAACAAGCAGTACAACAGTAAATGCAAGGCCAACTCCAACATTTACTACTCAGCCAGGAGCATCAGTTTGTGCAACTGCAGGTGTAAATACTTATGATATTACTTATACAACACAGGCCGGCCAGTCAAATTATATATGGAATGTGCCGGGCGTTGCAGGAACTGATTATACAATTGTTTCAGGTGGCATTGGAACAACTAATAACACCGTAACATTAAGATGGCTTACATCAGGCAGCAAAACTGTTACGGTAAATTATACAAATGGCAATGGTTGTACGGCACTGGCTGCAGTATCAAATACAACTACAGTAAATGCTTTGCCTGTTGTGAATACTTCTGCAGCTTCAGTTTGTGTTAACAGTACAATCAATGCTACACCAAACAGTGCAGGCACATGGGTAAGCAGCAGCAATGCTATTGCTACAATTGATAATGCAGGATTGATAACAGGTGTATCTGCCGGCAGCGTAACATTTACTTATACATTAACTGCAACCGGTTGTGCCCGTACTACATCTGCAGTTACAGTAGATCCATTGCCTTTTGTTTCTCCAATAAGCGGAGGTGCTTCATCAATATGTGTAAATGATATAACCATATTTAGTAATGCTACTTCAGGCGGCACATGGTCAATCATTAATGGCACCGGTACTGCAAGCATTGATGCAAGCGGATTGGTAACTGGTTTAAGTGCAGGTACTGTTACAGTTGTTTATACTTATTTTAATGGAACCTGTACTAATTCTGTTTCTGTTCTTTTAACAATAAATAATATACCAGCTGTAGCCGCCAATTGGTGGCGGTGCAGCTTCAGTTTGTGTGAATGCAACAACACCTGCATTTACAAATGCAACACCGGCTGGTACATGGTCAATTATTGATGGAACTGGTTCTGCCAGTGTGAATGGAAGCGGCGTGGTAACAGGGTTAACTGCAGGTACTGTAACAGTTGTTTATACAGTTGATAATGGAACCTGCTCAAATGAATCAGCGGTTTCATTAACAGTAAATCCATTGCCTGCTGTGGCAGCAATAGGGGGTGGTGCACCTTCAGTGTGTGTAAATTCAACAACACCTGCGTTTACCAATGCAACAGCATTGGGTGCATGGTCAATAATAAATGGACAGGAACAGCAAGTATAACTGTTGGTGGCGTGGTAACAGGTTTAACAGCAGGCACAGTAACAGTTGCTTATACAATTAACAATGGTACCTGTTCTAATACAGCAACACAATTGCTTACAGTAAATCCTTTGCCGGTAATTGCTGCAATAGGAGATGGGGCAAGTTCTGTTTGTATTGGATCAGCTAACACCAGCCTTTACTAATGCAACAGCATCAGGTGTTTGGTCAATTACTAACGGTACAGGTACTGCCAGTATCACAGCAGGCGGTGTGGTAAAGGTTTAACAGCAGGAACAGTAACTGTTGTTTATACAGTAACAAGTGGCAGTGGTTGTATCGATTTTGTTACAGCCTCATTAACAGTAAATGCATTGCCAATTGCAAATGCAATTACAGGTGCAAATACAGTTTGTGCAGGCAGCACAATCAATCTTAATTCAAATGCTTCAGGTACGCCAGCATTAACTTATACATGGGCATCAGGCAATGGCAACGCAACAGTTACCAATGCAGGTGTTGTAACAGGTGTATCAGCAGGTTCTTCAAATATTACTTATACAGTTACAGATGGTAACAATTGTTCTGCTGTTTCGCCTTCATTTACTGTGAATATAAATGCAAGGCCAACTGCAAATATTACAAGTGCTGATGCTACTATATGTGATGGCAGCCCTGTGAATATTACAGGAACTGTTACAGCAAACGGCGCATGGACATTAACACTAAGCAACGGTGCTACTGCAAATGGAACAGGCAACGGATCATTTAGTATCAGTGTATCACCTGTTGTTACCACTCCATATACTATTGCATCTTTATCAGATGCAAACTGTACATCTATTGCAGCAGACTTAACAGGCTCAACAACTGTTACAGTAAATGATAATGTAGTTATCGGAACACAACCAGCAGTTACACAAACAGCCTGTTCAGGAAATTCAGTAAGTATAACTGTTTCTGCAACAGGTACAGGATTAACTTATCAATGGAGAAAAGGGGTAACTGATTTAACAAATGGTGGAAATATTTCAGGTGCAACTTCTGCAACATTGATATTAAATCCTGTTGCAGTTGGTGATGCCGCTACAGATTATAATGTGGTTGTGAGCGGAGCTGCTCCTTGTGCTTCTGTTACATCTGGTAATTCTGAATTGATAGTGAACCAGGCGGTAAGCATTACAACACAACCGGTAACTCAAACTGAATGTTCTGGTAATAGTGTAAGCTTTACCGTGGCAGCCACAGGCAGTGGTTTAACTTACCAGTGGGAGAGGAATGGTACACCACTTACAGATGGTGGCGATATTTCCGGAGCAACTACTACTTCTTTAAATATTACAAACTTAACAGCAGCCAATGCTGGAAATTATACAGTTGTTGTAAGTGGATTAGCTCCATGTGCTCCTGTAACTTCTAATATAGCAGTGCTTACTGTAAATACAGCAGTAGCTATAACCGCACAGCCTGCGGATACAGTTGCAGTATGTGCTACATTTCCTGCCAGTTTTACTGTGGCAGCCACAGGCAGCGGCTTAACATATCAATGGTATAAAGGAACTTTCCCCGGAACACTTGTAACGAATAATGCAAATATTTCAGGTGCTACAACTGCAAGCCTGAATTTTAACCAGGCAAATATTGCTGATGTGGATGATTACTATGTTGTGGTAAGCGGATTGGCTCCATGTACTGCCGTTCAATCAGCTTATACACATTTATCAGTTGATCAAACGATAACTATTACACAGCAACCAGTTGCACAAACTGTATGTACAGGTTCAGATGCACAGTTTGTTGTTGTGGCTTCTGCAGGCCCCGACCCATTACTTTATCAATGGAGAAAAGACGGTGTTGATATTCCGGGAGCAACGGATGATACATTAAATATTATTGGAGCAACTGCCGGCGATGCAGGTAATTACAGAGTAGTAATTACTGGTATTGCAGGATGCGTAAATGCTTTGTCAAATATTGTTTCATTAACTGTGAATCCATCATCAGTTGGTGGAACAGTTAATGCTGATGCAACAGTATGCGGTGGTGTAAATAGCGGTACATTAACATTGACCGGGCATACAGGAAATGTAGTTCGTTGGGAATTTTCAACAGATGGCGGTTCATCGTGGACACCCATTGCCAATACCACCACATCGCAAACATATACCAACCTTACACTTGTAACTATGTACAGGGCTGTGGTGAAAAGTGGTGTATGTGCAGAGGATAATTCATCTGCAGCAACTATCAGTTTCTATCCTGTGCCGGATGCAATAGCAACACCATCATCACAAACAGTTTGCTCAGGATTGTCTATTACAACAATTGCATTGACGGGTTCAGTTCCATCAACAACTTTTAACTGGACAAGGAACAATACTGTATCAGTAACAGGAATTGCAGCAAGCGGAAGTGGAGATATTACCGGTGTTTTAACCAATACAACTTTATCTCCTGTAACTGTTACGTTCACCATTACCCCAATAGCCAATGGTTGTACCGGTACGTCAACTACTGCAACCGTAACAGTAGATCCAAGCCCTGATGCTTTTGCAACACCATCATCACAAACAATTTGTTCTGGTGCAAGTATTACAACAATTGTATTGAGCAGCACAGTTCCATCAACAACATATACATGGACAAGAAATAATACTGGTACAGTAACAGGTATTGCTGCAAGCGGCAGTGGCGATATCAGTGGTTCATTAACTAATACCACATCAGCACCAGTAACTGTTACATTCACTATTACGCCAACAGCAGCAGGTTGCGATGGCGCTTCTATTACCGCAACTGTAATTGTTGACCCAATACCCAATGCAATTGCAACACCATCATCACAAACAATTTGTTCAGGTGCAAATGTTACAGCTATAGCATTGAGCAGTGCTGTTTCAGGTACTACTTATACATGGACAAGAGATAATACTGGTACTGTAACAGGGATTGCCGCCAGCGGCAGCGGAAACATTACTGGTTCATTAACCAATACAACATTAGCCCCGGTAACAGTTACATTCACTATTACACCAAACGCAAACGGTTGTGATGGTACAGCAATAACAGCAACAGTAGTGGTTGACCCAAGCCCTGATGCTATTGCAACACCATCGTCTCAATCTATTTGTACAGGTACAGGTATTACAACTATTGTATTAAGCAGCACAGTTCCATCAACAACTTATACATGGACAAGAGATAATATCGGAACAGTAACAGGTATAGCAGCAAGTGGCAGTGGCAATATCAGTGGTATCATTAACCAATACCACCATCAGCTCCTGTAACAGTTACATTTACTATCACGCCAAGTTCGGCAGGATGTCCTGGAGCATCAATAACTGCAACAGTTGTTGTAAATCCAGTGCCTAACGCAGTGGCAACGCCATCCAGCCAAACAATATGTTCTGGCCCAATAGGCAATATTGTATTAAGCGGAAATGTTTCCGGTACGACTTATAACTGGACAAGAAATAATACCGGTACAGTAACAGGTATTGCAGCCAGCGGTAGTGGTGATATAAGCGGTACATTGACAAATACAACCAATGCTTTGGTTACAGTAACATTTACCATTACCCCAACTGCTAACGGTTGTCCGGGTACGGCTATTACTGCTACAGTTGGAGTAAGGCCAACGCCAACTGTAAGTGTAACTAACAATACCCAGACTGTGTGTGGCAGCGTTGCTATTTCATCTATGGTTATCTCTAACCCAAACAGTGTGGCAAGCACCACTTTTAGCTGGATAAGGGATAAGTACAATTAATCTTACTGGCATTGCTGCCAATGGATCAGGTACGCCAATCAGTGGAACGCTGGTTAACAATACAAATGCACAGCAGGTAACAACATTTACAGTAACAGCAACAGCAAATACTTGTTCGTCTTCAACTACGGCTACAGTAACAGTAAATCCAAGGCCATCAATGACAAGTGTAAATACATTGAGAATATGTAATAATTCACCTGTTAACCTGGCGCTTACAAGCAACATTACATCTACTTACACATGGGTGGCAGCAAGTAATGCCAATGTAAGTGGAGAAAGTACAACTACACAAAGCAGCAGTACTATTAATAATACCCTGGTGAATACATCGGCTTCGCCTGGCGGCGGACCGATATCTTTAACGCCAAGGCAAAACGTTACCTACACTGTAACTCCAACTGCCAGCGGAACAGGTTGTGCAGGCACCGCACAGACAGTAACGGTAACGGTAAACCCAAGATATAATATTTCATTCTACGAGTATCCAAATGATGATAATGGCTTTACCATTTGCGACGGCGATCTTGTGGGCGGCGGTGGACAGAATGATATGGATCTTATTGAAGGCGAGTATTCTGGAGCCACATTGGTATGGCAGTATTCAATCGGCAGTAACTCAGGCCCTTGGTCACCGGTGCCAGGACCGCATGTTAATGGTGCTATTCATGATACATTACCTCCAACGCCTTCTATTTTCTCACCAATGGGTAATTATTATTTCAGGTTGTTGGTAGAAGGGTGTCCAAGTGATACAATCTCTATGACAAAAACGTCAACCTTAACTATAGAAGCAGGTGCTGATAAAACTGTTTGTCAAAGCGGTTCCCCATCTGCTATTACTTTAACTGGTGCAACAGTTGGTGGAACAGCAAGTACTACTGTAGGTGGTACATGGTCAATTAACTCACTGATACCTGCAAATGGTGGAGTGAATGGTACACTAAGCTCTACTGCTTTCAGGACGGTGCCGAATATCCCAACAGTGACTTATACGCCACCGGCAAACTATACAGGTGTGATTACACTCTGGCTTACATCTAACGATCCTGATGGAAACGGGCCATGTGGGCCATTGATTGATTCAGTGAGAGTATTTGTAACACAAGCACCCATTGTTGCCAATTCGCCTATAATGTCAATATGCAGCGGAGAGAATACTAATATTACACTCACTTCTGTAATTCCAAGCACCTATACCTGGACGGTAGGAACTATTACGGGTGCAATAACTGGTGCAACAGCAGGCTCAGGGAATAATATAAACCAGGTGCTTAACAACCCAAGCACATCAACTGCAGGTACAGTACAGTATGTGATTACTCCAACACCTGTAAGCCCTGCAGCATGTGCGGCTGTAACATCAAGTATAACAGTTACAGTAAGGCCGTTGCCGGCGCCATCATTGTCACGTTCTCCTGCAACTGTGTGTTCAGGTTCTGCATCTACTTTAACTGCAACAAATGCAGGAGGTACATTGAGTACAACGCTTACCGGCAGCAATAATACAGTTCAAGGTATTTCATCATCAGGTACTTCAACTATTACAAGTAGTATTACATTACCTGCAGGTACTATTACCGCAGCATCGGCTATTACACTCTCTATGAACCTTACACATTCATGGGCAGGGGATTTAAGAGTTACTTTGATAAGCCCCAGCTGTGGTTCTACCGTATTGTTTAACAGGCCGGGTGGTACCAACAACAATGATGATCTTTCAGGTGATTATACATTTGTATCATCTGGTGGTACTACTTTCCCTGCCAATACAGACCCGATAACTCCGCAAACATATAATGCAAGTTTTACCGGCATTACATTCCCTTGCAACAGTGCAGCAGGAAACTGGACTTTGCAAATTGAAGATCTTGCTAACGGGGATGGAGGAGTATTTAAATACTGGTCTTTATCAATTAATGCCAACAGGTGTTTATACATCTGTATTTAATGGCCCGGCAAGCATTGCTGCAGTATCATATTCAGGTGCAGGTAATACAACTGCAACAGCAAGCGTAACACCACCCGTGGGTATAAACAATTATACCGTTACAACCACAGATGCATTTGGATGCTCTGCTACTTCGTCTTCTGTAAGTGTAACTGTAAATGCACCACCAACATTAACGGGTGCAACACAGCAGGCTTCTGTTTGTGCAGGATCACAAGCGCAGATAAACCTTGTTGGTTTAGCAGCAAGCAGTACATCAACAGTAACATACAGGATAAACGCAGGCCCAACACAAACTGTAACAGGTGTAGTGGCTGATGCCGGCGGTAATGCCAGCTTTAACAGTATTGCATTAACGGCAGCAAATAATGGGCAAACATTGCAGGTTACAAGCTTAACAACTACCAGCGCTTCGCCAGCCTGTTCTAAATTTTTTACACAAAATGTTATATTGAGTGTAAATCCAACGCCAACATTAACCGGTGCTTCGCAACAAGCAGACGTATGTGCAGGATCATCGGCACAAATAAATTTAACAGGGCTTGTACCAAATAGTATTATTACGGCGACGTATACAATTAATGGCGGCCCTGTTCAAACAGTAACTAATATTTCTGTAGGCGCAGGCGGCACAGCCAACTTTACCACTATAGGTTTAACGGCAGCAAACGATGGCCAAACACTACAAATTACCGGTGTTACTATCACAAGTGCATTGCCAAACTGCTCTCAATCTTTTACAAGAAATGTAACATTAGATGTACATCCTACTCCATCATTAAGCAGTTCACTGTCTCCAGGTGCTATCTGCAGTGGTTCAATATTCAGTTATGTACCCAACAGCTCAATACCAGGTTCATCTTTTACATGGTCAAGGACAGTGGTAGCTGGCATCAGTCAGCCGGCTAATAGCGGTAGCTGGCAATATCAATGAAGTATTAACCAATACAACTTCATTGCCGGTGAATGTAACTTTCCTGGTAACAACTACTGCCAATGGCTGTAATAATTCACCGGGAGAAAATGTGGTGCTTACTGTAAATCCTGCTCCATCATTAAGTACTGTTTCACAGCCAGCAACTGTTTGTGCAGGTACTGGTGGTACAATAAATTTAACAGGGTTGATACCAGGCAGTACATCTACTATATTCTATTCTATCAATGGTATATCACAACCTTCTGTTGCAGGTGTGGTAAGCAATGGAAGCGGCAATGCCAGCTTTACAAGTGCTAACCTTACTGCCGCAAACAATGGACAGGTATTGAGGGTGACAGGTGTTTCCACCACCAGCAATTCGCCTACCTGTGCAAGAACGTTCAGTATTATTACATTGCTGAGTGTAAATGCCAGCCCAACATTATCAGGGGCATCGCAAGCCACACCTGTATGTTTAAGTGGACCGGCAACTATCAATATAACAGGGCTTGTAGCTAACAGTACAAACAATACTATTAATTATACAATCAATGGAGTGGCACAAACACCTGTTACAGGTGTAAATGCCAATGGCAGCGGTGCCGCAAGCTTTAATACAAGCGCATTAACTGTGGCAAACAATGGGCAAATATTGCAGGTAACAGGTATTACTAATGGTACCTGCTCACAAAGCTTTACCCAAAACGTTACACTGTCTGTAGGAACAATAAACACATGGCTCGGTATAAATACCAACTGGTTTGATCCGGCAAACTGGTGTGCTGGTATTCCTACATCAACAACAGATGTATTGATACCCGGCAGCCTTTCATTCTATCCATTGATAAACTCAGGTGTGCCAACAGTAAGGAATATTACTATACAAGCTACGGCATCAGTAACCGTTAGTAATGCTAAAATGCAGGTTGCAGGTAGCATTGCCAATACCGGAACATTTAATGCCGCAACAGGTACAATTGAACTGAATGGTATTTCAGGCGCACAAAGTATCAGCGGCAGCACATTTGCAAACAGAACACTGGATGGATTGATAATTTCCAATTCAGCAGGTGTAAATGTATCCAGTGCAGCAAATGATACGCTGAACATTGCCGATTCGCTTGCTTTCGGAAACGTAAATAATACCGTATTAAATACAGGAATAATATCACATTGCTTTCAAGGGCTGCAAAAACAGCAAGGGTGGCAAATATTACTAACGGTGGCGCTAACAGTGGAAACAGCTTTACAGGAAAAGTGATCCTGGAAAGATATATTCCTGAACAGCGTGCATGGAGAATGATGACAGTGCCATTACAACAGGCAGGCTCACAAACATTTAATATGCATGGCAGGAAGGTGCCGTGAACCCGGATTTTGTGTATGCAAACCGCATTGATCCACATCCTGGTTATGGTATGCTGATAACAGGCCCAACTGCCGGCTGTTGGTTTCGATCCATCGCCAATGAATAATTATTCTGTACAGCGTTTTAATCCGCTTACACTATGCATGGAGCGGCATACCTAATACGCTTACAGCAAAAGTAACCGACTCTACAGGCTATATGGTATTTGTACGTGGAGACAGGAGTACACAGATCTACCTGAATACTGCTGCTCCAATAAGCAATACTGTTTTAAGAACAAGTGGGTTCTTAAAAACAAACCATCAAACTGTAACGGTTCCTGCTGCTGTTGGTGCATATAGCCTTGTAGGCAACCCATATGCATCATCCATTGACTTTCGAGATTTCAACTACCGGAGCTGTAAGTGGGGTGAATTATGTAGTGTGGGACCCTTCACTAACGGGTGGCAATGGTGTAGGAGCGTACCAATACTTAACAAGAAGCGGCGGGCCGGGTACAGATTACCTGGTATTCCCTGGAAACAGTGCACCGGGAGGAGGCAGCTATGGTGCAGCATTTAGTGTTAATAATAATATACAAAGCAGCCAGGCATTTTTAGTGCAGAATGCAGGTGCAGGCACCATCAGTGTAAATGAAAATGCGAAGATCGTACCTACTACAAGTGCTGTGTTCAGGCCGATGTCGCCAACAACTAATCCTGTTCAGTTTGGATATATCAGCACATTGCTGCTGTATGAAAATGGCAGCGTTGATTCATTGCAATTGGTGGATGGTGCTTTGATGATGTACAGGAATGATTATTCAAATGATATTGACCTGGAAGATGCGAAGAAGATGCGGAACTTTTCTTCGGAAAATTTTGGAGTAAGCAGTAATGGCGAACTGGATGCAGATTGAAAAAAGAAATGGCATACAGGTAAATGATACTATATTCTTTACAGCAAAATCTTACAGGGTAAGAGATTACCAGTTGAAGATTGAAGCGGCAAATATTGAACAAACCGGGTTGTCAGCGTTTTTGGAAGATAAATATTTGCAAACTTCTACGCCGGTTAATTTAGATGGTATAACAGTTTACCGGTTTAGAGTAACTGTTGATACCGGTGCATGGAAGCCAGACCGTTTCAGGATTGTATTTAAACAAAATGTTGTGTTACCGGTTACCTTCTCATCTGTAAAAGCATACCGCAATAATGAGTACATTAATGTTGACTGGAAAACAGAACATGAATTGTCAATAGCAAATTATGAAGTGGAGAGATCAACAGATGCTGTTCGGTTTACAAAAGTGTATACTGAAACAAATGTGGTAAATAACGACAGGGGAGCGGCATATAGCTGGGTTGATAAAAACCCTGTGAAAGGTTTTAACTTCTACCGTATAAAAAGTAAGGAAGTAAATGGTACTGTTAAATACACTACTGTGGTGAAAGTACTGTTTGAAAAAACAACACCAGCTATCACACTTTATCCAAACCCATTGGTTGACGGAACATTCAACCTGTACTTTGTGAATGAAGCAAGTGGCGAGTATAAACTACGTTTGCTGAACAGCGCAGGACAGTTGATCGATGCCGGAAAAATAAATCATGCAGCTACTTCGCCAACAGAAACATTTAAACCCAGGCAGCAATTACTGCAGGGTAATTATATTCTTGAAATAACAAAACCTGATGGAACAAAACAAGCCATCAACGCAATGTATTAACCACCTGTGTTTAACCAAATAGAAAGCGCTGCTATTTACATAGCGGCGCTTTTTTATACGAAGATTTGTTTTTGGAATTACAAGTATGAATAAAACATCCGAAGTTTTCAAAACTTCGGATGTTTTGGTTAGGATCATGCTGCTGCAATATTTTTGTTATTTGCAATATCCTTCTCTTTGGCCGATGTTATGGTTTTTTTTATCGCAACAATATGTGCCAATAAAACAGCAGGTACAATAAATGCCGGCAGCCAGATGTATGGCGCATACAGCACAGCAATGTTTGGCTGGTCAAAAGCAAGTTGCTGAAAAGGGAATGGGGCAGCAAGTATAGCAATGGTAACAATATTGGCAAGCAATACCAGGCAAAGAAAATTCCATGCAATGAGTATGCGGTTGTTAATTTTCTTTCTTACAAAGGCAAAGTAATAAACAATTGGAGCGGTGATACCGGAAATAATATCAAAGTTTCTTCCTTCAAAAGTCATAATGCCAGGTATAGTTTTATTAATGAAGAGCATCAGTAAAACTGTTTCAACAGGAATGCGTACAACATGGAGTAATGTGAGTGCAGGCAATGATGCATTGCCGATCATTTTTTTTCCTTTAGCAGTAGTAACTAATAACACAATTGCCAGTAGTGGTGGCAGCAGTGCCAGCAACAGCCTTGGCGGAAGTGAAGAAGTGTGTGTATAAAAACCTGTGGATGCAATAATGCCTTGTATCACCAGCCAGATTATTATGACAATGATTACAGGCTTTGAATAGCTAAATGCTTTTGCAACAAAAAAGAATGTGAGCATGGTGGTGATGATAAACAACACCGGGATGTAAAATGGTAAATTATTCATGGCTGTTTTTTCAACTGTTTTGGAACAAATAAGGCGGCAATACTTTCTGCAGATGCTGCTGCTACAAGATTGCGGCTTATAAAAAAACGAGTAAGTTGGGTTGATCGCATTTGCCTTAATCTAAGATGTTTGATGAAGGTACTATACTTTATTTATGCAAAACAAAGAGGCCGCATCACTGCAGCCCCTTCTATTTTTCCTTAACCAGCACATTTATTATTCTTCAAATGAAATAGGATAATCGTACAACGCATCATAGCCGGGATAAAAACCACTTACGGTTATAGATTTTGCATCACCTATGGCCTTGCTCAATTCTTCTTTGCTCTTTACATCCTGTTCGTTCACTTTAATAATGATAAAACCATCTCTCATTCTTGTCTGGTCTTTTAAAGCACCGTCAGTTATTTTCTTTACTATCACACCGCCTGCTACTCCAAATTCTTTTGCTTTTTTAGCGTCAAGGCTCACAAAGTCAGCGCCCAGTTTTGATAAAGCAGCGTTATCAACTTTTACAATATCAAAATTGCCCATTTTGTTTTTGAGTGTGGCGGAAATATTGGCGTCTTTACCATTTCTTGAATACACAATATTTATTTTATCGCCGGGTTTGTAACGGGTTACCAGTTCCTGTAATTCAGAAGGTACTACAACCGCAGCACCATTTACACTTTTAATAATGTCACCTTTCTTTAAACCGGCATCCTGTGCAGCGCTACCAGTGGCAACATCTGTTATCACCAGGCCTTCACCTGTATAAGTAATGTTCAGTTTTTCTTTTTGTTCTTCAGGTATATCGTTTGTATTTACTGTTGATACACCAAGAAAACCTCTTTGTACATTACCATATTTGATCAGGTCGTCAACAACTTTCTTTACAATATTAACCGGTATAGCATAAGAGTAACCTGAATAATAACCTGTTGGTGATGCAATAGCAGAGTTGATACCGATAAGGATACCATCAGTATTGATCAAGGCGCCACCACTGTTGCCCTGGTTTACCGCAGCATCAGTTTGAATAAATGATTCTACAGGAGAGTTGTTCTTTGTTCCTTTGTTCAATCCAAGGCTTCTTGCTTTTGCACTTATAATACCTGCAGTTACCGTAGTTTCAAGATTTAAAGGATAACCAATAGCCAGTACCCATTGGCCAATTTTTGCATCATCAGAATTGCCATAGAGTAAGAATGGTAAAGCAGCAGCCTCAATTTTTATAACTGCCAGGTCATACGCAGGATCGGTACCGATCACTTTCGCCTTGTATATTTTTTTATTATTAAGTGTTACGGTTATTTCATCAGCACTTTCCACTACATGGTTGTTGGTTACTATATAACCATCGTTACTAATGATGACTCCAGAACCAGAAGCCCTTTGCTCTGGAATATAACTTGGCCCCCGGTTAAAAAACTGGTTAAAGAGGTCATCATTAAAGAAATCGCTGAAAGGATTTTGCTGTCTTGGCAGGTTGTTGCTTACCTGCTTGGCGTTTGTTTTTGTTTTTATATGCACCACAGCCGGCAATGCCGCAGCAGCAGGTTGTGTAAAATCAACTGCCCCTGGTGGCAGAGTGCTGTTCTCATTATACTTTGCCAATTTGTAGTTAGATGGCACATCTCCATTTTGCTGGCCAGCATACATGCTGTTCTTCATAATTTTTCCATAGCCCCACAAAACGGCAAAAGCGGTAACAGCGCTGATAGCTACTGTGGATAGTACTTGCTTTAGTTTCATCTGTTTCTTTTTTTAGTTTTTATTTGCCAGGTGGAATTCCGCATAAAAATTTAGCCGCTTTATTTTTAAAGATTGCGTCAAAATTTTTATGCTCAATTTCATCTGTTGTAATTTTTATTTGTTCTGAAATTTTACAGGTTCTATATTCTCAATTTTTGTGCCTGCTGGTACAAAGTAACGTTGCACTGACAAAATGTAATTTACCACCGGGCACCTTTAACAATTAATTAGTAAGGTTTTCGTAGATGAGGTTTGCTTAAATCCCACGCAGAGAAGCAGAGAAAATACAAACACATTATTATTGACCGTCTTCAAATTATAAATTGTAAACCTGCCTCTGCGTTCTCAGCGCCTCTGCGTGCCAAATTTCTCCAAATCTCTTTTATAAAGTTAGCAAAAATTGCATCGTATCCACCCCATCCGCATAATCCATCAATCCCGGTGTTTGGGCTTTGCCAAAAGGAATATCTTTTCCGGCAATACACTGCACATCGGTATTATTTTTAAGTAATTGTAATACAGTGTTTACATCATTATAAAAACTATAATTAAGCTGGCTGATGGGAGAGAAGAGTTGTTCATTTTCCACTACCAGCGTTGCTTCATCTGTCATATAAAACTTATTGTTCAATATGTGCAGGCTCAAATTATAATCGTAATTATTCCGGTATTTGTGGTGGTCGGCAAAATATTTATATTGGTGAAAAGATTTCAGAAGCGGCACAAAATCATAACCTTCCGGCACATAAATTTTTGTGACATTTCTGCAACCCAACCCAAAAAAAGCATGGATATCACCTGACAATTTTTCCAGTTCTTCCGTGCTTTCATTTCCATTGATAATAGCTATGGAAGTTCTGTTGCGGCGGATGATGCTGGGGTATTTTGAAAAATAAAAATCAAAATATACAGCGCTGTTGTTACTGCCGGTGGCTATGTAAGCATCACAACCCTTTAGCATTGGGGCAAAACTTACATGGTTTTGTACTGTTACTTCCCAACTATACATTTTTTGTACAAGATGTTTCAGTAGCACATCATCTTTGGATGACAACTTTATTGTTTGCGTATGCCCAGTTACAAATACACACAGAAAATCATGAAAGCCAACCAATGGAATATTCCCTGCCATCACCACACCTACATTTTTAGGGCTGATGCTGTCATCTATATGATAATGTTTTACCCATGCGGCTAATTTTTTTTCATCCAGAAATTCATCCACAATATTTTGTACCGCAAGGTCAATAAACTCAGGGGTAAACCATCCATTTGCGAAAGTGGCTTGCTGTTTCGCCTCCTGCCATCCGGCATCGTTTTCGTTTAAATATTTCTTTAGTTCTTTTAATAACTCAATCCGATTTTGTAATTTCATCCTGATAAACTTAATTTGTAAAACAAAATTCGCATTTCCCTCATTCTAAATCAAAACAAATGGCTATTAAGATTACAGATGAATGTATTAATTGCGGCGCCTGCGAACCAGAGTGCCCTAACAATGCAATTTATGAAGGTGGCGTTGAATGGGCTATTTCTGATGGCACCACAGTAAAAGGAACCTTTACATTATTAGATGGAAGTACTGTTGACAGTGATGCAAGACAGGCACCAGTTAGTAACGACATGTATTATATTACACCAAACAAGTGTACCGAGTGCCAGGGCTTTCATGAAGAACCACAGTGTGCAGCGGTTTGCCCGGTAGATTGCTGTGTACCTGATGAGATGTATGTAGAAACAGTAGATCAGTTGATGGCAAAGAAAGCGGCAATGCATATATAATTGCTGTAGTATAAACGATTTATCGAAGCCTGTAAAAAGGCTATTACAAGCAGGTGATATTTCCTGCGTTATGGCGAGGGTATTTTACAATACTTTCGCCTTTTTTGTTTTGGGGAAAGGCTATCTTTAACCATATTTGCTTTGTATGAATAAACTTTTACTTATTGCTTATTGCTTATTGTTTATTGTTTCCTGCCGGTTTATATCCAAAAAGGAAGATAGTAAGGATGATGTTAACATCGCCAGCAAGATAGATATGATGGAAGCGGACAGGGATTTTTCTGCCATGAGTGAGAAGGAAGGTTTGCGGCATGCTTATACGGAATTTATAGACAGTAATGGCGTTTTGCTAAGGCCGGGCTCTTTGCCAATGACAGGGGGCGATGCGATGGATTTTCTTACACAGAGTAATGATACTTCCATAATAATGACATGGGACCCTAAGGATGCGATGCTTTCTTCTTCGGGTGATCTGGGTTACACTTATGGCGTATATTCTCTAAAGGCAAACAATGCAGATACGGTTATTTATGGCTCTTATGTAACCATCTGGAAGCGCCAGCAAAATGGCAAATGGAAGTTTGTGCTGCAATCGGGCAATGAAGGGGTGGAATAATACCGCTAAATCCCCTAAAGGGAACTTTGAATAGCCTTAAATTTTAATCAGTTATAACATTGTCCTGCTTTCTGTTAATTCAATTTTCTGTTTCTTTGCTTAAACATATCTTTTAAAACAGGATGAAGAAAACAATTGCCCTCGTTACAGGTGGATATTCAGGAGAATCTGTTATCTCTTATAAAACGGCTGCCACCATTGAGCAAAATATTGATACCAATAAGTGGAACTATTATCTCATTGACATAAATCCGGAGGGATGGTTTTATAATGCTCCTTCTGGTGAAAAAACTACAGTTGATAAAAACGATTTTTCTATCACCGTTTCAGGAAAAAAAATTTTATTTGACGCAGTATTGATCGCCTTGCATGGCACACCCGGCGAAGATGGAAAACTACAGGGCTATTTTGACTGTCTTAATATTCCATATACCTCCTGCGATGCTGCTACATCGGCTTTAACGTTTAATAAAAGGTTTACTGTAGCTGTTGCAGGTGCCAGTGGCATAAATGTTGCCAACTCTGTATTGCTGATAAAGAATCAATTTACGAGTGCAGATGAAAATGTAAAGCATTTACAATTCCCGGTGTTTGTAAAACCAAATAATGGTGGCAGCAGTATTGGTATGAGCAAGGTGAACAGCCATACCGAAGAACTGGGGCAGGCGGTAACAAAAGCCTTTAAAGAAGATACACAGGTATTAATTGAAGAATACATTAAAGGAAGGGAGTTTACTATTGGTGTGTTTAAAACGAAGGGGAATATCATCACTTTGCCGATGACAGAAGTGATAAGCAAAAAAGAATTTTTTGATTACGAAGCAAAATACCAGGGTGCCAGCGAAGAGGTAACGCCGGCAAAAGTGGATGAGGGCATTGCAGAGCAAATAAGAGCTGCTGCAAAAAAAGCTTATAGTGTATTCAATTGCCGTGGCGTGGTGAGGATTGATTTTATTTATGATGAAGCCGCAGGCAAACCATTTATGCTGGAAATAAATACAGTGCCGGGACAAAGTGCAGCCAGCATAGTGCCACAACAAGTGCAGGCAATGGGCTGGACACTGAAAGATTTTTACAGTGCTTTAATAGAAGAATGCTTTAATTAACCAATTGGTTTGTTGTTGAAAATAGAGCAAAATCAAATGCTCAATATTCAATATTCAATATTCAATATTCAATTGTAAGAATGTTCAAATTCATAACACACCGTTCGTTTTTGGTAAACCTGCTGGCAGCAGCAGCGCTGGGTTTTTTAATTATCTTTTTGATACTGCAATTGCTTGGCTGGATAACCAAACATGGAGAACACCTTACTGTTCCTGCTGTAACGGGCAAAAGCACGAACGAGGCAATAAAATTTTTAGAAGAAAAAGGTTTTGAAGTGGTAATCTCTGATTCTGTATATACCGATACTGTAAAACGTGGCACTGTGATAAAGCAATTGCCTGATGCCAACTCCACAGTAAAAATTAACCGCACTGTTTTTATTACAGTGAATAGATATGTGCCGCCAATGATTGTAATGCCACCGCTTGTAGGCAAAAATTTTAATTATGTGTTGGAGATTATGCAGCGTAACCACCTGAAACTTGGCGACACCACTTTTCGTTTTGACTTTATGAAAGGAACAGTAATGGACATGCTTTATAAAGGTGACAGGATACAGGCTGGCAGCAAAATACAATGGGGTAGTAAAATTGACCTGGTATTATCGGCAGGCCTTGATGAATCAACCAATAAAGAAGTGCCGGAGTTTTATGGCAAAACTTACGGCGAAATAAAAGCTGAACTGGACGGCCTGGGTGTGCTGGTAACAATTGTGGCCCCAGGGGTTACAGATACTATGAATGCGTATGTTTCCAGGCAAATGCCGCCACACAGGGATGTAAATAATAATTTGCAATACATTAAACCCGGAATGGTGATGGACATCATCCTTCAGGCAAATAAACCTGTTGATTCAACATTAAAATATTAAAATAACATGACTACAATTACTGCTGAAGAAGTAAAGCAAAGATTAGATGCCGGTGAAAAATTAAACATTATTGATGTAAGGGAACCGCATGAAAATGCAGAGTTTAATATTGGCGGCTTACTGTTGCCGTTAGGTAAAGTGCAAACCATGCAGGTAGAAGAACTGGAAGAGTTGAAAGAAGAAGAATTAATTATCTATTGCCGTAGCGGTAACAGGAGCGGACAGGCATGTGCCATACTGGATACGTTGGGTTTTAAGAATACAAAGAACCTGGTGGGAGGGATGTTGAACTGGAGGGAGGCATTTAAAGTATAAAAAGATTTTGAATATTTTTTTAAGCCTGGTTGTAATACCGGGCTTTTTAATTGGGAGAGAGCAGTAGGTAGCAACCCCAGGTGCCGAAGGACGTAAGCATTCCGTTCCGTTAACGTAATACTTCGCTTATTTGGATCACTGGTTGTATATCGGTATAGTTTGGAATGTCGTTCCTGATTTTTTCCGCATTTGGCCTGAATGAATTTTAAAAAAGCCGAAAGCCTGTCAAAGTATAAATATCCGATGGCTAAATATGGAATTGTATCCGTTGGAGTTCTACCCGTTATGCCCTTCTCAATTTAAAATTGAAAATATATTGTTGAAATTAAGAACTGACTCGTCCTGAAAAAGTTGAATGGTTATTAATAATAAATCCTGCTAATGGTTGACTAAGATAAATCATCACAAAGGCTAAGGTCTCTGACCTGTGTCTTTTTGTTACTTTGCTATGCTGGGGTAGTTGTTATAAATCTTCCAATAGGGTTGCCACTGACGACCGAGTATTGGCGAAGACTGGGAAATAGCATTCCGCCCAGCCCGGCTAACCAATGATGAAAATAGAAATAAAATTGATGATTTGCAATTAGCCCAAAATAGCTTGTCATGCCCGAACAACTGACCAAAAATGCTGCTAATGCTGAAACATGGCTTCCGTATGCCCAGCTTTTGCCAATACTTTTGTTGACAGATCGCCTATTTTTATTTTTCTATTTTTTTTGAGATTTAATTCTTTTTATAAAAAATATAAGCAATCCTAATGTCAAAAAAGATAAAATCAAATAAAAATGATTTAATCCGAAATCTTTTTGCTCAAAAAAAAATTAGGTTTCATATAGATTACACCTTCTTGATTGTCAATGATTACATTAAAGCGTTTTAGTAGTTTGTTTCCAAAAAGTCCTCCAAATTTATAATCAGAACCATTCTTGTTTTGTTTTTCTAGAGTGATTACGCCATCAACAATTTTTTGATCAGCAATAATTAGTTTAGGAATATATGCTACTTTTTTACTGCCAAATCCAATAATCGTTGAAAACTTATCATACAAGTTATTCTTCATTAAATAACTATTCCCAATAATTCCGTTTCCTGTATTTCCCGTGTCAAACAAAAACCAATCTTTATATATTTTATCATCGAAAATAAAAGCTCCTTCAATCGCAGGTCGAACACCGTTATCTAAAATCATATTTTGTTTTACAAAGTTTGCTTCAATTTTTGGTAATTTTTCATATAAAATTAGAAGGCTATTGTCGTAATCTATCTTGTAAATTTGGTCTAGGAAAAAGCCATTTCCAATGATAGCATCCTCATAGTTTTCCATATTTTTGGTTTCATATATTTCGATACCACTCCACTTCAATCCAGCGATTTCAATTTCATTATTTGAGCTTACTCTTGTTTCATTTATGCCATCGCTATTGATTAGATTTCCTTTTTTGTCGAAATTTATCTTAATTTTTTTGACAGATTTTTTATTTAAATTTACTGCATCTGCACCCAAATCTAACTGAATATTCAATACTTCTGAATCGTTTATTTTCCCTTTAAAATAGATACGATTGTCCTTCATTGTAAATGGAATGGTACCATTTTCATTATTTACTTTCTTTGGGATTTTCAGGTTAGGGTAATTTGCTGAAATTCGAGTGTAGCAAGAATCTTTCCCATTCAAAAGCACAATAAAATCTTTGACCTCACCATAATTCATGTTAAAATAAATACTATCAATATCAGTTATGAATTTTAGTAGTGTTTTTTTTCTTGGCAAATCTAAATAGTATATATCTGGTTTAGTTTCAGGAATAATTACCCAAAAATCTGGTTTGTAATTTAAACCATCAAGTATTTTTACGTTTTTTGAGTTTGCACGTATTACCGGAAGTTTTTGCTGAGCGGATAAATTTTGTAGAACTAAAACAAATAAAAGCACTAAAATATATCTCATCTTTTTGGATTGATTGTCATTTGTTTAGGTGTCTGCCAACACGTAAATTTATGCTATTACACGCCACTACTCAAAATTTTTCATCATTGAAAATCAACAAACTAGTATTATACATTTTGTATTGTCGTAGCGTCAATACATCTGTCATAGCGAAAATTGGCTACAGTTTTTTGGGCCTAAGATTTCTTTACAACCTCACATTCACTCCCACCATAAAATTAAACGGCGCCATAGGGAAATAAAAATTCTCAGTTGCTACTTTACTATCATATACATAACTAAAAGTATAACCATTGGCTTCATACTTTTTATTAAACACATTATTCAACTGCACAATAATAGTAGTGGCTTTCAAAACTTTACTTTCTAATAAATAACTCAATCTTACATCCTGCAGGTAATAGGAATCAAGGCTGCGGTTTATATTGGTAGTATTGTCAAGGTATTGCCTGCCCACATATTTACTTACCAAACTGATGCCTGCATTTTTTACAGGAATAAAATTGATACTGCCACCGGCAATAACAGAAGGAGAGAATGAAATATCAGTTGACTTATAAAAATTATTCTTTGTGACACCATTATCAAAATCATCGATCAGCTCTGTGTAATTTTTTATTTTATTCCGACTGAAAGTAGCATTGGCAGCAATGCTTATGGCATCACTCAATTCAATCTTCCCCTGTAACTCAATACCCAGCCTGTAACTGTTGGGTACATTTGTTCTTGTGTAAGCGCCTACGTCATTGATGTTTCCAACAAGCACCAGTTGGTTTTGATAATTCATATAATACAGGTTGGCACTGTAAAAAGATATTTTATTTCTTCTTTCAATTCCCAGTTCAACATCCTGCAATAGTTCTGATCTTGGTTGAGAAGTAGTTGACTCAAAATCATCCCTGTTAGGCTCATGGCTGGCGATGGCATAAGAAGTATAAGCTGTCCATTCTTTTTTTGTATAAGTAATACCAGCTTTGGGATTAACAAAGCCCATATTTTTATTGATAACAATGTTTGGATTATTCCTGAAACCATTAATGTTATAATTAACATTTCGGTATTGCAGGTCAATAAAGCTTTGCCAGTTGCTATGCAATTGTTGCGACCATTTTGCAAACAATGAAAAATCTCTTTTATAAGCAGTAAGGTTGTACCAGCGGTAATTTTGTGGTACTGCTGCTTCCTCCTGCGCCCAGATAATATTTCCATAATGCTTACCATCATATTTTGTAAAAGCGCCACCGGCAGTAAATTCTGTTTTATTTTTTTTATGCTGAACAGAGTAAACAGTTCCATAAAAATAATTATCAAGCCACAGCCTTCTTGCCAAATCAGTTTGGGTAATGATAGTAGAGCCATTATCATGATCGGGCAATCCATACTCTCCCAATACAGCAGCAGCTTTGTATTGCTCATAGTATCCTTTACCTCTTGTAAGGAATAAAGCAATATTAGTTTTCCAGTATGTACTCCATTGATGGTTGTAAAAAAGCTGGTAATGCGTTTGCAAATAATCATCCACCTGGTCTTGGTAAGGCGTTCCTGGTTTTTCTGTTCCTGCAGAATTGTATCTCCTGTTGGTAGGTAATGAATCCTGCGGCACACCATCCCATGCCTGGTAAGTTCTTTCTTTGCCGGAAAAAATATTGAGGCGGACAGAATTCTTTTCATCTGTCCATGCAGTACTCATGTAATAAGAACGCAGTTTTGTTTTTGCCCTTTCAATATATCCATCACTGCTGATCTGGCTAAGCCTGCCATCAATGGTAAAATGTTTTCCTAATAAACCACTTCCAAACTTTATAGTGTTCTTCCATGAATTATAACTGCCATAGCTGTTGTTTGCTTCGGCATAAATATCTTTATTGAGTTCGTTGGTAGCAATATTAATGCTGGCGCCAAAAGCACCGCCGCCATTACTGCTGGTGCCTACGCCACGCTGTATTTGCATGCTGTTGGCCGAAGAGGCAAAATCGGGCAGGTCAACCCAATAAGTAGCCTGGCTTTCCACATCATTGTAAGGAATGCCGTTGAGCGTTACATTTATCCTGGTGCCATCTGTACCACGTATGCGTATGCCGGTGTAGCCAATGCCATTGCCTGCATCAGAACTGGTAACTACTGATGGCGTTTGGTTAAGAATAAAAGGCACATCCTGCCCAAGGTTTACTTTTTCAATTTCTTTTTGAGAGATATTGGTTTTTGCAAACGGAGCTTTATCAGTTGCCCTTACAGCCCAAATTTCTACTGGCTGTAAGGTAAGCAGTGTCATTAAATTTTTTTATGGATTGGCCAAAGGAAGAAATACTAAATACACATAATACAACACCCGGTAATAATTTTTTCATTTCAATAAATTTGAGCTGAAATACCGGGGCGTCTGTTGCAGACGGCGTGTTTATTCTCCCTTCGCAGGCATTATCCTGTGCAGGTTATCGGGTATGATCTCAGCCTTTTCCCTGTTTATGTTTCTACGAGCTCAACATAACAGGGGAAATAGCACCCCGGAAATTCAGACGGTTTAAAAGAACTATTGAGATGCAAATGTAAACTTGTTTAAAAGAATTTTCCAAAAAAATGTAACAAACCAGCTTTACTGAACGTATCACACTAAAATTATAGCCATGAAAAAAATATTGTTTTCCTTTCTCACATTGCTAAGCCTGCACATTTTTGCCCAGGATGTAGTAGTAAATGACGCCAATGCCGTACAAAGAACTTTATCAGCCAGTTTTAATGCTATCAGTGTTTCGGATGGCATTGATCTGTATATCACACAGGGCGACACCGAGTCGGTGGCAGTGAGCGCCTCTGATGATAAATTTTTAGACCGCCTGAAAACAGAAGTGGCGGACGGCACCCTTAAAATTTACTACAGCGATAACAGTGTGGTATGGAATAGTAATGCGAAAAGAAAATTAAAAGCTTATGTGTCGTTTAAAAATTTAGGATCATTAAAAGCTTCCAGCGGTTCAGATGTTAAAGCGAAAAGTGTATTAACACTTGATAATTTAAAAATGCATTTTTCAAGCGGTTCACAGTTTAACGGTGAAGTGGATATTAAAACTTTAGAGGTTTCAGAAAACAGCGGAGCAGAAATAAACCTGACAGGCAAAGCGGAGAATTTAAAAACCGATCTTAACAGTGGCGCTATTTTTAAAGGCTACGATCTGTCAGTAAACTATTGTGAGGCCAAAGCCACCAGTGGGGCTGAAGTACGCATTACGGTAAACAAAGAATTAGCAGCCAAAGCAAACAGCGGCGGCAGCATTAAATACAAAGGGGAAGGTGTGGTAAAAGATATAAATGTAAATAGTGGCGGCTCTGTAAAACGAGGATAATACAATCAGCAACAAAAATTCCAATTATAAAATAAACAGCATATGAAAAATTTATTGTTATCAACCGCATTACTTTTTACAGCATTTGTAAGCAATGCACAACAAACATTGGTGAATGATGCCAATGCAGAAAAAAGAGAAATTACATCCGGCTTTAATGCTATAAAAGTTTCTGGTGGCATTGATATTTATTTATCGCAGTACGAAACAGAATCAATTGCTGTGAGTGCATCAGACGATAAGCACAAAGCAAATATTAAAACCGTGATAGAAAATGGTACGCTTAATATTTATTACGATTCAAAAGGCGGCTGGACAAAAGGAGATAAGAAATTAAAAGTGTATGTAGCTTTCAAAAACCTGGAAAGGCTTGAAGCAGGTGGTGCCAGCGATGTGCAGGTGGCAGGTTCTATCAATGTATCATCACTGAGCCTTGATATGAGTGGAGCCAGTGAATTTAAAGGTGCAGTAAATGTGAGTACATTAACAATGCAATTAAGTGGTGCCAGCGATGTAAAGATGAGTGGTACGGCAGTTAATATCACTATTGAATCAAGCGGAGCCAGTGATTTTAAAGGATATGATCTTGTAACAGAAAACTGTACTGCCAAAGCAAGTGGCGCATCAGATATCAACATTACAGTAAATAAGGAATTGAATGTACATGCAAGCGGCGCCAGCGATATATTTTATAAAGGCACTTGTGTGATAAAAGATCTGCATACCAGTGGGGCAAGTACGGTGGCGAGGAAGAGTTGAGGAATTGTTATTTGTTAAATGTTATTGGTTATTAGACTGAACATTCAAGAGCGAGTTTCATCCAATTAACGATTAACCAATAACGATTAACTATCTCCCCACTGCCCAAATTAAAAAATCAGGAAACACTTTACTCCAGCTTTCATAAGCATGTTTGCCTTCTTGTGATTCTTTAAATGTAATATCACCCGGAGGACAAACATTTTTATTTTTAATTATCCCGATCAGATCCTTCGTGTCATCTACAGCATCAATAATTCCATCTTTATCCCGGTCGCTTGTTTCTTCTTTATCACCTACATAAAACCAGTATTTTAAATGAGGTTTTTTTCTTGATGATCTGGTATTCGCTAGCATGATACGGTTCTTATCATCGGAATAATCTGCCGCCGTTTGGTCTTTGTCTCTCCACCAAAACGAACCAGACAGTACACCCACTTTATCAATCTTATCTGCATGGTTCCAGGCAATATCAAAAGCAGATAAACCACCTAATGAGCTGCCAGCCAGTACAACTGAATTAAATTTTCTTACACCAGTTTTCTTCTTTACAAAAGCATAGAGTTCGTTATCAATAAAGTCAGCATACTTATCGGCTTTGTTTCCATTGTTTTGATAATCGGGATAACCAGCCACACCATAAATATCTTTCCTGTCAGTTGCTTTAATGGCAACAATGATCACGGGCTGAATTAATTTCTTTTTATACAATTCAGTAAGTGTTTCTTTCACTTTCAATTGCTCCACATCCTGCCCGTCATTCAGTAATAATAAATTCATTTCACTTTTATCATCCGGCATGGGTGTACTGATGATAGTGAGTTTTATATGCTGCTGCAGGTGGCGGCTATATATTTCATCATCCTGTTGTTTTATTTTTTTTGAACAGGAAGAAAGCATGAAAGCCGCTGCCACAAAGAGTATAAGCCGGTAAGCATTTATCTGCATAAAAGTATTTTGTGAAACAAATGTATATTATTTGGCTGCAACACCCTCAACCCTTACTTTTGCACTGCGAAGTAGAGCAGCGGTAGCTCGTCGGGCTCATAACCCGAAGGTCCTAGGTTCGATCCCTAGCTTCGCAACTAAATTATGAAGGCTCGTAAGAGCCTTTTTTATTCTTAGCAGTTTTGTAGCTAATGAATATGATCACCTTCTCTTTCTTTTCGGATTTTGCCGGTTTTCATATTCATTGCTATGGTAAAATCAATTCATGAAATCAGGTTTCGTAAATATTTTCGGTAAGCCCAATGCAGGCAAAAGCACTTTGCTTAATGCCCTGATGGGTGAAAAGATGGCCATTGTTTCTCATAAAGTGCAAACAACAAGGCATCGCATAAAAGCAATTCTTACCGACCCGGTCTATCAAATTATTTTTTCCGATACCCCCGGCATCATTGAACCAAAATACAAGCTGCATGAAAAAATGATGCAGGCTGTTAAAAGCAGTTTGGAAGATGCAGATGTGGCTTTGCTGATAACAGATGTAAGAGAGAACCAGGATGAAAGCAATGCCATTTTTTCTGCACTGAAATTAAAAGCACCAGCATTGGTGATCCTGAATAAATCAGATACAGTAAACGGCGAGCAACTAAAATCAACAGAAGCTTTTTTTAAGCAGCAGTCCTATTGTAAAGATGTGATCAGTATTTCTGCTTTAAAGAAAACTGGTATTGCTGAATTGCTTTCTGTTATTGTTGCATTGCTTCCGGAAGGCGTACCATTTTATGATGGCGATGACCTGAGTGACCTGCCAACAAAATTCTTTGTGAGTGAACTGATAAGAGAAAAAATATTTTTACTTTACGGAGACGAATTGCCTTATCACAGTACCATACTGGTGCAGGAGTTTAAAGAAAAAACCACGCTGATAAAAATACAGGCAGACATCATTGTACAGAGAGATACGCAAAAAGGTATTATATTAGGCGAGGGTGGAAAGATGATAAAGCAATTGGGCACATTGGCAAGAAAGGATATTGAAGAGTTTTTGGGAAGCAAAGTATTCCTGGAATTGTTTGTAAAGGTGAAGCCAAAGTGGAGAGATAATGAAGCACAGTTAAGGGAGTATGGGTATTAAACCCCCTCCGCCCCCTAAAAGGGGAACTTTAAAGAGTTTAATACTTTGAAATATTTTCTGAGTAATAAGGAGTGGGATAAAATTGATTAACTAGTATTTTTTTAAATAAAAGCGCTTAAAGAATCAGGGACTTTCTTGGTCTCCTTTAGGGGCGGAGGGGCGTTATTATGAGTTTTACAGTAGCAATAGTAGGCAGACCCAACGTGGGCAAAAGCACATTCTTCAACCGTTTGCTGGAGCAACGCAAAGCGATTGTGGATGACGTTAGTGGCGTTACAAGAGACAGGCAATACGGCGTGGCAGAATGGGTGGGAAAATCATTTAACGTGATTGACACCGGTGGCTTTGTTGCCAAGAGTGAAGATGTGTTTGAAAAGGAAATACGCAAGCAGGTACTGATCGCACTGGAAGAAACAGATGTAATTGTTTTTATGGTGGATGTGGCAACAGGTATTACTGATTTGGATGAATCCATGACAGGCATTTTACGCAAAACTTCCAAGCCGGTTTTTTTAGTGGTGAACAAAGTGGACAACCATGACCGCTTGCTGGAAGCATCAGAGTTTTACAGTTTAGGTTTTGAACACATTTATTTTCTTTCATCCATCAGCGGCACAGGCGTTGGTGAAGTGCTGGATGATATTGTGAAACTGATAAAAGATGATGAGGCCACAAGGGATGACGAACAGTTACCAAAGTTTTCGATCATCGGGCAACCGAATGTTGGTAAATCATCTTTACTGAATGCACTGATAGGGCAGGAGCGTACCATTGTAAGCGATATTGCAGGCACTACAAGAGATACTATTCACACTCACTATAAATTGTTTAATAAAGAATTTATATTGATTGATACGGCTGGTATCCGCCGAAAAGCAAAAGTGAATGAAGACCTTGAATTTTATTCTGTTATCCGTGCTGTAAAAGCAATGGATGAAGCAGATGTATGTATGCTTGTGATTGATGCCAAGCAGGGTGTGAGTGCTCAGGATCTCAATATTTTTTCCATGGCAGTGAAGAAAGGGAAAGGTGTAGTGGTATTGGTGAATAAATGGGATACGATGGATAAAGAAACCAATACGGCCCGTGATTATGAAGCAGCATTAAAAAAACGTTTTGCACCATTCACTGATATTCCGGTGTTGTTTATTTCAGCTACAGAAAAAACAAGAATATTCAAAGCGATGGAACTGGCGCTGGAAGTATATGAAAACAGGAAACAGCACATACCAACTTCTAAATTGAATGACATCATGCTGAAAGCGGTGGAAGCATACCATGCGCCGGTTGTACGTGGTAATTCTGTTAAGATAAAATATATAACACAGTTGCCGGTTGTTGTGCCTTCGTTTGCATTCTTTGCTAATTATCCTGATGATATAAAAACGCCGTATAGAAATTATTTAGAAAACCAGATGAGGATAAATTTTAAATTTACGGGTGTTCCTATCAGGATATTTTTTCGAAAGAAATAGTTTTTTGGATACCAGCTTTAGTTTTTCATAGCATCATCGTTGCGTCGCAATCCTTTCATCGGCATATCATTTTGGATCGATAAACATTTGTGCCGCATCAATAACTTTTATTGACAGTTTCCATGCACAAGCAATTACCAACCTGGCAACTCCTTCACCACAGCCTGCAAAATAATATTGCAGTGATGTTGCTGTATGTGCTGGAGAGTAAAGGCAGCAGCCCCGGCCGGCAGGGTTTTATGATGGCAGTAAACGCCAATGGTGAGATGAATGGTTCATTAGGCGGCGGTATCATGGAACACAAGTTTGTAGAAATGGCGAAAGCAAAACTACAGCAACAGGCAGAAGAAAATGCTGTTCATCATCAGATACATGATAAGTCAGTTGCCAAAAACCAAAGCGGCATGATCTGCTCTGGTGAGCAAACCATTTTTTTATACACTGTAAAGAAAGAAGAAGCAATGGCCATTGAAAAGATCATTGCAGCATTACAAAAAAACAAAAATGCTTCATTACATCTCTCTCCAAACGGAATTGGCTTTGCTGAAAAAATCCCCAATAAAAGTTACGAGTTGAAAATAAATGAGAAAGAAGATTTTTCGTTTACTGAGAAGATTGGCTATAAAAATACTTTGTATATTATTGGTGGTGGCCATTGTTCGTTAGCGCTTTCACAACTAATGAGCAATATGGATTTTTACATTCATTTGTTTGACCACAGGGAAGAATTGAATACCATGGAACAAAATCATTTTGCTCATGAAAAGAAAGTATTGAATGATTTTGCAAAACTCTCTTCATTGATTCAATCATCACAAAATAATTTTGTTGTAATAATGACCGTTGGTTACCGTACAGATGCTATTGCAGTGAAAGCACTTGAGGGAAAAGAGTTTGCCTATCTCGGCATACTCGGCAGTCAAAACAAAATGAAAAAAATGTTTGAACAGTTAGTAGAAGAAGGTACTAATAAGTCATGGCTTGATAAAATACATTCTCCAATTGGCTTACCAATAAAAAGCCAGACCACAGAAGAAATTGCTGTAAGTATTGCGGCAGAAATTATTAAAGTAAAGAACAGGAACCTGTAGCAACTATCTTTCAATCAGCTTTATTCCTGTTTTCTCAAACGAGATCTTACGCTGCTTAAATAAATTTCCTGTCGTCATTTTAAAAGTCTTTTTGCTCATACCAAAGAAATCGTAAATTTCTTCCGGGGCACTTTTATCATGATAGGGGAGATAGCCATTGTTCTCATGCAACAGCCTTAATATTTTATCTGTTTCATCTTCCACTCTATGATAACCTTTTTTGCCAGCCGCCACATCAATTTTAAAGCGATCATCTCCATCCATTGTTTCAGGATATATCTTTTTTATAAAACCCCTGAACTTATCACCTACTGCAATGTTGCGGTATATCTCATTGTGGTGCAATACACCGGTGTGAATATTATTGATGATACATACATAACCAATATCAGTCCTTCTGTAAACGATCAGGTCAACTTCTTCCAGTTCCTTTACCGTGAGCGTTTCATTTTGAAAAGCAGAGCCAAATTTTTCTGTTGCAGCCATTCTTCCTGTCTGCTCATCTAAATAAATTTTTACTAAATAGTCTCCATTCACCCTCATATCAAATACCTGCTTGCTCTTGGGTACAAACAGGTCTTTCATCAATCCATTATCCAAAAAAGCACCTTGTGGGTTTACTGTTACTGCTCTTAGTTTTACAATATCACCCACTATGCCTTTGGGCTTTTGTGTTGTTGCAATCAACCTCTCTTCGCCATCATGATAAATAAACACGTTTATTTCATCACCATCTTTTACATCTTCCGGCATAAAACGGCGGGGCAGTAAAATTCCTTTATCGCCATCATCGAGGTAAGCACCAAATTCTACCTGCCTCAGCACTTTTAAATTATTGTATTCTCCTACACGTATCATAACAGAAAAAATTAAAAATTATATCAGCCTTCAAGATTGAAGAGCCCATCCACAAAATCCTTTTTATTAAACACCAGCAAGTCTGTTGCTTTTTCTCCCACACCAATAAACTTAACTGGTATTTTAAACTGGTGTGCAATGGCCAGTACAACACCGCCTTTGGCTGTGCCATCCAGTTTAGTAATGGTTAATGCAGTTACATCTGTAGCAGCAGTAAAATGTTTTGCCTGTTCCAGTGCATTTTGTCCTGTGCTTCCATCCAGTACCAGCATTACTTCATGTGGTGCATCAGGAATTACTTTTTGTATTACCCTTTTTATTTTTGTCAGCTCATCCATCAGGTGAGCTTTGTTATGTAAACGGCCTGCTGTATCAATAATGATAACATCTGAATTTCTTGCAACTCCACTGATAACGGTATCATATGCCACAGAAGCCGGATCACTGCCCATTTCTTTTTTTACAATTGGTACATTTGTTCTTTCACTCCAGATTGTTAACTGGTCAACTGCTGCTGCCCTGAAGGTATCTGCAGCACCCAGTAAAACAGATTTGCCTGCCAATGAAAAATTATGCGCCAGTTTTCCAATGGTGGTTGTTTTGCCTACACCATTTACACCTACCACTAAAATGATATGTGGTTTATGCCCTGCAGGCAGTTCATAATTTTCATAACTGTTATCCTGTGGCCGCATCACCAGTATATTTTCAATTTCACTTTTAAGGATGCTGTTAAGCTCTGATGTATTCAGGTATTTATCTTTTGCCACTCTTTTTTCAATGCGTTCAATGATGGCAACCGTGGTTTCAATACCAACATCAGCACTTACCAATGCATCTTCCAGGTTATCCAGAACTTCTTCATCCACAGTGCTTTTGCCGGCAATGGCCTTGGTTATTTTGCTGAAAAAGCCTTCTCTGGTTTTTTGCAAACCCTGGTCAAGGCTTTCCTTTTGTTCTTTTTTGCCAAAAAGTTTATCGAATAATCCCATAGAAATGATTTAACTGATTTTAATGCTTGTATCACGTAAAATAAAGAAAGCTGTCCGTGACTAACGGACAGCTTAATATATTTTAATGCTCATGCTTTAAATTACTGTGCTAAGTATTCTTTGATTTGTCTTTGTGAACGATTGTTCTTTAAAAGTATAAGCACCTGTTTTAGGGCTACGTACTGTACGTATAACTTTTGTCCAGTTTTTTGCTTCTGCTGCTGCCTTCTGATCTTTGTTTTTATCGCTGTTTTATGCTGCTTTTGCCATTGTATTAATTTGAAAATTTGATAATTAGCAAATTTGGAAATGATAAGCCCATATCGAGCATATTTTCAAATTTGCAAATTGGCTAATTTATTTAATTTCTTTATGAACAGTTACTTTCTTCAGAATAGCGTTAAATTTTTTCAACTCCAGACTTTCAGGTGTGTTCTTTTTGTTTTTAGTGGTGATATAGCGGCTGGTGCCCGGCTTACCACTTGTTTTATGCTCTGTACATTCCAGAATCACCTGTACCCTGTTACCTTTCTTTGCCATTGTATATTGTTGAATAGTTATTTGTTATTCGTTAATTCAAAACTGATCACCGATAACTGATCACTTAGATTTTTACTCCTGCAGCCCTTAATCCCTTTACAACTGAAAACAAACCGTTTTTATTGATAGTACGGATAGCTTCAGAAGACACTTTTAAGGTGACCCATTTGTCTTCTTCCGCAAAGAAGTAACGTTTGGTTTGCAAATTTGGTAAAAACCTGCGTTTTGTCTTAATATTTGAGTGCGAAACCTTATTACCTGTTATCGGCTTCTTTCCTGTAACCTGACATACTCTGGCCATAATGCTAAATTTTTGGACGGCAAAGGTAAGTAAACATTTCAGATTTTATGGAATGAGGTGGAACTTTTTTTCCATTTCAGGATAAATAAACCAATTATTCAGGCTTTACCACCCTCAATGTGGAAAAAGCCCGGCTCCGGCTGTACCAAACCCTTATGGTTTGCAGGATCACGGCCAGCAAAATAAGCCCGACACCAATATAAAAGTGGCTGTTAAGGTCCTTATTTTCATTGAAAAAGACAAAAGCCAGTATAATGCCATAAACAGGCTCAAGGTTATAAGCCAGGTTGCAGGTGAAAGGAGAGAGCTTTTTTAGTGCATTTAGCTGCAGGTCGAAACAAAACACGGTGCAAACCCAGGCCAGCAGCAACAGCCAAAGCCAGTCGTACGTGGTGGGCAGGTAATAAGCCGCAGGGAATAGTTGCAGGTAAAACGGAATGATTACAGTAAGTGCCAGGAACCCTCCGGTCATTTCATACAGCGTAAGGGTTTCAGGAGTATGTTTTGCCAGCTGCCGTTTATTAAATATCGGGAACAGCGAACTGCCTATTGCCGAAATAATACCGAAGATAATGCCCAGTTTATATTGGGGATGAAAATCGAAAATGATATAAATACCAACAATGGCAATTGCGCCAAGCAACACTTCAACAAAGGAAATTTTTCTGCGGTTAACGATGGGGTCAAAAAAAGCGGTGAAGAAACCTGAGCCTGAAATGCAAACAACAGCAATGGAAACATTACCATACTTAACGCTGCCATAAAAAGTAACCCAGTGAACAGCAATGATGCAACCCACCGCAAAAACATTTACTGTTTCTTTGAATGACAGTTTTACTAATTGTTTCCTGTAATACAAAATCGCTGCAAGTGTAAGTACTGTCAGCAACATCCTGTACCAAACCAATATGCCTTCATTTAAACCAATCAGTTTACCAAGTATGGCAGTAAAACCGGCTAAAAAAACCGCAATATGAAGCTGGAATAATGCTTTCTTCATTTTATCAAAGATAAACCTGTTTAATAAGGTGCATAAAAAAAGCCATCCGTTAGCTAACGGATGGCTCGATATTTTTAAAATCAATTATGCTTTTTTAGCTAATGCTGGTTTTACCTCAGGCTTTGCATCAGATGTGCTGATGATTTCAGCTTCACCCAATGGTTTGTCTTTTGCAAAATCAACCAATATCGGTGCATGCCACAAATATAGAAGAGTAAGTACCGGTGATAACACCGATCAACATTGCAAATGCAAAACCTCTTGTAACCTCACCACCAAAGATGAAGAGGATAAGGATGGTTAAGAATACTGTCAATGATGTCATGATGGTACGGCTCAGCGTATCGTTAATGGCCCTGTTAATAATGCTTTCTTTATCAGCCGCCTTGCTGCCTTTGCTGTATTCACGGATACGGTCAAAAACAATTACCGTATCGTTCATACTAAAGCCTATCACCGTTAATACCGCAGCAATAAAGTGCTGGTCAATTTCGAGTGGGAAAGGAACGATATTCTTGAAGAAAGAGAATACCGCCAGTGTTATAAATACATCATGCAGCAATGCCACAATAGTTCCAAAAGAATATCTCCAGTCACGGAAACGGATGAGGATGTAAATAAAGATGATCAAAATAGAGAAGATAGTTGCTTTAACAGCACCCTTCTTCAGATCTTCAGAAATAGTGGGCTGCACGGTTTGTGAACCCTGTATATGATTCTTTGCAAAATCGTTGTAAGTAGCATTGGCAGGCAACACTTTTTTCAAACCTTCATACAGTTTTTGCTGTACCTGAGCATCAGCATTGTCCTGCCCTTTTAAATAGGCAGTGGTAATGTTGAGGTGCTTTTTATCTTCAACGTTTTTAATTACAGGGTTATCGCCCTCTAATGCTTTTTTCAAATCGTCTCTTACCTGGTCGCTGGTAACTGCATTATCAAACTTGATAGTGTAGCTGCGGCCTCCTTTAAATTCAACACCCTGGTGAAAGCCATTAAAGAAAGAAGCAACACCTAACAGCAATACAACAACTGAAATACCATAAGCGATCTTCCTGTATTTGGTGAACGGGAAGCTGGCATGTTTAAAGATGCGTTTTGATATAGCAGTAAAATAATTAAAGTTGACGGTTTTTGTTTGTCCAGAAATCTGTGATAAGCCTTGATACCAGGATACCGCAGAAAAGGCTTAACACAATACCCAGCATTTGCGTAGTGGCAAAGCCAAGCACAGGGCCTAAACCAAAATAGAAAAGAATAGCAGCCGTTAAGAAGGTAGTAACGTGTGCATCAATAACCGGTGCTAATGAACGTTTGTAGCCATCGTTTACAGCCGCCGGGTAACTTTTGCCCTTTGTCAGTTCTTCTTTTATCCTTTCAAAAATAATTACATTGGTATCTACCGCAAGGCCAACTGTTAACACCAAACCGGCAATACCGGCAGCGGTTAACGTGGCACCAAATGCAGCAAGCACACCTACAGTAAACAATAAGTTTAATATCAATGAAATATTTGCTACCCATCCGCCAGTGTTATAATACACTAACATCAATGCAAAAATTACTAAGAATGCTATTCCAAATGCCATCATGCCGCCATTTCTGGCAGACTCACCAATAGTGGCACTTACAGTTTGATCAGCAACAATTTTTGCCGGAGCATCTATTTTACCGGATTTAAGTGTAGTGGATAAATCCTGAGCCTGCTGAATAGTGAAACTACCGCTGATCTCAGGTTGCCCACCTTCAATGGCTCCTATTACATTTGGTGCTGTATAAACAATATCATCCAATGAAATAGCCACAGGCCTTCCAACATTGTTTTTTGTAAGGTCAGCCCATTTTCTTGAACCTGCATTGGTCATGTTCATCTTAATAGATGGTTTGCCTTTGTCATCAAAGCCCTGGAAGGCTTCATCCACACTTGTGCCATCCATTGTAGCGTTTTCGCCACCGCCTACAGTTTTTACAAGATAAACAGGAAGGTAAGCTTCAAACTTATCACCCTTCTCTGGTTTTACCTCCACACCATATAAGAACTGGATTCACCCGGAAAGTTATTTCTTACGGCATCAAGGGCAAGGTATTCATTAAGCTTGCTGGTATCTTTTACACGTGCAGCAAAATTGAATTGCTGTTTGTAACTCATTTTTTCACCCTTAATATCAAGCGGTGTAAGTATCTGGTAAAATGCCCCATCATATTTTGCTCTCTTAACAGAATCCGCTGCTGTAGAGTCAGCGCTTGTGCTGCTTAAATAACGGGATAAAGATTCTGCAGCGCCTTTATAACTGTTGCCTATTTCATCAAGGTTATATACGGCCCAAAACTGAAGGTTGGCACCTGCTGTTAATAATTTTTTCACCCTGTCCCTGTCTGATATACCAGCCAGTTCCACGGTGATAATACCTTTATTTTCATCGAGGCTGATGTTTGGCTGTGCTACACCAAACTTGTCAATCCTTTTCAACATTACTTCATACGTTTGCTTGATCGCCTCTTTGGCAACGCCACGGATCTTTTCTGTTACCGCTTCATCAGAGTCTGTTTCCTGTATTTTATTTTTCGGGCTGAAAAATATAGTTGACAACCTGCTGCCCGGGTTTTGGTCTTTAAATACTTTTGCAAACAGTGTTACATAGTCTGCATCGGTGGTGGCTTTTTGTACAGTAGCCGTTTGCAACGCTTTTGTAAGTGCTTTGTCTTTTGGATTATTGCTTAAAGAACTTATCAGTTTCTCCAGGCTCACATCCATTGTTACACTCATACCACCCTGCAGATCCAGGCCAAGGTTCAGCTCGTTTGCTTTACACTTTTGATAAGAAGTGCCAATTACAGGATAAATGCTTTTGTCCTTTGTACTATCGAGGATATGCTGCATCCTGTTTTTTACAAGTAACGCAAAGTCTTCGCTTTTTTGGTTTACAGTTGGGTACTGTTTTTTTACTATACTTTCAGCTGTTGCCTTTACTTTTCCTTCGTAGCCACGTACCACCCATGTGTACGAAAGTTCCCAGACGGAAATAAGAGTCAATGCAATGGCGAAGAACCACACCAAACCTTTCAGTTTCATAATCTATGCTTTTAAATAGCGGTTTATTAATTTTTTAAGAAGTTCGCAAAGATAGGGGAAAAACCCTTCGACAAATAAGGCTGGTTAATTTTAGAATTTTCCTCATTTTGCAGTTCAAATTCCGCTCATGTTACTACAAAAGATTATCCGTTCCTGCACCCTTTTTGCAATCATTTCAATCACATGTTTCAGTGCCCAAAGCCAGCCGGCAGGTACAATTGCCCAAAACGATACTGTTCGTACGGATGCCTTTTTAGAAGACCTACTGAAACAATATCCACAATATTTTGATACTATCCTTGCGCAAGGTAATGCATACAATGTGCAGTTTATTTACACAAAAATTGACAGGGGCGCTAATGGCATTGCCGGTTTAAAGCAGTTTTATTTTAATGTTAACCCCAAAAAATATTCCTACCCGGCATCAGCAGTTAAACTGCCTGTTGCCATACTCACACTTCAAAAGCTGGAGGAATTAAAGCAATATGGCGTTGATAAAAGCACCACTATGCTTACCGAAAAAAGTTATAGTGGGCAAACGGCTGTGTACAATGATCCCACCACACCCAGCGGCAAACCAACTATTGCACAGTACTTAAAAAAATTACTGATGGCTAATGACGAAGATGCATACAACAGGTTGTATGAATTTTTGGGGCAGCAGTTTTTGAATGAGCAACTGCATAAAAGAAATTATTTTGATGTACAACTTACCGAACGCCTAGGTGATGAGTTGAGTGAAGACGAAAACCGTCATACTAATCCCATTAAATTTTCAGCGCCTGGAAATAAAGTATTGTACAGGCAGCCAGCAGAAAACAGTACTTTCCCTAATGAAAAGAGAAATGATACATTGGGTAATGAAGATTTTTCAAAGAAGAATAAAATGAGTGTAGAAGATGCAAACAATATTTTGATTAGCCTCGTTTTTCCTAACAAGGTTACATCATCGCAAAGGTTTGGCCTTACGGATGATAGCAGGAAATTTATCCTGAAATACATGAGCCAGTTACCAACAGAAAGTAACAATCCACCATACAGCGATGATACTGTCACTTATAATCCTGCTTACAGTAAATATTTATTATATGGTTGTGGCCGGGATACGATACCAAAAAACATCCGCATATTCAATGCAGCAGGGGAGAGTAAAGGGCAAGTAATTGATGCGGCTTATATTGTTGATTTTGATAAGAAGATCGAGTTCTTTCTTTCCGCCATTATTTACTGTAAAAGCGATGATGAATGTGAAACAACCGGCCTGCCATTTATGAAACATCTTGGCGAAGTTATCTACGATTATGAAGCAAAGAGAGAAAAGAAAATATTACCCGATTTAAATGAGATGAGGTTTGAGTATGATGGAAGATGAGTTCAGTCAATATATTTTTTCATTCCCTCAACTATCTTATTTTTACCGCCTAAAAAAATCACTGCTATGTCTTACAACTTACTCAAAGGAAAGAAAGGAATAATCTTTGGCGCATTAGATGAAAAATCAATTGCATGGAGAACAGCACTGCGTTGCCACGAAGAAGGGGCACAAATACTATTGACCAACGCACCAGTGGCTATGCGTATGGGAGAAATAAACAAACTGGCAGCTTTAATTGGCGATGCACCGGTAATTCCCTGTGATGTAAGCAGCAATGAGGATGTGACAAATTTAATAACCAAGGCAAAAGAACATTTTGGCGGCGGTTTTGATTTTATTTTGCATTCAATAGGAATGAGCATCAATGTTCGTAAGGGCGTTCATTACACAGAAAATAATTACGAGTTTTCACATAAAGGGCTGGATATTTCTGCATTGAGCCTGCACAGGGTATTGGCGGCAGCAATGAAAGCTGATGCCATCAATGAATGGGGCTCTGTTGTGGCATTAAGTTATATCGCTGCCCAGCGTGTTTTTCCTGATTACAATGATATGGCTGATAACAAAGCAATGTTAGAAAGCATTGCCCGTAATTTTGGTTATCAATATGGCGTTAAAAAACATGTACGGGTAAATACCGTTTCTCAGTCTCCCACCAAAACAACCGCAGGCAGTGGTGTAAAAGGTTTTGATGGGTTTATCAACTACGCAGAAAAAATGAGCCCGTTGGGTAATGCCAGTGCAGACCAGTGTGCTGATTATATAGTTTCCCTATTCAGCGATCTTACCAAAATGGTTACTATGCAAAATCTTTTTCATGATGGTGGGTTCTCATTTACTGGTGTTACACAATCTGTAATTGAGCAAATGGAGAAATAAACGTTCAAAAGATATTATTGAAAAGCCCCGATCTATAAAATCGGGGCTTTCTTATATTTAAACTATTTATGATTAAGCCATAGCTGTTTTCTCCTTTGAAGCGTATTTGCTAAACAGGGAGTAACTTCCAAACAAAATTATACTGAAAACTAAGTCAGGAATAAATTTTATAAAAGGAATCCCATCTCTCATACATTTAATATAACCGGCAAAACTGTTATCAAAAGAGTTGAAAGTATCAAACAGGAAGGTATTGCTGTTGCTCAGAAAATAAAATAACAGGGATGAGGCAAGTGAAAATCCAACCACTGCAATTGCTTTTATTTTTTTCATTGCAAAACCCAAAGCAGTAATAACAAGCAGGGCAACATAGTTCCCAATCTGCTCCATTCCATAAAAGCCCTGGGCGCTTGTAAAGAACTCAAGTATCAGATCCGATGCAAGCATCGCCAGCAAAGGCATGGCAAAAGAAAGTTTCTTATCGGTTATAACTGCTCCGCTAAAGAGGGCTATTGCTATCATAGGGCTGAATGCATGAGGATAAGTAGCAGCTTTAAGTAAAGCTGCAAAAATGATCACTACAGCAGCAATCAACAGGTTTATCTTGTTTTGTTTCATGTGTTTATTTTACTTATTTTGGTTAAATGTAATTCCGCCAGTAAGACACCATGTTAATGTCAGTTTTTGCTATGGCTCATTTCATATTTCCATAATTATTTTAGGCAAAAATAAGCAATAATACTTTTTCAACAGGCATTTTATGAAAGTCAGTTGTCCTCACATGGTTAATTACTAACTTTTACAGAGTGGGATACCTTTGGCGAATCTGCCACTTCTAAAAGATTATCTTTGAAATATGGCAGACCATAATCTTACAGGTAAAACCGGTGAACAGTTAGCTGCCCTTTTTTTTTCTAAACATGGTTATATAGTGCTGGAAAAAAACTGGCGCCATTCCCGTTGGGAAGTGGACATCATTGCCTCCAAAAATAATGTGCTGCATTTTGTGGAAGTAAAAACAAGGCGTACAAAAAACTACGGCCTCCCCGAAGAAAAAGTGGGCAATAAAAAAATCCAAAACCTCATTAACGCTGCAGAAGAATATTTATATCTCCATCCTGAATGGAAAAGAATTCAGTTTGATATTCTTTCCATCATTCTCAACAATGACAAGGCACCAGAATATTTTTTAATTGAAGATGTGTACCTGTAGTTATTTATTCAGCCTTTCCTGCATTTTCTCCACCAGCCGGTACGTAGCAGGACAGTATTCAAGATTTTGTTTGTACACATGCATGTAATCCGTTGGTGTTTTTTTAGTATGATGTGGAAAGCCTGAACAATCAGCAGGGCGGATAGCATAAATGCTGCACTTGTTATCAGTAAGGTTTAAAAACTGGCAGGGTTGTTTTACATTTTGCCAGTCGCCTTCTTTTTTCTCATACACAAGCCATTTCTTTTTAAACTCATCCGGTGTCATACTAAAATGCCCGGCTATTCTTTTTATATCCACTTCGGTAAATGTAGGAGTCATTTTTTTACAACAGTTGCCGCAATCAAGGCAATCAGTTTGTGCCCACACCTCTTTATCAAGTTCCACCATTGTTTTGTGTAATTGCTTTGGGGGATTGTTTTCTACTCTTGTTAAAAAAGAACGGAGTGCTTTTCTATTGAGGTTAAATTTTTTTTTGAGCGAACGAAGGTTAACTGTCATAATGTAGTAATGGGTGCCAGCGAAATTAGGGAATAAGAACAAAAAGGCAATGGGCAATAAACAATTGGCAAATCATGACAATCATATACATCATAAAACAATCTGCGATAAAAAATCACCTTCTTCATTTATTCATTATAATCATTATTAAGTTTGCATTATGTGGGAACCATACAAGAAAGGTTTTAAAGCTTACCTGCAATTGGAAAAATCGCTGAGTGAAAACTCTGTGGATGCTTACCTGCATGATATTGACAAACTGACTTCTTATTTTGAAGAGAAAGGCATTACAAGATCTCCAAAAGAAATTGTTTTAAAAGACCTGGAAGGCTTTTTAAAATGGATAACAGAGTTAGGAATGATGCCGGGTTCACAGGCAAGGATAATATCGGGGTTAAAAAGTTTTTTTAAATACTGTTTATTGGAACAGGTAATAACATCCGACCCAACAGCATTATTAGAAGCGCCGAGGTTAAAAAGGTCTTTACCCGATATATTAAGTTTCGAAGAAATAGAAAACATAATTGCCCAGGTTGATCTAAGCAAAGCGGAAGGCGGAAGAAACAAAGCCATGCTGGAAACATTGTACAGTTGTGGCCTGCGTGTGACTGAACTGGTAAATCTCCGTATCAGTTGTTTGTACCTTGACGTTGGTTTTATAAGAGTGATCGGTAAAGGCGACAAAGAACGATTGGTGCCGATCGGCAGTGATGCAATTAAATACATTGGTATTTATAAAAACGATATCCGTGTGCATACACAGGTTGTGCCTGGCAATGAAGATATTTTATTCCTGAACAGGAGAGGTGTGGGTCTCAGCAGGGTAATGGTATTCCTGATAATAAAAGAAATGACAAAAAAGGCAGGCATAAAAAAAACTATTTCACCACATACATTTCGTCATTCATTTGCAACACATTTGGTGGAAGGAGGTGCAGACCTGAGAGCTGTGCAGGAAATGCTGGGCCATGGAAGTATCACTACAACAGAAATTTATACGCATCTCGACAGGAAGTACTTGAGGAATACATTGGAGAAATTTCACCCGGCATTTAAGTAAATTACTATTTGAAATCATATATAAATAAAGAATCGACTTTTGATAATATATTAATTGTTGATTGGTATTATTGTCCTATGAATGAACTTTGCATGAGCAAGATGTGTAAATGAATGGTTTGTATTTAATGTTATTGTATGGGATAGAAAAGTTCAGTTGATCCGCAGCTGTTTTATTGAAGCAGGGCAATGCCAAAATATTCTCTAAAAGTTGGAGACAGGTTTTGAGGTTGCTGGATGTTACTTACAGGTTTCCTGTTATTTCATTCTTTTAAAAAACTGGTACAGGATGTGAAAACACAATATAAATCCGGGTAGATAATCCTACATTTAAGCAATCGTTTCTCTCACTCAAAACCTATTGCATGCCACAAGATTCACTCTTTATAAACAACAAAGCTGTTGCACAAAATTCTTACGATGCTATTGTAATCGGCACCGGAATGAGCGGTGGCTGGGCTATGAAAGAACTAACCGAACAGGGTTTGAAAGTGCTTGCATTGGAACGTGGCCGTAATATAGCGCATGTAAAAGATTACGACACTGCTTCCACAAACCGCTGGAATATTTCCCACCGCGGCAGGCTTACACATCAGTTTGTTACAGACAACCCAATCCTCGTCCGCAGCGGTGTTGTGGATGAATTCACTACAAAAATGTTTGTGCATGATAAAGAACATCCTTACATACAGGATAAACCTTTTGACTGGATTCGTGGCTACCAGGTTGGCGGCAGAAGTTTAATGTGGGGCAGGTGGACACAGCGCTGGGGTGAAGCAGATTTTGAAGCAAACGCAAAAGAAACTGTGGGTATTGACTGGCCAATCCGTTATAAAGACATTGCTGAATGGTACAGCTATGTAGAAAAGTTTGCAGGCATAGCAGGAAACAAAGATGGCCTTGCACAAGTACCCGATGGAGAATTTTTGCCGCCTTTTGAAATGAACAATTTTGAGAAATATGTAAAAGGAAAAATTGAAGAAAATTTTCCAGGGAGAAATTTAATCATCAGCCGCACAGCCAATCTTACCAAGCCAAATGAAGTTCATACAGCGCTCGGTCGTGGCCAGTGTCAGGCAAGGGACTTGTGCAGCCGTGGCTGCCCCTTTGGTGCATACTTCAGCACACAGTCTGCTACATTGCCTGCAGCAAAAAAAACAGGCAACCTTACTTTGCAAACAGATGCTGTTGTGCATTCTATTATTTATGATGAAGCAAAACAAAAAGCAACCGGCGTAAGAGTGATTGATGCTCACACAAAAAAAATCACAGAGTATTTTGCAAAAATTATTTTTCTGAATGCAGGTTCCATCAATTCAAATTTGCTTTTATTAAACTCTACCTCAAAACGTTTTCCAAACGGGCTTGGTAACGACAGTGGCACACTCGGCCATTACATAATGACACACAACTACCGGGTACGTGCCAGTGGTGTGTACGATGGCATGGAAGAAAGTTATTATTCCGGCAGAAGACCCAATGGTGTGTATATGCCGAGGTTCAGGAATTTTGGCAACGACAAACAAAATGATTTTAAAAGGGGCTATGCTTTGGCCTGTTCATCATATCGCCAGGGTTGGGGAACCGGAAATAACATTGATGGCATTGGCGCTGAATTAAAAGAGAAACTAACGGAGCCGGGCCCCTGGGTTTTCTTTGGAACGGCGATGGGAGAGATGTTGCCTTACGAAGACAATCATGTATGGCTGGATAAAAGCGAAAAAGATGAATGGGGTATTCCATTGTTGCATGCAGATGTAAGATGGCATGAGAACGAGGATAAGATGGCCAAAGATGCAGTGGAGCAAATGCAGGAAATGCTTGACAAAGCAGGATTAAAAAATATTCAGTCAGCAGATAACCACCAGGCACCGGGAAAAGACATACATGAAATGGGCGGCTGCCGTATGGGCAACGATCCAAAAACTTCCATGCTTAACAAATGGAACCAGTTGCATGCAGTGAAAAATGTTTTTGTAACCGATGGTGCCTGCATGACATCATCTGCCTGTCAAAATCCTTCGCTTACTTACATGGCGATTACGGCGAGGGCTGCACATTATGCGGTGAGTGAATTGAAGAAAGGTAATTTGTAACCTCTATCCCCTAAAGGGGAATTTAAAACATATTATGTTTCCAGCTTTAGTGCTCTGTGGCATCATCGTTGCGTCGCAATCCTTTCATCGGCATACCAATTTTCATCTTTTATCAAAGCGAATAAAAAATATTGTTTATGAAAAATATAAAATCGTTCTTTTTCTTCTTTTCTATTTGCATAAACCAACTCTGTTCAGCACAGGAAAAATTAAAAGTTGTTATAGCAGGCTTATCACACGACCATGTAAACAGGATGCTGGAAAAAGGAAAAAGCGGCGAAATAATAATCATTGGCATTGCCGAAGCCGACCCGCAATTGAGCAACAAAAAGAAAACAGATTATCAATTACCTGATTCTCTTTTTTATAAAAGCCTCTCAGCGGCATTAAAGAAAAATCATCCAGACCTGGTAATGGTTTACAATGCACCTGTTGAACATCTTGCAGCCATTGAAACCTGTATGCCGCTTCATATTCCAGTAATGGTTGAAAAACCACTTTGCTTTTCAAACACGGAAGCAGCTAAAATAAAAATGCTCTCCCAACAATTCAAAACAAAAGTGTTTACCAACTATCCATCACTCTGGTACACCAGTTTTATTGAACTGCTGAATAAAAAAAATGAAGTTGGTGCCATTACTAAAATGGAAATGCATGGAGGGCATCGTGGCCCGGCAGAGATTGGCTGCAGCAAAGACTTTTTAAAATGGTTAACTGACCCTGCAAAAAATGGCGGTGGCGCTATTACAGATTTTGGCTGCTATGGTGCCTGCATTATGAGTGAACTAATGAATGGGAAAATGCCTGTATCAGTATATGCAACTGTCCGGCATCTTAAACCAGCGGTTTACCCCAAAGTGGATGATGATGCAACGATTGTATTGGAATATGCAAATGCCACCGGTATCATCGAAGCATCATGGAACTGGCCTTACACCATTATGGATGCAGAAGTGTATGGTAATAATGCCTACCTGCATGCTTCACAAATAAATGGTGCAGATACAGTCTACCTGCAATCAAAAAATGAAAAAGAAACAAGGCCTGAAAATATTTCAGCACCAGAACATAAAGACGAAGTGGAATATTTAACAGCAGTGATAAAGAATGGCGCTGCTGATAATAATAGTTTGCTTTCGTTAGAGAGAAACATTGTTATTGTAAAAATACTGGATGCTGCAAGGCGATCTGCAAGGGAGGGTAAGAAAATTGTACTGTAAGCAGGGCTGCGGTACATAAAATAAAAAAACCCCTCATTTCTGAGAGGCTTTTTGTGCCCAGAACAGGAATCGAACCTGCACACCTTGTGGGCGGCAGATTTTGAGTCTGCTGCGTCTACCAATTCCGCCATCTGGGCATATTTGAATTGGGCGGCAATATTACATCATCCCTCCATTCTCTCCAAAATACGCTGCAAATATTTTTTCTTGTAATAATATTCTTTCAGCTTCAGCAATTCACTACTGGTTACAGCAGCATTGTTATAATTTTCTATAAGGCTGCTTACTTCTGCGTAAATATCTTTTTCAAAAGCTTCAATAGCAGCAACCGAATCCTCAGAAAGCGTTTCATTCAGTTCCATTACCTCCATTAAAAAATCCGGCGGCAATGGGTATTTTTCTTCTTCTTCAATCATGCCTTTTAATTCCAGCACATATTTAAGTGTTGCATCAGGGTTTTTAAAAACCTTCAGGGCCTTGTTTATGTCAGATGATTTTTCAAGCGCTGTTTCCTGGGCAGATTCATCATCATTGGTATAAAAATCAGGGTGATATTTTTTCTGGAGCTCAAAATATTTTTTTGCCAATGTTGCTTTGTCCACACGAAGGCTTACCGGTATTTCAAAAAGTTCAAAATAATTCATGCAGCAAAAGTAAGCAATGGGCAATAACCAATGGGCAAACAAAACAATCAAAACCCGTAACCCGATAACCCGTAACTTTTTAAATATTACATATTACTTCTTCAATCTTAAATCTCTTAACTTGCCGCCACAAAAAAACGATTAATGCTAAAGATTGGATTAATACGGGAAGGCAAAAAACCTTCTGACAACAGGGTAGCGCTTACACCGGCACAATGCAGGTGGCTGCATAAAAATTTTCCGGAAATAAAAGTTACTGCACAAAACTCGCCTGCAAGATGCTTTGCGGATAAGGAATATATACAGGCTGGCGTGGAAGTAAAAGAGGATTTGAATGATTGTGATGTGTTACTGGGCATAAAAGAAGTGCCTGTTGATATGCTGATGCCTGGCAAAACCTACTTATTCTTTTCTCACACAAAAAAACTGCAGCCACATAATCAAAAATTATTCAAAGCTATTTTAGATAAGAAAATTACTTTGGTAGATTATGAATGCCTGGTGCATGATGACGGGCAAAGGGTGTTGGGCTTTGGTTTTTTTGCTGGTATCGTAGGTGCACACAATGGCATGATGGCGTATGGAAAACGTACCGGCTCTTTTAATCTGAATGCCGTACATGATTGTAAAGATTACCGCACACTCATCCATACTTATTTTGGCCTGAAAGTTCCCAATATAAAAGTGGCTGTTACAGGCAGCGGCCGTGTAGCGCATGGGGTGCTGGAAGTGATGAACCTGATGGGCATTACAGAAGTGGAACCGGATGAATATTTAGAAAGAAAATTCAGCTATCCGGTATATGTGCAGCTTAAAGGCGCAGAACTGTACACACACAAAGAAACAAAAACGTACAAAAGAGAACATTTTCATAATAACCCAACGGAATACCGTAGCCGCTTTCTGCCATTTACAAAATGCACAGATATTTTAATGAATGGGGTGTATTGGGATGAGCATGTACCAAGATTGTTTGAAACAACAGATGTTGATGACAGCTTCAGCATACAAACCATTGCTGATATTACCGATGATGAGCATGGTTCTGTCCCCATCAATCTCGGCGACCAGTCAATTGACGATCCTGTGTATGGTGTTGATAAGATCAGTTTTGAAAAAACAGCGGCTTATGAAACCAACAGCATTGATATAATGGCGGTTGGTAATTTGCCTAATGAATTGCCAAGGGATGCCAGCCAGTATTTTGGTGAGCAGTTAATAAAATATGTGCTGGAAGATTTGGTAAAAGGAAATAGTGACATGCTGGAGAGAGCAACGATTGTGAAGGAAGGAAATATTACAGATGCTTATTCGTTATATGAAAGAATATGGAGGTTTTATAAATAGAGATAGTAATCTTTCAGCAGTTCGGCAAATTTTTCTGAATACTTTTCATTTTCTGTTTTAATGATGATTGTTTCTTCTGATAACAATGATTGTTGTTTACTAAAAAATAATATTCCCCTGAAGTAATCATGCTTTGTCTGTTTGTTTCACCAATACTTTTTTATTAAGATACAAACCAATTTTCTCAGCCAGTAAAATACATTCTTCAATCCTGTGATAAGGCAGCAATACTGCAAAGCTTCCGTCTTCATTCAAAAGTTTTTGAACTGTTTGCAGCAATTGCTCTAAAGTCAAAGTAGTATCATGCTTTGCAGCATTCTTATTTTTATCACTGCTCTTTAAATCATTTTCAAAAAAAGGAGGATTGCTGATAATGCAATCATATTTTTTGCCAGCATCAAATTTCAAAATATCTGTGTTGAAAATTGAAAGCCTTTCTTTCCAGGGTGATTGTTCAAAATTTTCTTTTGCCTGCTGATAAGCTGCTTCATCTATTTCCACAGCATCAATCAATGCAGGCACTCTTTGCGCCAGCATCAAACTTAGTAAACCTGTGCCTGTGCCAATATCAAGAATATTTGTTGATGCTTTTGTTTTTACCTGGTCTGCCACCAATGCTCCAAACAAACAGGCATCAGTACAAACTTTCATTGCACAATTTTCCTGCTGCACTGTAAATTGTTTGAATTTAAAATAATTGTTAGGCATAAGTTTTTTCTTTTACCATGCAGCCCTTGCAGAAGGCGTCACACTCATATCAGCAAAATCATTTGCCAAATATTTATAGTAAGCTGTAATAGCAATCATACCTGCATTATCGGTACAATATTCAAAAGCAGGAATAAAAGTTTGCCAGCCTGATTTGTCTCCTGTTTCTTTCAATGCTTTTCTTAATCCGCTGTTGGCACTTACGCCACCTGCCATGCAAATGTTTTTGATGCCGGTTTCTTTTGCTGCTTTTTTTAATTTATTTATCAGTATGCTGATGATGCGTTGTTGTATGCTGGCGCAGATGTCATCAAGATTTTCTGCAATAAATTTTTGCTTTTCTTCTTCTGTTGCTTTAAACTCTTCTTTATACACATTGCTGGCGCCAGCATTTTGTAAAAAGTATAAGAATAGAAGTTTTTAATCCGCTGAAACTGAAATTCAATCCTGCTATTTGTGGCTCAGTAAATTTAAAGCGTTCAGCATTGCCGTTAGCAGCATGTTTATCAATCAATGGCCCGCCGGGGTAGGGAAGGCCCAATAGTTTAGCGCTTTTATCAAATGCTTCTCCTGCTGCATCATCAATTGTTTCGCCAATTACTTTCATTGCAGTGGGTGATTCACACAATACAATTTGTGTATGGCCGCCGCTTACAGTTAAACATAAGAAAGGAAACGCAGGTTTATCATCACTAATTAAATTCGCAAGTACATGTGCCTGCATGTGATGTACTGCTATTAATGGTTTATCCAACGCCAATGCCATTGACTTTGCAAATTGTGCTCCCACTAATAATGCACCAATCAATCCCGGAGCCTGTGTAAATGCGATAGCATCAATATCTTTCAGTTCAATGCCTGCTGACTGCATTGCTTCATCCACTACCGGTACTATATTTTGCATATGTGCCCTGCTGGCCAGTTCCGGTACCACACCGCCATACTTTTCATGTACATCCTGGCTGGCAATAATGTTGGAAAGTATAACGCCATCTTTACAAACAGATGCAGATGTTTCATCACAGGAAGATTCAATGGCTAAAATAATACCCCCTCCGCCCCCTAAAGGGGGAACCGTGATGTCCCTAATGAATGGAGAGTTACTTATTAATGTAAGATTCACTTTGCTAAAGTAATTGAACAGCTTGAAAAATAATAAAAGCAGTTTGTATTATTGAATTCTAAAGTTCCCCCTTTAGGGGGCGGAGGGGGTTACTTACTCCTGATCGCCACCACCGGGTCCATCTTGGCAGCCCTGGATGCCGGAAAGATACCTGCCACCATGCCCACAATAAGACAGATAACAATAGTACTGATCAAAAGAGGTAATGAAATAAATACAGGGAAATCTATGGCTGTTAGTATTAATGATAAAATATAAACAAACAACAGTCCAAAGGCGCCGCCCATTAAACAGAGTACGGCTGCTTCTAATAAAAACTCAAAGAGTATGCTGCTTTTTTTTGCACCGATGGCTTTCTTTAAACCTATTACACTGGTTCTTTCTTTTACTGTTACAAACATAATATTGGCAATGCCAAACATACCTACAATCAAACTGATGACACCGATAATGCCACCAACAATATTAACGGTACCAAATAATTGAGTAATGGCTTTGCTGAATGCCTCCACGCTGTTGAGTGAAAAATTTTCTTCCTGCATAGGTGCCAGCCTGCGTACCTGCCGCATAATACCCATCAATTCACTTGTCAGCGCTTCAGATGTTACATTTTCTCTTCCTTTTACAATGATTACCGGGTTGCTGCTTTCTTCATCTATCAGTTGTTTGCAGAATTTGTATGGCAGCATCACACAGTTATCATAATCCCAGCCTACAAAATTTTTACCTTCTTTTTTTATCACGCCTACAATGGTTACCCTTTTCCCTTTTATTTCAAAATCTTTGCCCAATGCCCTTGCTGCACTGCCGTAGAGTTTCTCTGCGTTATCAAATCCAATGAGGCCAACCGTGCTGCCGCTGTAAAATTCTGCGGATGAAATGTAGCGGCCAGCCTCAAACGTTAGTGGCTGGATTGAAGTTTGTGCCTCCACGATCCCATATACCGAAGCATCCTGTATCACATCGTCTTTGTAACCGATATTGGCGCCTGCCCTCATTAAAAAAGTTACATCTTCTGCCAGCGAACTTCGTTGCTTTATCATATCCACTTCTGCATATTTCATCACCGGCCTTGCCCTGTACTTCCACAAGGGTTTATCGGGGCCGCCGCCGTATTCCCATTTGTCAATATAAATTGTATTGGTGCCAAGTGATTTTACTTCGTTTTGTATGTTACGTTCCAGGCTGCCCACGGTGGCCAATACCCCAATAATACAGAAGATGCCAAATGCCACACCGGTAAGGCTCAGTGCTGTACGGAGCTTGTTTACCTTTAGCTCCTGCATGGTGAGCCGCATACTGCTGGCCAGTATATTGAGCGTTTTACGCATGTGCCAAAAGTACAGGAAGATTTTTATTGGTGGTGAGGAAATGTATGGGTGGTGCCAGGTAAGGGTCTTGCCATTGTAAATCGTTGCCTTATCTTTATCGCCACTTTAAACAACAACGATCATGAAAATTGTTCCTTCTTTAGTTGTCACATTTATACTCTCCACACAATGTATTGCACAAAATGTAATTACAGATACCACTGCCACGGTGATAGCATACTGGAACAAAGGCGATAAGGCTAAATATTCACTAAAGATGACAAAGGAGAAGTATGATAACGGAAAGAAACTTTCTGGCGGCACTTCTGTATCTGATATTGATATTACGGTGGCAGATGCAACGGACAGTACTTATACACTTCACTGGAAATACAGTAAGATAAACCTTCCCGGCTATACTAATAGTGACCCTTTAATTGAGAAGCTGACAAAACTTGTAGAAGGCATCACATTCAAATACCTTACAGAGCAGGATGGATCATTTAAAGAACTGGCTAATTATAAAGAAGTGCAGAAGGCAGTAAATACATCATTGGATGATTTCTTAAAAATGTATCCGCAAAAAGAGAGGGCAATGATAGAGCAGGTTAAAACTGTATTTACTTCCAGGGAAAGCATTGAGGAGCTAATAATGAAGGATGTTCAACTGGTGCATAATTTATATGGTGGTGAATATAAACTGCATGAGAAGCTAAATGCAGAAACACAATTGCCAAATGTTTTAGGTGGCAATCCTTTCCCTGCAGTTCTCACTATCGAAATGACTAAGCTTGATAAACTGAATAAAACCTGCACCATCAATCTTGACCAGTTGTTAGACACAGATAAAGCAGCAAAAGAGTTAAATGCTTTTTTTGAAAAAACAGGCAGCGCTGCTATGGAAAAACTTGCTGACCTGGACATTAGCGATAAATGCGCCTATGATGTTGATCTTGTTACTGGTTGGATGAAGAAAGTTGTATATACCCGTACTGTAGTGGCAGAGGGTAAAAAGAATGTGGAGATACATGAGATAACAAAGTTGCAATAATACTTCTTCAAAACTATCTACCTAAATCAACTAATTTTACGCCCAAAAAAGGCATCCATCCACCATGAACGAAAAGCTGCAACAGCTTACCACAACATTAGAGGGAGAATTATATTTTGATTATACCATGCGGCTGCTCTATGCAACCGATGCATCTGCTTACCAGGAAATGCCGCTGGCAGTGGCTATTCCTAAATCGGTGGAAGATATAAAGAAACTTATCTCCTTTGCACATAGCAACAATACATCATTGATACCACGTACTGCCGGTACCTCATTGGCCGGGCAGGTGGTGGGCAATGGCATTGTGGTGGATGTGAGTAAGAACTTTACTCAAATACTGGAGTTAAATAAAGAAGAAAAATGGGTGAGGGTACAGCCCGGCGTTATACGGGATGAACTCAATATGTTTTTAAAACCACATGGTTTATTTTTTGGCCCGGAAACTTCCACTGCCAACAGGGCGATGATCGGTGGCATGGTAGGCAACAACAGTTGCGGCAGCAACTCGGTAGTGTATGGCAGCACAAGGGAACATTTGCTGGAAGTAAAGGCTTTGTTGAGTGATGGTAGCGAAGCAGTATTTGGTGCTATGAGCATTGATGAGTTTCATGCAAAGTGCGAAGGTGATAGTTTGGAGAGTAGTATTTATAAAACTGTACGAAGTGTCTTAAGCGATTACAATAACCAAACAGAAATAAGAAAAGAATTTCCCAAAGCAAGTATTGAAAGAAGGAACACCGGTTATGCAGTGGATGTATTACTGGAAAGTGCGCCTTTCACTGCAGGTAAACAAGATTTTAATTTCTGCAAACTTATTGCCGGTTCAGAAGGCACGCTGGCTTTTATTACAGAGATAAAACTGCATGTAAATGAATTGCCGCCAAAGGAAACAGGTTTGCTTTGTATCCATTTCAACAGCATCGATGAATCGTTGAGGGCAAATATTATTGCCATGCAGTTTAAGCCGAGTGCCAGCGAACTGATAGATCATTATATTTTAGAATGTACAAAGAATAATATTGAACAAAGCAAGAACCGCTTTTTTGTGCAAGGTGATCCGGGGGCAATATTAGTAATAGAATTTTGCCGCAATACAAGGGAAGAAATAACTGCAATTGCTGCTCGAAGTGGAAGCCGCCATGCGTTCTGCCAATCTGGGCTATCACTTTCCGTTATTATTTGGTGATGATACCAAAAAGATATGGACATTGAGAAAAGCAGGGCTTGGGCTTGCTGGCCAATCTTCCCGGTGATGAAAAGGCAGTGGCAGTAATTGAAGATACAGCGGTGGATATACATGACCTGCCAAATTATATTGCAGACTTCAATGAAATATTGACAAAGAACAACATGAGTGCGGTGCATTATGCACATGCAGGCAGTGGCGAAATTCATCTTGCGTCCTGTTATCAATTTAAAAACAGAAGAAGGCAACAGGCAATTCCGTTTGATTGCAGAAGAAATTGCCACGCTGGTAAAAAAATATAATGGCTCTTTAAGCGGCGAGCATGGAGATGGAAGATTGAGAGGAGAATTTATTAAACAAATGGTAGGAGAGAAGAACTATGAATTGATGAAAACCATCAAGCGTACATGGGACCCACAAAATATTTTTAACCCCAACAAAATTGTTGATACGCCGCCGATGAATACAATGCTGCGGTACACAGCCGGGACAAACAACACCAACGTTCAATACCATCTTCCGCTACCACAACCAGGATGTGCTGCAGCATGCAGAGCAATGCAATGGTAGTGGCGATTGCCGTAAAACACATTTGAGCGGCGGTACCATGTGCCCCAGCTTTATGGCAACAAAAAATGAAAAAGATACCACAAGGGCAAGGGCCAATATTCTCCGTGAATTTTTAACCAACTCAAAAGAAGTAAACCGTTTTAATCATAAAGAAATTTATGAAGTAATGGATCTGTGTTTGAGTTGTAAGGGTTGTAAGAGCGAATGTCCAAGTAATGTGGATGTGGCTAAACTGAAAGCAGAATTTTTGCAGCATTATTATGATGCCAATGGTGTGCCTTTCAGAAGCAGGTTGATTGCGAATTTTACAAAGAGTGCAAAGCTGGGTGCGTTGATGCCGGGCTTGTACAATTTTGCGATGACGAATTCCTTCATCAGTAAAACAATAAAAAGAATAAGTGGCTTTGCAGTGGAAAGAAGTATGCCGACGATGTATAAGATGACACTGGAGAAATGGTGGGTGAAAAGACGAAAGACGAAAGACGAAAGACAAAAGACAGGAAAGAGCCAACCAACTGTAAACAGTAAACCGAAAACGGTAAACCTTTTCTGCGATGAGTTCACCAATTACAACGATACCGAGATTGGCATTAAAGCAATAACCTTATTAGAAAAACTTGGCTATGAAGTTATCATTCCCAAACATATTGAAAGCGGCAGGGCATGGTTAAGTAAAGGGTTGCTAAGGGATGCAAAGAAAATTGCCAACACCAATATTGAATTACTTAAGCATGTTGTTACTGCAGATACACCTTTGATCGGTATTGAACCAAGCGCCATTCTCACTTTCCGGGATGAATACATTGACCTGGCAACAGATGAAAATTTTGAAGCGGCGAAAGCATTAAGCAAAAATGTTTTCTTGATTGATGAGTTTATTGCGGCAGAAATTGAAAAGGGAAATATCAGTGCAGCATTATTTACAAAAGAAAAGAAGCTGATTAAACTGCATGGGCATTGCCAGCAAAAAGCTTTATCATCTGTAGCACCTTCAGTAAAATTATTATCACTTCCCGAAAACTATACAGTAGAAACCATTCCTTCCGGTTGTTGTGGCATGGCCGGTTCATTTGGTTATGAAAAGGAACATTATGAACTCAGCATGAAAGTGGGAGAGTTGGTTTTATTTCCCACTGTACGCAAGCAGGCTGCGGATGTCATCATTGCTGCACCCGGCACCAGTTGCCGCCACCAGGTAAAGGATGGCACAGGTAGAAAAGCATTACATCCGGTAGAAATATTGTATGAAGCTTTAATTTAAGGAAATCTATATCAGTTATTATTTTTCAATTAGTTGGATAATTATTGTTTAGTGCTTAATCGTATTGCACCTTAACTTCTAAAGAATATTTTGCCGCATCCATATTTTATCTATCTTTAAAAACTCAACCTTAATCCTTTACCTTACAAAACCGTTAACCGTTATCTATAACTGTTATAGAATCCAGTAATTTTTCTATCAGAACCAGCAAGGTCCACAGGGTATTTAATTGTGCCGGTTTACCCCTAATTGTTGTATTCCTCTTTAGCCAAAAGAATCTTTATGAAGAAGTTTTTTCCCTTAGCCGTTTGGTTCCTGTTTATTTCACCCGTTATCAATGGCCAGTCCGCATGCCCTGAAAATATTGATTTTGAAACAGGCACATTAACACATTGGCAATGCTCCATTGGAGATGTATCAGAAGATAGCGGGCGCAATGTGATCACCT
>CAWFCU010000022.1:0-19660 GCA_963814445.1 uncultured Chitinophagaceae bacterium
TGTATTGTTTTTGCTACTAGTTCAGTTACGTGTCTTGTTTCATATTTTGGCTGCAATAATACGCTGATAGTATTTTCACTTTTACCCCAACTGCCTATCGCCAATGGTTTTATTTCTTCATGCAACGACTTTTGATGAAAGTTGGCTATCACTCCTGTTATTGGCATTTGCATTCCACTCCATTCCAAATATTTTCCAATAGCCTGTTGTGGTTGTGCAAAACCTAGCACCTGTAAATATTTTTCATTAATGACAAACGAATTTACGGTGTCACTCTCTGTAATATTATTCCCGGCAAGCAATTTTACTCCATACAATTTCAAATAATTACTATCGCCATACTTCAATTGCACATCTGTAGAAATTTCTTTTTCTCCATCTTTATACTTCATTATACTGCTCCAGGTATTTGAAGAGGAAACAGGTGATGTAGCAATACTTACCATCGCTATTCCTGGTTCTGTTCTTAACTTATCCATCAATAATTTTTTACTGTTGGTGGTATCAGAATAACTGGTGTTGAAATAAAGAATGGCATCTTTTTTAAACCCAAGATCTTTGTTAAGCGTAAAATTTATTTGCTTACTTACAAGGATAGTTGCCATGATAAAAACCTGTGCTATCACAAACTGGGAAATAGTTAAAGACTTTCTTAAACAGGCCTGCCTTGTTGTGTTTGTTCCTGTATAAGCCTGGTTCTTTAATACCAGTACTGGTTTATAACCCGACAAAATAATAGCAGGATAAAACCCAGACAAAATTGTTACCACTATAATTAATAAAAATAAAAACAGTATTACAGAAGGTTGCTGGATAATATTGAACGTAAGATCTGCCGGGATAAAGCCTGAAAATGCTTTTAACAAGAGGGGCGTAAGTACAACCGAAATAATTGTTGCAATGATAGTAAGCAATGAAGTCTCACTGAGAAACTGAACAATAAGTTGCATTTTGGAACCACCCATTGTTTTTCTTACCCCAATTTCTTTTGCTCTTTGTGAAGCTTGTGCAGTAGTAAGGTTTATAAAATTGATACAACCCAACAACAACAGGAATACAGCAACAGCCAGTAAACTAAGCAGTACTGATTTGTTTGCATGAGGTTTATTGTACCCGTCATAGTTGCTGTTAAAGTGTATATCACTCAGCGGTTGTAAATTAAATTTCACCGAGCTTTCATCACCATGTTCCTTGTTCCGGTATTTATTATACAGGCCATATAGTTGCTTTTCTGTTTGAGTTACAGATGTGCCGGCGGATAATTTTATCAACAGTTGTGATGCGCTGTTGGTGTTATTCCATTCTTCCCAACCTCTTGGTTTAAGGTTTGTTTTTTCCAGGGTAACTCTTGATATAAATATTTTAAAACTGAAATCAGTATTGTATTGTATATCCTTTACAATTCCTGTTACAGTGGTTAAGATAGTATCGTTGAAATTTATTTGCCTGCCAATAATTTGTGCTGCCGGCAATGCAGGGAAATATAATGCTGCCGCTTTTTCTGTAAGCACCGTTTGATAGGGTTCATTCAAAGCACTGTTTGCGGAACCAGCTTTCCATTCATATCCTATAAGATTGAAATAATTTTCATCGGCAAAAACAATGTCAGGCTGGTTTTTAAAAACCTGTTTTTCATTTTTATTCTGAGCTGGTACTGTCACTTTCATATTGTCATCCGGAGTACGGAATGGCACTACTTCTTCCACACCTGTCAGCTCTTTTTTTATGGCAGGCCCCATTGGGTTTGTAACGCCGGAGTTATGATATGTTTCACCAGAAAAATTAAACTCCGAAACCACTCTGTAAACCCTGTCATTATCTTTTTCAAACTGGTCGAATGTAAAATGATAATTCACCAGCAGGTAAATTACCAGTGATGCACTTATACCAATAGATAAACCCAATATATTAATAGCAGAAAACACTTTATTTTTACGAAGTGTCCTTGTAGCAGTAATAAAATAATTTTTAAGCATGAGATAATTTTTTATTCTGAACGCAAACTTTTTACAGGATTTACCACTGCCGCCTTGAAAGCTTTGTAACCAACTGTTATCCATGCCACCAACACAGATACTGCAATGGCAATTACAAATACACCCACACCAATATCAATTTTATAAACAAAATTTTCCAGCCACTGGTGCATCAGGTACCAGGCCGCAGGTGCTGCCAGTAAAAATGCAATTGTGATAAGAATGGTAAACTCTTTGGAAAATAAATAAAGAATACTCTGCACACTTGCGCCCAATACTTTTCTTATACCAACTTCTTTTGTTTTTTGCAGCACCATAAAAGAAATCAATCCATACAAACCAAGGCAACTGATAAAGATGGCAAGCAGTGCATATACTTTGTACATCATACTCAATCTTTCTTCCTGCTGATAATAGAGGTTGATATTTTCATCCAGGAAACAGGCGTTGTAGACGTACTCAGGAAAATATTTATCCCAGATCAATTTTATTTCATCATTACTCTTACCAAGATTGGTGCTTACTAATTTTATACCGGCGCCTGGTAGCGGCTCCTGGAAGGAAACATCACTATTGGTTGCACAGCATCCCTTAATGATTGCTGTTTAAAATCTTTTACCACAGCTACCACCGGCTATTGGTATCTGCCGCCAAGCCGAAACATTTTACCAATAGCATCAGATGGGATTTTTAAGCCCGCTTTTTTTATCAGTGTTTCATTTATTACAAAGCCACGGGCAGTATCGCTAGCTTCATAAAATTTACCTGCCAGTATTTCCAACCCATAGGTTTTTGCATACTCAGCATCACCCATTTTTAACTGCACCTGAAATTCCCTGTCCTCCATTTTATCAAATGCAAAGTTGCTCTGCCAGCTATTTTCGCTGCTGGGTGCATCAAATCCAAAGCTTACCTGCTTTACATCGCTTCTTGCAAGCAATGCATTCCTGAAAGCATCATATCTCGTTCTTGTTATACTGTCTCCATTCATATGTAACCATCAATACCGATTCTTTATTAAAACCTAAATCTGCGGTACGGATAAAATTCATCTGGCTGATGGCAATGATAGTAGCGATGATAAAAATTTGTGAGAAGGCAAACTGCATTACCACCAATACCCGGCGCAATGAAACACTGCCTACCCTGGAAGTACTGATCTTATTTTTGATGGCTTCCACAGGTTTAAATCTGCCCCATGATAAACGCCGGGTAAATACCTGAAAGTAAAATAGTAACAAGGGTAATTAGCCAAAATAAAAACATACTGCCGGCATTAAATAAACTAAGCTGCCCCTGCACTACCATAATATTTTTTATGTAAGGCAATGCCAGCCATGCCAGCAAAACACCTGTCAGCACTGCAACAAAAACTACGGCTGTTGTTTCAATCAAAACCTGTGTACTTAATTGTGCTTTACTGCTGCCCATTACTTTCCTAATCCCTACTTCCTTGCTCCTTGTAACTGCCAGTGCTGTAGAGAGGTTTACAAAATTGATGCAGGCCATCAGCATAATCAGCAAGCCAATAAATGCAAAGTATATAAAGATGCTTTGCTGGTTACATGATCGCCATTGGTACCAAAGCGTTCATCAAAATGAACATTGCTTAATGGATGTAAAAACTGTGTCCGGGTACTTGCTTTTGTCTGCTGTTATATTTTTTTTCAAATAATGATAACTGTTTATCAAATGGTACCGCATTGCTGGCCGCCTGGCAATGTTGCATACACCTGGTGGTTGCTGGTATTAGAACCCCAGTCTTCCAGCGGCCAACCATTGCTCGTTATGTGCCACAAAGCCTGCATAAGAAGCTACCAGCTCTAAAGGGAAATCGCTGTTTTCAGGCACATCTTCAAACACAGCCGCTACCTGCAAATCGTAAGGCGTCATTATCAATGTTCAGTCTTTTACCAATTGCATCTTTCCAGTTACCAAAATATTTTTCTGCCATTGATTTGCTAAGCGCCACGGCTATTTACATCTTTAATGAGTTGGCATCGCCTGATAAAAATTTCACTTCAAACAGTTTCAACATTTCAGGTTCTGCCATAAAACACACCTTGCTCTTCATGAAATTTTTTATTTGTTCCAGCACTGCTTCCTTCATTGTCCTTTACAGTTATCTGCACACCATAGTTCTGCATCAGTTCTGCAAACTGGTATTGAGGAAAATCCTGCCTCAAATATTTGATAGTGGGAAAAGGAACGCCTGGGGTAAAATGTTCTCCATCTGCATCTGTGTATTTGCTCACCACCTGGTAAATATTGTTGAAATTTTTCAAGTGCTTATCATGGCTGTTCTCAAATTGTATCACCAAAAAAATAATGATACAGGCAGCAAGTGCCACGCCCAGGCCAAGAATATTGAGTGTGGCATGCTTACGGTTGCGTAATAAATTGCGGAAAGCGGTTTTGAAATAATTTTTGATCATGGCGAAAGATTATCTATTTCGGCACTTGAATCTCAACAGCTGTGCCACTTCTGAAACCCTTACTGGTCAAGGGTTTGAGCAACTATATAAATAAAAGTGTTCGAAAACGAACAGTTTGTGTTTGATAGTGTACAGCAGAAATACTACTTTATTGAAATTAAAGAGCTAAAACAGAATAACAACTTTACTCCGCCTTTAATACTTTAACCGGGTTTACCTGACCTGCCCTTATTGCCTGAGACAGCACTGTAATTAATCCTGCTATTGCCACAAGGCTAAAGCCAACTAATGCATTTGAAAGTCCAGCATCAACATTGCTGCCCCATTCTGCTTCTTAAAAAATTGCCACAAAATATTCCTGCAGGTATGCCGATAACACCAGCCACGGCAATCAATACCCCAAAACTTTTTGTAATCACCCAAACCAATTTTAATTTACCTGCGCCCAGTACTTTTCTTATACCCAACTCTCTTGTACGTATTTCCACTGCATAACTGGCTATACCCAAAATACCCATGGCTGCAATCAGCATTACCAGCAAAGTAAAAAAACCAAAAAAACCCACCGCTTCTGATGCAGGGCCATTCAGATATTTATCTCTCAAGTTTTGAACATCCGCAGTTTTATATGGATAATAATTCTTCCATATTTTTTTGCATGCTTTGGTAACAGCCACTTCGCTGCCGGGGTTTATTTTAATAGTTAATGCTGCAATTTCTTTTGGCAGATAGCGGAACACCAAAGGCACAGGTTTACCTGCTAATTGGTTTGGCATAATGCCGATTACCTGTACATTGGCAGTATCTAATAAAATATTGCTGCCGACTATGGATGCACTATTTGATGAAAACAATTTTGCAGCAGCTTCATTTAATAATACAAACTGTTCTGTATTTTTAGCCATATCAGCAGGAAAACTACTGCCGGCTATCAAGTGGATTTTTTCTGTTATAATAGTTTCCGGACTGATACTCACATACTGTAGCTTCTGGTTTTTATCATTTGCTTTCACTTCACAGTTTCCTGATTTATATACAGCATAATACCAGTTGGTAGCCAGCACTTCATTTACATTGGCAAGCGCCGAAATTTCATTCTGTATATTTTCATAGCTCTCTCCTTTTAAATCAAGCGTTACTACATCAGAAGGTATGACAGAAGTTATATTGGTATTATGCTTCTTTTCATAATCAGTTAGTATCACAAAAAAAATCATGAGCATAACAGCTACAGAAAACTGGATAACAATTAAACCTTTGTACAGGCCTACATTTCGAAAGAGCTTTACATTCTTCATTTTCTGCAACACTTTTACGGGCTGCAGTCTTGATAATATTAATGATGGAATGATACCTGCTATTAAACCTGTTGCCAATGCATACCCTGTTAGTGTAAGAACCAGGGAAATATCAAATTTGAAATCAAAACGGATAACAGGAATTTCTGTAACAAGAAAACCAGCCAATGGAACTGTAAGCAGTAACGCAATCAATGAAATAATAACTGCTTCCATTAAAAACTGTTTGATAATTTGCCACCTTGCAGCTCCCATGGTTTTGCGTACACCAATTTCCCTGGCACGGGACAATGCCCTTGCTAAAGACAAACTGATATAATTAAAAGCAGATAAAACAGTTACTGAAAAAATTAAGAACAGCAGAAATGTAATACCTGTGTAGCTGATGCCTGCATTCTCATCGTTCTGAATAGTTCTGTTCCAGGGTGTAATATCTTCCAGCGGCTGTGCTTCAAATTCAAGATTGGTTTCGCCTGTTTTCCTGTTGTAATTTTTAAGTGCCTTATTAAGAAGGGTATATTTTTTTCTGAATTTAATTTTGCATACACAGCAGTATGCTTATAATCATTCCAGTTTTGTGAAAAGTTTTCGATCACTAGATTTTTTTTCAAGTGTTTCCGCAGCAGCTAAAGAACTGATAATTTCTACTGGTAAATGAGTTTGAATTACAGGGTCTTTAATAATACCTGCGATACTGTACCTGCCGATATTTTCAAACAAGAACAGATTTGCCCAACCACATCTGTTTTCCCGAATATTTTTTTAGCCGTTCTTTCTGTTATAAATATTGACGAAGGGTCATTAGACAAACTGGCTGCACTGCCAGATAAAAGCGTAAAACCAAATACTGTAAAAAAAGATGGTTCTGTAAACTTGAGGTCAACAGGTATTTCGCCATTGCCAGTCTGAACATTGCAGTTTCCACCAAAACGAACCTGCACTGTTTGCTCAACAAAGGCTGCATCACTTAATGAATGTGCCAAAGGCTGCGGCACTGTTGCCCATAAAGATTGATTGTTGCCGGTAGTTTGCTTTGTCAGTATTCTTACAATCCTGTTTCTGTCGGGGTGAAAATGGTCTGCATCATAGTTTGCTTTAAGCCTTGACAGAATAAGCACACCCACAGCCATACCCAAGGCCAGGCTGAAAATATTTACAAATGAAAAAAGTTTCTTTTTCCAGAGTGTACGGACGGCTATTTTGAAATAGTTTTTTATCACAATTTTATTTGTTATTCTGTTCTCAAACTTTTTACAGGATTTGCTCTTGCCGCCCTCACTGCATTAAAACTGATGGTGATCAAAGCTATAAGCAATGCTGCTGCTGCCACCAATAAAAACATCCACCATTTCATTTCTATGCGGTAAGGAAAACTCTGCAGCCATGCGTTCATTATCATCCAGGCAAGTGGCGTAGCAATCATAACGGCTATGAACACCAGCAATAAAAATTCTTTTGATACCAGCATTATAATACTGTTTACACTGGCACCAAGTACTTTTCTTACTCCAATTTCTTTCACCCTTTGTTGTATTACCAGCAGTACCATGGCCAATAAACCCAGGCAACTTAATACAATGGCAACTGCTGCTGTAATACTGAATAATATGGACATCACTTTTTCCTGCATATACCAGTTGCTTATGTTTTCATCTACAAACGAACCACGGAATTCACGGCCTGGTTCCAGTATGGTCATTTCTTTTTTTATGGCTTCCATTGTGGCAACAGGATTTTTTCCATTTGTTTTTACAAAGCAGTAATTGAGTGCCGACTCCTTATCAAGCACCAATGTAAGTGGCTCCTTTGATTCATGTAATGAATACAAATGAAAATCAGGAAATACACCAACTACATTCCACCTGGGGCCAGCGCTGTCTATAAGCAGTTGCTGCCCCACAATATTCTTATCCTCAAATTGCTTTGCCATACTTTCAGACAATAACACATTGTATAAAGTATCAGTGTTATCTACTGCATCAAAATCCCTTCCGTCTGTAGCTTTTACTCCCAATGTTCTTAAATAATCATAATCTGCAAAAGCCATGTTGGTGCTAAATTGTTTTCCCTTGTAACCAAACCCGATTGAATTTTTACTGCTGCTTTTATCTTTACCACGGCCTATATTAATATTACTTCCGGTAATAGCAATGATATTGGGGTTGGAAGAAAGCCGCATCCGAAGTTTTTTAATTTTTTCCCTGCCGGATTTATTAAGCGGTACACTTATAACATAATCTTTATTGATACCAAGATCAGCGTTTTGAAGATAGGTAAATTGTTTATATACAATGAAGGTGCAGCTTATCATTAAGCAGGCAATTACAAACTGCAGCACAATCAACGAATTCCGCAGTACACTTTTTCTTTTAAGTCCTACTTTTCCTTTTAATGTTTCCACTACCTTAAAACGCATCATTACCCAGGAAGGATAGCCACCGGCTATGAGTGATACAAATAACAACAAGCCTAAACCACAGAGTAAAAATTTTGGTTGCCACATCAAATCCTGCAACGGCATATTCAGTTGAAATGAATCATTAATAAAATAAATCAGTACATTCACTAATGCCAGCGACAATAAAAAAGAAATGGTACATACCACAAAACTTTCGCCCCATAACTGTGCAAACAATTGCTGACCAGGAGCGCCAAGGCATTTCCGTACAGCAATTTCTTTGCCTCTTGTAAAAGCATTGGCTAAGTTGATATTGATAAAATTAAAACAGCCAATCAAAATGATAAGCAAACCAACCAGTAACACTACAAACACTTCTGCCTTTTTCACACCTCCACCAGTAACCCGTGGGGTGAAATGCACCTCTTTCAAAGGCAACAGCTTTGTTGCAAATACATCAGCATTTTTATCCTTTCTTGCACCTTCATTGGTAAGATTAGTATACCAATCGGGTAAATATTTTTTGTTTACCTGCCTTATCTGCATCTCTGCCTGCATTGCGGTGGCACCATCTTTTAATTGTATGTAAACAGGATGATGCTGGTTATTCCAGTTATTTTTATTTTCTGCAAAGTCAGCCCGGTTTTCTATTCTTGCCAGTGCATCAAATTTTATAGTGGAGTTAACAGGAATATCTTTAACCACAGCAGACACTGTCATTTGCTGCAGCTTATCATCCCGCACCACATTTTATTATTTTGCCAACAGCATTTTCATTGCCAAATATTTTTTTTGCTGTGGCTTCTGTTATCACCAGATCTGTAAGGCTGTTTAATGGATTATTTTTATTTCCCTTCACCACAGGAAAAGTAAACATGGATAAAAAATCTTCGTCCACCATCATCACAGGTATTTCCAATTCTTTATCATTATACCAAAAAGTATTACCACCATACATGAAGCGGCTGGCCTTTTCTATTGCCGGCGATGCTGCTTTGTAAGCTGGCATTGCCGGGTATCCAAATTGCGCCGATGTTTCATCGCCTGCCTGTTTATAAAATTCCATGTAAGCCTGGTAGATCCTGTTGCTTTTATCATGAAAACTATCAAAACTTAATTGGGAATACACGGTAAGCAATACAGCAATACCAATGGTAAAACCAATCACCATTCCAAAAATATTGATGCCGGTATGAAATTTATTTTTGAATAAACTTCTCCACGCTATTTTGAGATTGCTTTTAAACATATTTTTCTATTTATTCAGTTCTTAAACTTTTTACCGGGTTAGACAGCGCTGCTTTTATTGCCTGGAAGCTAACAGTGAATAATGCGATTGACAAAGCCGCTGCCCCTGCAATTAAAAATACCGCCCAGCTTATATTGATCCTGTAAGCAAAATCCTGCAGCCATTTATTCATGGCCCACCAAGATAATGGGAATGCGATAATACAGGCTATCAATACCAGTTTTACAAATTCTTTTGATAGCATGGCTGATACCTGCGATACGCTTGCACCCAATACTTTCCGGATGCCAATTTCTTTGGTGCGTTGTGCTGCAGTAAATTTTGCAAGGCCAAACAAACCAAGGCAGGCAACAAAAATGGTAAGCCCTGCGAAGATGCCGAGTATCATTCCAATTTTTTGTTCGGCCTTATAAGTGCTGTCATATCGTTCATCAAGAAATGAGTAAGACATAGGCTCTTCGGCCCCCAACTCACTCCAGCTCTTTTTTAAACTTGCTATTAATGCTGTTGATTCTTTTGTTTTCAGTTTTACAATCAGGTTTCCTGGATCTGGTGCCAGCACCATCAATAATGGAGATATGCGTTCATGAAAAGGCCTGAAATGAAAATCTTTTACAATACCTATTACATTATAAATTTCTTTTTCTCCACGTTTACTAAACCTTGAAATAGTTTGCCCGATGGCTGCATCCTGTTTCCATCCTAAAGCATTGGCAGCAGCTTCATTCATAATTACACTGTTGGAATCAGTGCCAAATTCCTTAGAAAAATTTCTTCCTTTAATTAATTGAATGCCAAGTGTGGCAATATAATTTTCATCCACTTCGTAGCGGAGCGTTTTTACCATTTGCGTTGATTGCTGACCGGGAGAAACAAAAAAGTTATTGTTATTACTTTGCCCTGCAGGTAAATAACCGGAACCACTCACACTTGCAACACGGGGATCATTTACTACCTGCTGCCGAAATGCTTCCTGGTTTTTCCCAAGCATCCAGGTGTTTGATAAAATCATTACCTGGTCTTTATCATAACCAAGGTTTTTATGCTGCATGTAAGAAAGTTGGTTATATACAACCACAGTACTTACAATAAGCAGAATAGAAATACAAAATTGAAAAACAACCAGGCCGCTTCTTAATCCAATACTTCCTTTTCCGGCAGTAAACTTTCCTTTTAAAACTGCAACAGGTTTAAAAGAAGAAAATAAAAGGCTGGATAACTGCCTGCAAGCAATACCCGTAAGCAGGATAAACAATAACAATCCGGGAATTAACAATGGATGATCAGCAAAACTGAGTGTAAGGTTTTGTCCTGTAAGATTATTGAACACAGGCAATGCAAGTAATATAAAACCAATTGATAACAACAATGCTATTCCTGTAATGAGGACAGATTCAAAAAGAAACTGTTTTACTAATTCTGATTTGAGAGAACCCAATACTTTTCTTACACCAACTTCACGGGAACGTTTGGAAGCACCTGCAGTAGAAAGATTCATAAAATTAATGCAGGCAATCAGCAGCATGAATAAAGCGATGGCACCGAAAATATAAACATAGCTGATATCGCCCCCGGCACTCAGGTCGTTTTGAAAATCAGAATGAAGATGTATATCAGTCAGAGGCTGTAAATGAAAACTAATATCGTTTCCCTTCTTTCTGAAATCAGTTAATGACATACCCATTGCATCCAGCAATTGCGGCCCGATATATTTTTCCACCACAGCAGGCATCTGAGCTTCCAGTTTTTTATAATCATGTCCTTCTTTCAATACCAGGTAAGTATAAAAATTAGAACTCATCCAGTTGGCTTCTTTTGATTCTGCAAACCAGTCATCGATGCAAAAAGATCAAAATGAAAGTGTGAATTCACGGGTACTTTCTCAATTACGCCGGTTACTTTACAGGGAGCATTTTTTCCATCTTTAAAAGAAATGACTTTCCCGATCGGGTTTTCTTTTCCAAAATATTTTTGTGCTGTTGCTTTTGTTATCACAACTGTGTTGGGTTCTGCCAAAGCAGTTTTGGCATCTCCTTCTATCAGTGGCAAAGTAAATACCTGGAAAAAATTGGGATCTACAAATGCAAAAGCATCTTCCCTGAATGATTTATCGTCATAAATGAGTTTTGGAGTACCGTAGTCACGGATACGTGTAGCATCTTCCACATCCGGAAAATCGGCTTTCAATGTTTGTGCCACCGGCGGCATTACAGTTGATTCATTCATCTTCTCTCCCTGCACATTTCCCTGGAATGAAACCCTTACTATCCTGTCTGCTTTTTTATTAAACCGGTCGTAACCCAATTCATTATTTACATACAGCATAATGATGAGGCAGGTGGCAATGCCAATTGCAAGGCCAATGATATTGATAGCCGAAAAACCTTTGTTTCTCCAAAGGTTTCTGAAAGCAATTTTGAAATAGTTTTTTATCATGGCTGTAATTTTTATTCTGTTTTCAGCACCTTAGCCGGTTTTGCCATTGCTGCTTTAGCTGCATAAAACATAGCAGTGGCCGCAGCCGTAAATACAATAATAAAAGCAGACAAAATAAATGGCAGCGCCGAAAGGTTATCATGATAAGTAAATACTTTAAGCCAGTTGTTCATAAAATACCAGGCTACAGGAAATGCTATCAAAGCAGCAATCAGCGACAGCCACAAATAATTTTTTGTAATCATAGCCACTACGTTTGCCATGCTGGCACCCAGCACACGGCGTATGCTTATTTCTTTTTGCTTTTGCTGTGTGGTAAATGCAGTAAGGCCAAGCAAACCTAAACAGGTAATGATAATAGTAAGAATAGAAAATGCTGCAAATATTTTTCCCACGCTTTTGGTCGGCAGCATATTGCGAATTAAAATCTTCATCCAAAAATTTATATTCAAAAGGCAACTGCGGAAAATATTTTTTCCAGGTGGCTTCTGCTTTTGCAATAGATGATTTGATATTGCTGCATCCATTTTCAACTGGATGATATTATTGTTGGCAGAGTAAAACAACAGCAATGGCGCAATGGGATTGTACAATGATTTCTGGTTAAAGTCTTTCATCACTCCCACCACTTCCACATAATTTCCGCTGGTATCACCTGGAAATTTTACCCTTTTGCCAAGCGGCTCATCCCATCCAAAATGTTTTACCATGGCCTCATTCACCAAAATGCTGTGCAGTGTATCGGCAAGGTTTAAAAAATTACGGCCTGTTGCTATTTTGATGCCCAGTGTACCCAATAAATTTTCATCAATCTGATAACATTCCACTCCTTTATCAATATACCCGTTCTTGCTTTCTACGGTAAACAGGTTCAGGCTGATATTGCCGCTGCCGGGGTAGGCATTGCCGGTACCCACAGCTTTTACACCTGGCAGACTGCGGAAATCATTGTTCATTGCATGTATCTTGCTTCGTTCATCTTCTCCGGTATTCACCGTCACGGTCATCACCTGTTCTTTACTAAAGCCAAGGTCTTTTTTTCCAAGATAAGAAAGCTGTGTATACACCACCCAGGTGCAGATGAGCATAATCATAGAAATAGAAAACTGCAATACCACTAATGTGCGGCGCAGGTTTACATTGCCAGATGCTTTTGATAAAGCGCCTTTTAAAATACTCACCGGTTTAAAACTGGATAAATAAAATGCAGGATAACTGCCACCCACCAATCCTGTAAATAAACCAATACCCAGCAATAAGATAATATTAAATGGCTGCAGCAATGTTTGAAGTGTAAATGCCTTGCCTGAAATAGTGTTAAATGAAGACAACAATACCATTACCAATATCACACTAAGCAATACAGCGACAAAAGCAGTTAATAAACTCTCACTTAAAAACTGCAGTACCAATTGCTTTTTTGAAGAGCCGGTTACTTTTCTTATCCCAATTTCTTTTGCCCTTCTTGCACTTCTTGCAGTAGTAAGATTCATATAATTGATGCAGGCAATCAGCAACATAAAAAAAGCAACGGCACCGAATATCCAGATGTAACTCATGCTGCCCAGTTCTTCTGGCTCGCCCTGCAAATCTGAATGCAGGTGTATGTCAGTGATAGGCTGCACACCATATCTGATTTTGATATTAAATTGTGCAAAAATTGGTGCCATATATTTATCATACATGGGCAGCAATTTTTTCTCAAACGCAGCAGCAGTGTTGCCTGGCTTTAGCAGCACATAAGTAAAGTTGTTAAACCCGCCCCAACTATTCTGCCCTCCCTGTTCACCTTTTAATATGGTGGAAGAAGAAATAAGCATATCATAAAACAGGTGTGTGTTCTTTGGCATATCCTCCATCACGCCTGTTACATTATACACATCATAAACTGTCCTGAGCGATTTGCCCACCGCCGGAGTATTTTTGCCAAAATATTTTTCAGCCAATGTTTTTGAAATCACAATACTGTTGGGTGCGTTCAATGCAGTTGACGGATTGCCTTCCAGAAATTTATGGGTAAATATTTTAAACACATTGCTGTCGGTATAATACAATTTTTGTTTCATAAAAACTTTTGTCGCCATTTTTAAACAGGGTTCTCTCCCTTGTTAAAAACCTTACTGACTCTTCCACTTCGGGAAAATCTTTTTTCAGTGTGGCCCCAGCGGAAGCTGGGTGGATGTCCAGTTAGTATTTTTATCAGGCTCCGTGTATATATGCATTTATCCTGCAGATACGATCAGCTTTTTCATTATGCTTATCGTAGTTCAGTTCATCCACTATATAAAAAATCAAAAACAAACTGAATGTAATACCAATGGTAAGCCCCAGTACATTCAGCAGGCTGTACCATTTGTCTTTACGAAAATTGCGGAGGGCAACGAGGAGAAGGTTTTTTATCATGGCTATATAGTTTACCACCGTTGTCGTCAACCACCGTGCCAAGCTAAAACCCTGTGTGGGCGGGACTTTTCAGGAGTATCATCAAAAAAAGTGTACGAAAACGGACAGTGGGTGTTTGATTGCGGACAAGACAAAATACAGGCAATTTAACTGACAACCTTAGTTGCTATAAAAAAGGTTCGGCTTCAGATATAAATAGCCCTCCCGGTTATTAATGATTACATTAAACCTGCTAAGTATTTTATTTCCAAGCAGGCTATTCTCCAGCAATTCCGCATTGGGTTTTTCCAGTACAATCGTTCCGCTTTCAAAAACGTACCCTGCAATTGTAATTTTGGGAATGTTGGCTATTTTTCGTCCACCAAAGCCAATTATTTTATTGAATTTATAATAGATGCCATGCCGCTGTGTAAGTTCATTACTTAACATGCCATTGCCACCATCCCCAGTATCGAAAACATACCAATCAGTATAATTCACCCCATCTATTTCAAGTGTAGCTTCAATCAATGGCCTTACACCTCCATCCAGCTGCATATTCATTCTTTTCCAACTGCTGTCTATTGATGGCATATTGTTATGGGCAATAAAAAATTTCCTGTCGTAGTCAATCTCAAGGTATTTGTCAAGAAAAAGACTGTTGCCAACAATAGCATCTTCCCACTTCGCCATGTTCTTTGTTTCAACAAAAGCATCTGGAGAAATGGAAAGTTTACCCAGGGTAATTTTATTAATATTGCTTAGCCTCGTTTTGTTACGGCCATGGCTGTTTATTAAAAAAGTACTGCTGTCAAAATTCATTTTGATTTTGTGTGTACTCTTTGCATTAATATTCGACATGGCAGCGCCTAAATCAAACTGTATCTTCAAAGTTTCAGAACCGTTTATACTTCCCTCGAAATAAATCCGGTTATCCCGAAATGTAAAAGGAATAGTGTCGCTGCCACTGCTGCCTGTATAGGTAAGCTGATGCTGGTGCATACCCACAATCTGCGTAAAGGCACTATCTCTCCCATCAACTAAAATCACAAAGTCGTATGCCATACCCTGCTTCACCAGAAAACTTATCGAGTCTGTATCTGTAATAAACGCCACTACCTGCTCCTTACGGGGAAAATCAACCCAGTATCTGTCGGGTTTTGTTTCCGGGGTAATATACCACCAGTCTTTTACAACTATACCGTCACGAATTTTTACATTCTTAGAAGTTGCTCTTATTACTGGCAAATTTATTTGTGCGGATAAATGACAATCAATTACTGTAAAGCAATACAGCAGTGCCAGTATTTTTTTAAAGCGTTGCTGATTCATAATCAAACAGTAAATAGAATTTATTTTTTTGCTTACTCCGTCCGCAAACTCTTAACAGGATTAGCTAAAGCTGCTTTTATTGACTGTGAACTTACTGTAAGCAATGCAATCACTATGGCAACAAAAGCCGCCACTGCAAATACCCACCAGCTAATATTTATTCTATAGGCAAAATCCTGCAGCCAATTATGCATCAGCCACCAGGCAACAGGTGATGCAATTACAATTGCAACAAACACCAGTTTTAAAAAGTCCATTGACAGCAATTGTGTAATACTGAAAACACTTGCTCCTAAAACTTTCCTTACACCAATCTCTTTGGTTCTTGATTCTACAGTGTAAGTGGCAAGGCCAAATAAACCCAGGCAGGCAATTATAATAGCCCATACAGATGCAGTAGTAAACAAACGGCTGTATTGCTGCTCTGTAACATACTGTTTATTAAAATTTTCATTTGCAAAAAAATATTCAAAGGGGTTGTTGGGGAAGTTTGATTTATAAATCTTCTCCAGCGATGCTATACTGTTCTGCATCTTATCAGAACTGAGCCGGATGGTAAAATAAACACTGTTGCTTTGCGGATAAAAAATAATGGGGTCAATAGCTCTTTGCAAACCGGCATGATGGTAATTTTTTACTACACCAATAACTTCAAGTGGGCGTTCGTCCCACTGAATTTTAGTACGCATGGCATCTTCGGCTGATGCAAAGCCCAATTCTTCCAATGCCCTTTCATTCACCAGCACTTTGCTGTTGTCATTCCATTCCACATTTGTTTCTGCTGTAGTGAAATTCCTGCCTGCCTTTAATGGTATTTGATATGTGTTGAGATAGCGGCTGTCAATAATTGCAAATGAATAAGAATCCAGTTCATCACCTTTTTTTGAACCAGGCTGGGTAAACCCGGATGTTGCAAAATTGTATCCATTACCCGGCACTGTTCCGCTTGATGAATAATCTTTTACAAAGCTTTGTTGTGCAATGCTGTTCCAAAAAGCAGTGCGGCGGTATTTATAGGTACTGTCTTTGCCCACTTCCGGCCCACGAATCACCAGCAGTTGCTCTGTGTTTACACCCAGTATTTTGTTCTGCATATAATTCAATTGCTGATAAATCAAAGCTGTTGCCAGCAGCAATGCGATGGATATGCTGAACTGAACAACGACTAATGATTTACGCAACATTGCCCCCTTTGCTGTCCTGTTTAATTTTCCTTTAAGCGTTTCTACAGGGTTAAAGTTAGAAAGACTGAAAGCAGTGTATGCGCCTGATAACAGAGAACCCAGCAACAGCAATCCAAAACCTATCATCCACACATTACTGTACATCAACGATGCCAATGAAAGTTCTTTATCAATGATACTGTTAAACAATGGCTGTATGAGTAACACAAGTACCAGTCCCAATACAAGACCAATTACATTCACCAGCAATGATTCCCCCAGGAACTGCATCACTAAAGATTTTTGAGACGCTCCCACTACTTTTCTTACACCTACCTCGTTGGCACGTTTTAATGAATTGGCTGTAGATAAATTAATATAATTAAACCAGGCAATGGTTAAAATAAGCAGAGCTATCACACCTAATATATACACATACTTAAGGTTGCCTGTTGTTTGATAGGTATCGCTTAGTGATACAGGAAGATGAATATTTGCCAATGGCTGCAAACGAAACACTACAGCATCTTTATCCTTCTTTAATTCATTGCGGAGACTGATTAATTTTTGTTCCACCTTTTTATAGTCTGCCCCTTCGCTTAACTGAAAAAAAGTATTGATATATTGGGAATTGAGATTATCCAACTGTGCCCAACCGTTATCGTTCAGGTTGGCAGGGTTTTTCAATGTCTCCAGTGAAAAGACCATATCATATTTTATATCAGAATTGGCTGGAATGCTGTACACTCCCTCTACAGTAAAAGTTGATTTGCCAAACTGGTTAAAAAGTGTGAGTGATTTACCTGTTGGGTTTTCTTTTCCAAAATATTTTGTGGCAGCAGCAGAAGAAATAAAAGCAACATTGGGTTTATTAAATGCTGCCGCTGTGCCCGATTGTAAATTAAAAGTGAAAAAAGAAAAGAAATTTCCTTCGGCATATCCAATATTGCTTTCACGGAACGATTCGCCTTTGTCATCATCACGCCGTACAATGCCCTGCCCCACGCCTTCTTCAAAACGGCAGCAGTCTTTTATTTCAGGGAATTTTTCTTTTGCTTTTTGTGCCCAGCCCGGTTCCACCTGTGGCCATGTCTGCCCCTTGCTATCTTCATTCAACAAGCGGTAAACAGAAGATATATTTTTGTGAAAGCCATTCACACTTTTTTCAAAGCTCACATATTCCAGTATCAGCAGGAAAGCTGCAATGCCCATTGCCAGGCCAAAAATATTGATGAAACTGTACAGCTTGCTGCGCCATAAATTTCTGAAAGCAATTTTAAAATAGTTTTTTATCATGGCTTGAAAATTTAAAAGTTAAAAAGAAAAAAGAAGACCCTCCAAAATGATAAGCTCTTTTTTGATTTTTCTTTTGATTTTTATTCTGTTCTTAAACTTTTAACAGGATTAGCAACGGCCGCTTTTATTGCCTGATAACTTACAGTGAGTAATGCAATCAACATAGCCAATGCAGCAGCCAGCACAAACACCCACCATTGTATGGATACACGGTAAGGATAATCCTGCAGCCATTTGCTCATGCTCCAGTAAGAAAGCGGGGCAGCAATAACAAAGGATATAATAACCAGTGTTAAAAAATCTTTTGACAATAGTTTTGTAATACCAAATACAGAAGCACCAAGCACTTTGCGAACGCCGATTTCTTTCACCCTGTTTTCAGCCATATAACTTGCAAGGCCAAACAAACCGAGACAGGAAATGACGATGGTGAGGAATGCAAACAGGCCTGCCAATTTACCTGTGCGTTTTTCATCTTCAAATTTTTTGCCATAGGCCTCCTCTACAAATGTGTATTCAAAAGGATAGTTTGGATTGTACTTCTTAAATATTTTTTCCGCAGCAGCTAAATTTTGTGCAGTGGTTTTTGTTTGGCTGAATTTTATCTGCATCACACTAAACCATCCTTTGGCTCCTTCAATCACCATTGGCTCCACAGGACGGTAAGGGGATTTTAAAATGAAATCTTTCACCACTCCCACCACATGCCATTCAATATCATTGTCTTTGATTGTTTCACCAATAGGGTTGGCAAACTTCATGTGCTTAACTGCGGACTCATTCAAAATAATTGCTGTTGAATCAGTAATGTATTTATCAAGGTCAATATCCCTGCCCTGCACAATTTGCAGTCCGGTTGTTTTGCAGATGTCATCATCGGCGCAATAACGGTCAAGCACTGTTTTGTTATTCGGGTCCTTGCCTTTCCATTCAAATCCCCAGCTATTGCTCCATCCTTCTGTAATGGGCGCACTTGTTTTGGTTACTGATTCAGCAATGCCGCTGCCCAATAATTCATTTTTAATAATGGGGTAATTCTTTTCAATATCACCTTCCAGAAAACTGTACACCAAATTGTCTTTTGAATAACCAGTTTGCCTGTCCTGTGCATTCTGTAACTGTTGTCTTACAATGATGGTGCCGATGATAAGCATGATGGCAAATGTAAACTGCAGCACCACAAGCACTTTTCTTGGTGTTACCAATGCATGCACTTTTTTAAATGAGCCTTTCAGTACTGCAACAGGTTTAAAACTGGAAAGATATAACGCAGGATAGCTGCCGGCGAGCAAGCCAGTAAAGAGAATAACAGCAATGCCTGCCAGCCAGAAACGGTAGTCAGAAAAACTAAGTGACAATTTCTTTTGAACCAAATCGCCGAAGTATGGAAGTGCAATAAGAATAATTGCCAATGCAAATAATCCTGCAATAAAAGATATAAGAATAGACTCTGCCAGAAACTGTCCGATGAGAGACTTTTTTTCTGCACCCACCACTTTACGTATGCCGACTTCCTTTGCACGCTTTTCACTCCTTGCAGTGGACAGGTTCATAAAGTTGATGCAGGCAATTAAAATGATAAACGCAGCAATGATGGCAAAGAGACGGATAGTTTCAATCCTGCCGCCGCTTTCTTTTCCGTTGTCAAATCTTCCATAGAGGTAAGAGCGGCTGAGCGGATACAAAAATGTTTCC
>CAWFCU010000023.1:0-60453 GCA_963814445.1 uncultured Chitinophagaceae bacterium
TTGGTAAAAATTTTGACAGATAACGGAAATACTGTGAACTGGTGGATACGGAATGAAAAAAGTATTGAGCATATTCAGCGTCGTCGTCATAACCCGCATTACCTGCATTCTGTAAATTTTGATGTTTCACTGCTTTTCATGTCGGCAAACATAGATCAGGTTGTAAAAAGTTCTGATATTCTTATTATAGCCGTTCCTTCTGCGTATATAGAGCAAAGTATCGGTCATTTACGTCCGCAGGATTGGCAAGGAAAAAAGATCGTGTCGGCTGTAAAAGGTATTTTACCAGAACAAAATATCCTGCTAAATTATTACCTGCAGCAAAAATTTAATTTTCCGATAGAGGATTATTTTGCGGTATTGGGGCCTTGCCATGCAGAAGAAGTAGCTGCGGAGAAATTGTCCTACCTGACTTTTTCGGGTTGGATGTAGCAGCTGCATCAGCAATAGCGTCTCATTTTTCAACTGGCTATATCAACACCATTATAAACCATGATATACTGGGTGTTCAGTATGCAGCGGTATTAAAAAATATTTATGCGCTTGGCGCCGGTATTGCCCATGGATTGGACTACGGAGATAATTTTCAAAGTGTATATATAGCCAATAGTGCTGATGAGATGGCGGAGTTTTTAAAAAAATTTGGCGCCGAACATATCGTGGTGGGAGAGCATGAGGGTGAAGATCCCATTACCCACCGCCGTACTCCCAACTATGCGGCATCGGTTTATCTCGGTGATCTGCTGGTGACCTGCTATTCGCTGTATAGCCGTAACAGGACCTTTGGTAACATGATCGGGAAAGGCTATTCGGTAAAAGCGGCGCAGTTGGAATTGAATATGGTGGCGGAAGGTTACAATGCCGCAAAATGTATTTATAATATCAATAAATCCGTTGAGGCGCCAATGCCTATAGCGGAGACTATTTATAAAATATTATGGGAAAATATAAAACCTGCTGATGCATTTAAACGTATAGAAGAAGTGCTGGTCTGATAGTTAGGTTTGAAGTTTTAGGTTCCGAGGATAAAAAACGTAAAGCGGAGAACTATAAAACTTTGCGACATGCCTTTTTCTTATCATGGTTTTGGTCCCGCTGCAATTTTAATAATGATCGTTTCGCTTGTGGTCGGCGAAATATATAAGCGATATAAAGATCGCCGCCATCATCATTGACTCGTAAAGAAATCAGCAGCTATACCATCCGCCAGTAATTTCCCTTCGTTGGTGAGTTTTAAGAAATCATTTTCCATTTTTATAAGACCGGTTTCAATATACTTCTTGCTGGCAGCCCTAAGTTCGAGCCCGGCGGCTTTATCTATTTTAGAAAGATTCAATCCTTCTGCTGTTCGCAGAGAGATCATGATATATTCATTCAGTTTTTGAACGGTAGTCAATTCTTCTTTTTCAAATGGAATGACACCTTTATTGATGGAATCGATATAGGTATTGTTGTTAGCGATATTCCACCACCTTGTATTTCCGTCAAAGGAATGAGCCGAAGGTCCGAATCCGATATATTTTTTTCCCTGCCAGTAAGATGAGTTATGGCGGCTGCGAAAACCGGGTTTGGCAAAATTGGATATTTCATAGTGTTCGTAGCCAGCTTCACCCAGCCATTGCATCAGTAATTTGAATTGCTCCGATTGCTTGTCCGGGTTAATATCCGCTGATTTATGTTGTCGTATTAATTTGTCCAGCGGTGTTTTGGGTTCTACGGTAAGGGCATAGCAGGAAAGATGCGGAATATTCGATGCAATGGCTTTGTCAACATTTTGTTTCCATTTTTCGTTGGTCAACCCGGGAGTTCCATATATCAGGTCAATGGTAATGTTATCAAAAAGCCTGTTGCCAATTGCAAATTGTCAATAGCCTGTTGTGAATTATGCGCCCTGTTCATCCATTTCAGGTCTTCTTCAAAAAAACTCTGTATGCCGATGCTCAGGCGGTTGATTCCGGTATCTTTCCAGTCTTCCAATCTCTCCCCGCTAATATCGTCAGGGTTCGCCTCAAGGGTTATTTCCGCACCCGGTAAAACAGTAAAACAAGATCGTAGTTTTTGAAGTATACCGGCAATTTCTTCTTTTGAACAAAGACTGGGGGTGCCGCCGCCAAAATAAATGGTTTCAATGGTTTCAACGGTTTCCCCGGGTAAATATTTGTGCTGTAGTTCTACTTCTTTCAATAAAGCTGCAATCAGTTCGTTTTTATACCGTAACGATGTAGAAAAGTGGAAATTGCAATAATGGCAAGCCTGCTTACAAAAAGGAATATGAATATAAATGCCCGCCAAAGTATTGGTGATTTAATGAATATTTTTACAATCCCCTTCTCCCTTGGGGAGAAGGGAAGGGTTGAGGGTATGACAAAATTAAGACTGCAAATATTGGTTCCTGTTTTTTTATTGCTGTCAAGGTATTCTGTCGCACAAAACAATTTCCCTCTTCACATAAGCAGCATCGACAAGGATTCAACTTTTATTTTATCCAATCTCGGGCTTCAGACAGCATTTGCAAACCGGAATGACTGTGTAAATTATATTAACCAGCTACCAGCCTTTCTACAGGCAAAGGGTTATGTTACCGCCTCATTGGATAGCATAGTTTACGATTCTGTCTTCGCCAAAGTTGTAGTATATGTAGGAGACAGGTATGAGTGGGCGCAACTGGACACCAGGCAAATTGATCCTTCCATTTTGCAGGCTATTGGCTGGAGGGATAAAGTATTTATCGATAAACCCATGGATTTTTCACAGGTACAGCAATGGCAGGAAAAAATTCTGAACTATATGGAGAATAGCGGCCATCCTTTTGCAAAAGTTTACCTGGACAGCTTGCTACTGGATAAAGAAAAGGTTTGGGCACAATTAAAATTGGAGAAAGGGCCTTCTTATAAAATTGATAGCATCAGGATACTGGGAAATGTAAAAATTGACAATAATTTTTTACAACGTTATCTTGATATACAAAACGGAAGTTTGTTCAGTCGGGAAAAGCTGTTGCGGGTGAGCAGGAGAATGAGAGAACTAACTTATGTAGAAGAAGAATACCCGGCTAAACTCGTCTGGCTTGGTACCGGCTCCGTGCTGGAAATGTACCTGAAACAAAAGAGAAGCAGCCAGATAAACGTGTTGGTAGGGTTTTTGCCCAACAATGACCAGCTCTCTTCCAAAAAAATATTAATAACCGGTGAGGCAAATCTGAATTTAAAAAATGCATTGGGAGCCGGTGAAACCATCGGTTTGAACTGGCAGCAATTACAGGTCAAATCACCTAGGCTGAATATTATTTACCAGCATCCCTTTCTTTTCAAAAGTCCGATCGGGCTTGATTTTGCTTTTGACATGTTTCGCAAGGACAGCACATTCCTAAATGTCAATTTTCAATTGGGAGCACAATATGTTTTAAATATTAATCAGTCCGGGAAGGTGTTTGTGCAACGAGTGCAAACTATTGTGAATGGTGTCAACAAAAAGTTCATTTTGGATAATTATCGGTTGCCGAATGAGGCAGACGTGAGTTCGGTAAATGTGGGGGTCGATTACGAATATAATAACACGAATTACCGCCTGAATCCTATTAAGGGCAATGAATTTCGTATCATAACATCGGTTGGAACAAAAAAGATTAAGAAAAACAGTGAAGTCCTTGAGCTGAAACGTCCAGATAATCCTTCTTTTGATTTTGGATCATTGTATGATACGATCAAATTAAAAAGTTACCAGTTTCGGATTCGTGCTTCAGCGGAAATTGTCCTGTCAGGGATGCTTCATCCGTTTTAAAAGAATGTGTTGTTATTAATCTTCCATCTGCCGGTACTATATCGCCAGCTTCCAGCAGCATAATATCTCCTGGAACAAGTTTGCCGGCTTCAATTTTAATGGGATTGTTATTGCGTAACAGCATTGCAAACTGTGGTACCATTTTTTGCAACAGCCGTATTGATTTTTCTGCATTGTATTCCTGTGAAAACCCCATCCAGGCATTTCCAATAATGATGGCAAGGATCACATATGCGTCTGTATGCTCACCAGCAACAAATGAAATAACTGCTGCAATAAGTAATATAACAATCATCACATCGGTAAACTGTGCCAGTAATATCAGCCATTTACTTTTCTGCCGTGTTTCTGTTAACAGGTTTTCTCCAAACTCCTTTTGCAGTAATAAAACATCCTCCTCCTTTAATCCTGCTGCCGATGTTTTCAACTGTTGTAAAGCTGATGCTATACTTATTTGATAGCTTTTATCCATGTTTGATGTATCAGATGAAAATTCCGTTTGCCTGGTCATGTACTATTGAAGATGCTATTTTTTCCAAGTAAAGAGTTACAGAATTGCAACTACTTTTTATATTATTCACAGTCTAAAATTGGCTTTGTAGAATGAGAGAAAATATAGAATAAAAAAACCTCTACAAAAGTAGAGATTTAGTTTGTCGGGATGACAAGATTTCCCGCCGAAGGTGGGACGACCCCACGCCCCCCAGACGTGTGCCCCGCCAGAGGCGGTGCTACATCAGGATATTAATTGCCTGAATGCGTTACCAACTTTCCAACTTTTAATTTGCTTTTCTCTTAACAATGCTTCTTCTCTTGTCTCAAATTGTTCAATAAGAATTAATACAAAAGGGATTCTATTTTTAGTAAACCGTTGTCGCCCTGAATTATGAAATAATAAACGAGCTGCTACATCAGAACTTTCTCCGATATAGTATTTTTTATCCTTGTGGCTTTGTAATATGTAAACGTAATGGGGCATAAAAAAATCCCTACAAACGTAGAGATTTTTGGTCGGGATGACAAGATTCGAACTTGCGACCCCACGCCCCCCAGACGTGTGCGCTACCGGGCTGCGCTACATCCCGAAATTTTTGTAGTGCGGCGGCAAAAGTAACTGAATTTTTGTATTTGGTAAAGAAGATATTCCATTGCAAAAACAATTCAATACCTGCCATTTTATTGCTTACGTGAAAGTGGCTTTCCTGAAAAATAATTATTCATATTCTCCATCAACACCACAATCCGGTTCAACAGATCTTTATTCATGGTTCCATGTTCGATAGCGCTTAAATGATTGGGGCCTGCAAATAACTCCTCTGGTTTTAAGCCCAACGCATCAGCAATATCTTCCATGCGGTGAAGCGTAAGCTGGGCAATATCATTTTCTATCTGGCTTAATGCAGCAGGAGTGATGCCGATCTTACCTGCCAGTTCATTTTGTTTTATCCCTTTTAAATCCCTCCACATGCGGATATGCTGGCCAATCCTCATTTGGTATTCTGCTTTGGGTTTCAGGTATTTTCTCATTAAAATGAATGGTTTTAAGTTTTGCCGGGCATTAAACTTAAAATTATTATCGCAGCACTTAATATTATTAAGTGCTAAATATTTGAAAAAATAGGGGGAGCCATCAAATTTGCAAGGTTGTGCCTTTAAATCATTCAGCATGTTTTTTCTGCCATCACATACTGCAAGAATATTTACACTGTTGCTTTTATTAAGCCACAGCAACATAGTTTTTTGCCAGGCAGGAGAAGACAGTAGTGTGAAAGAAGAAACAGATACAACTGAAATAGCCTCACCACAAACACAAAAGCCTGAATTATTCACCAGCGGTTTTATTGATGTATTTAACAGCGGACAGGTAAATGCCTCAGCAAGGTTTTTGCGGCTGAATATTGGGGAACCCGGAAAATTTTCGATACCCTTATCCTTTTACTCAGGTGTTTCTTCCAATAATTTTCAAAGCCAGGCTGCAGGAACCTTTAACCCAAAACTAAACGGGCAATTGGTTATTGATTACATCAATCCATTGAGCGGCCTTATTAATATATCCAGTGAATCCATTTTGTTTTTTAAGAAAACAGGAAAAATAACAAAGCCGGGTTTTACTTATCAAATTGGCGAACGCCTGCTTACCGGCTACCGTACTATTTATGAGAGCGAGGATGAACACAGCGCTACAACAGAATCGGTACAGCCAATAAACTTCTTTAACACATTCGCCAGCGTAGGTTTGTATTTTCAAACAGGTGCCTGGGAAAAGAATAATAAAGATGATAACGAAGTGGGATTATTCTGGCTAAGCTTCCGGTTTATTTCCTGTTACACATCATCAAAGCAGATAAAAAAGTTTTTGCCTGATATAGAAACAAATGGAATTTATTACGGTTATTCTTTTGGCTTTGGCGTAGAGATAACAAGCGTTGTAAATATCAAGGTAGTATATTACAAATACATCAAACAGCCGGAGATAGATTACTATCCTTCCATCTGCCAGTTTTCATTCAACTACAGCCTGAAAAATTAATTAGAAGCTACAAAGAACATGTAGCTTAAAGCAATAAATACTACTGCAATGATCGCAACTGCAGTAATCCCGGAAATTCTTAACCGGTTAAGCATACTCATGATAAGACCTGTAGCCATCAGCAGCAGCCCGAGCCATACAAGATTGATATAAGGGAATACATAAGCCTTCAGTGTAACAAAGTCAATCATCCTGTCTGATTCTTTTATCCCTATCTGTATCTTTCCACTGGCAGGATCAACTGTGGCAAAACGCAGGTAAAGGTTCTGTGCATACACGGTATCATCAAGTGGGGTGAGTTTGATACTGTCTTTTCCTGCCTTTACTAAAAAAGGGTCTTCTCTTTCCACCATTAAAACAGGTTCTGCATGATACTGTGTACTGTCCTGGGCAAACACAGTAATATCAGCAGCCAAACTCATTTGCAGGTTGCCGGGTGTACTCCTGTGATGGTTTTTATTAGGCCCGTTATAAACAACAAACCCTTTTGAATAAAATGCAGTGTCTCCTCTTTTTAATTCATACATTTTAAAAGTGCCGGTATCAACATTGTTCTCAGGATTCAACGCATAAGAAATATAAGTGAACACATCATGTGTTAAATATCTTTTTGTATCAGGGTTACTGCTCATGTTATTATCCTTCATGAGATACACATCAGGGCTTAACACAAATGATTCGGTAACAGCTTTTGTTTTTTCATCCTTTCGTTGAAAAAGTAAGTGGTAAAATTTCCTGCCCTTTTCATGGCCTGTACTGTCATTAAGATAAGTAACGCCGTAATCACCCATTCTTGTTTGTACATGCCTGATTAGATTGATATTCTCAGCAGCATTGTCCTGTTGCTTTGTCAAAGGGTCAATACCCATCGGTATAGCAAATGCCTTATACCTCTCTTCGCTGATGATCTTTTTATTGCCTGCCGAAATAAGCATACCGGCAATCATTAGCCCAAAACCTAAATGAGCCATGGAACCTCCGGCTGCTTTCAGTTTTCCATTCAATCCTGCTTTTATATACACAGCATTTGCCACCACTGCATAAATAGTTGCAAACAATGCTACGTAAACTGCAATCAAAAAGCCGGGGCCTTTTTTATCATATAGTATGGGATAAAATATGGCCAGCAAGAAAGTAATTACAACAGCGATCATTGTAGGCAAGGCAATCTTTTTGGCAAACGCTTTACCTGCTGTGTTTTTGTATTTAAAGTATTGTGTAATAGCTGTCAGCAAGCCAATGATCACTGCCACCAGCACCATCACTTTGTTGTATGAAAATTCAACATCTTCAGCAGGTGCCCATTTTGTTCCAAATACAGAATTGATAACAGGCAAAGATGTTTTACCAATTATAAAAAGTGAAGAAAGGAATAAAACCAGCGAACCGATAAACATCCAGAACTCTCTTGAATTGGTGTCTTCTTCTTTTGCTACTGCAGGAATATTTTTATAGCGGATGGCAAACAGTAATAATGAACTGAGTGTAAAGAACAACAGGAAAGAAAGAATTAAAATATTCATTGCTTTTCCGGCTTCAGTAAAAGCATGAACGGAAGTATCGCCTAAAATTCCCGTTCTTGTTAAAAAAGTTGAATAGAGTACAAACAGGAAAGACAGCATCATAAACAAATAACTACCCCGAAGTGAATGGCCTGTTGCTTTATAAATGACCATTGTATGCAAGCCCGCCATCATTATCAGCCACGGTACCAGTGAAGCATTCTCTACAGGATCCCATGCCCAATAACCACCAAATGATAAGGATTCATAAGCCCATTTGCCACCCATCATAATACCAACACCAAACACTGCAGCACCGAACAATGTATAAGGCAATGCAGGCTTTACCCAATCACCAAAGCGTTTGCTTTGCAAGCCAGCATACGCATAAGCAAAAGGAACTATCGTTGATGCAAAGCCTAAAAACAAAATTGGTGGATGAATTACCATCCAGTAATTACGCAGTAAAACATTTAGTCCCACTCCATCCTTTATCAAACTTAAATACTCCGGCCTGCTGAAAATAGGTGCCTGTATTTCATTCCTGGTCAAAACAAAAGGGCTGTTACCTATTTTTATCCCTCCTACATACACACCCATTATCATCATTGCCAAAAACAATTGTGCAATACTCAAAACTGTCATTACCGGTGCTTCAAACTCTTTTGCTTTTTTAATTAAAACCAATCCAAGCACACAATGCCATATCGACCACAGTAGAAAACTACCGCCCTGGTCTTCCCAAATACAGGCCAGCAGGTATTTAAACTCCAGTTCTTTTGATGTGTGTTTATAAGCGTAGAGGTATTCTAAATAATGATTAGAGCAAATGAAGAAGATACAGGCAAACACTGACAGTACAGAAACTGTTTGTACATAAAAATAGATCCTTGCTAGTTTTATCCAGGAGGCTTTTTCTGCGATATTATTTTTAAACGAAGCCGTTATATAAGAAATGCTTGCAAGCAGCGAACAGGTAAAAGCAAGTAACACGAAGAAGTGGCCCAACTGGCCGGGGAGTAAATGTTCGCCGTCAAATTTCATCTTAGTTATTCTGTGATCAGTGATTAGTTATCAGTGATCAGTTTTTTATTATTTATAGACTCTTCCATACGCAAACTGATAACTGGTCACTTATCACTTGTTACCGTCTTCTCCAGCTCCTTCTTGTCATCCTTATACTTACTGGGGCATTTTAATAAGATGTCTTTACATTCAAACACATCGCCTTCCATTTTTCCTTTCAGCACTACCCTCTCACTCTGTTCAAGCTCCGTTGGCTTAGTGTTATGATATACCACTTTGATCCTGCCACCAAGGCTATCCACTGCCGTAAAAGAAAGATAATTGGGGTTAATAGCCGGGTCATATTCAATGGGTGCCGTTTTATCTAATTTGGCTATCAGGTGTACAAACTTGCCCTGCTTTTGTTTTGCAGAATTGATAGTATCATAGGTAGAAAAATCAGACGACAGCATCAGCAACGCCCCAATTGCCAGTGCGATGGCCACCAGCATTACAATATGTGTTTTTTTCATACTCCTTATTTGCGGTGCAAATTTAGGACAATTCATCCGCCGGGGTTGTATTTATTCAATTGTAATAAAATATACCGGGCAACCGTTGTACATAAAAACAAGTCACAGTTTCGGCAAACGCTTTGGGGCAACAAAATTCAACATTTTTTTGTGAGTAATTTTTTCAAAAAAGATTGCATGGTTTTGTATAACGTTCTATCTTTGCACCCGTTTTGCCAAAACCTTATGGCAATTCACTTGTTAAGTAAGTATTATTATGACTGACCTTTCAAAATTTGATCCCAATTGTGTTGGCAACCCCAACAACAATATTTTTGGATTACCCTTCTCAGAAGAAGATGCCCGTTTGGTGATTGTTCCTGTTCCATGGGAAGTTACCGTAAGCTACACCGCTGGCACTGCCCGTGCCCCGGAGCATATATTTCATGCCAGCCTGCAGGTTGATCTTTTTGACCCTGAATACCGGGATGCCTGGAAGCAGGGCTTTTATATGAGGGAATGTGATAAGAAAGTATTGATGAAAAGCGACTATCTCCGCAGGGAAGCTGAGCTCTACATTAAATATATATCAGAAGGAGAAGATGTGAATGATAATAAGTTCATGTGCAAAACACTGAAAGAGGTAAATGCCGGCGGCCCGTTTTTGAATAACTGGGTATATGAACAAACAAAAGATCTGCTGGATGCCGGCAAACTGGTAGCAGTTTTAGGAGGCGACCACAGCACTCCGCTTGGTTTCTTTAAAGCCATTGCAGAAAAACATGGCGACTTTGGCATTTTACAGATAGATGCCCATTGCGATCTGAGAGCAGGATATGAAGATTTTAAATATTCTCATGCTTCGGTAATGTACAATGCCCTGGAAGAAATTCCACAATTACAAAAATTAGTACAGGTGGGTGTAAGGGATTATTGCGAAGAAGAATTTGACTATATACAAAACAGCAATGGCCGTGTGATCACGTTCTTTGATAAAGACATTAAAGAAGCCCAATACGAAGGCGTAACCTGGCAAACTATTGTTGACAGGATAATACAGGATCTTCCTCAAAAAGTATTTATCAGTTTTGATATTGACGGGCTTGACCCCAAACTTTGCCCACACACCGGTACGCCTGTACAGGGAGGCTTTGAAACAGAACAGATCTTCTATCTCTTTAAAAAACTGATGCAAAGCGGCCGCCAGTTGGTTGGTTTTGATTTGAACGAAGTAGGTGTAAGCCAGGATGAATGGGATGAAAATGTGGGTGCAAGGTGTTTGTTCAAACTATGCAATATGCTGGTAACAGCCAATCCACCAGTTACACAAACAGAAGAAAAAGCCGATGTACTTGTTCAAGATCAAGGCTGATGCAACTGATATAGATGTGCCTGCTGTAAGAGCATTGTCAGGTTTAGCTGCTATTTATGATAGTGCTGTACCGCAATCAAAATATTTTTCAGTAAACATCACAGTGGCTGCATAATTCTTATTGCAGGTTGTTTGCAGAAACACTGCTTGTAAAATTCAGGATCAATTCGTTATTACTTATTGGTTGTACAGCCATCTTGTTAGCAATAGCAACAAAATCTTTCATTTTTCCATTATTGATGATGGTTTTTGCAGTAGCGGTAAAGTATTCCTATGTGCAACCCAGTATTGAAATATCTGAAAACGGTATAAGGGTAAAGAAGACTTACAACAACAAACAATACAATTGGGACAGCTTCAACAATGTAGTATTGAAAGATGGTTTGCTCACCCTTGATTTTAAGAATAATAAAGTGTTGCAACTGGAGTTAGATAATGCAGCCTCTCCAGATCAAAAACATTTCAATAATTTCTGCTTCGAAAAATTAGTGACACAAAATAGAAACGCTGATCAAACTGATTTAAACGGATAACACAGATAAAATCCGTTTTATCTGTATCAATCCACTTCATCTGTGTTCCTATTAAACTCCGCCGCAATTTAAAATTTAAGAACTGAGGCAAATAAACGATTTTTGCAGCGTTCATTTATAACTCAGCAATTAGCCGTTAACACTGCTGATTGTTCAAAAAGCAAGAAGCAGTTTTATGCAAAGTCCGTTTATACTTTATTCCGATGGCAAGGGAAATATTTTTGAAGACACTTCGCTGTATGTAACCGGTCGCAGCGGCTGGGATGCATTGCCAATTCCAACTGACGAATGGATCGAATTGCCTGAAGGCGGTAATTTATATGAATTACCCGGCCGTCGTGGTATTGGCATTGATGTGGAAACAGGCGACATGCGTTTGTGTGAAAAAGGCTGGGCCGTTGCTGCCTTTATTCCACCTGCACATACAGGTTTATATATTGCTGCTTATGAAACATCGCCTGATGCTCCTACGCTTCCATTGTTTTGTTATACAGCCGCTGGTTGGCTCGATGATAAATTTTATGTGCCTGCTGTTCGTATTGAGCAGGATGTACGGCAGGAATCTGCAGGCTATGATGATGTAGCCATTGCTGACGGTGCTAAGCATTTGTTAGAAAATTATCCTCACAACCGTTTGGTGCAGCACTTAATGAATAATTGCTGCAATACTTATCATTGCCCTGCTGCAAGAAATCTTTCATTGGGCAGATGGGAATGCCCCATTCCTTCTTCACCTGCCTGCAATGCCAACTGTATTGGTTGTATCAGTTTTCAGCCGCTGGATGAAACAATTGTAAGTACACAGGACAGGCTAACGTTTAAGCCCACCGCAGAAGAGATAGTTGAGTTTACAGTACCGCATCTGGAAACAGCGCCTTATCCTATTGTTAGTTTTGGACAAGGTTGCGAAGGCGAACCATTGCTGATGTGGGAAACCATCCGTGACAGTATTATTGAGATAAGAAAACATACCAGCAAAGGAAGCATCAACATCAACACCAACGGAAGCAAACCTGATGCAGTAAAAGCTTTGTGTGAAGCCGGGCTCAACAGCATGAGGGTAAGTACCAACAGCGCAAGGGAAAAAATTTATACGCCTTACTACCGTCCTAACAATTATAAGTTTGAAGACCTGTTTGAGAGTATGAAAATTATGAGAAGTTACGGCGGCTGGACAAGCATCAACTACTTTGTTTTCCCCGGCATGACGGACAGCGTGGAAGAATACGAAGCATTAAGAAAACTGATAAAAGAAACAGATCTCTGCATGATACAATGGCGCAATTTTAATATTGACCCTGATTGGTATTTGGGTAAAATTGGCGTTGGTGATACAGGCGAATGTATGGGCATCAAGCAAATGATGGAATTGATCCGTGAAGAATTTCCGAATTTAAAATTTGGATATTTTAATCCGTCGATGGAGAGGATGAAGGGCAATTATGAAAGGGATTTTGCACATGGGTGAGAATGGCAATTTTAATAGGACAAGTAAAATAATATTTGAGGTGTATTTATGCTATATTTTTAACTCTAAGAAACTATGAAATACATCCTTTCATTTATTTTGTGTTGCCTTACCACTACCAAAATCTTATCACAAATTCACCCAAGGTTTAATGCTCTTGTTGACATAAACAAAGCTAAAACAATCGGTGAAGTTTTCACAAAACTGAAAAGAGTTAATTACTTTAATGGGTTTTTAAAAATCGACTCTATCAGGCATGATACTATTATCCAAGGAGTTTATCAAAAACAAAATATTCTAATCACTAAATTAAAGAGAGAAATAGATTCTCCTGATTCAGCCTTTACTGTTGTCCTGACTTTTAGAAACAAAAATGAATTTGAAACATTTTTGTTTGCAGGAAGACAATTTTTCACACAATCTGGTTCGGATTATGAATATGATAAAGAGCCAAACGAATATTGCGAAAAGGAAATATTTACAAAAAGAGACTTCAAAAGATTTCCAATGGATATTACATTTAAGACTTATACTTCTGAAGCTAAAACAAATAGATATGAACTAACATTCAAACCATATCGCTTGTCAGAATGCGGCATAAAGTAAAATTTTCTATTTGATGAGATTATAGTCTTCGTCCTGCCGGGGTTTCCTGCTTTTATACTTTGAGTTATAAAACCTATTGCAAGAACCCTGTATAGAAAAGTACTTAAACTTTAATACAATAGCTTTCTTTAAACTAAAGTATCAACTTACCGTAACTGTTACACCCAATGAAATTTTCATAAAAATGACCTTGTCAGAAAAAGATTCCAGAGACAGGATTTCGGTAGAAGAACAGGAAACAAAATTGGTGGAATGGCCTCAATTGAGTTTGTATAACATTCAGAAGTTGGTTTTCAATTTATAACATAAATTTACATGTGGGTGGCAATTTTATAAAAGTAGTCATTCCCATATTTTCGCTTTTTTGATCCTGTAACAATATATAATTTCGGTTTAGCAACCGCTTTTCCGGTACAAGTTTAACAGGGATGGAAAATATTGCCGGTTTGTTTATATCTTGTAAAAAATATCTGCCGGCATATGGCCTTGCAGTAAAATTTTACCCATGCCTATATCATGTTTAAGGAAGAAAAGCCATTTGATCCTGGTTCTTTTCTTTTTAGCTCCATTCCTTACAAGAGCAAGCGATACCACCACTGTCGTGATTAACGATACTATACTTTCTTCTGTTTATTATCACCAGTCTGGTTTTACAGTGCCTACCAAACTTGTATTCCCAAACCTCAGGCAGGTAACTGGGTATGTTTATTTTCACCAGAATGTAAACCTGGTAAGTGTTGAGTTCCCGTTACTGGATAGTTGCGGCGGCTATCTTTATTTTCATCAAAACCTGGCACTGAAAAAACTAACTGCACCCAACCTGCATACGGTAAACCAATACCTGTATGTAAACGGTAATACCTCCCTCGTAGAGCTGGATGTTTGTAACCTGCGGCAAATATTGGCGGGAGATGATTTCCCAACGATTCCATATTATTCAGTTGTCAACAATACTCCGGCAGTAGATCAAACACCTTTGTGCTTCAGTAATGGAGCTCCTCAAAACCTGCAGTTGTCGAATAATACTGTAAGCGAAAACCTGCCACCCAATAGTGTTGTCGGCAGTTTGGCTGTAAGCAGCAATGCAGCGGACAGCATTTATTACTATTTACAATCGTCGCCCGGAACAGATAACGACGCCTTTCGAATACAGGGTAATCAACTGCTTACCGCTTCAACTTTTAATTATGAAGTGAAAAATGAATATAGCCTGCATATCGTAGCCTATAACCAACTGGGCGAATCAACATCACTAGACACATTAGTAAGGGTGAGTGATGTGGCTGTGGAAGATACCGTGATCATCGAGATAAGCGATACGGTACTTTCTTCTGTTTATTATCACCAGTTTAGTTTTGCCGGGCCTGCAAAACTTGTATTCCCCAACCTCAGGCAGGTAACAGGGTATGTTTATTTTCACCAGAATATAAACCTGGTAAGTGTTGAGTTCCCGTTGCTGGACAGTTGCGGTGGCTATTTTTACTTTCATCAAAACCTTACGCTGAAAAAACTAACCGCACCCAACCTACACACGGTGAGCCAATACTTATATGTATATGGCAATACATCGCTGGTAGAGCTGGATGTTTGTAACCTGCGGCAAATATTACCGGCAAATGATTTCCCAATGCTTGCACCACTTCCTTATTATTTAGTTGACAACAATACCCCGGCAGTGGATCAAACACCGTTGTGTTTCAGTAATGGAGCTCCTCAGAACCTGCAGTTGTCTAATAATACTATAAGCGAAAACCTGCCACCCAATAGTGTTGTCGGCAGTTTGGCTGCAACCAGCAATGCAACGGACAGTATTCAGTACTATTTACAATCGTCGCCCGGATCAGATAACGATGCCTTTCGAATACAGGGCAATCAACTGCTTACCGCTTCCACTTTTAATTATGAAGTGAAAAATGAATATAGCCTGCGTATCGTAGCCTATAACCAACTGGGCGAATCAACATTCCTCGACACAACAGTGAGGGTGAGTGATGTGGCTGTGGAAGATACAGTTGTCGTTGTGATCAGCGATACTATACTTTCTTCCGTTTATTACCACCAGGTTAGTTTTGTAACGCCAACCAAACTCGTATTTCCCAATCTCAGGCAGGTAACAGGGTATGTTTATTTTCACCAGAATATAAACCTGGTAAGTGTAGAGTTCCCGTTGCTGGACAGTTGCGGTGACTATTTTTATTTTCATCAAAACGCCTCACTCGGACAACTAAGTGCTCCTGTTTTAAGAATTGTAAGCGATTATTTATATATCTATGGTCATTCTTCCCTTGGGTTGCTGGACATCTGCGACCTTGTGCGGATACGTTCCGGCAACTTAAGCCAGCCTTATTATTTTATACGCAACAATGGGAATATTGACTTTGCCGCCAGTTGCTTCAGAACAACGAACGTTATTTTTGTGCCTGAAACAAATATTGTTATCCAGCCTGCGCCGAACACATACATTGGCCATTTTATCCCGGATGTTGATACTATGCTTAATATCATCAGGTATTTTTTCACGGACAGCAGTGGAATGGAAACCACCAACGCTGATTTTGTGATCCGTGGCGACAGTGTTTTTTTAGCAAGGGAATATGAGCTGTATGCCGATTCAGCTTTTTATTTCAACGTGGGCGCCATTCGTTCGGACATAACCGTTAGAAGATCTTCAGAACTACCCTCCAACCTGAATGAAAAGATATCATTCAAGGTGAGAATGGGGCTTCGCAATGCCCCGGCATCGAGAAACACCTGGAGAGGCGCAGGGATATCACCTGCTACTTCGGCATGGGAAAACCCGGCCAACTGGACAATGGAAATTGTGCCGGATGCCTACACTGACGTAGAGATCATCAACGGCAATATCATAGTAGGTACCAACGTCATCTGCAGAAGTTTAACTGTAAAGACCGGTGCAAACGTAACGGTAAAACCAGGCTGCAGGGTGACTGTGATACATTGACCCGGATTGCCAGCGGCGGAACATTAGCAGCATTAAATAATAGTCGTGATAACTGGAGTTTGGATATTTTAATCCTTCAATGGAGAGGATGAAGGGAAATTATGAAGAGGATTTTGCACATGGGTGAGATGGATATGAGTTTATTTCTCCTTTAAACACATAATAATGAATGTGAAAGTAAGACATACCAAAATCAATAGGAAGATCGTTTCATTTTTAATAATTGTATTATCACTTTCCCTCTACTTTATTTTCTTGTTTCGAAACCTAAAAATTGAGGTTTTTAACAAGACGAATCACGATATCGACTCGTTAAATATTGCCAGTAGGTTTTTCAATATTAAAAAAGGGACGTCCTTGCTTATTGATGATTGTAAAAGTATTTCAATACAAGCAGGAATACCGTTTGGGCTTCCTGAAGCTAAAATCAAAGGCAAAAAATAAAGACACTTCACATTGGGATCTTTGTGGAACAGGTGTTAAAGAAATCAATAGAGGTAAGTATCAGTTTGATATTGCGATCAAAGAAGATAGTAGTTCGTATCTGCTTTACTGGAAACAACATGAATAGCTTTTTTTTAAAACAAGTCTCTGATTGCAATAAAACTTGAATGAAACTAAAAAATTTTATGATTTCATTTTGAACACACTACATTCTTTTAAGTATTTTCATTTCCCAAAACATCATTTATGAAATACTTAATAACTCTATTCTGTCCTGCCGGGGTTTCCGACTTTTACACTTTAAATCATAAAACTCTTCACTGGAACCCCGGCATATAAAAGCACTATAACAATTTTACTCTCATACTTCCTTTATAACGATAGTACAAATAAGTACATTCTAATCCAGCTTTTTTTCGGCGTCGGGGTTCCGCAGATAGCAATTTCTAATTTAAAGTCTCCACTTGCGGAAACCACCGCCGGTACAGAGATCAATAATTTTAAGATTTTGTTTTGAGATCAACCTGTTTCTTTTACCTATTTTCATTTTACCAAAACATCATTTATGAAATACTTAATAACTCTATTATCAACTTTTTCATTTTTCTATTGTAAAGCCCAAACAAAAAATTTCATCGACCAGCCTTACATTTCTGTTAATGGCTACGCCGACACATTTGTTACTCCAAATGAAATTTTCATCAAAATAACTTTATCAGAAAAAGATTCAAGAGACAAAATTTCGGTAGAAGAACAGGAAACAAAATTGGTGAATGGTTTGAATGCATTAGGCATTAATACAGAAACTAATTTATCTGTTTTTGATTTTGGCAGTAACTATCGCTTTTACTTTCTTAAGAAAAAAGATATTATCAAAACAAAACAATACACCCTTAAAGTTACTGATGCAGTAATGGTGGGCAAAGTATTTATGATGCTGGAAGAAAATGACATGTCAAATGCTGTAATAGACAGGGTAGATCATTCAAACCTGGAAAATATTCAAAACCAGGCAAGGATAAAAGCAGTTGAAAATGCAAGAGATAAAGCGGTAGCAATGGTAACAGTATTAAAACAATCAATCGGGCCCGCTATTCATATTTCAGATAGTAGAAGCCAGGACAATAGCAACGAAACAAAGTTCGAATTGGCTGAAAGAAGGCTCTACAGGTCAGATAATTTTGGGAAATATAAATCTGACACAGACAAACTTGAGTTTGAAAAAATAAAAGTTGTTGCAACAGTTTCTGTTCAATTCGTTTTGAAATAAGTTGAAATCTCAATAAAAAACCGTCTCGTCATAAATGACGAGACGGTTTTTTTATTATCCAATTTTGTACTGATTAAAATGGAAGATCGTCCGCAGCATCACTCATGGCATTGGCAACTGCCGCTGACGCAGGTGCTGCATGTGCAGCCGGTGCTGATGAAGAAGCAGACTGGCTATAACCACCTCCTCCCTCTCCTGCATTGCCGCTGCTGCCAAGCAATTGTAAATTTTGTACCCTCATGCGGAGTGTGGCTGCAGCCTGGTTCTCTTTATTCATGTATGCGTCTGCTTCAGGAGCGCCTTCTGCATATACTGTTTTGCCTTTGGTGAGGTATTGTGCCACGGCTGTTTTGTCTGTCCAGTAAGCACATTCTACCCAGGTGGTTCTTTCTTTTTGATTTCCCTGTGCATCTTTATATTTTTCGGAATGTGCCACGCTAAAATTAATTACTTTTTTACCGTTGATTTCTTTTACGAATGCAATCGTTACCAAGATTGCCGATTACTTGTAACTTGATCATAATTTTTGTTTTTAATGTTTAATGGATGTATCTGAATGTGTGAAATTATGAAACGTTGTTTGGGAGTTATTGATAAGTTATACACGCTGGCGGAATTGTCGGCAATAAGTTATCAGTGATTAGTGATCAGTTTCAGAATCCAGCCAATCTTTGCAAACCAATCACTGATAACTGATCACTAATTTTTAGTTCATCTTCTTCTTCAACGAACTCACCTGGTTTTGTAAATTACTCACCATACTGGCCAGTGAATCCATATCCCATCTTTGTTGTTGGCTTACTTTACTCAATACCATTTGTGCATGCCAGAGTTCCACCACATCTTCTGCATTTACCTGGTAAGGCTGGTATTGTGGATTATCACTCACCAGTGTAAATTTATTTTTTGCCTTGTTACTTTTTACTATTCTTTTATATACAATACCTTCATTGCGGCTTACCACTATATATGCCTGGTTATTTTTTACATCTTCTGTATTGTCATCCACTTTTTCACCAACAATAATACTGCCGCTTGGTGTTGGCATCATACTGTCGCCAATAATTTCAAAAGCCCGGTAATTGCCACCGCTCAGCATTGGCAAGTGTAAAAGTGTTGAGTTCATCAATAAACTCACTGTCAGCATAGCCAGCCAAATAACCTGCCGCTGCTTTTACCGGCACAAAATGAATCACGTTCCTTTCAGCGCTCATCATTTTTTGCATACGGCGCTTTGCCAAGTAATGCCACCGGTATCACTCATATCTTTCAGCATCAATTCATCCAGCGTTACTTTAAAAATCTCGCAAATGATTTCCATTACATCCAGCCTTGGGTCTGCCCTTTCTTCTTCATAAGCGCCAATAAGGGAACGCTTGATGCCAAGTTTGCTGGCAAATTCTTCCTGTGTCCATCCCCGTAATTTGCGGAGGTATTTAAGGTTTTGTCCTGCTTGTGACATAGTGCAACTAATTTGATTAGCACAAACATACTAAACATTTTAGTTCAAACAAAATTTATAAGGATTTTTTTATGGGAATTTTTTTTATGATGATTATTGCCTGATTGATATGATTTGTATGATTGCTTGCACATTTGCCTTCTTGCCCTGTTTGCCAATTGCCTTCTTGCACATTTGTTTTCCTGCTAATTGCCTGTTGCCAACTTGCCTATTGCCTCATCTGTTACCCTTCCCTTATTTTTGTAAAAAATCATTATATGCAAATAGTTATATGATACTTCACAACCTTATTCGCTGGGTTGTATTGCTATTTGGATTGCTTACTATTTTAAATGCGTTACCGGTATTATGAAAAAAAGGGTGTTTACCGAAAGCGATAACAAAAGCAATTTATTATTTATGATCAGTTGCGATATACAATTGTTGCTTGGGCTTGATATTATATTTTGCCATGGCTGGTTTGACAACCTTAAAAATTTTTCTCAAATCAAATCAAATGCGGCCCTCCGTTTTTTCACTATGGAGCATATGAGCATGATGCTGCTGGCCTGGATACTGGTACATGTGGGAAGAGTGGCTGTAAAAAAAGCTGATACCGATGCAGCCAAACATAAAAGGATGCTGATATTTTTTGGCATTGCCTTTGTACTGATACTGGCTTCTATTCCCTGGCCTTTCAGGGAAGCAATACAACGACCCTTGTTTCGTTGGTCTTAATTTACAAGGATCCAAGTTAGCAAATACGCAGATTGGCAAATAAGTAATCATACCAATCATATCAATCACAATTTAATCCTTATTAAAATAATCACAATCATTCAATCAAATGGCGAAAGCAAAAAAACTTCCTGTTATTTTAATCACCAATGATGATGGCATTACAGCACCCGGCATACGCAACCTGGTGGAAGCTGTAAAAGACCTTGGAAAAATAGTAGTGGTGGCACCTGATAAAGCACAAAGCGGAATGGGGCATGCCATCACCATCGGCCATCCACTTCGGATGAACAAGATGGATATATTTGAAGATGTGGAAGCATGGCAAACCAGCGGCACACCGGTGGATTGTGTAAAACTGGCAGTAGATAAAATTCTGCATGGCAAACCAGATTTGTGTCTGAGCGGCATCAACCATGGTGCCAATCATTCCATCAATGTTATATACAGTGGTACTATGAGTGCTGCAATGGAAGCCAGTATTGAAAGCATTCCCAGCATTGGTTTTTCATTACTTGATTACAGTTATGAAGCAGATTTTGCACCAGCAAGGCATTATGTAAGAAAAATTGTAAGCAGTTACTGCTGCAAAAAAAATTAGACAAGCATTTGTTGCTGAATGTAAATATTCCTTCTGTTGCTATGGAATTGATAAAAGGCATAAAAGTATGCCGGCAGGCTTATGCCAAATACGAGGAAGATTTTGAAGAACGCAAAGACCCTCACGGAAAAAAATATTACTGGCTCACCGGTGAGTTTTTAAATTTTGATAAAGGAAAAGATACCGATGTGTGGGCACTGAAGAATAATTATGTGAGTGTGGTGCCGGTGCAGTTTGACCTTACCAATTATAAATTGAAATCACAATTAGAAAAAAACTGGAAACTAAAATGATTTTTAAAAAAGATAATTTTTTGATGGGGATTATAATGGGCTTAATAGCCCCATTGCTGGGCATAGTGATTTTTAAGATGAGCAAGTTACGTGTTTACTTTAAAGAAACCTTCCAGTTTATGATACTGGAACCCGGCTATAAAACACTAACTGTGGCGCTCAGCCTTTCGCTTTTGCTAAATGCATTATTATTTACCATTTATATAAATAGCCACAAAGACAAAACAGCCAAAGGGATTTTTGCAACAACAGTTAGTATATGGCTTGCTGGTATTGCTCGTATTAAAACTTTTCTATAAACTATTTATATTATGGAAAATCATCCCTGGTTTAAAGATTGGTTTAACTCTCCTTACTACCACCAGTTATATTTTAACAGGGATGAAAAAGAAGCCGCTGCTTTTATTGATAAACTGATTAACTATTTGCAACCTGCACCCAATGCTTCTATGCTGGATGTGGCCTGTGGCAAAGGCCGGCATTCCATTCACTTGGCAGAAAAAGGTTTTGATGTAACCGGCATTGACCTGAGTGAAGACAGCATTAAGAAGCGCTGCAGTATGAAACAGACAACCTGCATTTTTACCGGCATGATATGCGCCTGCCTTTTTGGATCAATTATTTTGATTACGCCTTTAATTTTTTTACCAGCTTTGGATATTTTAAAACAAGCCGTGAACATGACAATGCCATCCGTACCATTGCCCAGTCAATAAAACCCAATGGCTTGTTTTGTAATGGATTACCTGAATGTACATTATGCCGAAGACCATTTGGTACACCAGTTTGAAAAAGAGATTGACGGCGTAAATTATTTTATCACCAAATGGTTTGATGAAACACATTTTTATAAAAAAATTACAGGTGGAAGATGATGCACTTGCACGAGCCATTGATCTACACCGAAAAAGTAGCCAAATTTTCTCTCGGTGATTTTACAGAAATGTTTGCCTACCAGGGATTGCAGATACAGGAAGTATTTGGCGATTATAATTTTGCCAATTACGATGTAAGAAAATCGCCGAGGCTGATAATGGTGGCGAAGAAAGGGAGATAAGGCAAACCAAACAAATCTCATTATTATCCTGCCGGCAAAACATTTCTTTTCGAAACCTATTAACCGCTTTGAATTCCCCTTTATTCTTTTTAGCTTTATATCAGTTCTTTATTTCATCATTCCTAAATTTATTCTTTATGGATGCTGTACATCAAATAGAAGCATGGAGTGCCAGGCATAACCCCAAATGGCTGGTGGTGCTCCGGGTCGGGCTTGGCTTCTGCCTTTTTATCAAAGGCATACAATTTATCTACAACAGTATTTTACTCGACCAGATCTTTGCAGGCTCCCTTTTTCTCAGTAAAGTTTCATGGTTAAGTTCCATTATCCCCTACATTCATTTACTGGGTGGTGCATTAATAATAGCAGGGCTTTTTACAAGGTTTGTTTGCTTAGTACACATTCCTATTTTGCTGGGTGCTATTTTCTTTGTGAATATGAAAGAGGGATTTTTTTCCGGCGGCAGCGATCTGCCTTTTTCCATCATCATACTGCTATTCCTGTTTTTCTTTTTAGTGGAAGGCGGCGGATATTTTTCACTCGACAACCGTTATTTTCCCGTAAAGGCTGCAAAAGCATCTTAAAAATATTTACATTACAGGCTGTTGTTTTATCTGCCTTACAGGCAAATGATGTTACCGTAAGAAAACTAAGCAAACGAAATAAACATCATCAATGAAAAAAGCCTTACTCCTTGTTTTTTGCTGGGCACACACCTGCAGTATATAACGTAAAAGCACAGCCCAAAAGCCAAAGCACAAAGAATAGTGACAAATCCATTACTGTTTCAGTAAAAGGAATTGAATATGACAACCCTGCCTTTGATGACCTTCGTAAATCAATAAAGGGCAACATGAAAGTAAAACAGTCTAACCCTGCTTTTACAGGCGATGTAGCTAAGATCATCTTTATCGTACCAGGGCACGGCGACCGAATTGTGGGATGAACTGCCACAAACCAGCAAACAAAATTTTAAAATTATTGCTATTGACGGGAACCGTATAGAACTGCAGCTAAAAACAAACAATACACAAACAGTATCTAAAACAACAGAAACTAAAAAAGAAGACTGTATAGATTGTCATTATTACAAGTCGTGCTATGATGATACTTCTGTAGTGTTTGACGGCAACGTTTATAAAGGAAGCAAAAAAAGAAATTCATTTTACTTTTGTAAAAACGGAACCCTCTACAGCAAAACAGTTTCAAAAGACAAGGTATTTTCACAAATAATCTTTAAGGCAAACGAACCCGTGGGCACAAACTGGGTTGATACTTTTGGCTCCTTTACCATTAACAAAACTATCATCAGTAAAGCTGTTGGCATTATGCATGGCAAAACATATTATGATGATGTACTGATTGTTTATTTTGCCGACAATTCCTTAATAGCTAATTATTACTATGCAAAAGGCAGTGGTTTTATTAAATACGACAGCGTGGACAAAGCTTTTAACCCTTCCATTGCCTGTAAGATAAAAGGCAATATTGATACAACATTGATTGGTATCTGGAAAAACTATAACCCCGTAAACAATACAAATTACTATTACAAATTTAATGGAGATGGCAGTTTCGCTTTCTACAGCGGAATTATCAGCAAAGAAGCCCAGATGCCACAGGGCACTTCAATATGGAGGGCCGGCAGTAATTATATAGAATTGTATAATGGCGCCTGGAGCAGTGTATCGCAGGTATCTTATAAGAAAAAGAACGACCCCATAACCGGCAAACCTGCTATTGCCTTTGGCAGCGGCAACAACTTTGTTTATTACATTTCAGATGATGGGAAGCCGGCATGGAAATAAAACCCTCCATTATTTTTAACCCAACATTTTTTCCATCATTTTTAAAATACCGTAAAACGAAATCGTTGCATGTAAAGGAATATTAATTTGCCTGCTCAAAGAGTTGAATGGCATTACCTGTTCCAAAACTACAACGCAGCCTCGGGCTATTTCAGTCCACTGTGCTCAACATGATAGACATGGTGGGTATAGGCCCGTTCCTCACACTACCAATGGTGATTGGCCTTGCCGGCAGCCAGTTTTTATATGCATGGCTGGCGGGTGCCATTCTTTCACTGGTTGATGCCATGATATGGAGTGAACTGGGAGCAGCGTATCCGTTAGCAGGTGGCAGTTATAATTTTTTAAAAGAAGCCTATGGCAAAAACGGGCCTGGCAAAATGATCAGCTTTTTGTATGTATGGCAAACCATTATACAGGCACCTTTGGTAGCTGCTTCTGCCGCCATTGGTTTTTCTCAATACCTCACTTACCTGGTGCATTTGAACGAGTGGCAGCAAAAAGCTGTTTCCGGTGCTGTTATAATACTGGTTACTTTTTTATTGTACCGCAAGATTGACAATATTGGGAAGATCGGCGTATTACTCTGGGCTGGCGTATTGCTTATCCTGGGATGGATAATTATTGGAGGCATATCAGCCGGTAATTTTTTACAACCGCTGAAAGAAGCAGCAGGTAATTTTAGCTGGGCACAGATTGCTTCTTTCTTCTTTGGGCAGGCCTGCGTAAAGTCAGTATATAGTTATCTCGGTTATTATAATGTATGCCACCTTGGTGGAGAAATAAATAACCCCGGCAAAAATATTCCACGGAGCATGTTTATATCTATTATTGGCATTGCTATTTTATACCTTGCCATGAACATGAGTGTTACCAGTGTAATATCATGGCAAAAAATAATTGAAACATCGGTTGATGGTAAGAACCCTTACATCGTCAGTATTTTTATTAAAACGCTGTATGGAGATGCGGCTGCCAATATTGCCACCGTTCTGATATTATGGGTGGCATTGGCATCATTGTTTGCAGTAATGTTGGGCTATTCAAGGGTGCCTTATGCCGCTGCAACTGACGGTGCCTTTTTCAAAATATTTGCCAAGCTGCATCCCACAAAAAATTTCCCCTACATATCATTACTCTTTCTTGCTGCACTGGCTTTTATCTTCAGCATGCTTTTTAAAATGAAACATGTGATCGACGCTATACTGGCCATGAGAATTTTACTTCAGTTTATCGGGCAGGCAATAGGCGTAGTTTTACTACGTAAAAGAATAGGGACTGCAAACCTGCCTTACAAAATGCCAGCCTATCCTTTACCGGTGATACTGGCAGTGTTTTTATGGATACTTGTTTTTATGTCAACCGGCACAGATGTCATTGGTTATTTTGTTGCTGTATTCGGTTGTGGGATAATAGTTTATCTCATCAAATCATTTTTTCAAAAGCAATGGCCATTTCACAAAAAACCTTAGTTTTTTGCACATTAATTTGCTCCAAAGCATCCCCGCCAAACACATCCTTATCTTTTTTTCCACAATGCCGTACATATTCAATTAATAATTCAGATAAAAAACAATTTTCTGCGGAAAATACCGTTTTAGAAAAGTAATGGTAAACCACATGCTATAGAGAATTGCCGGTTGAAGCCATAAAACAGCTTACCAATCTCTCTTACTGGCTTACTCTTCTTGCTATAATCTCTATAACCATTGCATACCGAAAAAGGAGCTTTTTCGGTTGAAACATAATGAAACAATATTTTTTAAACCTGTTTTGAATTGCCTGCAATCAAAACACTTTATCCAAAATCCTGTGAACAAGCTAAATATGAAGAACTACAGCTATACAGGTGTTTTAAAATATACCGTTGCCGGCATTCTGCTTGGCTTAATGCTTGTACTTAATGCCTTCCTGCTCAACAGGCAGAATGGTTTTTCAGGGCCATGGTTCCATATTTTTGAATACTCTGCCGATTTTGTCATTATTGTTTTTTCTCCGCTCGTACTTGGTTTGCTGTTTGCCTTTATCGGCATTCGCTGGCAGCAGTTAGTAGCTTTCAACAAACAGATAAAAAATAATTTAAGCCATGAACAAATGATGAGTTCAATGGCTGATAAGCAATTAAAATTATTAGGCAAAGTTGTGGCGCAGATAAATGAGGCAGTTATTATTTCAGACAACACCGGCTGCATATTGTGGGCAAATGAAGGCTTTGCAAAAATTACCGGTTATGGACTGGAAGAAGTGATTGGCAAAAAAGGCGACACTTTCCTGCTGGGGCCATTAAGCCAGCGTACATCTGTAAATAATCTCAAGCTCAGCATGTTCAAAGGCGAATCGGTGGTGGAAGAAATGGTGCATTACCGTAAAGATGGCAAACCATACTGGGCCATGATAAGTGTGAAGCCTATTTACAATGAGGGTTCAGAGATCACCAACTATATCGCCATTGAAACAGATATAACCATCCGTAAGGAAAAAGAACTGGCGCTGGAAAATGAAATAAAAGAAAGAAAAATACTGGAAGCACAATTGGTTGCTAATAAAAATAAACTGGAGCAGGCCATCGAGATTGCACAGGTAGGTGCATGGGAATTTGATTCGGTGAACAAAACCCTTTATCTATCTAAAGAACTACGTACCATTTACCACATACCGCTTACAGCCGAAATAACAATGGATGAGCTTTTCCAGAATATACACCCCGATGATATGATGTATATATGGAAAAGTGTTGAGGGGGCCGCAAAAGGCGAAACGACTGAACTTGAATATCGCTTTAATATTGATGGTGAGCAGCGGCATATGATGAGCAATATAGCTCCACGGTTTGATGAACACGGAAACTTCGTAGGTTATGTAGGTACAGTAAAAGATATTACACACCGCAAACTTTTTGAACTGGCAATAAAGAAAAGTGAAGAAGAAAAAGCGGCTGTACTGGATAATGCACAAGCTATTATCTGCAAGCACGACCTGCAAGGAAACATACTGGATATAAACCCGGCTGCAGAAAAACTGAGTGGCTACAGCAAAAAGGAATTAATTGGCAGCAATCTTGTAAATCTTGTAACACCAGAGTTTCAACAGTATTTCGGCTTTTACCTGTCAGAAATTATTGAGAAAAAAACGGCTACGGGTTCATTCCAGATAGTAAGAAAAGACGGCAGCAAACGGGCATGGCTATACCAAAATGCATTGTACGACAACAAGCATGGTGAACCATACATCATTGCCAGCGCCATTGACATTACTGAATCGGTAAAAGCACAAAATGAAATTGAGAAACAACAACAATTCATCAGCCAGATAATTGAGAACAGCCCCAATATTATTTATGTAATGAATGAGCAATGCCAGGTGGTGTTGCATAATAAAACTTTTGGCCAGTATTACCTGTGCAACGAAAATGAAACGCTGGCGCTTGATGTAACAACTTTATCAAAGGGAGAAAAAGATATTTTCCTTGGTGATTTTGAATCAATGCTTGAACTGCAGGATGGCGAAATGATAAGGCTGGAAGGAAGCATGCCGGGCACCAGCTGCACCAATGATCCTGTAAGCTGGTTCAACGTAATTAAAAAATGCTTTAAAGACAAGAAAGGAAAGAAATATATACTTGGTATTGGCATGGATATTACCAGCCGTTACCAGATTGAAACAGACCTGATTGCTGCCAACGAAATGGTGGAACGTTCATTAAAAGTAAAAGACCAGTTTATCAGCAACATGAGCCATGAGATAAGGACACCGCTGAATGCTGTAATTGGTTTTACTGATCTTTTATTTAATACCACGCTTGATAAAGAACAAGGCGACTATGTTGACATAATAAAATCAGCATCAGAAAACCTGCTGGGGCTTATCAACAATATACTCGATCTTTCTAAAATTGAATCAGGCAACCTTGCACTTGAATGCCTGCCGATAGATGTAAAGCAGATAGTAACAGATGCTGCAAAAATATTAGAACCCAAAGCAAAAGAAAAAGGTATTGCACTCAAATATAACATCACCGGTAATATGCCTGCCAAAGTAATGGGCGACCAGTTAAGGCTTTCGCAGATATTATTTAACCTGATGGGCAATGCCATTAAGTTTACTGATACCGGGTTTGTAGAAATTGGTTGCAGAATGGTAAGTGGGCCGGATGATACCAAACACTATATTTCCTTTTATGTAAAAGATACAGGCATTGGTGTGGCAATGGAAAAACAGGAAGCTATTTTTGAGCGTTTTACACAAGCCACTACCGATACAGAAAGATTATATGGCGGCACAGGCCTCGGGCTTAATATCGCCAAGGGTATTGTGGACATGTACGGCGGCACGCTCATGATTGACAGCAGCCCCGGCAAAGGCACCACTTTTAATTTCATTCTCACCTTTACTAAATACGAGGCAATAGGCGAAGCCAATATAAATACAAAAGAAAAATATAAAAGCATTACTTTGCCCGAAGGCAGGAGCATACACATATTACTTGCAGAAGACAATGCCATTAATGCCATGCTGGCAAAGCAGGTACTTGAAAAAGGCGGATTTGTAGTAACACATGTTGTGAATGGTGCTATGGCAGTGGAAGCAGTGCAGCAACAACAGTTTGACGTAGTGCTGATGGATATACAAATGCCGGTAATGAATGGGATTGCTGCCACCGAACAAATAAGAATGCTTAAAGGGCCAGTATCAAAAATACCCGTGGTGGCAATGACGGCACATTCCTTGTACGGAGAAATGCAGAATTGCTACAAGTCAGGAATGACGGGCTATGTGTCAAAACCATTTAAAACAGAAAACCTGTTTGCGGCCATTATTGAATCAATCGACAGTCAAAATAACAACAATAAAAAATTAAGCAACACTATAGATGATATGATCAAATACACATCTTAGTAAATAAAGCAGCTTTATGGAAAACATTACTACACGTATCAATATTGACCTCACTTATCTTCACTCGGTATCTGGCGGCGATGTTGGTTTTGAAAAAATACTGCTTACAAGTGCAGTGTCAGATATACAAATGAATATTGACAAACTAAGAACTGCCTGGCAGTGCCAGGATGCTGATGAGGTGGGCAATGCAGCACATACATTAAAAGCAGTAATGGTGATTGCCGGCCTCCCACAATTAGAAAATCATTGTAAAAAAACTGATGTTGCATTCAGGGATAAGCTTTTTCATCCTGAATTTTCTGATACAGTATTTACAATTATTGAAGGCTGGGCTGCAGCAAAACCAAAATTAGAAGAACTCATCTCACTATATTAGTTTCAATAAGCTAATTAAAAAACCGAAGTTTTAAAAACTTCGGTTTTTAGTTTAAAGAGGCTGCATGTGCAATGCACTATTCTTTTAATGCACTTATCAATTTCGTTCTGAATTTTTCACTCTGGGTTAAGCCAATCCGGATCCCATTCATCCAGCTTTGTAATTTTTCTGATTCATCTTCCGTCAGGTCATTAAAGAAATAAGCGGCTTCCACCTTGTCGCCATTTAACGTAGTGGCATAAAATGTTTCTGTCAATACAAATGCCGTACTGCCTCCTTTTATTCCAAAGTGCTTATACACTTTTTGATTGCCGGGGCTTTCCATAAAATACTCCAGCAGTTTTGACAACACCGCATAACTCTTTTCACTCAAAAATTTCCTGTTGTTAAGAATACTGGCCAACTGCACATAGGTTTTTACTGTAGATGCTGTAAGCCTGTCGCTCCACATTTTTTGCATGTCCATTGTCAGATCCTGCGGACGGAATTTACTCTTAAGCGAAGGATTATTTTTTAAACCATGGTGTATTTGCATAATGGTTTGGCAATACTGTGCTTCTGTTAATTTTTCAATCGCCTTTAATATTTTTTTCTCTTTGGAGTTATGTGGGTTTTGATAAACAAACAAAGAAGATACTATTGGATAAATAGCCGTATGGTCTTTTAAACCAAAAAGAGTAAGGTTACTTTTTATATTTTCAATCCCCAGCAGATCCATTAAGTATTCTGTATTGGCATTGCTGCTGAATATTGTCATTCCTCTTGCCACTTCCACCAGTTTTATGCTGTCGCCTTTTACATGGCTTTTTTCTTTTTCATACGACAACCAGTTTTGGTGTGCTCCTCCATCAGTACCGTCGAGATAATATTTATTCAATTCATTTATTGGCACATAGCTTTCTGCATCAATGATACCGCTGCCAGCCTGCTTTGCAAATTCAACTGCTACTAATATCTTAAGGGTACTTGCCAGCGGCATCAGTTTATTTTCATTCTGCTTTGCCAACACTGTATCATTCCTTACCACGTATAAAGCGCTGCGGCTTTTGTTGTTTACAATAAAATTCAACAGTGAGTCTGCACCTGGCTGTGCACTTGCTACTGAATACATCAGCAGCAGCAACAATATCGTTTTCAAACTTTTCATGGCAGGTACAATTGTTTTAAAATTTATTCTTCCACATCATGCTTTCAACAGGCTTATTTATTTGGCCGCTGTATTTAGCATTTTTCTTCTGGTTGTATTTTATTTCTATCTCTCCATCTACAGGAAAATATATTAGCTGGCCTATTGGCATACCGGCATATACTTTCACTGGTTGCTTCACCGAAATTTCCAAAGTCCAGTTGCCACAAAAGCCAACATCGCCTTTGCCTGCAGTGGCATGTATATCAATCCCTAACCTGCCGGTTGATGATTTGCCTTCTAAAAAAGGTACATGTGCATGGGTTTCGGTGTATTCATCAGTAACGCCAAGATAAAAAACATGCGGATGCAGCACATACCCTTCTTCCGGTATTTCAAAATGCGAAATTTCATTGTGCTTTTTTGAATCCAGTTCTGTATCATTATAAGTAGCCAGGTATTTACCTAAATGCACATCATAACTGTTGCTGCCAAGCTGGCTGCGGTCGTAGGGTTTAATAACGATGGTGCCTTTTTCAATTTCTTCCAGAATCCGGGTGTCGCTTAAGATCATAATTAGTGCTGAATTGTTTGTTTAGTTGTTAATTTGTAAAACTAATTTTTCAATTTTTAATTCTCACTTTTTAATTACTCAAATGCCACTGGTTTATCAACAAAATATTAACCCTCACACCAAACTGGGCCTATGGCATATTACAGAGCCGGAAAGTTTTTTTATTAACAAAGTGCCATTGCAGAGAGAAATAACACATCCGCACAAAAGGCTGCAGCATCTTGCAGGAAGATTTTTGCTGAGAGAACTGTATCCGGATTTTCCCTACGAACTGATAAAAATTGCAGACACCCGAAAACCATTCTTAGAAAATGAAGCGTATCATTTCAGCATTTCTCATTGTGGAGAGTATGCTGCTGTGATGGTAAGCACTTCATTCAGAGTAGGTGTGGATGTGGAAAGAATAACAGCCAAAGCAGAAAAAATAAAACACAAGTTTCTCTCTGCTTTTGAACAAGACTTAATTGAGCAAATGGCTGGCAATGACAGTGAGCTGTATAAAACTTTTGTAACCACTGCATGGAGTATTAAAGAATCCTTATTCAAATGGTACGGCGATGGCGAGGTAGATTTTATTAAACACCTGCACATTGAAGCGATAATAACTGAAAATGGGTATGGCACAGCTTTTTGCCAGGTACTAAAAGAAAAAAATATTGTTTTGACGGTACACTTTCAATTTTTTGATGATAACGTTATTTCCCGTGTGATAAGCTGATAAAAAAATGCCTGCTGTATTTAACAGCAGGCATAAATAATTTTTTGCTTTTCTTAAAAGTGATAACCCACTTTAATACCAATACCAAAATTGAAAATGCTTTGCTTGTAGGTGGCAAAACCTTCGGTAAGAGCACCGCCATTATTAAAATCAGAGTACCCTGCATACTTTGTTCCCTTTACATTTCTGATGCCAATGCTGGTAGTATATTCCATAGTAAGCTTGTCGTACACACTCTGGTAACCAAAGTGCACCATTATATCACTTATGTTCTCATGTTCGCTTTTAGCAGCACCTTTATGTGCCCAGTCGCCATTGCTGGTGGGTGTAAGCCCTGGTATGCTGAATTTATAATGTAAGTACTCATAAGAAATACCTACAAAACTGCCCTCTGGCGCTTCGCTTTCAAAGTACAGCCGGGGCTGCACTGAAAACATGTAACCCATACCAGTTGTCCGGGTTTCAAAATTAAACACATCATCAGCTATGTCAGTCTGTGTATCATCATCCCAGGGATTAGTCATTTTAATATTGGTGTTCTCGCCTGTTCTTTGAATGATAGACCTCCAGTAATTTTTTCCTGTTAAGCCACCGCCTACCTGTACAGAAAAGAAATCAGTAATTACCCTTTCATATAAAACAGGATAAGTGCCGCTTACAAAACCAAGTGGTCCAAATTTTACAATATTAGCATCCCCATTTTTTTTGCGGTCACTTTTTTCTGATTTGTTTTCGTTGAAGAAAATTACAACGGTACTGTCTTTCCTGTTTTTCTGGGCCTTCAATACCGCAATACAGGGAACGGCCAAAAGAAGGGTTAAAAAGATTTTCTTGTGCATGTAAGTAAGGTTTAAAATCCGGCAAATATATCTATTTTCGCCAAAACAACTTAAACACAATGAAAAAATTGATTCCTATGCTGCTGCTGGCAATTCCTGCGGCTAAGCTTTCTGCCCAGAAAGTGATCATTAACTGGGGCGAAGAGAGTAAAAAAGAAATGACCTTCCGTTCTTTTGTACGGGGTAATGGTACAGACATGATCAAACTATGCTTTGATGGAAAAGGAGGAGGCATGTTCAGCCTCAAAACAACCGAAACACCTGTTCTTACCCGCTACACAGACAAACTTAATGAAGCCGGCGAAAGGATAATTGAAGTTGATGACAAGAATATTAAATTCAACGACCTGCTGAGCGTAAAAGGCAAGCTATTCTTATTTACCAGCCAATACGACAAAGAAGAGAAAATCACCAACTATTATTGCCAACCCATCAATATCCAGACGCTGAATCCTGAGGGTAAGATCATCAACATGGGGACATTCGAAGCTTTTAAAAAATCGAACCAATCATCTGTTGGTTATGAATTTTCAAAAGACTCAAGCAAAGTGCTGATGTTTGGTAATAATGCTTTCAAAAAAAACGAGAATGAAAAGTACTTTATAAAAGTGCTTGATAACAACATGCAAAAATTATGGGACAAAACAATTGAACTACCCTATAAAGATAAATTTGTTTCAGTTGAAGACCAGTTGATAACCAATGAAGGAAAAGTAGGAGTGCTTATTAAACATTACGACCAGGAAGTAACAAAAGAAGCTATAAAAAAAGATGGCGAAAAAGTACCGGCATATAAAACCAAGTTATTGGTATATGATAAGGATAATGCTAACCCTGCAGAATACCTGTTAGATATTGGCAATAAGTTTGTACACACACTGCAGCTTGCAGATGATAATGTAAACAACTTGCTTTTATTTGGACTGTACAAAACAAAACAAACCGGGTACATAACAGGCTTTTTTACTGCTACTTTTGATAAAGCATCAACGAGTGTTACTACAAAAAACCTGAACCAGTTTCCTGATGCATTGGTGGAACAAATAAAAATTGACAAGCAAGGCAGTGATAAGGAAAAAGACCCGGGATTGTCAAAAAACTTCAGGCTTGCATCTGTAGATGAAAGAGAAGATGGCTCAAAAGATTTTGTATTGGAATATTACCAGGCTATTTACGTACCACCAAGTTCTTATGGCGGTACTGGTGGCTATTCACCCGGTTATTTTATATACAATTTTGGCGATATCATTGACATTAATCTTAAAGCAGATGGTAAAACTGTTATTGGCAGGATACCTAAAATGCAAACATCAAGAGATATTACTTACTTCAGCACCTTCAAAACAATGACTTATAAAAACAAGTTGCTGGTGTTTTATAATGATGATGATGACAATATTGACCGTGATATTGAAAAGAAACCAGATCCATTACATAAATTCAATAAGAGCGTTTTTGTAATGGGTGTGATAGATGATAAAGGTGCAGTATCAAGAGAAATTCTTTACCGCAATAAAGACAATAAACTTACTACTGCTACAAGCCAATGTATGAGAATTGACAAAAATAAAATTGGCCTGTATGCTCAGAAATTGGGCGGCTTCTTTTCTGCTGGTAAAGACAAGATAGGCATAATGGAAATAAAATAAACAGATAAACGCTGCATAAAAAAACGGCTGTATAAATACAGCCGTTTTTTTATGTATTATCGAGTGAAGCCGGGTCTTGCTTTAAAATTTCTGTCATCGCTTCAAACAGATCAGGGTAACTGGTTTTAAGTATAATGGGTTTTTCAAAAAATACTTCAACACTTTCTGCCCAAAACTCCTGGAAATTTTTGAGTGCATAATCTGAATATAAATTATTGCCCGGTTTTTGTTCCTGCTCAAAAGCATTGTTGCCGCAGGCATCAAACAAAGGAAACCTGGCAACAAAATCCCTTTCTACATTTTCGCCTGTTTCAAAATACTGGTAATAAAATGCATGGGCAAATTCATGCAGGCCTACATTCTGCCCGTTTGTGGGGAACTGATAGCCATTTAAAAAATGTTTCCATGAAAGGTTGACACTGTGGCCGGAAACATTGCCTTCCAGCACACGTAGTGTTGGATGATAACCAATAAACTCCTCAGGGAAAATATGAATGTGAGAAAAATAAGGCAATAAATATTTGTCAAGCCCAAAACTTAGCTGAACAGCCGAAGCGCTGATGAGTATGGGCATTTCTTTAAACCCACTTTCATCATGTATCACAAAAATTTTTTCGCTGATAAATCTTTTGAGGCGATGAAGGAATTTCTCTTTGCCGGTTTCACTGATCTTTATGTAGTAAGGAAAATATTTGTTCAATACATGTATTAACTCCTCCTCTGAAAACTTCAGTTCCTCACCATAGTAAACAAGGGATTTTGCTTTGTTATCATCAGGCACATAATCATTTTCTCTTACTTCCGCAGCTTCGTCTTCGGCTTCCTGCCGCCTTGCATTTTTAACAGCTACTATCACCAAAAAAATAAAAAAGAATAAAAACACAAAAGGCATAAACGTATCATCATTGTGCTCTTTGGCATCAATATAAGGCTGAACTTCCATTGCATGTATGATGGAGTCGGTAACAGACTGTACACTCTCCGGCAGGCTATCGCAGGAAATAGCATTGCCCGATGAATCAAAACATTGAATAGATCGATCTTGTGGCAAGGGTTATTATTGCTTTAGTTATCTTCCAAATTTACATCGTCACCTCCATCCAGCAATGGTATGTCTGATACAGATGCACCGGCAATCCCTTTTACGGAACCATACATACCACTTGTGCTGAGTAAAACCTTTTCTAATTGTTTTTCTCTCTCCTTCCATATTTTTTCCATCTGCACCCTTTCTTTGGTAATGCCGTTTCTCATTGCCATAAAACCTTCCACTATCGCTTCCATTTGTCCACGGAATTCGTTGCCGGTCAAATAATCATACAGCATCTGCATTTTATCACCTTTGTTTTCCTGGCTTTTGACAGCGCTATTTATTTTAATAATGCCGCTACGTAGTAAATGCGCCACACTGTTCACCTCTGTAAAACTGCAAACCCATATTCCATCTTTTTCTCCAAAGCGTTCCATGTCTTTTGGAAACACTTGTGTAACCAATATCGCCACATCAGCTCCCTTATTTCGCATGTCTGACTTTAATTTGTCAACCCAGCTATTGCTCCAAGTTTTGGTTCTCTTGCTTTCATAAATAATTTTGCCGCATTCTTTACCACTGCTGTTTCGTACAATTTGAATACAGTCTGCTCCTTCTACTCCTTTGCCTACTTCTTCAATTCCATCAAATGGGAAATTCTCTTTGAGTATTTCCTCCAATAATTTCTCCTGGCTTTCTCCCTGTAGCTGCATGCTACCCTGTTCGCTCTTACGTTTTAGCTCTTCAATTAATTTTTGCTGTTGCTCCATTTGCAGCTTGTACTCTTTTGTTTTAAGGTCGAATAACTCCTGCTCTCTTTTAATAGTTGATTCTTCTATTTCCTTTCTTTTTTCCAAAAAACGTTTTTCAATTTCAACTTCCAGGTTCTTTTGCTTTTCTTCCAACGCATTTTTATCCCTCAACAAATCCAGCTCTTTCTTTTGCAATTCCTGCAATTGCTTTGTTTTAAGATTTGCTTCCTCTTCCAGCGATCTTAATTTAGAGGCTGTTTCATCATTTGCTTTTTTAACAGTATCGCTGATGAGCAGAGCTTTCTGCTTTTCAAAATCTTCTTCCTTCTTTTTTTGCCAATCCAGCATTTTGCCCCGTAATTCTTTTTCCACTTCATTTTTCAAGCTTTCATTTAGCTCAAACTGATGCCCACAGTTGGGGCATTTTATATCATTGGCCATTGCGTTATTTTTTTACAAGATAAGAATTATTAAAAGTATCATTTGATACGCTGCAAAATGAAAAATGGATAATGCTTTACGCTTATCCATTTTTAAAAATATAAACCTGTTAAAATTACTCTACCGTAGTTACTTTGATAACATTGGTTGGCAGATGTAAGGCTACAGGTGTGCTGCCTGTATTCACCACCACATCGCCTGTTTTTAAAAAGCCCCTTTCTTTAAGGATGCTTATCTGGTCAAAGAATATATCATCAAGGCTTTCTTCTTCACCATAATAAAAGGCCCTTACGCCCCAGCTTAAACTCAATTGGTTAATTAAAGTTCTTTCTTTACTAAAAATAAACAGTGGCACTTTTGGCCTGTAGCTGCTGAGCATAAAAGCAGTGTAACCGCTCTGCGTCATACCTACCAATGCACTGGCATCTGTTTCATCTGCAATTTTGCAGGCGCTGTAACACAACGCATCGCTTAATATAGAAGGCGAATGAGGCTGTGGTGTCAGGATATCATCCCTGTCATAATCATATACATTATTCTCCACTTCCAGGATTATCTTACTCATCATTTCCACCACCAATTTTGGATAAGCACCCATGGCAGTTTCACCACTCAGCATTACTGCATCGGCACCTTCCAGTACTGCATTGGCCACATCTGTAACCTCACTCCTGTTGGGTTTGGTACGCTCCATCATACTTTCCATCATCTGTGTTGCCACTATCACTGGCTTTGCCCTGTGCATACATTTAAAATGATATCTTTCTGAATTAATGGTACTTGCTCAACAGGAACTTCCACACCCAGATCGCCCCTTGCCACCATGATGCCATCACTTTCAATAATGATGTCACGTATATTTCTCAATGCTTCAGGCATTTCAATTTTAGAAATGAGTTTTATCTTACTGTTCTTTGCATTTATTCTTCCTTTTATTTCCCTTACATCATTGGTATTTCTTACAAAAGAAAGTGCCACCCAGTCTAAGATTCTTTTCTAAAATAAAGTCAAGGTCAGCAATATCTTTTTCTGTAAGTGAAGGCATGGTCAATGCAGAGTCGGGAAGATTAACGCCTTTCTTTGGTAACAATGTGCCACCAAGCGTTACACTTATTTTTATCTCTTTATCATTTAGTATTTCCCTCACTCTCACTTCCATTTTACCATCATCCAAAAAAATACGTTCATCTACTTTTACATCTTTTGCAAGATTGGGATAGGACACATAAATTTTTTCTGCTGTACCTACAATTTTTTCTGTGGTAAAAATTATTTCCTGGCCTTCTTTTAATTCTATTTTCCCATTTTCCAAATCACCCACTCTTAGTTTTGGGCCTTGTAAATCGCCGAGGATGGCAATATTGTACGGTTGTGTTTTATTTATCTCCCTGATGTATTCAATGATCTGCGACTTATCTTCGTAAGAACCATGAGAAAAATTTAACCGGAAACAGTTTACGCCTGCCTGTACAAGCTCAAGTAATTTTTCGTAAGTGGAACAGGCTGGCCCTACAGTGGCTACAATTTTTGTTCTTTTTATAGTATGCTTAATGCCTGCTTCCTTATCCATATTGCGGTGCAGGTATTTGCTGATGTTTTTACTCATTGTTTCGGTTTACTGTTTTCGGTTTGGTGTTTACAGTTGGGTGCCTGCAGTAGCAAGTACCATTTATTTTATTTCCGGTCCTTAAATTTTATGCCCTTATGTTCTGTTTTATTAAGATACTCCATAAATGAAAATATTTTTGCACCAAGAATATCTGCCTGCTCATATTGAATTTTAAAAGTTTCGTCTGTTATTAAATTACAATCACACATCCGGTACAACTGTGATTTTAATTCATCCGCCGAACCTTTTGCAATGGAAAGAAACTGCACAAATTCGAGCCTACTTCCTCTTCCAAAACCTTCAGCTATATTATCCATTATACTACCGCTACTTCCTTTAACCTGTTCCTTCAATTTGAATTCATGAAGAAAATTTGGTTGCTGAGTTATGTTGTAAATACCCTTCGCAAGTTCTCTTGCTATTTGCCAAATTTCAAGATCTTCAAATCTTTTTATCGTTGCCATTCCAAAGAAATTAATGAACAGAATGAACCCAACTGTAAACCTTGAACAGTAAACCGTTAACTGGCTAATATCTTTACAATCTTCATCCACTCTTCACTGATACGTTGTTTCTTTTTCACTGCTTCATTCAAAGGTATATAACTCATCCGGTTATTTACAATTCCTACAAATACATTGTATCTTCCTTCTATCAAACATTCCACTGCGCTGTAACCCATGCGGCTTGCAATCAGCCTGTCAAAACAACTTGGCGAACCGCCTCTTTGTATATGGCCGAGAATACAAACCCTTACTTCTGTTTGCGGCAAACGTTCCTTGATTGCTTTTGCCACTTCATTGCCACCACCAAACTCATCCCTTCAGCTACCACGATCAGGTTCACCAGTTTTTTCCTTCTTTCTTTTTCTGCCAGTTGATTTACAATTTCATCAATATCAGTTTTGCGTTCCGGTATTAAAATATTTTCAGCACCAGTGGCAATACCGCTGTGCAAAGCAATATAACCGGCATCACTGCCCATTACTTCAATTACAAATAAGCGGTCATGTGCATCCATGGTATCCCTTATTTTATCAATGGCTTCCACAGCAGTATTTACTGCTGTATCAAAACCAATGGTAAAATCGGTACCTGCAATATCTTTATCAATAGTACCCGGCAAACCAACGCAGGGAATATCATACTCATTGCTGAATATTTGGGCACCACGAAAACTGCCATCACCACCAATGATCACCAATCCATCAATGCCATGTTTCTTTAAATTGTTATAAGCTTTTTTTCTTCCTTCCGGAGTAAAAAATTCTTTGCACCGGGAAGTTTTTAAAATAGTGCCGCCACTTTGTATGATATTGGCCACACTGCGGCTTTCCATTTTAAAAATATCATTTTCCACCATGCCGCTGTACCCACGCATGATACCAAACACTTCCAGCCCATGATAAATTCCTGTACGAACCGTTGCTCTTATACAGGCATTCATACCCGGTGAATCGCCGCCTGATGTAAGTACTCCAATCTTAGTTACCTTTTTTTTCATCTGGTATTTCATTTTTTCAAAAAAGATTAAAATTGTAATAATGTGTGGTAAAACAATTTTTCTATTTGGTTATTTCGTCAAAACTTAAATATCGTTCAACTTTATATTAAAATCAATATTATTTTTTAATGTAATTGTGTCAAAAATACATATTTACGTGCAATAGTTTTAAATCAATTTGCAACTATAACGTTTGCATTATTTTTCCAACTGTACAAAAGCATTGTACATAATTTTAAATACTTTTTCTTTTAGTGCTTTTGCATCAGTATTTGCCACAGATACTGGTGCAAAAAAATTCATGGTAAGTTTTTTTGGCAACAGGTAAAATTTTTTATTTACTGGCATTGCTTTTTTTGTTCCGGTAATAATGCAGGGAATGATATGCTTTTTTTGTTTCCACTGCCAGTTTAAATGCACCATCATAAAAAACTTTCAGTGGTTCCTGTGTCCTGTTCCGGGTGCCTTCAGGATAAAGGCATATATGCATACCAGCACGCAATACTTTTTTCATTTCATCAAAACTTCTGCGGCGGCTTGTTTCATCTGTTCCTGTCAACAAGCACTGAGCCTCTTCTATAAAACCATCCAAACAATGGCACTTTTGCAAAAGAAGATTTGGCAATGGTTTTATTTGCCCCTGGCACATAGGGTGCACTCAGCGGTACATCCAATAAAGCATTATGATTAAATACCACTACATAATTTTCTCCTTTCTTAAAATGTTGCTTTCCATTAATGGTGACAGGGCAACCGATCAGCCACAACCATACATTCATCCACAATCTTGAAATCGTAATAAAATATATCCTGTCCTTTTTTACCTGGAATGAGCATACGAAAACATGGACGGTAAAAAAATGATGAGAAATGTTGCAACAAAACTTATCAATCCCCATAAAGCCCATACACGGGCAAATATTTCAGTAAATAATGATGATTTGGACTATTATTATTTAAGACAGTTTTTGTCATGATACATATTTTAAAACAGGCGATTTAGGGTGTTAGCAATTTCCAGTTGATTGGCTCTTTTCCCTGCTTCACCAAATAATCATTTGTTTTTGAAAAATGTTTGCAGCCGAAAAAACCATTGTCTGCACTTAATGGCGATGGATGTGCTGCTTTTAAAACCAGATGCTTTGTTTCATCAATCAACACTTGTTTTTCCTGTGCAAACTTACCCCAAACAAAAAAACAACTCCTTCTTTTTCATCCGATATTTTATTTATCACTGCATCTGTAAAATTCATCCAGCCTATTTTTTGATGACTGCCCGGTTCATTAGCTCTTACTGTAAGCATTGCATTTAACAACAATACACCCTGCTCTGCCCATTTGGTAAGGTTTCCATATTCCACAGGCATCGGTATCCCAATATCATTTTGTATTTCTTTATAAATATTTACCAATGATGGCGGCGGTTTTACTCCATTCGGCACTGAAAAACTAAGCCCATGTGCCTGGCCCGGATTGTGATAAGGATCCTGGCCCAATAACACAACTGCTACCCTGTCAAAATGTGTTTGATTAAACGCATTGAAAATAAGTGCGCCGGGAGGATAAATTATTTTACCGGATACTTTTTCCGTTTTTAAATGAGTTACTGTTTCTAAAAAGTAAGGCTTGGTAAATTCATTTTTTAAAACTTCCTTCCACGAGGCTTCTATTTGTACATCCATTATGAGGAATTTGCATAAAAATACAAAAGCCAGGATAACAGGGCTTATCTTTTTATTGCTACACTCCTTATTTCTAAAGAATAAAACTGTTGTTACACTTATTTAATAATGGTTACAAACATAACAACCGTGTAACAAAAAAAATAATACAGTTAATCTTTTAATGATTTAATTAAGTACAACTAAGGCTTTGTTTGTTGAGTTTAGTTCCAGTACACTGGAAGAGTTGGGAGTTGTAGTACCAATGCCTACCTGGGCAAAGGATGAAGTAAATACACAGCTGATTAAAGCTGCAGTTAGTAGCTGCTTCATAAGCAAGAAGGTTTTGAATAATAAGGTAAAATGTAATTAAAAATACGCAATTAAATAACACAAGAATCAATTAATAATGCCACACTAAAATTTTAAACAGGAATTCGCTAACTATTCCTTTTCCAAATGTTCTCATCAAAAAAATAAGCAGCCGGCCCCCTGGGTACAATTGCAAAAAATTTCATGATCAGCAGTATCGATATTCATTAAACAGAATTGATAATTTAAAGACAACATTTAGGTAACATAGCCCTGCGGCAATAACTCTAATTTTACACCCGGATACTTATATAAAGCCATCAGTTAATGAATACGTAAACAATTTACGTAACCTGTTTTAATAAAATTAAAGCCCTGGAATGGGCTGTTACCATACTAAAAAAATATTTTTATGAAATTCGTTTACCTGCTCCTTTTTACATTCTGCTTTTCAAAAACCTACTGCCAGGTGATAGCAGACCCGTCTATTAATCAATTAAGCTTTACAAACGTTTCCGGAAATGCAATTGATGATACTTTACCATTAGGATATGTGGCACAATTAAATGTTCCCATACAAAATCAAAGCACCAGTAATGCTTTGCCCGCCGGAAGCTGTAAAATAAAAATTGGATTAGGATCGAAAATGATCCTGGATCCAAATTTTGATCTGGGCCTTGTTAACACCAGCCAATATTTTTCCTGGAGTTCAGAATTAAACAGCGGCCAGGTTCAAATAACAGGCAATTTGATTGCCGATTTGCCAGCTAATTTTTTGGAAACGGCAAAATTCAATGTACAGGGCAGTGTACTGGACTACTCCACCATTACAACCAATTTTTTAATCACTAATCATAACACATCAGTAATACTTTCCGACGATAACCCTGCCAACAATTCAACCTTCCGCCCTTATAAAATAATTGCCCCGGCTCCCATTCCCGTAAACTTCACCAGTTTGTTTGCATTACAAAAAGATTGCAAAGTGGATGTTTCATTTGGCACAGAAAACGAAATTAATGTGAACCATTATGATATTGAGATCAGTAAAGATGGAGTTCATTACGATAAAGCCGGCCTGGTTAAAGCCGCTAATCTTATTAACTACAAATTTCAGTTTCCAATTACAGCTTCCATTTCTACCCGTCTTTTATACCTGCGTATAAAATCTGTTGACAATGATGGCAGCTTCAAATACAGCTCTGCAAAAACATTAAATGCAGAATGCAAAGGAAAAATTTCTCTCAGTATTTACCCCAATCCTGTAACTTCTAATACTGACTATATTATTGTAAATGCTTCCGGCAGTTTGCTTAACGGTAAATACAGGGCGGCATTATATGATGTAACCGGTCGCCTTATTTCTGCAAAAGAGTTCTCCTTTATTAATCAACAGCAGTTTACTTATCCCTTGGGTACTATTGCATCAGGTGAATATTTACTGAAAGTAATAAATACTGCTATAGGTAAGGCTTCAACATTTAAACTGCAAAAAATTAATTAGAATATATAAAAGCAGGACGCTCCGATACTGCAAAAATGTTTATACGTATAAAGGGTTTAAACTTAAATTGTTTAAACCCTTTTCCTTTTTAAAAAATTCGATTAGAATTTTGATTGATCTGTTGTGGTATAAAAAATTGCTGAACAATAAGAGCTATGCAATTTTTTTTTGAAAGTACTGGAACAGACTGGAGCAACAGTTGAGGGCTTAAATAGCAATGTTAAATATACTCTCCCTTTGAAATTTTGTTATCTCACATTCATTGTAGGTAAAGCCGGCCTTAATACTGCCATCTTCATTTAACCAATTGTTGTAACCCCAAAAAGTATTAAAATGAGAATGATCTACTTCTATACTCACAAGTGGGGAGCCTGGAATTCTTTTTAAAATAGAAAGCGCCGGTGAAATTTTTTTAATTACAGCAGCAAGTGAGACCTCGTCTTCCAACTGCTGTACAATCCTTGCAATTTCCCTTACATGCAGAAACCTGTTTTCGGCCTTGATAATAAACAGGATTTTGCTCCGGGTGGGTAGAGCAGCATCGTATTCCTGATACTTTTTAAATAATACCCGGATTCTTTCCTGAAAGTCGTTAACATTTATAACAGAACCCTTAAATAACATTTGTCCCGGGCTAATCACCTCAGAATTCCTGTAGGTAGTAATTGCATCCTCCAGCAGTCTTAATTTAATAGTTAACTGGTCTCTTTCCTTTTCAAGCATTTTGATAAGGCTGCTATTCATATATCAGGTGGAATTGTTTATGGTTTTATTGAAATTCTCAAATAGAAGTCCATAACCGTGATTTCAATTTATGATTTCACTGGCAAGTCAAACTACTGAGCAAAATGATATTAAAAGTGAATATATCAATAAAAAAAAGTGCTGTTGCTTTATTAGCTGTTATCAAATTATCACTAAATCATTAACAACAAAATTTGCAATGAGTATTTCATTTTATAACTGTCATATCCAAAAAAAGCATGCACAAGCCTTTCGCTTATGCATGCCGTACTTTTTGCTAAAAACGTATATAGGGTTAAATTAAAATACAGAATTACAGCTTCTCAAACTTTAACATACCAAGCTGTACGTTATCAAAAGTTGACACTTGTATAAGATATTTACCTGCGGCAATGTTGCCAAGTTCAACAGGGAAATTCTGAACAGCAGCCAGGTTTACTTCCTGTGCAAGAACCGTTTTGCCTGACATATCCATCATCTTCAGCCTGTATTTTCCATTAAAAAAACCTTGTGAAGTACTGATCACAACCTGGCGGATGCCTGCAGCAGGATTAGGATATACAGCAAGTTTTATTGCTGCTGCCTTACAAACACCATTGGCATTTTTTACAGCACTGTATATTACCTTTCCACTTCTTTCAACAGATTTTATCCTTACAAAAACCTTTTCTGCCTGCAGCGCTGAAGACAGTTCAAATGAAGCAGCGTAAGATGTATTTCCTGATGCATTCAAAGTAGCTACCTTTTCATAAGATGCTCCGTTTTTGCTTACTTCCACTTCATATCTTGCCAGGTTAATTTCCCTGTCAGTAGAAAAAGAAACAGTCATTGAGCATCCTTCTGTTGCTACACTATTAATAGTACTAACAGAAGCAGGTACTGGTTTGTTAGTAACAGTGTATTGAAGAAAAGCAGAATTATTACTTCCATCTTCATCAGACAAAACTGCAGTTGTGTTGTGATTTGTAATAAGGAAATTTGCTGTGATGGTTGATTTACCAATTACAGTACCTTTTACTTTCAGTGCCAGATCAACACTGGTTACATTAGCAGGCAATGCTGCAATTAATTCTCCTGTAACCTGTAATTGCCCGCTGTTCATTGAAGCATTCCACCTGAAATAACTGTTAGTTGCAGTTGTATTCAAATCGAATGAAGGATCAAGTACAAGCTTTGAACCAAAACCAATCTTAATCTTACAGCTTCCTGCCGGTAATGCCTTGCCGTGATTATTACTGTTCAATACTGGTATTTTCAATTTGATCAGTTCACCAGGTTGCACATAGGCTTCGTCCAATTGATAACCGGCCATATCAGTAAAACTGATGGTGCCCAGTTTAGGATCAGCCAGTACCGCCCTGCTTTGTGCCATCACTCCCTGAAAGGAGCAAAACAACACAGAAGACAGCAACAGGCCTTTAGACAGCGCCTTTTTTATTTTTGAATTTGCTTTCATTTTGTTTTATTTAATTTTTTTAGAAAATAACCAAAGGGATTTTTTACAACCCCTTTGGTATTTAAATCAATTACTCAGCTATAAATACAATTGAGTTTAAGTTGTTATTCAAAACCACCTCACCGTTTGCCCTTCTTAACCTTGCACTCAATGGGAAGATAGAGATATCAGAAGAGTTCCTTGTAAGGGTAACTGCCACTCTTACCAATTGGTTACAAAGTAAAGTACCAGGATTTGATGCATTTAATGGATCAGTCAGAATGATTGAAACAAATGCAGGGTTAGTGTTGTCAATTTTCCACCTTGTATTATCCAAAGAATAGGTAGTAGCACCAGGGCCAGTTCCAATAACTACTGAGAATAAAGTTGGGTTGAAATTGATAGTAAACCCTGCCACTTTAGTGATCCTGAGTGTATCGCCCACTGCTGAGTTACCTGCTATTTCAGCAATATTGTAAACAATAGTCTGAGTTACACCGGGTGTAAGGAACGCATTTCCAGAATAGTCTGAACCAAGTGTGATATCAGGTATTCCACCTATAGGCTGTGTAATTATGATTGCTGCAGTAGTAGCTGTACAACCGTTGTTATCTGTAACAGTTACGGTGTAGCTGCCGGCAGTTAATCCAGTAAAGATGCCGTTCAATGCACCTGTTGTGTTAACTGTTGGGCCTGCAATTGTAAAAACATAAGGAGCTGTACCACCCTGTGCAACTACTGTGATGCTTCCATCAGCTGCATTAAAACAGTTGTTGTTTGTGCTGATGATGCTTGCACCTGGAATAGCTAATACAGTTGGTTGAGAAATAATCACTGTATTTGATATGCTGCAACCTAAAAGAGGACCATCACTTGGTGCTGTTGCAGTAATAGTGTACGTGCCTGGAGCCAAACCTGTAAGCGTAAATGTATTTACACCAGAAGCAATGTTCTGTACGTTTGAATATGAAGTGCCTGTTGTAGTAACAGTTGTACCTGAGCTTACAGTTACATTGATGATACCATTTCCAGCACCACTACAAGTAACGTTTACCTGTGTATTGCTGAGAGTGATAGGCAATGTGTACTGCAATGTTGCACTGTTATTGTTCAAATCATCATCAGCTAAAGTCTGCAATGCATTTGTGATCACAATGTTGGAAACCACGTTAGATCTACATGCTGAATCACCTTTTACCCTGAAGGTAGCAATACCATTAAAGTCTGCTGGTATTGGAGTAGAAGTTGATTGTGTACCAGTGATGATAACATTACCACCAACAACGGCTGAAGTCCATGTGAAATAAGTGCTCAATGGAGCAGTTGCAAGGTTAAAGCCTGGAGCAAGTACTAATTTCTTACCAAGGTTAATGGTAAAGTTGATAGTACCGGCAGGAACCTGGTTAACCTGGTTAAGGTTGAAGAATGGAATGTTGATATCGTATAAAGCAGTTGAAGGAGCTAACAACAATGTGTTTGCATTTTGTACACCACCAGTTGTGGTAGTAAAATACATTCCGCCTACTGCAGGGTCTGCTGTAGCGATACCTGGGTTAGCTAAAACTGTAGCAGGAGTTACAAATGTACATCCGTTTGCATCTGTAACTGTGAAAACATAGCTACCTGCAGCTAAACCAGTAAATTCACCAGAAGTAGCACCTGTTGCATTAATAGTAGTACCACTTGTAGTTACATAACCGAAACCACCTGCTCCACCTGCACCTGTTACTGTGATAGTGCCCTGACCGCCTGGAATAGCAATTGGAGTAGTAATAACAACAGTAGATGAAACAGCTGATGGGTTAGCAACCGGTACAACACTTGAAGTAGCTGTACAAGATGGGTTAGCAGTTTCTCTTGCAACAACTGTGTAAGAACCTCCAGGTACAGTAAATGTATTAGCAGCACCAAAAGCACCACCATTCAAACTATATTGATATGTTCCTGCAGGAGCTGCAGTTGCAGTTAATGTAGTAGTACCGCCATTACACAAAATAGCTGGTGCAGCAGCAGTAACGCCTGTGATGATACAAGCAGCAGGATTATTGATTGTAACAGATGTAGTTGCTGTACAACCATTATCATCAGTTACTGTAAAGCTGTAAGTACCAGCTGTACGGTTAAATGTGCCTATGCCAGTGTAAGGAGGAGTACCACCTGTAGCGCTGATTGTAATTACACCAGAGCCACCAATTGTAGCGATAGGAGTTGTAACAGAACCAGAAGCAACAAGAAGTGAAGGCTGATTTATTGTTACAGAACCTGTACCAGAACAAGCAGTATTAGCTGCTTCTCTTGCAGTAACTGTGTAAGTACCAGCAGTAACACCGGTAAATGTAGCGCTAGATTGGAAAGCACCACCGATGCTGTATTGTAATGCACCTGTAGAACCTGTAGTTGTAGCAGCAACAGTTAAAGTAGTTGTACCACCATTACATAAAATAGTACCTGCTGTTCCACTTGCACCAGTAATATTACAAGCTGCACCTGCTACTACCTGAAACCCGGCGGTAGCGGCATCATCTGCTGTATTGTTTCCAGCTAATGAACCTGGAGCAGTACAGTTTGTTCTAAAAGTTGTTTGCCCTGAGATTACACCTGTAGTGGCAGTAGGACCGCCAAGTAAAGCAATAGTGAAAGTTGAAGCTCCGCCAACAGGAATAGATGTTCCACTGTTACAAATGTTTACAGTTTGAGCATTCAAAGAAGTAAATGTGTATCCTGCAATAGTTTGGGGAGTGGGAATACTGATTGATGTAGGAACAGTTACCTGTACCTGCAACCTCCCTGTTGGAATAGTAGAAGTAGGGCCAGTGTTATTTAAAGTAATCTCCAGTGTACCAGCCCCGTTTATAATAACATCACCTGAATTAAGCGTAAGCATATTCAGGGACACGTTTGCCTGCCCGGCAACTTCCTGGTTCAGGAAAGCGCCAACAAACAAAAGCATTAATATTTTAAAAAGTTTCATATTTTTTGATTTTAATAATTATTACCAGTTATATTTTAGTTAGTTCCAAAAGCCTGGAGTGCACCATTGTTAAGCGGTGTAGCATCTAAGCCTCCGCTAACTGTTATACCAAGGCTCTGGCTTGTGCCATTAGGAGTTGTATTAGGACGTGTTACATTAAAACCAAGTTGTACAAAACCGAATTTAGGTATGATGATTCCTGGCTTTGAGGTAGCAATTATGCTAACGCCATCATCCCTGAAATTCCAGTCTCCATTAGTGTAAGCACCTTCAGCATTCGTACCGTTTGTGCCAGACTGGTTAGTGCCGGTAAGCGTTAAACCAGGCACTGTAACGGTGTATCCTGAAATCTTAGTAATAGTTATAACAGTAGCGCCGCTTGAGGTACCACCGCCATTTTCAAGAACAAAAATGCCGATACCCTTTGTTTGAGTTGCATTGAACAGGTTTCCCGTAATAAGTACACCAGGAGACAGATCAACACCTGCATTTAAATTGGTTGGGTCAGTTACAATGGCACCATCTCCAGCTGTATTCGGACGGAAATCAGGGTTTGTAAAACTCCATGCGTTTGTAAGCAGGGCGCAGGTATTAACAGAGTCAATACCGTAATTAGCGTTCAACATACGTGTACGTGTAGTCGCATCTTCAGCAAGCAACGATTTGGTACCTGTGTATGGAGCACCACTTGCCCATGTAGTGGTAAAATCACCGGCAACGATATTATTCCTGTACACAAGAGAATCCTGGTCAACATTATTAAGAGCCAAAGTGCCATCAAGGAACAAACCTCTCCAGTTAGCCATAAAGATGCTGTTATATACTTTAATATCTGTATTCCTTCTTAAACGGGCACCTCTTCTGTGCAAAAATGATGTTGGCCAGCCCCACCGGATGCTGGTGCATTTGAAGCACACCTGAAAGCGCCGATTTGTGTAACATTGTAAAACTTAGCAGCTTGTTTTAGGGTAGCGGGCTTCACCGGTACCTGGGTTATCATTATCAGATTCAAAACCTGAAGAGTTTGAAACGTCAGAAAGAGCAGGGTCTTTAATAGCCAAAGCATACTGTACTGTTCCGCTAAAACCATTGTCTGTATCAAAATCATCATCCAGGTTCCTGTAAGCAACAAATATTTTGCGTTTACAGTACCGCCAAACCATTCAAAAGCATCATCATTTGTAAATGATACCTGTACATGATCAATAGTAGTACCACTACCAACAGAACCCATGGTTAAACCATTGATCTCGTTGTTAGCAGAAAAAATAAAACCACCATACTCAATGCGTACATATTTAAGTGAACCTGAGTTGTCAGTATCAACTGTGCCGCCATGGTAGTTCTCAATGTTAGCCGGGTCAAGGCCTTCAATAAGAATATTCGTACCCAGGTTATGCCTTGCCCTTCCTAAAAGCAAAACACCGCCCCATTGGCCTGGAAGCTCTTGAACCAGCAGCAGCGTTTGTAGTAAATACAATTGGCCTGCAAGGGGTGCCTTCTGCAATTAATTTGCCGCCTCTTTCAACTAATAAAGAAGAGTTGCCAGTATTACCACGGATGATAGTACCTGGCTCGATGGTAAGCGTAACCAAACTGTCAACATATACAACACCAGAGAGCAGGTAAGTGTTGTTGCTTGTCCAGGTGGTGTTAGTAGTGATAGTACCCGTTACGGTAACATTTGTTGCAGGGTACGATGCATTTTGAGGATCCCAGTTGGTCCATTCGTCAGTCCACTGGGTTGTAGGAGCAGGAGCAAATGCGCCACGGTAGGTGGTGAGGTCCTGTGCATTCACCATCATTGATGCAAACATCAACATGGGCAGTGTAGATAAAAATTTCTTTTTCATTTTTAATTTTTTTGTTTGGAAAAATCGTTTTGTAGTTTTTTTGAAATAGTGTGTGTTTGTTTTTTCAGTTTGGTTTTGATTTTTTTAGTTTATGAATTTGGTTTGCTCTTTGCTTATTTTTTATTTAGATAGTGCAGCGATAAGAAACCTGTAATGGAAGTGATGGGCATAGTTTTTCTGTTTACCATTTTTTAAAATGATATCATTGACGCTCTGTGAAGAGTGAATTAAAATGTTCTGCTAAAAAGAATGAGTCAAGCGTGTTTTCAAACTGGTATTGGATCCGTTGGCTTTGGATAGCCTGATTTATAAAGCATGATTTCTATTTTGTTAGTGATGGCAAACCTAAAACAAAAAGTTAAAGTGCCATAACAACAGGCGTTAACAAAAAGAAACCAAATTGTTAAGCGTATTGTAAAGAAGAAAATTGTTAGTCTTGTATATAAACATATTTGCGATCATATTTTTTTATATTTTTTACTGATGAATTCTATTAAATGATGCAGTTCCCTTATTCTAAAAAAATACTCCTGCTAAGTAAAATGCAATTATCAGAATTTATACGTGGCAGTAAAACTTATAACCTTCGGTGCTTTAAAGGTTGAAAAAAATTTGTCGCTCTTTGTATATGATTTGCTTAAATCAAAATCAGAATAAAAATTTATATCCTGCGCAAGCATATCCCTGGCAGTTAATTTAAGTTCGAGTTTATTTTTAAGTAAAAATTTTGCTACTTGAAAATCAACTACAGTCCTTGCTTTCTCATAAATATCAGCGCTCTCATCTTTAATACCGGCAATGTATATCCTGTCTCCCACCCTGTTTACGGAAATGGTGGCAGAAAAACCATACTTGTCATCATTAAATGTAAGGCTGCTGTTAATAAGGTAAGGCGATTGCCCTTGCAATGGCCTGTCAGTTATCAGCCGGCTTGGGTCAATGCTGAAAAGCCTCGCCAGCTTAATATTTGATTTCATTAATGCTGCATTGGTTGAGAAGGTGAATTTGCTTAACAATGCACCCTCTCTTTTTATACCAAACAGTGTAGAGATCAACGTCCTGAATTCCGCCTCCAGTCCATACACTTTTGCTGAAGTTGTATTTATATAACTTGCCTGGTTGGTGGTGCCTGGAATGAAAACAATTTCAATGGGGTCAGTAAAATCTTTATAGAATGCAGAAACAGAAAACAGCTGTGCCTTGCCGGGATAAAATTCATAGCGGAAATCATAATTTTTAATTTTTGCTCTTTTTAGATCCTGCAATCCACCGATGGTATTTTGTGTGGCATAGTCAAAGAAAAGAAAAGGTGCCAGTTCCCTGTATTCGGGTCGGTTAACAGTTTGGGAATAAGACAGCCTGATATTCATTTTTGAAGTAAGCGAATACACAAAATTTACAGATGGCAACACATCTGTAACTGTTGTATCTAATCTGATCAATATCGGAGGGGTATTTGGCTTTTCAGTAGAGGAATTTAATTTTTGATTGAAAGTCTCTATCCTTACCCCATATATCAACCTGAATTTTTTAAAAAAACGCTGGTCATTCATTAAGTAGATATGAGACAATGTAGATGATGCATCATAATTTGAATTATCTATGGTGCCCTCATTTATTATAAAGCCTCCTTTGGCACTATCAATTTTGCCTAAGTTCCTTGGTGAAAAAATTTCGCCTTCCGGCAGGCTTAGCAAAGAATAATCAAAAGCAACCCCGTTAACATTAGGGTGAGGTGCAAAACCAATCAGCCTTGTTGTAAAATCCCTCTTCCTGGTTTGGTAACCGCCGCCTATCTTCAAAAAATTTTGTGAGTTCTTCATAAAAGTATAAGGCTGTGTTATATCTGCTTTTATACTTTTGATATTTTCCTTGGAATTAATAAAAAGCATTGTTCCTGAACCGTTCAGTTGGTTAGGTTCGCCACTGGGAAAGAAAGGAGAAAAATCAGGCGCAATGCCTATGTAAGATGACCTGGAAAGGTTGGGTATATCCCTTTCTACAGTACTGTAGTTGGCCAGCCAGTTTATCTTTGTTTTAATTGGGCCAACAAGATGTTCGCCAGTTAACTGCGATGAAAATATCTGGTTGGAGGTAAACCATCTGATCACATCTCTTGTAATGAAACCAGGGTCGCCTGCAGCGTCATTTTCCCCAATCCGTTTTATTATCCTGTCGTCCGTGTTAATACTCAGGTTATTTTTCCAGCTAATGCTGTTGCTGTTATTTATTTTTATAGATACGTTGCCCAGCAATGCCACTATTGTTTCCTGGTTGTAAACAGAATCTTTGAATTTCTTTCTTTGATCAAGCACCGCATTGGGATCTGAATTAAAATCATAGGTATTCCTGTCGCCCTCGTAAAAAGTAAAATTCCTGTTATAATTAATTGAAAAAAGAGTGCTGATAAACTCCTTCTCGTTTCTTTGAAAATTATAACCGCTTGAAAGCTGAAAATTAAAATTAGGGGAAGTATTACCAGCCTGTACACCCCATTTGAATCTGCTGAATTGCTTTGCAAGCCCTGCTTTTTCTGCAAAAGTATAATTAGGGTCTCTGATAACATTAGAAGCAGGCAGCCCGCCAGGAAGCCCTCTTGTGCCATCATCAAGCCCTATAAAATCTTTACTGCCTTTGTTCTGTGAATAATAACGGTTCTTTCCTGTGATCAATGTATTGTAAGAACCCCCAACCGCAATGGAGGTAAATTTTGTTGCAGAAGTACTCTTGGTTGTTATTTCAATAATACCACCGGCAAAATCACCAGGCTTATCAGGGGTTGCTGTTTTATAAATAATAAGATTGTCTAAAATTGCAGAAGGAAAAATATCAAATGCAAAAGCTTTCCTGTCGCTCTCTGTACTTGGCAATGGTGCTCCATTTATAAACGCTGCATTATACCGGTCATTCAATCCACGGATGATGGCAAAGCGGTCGTCTTGTATACTGGCGCCACTTACTCTTTTTATTACATCGCCGGTGCTCCTGTCTGGTGTTTTCTTTATTGACTCTGCCGATATACCATCGCTTACACTGGCACTGTTTTTTTGTGCTATCAAAAGTGATGCTACAGACTCCCTTGCAGCACTTACCCTCTTTGTGGTTATCACTACTTCCTGGCCTGTGGTTTTCTTTTCTTCCAGCGAAATGGTTATTGAAGTGTTCTCTCCATTCTTCACCGCTATTTCATCAATAATTTTTTCATCAAAACTTACATTGGAACATTTTAGGGAGTATGTGCCATCAGGAAGATTGCTGAAACTAAAATTACCATTCTGGTCTGCTGCAATAGTTTTTGATTTTTCTATTACTGTAACAGTGGCACCTGATAATGGCTGGCCGGATAAAGTGCTTATTACTTTACCTGAAATTTTTCCGTTTTGTGCAATGAGTAAATTAGATATAAGGAGAAATGGCAGAACTAAAAATATTGTTCTCATCTATTTTGCAGTTTTGTGCAAAGGAAGAGGTTTGCAGCAGCAACCATGTCAAGAAATTGTTATCCAAATATTATCTCTTGCATTTGTGTGATGCTATTTTGGTAAAAATTTTGTTTTCATTTTGCAAAACGGGTAAGAGGAAACAATTAGATAACGATTACATAATAATCCAGGAAAAAACCTAAGCGTTTCCTAACATAGCTTCGCCAAAACTAATCCATTCAAATACTGCGGAGATATAATGACAGCGAAAATTTCATTTCCAATAAGGCAGGCATAACAGGTTAACACAAACACAAGTAATGAAAACAGCAAGGTTGCTATTTCTTTTTTTAACAGGCATTCTTTTTTACAACACAGCACTATCGCAGAATGTTTCTATTAATGTTCTTACAAAGGAGTCGGGCATTGTACAAAAGGGGAAAACAGTTTTTTTTGAAGTTACCATCAACAATACCGATCCGTCTGTTATTGTTGGGCAATACAAATTAAAGGCACAAATAACAGTTGCGGATGCTGCTCTTGTTACCATTCAAACAGCGGGACACAATCTTCCAACGGGATGGGAGATAATAAGCAATGAAGGAAATGTAATTACTATTTCAAACGGCAAGGATCTTATTGCACCCAATGATGCCCGTACATTACTAATAGCACTCGAGGGAAAGAATACCGGAGGGCCTGTTTCCTTATCAGGCCAGTTATTTTTTTCAAATGGCATTGCACCCGGCACTGAGCCAGGTTCTTTAAATGGTGACAATCCGGCAGATAATTTTTCAACCTCCACGTGTAAGGTTATAGACTGACAAGATCATTTTTAAATAAATTAAAAGCATTCAACAATGAAAAATAAATTTAAAAAGATACTGCTGGTATTTGCAGGGGCTTTTATGCTGTCTGCAGCCATTTCACAAAATGTATCACTGAATATGCTGGTATTAAATTCGGGTGTAATACCTACAGGTGGCACCGGTACTTTGCAAGCCACAGTTAATGCAAATACCGGCACGGCAGGCCAAACAAATGATATAGCCACAGGCAAAATAAACGTACAGATAACGGTGCCGTCCAGCCTTATTATTTCGGCTACACAAAATAATTTAGCGGCCGGGTGGATAGTGAGAAATAATAATGGCACAGTAATAAATCTTTGTAATAGCACTACCACCATTCCTGTAAATACCGCTGTGGAACTGTTACTTGACCTGGAGGGCGTAACTGCTACCACAGGTTCCCCAACAATATCAGGGCAACTTAGTTTTAGAACCAATTGTAATGCCCCGGGTAGTTTAAGTGGCGATAATACCTCTGACAACAGCAGCCAGGCAGGCTATACTGTGGCAGGCACTGTTCCTGTAAAGCTTACAAATTTTAATGCTGTATTGGTAAACTGCCTTCCCCTGTTAAAGTGGACAACTGAAACAGAAATAAACAGCGATAGATTTGAAATTGAAAGATCTAACCAGGTAAATTCCGGATGGACTACAACCGCATCAATACCTGCCAGTGGAACAAGTGATACAAAAAAGCTGTATAGTTATAGCGATAAAGATGCAGCAGTGTCAGCAGAAAAAATATTGTACCGCTTAAAAATTGTTGACAGGAACGGCCGGTATTCATACTCAGAAATTTTGCCGGTGTTTATCAATTGTAATAAACGCCAGGTGAATGTATATCCCAATCCTGCCAGCAAAGGCTCTTTATATGTAAGTGTAGCTGGTGTTGATAATAATACGCAGGCAGATTTAATTTCCATTAGCGGGCAGGTTGTTTTAAAAACGAAGGTTACTAACGGCACCAATAAACTTAATATTGCCAATATTGCCGGCGGTGAATATATTCTGCAGGTGAATTTTGGAAATGGAGTAAGAGAAAAAGTAAAAATTATAATACAGAACTAATTTTAAAAACCTGTAGTAATACTTTCCATTTTTAGTTATGCCGGAAAGAGTCGGATTCGGGCACGGCAAAGGGCTTCACTTAATGAAGCCCTTTTGCGTTAAATAAGTTAGAAGGGATTTCTTTGGAAACCTGTATAGGCAGAAAAATACTTTATTTTTTTGCCGCCTTTTTTTTCGCTGCAACTTTCTTTTTGTGCGTTGCTGTATTCTTTACCGGCTTAATCCCTTCTGCAATCAGCTTAGCAGCTTTCCTGATTCGTTTTTCAAATTTCTTCTCTCCCAAATCACTTTTAATTTTGGCTAAGGCATTTGTAAGTAATCCTGCAATCTCTTTTTCAATTTCCTTCTTACCTTTTTTAGCGTCTTTTTTTACTGTCTTTAATACCATTGTTACTTTATTGGTGATAAAAATAATTACTTAACGTAAAAATAATATAAAGAATGATTTCCCAATGTTAAGTCTTTAGGCTTGAACCAGTGCCGGAGATATCGAAAATAAGCAGCAGGGCGTACTTTATTTATGCAAATACAAATTTTTTGCTCACCAGGTAAGTATAACTGACCCCCAGCAGCACAGACACAATTAATTTGGACAGAAGATAATGCAGGTGAAGGTAATGGGTTAGAAGGTATACGCCGATAGCAAACAGCGCTATATTACCAAGCCACATCAGTATAAATTTCAGCAACTGGCTTGGCACCCTTTGTGTACTGCTGTTAAATACCCATTTACTTGATAAAATAAATTGTGCAACAGCGCCGGTAATGTTGCCAGCAGCATTTCCAGCAATATACCAGCAGTTGAATACATCAACCAGCAAAAAAGTTACAAGAAAATCAGCGCCGGAGCCAAGTATGAGTGCGGCCTGTGTTTTAATAAAGGTTTGCATGGTTTAAAAAGTGCCTGCCATTGTTTGATTTTTATCAGTGATGCCGGTAGGTTCAGGTGAATCGTTTTTTATTGCAGCAGGTGCAATTGTTGTGTTGTGTTGTTGTTGTTGTACTTCCGTCCAGCCACACTTGCGCAAAACCCATGTTAATTGTCAGGTTTTGTTTTGCTTTTTTGGCACAAAAAAAATTGAAAGGCCGCTGCTAAATCGAAGTCATAAGTTGACACGAGATAAAATGTTGGGTTTTGTTCTGACTGTGTCCGAAAAAATATTTAACAAAAGGCATGCAGTTTAATCTCTTAGAGTGCCGGCAAAACAAAACTTGCAATTAACGGTTTTTGGCTTTGCGAAGGTGGGGAAATCGAAGTACAAATGTTCAATTTAGCACAAATGTTCATTAGAATTCCAATGCTCAAATTTAGTACTAAAGCCCCACTTTTGCAAAACCAATGTTGTATGTAGTTTTCATTCTCCTAATTCCAAAAGTTATATAATCCCCAATATCCAAATCCCAACATTAGAGTGAGGTACACTATATTATTTAATACTAACGTAGTTTTAACCCAAAGCTTCGTTTTATCTGATTTCATTCTATTTATAGTATTGATTGTAATAGGTATGAATATTAGTAGTAGTAGAAATGGTGTGTATGAAGAAGCACTTATTAAACTTGAATTATAATGTTTATAAGGAACATCAAAATAGAAAATGCTGTTATTTGTAATTAACACTGCTATATATGCTATTAGTATTAAGTTCAACACTACCATCACAAATGCTGATTTTGGCGAAAGAGAAGTTGTTTTATTTTTCCGTATTTGTAAAAGAAACAAAGCAAAAGAAATCAGAGCTAATAAACCAGCATTCAAGACAAGCAAAATTCTTAATGCAACTGTATTTGAAGGCGTTTTGAAGTTGACAAGTCTTTCAAATTCAGAATTCTTTGGAAATATTTCAGGAAAATTAATAATGCGGTCTCCTTTCGATAGCTCATCTATCAAGTTATATTGCACTAAGGTATCAAAGTTGTGGTAAAAGTAGAGGCTTACTATTTTTTCTCTGGTGTCAAAAATAGAAGTGATTAATGTACCATCGCCATTTCTGCTTCTACAAACCGACATTGTATCAGAGAGGGTAGTGCAAAAGTCTATCGTGGTGATTGCTTTATGGTTTTTAAATAATCCTCTCCATTTCGGTATCGTTCAAGTTTTCGGGCTTGCTCGTTATCTGTTATAGAGGGACAAAAATTTGACAAAACATAATTTGGGTCGTTGCCTTCGATAAGCTTGTAAGGTTCTACAATCAAATAATCTCCCAAAGTGTCAATGTACACAAACACATCATTTAAAAAGAAGCTATGGTCATATTGCTCAATGTATTTTTTTACATCTTTTACAGTTACACATTTGTGAAGTATAGTTGATAAGTAGTCGGCTTCATTTGCTATTTTTAGCCTGCCATTAAATGGGTTATTTTGTGTAGGGTAGTATGACGTCAAACGTGAAAATGCAAGACCCACGGTGTTCATACCTGATTGTGGAGTTGTTCTGTTTGGAGTAACTTCTCTTGACCCTGTAAAGACGGTTCCATACTCATTTTGCTGTTTGGCATTCTCAAACCATATTTTGGGTGTAGTCAACCATGCATCGTGATTACATCCTACCATTGTTTTTCCATCTGCTGTAATTTTGTACATACTACAAGCCTTTATCTTGTTTTGAGATATTGTCAAAGCAAGAGTCAAAAGTAGAATTATATGATATTTTTTAATTGTCATTGATTCTTAACGGTATTAGTTTTTTCACGGTCTGACGAGCAGGTATTTGCGAAGGCTGGGAAATAGACTTCTGTCCGCCCGGCTACCTGAAGCTAAATTTATAAATAAAAGTTGATGATTTGCACATAGCTAAATTAATAACGTCCTGCTGGATATGAAGCCAAATTGAAAAACAAAAGTTGAAACACGGCTTCCGTCCGCCCAGCTTTTGCAAATACCAATGTTAGCGGCTGGCTTATTCTATCATTATGAGGTTGTCTCTGCCTTTGGAATAATTTTTCCACTTTATTGGTTCTGTCAACCTTGAATGAAGGTCAATAAAAATATTGTCAAGAGAAGAAACCCGCCATTTAACTTTTCCAATAATATTGCTGCTCATTAAAAAAACGTTGCCGTCCGCTGTCACAATATTGGGTTCGTAAATTGGATTATAAGTTCCATAACGCTTCTCTAAAAACCATTTTCCGTTTGTTTCTTGTTTAACAAGTTCTCCAATAACTGAAATTAATGCAACTACATCAGTCGGTGTAGTCAACTTTTTTATGAAACGTCCGATTACTTTTTTTAAGTAGGCTTGTGCAGCTTCTTTATTGATTTCTTGATAGTCAAATTTCAAAACGTTGTTAAGGTGTTGTCTGTAATGGTCAGCTTGCAAATGAAATGTTTTCATTCTGTCGCCTTCAACGTCAAACATTTCTTGTTCTGGATTGTCAATCGGAAATTTGTCCGCTTTTATTACATCGTCAAAACATTTTTCGGTGTCAAACAAAATTGCTTTTTGATTAAAATGGTTGTCAAAAAATGCAACCTGTCCATTTTTTAACTTATGAACAAAGCCATAATTTGTTTGAAGTTGATAATCCCAATCGTGAAAAGCATCTCTGCCTTGTTTCTTGAGATAGTTAGTCAACTCTTGGGGGTCTTTTATTTGGAAACACTCTTTCATAACGGATGGTCGTTAAAGCTTGCCGCTAACAAGAGTTTGTGAAAAAACCATCTGTTGCTATTCAAATATACACATAATGTGAATAGGTAAAATGGCGTATGGTTTTTGCGATAGCAAGGCATGCAATTTATACAGGGAAACAACCGGAATCAAAGTTATTTCAGCACCCTTGAAGAGCAGGTAAGTGCCGAAAATTCTGTAAGGCTGATAGATGCCTTTATAGATAAGCTGGATCTGCAGCAATTAGGATTTTCGAGTACCATACACAAGAGCGAAGGCCGTCCCCCGTATGCACCTGGGGTTCTTTTAAAATTGTATCTATATGGGTACTTAAATAAAATCCGCAGCAGCCGGAAGTTAGAAAAGGAATGTAGCCGCAATATAGAACTACAGTGGCTGCTGCAATGCTTACAACCCAACTATCATACGATTGCCGACTTTCGCAAAATACATGGAGCGGCTTTACAATCGATGTTCAGGTTATATATTCAGTTTCTCAGCGATGCAGGCCTGCTTGGTAAAACAACGATTGGCATAGATGGCAGTAAGTTTAAAGCAGTGAACAGCAAGAAGAATAATTACAATCAAAAAAAGATAGACAAGCATCAGCAGTTTATAAAAGATAAAACAGAAAAATATCTGGCGGAACTGGATGACCTGGATAAACAGGAAGCCAGTAACAACAATGATGAGTTTGAAATAAAAAAAGAAAAAATAAAACAAGGCTTAGAAAAATTAAAGGAACGCAGCATCAAATACGATACGCTGCAGCAACAATTGAACAATACTGCTGACAGGCAAATAAGCACCACCGATACGGACAGCCGCAGCATACTCATTACAAAAAGCATTGTGGAAGTAGCGTACAATGTTCAAAATGCAGTAGACGACAAACACAATCTTATTGTACATACCGGGGCCACCAACAGCAATGATGGCAAAGCATTGCACAAAGCAGCTACCCAGGCAAAACAAAATTTGCAACTACAAAACGAAGATAGCCTGATGGTACTGGCTGATAAAGGCTACCACACCGGAGCTGAGTTATTACATTGCCAGCAAGATAACATGATTACTCATGTAGCCTACAAAGAACAACCCTCAGTAAAACATATAGCGAACGAATTTTTAGCCGAAAGTTTTGATTATGATCAATCAACTGATAGTTATACCTGTCCTGCCGGTGCTGTATTAACGTCGCTGGGTACCTGGCATAATAAAAAAGGCGAAGCCCATGAAACAAGCTATCGTTTTAAAACCTACCGGACCGAAGCCTGTAAAACCTGCCCGTTAAAAATGCAATGCACCAAACTACCCAAACGCATTATTCAGCGGAGTGAGTACCAGGATGCGGTAGACATTAATGATAACAACATCAAACAAAACCCACAGTATTACAAGCGGCGGCAAGCGATATGTGACATTCTTTTGGCAGCATTAACGGCATTTGGGTTATACCCACACGTTACTAAAAGGATTACAGAAAGTAAACGGAGAATGGAACCTGATCATGTTTTGCTACAACTTTCTGCGTAGCAAAAACATCCTTGGCTTTGAAAAAATGCTGCAGGCAATAGAAAA
>CAWFCU010000024.1:0-223720 GCA_963814445.1 uncultured Chitinophagaceae bacterium
CACCCGGTATGGATTACGATATATTCATATCAAGTGGTGGCCCCGGAAGCCCTCTTGAAACCGAAGGCAGCGAATGGGAAAAAGTTTATTTCCATTGGTTGAAACAAGTGGAACACTGGAACAACAATGAGGCGAACATTCAAAAAAAATATGTTTTCTTTATTTGTCATTCTTTTCAGCTTATCTGCAGGCATTATAAAATTGGTATGGTTGATAAAAGAAAAAGCACCTCGTTTGGTGTGTTCCCTGTTCACTTGCTCAATGATGGAAAAGATGAAATTGTATTTGACAATATGAAGGATCCTTTTTATGCTGTTGACAGCAGGGATTACCAGGTAACAGGCCAAACCACAACAGGTTAAAAGAAATGGGCGGCTGTATTTTAGCTATAGAAAAAGAAAGGCCGCATGTGGCACATCTTGAAAGGGCTGTAATGGCTATAAGGTTTAACGAATACATGATTGGCACACAATTTCATCCTGAAGCAGATGCAGTGGGCATGAGCATGTACCTGCAGACAGAAGAAAAGAAAAAAACGGTGATAGAAAATCACGGGGAAGAAAAATGGGCAAGCATGATTGAACACCTGAATGACCCGGATAAAATTTTACACACATATAAAAACATTCTGCCAAACTTTTTGAGCATAGCAGTTGAAAATATGCAACTGGCGGAAATATAAATAATCAATTAAACAAATTTTATAAAGCTGCCTTTAACGGCAGCTTTTTTATTTGTCCTACAGAAACAAAGAAGCAATAAGGTTAATTAAATATCGCTATTTTTAATCTGCATAACCATAAACAAATATTACTGCCATGCAAAAAGAATTAAGAGACGCATTTAATAAAAATTTCAGCGAAGAAAAATACAAGGCTTATGTTGAGAGAATAGAAAACCTGCACCCCGGCTGCATTGGATTTCAGGAATGCAGAAACACCGGTATTTGTGCCAAAAGATTTTACACAAAAAATGCTGGATGCCTGTGAAGATATTATTGATGTGATTGTACAACCTGATTTTAATTCACTTACAGACAGGGCAATACCAAAAGATATTGTGGTGCCAAATGAAACTGCCCACACTGATTTTATTGCTTTTGATTTTGGCGTATGTGAAAATGCTAACGGTGAGCTGGAGCCGCAATTGATAGAAATGCAGGGCTTCCCTACCCTGTTTGCCTTCCAGGCATTTCATACAAGGTTTACAAGAGAATATGCAAATGTGCCTGCCACACATGATGCATATTTGAACAACTACAATGAAGAAACTTATTTCCAGTTACTGAAAGAAATTATCATTGGTGATGAAAATCCGGAGAATGTAATACTGCTGGAAATTTATCCTGAACAACAAAAAACAAGAATTGATTTTTACTGCACAGAAGATATATTGGGATTAAAAACAGTTTGCCTTACCAAACTAATACCAGAAGGCAATAAATTGTATTATGAAAACAATGGAAAAAAAATACAGGTAAAAAGAATTTACAACCGGCTGATATTTGATGACCTGCAACAGCAAAAAGACTTAGGCAATATCATTGACTTTACACATCCCTGGGAAGTGGAATGGGTTTCGCATCCTAACTGGTTTTACCGGATAAGCAAGTTTACATTGCCATTAATAAATAACCCATATGTACCTAAAACAGTTTTTACTTAATGAGATAAAAGAAATACCAACTGATTTGGAAAATTATGTTTTAAAACCACTGTTTTCTTTTGCCGGCATGGGTGTGGTAATAGATGTAACAAAAGAAGACATTGAAAATGTAAAAGACCCGGAGAACTGGATACTGCAACGCAAAGTAAAATATGCCGATGTAATTAAAACACCGGATATTCCTGCCAAAGCAGAGATACGGCTATTTTATTTCTGGAAAAAAGGATGGGCAAGACCGGCAGGCACACACAACCTTTCAAGATTAAGCAAAGGAAAAATGATTGGCACACGCTATAATAAAGACAAAGAATGGGTTGGCGGCGCTGTATCATTTTTTGAAAAATAAAAACACTTACTATGCATCAAAGGAGTAGAAGTTTAATTTTTTTCTATCATCAATTAGAAGACACTTATTAGCAAGGCAGATAAGCAAAAAAATCCTGCATTATTTCTTTACCAGAATAATGCCCGTACGCCATTGTTTATGCTGGAAGCATTGTCAAAAATGTATACTGAAATACATAACAAAAAAAAGTTCACCAAACTGAAAGAGCATTTTAAATTGCTGGAAGATGGCTTGGGTGCAATTGATTATTATGATGCCATTGCAAAAAACTTAGCGAAGAATAAAAAAATACCGGCAAAGGTTTTACAATACCTGCAGGCGCAAACAAGAGAAAAAATACAACACCTGAATGATGTACTGGTTGAAAAAAAATGGGTTGACAGCAGCAATGAAAGAATATTAAAAATAAGAAAAAAATTATCTGATGCTGAGTGGCTGGATGAAGAAAAAGAGATAGCAGCTATTGAATCATTTTATCGGCAAGGCCGATTGAAGACATTATTGAATTTACACACAGCACTGCTATCATTTTGATAATATGGAAGAAGATGTGCATGAGCTACGCCGCAAACTCCGCTGGCTCAGTATTTATCCCCAGGCTTTGCAGGGCAGTATTCAATTAGCAGATAATAATAAAAAAGCAAACCAGCTTTCAAAATACCTTACCAAAGAAATTACAAACTCTCCTTTTAATAAAATGCCGGATGCAGGCGACAGTAAAAACTTTTTACTGCTGGATAAAAATTATTTTCTTTCCTTAAGCTGGATGATTGATGCATTGGGAAAACTAAAAGACAACGGCTTAACAATTGTGGGTGTTAGAGAAGCTTTGCAAGAAACAGAAAATGCTAACGAAGCCACGGCTACAAAAAAGGCATATCAAATGCTTGGCAGTAAACAAACCAAACTGCCTGTGTTGCTAAAAGAGGCAGAAGCAATAAGCAAAACCTATTTTAAAGAGAAAAATCTGGAGCATCTTGTGGTAGGTATTGGCAAAAAGAAATAATCTTCCCCCTAACAAAACTTATATATAACCTGTAAAAGAGAATACTACTTTTATAGCATGATAAGCGTAAGCATTGCAGAAGACCTTCCTGAAATAAGAACTACTCTGGAAAGGATTATTAAAGCGGAGCCTGAGATGCTGCTGCTCTCCTCTTCTTCCAATGCAGAGGATGCAGCACCCGCAATTGTGGATGCACAGCCGGATGTGGTTATTATGGACATCAATATGCCTGGCATGAGCGGTATTGACTGCATCAAAAAAATAGCAGGCGATTGCCCCAAAACACAGTTTATGATCTTTACCATTTACGAAAATGATGAAAAGATTTTTGATGCATTGGCGGCAGGAGCCAGTGGCTATCTTTTAAAAAAGACACCCGCTGAAAAAATAATTGAAGCCATTAAAGATCTATACAATGGCGGCAGCCCTATGAGTGGCATGATTGCCCGAAGAGTGCTCAGCCATTTTAAACAGGATAAACCTACAGGGCTGGAAGTGCTTACCAATAAAGAAAACGAAATACTCAACCTGCTGGCAAAAGGTTTTCTATACAAAGAAATTGCTGCTAAGCTTTCTATAACCACCGGCACCGTTACACAGCACATCCATAAAATTTACGACAAGCTGCATGTAAGCAATAAAACCGAGGCCATCAACATGCTGAATAAACATTAATTTACCAATACGGAAAATGAAATTGTACTTTACCTATACCAGCTTTTTTTACTCCTTGCATTTGTTGCCACAAGATGAATGAAATTATCTGGAGCCAAACCCGGCGAAGGAGTTAAAATAATTTTTTCAGCTCCACTAAACGGTTTGTAAATTACATTGTTTAAATTTTTTCTTAAACGCACCTTACAAAAAGCAGCCACTCCCTCCTTTATGAATGCAGAAAGCCGCTCCATGAAACATTAGGTTTTATTACTGCTTAGTTCCTCTAAACCATCACATGGAAAAGTTTGTTTACCTCTTCTATTATTTTTTCCAGGGAATACTTTTTTTCCAGGTATTATTCCTGCTGGTGTTTTATGCCTATACCAAAACAAAAGAAAGTTTATACTTCGGGCTTTTTTTACTGTTTACAGGCATTAATTTTTTCATATCCACACCAAAATTATTTTATAATTCCACTGATGCAGCACTCGATTCCTGGTGGTTTAAATTATTCAATATCCCACTGGTAGTAATGGGCAATATTTTTTTTACTATGTTCCTCCGTGATTTTTTTGGCACACTCATCAATAATAAAACATTGACGCTTATTATAAAGTATGCTTTAAGAATCCTGTTGCTCTTATTTATCCCTTTTATACTATTATACATTTTCAGGCAGCCAACCAATATGATTTTTAATGTGGTAAATGTAGTAGGTATGGCTTCCTGCGTATGGATGACCATCATTATCGTAAAGAAAAAAATGAGGTATGCCAATTTGGTTGCGATAGGTTTTGGATGCTATATAGTTGGCAGCCTGCTTACTTCCTTTATGCTTATCATGCAGATGCAGGGCGTACACCATCACTTGCTGATAGACACTTACCCGTTGTTTTTTGTAAAGTGCGGCATACTGGGCATTACAACCTGTTACATGATAGCCATTATAAAAAAATGGTATTACCAGGCAAAAGAACTGTCTGTACAAAAATTGGAAGCTGCATTGCTGGTGGAAAAAATGCACAACCAACTCATCAGCGAACGGAGCCGCATAGCCGCCGACATGCATGATGATATGGGTGCAGGCCTCAGCCGCATGCGGTACCTGAGTGCAGCCATGCAACATGAAACAACAGATGAAACAATGAAAAAGGAATTGGAAAAATTAATCAGCAACAGCGATGAACTGGTGGGCAAGATGAATGAAATAATATGGACGCTTAACAGCGGCGATGAAACCCTTGAAGATGCACTCTCTTACATCCGCAGCCAGTGCAGCGAAATGCTTGACAATGCAAATATTAATTTTGAATACAAACTGCCTGATGCCATTCCTTCTTTTATTATAAAAAGCGAAGAAAAAAGAAACCTTTACTTATTGGTGAAAGAAGCGGTACACAATGCTATTAAACATTCAGGAGCAACTTCAATAACTATTGAATGTATCATTGCAGAACAATTTACAATTTTCCATTGCAGATAACGGCAAAGGCTTTAACCAGAATGCAACGAAAACAAATGGCAACGGGTTGCTGAATTATAAAAAACGAATTGAAAAATTAAATGGCAGTTATCAATTAAAAAGTAAACCCGGAGAAGGAACACAGATTGTATTCCTTATTCCAATGATAAACCTTGCGGTAAATAAAAGGAAGGCTTAACTTGTTATGAAACAAAACAATTTTTCATCTCTTGAAAATTTAACAACACATACACATTTTTGCTGTAGGTCGATATGATCTATCCTGCGGAATCAGATATTATACCATTTTTTAAAAGCCTTGCACAGGGGCTTCAACCTTATGCAAAGGCCAACGAAGTACAAATCTCTTTTTCATCCGACCATAAAAAAACAGGTGCTTTTGTACCAGCCTTTTTTACTTTCTCAATCTGTTGTTCAACTAACTTGCGATATTATTAATTTACTGCCACCAAAAAGCAAGATCATTTTGCGTTTGTTATACAGCCACGATAACCAGCACTTACAGGTAGAGGTAGAAAATACCAGTATTAACTTAATAAGGGTAAATGAAATTTGTACACAAAGTATTTATTCATTCACGGGCTATCCATTACCAAACGGCACTATATACCGGCTCCTGATTCCTTTGCAGCACCAGGTTCCCATTTCAAATCAGAACATACCAGTTAATACATCCGGCAACAACCTTCCGCAGTTTTATAAAGAAGTTCAAAAACGTTTCCATTCGCATTTTACACAAACAGAAAAACTGATAGCAACACTTGAAAAGAACCAGCCGCAGGAAGCCGCCTTTATGCAAAAAATTAATGCCCTTATAAAAGTGAATTTGGAAGATGAAAATTTTGACACCAATACTTTATGCAAGGCCATGTCGCTAAGCAGGACACAATTGTTCCGCAGGGTGAAGTCGCTTATTAAAGAAGCACCAGCCAACCATATCAAAACAATGCGGCTGCAAAAAGCTAAAGAACTGCTTGAGACCAGCGATTGCACCATCAGTGAAATAGTTTTTAAAACAGGTTTTCAAACCGTGAGTCATTTCTCAAAAATTTTTAAAAACCAATATGGCATTCCGCCATCTGTTTACCGTAATAACAGTAAACCTGCAACAAATGAATAAAAGATTGCAACAAACGAACTAATAACATCTTATTTTGACAAGTAGTTTCGATAAAACTTTTATACATGGAAAAACAAAAACAAAACAAGGAATTTATCATCCGGTATTTTAATGCCGTTAGCGGCGTTTTCAAAACACGGGAACTCATGGAGGAGTACACTACCGATGAAGAACTTATAGGACACGGTGTTTTTTTTGACACCGTGTTTCCCCAATATGAAATTTTTGCAGATGAGATGACGTCCGAAGGGAACCGGGTAGTGGTTCGGGCACGGTTCAAAGGTGTACACGAAGGAGAATTTAATGGCATCCTACCTACACACAGGAAGGTTGAGTTTTCGTTTGTGGTCAGCTATGATATTGAAAACGGGAAGATCGTTCATCATTGGCTTATTGCCGATCAAATGGCATTAATGGAACAATTAGGCATAATGAATGTGCCGGCATAACAGGCAGTTACCTGCAAGCCGACAGCGAACAGTTCGAGCAAAAAATAGATAAAGTGTATGCATAATAAATAATAAACAAAACTACCAACATGAACAATTCCAACAACTCTTCAACGATACTTGTGGCAGGTGCTACAGGCTATTTAGGCAGTGAAATTTGTCGTCAACTAATTCTTAAAAATAAGAACGTCAAAGGCTTGATACGTGCCACATCAGATGCAAATAAAGTAGCTCAGTTAAAAGCATCAGGTGTTGAAACAATTGAAGGAGATTTGAAAGATAAGGTCTCATTGGAAAATGCATTGCATGGTGTTTCAGCCGTTATTTCAACCGTTTCTTCAACCTTATCAAGACAGGAAGGCGATTCCATTCAAACAGTAGATGATGAAGGACAAATTAACCTTATTGATGCCGCTGTAAATGCAGGCGTAAACCAATTAATATATATTTCATTTTGCGAATTGGGTGAATGCCCTCTGCAAACTGCTAAACGAAAAGTAGAAAAACATCTTTCAGAAAGCGGTTTGAATTATACTATTTTACAACCAACCTATTTTATGGAAGTTTGGCTAAGCCCTGTATTGGGTTTTGATTATCCTAATGCCAAAGCCAGCATTTTTGGTGAAGGGAAGAACAAAGTTTCCTGGATAGCGATAAAAGATGTGGCATCATTTGCTGTAGACTCGTTAGACAATCCTGCGGCTAAGAATCGAATAATTGAGTTGGGTGGACCAGAGGCCTTAAGTCCGCTTGAAGTAGTGAATATTTTTGAGACAGCAAAAGGTAAAAAATTTGAACTTCAATTTGTGCCGGAAGAAGCACTAAAAGCACAAAGAGATGGAGCGCAAGACCCATTAAGCGAATCATTTTCTACATTGACATTGGGAGTGGCGAATGGGAGTGAAATTGATATGACAAGCATCCTTGATGATTTTCAAATTCGACTGACTTCGGTAATTGATTATGCAAACAGTTGAATGAATAAATTTGTTTGATTGGTGCTTAGACCAAAACATAAGGCTATGCAGCCACCCTTACATAAATACTTTTGATACGCCATACCATTATCATTATTGCAAGGTTAACCGGCATGGTGAGCAAAGAGGCGACAACAAAAATGGCATTACTTTCTATCCTGAGGATCGCCATACCAAAAAACACGATTAATAAAAAGAGCGTGAACCAGGTGTAATACTTTATCAGGTAATAAAGGCCAGGTTTCCTTTTATACAGGTCTAAATAATTTTTGAGGAACTGTATATAAAATAAATTGACAGCCACCATAAAAACCATTACCCGGGAATCAAGCACGGGGATTTTAAAAGGTCTTTGATGATTGTGAAGCACAGGTACAAACACATAGGTAGAATAATATACTACGAGTACAAGAAGGAACATACTGTAATAGATCAATTCCGCCCGTTTAAGTACGGCATACTGTACCAAAAAATACAGCACCTAGTAGCCCAGCACAGCAAGGTATATACAGTTGAATATAATATCGAAACTTATCATGCTGGTGAAAACAGTGGCTTTATTGCAGTATGCGGTGCTTAAAGATATATATAACAGTAAACAAATGTTCCTGCTTTTAAAAAATACCAATTTCCCGGTATTTCTTAAAATACCTATTTACAGGGATTGTGCTTTCCGTAGCAGCTTATTAGTTTTACAAATCCAAAAGAATTAATTGCCGGGCCATGCAACAAATGAATAAACAATTGCAACAAATGAACTAACAGTGGCATTTGCTGCACGAGTAGCTTTGTTAAAACTTTACAATATGGAATCAACTACAACAAAACAAAGAATTTATCATCAGCTATTTTAATGCCCTTAGCGGTGTTACTAAAACAAAGGAATTGGTGGAGCAATACACTACAGATGAAGAGTTAATAGAGCATATTGCTTTTTTTGAAGCCGCATTTCCCAAATACGAAGTGTTTGCTGATGAGATGACAGCCGAAGGCAACCGGGTAGCCGTAAGGGCAAGATTGATAGGATGCCACAAAGGGGAATTTAATGGCATGCCGCCTACTTATCGTACTATTGAAATGCCATTTGTGATAAGTTATGAAATTGAAAATGGAAAAATTGTACACCATTGGATTATGGCCGATACAATGGCGCTGATGGAACAATTGGGTGTAATGAATGTGCCGGCATAGATCATTTAATAAAAACCTTTACAACCATGGACCAGCAAAGGCAAAACAAAGAATTTATAGCCCGTTATTATAATGGTATCAGTGGTGTTGTTAAAACAAGGGAATTGCTGGAAGAGTTAATGACAGATGAATCGTTATTTGCTACCATTGCTTTTTTTGATACTGCCTTTCCCTGTTATGATATCTATGCTGACGAAATGATATCTGAAGGGAACAAAGTAGTAGTACAGGCCAGGTTTACAGGTTATCATAAAGGTGAATTTAATGGCATACCACCTACAAACAGAAAAGTTGATTTCCCCTTTGCAATAAAGTATGAAATTGAAAATGGGAAAATTGCACGCCACTGGCTTATTGGTGATTCTATGGCGCTGATGGAACAATTGGGTATAGGGGGTGATTCTAAAAACAACACAGTACCGTAGCAACGCCCTTCTTTTTCGAAAAGTTTTTTTACATAATGTTTTAATTGCTCTTATAGGCAACACAGTATTTTATTGCCTGTAAGGTAGAGCGAACCCCTTTTAAAAAGTGGTCATCTCTAAAATAAAAAATACGAGTTTCCCGGTAGTTTATAAAATACCAATTTGCAGGGATTGTTTGGGCTGCACACCATGCTAGTTTTACAAATGTAAAAATCCAATCCCTAAGAAATGTTAGGTTAGTTCCATTAAAGTAAAACAACATCTTTGAATAATAAAAAAAGGCACCGTTTAGTCAGGTAACTGCCTTCTTCTTTACCCCAGCGAAAACTGCACTAGCCCGTTCCTTCTGTAAAAAAATATTTTCAAACAGCATACACTGTTTACAGGGTTTTAAAAAAAGCAAATTAAAACAGCATACAATGAAAAAATTATTGTCCATTCTTTATTACAGCTGCGCTTACGTTACCCCATGCTAATGCACAGCCTAATGTTTTTCAGAATATAAATGGGAAAACAGGAATTGGCGAACCTATACCAGTAAGTGCCAAACTTGAAATTTCCAGTACTGGTGTTGAGCCGCAGGTAATGGTCTTTCAACAAGATGCCAACGACTTTGCCAGGATAAGAATGGTTAACAGGGCCGGGCTGAATATAAATGGCCCACAAACTAACGGCCGCTATTGGGATATTGCTGCCTTTATTGATAAGGGGCAGTTTGAAGGCCTTGACCATCTAACCTTTTGGAACCAGCGCACCGGCAGCATATTAAGCCTGAGAGGTAACGGCAACGTGGGCATTAAAAACAGCACCCCCACTGCACCTTTATCTTTTGCTACAGAACTCGGCAAAAAAATATCCCTCTACCGTGGCAATACCGGCGATGTTGGCTTTAGTGTGCAAGGCAACAGCCTGCAAATACATGCAGACGATGCTAATGGGCGAAGTAGCACTTGGCTTTGACAACCAAAGCAGTGGTTTCATAGAACGCTTTGCTATAAAACGCACTGGTGCAATGGCAGTGGCCAGAAGCACGGGCACCCTGGGCCAGGTGCTTACAGCTAACGGAAGTGGCGCTGCTCCACAATGGAAAAGATGGTATCAAATGCCGTTTTTCAACAATAGTATTTTATTGGTGCCTCCCACCAATATAACCACTGCACCTATTACAATTGCAAAGAATGCAGTGCTAACGATATTCCGGGCTTAACAGATGCATTCACATTAACCGACAGTGCTAAAATTTTGGTGAATTACCAGTTGCTGTGGAATGGTGCCGGGTGCCTTCTTTGTGCCGCCCCCGGAGCTTTTGTTGATGTAATGTTTGATGGCGTATCAGTTTCGGGTATTAGCATTGATGCAGTTAGCGTAAAGCTACCATCCTCATCAGGCAGTGTATTAATTCCGGCAAGGGCAGGGAGACATACGCTCAGTATTAAGAATCAGTAACGGTGCTACCCAGGATATTTTAATACGCAGGCAAATAAAGGGCGCTACCAATATGTCAAGAGTTATTTTATCTAAATAAAAAATGAATAGCACAGCTAATATCTGCCCCGGTTCGTGGCACACGAAACGAAAAGTAAAACACAAAAACACAATGCCTTCAAGTGCCCTGAACGCAGATGTAGCTAACAATACTTAACAACGCAAAAAATTTAAACATTATTATTATGAAAAAGATTACCAGCATTATCATTTGCTTTTTTTCAGGCCTTTATATTTTATTCACTATCAGTTCCTGTACACCCACACCCTGCCCCACTTGCCCGCCACCATGCACCGGCTGTGCTGTTACGGTAATGCCAGACCAGTTATTGTTTACAAATAACGGCACCACAGCACAACGGTTTTATATTGTAAACTATGTAGCTGGTGCAGATCCAAGAAGTACGCCCTGGATGATGGCGAACAAGCTGGATGATTTTACCCTGCGCCCCGGTGAGTTTGTTACAAAAATTTATCCTGCTTCTGCCGCCACCGGTGTGGGGGTTTGCACACCATCGCTTACAGTGGCATTAGGGGTATTTGATTATTCATCTGTAAGGGATATCATTCATGTAAACAATGGAGCCTGCTGCAAATACAATGGCACTACTGTATCAACAGCGCCATAAAAACACCACTACTTCTTATACCATCAACTTTCAATTATGAAAAAGTTTTTTACCATTATCAGCGTTTTTATTTTTTGCCTTGTTGCTTTGTTGCCGCAGGCAGGGTATGCACAGCCGGGGGCGCTGGACCATAGTTTTAATCCCGGGTTTAATTTAAGTATCCCAAACATGGGTACATCGGGAATCGTCTATTGCATGGCACGGCAGCCAGATGGCAAAATACTTAGTGGCGGTGAGTTCCCGTTTAACAATGCAATTGCTAAATTCCTTATGAGGATTAATGAAGATGGCACTGGAGACGAAACCTTTTCATCAACGGCTATCAACAGTATTGTATATGATATAAAACTACAGGCTGATGGTAAAATAATTGTGGCGGAAATTCATGGTGTAGTGCGGCTAAACGCAGATGGTAGCTTAGACCCATCCTTTTCATTTCAAACAACAAATGTGGTTCGTGATGACACAAAAATACTGCTGCAAAGCAACGGTAAAATAATTTTGAACCTGGAAAATGCAATTGTGCGGCTGAATACTGATGGCAGCCTCGATACGGGTTTTGGCATTGCTGGTTATGTAAATACGCCTGCTGTAAATGGTAATACAATTGCCCTGCAGGCTGATGACAAAATTATATATACAAATACAGGTTTGGCTTCCAATATCCCTGTAATTTTTCGCCTTGACGCTAACGGCAACAGCGATGCCTCCTTTAACAGTACTGCAATATTTTATAATGGCGAACCTAATCCTGCCTTTTATAGTGTGTTGGTACAGCCTGACGGCAAAATATTAATAAGCGGGGTATTTTCATACTCAAATGACACCAATTCAACGACTTCTGATGGGGCTGGTATTGTTCGCCTGAATAGTGATGGCAGCACTGATGCAGCATTTACCGGCCACGAAAATGGCTATGATAACAATCCTGGAATTATAAGCGGTTTGGCCAATGTAAAAATTACAGGAATTCAGCCAGATGGGAAAATTGTTATCACAGAAATCACCCTCTTTAATTCAGGTACAGTTCAACGCTTTCATGCAAAGCGTCTTAATACAGATGGCTCGGTTGACCCAAGTCTTATTGTAAATTTATCAACAGGTACTAATGGTGGTATTTATTCATCTGTTTTACTACCCAATGGAAAAATAATAGCTGGTGGGTATATGGATAATTACAATGGCGTTGCCACATCTTATATTGTACGGCTAAAGGCAGATGGCAGTTTGGATGTAACAAATAATGCCGGCGCCAATGCCACCGTAGTAACACAAGCAATACAAACCGATGGAAAAATACTTATTGGTGGAGAATTTAACACCTATAATGGAATTCTAAGACCTGGTATTGCAAGGGTAAATACCGATGGAAGTTTGGATGAGACTTTTAATGCGCTGGCATCCATAAACGGACAAGGCACAGTGTATGCAATGGCAATACAGGCAGATGGGAAAATCATTGCCTATAATAACTTCAGTACTCTTGACAATCGTCTTTTAAGATTGAATACAGACGGTAGCGTTGATAATACTTTTACTGCGTCCTATCTTGTTCCGGGCACTTTCGGCATACATTCAATTGTTATACAAACTGATGGCAAAATAATTATTGCCGGGTATTTTCCAAACAATAAAGGTGTTTACCGCCTTAATACTGACGGAAGTTTAGACCCCGGGTTTACAACAGGAAATATTGGAACCTCCAGTTATGCAAATGATGTTGCTTTACAAACTGATGGGAAAATTATTGCAGGCGGCTATTTCAATACTTATAATAATAGTGTATGTAATAATATTGTAAGGCTGAATACCGATGGCTCTATTGACAACAGCTTTATTACGACCAATAATGCAATACCGTATGTATCCGCAATAAAAAAAATTATCATGCAGGCAGATGGAAAAATCTTAACCCTGTCTGACAATTTTTCTTGGGATGAAAGCAGCGAACGAATAAGGCGGTTGAATACAAACGGAACTATAGATAACAGCTTTAGCCCGGATTTTAATGTTACAGATGGTGATGGGTTTAGAACTGTAACTGCAATGGCACTACAGGAAGATGGAAAAATTATCATAAGTGCAGACAAGGTTTATCCAGCCGATATTTTAAGCTTGTCCCGTTTAAATACAGATGGCAGTATAGATGCAAGCTTCCTGCCTGGCTCAGGTTTTTCCTTGGATTATCCACGGGTAATTTCCATACAAACGGATGGAAAAATTATTGCAGGAGGTAACTTTACAGTATATGACGGCACACAAAAAGGGCGTTTAATCCGTGTGCTTGCTGCACCCTGCACCAGCCTGGTTACACCGTCTTTAAGTATTGCTGCTTCATCAGCAGGCAGTATATGTGCAGGCACAGCTGTTACATTTACTGCCACACCCGTTAATGGCGGCAACGAAGCATTTTATCAATGGAGAAAGAATGGCATAAATATAAGCTTTGAAACCCTCAACTTTTACTCAACGAATACATATGCAAATGGAGATATAATAACCTGCAGGCTTTTCAGCACTGGCCATTGTGTATCGCCAGACAGTGCCATCAGCAACAGTATTACCATGTCTGTAGCTGCACAGGTTACTCCATCTGTAACCATTGCAATCACCTCAGGAAGCAACCCTGTATGTTCCGGCAACCAACTAACGTTTACCGCCACACCTGTTAATGGAGGCAGCAACCCAATATATCAATGGACAAAAAATAGCAGCATCAATATTGGCAGCAATTCAGCTACGCTTGATTACAGTGATTTCACCAATGGAGATATAATCAGGTGCAGGATTACGAATAATGATGGCTGCACCACACAGGCTTCTGCAACCAGTTTTGGAATTATAGTAAATACTACTTCTCCATCAATTTGGTATCTCGATGCAGACGGCGATGGTTATTATAATGGCAGTTATGTTATTGAGTGCTCAAGCCCTGGTCCGGGATATACAACAACTGTTTTTGCCGAAGGCGATTGCAATGATAACAATGCGGCAGTACATCAATCATTTACTTTTTATATAGATGCAGACCATGATGGCTATGGCACTTTCAATCAGGCAAATGGATGTGCAGTAGATGCTAATACGCCACCAGTAGGCTATTCAACAAACTACAATGACTGCAATGATAACGACCCAACCGTTTGGCAGATAGGGAATGTTTATTTTGATGCCGATGGAGATGGATATTATGGCTCTTTTCAATACATCTGTTATGGAAATACTTTTGCCCCAGGTTATTCATTCAACACGTTAGGAGCTGATTGTGATGATAACGATAATACTGTATGGCAAACGGTGGCATTTTATATTGACCAGGATGGGGACGGCTACACGGTTAATCCCTTGTTCGGTTGCTATGGTGCCACAATACCACCACCACCAACCGGCTATGTAGCTACCAGTCTTGGCTTTGATTGTAATGATAATGATAATACTTTGTGGCAGGGCGGCCATTTCTATATTGACAATGACGAAGATGGTTATTATGGAGATTTTTTACAGGGCTGCTTTGGTGCTGCGCTGCCGCCGCATTATTATCATTATGATGGAAGCATGGAGTTAGATTGCAATGACAATGACAACAGTATTTTAAATGGCACTTTATTTTATGCCGATGCAGATGGCGATGGATACGGCACTATTAATAACAGTATGTATTTCTGTGATGACAACCATGCAGGCTATGTAGCAGATAATACCGACTGCAACGATAACGACAATACAATCCATCCCGGCGCTATTGATATTTGCAACAATGGAATTGATGAAGATTGCAGTGGCACAGCAGACGACCAACCCATTACCTACTATGCCGATACAGATGGCGATGGTTATGGTGACCCACTTACATCAACACAAACCTGCGATGCTGCACCATCAGGCTATGTAACCAACAGCAGCGATTGCGATGATACTAACGGAAGCATACACCCCGGCGCAGAAGAGATAGAAGCCAATGGCTTTGATGATAATTGTGATGGATTGATTGATACAAGAAAATTATTCAGGGATAATGATTTTGATGGTTTTGGCGATATAACAATATCAAGAACAGATAATTTTTCTCCCGGTTATTATTATGACTTTAATGATGGCTTATACCACAACTATGTGCTTGACAGCATCGATTGTGATGATAATAATTATTATACACACCCAGGAGCACAGGAAATATGCGATGGTTTAGATAATGACTGCAATGACATAGTGGATGATAATGTTGCATCTCAATTTGTTTACAGGGATGTTGATGCTGATGGCTATACCGCCTTTCTTGATCCTGCAGTTGTTGTTTGCACCGGCGGCAGTTATATTATACCTGCAGGCTATGTTGTATTTAATGGGTTTGTTGACTGCGATGATAATAATGCAGCCATTTACCCCGGCGCAACAGAAAACCTTACTAATGGCATTGATGATGACTGTGATGGGTTAATAGATGTAATACCGAACAATTGTGAATGGAATGGTTCACTATCCAGCAACTGGCACGACCCTGCCAACTGGGATTGCAACCAGGTTCCCGGTTTTAACACTATCGCAAATATACCGGAGCAACCAAACCAACCGGTACTTTCTGCCGATGCACAGGCATTCAGAATATTAATTCCATTTGGTTCCAATACAATGATTGATCTTAACAATCATGCACTCACTGTAAATGGTTTGCTGCAATACGGTGCTACCATAAAAGGTTCGCCTGCTTCTTCGCTTATTTTCAAAAACAGTGGCAGTGGTTATGTTACAATGGACCAGTCTGCAGATGGCGTAAGCAATGCATTAAGCAGCCTAACATTCAATACTAACAGTGATAATAATTATATACAACTGCAAAATAAACTCGTAATAATTGATAGTGTAGTGCCCACCCGTGGCACACTTACTACAGCCGATGAACTCTACCTGAAAAGTACTGCTGCAAAAACTGCCAGTATACTCCGTGGAAGAGATGCAGGTAATTATATACAGGGACAAGCTACTATAGAACGCTACATCCCCAACAACAACTTCCGCTCCTGGAGATTACTATCCGTACCAACTTACGGCAGCGGGCAAACGATCAGGCAGGCATGGCAGGAAGGCGATGCAAACCCTAATCCACTTGACAGAATAATCTTCCCGACTACGGAACACAGGTAACGGGCACGCGGCGATGTTAGCAACTGCACAGGCTGCAGGCTTTGATAATGTGACACAATTACCTGCTTTGCTACGCTGGAACGGTACGGGATGGAGTGGTGTAAACAGCACTAATAATGCCATTGATGATAAGCAGGCTTACTTCCTGTATGTACGTGGCGAACGAAGCAAAGGCGTAAGTGGCGCTATAAATAATTCATCTGCCACAACTTTACGAACAAAGGGCGCTTATACATGGGCGACCAAGAAATTATGTACCTGCCGGCAGCTTTGCATTAGTGCCTAATCTTTATGCTTCCGCCATTGACTTTACAGGCTTAACACGTACTGGCGTAAGCCAATCTCTTTTATATCTGGGATAGTAAAAAACTAAATGGCAACAGCCTTGGTGTTTATCAAACATTCAGCGCCACCAACAGTTTCAATTGCCTTGTAAGTGGCGGTAGTTACGTTTTGGGCCAGCCAAACACGTTAGTAGAAAGCGGCCAGGCATTTTTTGTAAAGGGAATAGTACCGGCGGCATCATCACATTGCATGAAAGCAGCAAAAGAAATGGCAGCACAGGGCTTGGCTTCCGGCCTTCGCCTTCAACAGTTTCAAAATTAGAAACAAGGTTGTATGATGCAGATGGCACCACTATGAGGGATGCAGTACGCATTGTCTTTGATAACGTATACACAATACTGTTGAAGAAGAAGATGCTCCAAAGATTGGCAACCCCGGCGAAAACTTTGCCCTGGAAAATGAAAGTAAAATACTGGCTGTAGAGGGAAGAAAATTGCTGAAAGATGATGATGTAATACAATTCCGTATGTGGAATTTAAAACAGCAGCAGTATAAATTAGAACTGGTTGCACTCAATATGAACACAGAAGGTTTAACTGCTGTGCTTGAAGACAGCTATCTTAAAACTTCCACAACAGTTGACCTCACTGGCAGCATTACACTTAGTTTTATTGTGGATGCCAATGCAGCTTCTGCAGCAGCTAACAGATTCAGGATCGCATTCCGCAAAACAAAGCTTATGGTGATTGAAAACAAACCAGGTTTTAGTATAGCACCAAACCCAGTTGAAAGCAGTGTAGTAAATCTTCAGTTTAAAAACCAACCGGAGGGCAAATACAATATTCGTATTACCAGCACCAACGGCAAGATTGTAGCAACAAAAGCTATTTTACATACCGGAGGCAACGCCACACAAATAATCAATCTACCAACTGCAATGATAAGTGGAAATTACAATATAGAAATTATTGCCCCTGGATAAATCAACAGAAGCCTGATAAGCATGATGCTCAACAAAAAATAAACAACCCTTCATATCATAAAAAGCCCTCAACAAGATGGGGGCTTTTTTATACCCCTAAGAAATGTTAGGTTTTATTGCAATATCAAAGCAAATACCTTTATCTTGTAAAATATTAAATGGCATAATTTATACCCTTTCGCATTACTGCTTGTAATTATCCACCTTATATTTTACGCTGCTCCTTCCCTGTTAAAAACTGTGTGCCCTGTGCAACTTCGGTTTTATAAAAAATTAATTTCTTATACCAGTCAACTTTCAATTATGAAAAAGTTTTTCTCTGTCATCTCCATTTTATTTTTCATTACCGCAGTAGCATCAGCACAAGCACCAGCAAATGACGAATGTGAAAATGCTGTTGAAATAACATTAGACATCAATGCCTGTAGTAATACAATAAATGGCTCTACGCAAAATGCCACACAAAGCAGCACACTTCCTTCCCCATCCTGCGACTTTGCAGGTGGCGCTTACGATGATGATGTATGGTATAAGTTTACGGCTGCACAATCCGGAATAGTAAAATTTGAGTTCAGTAATATAGCTGGCGGCACTGAAAATGCATACCTGAGCATTGCCATAAATTCAGGAGCAGATTGTAATTCGCTTTCTGAACTCCATTGCTCTTATGCTATTCAAAATTTGGGGCAGTTTCGAGTAACACAGGGAACCACTTATTACCTCAGGCTATTTTCATCTGCCAATGATCCTGCTGAATACAAATCATTCAGCTTTTGTGCTTATTTGATAAGCAATGATGAATGCGGTACGGCTAAAGAATTAACTGTTGGCAATATAAACAACTATTTTGCTTATGGGCAGTATGGCACAACAGATGGAAGTACACAAAGCAGTACAACACCACTACCTGCCTGTGAGGTAGATGGCATTAATGATGATGTGTGGTATAAATTCACCGCAACTTCCACCGGCAACACCCATATACGGTTCGCTAACATCACTTTCAACAGCATAGCTGTGCAGGCATACGAAGGAAATTGCACGGGGCTTTCCCTGCTTGATTATAATTGTGTAACAACAAGTACAAATACAGGCTATGTAAACATAAATGCGCTTGCAGGCAACACATATTACATCCGTGTGTTTACAACAGACCCCAACCCGGCGGTATTTTCAGACTTTTATATTTATGCTTATACACTTACGCCTGCCCCGGTAAATGATGATTGTGAAAATGCTGCTGAAATAACTTTGGGTGATGCCACTTGCATTGCCCCGGCTTATGGAAATACATTGGGTGCAACGCAAAGCAGCAATACACCTGCACCTGCCTGCGATGCCGCTGGAACCGATGATGATATATGGTTTAAATTTACAAGTACTGAAAACCGCCCTGCCCGTTTTGAAATACAAAACAATTATACTAACGGAAGTAATAGTGGCATTACAATACAGTTATATACCGGTTCCTGCGGTGTGCTGTCACCAGAAAGCTGCAACTCTTATACAGGTTACGGCAGTTTCACTTTTCAAATAAATGCCACAACTTCCACTGATTATTATGTACGGGTATTTACTACTGAAAATAATCCAACAAAATTTGCCAAATAAATATTTGTGCATTCTATCTGCCACCACCACCTGCAAATGATGAGTGTACAGATGCTGTTGTACTAATGCCAGATAATACAAGCCAGTGTACGAATACAACAACAGGCACCACTATTGGCGCTACTGCATCCGGGCAGCCTGCCTGCTTTGGTGCAAATGCAGATGATGATGTGTGGTACAAATTTGTAGCAACATCTGCTAACCAGATTATTACTATATCGCCTGCGGCAAGTAATGGGATTCAGGGATATGTAGCTTTCCAGGTATTTTCTGGTGATTGTGGCACATTAACAGAGCTTAATTGTGTAGTATCTAATGCAACAGATGCCCCGGCACAACAAGTAATAACAAACCTGACTGTTGGTGATACATTCTATGTAAGGGTGTACAGCCTGTTTGATGAATATACTTATAAGGGTGATTTTACTATTTGCATCACCACGCCTAATGATGATTGTTTTCATGCAGAAGAACTAACTATCAATCCTTCTTCATCCTGCGATGTAGTAACAAATGGCAATACGCTCCTTGGTGCATACGGTGGCAATGCAGACTGTACCAATCAAACATTTATAGCTATTGATGATGCAGTATGGTATAAGTTTACCGCATCTTCCAATTCACAAAAGGTAACTGTTACACCTGCTTTTACAGGTGGCGCTGATGATATTGCATTTCAACTGTTGGAAGGTGCAGATTGCAATTCTCTTAATATTAATGCCTGCATAAATAATACAACAGGCAGCATTACAGAAGAAAATACTTTTACCGGGCTTATCATTGGCAACACTTATTACCTCAAAGTGTATAGCCAGGAAAATTCATCCATAGCAAGGGGCGCTTTTTCTGTTTGCCTTAGCTCAAACAATAATGATGAATGTGAAAGTGCCATACCGGTGCCAGTTAACTTACATAAAACCTGCGATGAAATAATAACAGGTACAACAATTGGTGCCACTCAATCTTCATGGGGAGCCTGCGTTGGCAGCAACGACGATGATGTCTGGTATAAGTTCACCGCAGTTGCAGGCACACAGAAAATAACTGTTACCCCTGCCGAAACAAATGGCATTGATGATATTGTGCTGGAAGTATTTTATAATGATTGCTCCAGTTTCTCAACAATGGCCTGTGTAAATAATACCGTTGGCAATTCAGTAGAAGAAAATTTTTTAACTGGCTTAGCGCCAGGAACTGTTTATTATTTCAGGGTGTATAGCGCTGATGTAGATAATGGCAAAGGTGATTTTTCAGTATGTATCACTTCTTATAATGACAACTGCTATTATCCAGATACACTTATTACAAATCCTGATGAAAATTGCACTGTAGTCAAGCACAGCGGAAGCACTACAGTGTAACAGTCAGCACTAAACTGATCCGGGTTGTGTGGGTGATGCCGATGATGCCATGTGGTATAAATTTACTAGCAACAGCCACCAATTCATAAAATAAAAGTTACCCCATCTGTTATCAAATGGCTATGGACGAATGCTGTGATAGAGATATTTAGCGGCTACTGTGGCCCATTCCCTTATTCATTGCACTGTGTGAATACTTCATCAGGCAATGCAGTGCGAGGACAGACTTGTATTAACGGGATTGAATATTGGTCAGTTGGCTATTACGTTAAGAGTATACAGTAATATTAGTGGTTACAGGAGCAAGGCGAGTTATGATCTTTGCGTATCTACCATCAACAGACACCACCGGTAAATGATGAATGTGATGCAGCCATACCGTTGACCGTTAGCAGCAAGCCTGACTGCACAAGCCCGGTAAACGGAACAACTTTTTTGCAACTGCATCTTCGGTAACCGGTTGCAATGCCAATGATCCTGACGATGATGTATGGTATTCTTTTGAAGCATTGGGAACTTCACAGCTTATAACCATTACGAGTGCTTTCCGAATGGGATAATAGATCCCGCTATATCAATTTTATTCCGGCAATTGTAATTCATTAACCAGTATGGGATGTATAGCCTGCCCCGGTTGTGGCGGATTTTTATATACACTGCAAACCATACCGGGCAATACTTATTACATGAGGATATATAGCCAGGCCAGCGGAACAGGACAGGGAGATTTTATTATTTGTGTTCATCACACTGTACCATTAAATGATGATTGTTTGGGTGCAATAGATGTTCCTGTTAACAATGATAATACCTGCACGTTGACAACCAATGGTACAACTGTGCTCGCATCTTCTTCCGGTCAGTATGGTGCTTGTTTGTATGGACCAGCCGATGACGATGTATGGTTTAAATTTACCGCTAGTGCTGCTTCACACCAGGTTACAGTAACTCCATCGGCTACCGGGGGGATAAACGATCTTGTTATCGAAGTATATGACGGTACTTGTGCAACTTACATGTCTTATATCGCTTGTGCCAATAATACAACAGGAGCCGAAGCTGAATCAATGATCGTACAGGGATTGGTTCCCGGAACAACTTATTATTTCAGAGTGTATAGCGCTGCTAATTCTTCCGGTCAGGGTGCGTTTAGTGTTTGTATAAATAAAACTGTTGTAAATGATGATTGCAGTGGTGCAATATCCATTCCAGTAAACAATGATGCAACTTGCACCAATACGTATCGATGGAACAACTGTGGGTGCGTCAGCTTAAGACAGCCAGTTGCAAGGGTTCCACATTGTTCTGAAGAGCATGATGTATGGTATAAATTTGTTGCCGGAGCTGCGGCATATAATATCAATGTTACGCCTGCAACTGTGGGCGGCAAATCAACGGTGTAACCTGGGGATTGTTTTCCGGTGATTGTAACAACCTGGTCAGGCTTGGTTGTACATAGTAGTGCGGCAACATTTGAGAATCTTGTTATTGGGTAATACTTATTATTTGCAAGTTTCCAACCTGACAATTTAATCCCGCGTTCCAGGGTGCATTTACCATTTGTGTTAAATCAATTAATGCTACTGTGCCCAATGATATATGTTCAGGCGCTGTGAACGTTCCCATCAGTAATGACATTACCTGCATTACAACTGTAACCGGCACTACAACAGGCGCCAGTATTTCACTTACAACCGGGCTTAAAGATGTGTGGTATACATTCACTGCAACAGAAACGGCGCATAAAATAAAAGTTTCCCCGGTTGCAGACAGTTTAAAGAATATTGCATTCCAGGTTTATTCAGGGCAGTTGCGGATCACTAACTAGTATGGTGCTGGTAAATAATTTTTTTGATCCGGGTTATAGTTACAATAATTTCAGATACAACAAAGCCGGAGACACAGTCGGTTGAAAATTTAGTCATTGGAAATACTTATTACGTCAGAATTTTTGGCGATGCTGTTTACAGAAATCATAACACTTGTGTGATCCTGTTGGTAGTTTCAATATTTGTGTGTCATTATCTGCAAATGATGTATGTTGCAAAGCGATAGAATTATCAGTAAATGTTGGTGCAGATTGTAATGATGTTACTATTGATTCATCAGATTTGGCAACCGCTACTTAAGTTGCAAACTATGCAGCGACAGCAGTAATGTGAACGGGGAAATGTATGGTTTAAATTTATCGCTTTAGATACACTGCCAGATGGTAACAGTTAACTGGGCTGGCCTGCAATTATTGTCTGGTAATTGCGGAGCATTAACACCTAACGCTGTGCCGGGCCAAGGCGAATAGTTGGAGGGCTTAACGTAGGTGAAACTTATTATGTACAGGTATATATCCAATATGAATGCAGGAAGAGCTAAATTTTCTAGTTTGCATTTCTAAAGGAGCTGTTAATAATGAATGTGGCGGAGCTATTACTTTTACTGCCAGTAAATACAATTCCCGGTTGTACTATGATCACAAACGGTAGCACAAGGGGTTCCACTTCGAGTTCACAAACACTTCATGTAACAATTACAATGATCTTTTTTATCAATATTATTTTAATACATACACCTATTAGCACAATTTGGGAATGATGTATGGTACAAATTTGTAGCTACTTCAACACAACATAAAGTAACGATAACAGGCATTACAACCGGTATGAATATATTCTTGAGTGTGTATGCAGGTGACTGCAATTCATTCCTTTAATTCAATTGTATGTGTAAATGATTATGCGCCTTTGAATGGCTCTGCAGATGAAGAAGCAGTTGCATTGGATAACCTAACTGTTGGTGATACCTATTATGTAAGAATATATAATCAGGCAAGTATATTTACTGGTGGCGATTTTACTATTTGTGTAACTGGAGGTTGATCCTTTAAACGACCTTTGCAGCAATGCGATCATAGTACCGGTTAATAGTGGCGATAATTGTGCATAAACAGTAACTGGGTGTAATGTAAATGCAACAAGGTCTTATGATGCGGCTTTTATGGATTCTAATTATATAAATTTACTGGTAATTGTCCCGGCTTTAATAATGCAGATATGTATTATAAATTTATTGCCACATGCAAATACATCTCAAACTAACTGTAACACCTACTTTAAGTGGCGGCATAGATGATATAATGTTCCAGGTATATACAGGTAACTGTGGCTCATTTTCGCCAATTGCCTGGGCAGACTTTACCTCTTCTAACCGGGCAGAAATTACCCGGCTGGAAAACTTAATTATTGGCAATGACATATTACTTAAGGATTTCAAATGCCAGTGGGGAACACTTAGCGCAAGAGGTTCGTTTACTATCTGTATTAACGAGCCGCCATTAAACGATGTATGCTCAGGCGCTGTAACATTGGATGTAAATGCAAACACAACCTGCACCCTGCAAACAGCCGGCACCACAGTAGCTGCTTCCCCTATTAATGGCAACGAAGATGTGTGGTATAAATTTATTGCTACCGCCAGCGAACACAGAATAACTGTAACCGCAGGCGAGCTTGCCAAACCCTGTTTTTGCTTTGTATAAAGGCGATTGCAATAACCTGGTGCAGATAAGGGAAGATATAGATTATGATGCTGCTGGTTCAAACATTGAATTTCAGGCCTATGATTCATTAACAATTGGCAACACATATTATATAAGAGTTTGGTCATTGCCGCCAACATTTGGCAGTTGTCCTAAATATGCTAATGTTAACATTACAGGCACATTCAGTATTTGTGTTTCAGCACCAGCAATGCCCAATGATTTGATAAGACGGCGCTACTACGCTTCTGGTTAACAGTGGTTCCTCTTGTGCAAATTCTATTACAACAGGTAACATCGGATCCACCTATTCGTACAACCACAAGGATTGCTATAATCCCACTAATTACTATCAACGAGAATATGTATCAGATGTATGGTTCAAATTTACCGCCACCGCCACATCACACATTATTTCAGTAACACCCGAGGCATCTTCAGGCATTAAAAACCCGGCCTTTGCCGTATATGAAAGGCTAACTCCAAATAATGGCGATAATTTATTGTCCAGGGGTTGTGTCAATTTCGCTGATAATAATGCCGGGGAAACTCAGTCGTTTAATGGGCTTGTTCCGGGTAACACATATTATATCAGGGTCATGTCAGATATTCATACTGCCAACCAGGGCAATTTCAACATCTGCATTACAACTCATCCACTTCCTGCATATACATCAAAAATTATAACGTATGCCGGAGATGGAACGGGTGAAGGCATCAGTGCCACAAACAGCAAACTTTTCAGCCCAACGGATGTAACCACCGATAATAAGGGCAATGTTTATATTGCCAAAACAGTGGCCGGATTAAAAAAATAAGCTTGGCGGATGGCACAGTTACCATTGTTGCAGGCACTGGTGTGCCTGGCACTTCTCTGGAGATAACGGCCCGGCTTCTGCGGCACAGATACCACTGAAGGTTAAAATAGCCGTTGACAATTCGGGCAATATTTTCATTGCCGATTATGAAGGAATAGCCGACCATATTGACACTGCTAATGTTTCCAAATATGGAACTGTGAGGAAAGTAAATGCCAGTACAGGTATTATTAGTAAGATAATAGATATGCCCATTGACCTGGTTCAAATTATAAATAATCTGCCCACAATCTATATTTACAAAAGCCGTCAGATCACCGGAATAATCACTGATGCCGCAGGCAACGTATTTATAACCAGTAAATTGGGCAAAACACTATAACGTATATAAACAAACTCCGGGAGGAGCATTTAGCGAACTATTTATGGGCGATCATTTTGGTTATGGGCTTGGTATTGACGGATCAGGAAATTTATATGTAGCAACGGCGGAAGGCCTATCTCCCTGCGTAGTTATCAATGGCAGTATTGGGCCGTGTTTTGACTGACGGCACCCCGGCATATTATGAAACACGGCATATCCGTAAAATAATACCTGGTGCAGGCTCTTTCTATCATTGCAGGCAAAGGATTGACGGGTGTACTTATTGGTGCAGCACCTTTTGGATACACAGGTGACGGCGGCCCGGCAGTTGATGCCCAATTAAAACCCATTGATGTAAAAGTAGATGCAGCAGGTAATGTGTATATAGCGGATGGCTACGGATACGGGAACGGAGCCGAATACGGCGGCAACTATGCCATAAGAAAAATAAATACAGCAGGGATTATTACAACTATTGCTGGTACAGGCGTTAATACTTATTCAGGCGATGGAGGCCCGGCAAGTTAGGCTGCCATTCGTACACCGCTTTCAATAGCTGTAGATTCATCGGGCAATATTTATGTTGCTGATGTTAAAGAAAATGAATCACCTGTAACTGCCGGTAACAGCATCCGCAAAATAATTGCTAACTGCAGCGGAGGTATTGCCATGAGCAACAAAGGCAATACGTTTTATGTAACTGGCGAAAAAACAATTTACAAAGAGTGCGACACCATTGCAAAAGTGTTCCCAGTTTCGCCTGCTGTTTTCAACAAGGATGTTACGGCTAAAGTGTGGATTGAACCAGCCGTGCCTTTATTCAGCAGCCAGCCTTATGTTGCCCGGCATTATGAAGTTAATCCACTTACAGATCCTTCTGCCGCTACTACCAGGTTAACACTTTATTTTACACAAACAGAATTTGATAATTACAATGCACAGGTAGGGCCGGGCAGTAAATTGCCATTGGAGGCAACCGATGCAGCCAACTACAAACCCCGTCTTGTTGTTATTCAAAGAGAGGGTGTTTCTGCTGATGGCAGTGGCCTGCAGGCAACCTATAGCGGAGCAGTTACAACCATTAACCCCAATGATAATGACATAAGCTGGAACAGCAGCCAAAACAGGTGGGAAATAACATTTACAGTAACTGGTGGCGGAGGCTTTTTTGTACAAACCATTCCAGATTGCCCTGTAAATACCTGGACAAGCGCTGCCAATAATGGCAACTGGAACGATGCATCCAACTGGTGCAATGGCGTAGTGCCTACAGGTGCTACTGATGCCATAATACCAACGGGTGCCACACCTTATCCATCATTAAATACCAACGTTGCCATTAACAATCTTGAAATAAAGGCAGGTGCGACTGTAAGTATTGGCAGCAATACATTTACAGTGAATGGAGCTATTACCGGCACAGGCACATTATCGGGTTCACCTTCTTCATCCATTATTACCAATGCAAGAACTACCTTGTTATTTACTCCGGGCAGCAATACTATTAAAGACATTACCGTAAATGCAGGCACCACTATATTGGGCAATGCATTAAATATTACAGCAGGCACTGCATTGCCCAACAGTACAGGCACTGTAACAGTAATACAGGGAGCAGTATTAGCTTCTAATGGCAACCTCACTTTTAAATCAAATCAATTTGGCACAGCAAGGTTGGCACAAGGAAGTGATGCTGGAAATTATGTAACTGGCGAAGCAACAGTTGAACGTTATATCCCCAACAATAATTTCCGTTCCTGGCGCTTATTATCTGTGCCTACTTACGGCAGCGGGCAAACGATAAGGCAGGCATGGCAGGAAGGCGATGCCAACCCATCGCCACAACAAAATAACCTTGCCAAACTATGGCACACAAATAACAGGCACGGGCAGCCTTGCCACAGCACAGGCCGCAGGCTTTGATAATACGGCTGCAAATGCCGCTATGCTTTTCTGGAATGTAAATGCATGGGGCAATGTTACCAATACCAACACAGCTATCGACAATAAAAAAGCCTACTTCCTCTACGTTCGTGGCGAAAGGAGCAAAGGGGTAACCGGTGCTGTTAGCAATTCATCTGCCACTACTTTAAGAACGCTGGCTTATTGTACACCGGCAACCAAAGCACCACTGTGCCAGCCAATAGTTTTACCATAGTGCCTAACCTGTATGCTTCTGCTATCGACTTTACAGGGCTTACCCGTACGCGGCGTAAACAACCTGTTCTACATCTGGGATAGTAAAAAACTAAATGGCAGCAGCCTTGGTGCATACCAAACATTCAGCAGCACCAACAGTTTTAATTGTCATGGTAAGCGGCGGCAGTTATGTACTGGGTCAGCCAAATACTTTAATAGAAAGTGGCCAGGCATTTTTTGTAACAAGGAACAGCACCGGCGGCAGCATCACACTGCATGAAAGCAGCAAAAGAAATGGCAGCACCGGGCTTGGTTTCAGGCCTTCTCCATCTTCTGTTTCAAAATTAGAAACAAGATTGTATGATGCAGATGGCAGTACTATGAGAGATGCAAATACGATTGTATTTAATGCAGCATATACAAATGCCATTGATGAAGAAGACGCACCTAAACTTGGCAACCCCGGCGAAAACTTTGCTGTGGAAAACGACAGTAAAATACTGGCGATAGAAGGAAGGAGTTGTTGAAAGATGTTGATGTGATACAATTCCGCATGTGGAATTTAAAACAGCAGCAATATAAATTGGAACTGGTTGCAATCAATATGAATACAGAAGGTTTAACTGCTGTGCTGGAAGACAGTTACCTTAAAACTTCCACGCCTGTTGATTTGGCGACAGCACTGACAGTTAGTTTTGTTGTGGATGGCAATGCTGGTTCTGCAGCCGCCAACAGGTTCAGGATTGTATTCAGCAAAACAAAACCTGTGGTAAATGATACCAAACAGGGCTACACCATTGCGCCGAACCCGGTTGAAAATGGAATAGTAAATGTGCAATTTAAAAACCAACCGGGAGGCAAATACAATATTCGTATTACCAGCACTACCGGAGTTGTAGTGGCATCAAAAGTTATTTTACACACAGGAGGCAACGCCACACAGGCAATCAATTTGCCAATGGGAGTGATAAGTGGGAATTATAAAGTGGAGATCATTACCCCGGGCAAATCGCCGGAAGTGATAAGTATGATGGTGAACAGAAAATAAGACCCTTGATATAAAAAAGAAATCCCCCGTAAAATAACGGGGGATTTTTTTATGCTCTTTGCTTTACAGGCGCTTTTTTCTTTTTGCTTTTAAGCGCTTCGTCAATTGCTTTGCTTAATTCGGGGTAAGTAACTTTTCCATTGTAGCGTTCGCCATTAATGAAAAAGGTAGGCACATCTTTCACACCACGGTCGTGGCCTTCTTTAATGTCGCCCTGTACCTGCCAGCCAAACATGGCGTCCACAAGGTTTTCCAAAAATTTTTTGTTCTTACACCTGCTTCTCTGCTATACAGTTTAAGACTGGTAGTGCCCAGGTTGCGGCGGTTGGCAAACAAAATGTTGTGCATTTGCCAGAATGTTTGTTCGCTTTCCTGTGCCGTTGCTACTGCAGCTTCGCTTGCTTTAAGTGCCCGCTGGTGGATTTTAGTTAAGGGGAAATGACGGAAGTTAAATTTCACTTTTCCTTCATATTCTTCTAAAATTTGCTTTACTACTTCATTTGCCTTTGCACAGGCCTCACTTTCATACTCCCCAAATTCTTCAAGGGTAACGGGTGCATTATTATCTCCCACGAAAATATCCCTGGGTTCAATAATTTCAATAACATCTTTTTTAAATGACATAACTTTTTAAATTTTCTTCCTTGCTTATTAACATAAAATTCGTCTCTTTGGTTTGCCTTTTTAAACGGATAGGCTTAACCGAAAATTCTGAATGCGGTGAAGATAAACAGTTTTTCCACTTTTCAAAACCCAACGGTAACTTTTTCCTCAACACGAAATCAACAACCTGCCATTTTTGCCGCTATTAACAGTTTTTTAGCAATCAGGCCTTCAATTTTGGGGCTGTTACTTCATTTCTAAACACCACCACTCCATCAAAAACATCAACCAATACCGGTTTTGACTTGTCAATATCACCTGCCAAAATCCGCTTACTTAACTGGTTTACAATCTCTTTCTGAATCAGCCGCTTTAATGGCCTTGCTCCAAACTGGGGGTCATAGCCATTTTCTGCCAGGTAATCGAGCGCATAGTCGCTAAAAACCAACTGAATACCAGATTGTGCCACCAAGCTCTTCAATTGCTCTAACTGTATGGTGATAATTCCCTTTATTTCTGCCTTCATCAGCGGCTGGAACATGATTATTTCATCAATCCGGTTTAAAAACTCGGGGCGGATGGTTTGGCGGAGCAGGTTTATTACTTCCGCTTTTGTGCTTTCCACCACTTCTTCCTTGTTCTTTTCGGTAATATTTTCAAAATTATCCTGTATTACCTGGCTGCCCATATTACTGGTCATGATGATGATGGTGTTTTTAAAATTCACCACCCTGCCTTTATTATCCGTTAACCTTCCATCATCCAGCACCTGCAGCAAAATATTGAACACATCGGGATGAGCTTTTTCAATTTCGTCCAGCAATACCACGCTGTAAGGTTTGCGGCGAACGGCTTCAGTCAATTGCCCGCCTTCATCATAACCCACATATCCGGGAGGTGCTCCCACCAACCTGCTTACAGAATGTTTTTCCTGGTATTCACTCATATCAATCCTCGTCATCATACTATCATCATCAAAAAGATAATCAGCCAGTGCTTTTGCCAATTCTGTTTTACCAACACCGGTTGTTCCAAGAAAAATAAATGAACCGATTGGTTTCTTTAGGGTCCTGCAAACCAGCCCTGCTTCTGCGGATGGCATCACTCACTGCTTCAATGGCTTCATCCTGTCCCACTACTCTTTTATGCAATTCATCTTCAAGGTGCAATAGTTTTTCTCTTTCACTCTGCAGCATTTTCATTACAGGAATGCCGGTTGCTTTTGCAATACTTTCTGCAATATCTTCTGCATCCACTTCTTCTTTCAGCAAACGCTTTTCACTTATATCATCCAGCAATTTTGTTTGTCCGTCAATTATTTTTTGCTGCTCCTGTACTTTGCCATACCGTATCTCTGCCACTTTTCCATACTCTCCTTCCCTTTCTGCTTTTTCTGCAGCCAGCTTTAAATTTTCAATTTCACTTTTGGCATTTTGAATCTTTTCAACCACTTCTTTTTCCTGCTGCCATTTAGCTTTAAACGTATCTCTTTCAACACTCAGATTAGCAATTTCTGTATTCAGGTCTTTCAACTTTACATCATCATTCTCTCTTTTGATTGCTTCTCTTTCAATTTCTAACTGGCGTATCTGCCTTTCCAGTTTATCTAATTCTTCCGGCATTGAATTCATTTCAAGCCGAAGCTTGGCAGCACTTTCATCAATCAGGTCAATTGCTTTATCTGGTAAAAACCTGTCGGTGATATAGCGGTGTGATAATTCAACTGCTGCAATGATGGCTTCATCTTTTATTAAAACATGATGATAGGTTTCATACCTGTCTTTCAATCCACGAAGAATTGAAACCGCATCTTCAACCGAAGGTTCATCAATCAATACTTTTTGAAAACGCCTTTCCAATGCTTTATCTTTTTCAAAGAATTTTTGATACTCATTGAGTGTTGTTGCACCAACTGCTCTTAATTCGCCTCTTGCCAATGCAGGCTTTAAAATATTGGCTGCATCCATGGCTCCATCGCCGCCACCGGCACCAACCAATGTATGTATCTCATCTATAAACAAAATTATTTGCCCATCGCTGCCACTTACTTCTTTTACTACAGCCTTTAATCTTTCTTCAAACTCACCTTTATATTTGCACCAGCAATCAATTGCCCCATATCCAATGCATAAATAACTTTTGATTTTAAATTCTCCGGCACATCACCATTTACAATACGCATGGCCAAACCTTCGGCGATGGCTGTTTTACCTACGCCAGGCTCACCAACTAAAATTGGATTGTTCTTTGTTCTTCTTGATAAAATATGCAGTGTCCTTCTTATCTCTTCATCACGGCCAATCACCGGGTCAAGTTTTCCGTTCCTTGCCATTTCATTCAGGTTCTTTGCATATTTATTTAATGCATTGGTTTGTGTTTCCTGTGTTTGAGAGGAGATAGTAGAACCTTTGCGAAATCTTTTATTGCTGTAATCAAACCTTTTTCAGTAAGGCCTGCATCTTTTAACAGTTTTGCGCTGTTGTCGTTTACCTGCAGCATTGCCAACAGCAAATGCTCCACACTTACAAACTCATCGCCAAAACTTTTGAGTGATGCCGTTGCTTTCAGCATCACAGTATTCATATCACGGCTTACCGTTTGTGCAGGTTCGCCGCTTTGTGATTTAGGAAGCTTATTAATTGCTTCATCAATTTTGTTTTCAACAAATGAAACGTTCACATTATTTTTCTTCAATAAAAATTCTATTGCAGAATCATCCTCCGTCAACAATGCTTTGAGCAAATGCTCTGTTTCAATATTTGGGTTCTGGTTATTGAAAGCCAATTGCTGCGATTGAGCAATGGCTTCCTGCGCTTTGATGGTGAAATTATTTAAGTTCATATTTTGATTAGTTAATTGTTATTTGCTAATAGTTAAATGGCTGCATGGTTTAATTGTTATTTGTTCAGTAATGATACAAAGTAGAAGAGTGCGACGCCAATGAAATTGAGGTACGTACAACTGCCTGTAATACAAAATAAAATAACTTTAAACCCTATTATCAAATGATACTCCAAAAAAGAAATTCAGCAATTATGGCGTATAAAAGTAACTTCACCTGCCGCAAGTGCAGATTGATAAAAGAAATACTGATAATATTTCAGGAGTAAAACCCGGTCTGACCTTTGGTGCCGACCGTAAAGAAGAAGTTAATTTTTCACCAATACAATCTTTGAACGGTCTGCTTTATACACCTGCTCAAAAAACTTTACATACTCTGCATATTCACTTGCAGCAAATCGGCCGCTGTATTGTTCCATGAGGCGGTGATAAATTATTTTACCGTCTTTTATTGTCACTGTGGCGTTATACTTTCCATACCTGGTTACCAATGCCAACGCTTTGGGTAAGCTTTCCTCTTTGTAACCTTCCGGGATCTTAATTTCCACCGTGTCTATATCCCTGTATTCAAGCCTTTCTTCCACATCAAACTTCCGGTTGTCGTCAGGTGTTGGCTTATGGTGAAGCCTTGTAAAAATATTAGGAACAATAAACAAACGCTTACCTGTTACAGACGCATAGTTAGGTGCAGTAAGCTGCAACTTTTCTGAAACTACCGGTAATGAAGAGCCGTCTTCAGTATAATTGTATGAACTGATATCATAACTGGGAATATCCAATTGCTCATTAAGCAGTTCTTTCACTTTTTCTTTTGACAAGCCGTTTATCATTCCATGCAGCCGGTCTTGTTGCAAAGCCCTGTATGTATTATCGGCTGTAATGGAAGCATTGCCTGTTTCATCAATTACAACAGTTACCTTTCTCACCTCCAGGTTTTCATTAAGGCCATATTTTGGTGTACGCACTAATTTACCACCGTTTTCATCAATCAATAAAACATAGCGGTCATCTGTATGATCGCTTAAATAACCGGCAGGTAAAGTTTGACTGGTACACTCAAGCCAGACTGTATCATTTTGTAAAGGCACCGACAATATCACATGGTTAAATTGTGAAGAAGGAAAATCAGGCATAAAAAATTTGTTGCCCGACAATGCTTTTACCAATGTATAATTTGACGGTATACCAGCTTCTTTTAATAAAGCATACATATAATTTGATAATGCTTTGCAATCGCCATATTTTTTCCCGGCTACATACGACGCATCAAAAGGCTGCCACCCGCCAATGCCCAATTGTATGCTTATATAACGTGTGTTCTCCTGCAAAAATTTATACAGCTTCGCAATTTTCTGGCGGGGATCAGTAAGCCCATCTGTCAATTGGTGAACAGTTTGTTTGATGTTATCAGGAAGGTTATCCCGGTTTGCCTTTAGTGCGTACACAAACTTTCCATAATCCTGCCAGTTACTCATATTACCAGCGTAATCCTCAATCTGGAATTGTACCGGCGCAAATGCAACAACGGGCACCATCTCTAACCATGATGGCGATTTATACTCATCTTCTACTGCGGCAAAATTTTTGAGTTCCCATTTGTAACTTTTATAACCTTTATCAGTGGTAACAGCTGGGCTGCCTGAAAAATTCATAGCCTTATGCCTGAACTCAATACCATCCGGCACTTTAATATTCATAGAACTATATTCAACAGAAACAAATTCATTGCCAACAGGAAGCCACCGTGGATAAAACATGGTGTAGTTATATTTTAGTTCCACCTGGTACCTGATAGTGTAAGGATACACCCTGTAATAAAAGTTGTGGTATTTAAGCCTGTTGTCATCAGCAAGATTATTATCACCTGTTGCACTTTTGTCCTGCAGGTCTGATTTTTTAAGCGATTTAATTTTAATTCCTTTGGCATCATACAATGTGCCTTCCACCGATTCTATTGATTGCAGTTTATCATACCCTTCAACAAAATCAGCAAACTCATCTCCTTTTTCATCCAGTATAGTTATTACATATACATGAGTAAATATGGCTTTTTCTAAATTGTGTACTGTAAATTGTATTTCTTCAAACCGCTTTACTGCATGTGCGTTTTTAAGCAGCGAAGAATCAATTTTGCTTACGGCATATTCGCCGTCTATAGCAAACACATACAAGCTTGCCTGTATCAATGCAATAAAAAAGAGTATTTTTCTCATATACCTATTTCTTCTTTTTAAAAACAATCTGCTCCGATTGCTTTTTAACGATATAGCCAAAAAACTCTCTCAAGGATTCGTAATCATCTGGTTGAAAAAAGGCCTTTGCCAGTTTTATCCTGCACCTCAACTGAATATTTTCTCCATCTCTTCCCACCATGTATTCAAACATTCCTTCTGTTTCATTAAAATTTACCCTTGCAGATTTTGGCAGTTCATCCACTTCGTACCCTTTAGGCACTTCAATATTGGCAATATACACATCATCCATTGCGTATGGCATTTCTACCGGGTAATGCCTTTCGGCTGATTTAAAAGGATTTTCTTTATAAATATCCCCCATCATTGGATTAAAGTAAATGATATCTTCCTCTCCGGCATTTTTTAACTCAAAATCATAGTGAATGGTTACCGGTTTTGAATCAGCATTTAAAGAATCTACAGCAGTGTTGCTAATGCTCATATCTGTTCCAAAGCCAGCGCTGATCTTCTTAAAATATGCTTCCTGGCCTTTCTCTTTTATATCTTCCTTTAATGAAATGGATTCATACATACCAGGCGTACTGTTATAAGTACCTGCCCATTTATTGTTATTATTAATAATAAATACACTTGTCATTTTTGTTTCTCTCAATGAATCTGCATCAAAATATACAGGTGTTGCTGTATTTTTTTCAATCACCCTTGCATGGCCATTATAACATTTCCAATGCATCACACCAAAACCAAGCGTAGGATTGGCTGCATCTAAATAATACCTGTTGCCTTCAATTTCCAAAAGGCTTACTACATAGTTATACCTTTCTAATATTGGATACATTTCGTTTGTGTAGCCATGGCTTTTTGTACTTAGAATTACCGGCTTTGCATCAATGTCTTCATGCTGCAGCATGGCTGTAAGCAACAGGTTTATTTCTGCCACGTTGCCATTTTTTGATTTGAATACAGATTTTAAAGTGTTACGTGCCCACATTCCATTACCAGTGGAGTTAGTAAAATTGTTTTTTACAAAATTGTAAACAGCATGTGCTTTATCAAGCTTACTTGTCAACCCTGCCGTTATCATTTTCATTTCATCATCAAGCCAGTTGTTGGCACGATACAAACCTTCTCCAAACTGCTCATCTTTCATCATGTCCTCTGCTGTTTTCTCCCAGTTATTCATTACATACTCAACCGGCCTGTTTGGCAATTGTATGCTTGCCATCTGAAATTGAACTTTGGTAATATAGTTATCAATGGAAGATGTAAAAGATTCTTCCTTTATAGAAACTATATCTTTCATTACCCACCTGTTTACAGTAATAGTGCCACTTAATGGTATCATTTGAGAAGAGGATGTTGAATTGGCACCAACCAATACCGACCAGTTTCCAAAAGCATCTGATGATTTTTTTATAAAAAAGTCTTTGGAGCCCTGCGACAAAAACACATACCTGAAATATTCCGGTATCTCCACTTCATATTCACTCCAGAGCCTTGGGTATTTTCCCTGGAATTCCCAGGGCTGAAGATTAAAAATAAAATCGGATGTAACGGTATAAGAAAACTCAACGATAGATCCTTCTTTAGCGGCAGGCATGGTGAATTTTTGCACCACCAGCTTCTTGCTTATTTTATCTTTAAACACAGAGCCCCCGTCTAACTTTGTTTCTATCACTTTTCCTCCCTCAATATTATAGGTATAGGCTTTAAGGCCCGACAGTTTTTCTTCAGAATTACCATCTGTATATAATGGTATTTCTATATTGGCAGCATCAAGGCCGTTCCGGTTTATGATCTTAATTCTTGTTTTTCGTTGAAACTTGATAGAAAACCATCCCTTTGTGTTGCCTTCAAAAACAGAAGTGCCCACATCTGCCACCACTACTGCATCCGCAGAGGAATCAATTGCCTGGTAGTTAACATCAAAGTCCTGCAAACCTACCTTTCCAAATTTTATCGGTACTTTGTCCTGTGCAGAAACTTTGGCAGTAAAAAATAAAAAAAAAATTACACTAATACAGAGGTAATGCGACTTTCTCATGCAATAAGGGTTTAAGGTTATTAAGCTATTTTGGCGCCACTAATATAGAAGAAAATTTGAACACAGTAAAAAATATAAACACGTTGCTGGTGAAAAAGCTGGCTGCCCAACTTGGCTTTGATTATTGCGGCATAGCAAAAGCAGAAAAGTTAGATGATGATGCAAGGCGGCTGGAACAATGGCTTAATAAAGGAATGCATGGCAACATGAGGTACATGGAAAATTATTTTGACCTTCGAACTGATCCATGCAAATTAGTTCCCGGTGCCAAATCAGTAATTACACTGCTCATGAATTATTACCCACAGCAATTTCAAAATGAAGGAACACCTAAAATTGCAAAGTATGCCTATGGAAATGATTACCATGAAGTGATAAGGGAGAAACTGAACAATTTTATTACATTGATAAAAGAAGAAGTGGGAGAAATACATGGCCGTGGTTTTGTTGATAGTGCCCCCGTGCTGGAAAGAGCCTGGGCACAAAAAAGCGGTTTGGGCTGGGTTGGCAAAAATGGTAATCTTATAAATAAAACAAGAGGCAGTTATTTTTTTATTGCTACTCTTATAGCAGATATAGAGTTGGATTACGATAACCCAAATGCCAAAGATTATTGCGGCAGTTGTACCCGTTGTATTGATAATTGCCCCACAGAAGCTATACTGCCGGACAAAGTAATTGATGGCAGCAGGTGTATCAGTTATTTTACCATTGAATTAAAAGATGCACTTATTCCAGGAAACATGGAGGGAAAATTTGACAACTGGATGTTTGGTTGTGATGTGTGCCAGGATGTGTGCCCCTGGAACCGCTTTAGTAAACCACATAATGAAACAGCATTTGCGCCATTACCACAAATACTAAATTTTACATCCAACGACTGGGAAGAGCTGACAGAAGAGAGTTTTAAAATGATCTTTAAACACTCTCCATTGAAGCGTACCAGGTTTGAGGGCATAAAACGCAACCTGAAATTTATAAAATAGCTAAACTTTAAATCCCGTTCTTAATTGCAATTTACTTCCACAAGTTTTTACGCATCATGATACCAATATAGCGGCTATGGGTATTGGCATACATTCCCTCGCCTGTGAGCGGTGTAATATTGTAATAAAACTGTGGCCCTATATATAATGCCGGCTTGTTTTTTCCTGCAAGGTTTATCGCCACCGATGCCGATAATCCAACAAAATTTTTATTAAACATTGCCTTGTTATTATAATAATACCCGTTGGCTGTATCAAAAGCAAGTGCATTTGTTTTTAGCAGCCTTGAAAAATTTATGCCTGCATCTGCACAAACCTCTTTTTTGCCAATATTGAAAAGCGCAACGGATAAACCAACTGGCAACGAAACGTAATGATACCGGTTGTGAAATGTATTGCCGTTGCCATAACTAAGTGTTCTTACCGGGAAAGCTTGCGAATTGATATTACTACCTGTTTTTTGAGAAGTGGAATAAAACTGGTATTGAAAGCCACTGGTAAGTTTTACAGTATTTGATAGCCTTCTATAAACCTGTATGCCTGCAGTAAACGCAAAACCTTGCTTTGCTGCAGATGGGTAATAAGTATTTGCATTGGCAGTTGGCACACCTGTGCCAGGATTACTGTTAAGGCCATCAGCCGTGAAAGCCACATTTTTATTGGTATTGTTATAGCTTGCAGCAGATATTCCCCCTGAAACATTAATTGCTAAACCCCATTTTTTCTTTTTGCTTTTTTCTTCTGCTGTTTTTGCTTTTACAGGTTGAGTTGGTTCCGTGTTTATCTGTACTTCTTTCTTTTCTACAGTTGCAATTTCATTTGTAGCCGGTTCTTTTACTACTTCAGGTTTCTCATCATTCGTTCTTCTTACAGATGCTGTTAATTCTTGCATTTTATCTTCCGGTAATTGTACCACAAGCATCTCCTTTTCACCATCTTCTTCAACCGGCTCAGCATTTACCACTTTTGTTTTTACTCCTTCTTTCGTTTTTCGTTTCAGGCGTACAGGTTGTTTTAATTCATCTTTAGCAGTAACTGCTGTTGCAACTGAATTAACTGAAATTTTTTTTGCATTATCACCATTCATCTTTGCTTCATCCTGCTTTTCAGAAATGATGTTGCTATTTTCAGAACCATCATTTTCATCTTGATTTGATAAAGGATTTACTGCAATTGTTTTTGACTGTGCGGCATCAGCTTCAACTATTTGTTCAGTCAATTTTTGTTTTTCTGCAGTATTGTTTCCTGTAGTTACTGATTCTTTATTCTTATTGAACCAATTTAATTGGCCACTAAATAATACACCTGCTACCAGTAAACCCATTAGTAAAAAGAAGAAAGCAAAACTCCGCCTGCGCTTTTTTTGTGCCACTTGTGTTTTTATTTTTTCCCACACTTCTCCTGTTGGTTGCACCTGCAATGCCTCCATTTTTTTCTGCAACTTCTTTTCAAATTCATTTTCCTGCATAATGTTGCTGTTTAGATGGTGATGAGTACTTTTCTATCCACTCCATTAATAAATATCTTGCCCTTGCGTATTGCGACTTTGATGTGCCATCACTTATACCAAGCATTTGGCCAATTTCCATATGGGTATAACCCTCGATAGCATACAGATTAAAAATTGTTTGAAAACCTGTTGGCAACTGCCTTATGAGCTCTGCCAGTTCCTTTGCATCTAAATTTACCTGTGGGTTAAGGTCTGTTACCGGGTGCAGCGGCGCTTCTGTAAAAACCATTTCAGTACGGTATTTTTTATTTTTTTTCAGGAAATTTAATGCTGTATTTACCATTATCCTTCGTATCCATGCCCCCAATTCGCCGGTAGCATTGTAATCCTTTAGGTAATGAAACACTTTTACAAAACCTTCCTGTAGTATATCCTCTGCATCATGCACCGATTTGGTATAGCGGTAACAAACACCCAGCATCACAGGTGCGTACTGCTTATACAGTTGCTCCTGTGCCGCAGGCTTTTGCCTGATACAGTCTTTTACAAGTTGGCGTTGGTCCATCGTCCTGGTATGGCTGACAATAGTTTAAAGATAACCGTTGCACAACGGAGAAAAAAGAATTGACGGACTTAATGTGATTCGACAAACTGTTTTAAGCCATTCAGTGATGCTTCATAACCTGGGCCTGTAAGTTTGTCGATAAAGATGGCGTAAAATTTTTCCCATGGATACCAGCGAAGCTGTGTGGTGGCTATCCAGTCAACCCTTGTTTGTTGCAATGGATGCAATGACGAAAGAATGATTTGATTGGTAATATCGTTTTCTCCATCTGCCTTTAGTGAGAATGTTACAGATGCAGAATCTGTTTTCATTATTTTAAGGTTGGTTACTTTACCGTGATATTCAATACTACAGATAGCGTCTTCACCTTCTGCAATCTTTCCAAATAACACTTTAGCAGAATCGGATGAAAATAGCGGTTGCCAGTTTTTCCAATTTTCAAAATTAGATACCTGTTCCATTACTTTTTCTTTTGCTGAAGAGCTGATAATAACAGTTCTTGACACCCTTGGATTTGCAGGTATCAGTAAAGATAAAAGTGTAATAAAAATAAAAAGGCCTGTAGCGCCTATTAAAAATGCCTTTATTAAACGCATATTATTCCCATTTAAAAACTTTTCCTGCAATTAAATAAACAATCACACCCCAAATAGCTAAAATACCTATTTGTTTTCCTGCAGCCAGTAAGCCTGCACCTTCAAAGGATATTTTTCTTAGTGCATCATTCAGTGCGGTTAAAGGAAGGGACTCTACCAACCAGTTAATACTTTTAGGTAATGCTCCTTTCGGAAAAAATGTACCTGATAAAAAATATTGTGGAAACATGAAGAGGTTGGAATAAATGGGAATAACATTTTGATTTTTTGACACACTGCTTATAACAAATCCAGCTCCCATAAAAACGATCAAGGCAAGTAAACAAACCACAATCATTTCAAGAAAAGTAATAAAGCCATTTGCCAGGTGAAAATCATAAAAGAATTTTCCAAAAAGAATTAAGACAATTACAGTTACAATTTGAAAAATAACCCTTGCAAATGTTTCAGCGAAGATGATGTTGAGCCTTTTAACCGGCGAAGCATACAATCTTTTTAAAACAAGTGTTTCCCTTAGATTGAAAAATAAAAATGCCACACCAAAAACAGCGGAGCCAATCATCGAAAAGCCAATCATACCCGGCAAATAAAAATCTATTAGTTTATACTCCCTGCCTTTTACTTCTTCAGTAGTAACATTTACAAATGATCCTTCTGTTTCCAGGCTACTTTCAATTTGTGCAGTAGTGCCTTTTATTACGGACAACAGTGCCGGCAATTCCCGTTGGTTGGCCGATGATGATTGTACATGTATGCTATACTTTTCTTTTTCGCCCCGGGCCGAAGTTTGATGCACACTTACCAACGCTGTTATCTGTCCTTTTTTCATCATCTCAACCAGCGAATCCTGGCTGGCAACCCTTTCATTTAAAACAGGGTTGCCTTTTAAAACCTGGTAAACGATATTGGCTGTGTCAGAATTCTTATCAAATGCAATATCTGTACTAAAAGAACCACCGCCACTTAATGCTCCAAAAATCACAATCAATACAATGGGAAAAAAAATACTAAAGAAGACAGATTGAGGGCTGCGGAACATTGCCTTAAGGCTTGCCTTTGTTATTGCCATTGTAGCTTTTGCCTGGCTATACTGCTTCATACCATCCTTTATTTGGGCGCAAATCTATTTGGAAAAAAGATGGGAAAAAATTTTTTAATCCAGGACAAGTGTCGTAAATTTGTGGACAAACGACGGATATGAAAAGGAAGAAAGCAATTCCCAGGAAAAAAATAATACCGTACACTCAAGAAGAAGAAAATGCAGGTTCTACGCTTAATGAACCTCCTGTGCCCTATATGAGAAGCTTTAAGACTATACCTTCTTTAAAAGATTTTACTTACAACGAATTTAAAAAAATTGCCGATAAAGCACCGTTTACACAAGCCGAATGGGCCATTATGCTTCATGTTAGCGAACGCACCCTGCAGCGCTATGCCAAAAGCAATGGGAGCTTTGCCCCTATTAATGCCGAAAGAGCCATGCAAATAGACAAGGTATTAAAAGAAGGAAAAATAACTTTTGGAAGCGTAGAAAAATTTTATACCTGGATAAAAAGAGATCCGTACATGCTGGAAGGCAATTTGTCTTTAGAATCCCTTACCACATACGATGGCATTGAAAAAGTATTAACCCAATTGCACAGGATACAACACGGCCTCTTTGCATGATAGTTTACAGAATAAGTAATACACTTTACAGCAACGATATTTCTGGCAGCGGGGCAAAAAAAAGCGGTGCAAGATGGAATAGCAAAGGCACGGCTATTCTTTATACAGCTGAACATATTTCGTTGGCAGTATTAGAGATGCTTGTAAATACACATTTTAACGATTATAGTATTGAGCTGGAATTACTATTTATTCAATTGCCTGATGAAGTAACAATAAGTGAAATAAAGCTTGCAAAACTTAAACAGGGCTGGAAAGAAGATTCTTTATACACAAAATTTATTGGAGACGAATTCGGCAAACAAAAAAATTCTCTTATATTAAAAGTGCCTTCTTCTGTAATAAATGAAGAATATAATTTTTTGATAAACCCTTTGCACCCTGATTTTAAAAAAGTGAAAATCATTAAAACAAAATCATTCTGGCCAGATGAAAGGCTATTCTCTTTGTAATGAATAAGACATACTTACTACTGGGCAGTAATATGAGCAAGAGCCGGCAACAGCTTGCCACTGCTATACAAATCATCAAAAAAAACATTGGTAACATAACACGCCAATCAAAATTATATGTAACGGCTGCATGGGGCAATACCAACCAGCCAGATTTTTTAAACCAGGTAATTGTTGTTGAAACAAAACTCAGTGCCCGGCAAACTATCAGCTCTATCCTTTCTATTGAAAAACAAATGGGTCGTGTACGTACAGTGAAAAATGCTCCACGAATAATTGATATTGACATCCTGTTTTTCAATAAAGACATTATTCAGGAACCGAACCTTTCTGTTCCGCATCCCCAAATACAAAACCGCCGCTTTGTTTTAATACCTCTTAATGAGCTATCGCCAAATTTTAAACATCCTGTTTTTCAACAAAGCATCCACCATTTACTTAAAAACTGCAAAGATGATTTAGATGTGAAAAAATTTTGATTATCCTGCTGCTGTTTCCCTTTATTTTGCGGTTGGTAAATTATGAAGTACAATTTTGTAACAATAGAAGGGAACATCGGCGCAGGCAAAACCACATTGGCCAATATACTCAGCACACATTACAATGCCAGGTTGATACTGGAAGAATTTGCCGACAACCCTTTTCTGCCAAAATTTTACGAAAACCCACAGCAATACGCCTTCCCGGTTGAATTGTTCTTTATGGCCGAAAGGTACAAGCAACTAAAAGATCTGCTACAGACGAATGATATGTTTCACAGCATTACTGTTTCGGATTACCTGTTTACCAAATGCCTTTTGTTTGCCAAAGTGAATTTAATGGATGATGAATTCAGGCTGTATCAAAAATTGTTTGATATCATTAATCCACAAATACTGCAACCTGAAATTCTAATATACCTGCATACGCCTGTAAACCGGTTGAAAGAAAATATTAAAAAGCGTAACAGGCTGTATGAACAGAATATCCCAAGTGATTATCTTTTTCAACTACAGGAAACGTACACACAATACATAAAGCAGCATAATATTAAAACTTTGTTTGTTGATGCCTCCAATGCTGATTTTATTGGCAACCCTGAGCATGTGAAGATAATTACTGATGCACTGGACAAAGATTACGAGGAAGGTCAATACTATCTTACTTTGCCATAATTAAACTGCATTTACCATTTGCGTAAAACAATTTATGCTCAACTTAATTTCAGGAAGTTAGTTTTTACCTTTGTGTTTCATTAATAAAAATAAATTGAATACCTCCCCTTTCCAGGCTTTACAGATAACTGAATTCAGAAATTTTATACTGGGCCGCTTTGCTTTTATCATGGGATTAAGGATGATGGGTACACTTCTTATCTGGTGGATGTATGAACTTACACATGATGCTTTTAACATAGGAATGATAGGGCTTGCCGAAGCTATACCGGCAATTGGTTTTGCATTATATGCCGGGTATGTGGTTGACAAAAGTGATAAGAGAAAATTATTATTACGATGTGTGGTACTTTTTGCAATCTGCTCCGCAATACTACTGAGTACATCTTCGGGTTGGTTTCAACAATCCTTTTCAACAAAAGTCACCGTTATTTTCATATACATCATCATTTTTTTTACAGGAATAATCAGATCCTTTTCCGGCCCCACATTCAGTTCCATCGTTGCTTCTATTGTTCCAAGGGAAATGCTTATACCAGCATCGCAACTAAGTTCCACCAGTTGGCTTGTGGCAAGCATTACCGGCCATGCCGTTGCCGGTTTTCTTATTGCATGGCTGCATGTTACCGGAACTTTTATTGTTGTAGTGAGTTTAATTATTACAGGCTTTGCCTTTTTATACCAGCTACAATCAAAACCTCCCGGCATAAGTGGAGAAAAGAAAACATTAGAAGCTGTGATGGAAGGATTGCAATTTGTTTTTAAAACAAAAGATGTACTGGCTGCTATTTCGCTTGATCTGTTTGCTGTTCTTTTTGGCGGTGCAGTGGCATTGGTGCCGGTGTATGCAAAGGATATTCTGAAGGTAGGCCCCATTGGTTTTGGATGGTTAAATGCTGCAACAGATATTGGGGCAATCATAATGGTAACATTACTTACCATCTACCCCATGAAAAGAAAACAAGGCATTAAATTATTATTTGCTGTAGCTGGCTTTGGTGCCTGTATCATTCTTTTCGGCATATCAAAATGGTATTGGCTTTCTTTTATTGCTTTACTGCTGAGTGGTGTACTCGATGGCTTAAGTGTTGTTGTAAGAGGAAATATTATGCAGTTAAAAACTCCGGATGAACTTCGTGGCCGTGTAATGAGTGTAAATTCTATGTTCATTAATTCTTCCAATGAAATTGGCCAGTTTGAAAGTGGTGTGGCTGCCAAATTGATGGGCAATGTACCATCAGTTGTATTTGGCGGTTGTATGACGATACTGGTTGTATGTATTACCTGGTTTAAAGCACCATCCTTAAAAAAACTGGAATACTAGGAATTGTTCGGTTATTTTTTATTTTTATTGCCATGCCTTTAAAGGCATGGCAATAAAAATTGCAGCGTCTATCATATACAAGATGAAAAACATTTCTGGTAAATCATTTGCAATATTCGCAATGCGGTGCATATTCATGGGGCAAACTGTTATATTTTTTTTGTAGCCGCTAACGCTATAATATTTTTTTGTAAAATTTATTAAAAGTGAAACCCATAGCCAAAAAAAGTGGATTGCATGCCTGCTAAATCTAGTGTTGCCAGCATCAGCCCAATCAATATTAATATAAAAGGAACATACACAAGCACTTTAACAAGCTTGTTTTCCCAACCGAGCCTGTGCATTACAGGCAGTAAAATAAATGCAAAGCACAAACCAAGAAATGAAATTTGAAACATTAAAATACTAATTACTCCAAATAAAACACCTGTAAAAATTTCAAAATACCTTACTCCCTTTTGATCGGGATGGCTGTTATTAAAAAAACGGGCAACTGACTGCATGAAAGGAATTCCAAACACCTGATTTTTTATTACAGGTACTGGTTGCAATGAATTTTTCTTTTCGCCGGTAACTAAAAAGGAAGCTTTGCCTGTAATAAAATACCCAATTACACCAATAGAGGAAAGCGGGCTGAGTGCTGCATACAATGCTGTACTGTGCGATAAAAACTTAAACAGTTTAACCGGCTTATTTGCCAATGCAATGATAAAGCATAACACCGGAGATAAAAATGTAAGCAGTGTAATGAGATAAAAGTCAGGGCTGTTTATTACCCCAAAGCCATTATCAAGTCTTACTATATTTACAACTGATTCTGCACCGCTGTTTACAAAAGTGATGGGCTGCCTTACACCAAATAAATATGGCAATACGAGGTTTGCATTAATCATAAAACAAAAGAACAGCAGCGTAAGCGGAAGGTTTAGAGTAGGAAAGAGTATATCCATTTTTTCCTGCCAAGTTATTTTTTTTGCTTTTATAAGGCGCACAAATTCCTGGCTTAAAAATTCGCTGGTGCCCCTTGTCCATTTCATGTGCCTAATCCTGAAAGCCCTTACTGTTTCAGGAAAGTCTTCATAGCATATAACGTCTTCTAAAAAATAACCACGGTACCCAAGCTCTCTTGCCCTTATGGCAAAGCCCAGGTCTTCGCTTACAATTTCGGGGAAACCGCCGGTTTTGTCCCAGCATTCTTTACGCAATAAAGCGCCGTGTCCTAAAAACATTACAAAACCATATTCATTACGCAATGGCTGGTACCACTCCCAATGAATATCAATACCCACTCCCAAAGCTTTTGCAAGGTTACTTTTTGCACTGGGGTTTGCCCTGTGATTAGCCTGTACAAAAGCACAAGTTTCATCAGCCTCCATTACAGCAACAGTTTTTGATAAAAAATCTGCTGGCAAAATTTCATCTGCATCTGCAATGGCAAAGTATTTTTCCTTTAAAAAACTCAATGCATTATTTAAGTTGCCGGCTTTATAAGCATGCCTGTTGCTGCGGCGTATTACTTTTACCAATGCTGCATGTTGTGCAGCAAATTCATCCACCTGTTTTTTACTTTCTTCCTGGTTGCTGTCGTCAAGTATATACACTGTGTAATTACTGTAGTCCTGTTTTATGCAGGAAACAACACTGGCCTCTTCAAAGTCATTACAGGTGGTGTACAGTAACGCAACTGCAGGCGTGCTGGTAAGCGGAATGGATGCACCCCTTTTCTTTTTGAAATGTTTATAGTAAACTGCAAACCCTACTATAGAAAGATTGTATAAGCCGTACAGCCATGCAATATTTATAAACACAATAAACAACAGTATTGCAAACCATCCACCTGTTGATTTTGCAATTGGCAAAAGCTGTAGCAGCCGTGGCTCAAACCACAGTATGCAAAAAAGCCAGGCAGCAAAAACAAATACATAAAGGCTTTTACGTGGCTGCTTAATTATTTTTTGTTTGGGGGCAACAAATAATTTATCATTTACATCACACTCATTACAATTGTTTTTAAACAACTGCGGCGTTGATTTTTTTGTTGCAAAATTGGAGGAGTTCATAACATTAATTTTTACAGGTGATTTTTTTTGGTGTTAATGCGGTACTTTAAACCAGCAGCGGCTATAAAAGCATCCCTGCTTCCGGCTGCATCTTTTTCGTAGCGGAGCAGTGCTGTAGCGCAGAAGGGCCCTTTTATGGAAAAATTAGAATAGATATAGCCACCGGCAACAGTATTGTTTATTTTTAGTGCGGTGTTGTTTTCAGAACCGGCAAACATCCCAAAACCAACATCATTGTGTGGATTAAAGTGATAGCTTACATTGAGTACGCCACGGTGTTCCGAACTTTGTCGCTTAATAAAATAATAGTGGGGCTCAATCAGCACTTTATCCGTTGCAGGTATTGCAATACTTGTCATGGCCATCCACTCCCTTTCTAAAAGATTGGACGTAATAAGTGATCCGCCAAACTTTAAAACATATTTTTTAGGAAGAAAAATTACCTGTTCGGTTTGCCACAGGTTTTGTTTAACACCATCTGGCAAATTCCGCTGGCCAAACTCAAATTTTGACCCGATATACTTATTCCATTTTGAATACACACCGGCACTAAGTGCATTAACATTGTAATTATTTTTAAGCAGAAAAAAATTATCAAGCGAAAGCGAATTATCATAACGGACAAAGAGCAGGTTCTCTGGATTAAACTGGTAACTTAACTGTAGTTGCCGCAAACCAAATTTAGTTTGGCCGCCAGAACCACTCATACCAGCAAGCCCTCCAATTTCTATAACACCCGTTGTTGTATTGATTTCGGTAAGATATTGCCTGGCTTCTTCGTTTTTACTGTTTACCTGCAGCACTTTTTTAAAATGCAATGCTGCCCTACCCCTTTTCTGCATGTTCATGTATGCAAGGCCTGCTGCCATGTGAAATTCTTCCGAAGCAGGATTGCTTACAATTAATTTTTCAAATGCAGCAGTGGCTTTAAAAAAACTGCCTTCGTACAAATAAGTATAGGCCATGCCTTTTGCAGCATCTGTATTACCGGGTTCCAGTTCCAGTGCTTTTGAAAAACGTTGCTTTGCAGCGGAATACTCATTACCCCATGCATTGTTAAACCCACTGGCAATTAACAGGCTTGCATTCCTGCTGTCTGCTGCAATCAGTTTTATAAAAATTTTTTCTGCAGCGGTATATTTACCTGCATGCGACAAATCCACTGCCTCTTTAAAATTTTGCGCCTTTAGCTGTGTCTGAAAAAGTGTAAACAATACAATGCCAGCAAGGGCAATTAAGCTCTTTTTCATAATAGTGATTTTTAATTTTATAATGAAGGGAAACGGAAGTGAATGAATTATCTTTTGATAATTTGTACTCCGAAGATGAAAAGAATTATGTGGTGTGTATAATGAACCTTACTGAATAGGCAAAATATAATGCTGAACAGGAAAAACTATCCCATCACAATTCAATTATTTTCTTCCTGGATTGCTTTTAAATAATGTTACAAATGAATTAAGTGCAATAAAAAAATACTGCAACCAGTTTTATTTTTTTATGCTTTGCCTGCAGCCATCAGTTTTTCCAACACATAATACACAGCCGGGCAAAAGGTTGAATTCTTTAAAGTGAGATTCGGCCTTTTTAAGATTACATCTTCATCAGTGTAAGGAAAGCGTTCACAATCTGACGGACGCACTTCATAAATGCTGCAGTAATTATCTTCTCCTAAAAAAGAACAAGGCGAACTCCGCATTACATAATCACCATCTGCATCTACTCTTAAATACTGGTTTATCAAATCGCCGTCTTTCATTTTTAAATGTTTGGCAATGCGTTTTATATCGGGTGTTTTAAAACGTGGAGAATAACCTTTGCAGCAGTTACCACATTGCAGGCAATCAATTTTGCTAAAGGCTTCTTCATGCAGATCGGGTAAAGCTTTTAATACTGCATTTTTATTGGCCCGTTGCAAATACTGCTTGTATTGCTTTTGCTTTTCGGCAGATTTTTTTTCCCAGTTTTTCAGCAAGTCTTCACTCATAATTAATCATTGGAAGTTTTCAGTGCAATATCAGTTGGCAAACCATCAAGGCTTTTTAAATTCTTTTCCTGCACATATTCATACAAACCATCAGCGCCCTTTTTCTCTGCCCACTCAAAATGAATATCCCTGTCACCGGTAAATTCAAACATTGGCACGCCAAAGCCACACGATGTTTGTACCAAATCAATCTCGGCTACAATTATTTGCCTTGTGCTTGGATAGATAGTAAAGTGCGAAGCATATTGCTCCCACTCACCTGTACCGGGCAATACGGCATGACCTTTACCATAGAGCCGTAAAATATTTGGCGCTGACTCAAAAGAACAAAACATGATAGTGATCCGGCCATTTTCTAAAGTGTGTGCAGATGTCTCGTTGCCGCTGCTGATGAGGTCCATATACGCCACCTTGCTTTCGCTTAACACACGAAAGCAATCGAGTCCTTTTGGTGAAAGGTTCACTCTACTATCTTTACTCAATGGTGCTGTAGCTACAAAAAATATATGCTGTTCTTCAATAAACCCTTTGTGTGCAGATTTTATTGAAGCATGAAACTTTCCCATGATGATTCAGTTTATATACAAATGTAAGAAGGAATAAAGGCCCACTTAACTGTAACTTAAATCACCTATAAATTCTTTTGGAGTATTAAAGAAAATACTTATTTTTATAACGTGTAAAATTTACACAAATGGAAGATTGCCAAACCAAACCAATACATTGCTTATGAAAAAGCCATTCACCATTTTATTATTGTTGCTCTTAATAAACTGTTTTGCAAATGCAGCAGTATTGCCTTTACCAGCAGGGGCAAAAGATGGAATTAACTATAACAGCGACAACACTTCAGTAACATTAGTACTTCATGCACCTGGTAAAACAAAAGTGGTGTTGATTGGTGATTTTAATAACTGGGTACAAAGCACCAGCTATGAAATGAACATAGCGCCAGACGGACAAAAGTTTTGGCTTACAGTAGGCGGCCTTACCCCGGGTACTGAATATGCATTTCAATATGTAGTGGATAATACAATAAAAATTGCTGACCCTTATTCAGAAAAAATACTGGATGCTGGCAATGACCCATATATCAATGATGTATCAGGCTTTACTGTGTACCCCAATTTAAAACCATACCCAACTGGAAAAACAACAGGTTATGTTTCTGTAATACAAACAGCAAAACTGGCATACACATGGACAACAAAAAACTATTCAAGGCCGGCACAAAATAAATTGTTGGTGTATGAATTATTAGTAAGGGATTTTGTGGCAACGCATAGCTGGAAAACTTTGAAAGACACATTGAACTATTTACAAAATCTTGGCATCAATGCTATTGAGCTGATGCCCTTTAATGAATTTGACGGTAATAACAGCTGGGGTTACAATCCAAATTTTTTCAACGCACCAGATAAATATTATGGTACTGATACTGACCTGAAAGCATTTATTGACGAGTGCCACAAAAGAGGCATTGCAGTGATACAGGATATTGTTTTTAACCATGCCTGGGGAAGTTCTCCATTGGCTTCTTTGTATTGGGACGGAACAAACAACAGGCCTGCAGCTAATAATCCATGGTTTAACACTGTAGCACCTCATCCGTTTGGCTTTGGTGCTGATTTTAATTTCAGCAGTACTGCCACCCGCTATTATTTTCAACGCATACTGGAATATTGGTTAACGGAATATAAGATAGATGGCTTCCGTTTTGATTTGAGTAAAGGGTTTACCAATAAAAATACCGGCAGCAATGTGGCAGCCTGGGGCGCTTATGATGCAGAAAGGGTTGCCAATATTAAATGGATTGCCGATATAGTCTGGAATAAAACACCTAACAGTTATGTGATATTGGAACACCTTGGCGAATGGGGCGAAGAAAATGAATTTATGAATTACAAACAGGGCATGATACCGTGGCACAGATTGGATGCACAATTTAATGAATGCACAATGGGTTACAACGATAATTGCAAACAGGATATAAGCCAGGTTTACTATAAGCACAATAATAATTTCAGCAGGCCGCTGCGGATGGGCAATATTGAAAGCCATGATGAAGAAAGGCTGATGTATAAAAACATTACTTACGGCAATGCTTCCGGGTCTTATAATGTAAAAACACTTTCTACAGGTTTAAACAGGATGCAGGCAGCATCGGCTTTTGATTTATTAATAACAGGCCCAAAAATGATCTGGCAGTTTTATGAACTGGGTTACGATTTCTCCATCAACAGGTGCGGCAATGGAACCGTTACCACCAACTGCCGCACAGATAAAAAACCAATCCGCTGGGATTATTTTCAAAATGCTGACAGGAAAAAATTATACAATGTTGTTTCTGCAGTAATGAAATTAAAGAACAGGTACAGCGATGTGTTTGCAGCAGATATTGCATCGGGGTATGATTTGGGCTGCAATACATTCAAGCTATTTCAAATTAACAACAGCGCAATGAATGTAACAGTGATTGGTAATTTTGATGTAATTGCAAAAACAAAAACAATCACTTTTCAGCATACCGGCACATGGACAAATTATATCACCGGCACTACTTATAATTATACCAATACATCGCAAAGCATAACGCTGCAGCCGGGAGAATTCAGGGTATTGCTTGATAAAAATATTACGGCAGCCAATATTGATGCCGTAAAGAATTTTTCTGTTTATTTTAAAAAACCAACTGCATGGGGCGCTGCCAAAATACATTTCTGGAATTCTGTGCCTACAGGCTCTGCTCCTCAAAGCATCTGGCCCGGCAGTAATATGGTACAGGAATGCGGCGACTGGTACAGATGGGATTTCAGCAACATTGCTGCTATCAATCTATTATTTAATGATGGTGGCACCAACCAAACTGCCGACCTGTTTGCTAACGGCACAGCATACTATGATAACGGATGGCTGGCAACTGCACCTGTACTTTCGCCCAAAGCAATTTTTACTGCAACTCCTGCAAGCGGCACAGCACCATTAAATGTTTCGGTTAATGCTGTTGCGTCCACATCATGCAATGGCATTTCTAATTACGTATGGAATTTTGGTAATGGCAATACTGCAACTGGCTCTTCTTCATCAACAACTTATTCTGCTGCCGGCACATATATAGTTAAGCTTGTAATAACAGATAACCAAAGCAGGAAAGACAGCACCACACAACAGGTAAACGTTTCTTCATCAACAGGTTTTACTGTTTATATAAAAAAGCCAGGTGATTGGGCAAGCAGTATGAAAATACATTACTGGAATGCATTGCCGGCAGGAAGCCTTACAGGCTCCATCTGGCCTGGAGCTGATATGACCGTTGATTGCAACGGTTGGTACAAATACACATTCCTTGCAAATGTTACATCTGTGAATATTATTTTTAATGATGGGGCAGGAAAGCAAACTGCTGACCTTTTAAACGTGGGCGCTACAAAATATTATGATAATGGATGGCTTGCATCCGAGCCAGCCGCAAGGTGCCCTGTTATCCTTCATTTCAAAAGGCCTGCTGCATGGGGCAACACACCAAAACTTTATTACTGGAACCCAACACCTGCCGTGGTTCCCGTTTCGTGGCCCGGCTTTGACATGGTAACTGAAAACAATGGTTGGTGGAAATACACTATTACCGGGGCAAGTTGTGCCAATATTGTTGTGAACAATAACACAGCGCCCCAAACTGCTGACTTATTGAATGTATGCGGCGAAAAATGGTACGACAATGGTTTTGTAAGCCAGCCAGCAGCAAGGCCTGCACATGCATCGGTACCGGCAGAGCAGGTGAATGAAAAATTAATTGTTTATCCAAATCCCGTTTTAAAAGAATTAGTGATTGCATTTGGCATCACAAGACCTTCAAAAATTGCAATAGTGTTGTATGACATTACCGGAAGGATTGTTTACAAAACGGCAGAACAAATTGCACAGCCGGGCAATCAAAAAATATTTATTCAGCGCAATAAAATTGCTAAAGGCACCTATGTACTTGAAACAAGAATGGGAGATAATATTGAAAGAAGATCAGTGATGTTTGAGTAAATATAAAATAAAAGGTTACAGTTTTTTATACACAGGCTTCATCAATTGATGAAGCCTGTGTATTTACTTTACTAAAGAAGGCAAAATGGGATTGACAACATCAAACCAACCAAATATTTATCGCTACTAACACCTGGCATAGCGTTACATTTTTTGTTACCTTACAATTATATTGTAATTACCATGAAACATCTTTCTGCCGTACTGCTATATTACATGTGTTTTACTGGATACAGCAGTGCACAAACAGCATTTACCATTGAACAGGGCCAAAACATTGTTCATTCTATACCAGTTAACGAAGTTTACCTGCTTACTCAATTTAGCGACGGCGCTGTGTATTACAAAGATGGCAGAGCCGGCGGCGGCACACTCAATTACAATTACCTGACGCAGGAGTTGGTATTTATTGATCCTAAAGGAGATACATTACCGGTGGAAGGTGCTGAAGAAACAGATTCGGTAATAATTGGTAACAACAGGATGTATTATTTTAAAGATGGATTTGTAAAGCTGGATACGGTAACAGGCGAAACCAAACTGGCTACCCGTAATGTATTTTCTCCTGCTGACAAAAGAGTGGTTGGATATAACGGCATCAGCACAAGCTCTACAAGCAATATGACTTATGTACAATATAAGCTTAACCCTGGCACTACTGTGGTGGCAGACGAACAGATAGTGTTATTAAAGAACAGGGTGCTTTGTATCGGCGACCGTATGAACCGGTTTATGGATGTAAATAAGAAGAACCTTTTTAAATTCTATAGTAAAAAGCAGAATGCCCTGAAGAAATACCTTGATGAAAACAACTTTAGCGGTACGGACAGAAATGATGTGCTTACATTAATGCTGTATATGGAACAGCAGTAGATCGCTGTTTGTTTTGGAGTATATGAAAAGATAAAACCTGAAAGAAATACTATAATTCATTTAGTATTTTAAGCCTTGTTGTTTTAGATGAGCCAGCACCTAAAAAATAAACTTCTCCTTTATTATTATCAATTACTGCTTTGTCGCCTAAATAATCTGATTTTAAGTTCTTATAATAATTCAGGTTCAGTGTATCGCCTTTGGATTGAAATGTACCGGCACGAAAATCATATTGCTTAGTGTCATGGATATTTACTATCACTGAAAAAGTTTTGTTTTCATTGATGACAAAGTAGTAGGTAAATGCATCCATTTCGGCACCTGCCATTTTCACAACATGTGATTGCAGCATTTTTTTTGTTTCCTTTTTTACGCTTACTGATGTTGCAGTGGGCGTGTATTTGCCTGAACAACTATTGCATTTGCCCCTGCCATTGGCAACGTCTTCTGCACTGATGCCTGTTGCAATGCTGCTTGCACAAGACAATAAAGAAATAACCCCAATAACTAAACCGCAATACACAATTACTTTTTTCATAACAAAATCAAACTTATTTGTAAAAATTTGATGTGACAAAGCTACCCATGATCTTACAGCACAAGGATTAATATACAGGCGGATGTATTACAATAAAAGCAGGTTATAAAAGCTGAAACCCACGATGGCATTACATTTGGCAGTATTGGTTTAATGATGCCCAAGGGTGATTATTTATTTACGGTAACGTTGCCAGTTCACCGGTTTGCCTGTTATACTGCTGGCCCGGGTTGTTCGAAAAGTAGTTTTGCACCATGGAGTGTGCGATGGAAATCCCGCCTGGCGAAGCAACTTGCGCTATTATTAGTGTAGTTTTGTGCATGATCTCTATATCTCTATGGTGGCTGGCGGGGCCTGGCAAATTAGACAAGGAAGAAATACGCTCCAATCCTTATCTCAAAAAAAAATTAACCAAAAGGTTTTTTAAGCTTCTCCCACTGACCCTAATTGCAGACGTGTTTATTTGCTACGTTCTTTTACATTTATGATTGGTTAGCTTTTAAAAAATTCTGCGTTTGGGTAAGAGTGGCTGTTTTTAATTGTAAGAGTCCTTTGCCAGTTGCATACTTATTCAAAATTATCTATTGTATACTTCCTTAAATAATTGTGCACGTGCTTCCTGTTTTATAACAGTAATTACTACAGAAAATTCCGAACATAAATCTCTTGTCAATTGTAGTAAATCGGGATACATAACTTTAAACTTCGTTCCATTTTCAAATAACTTATTAAGCATTGTGTTGTCTGCACCAGTTCTGTAAAAATTTTCAACAAATACAGTGTCTATAATTCCATTAATCATACAATTTGGTCTTTCAGAGTCTGTCTCTTTGCCTGTGTTCGCACACGAATGCAAAAAACGTTTCGTGTGCCACCTGGGCGAAGAAACCTATATCAGTAAAACACATGATCCCAGTCATGGACTTTTTTATAACCACGGCATTACTTTGTAACTTATAAATTCCACCAATAAGCAATAATCACATGCCTGCTTTTATTTACTTTATCACTCTGTTGTTACTACCTATGTTTTCTACAAGCCAACAGGTTGGCATTGGCACACAAAACCCTGTGCCTGGCTCTATACTCGATATTTCTGACACTGCCCGTGGTGTAGTGTTGCCAAGAATGGCAACTTCTGCAAGAATGAGACTACCCGATATCAAAGGCATGGTTGTATTTGACAGTACTGCTGCAGCATACTTTTTTAACGATGGTAATGGCTGGACCAACCTGCCTCCAAAAGGGCAAAACGCTGGTGACCTTTTATACTGGAACGGAGAGAAATGGATGGCAGTGGCTGCAGGCCTGGGTGGACAAGTATTGACATTGAGCACCGGATCGCATACTCCTACATGGAGCGGCCCTACAACAGATACCATTTTTACAGATCCACGTGACAACCAACAATACCATATTGCTCAATTTGGTACTCAAATATGGATGACACAAAATCTGAATTATTCGCCAGTCACATGGTCATGGTGTTATGATAATAACAATGACAATTGTGGCACTTACGGAAAGTTATACGATTATTATGGTGCACTGAATGCAGTTCCACCCGGCTGGCATTTGCCTACTGATGCAGAGTGGGATACACTGGTAAATTTCTTAGGCGGACCCTCTGTTGCCGGGGGAGCAATGAAATCACTATCCACATGGAATGCTCCAAACACAGGCGCCACAAACAGCAGTAGATTTAATGCATTGGCAAGTGGATGGTATTATCATTATGCACTGGGCCAGGGTATTTTTAATTCACTTGGCAACGAGGCGTTTTTTTATTCTTCTACATTAGGTGGTGTATATTTAGATAATCCATGGATAAGAAAACTAAACCGGAATAGTGCCGCCATTGAAAGAGCTGGCTGGCCATTTCAAGATGGTATGTCAGTAAGATGTATTAAGAATTATTAATGCCACTATGACTTCGAAATCCTACAACGAAAATTCAGATGGAACGTTTTTTTAATGCTCAATAAAGTTTTTTGTAAAGAATAACCAAATAAAGTTTATCCCATGTTTACCAACATCCATTAGTTTTCCTTTCAACCAATCCCCGGTTTTTACAGTTATCCTCGTAAATTTGCACCTGAAAATTTTCAACCTCACTCACTTATGAATCTCTTCGAAAAGCAACAGAACGAATTTACAGGAAGGCACATCGGCACCAACGAACCCGAAACCGTGGAAATGCTGGCTGCCATTGGCGTATCCAGCATTGATGAACTGATAAGCAAGACCATACCGGACAGCATCCGCATTAAAGGCCCGCTGAGCTTTACCGGCTGCCAGCAGCGAATACCAGTACCTGAGCGACCTGAAAGAAGTGGCGGCAAAGAACAAAGTGTTTAAAAATTATATTGGCCAGGGCTATTATGATACCATTACGCCGAGTGTGATCTTGCGGAATGTGTTTGAAAACCCGGGTTGGTACACTCAATACACACCATACCAGGCAGAGATATCGCAGGGCCGTTTGGAGAGCCTGCTGAATTTTCAAACCATGGTGAGTGACCTGACTGGTTTGCCGATTGCCAATGCCAGTTTACTGGATGAAGCTACTGCGGCGGCTGAAGGCATGAGCATGTTGTTTAACCACAAGAATAAAGACCACGACCATATTACTGCTCCTAAATTTTTTGTGGATGAAAATATTTTTCACCAGACAAAAGATGTGCTGGCAACAAGGGCTGAGCCGATTGGTATTGAGCTGGTGTTTGGTGATTATCTGACTGCACAGTTAGATGAAAATTTTTTTGGCGCTATTGTGCAATATCCTGACAGTGATGGCTCGGTTGCTGATTACCGTGAGTTTATCAATAAGGTTCATGCAGTGAATGCACAGGTGGTGATGGCAACTGATCTGTTGGCACTGACATTGCTTAACGCCTCCGGGTGAATTGGGTGCTGATGTGGCGGTTGGTTGTGCACAACGATTTGGTGTACCGATGGGTTTTGGTGGTCCGCATGCTGCATTCTTTGCAACAAAAGATGATTTTAAAAGAGTGATACCCGGCCGTATCATCGGTGTGAGCATTGATGCACAGGTAACCGTTGTTTACGCATGGCATTGCAAACAAGGGAACAACATATACGCCGTGAAAAAGCGACCAGTAATATTTGTACAGCGCAGGCATTACTGGCAAATATGGCGGCGATGTATGCGGTGTATCATGGTGCCGGATGGATTAAAGAATATTGCAAAAAGAGTAAGTACACTGGCGAAAACATTGAGTGATGAATTGGGTGAACTGGGTTTTGAAAACAGCAATAATTATTTCTTTGATACGCTGCAGGTAAAAGTGAAAGATGCTGAAGCAATTAAAAACAATTGCAGAAGGAAAAGAGATCAATTTTTATTATAAAGACAATACGATTGGGATCACACTTGATGAAACCACTTCACAAACTGATGTGATTGATATTATAGGATGTGTTTGCAGCTTCATTAAATATTGATACGTGCCAGTGCATCTTTTGATGCAGATGCTACGCTGGATAATATTCCTTATCATTTAACAAGAACATCTTCTTATTTATCGCATCCTGTTTTTAATACACACCGCAGCGAAAGTGAAATGATGCGTTATCTGAAATCATTGGAGAATAAAGATCTGAGTCTGAATACTTCGATGATAAGCCTGGGAAGTTGTACCATGAAGCTGAATGCAGCAACAGAATTGATTCCAGTAAGCTGGCCGGAGTTCAGCAAGATGCATCCATTTGCACCTGCAACACAAACAGCTGGTTATATAGCAAATGATAACAGAACTGGAAAATTATTTGAGTGCGATCACCGGTTTTGCTGCTACTTCATTACAACCTAACAGTGGCGCACAGGGGGAATATGCAGGCTTGCTGGCCATACGCCGTTATCATATGGCAAGAGGAGAAGGTCACCGAAATGTTGTATTGATCCCTGTCTCTGCACATGGCACCAATCCTGCCAGTGCAGTGATGGCGGGCATGAAAGTGGTGGTTACAAAATGTGATGAAGCAGGAAATATTGATGTGGCTGATCTGAAAGCAAAAGCTGCTGAACATAAAGATGATCTTCCTGCTTAATGGTTACTTATCCATCTACACATGGTGTGTTTGAAGAAAGCATCAAAGAAATTTGTGATACCATTCACCAATATGGCGGACAGGTGTATATGGATGGCGCCAACATGAATGCACAGGTTGGATTAACAAGTCCGGGTTTGATTGGTGCTGATGTTTGCCATTTGAACCTGCATAAAACATTTGCTATTCCGCATGGTGGTGGCGGGCCGGGTGTGGGGCCGATATGTGTGGCTAAACAATTGGTGCCTTATTTACCAACCACTGCTGATACATTAACAGGTGGACAGAGTGTTAGTGCAGCTCCTTATGGAAGTGCAAGTATTTTTTGATCAGTTATGCTTATATAAAAATGCTGGGTGCAAGAGGTGTTCGTAAAGCAACTGAATATGCGATACTGAATGCCAACTACATGAAAGCAAGATTGGAAAAGCATTACAAAATATTATACAGCGGAAAAAACGGAACTGCAGCACATGAGTTTATTGTTGACCTGCGTCCGTTTAAAACAAGTGCCGGTATAGAAGCAGAAGATGTTGCCAAGCGTTTGATGGATTATGGTTTTCATGCTCCTACTCTTTCCTTTCCTGTTGCAGGCACATTGATGGTGGAACCAACAGAGAGTGAAGATAAAAGTGAACTGGACAGTTTTTGTGATGCGATGATCAGCATACATGAAGAGATAAAAGCGATTGAGGAAGGCAAGGCTGATAAAAAAGATAATGTATTAAAAAATGCGCCACATACACAGCATGTAATTTGTGCTGATGAATGGAATCATGCTTATACACGTCAGCAGGCAGCGTTTCCATTAGCATATGTAAAAGAAAATAAATTCTGGCCAAGTGTGAGCAGGGTTAATAATACACATGGTGACAGGAATTTAATTTGTACCTGTGAGCCGATAGAGAGTTATATGGAAGTGGTGGCTAACTAATTGATAATTGAAAAATGGATAATGATTGAAGCGAATGCTTTTCATTGTCCATTTTTAGTTTTATACGCTTAGTGGGAAAATAAAAATACTTACAAACAGATGTTTCCATTATCCATTGTCAATTATCAATTATTCGTTAACTACTTCTGCCCATCTCTCCATTCATACACCCAACTGCTCTGGATCATTTCTAAGTGGCCTTCATTGCTTTGTTCAGGTTTACCGGCAAAATGCGGTATTTCCAATACCCATTTATGAAGATCTGTAAAACGGATGCGGTAGATCTTTCCCTCATTAAAATCATCGCCAAAACGTTCGTAGAGTTTTTGGGCAATGTCTTCGTAATCGTTCCAGTTAATTGGTGGTTCAAATATCATAATCAATATGCAAATGTGCCAATGTGCAAATATGCAAAAGGGCGTTTATAAATTATAGTGTCTAAAAATCTCAGGCTTATTCAATTTGCAAATTTGCCTATTTGCAATATTTGCCCATTGGTTCTACTCTCCCAAAAACTGTGTCTGATCCGGCAAGGTAACAACAATGTTTCCACCGCCATCCTGCAACACACATTGACAACCCAGCCTGCTTGTCAACCTTGGGTTTACAGCCCTGTCAATAAAATCTTCTTCCTTATCGCTTAGTTCTTCCACCAGGTCTTCTCCCAGTTCTAAATACAAATGACAGGTGCTGCAGGCGCAAACACCGCCACAGTTATGATGCAGGTCAATATCGTTTTTTAAAGCTACTTCCAGCAGCGATTGCCCATCTTCAATATTGGTAAGGGTTATTGGCTCCAGTCCTTTCTGTTCAAACTTATAAGTGATCGTGTACATAGTGCAAAATTCGGGTTGCAAACGTACTGTACAATTACCATATTAGGAAAACAATCCTTTATGTACCAATTACTGGTATGATTTTTTGATAAACACTGCCTGTATTTTATACTTTTAAAATTGAAATACTTATTTTCATTTGCTAAACCACGATTTATGAAGAAGTTACTGTTGCCTGTCATTATAATGGGTTCATTTATTACTTCCTGCGGTAATAGTGCAGAAGAAAAAAAGGCGGACCCGGAAGTAAAAAAAGATACCGCAGCTAAAAAGGAAGAACCGGCGCCCACAGCAACTGAAACAAAGCGGCCACCGATCATTAACATTACCGATACACTTTCTGCAAAGCAGGTAATTATATATATGAAAGATAGTGCCGCCACAATGGAAAGGCTGCAAATAAAACTGGCAGAAATATGGAACCTAAAACTGGGGACCGTAATTCAAAAGAATAAACTAAAAACAACCGGCCGGCCCACTGCCTGGTATAAAAATAGTAAACTGCCCTTTTTCTTTGAGGCAGGCATACCGGTTGATAAAAAGCCAGCTAAAATACCCTCAAATGTTTTTATAAGAGAGATTGGCGTTGATAGTGTAACGGTAGCCCATTTTTACGGTGCTTATGATATGTTGCCGCAGGCTTACGAAGCGTTGGGCGACTGGCTGAAAAGCCATAAGAAAAAATTGAATGGCAAACCTTATGAAGTGTACATAGATGACCCGGTGGATAAGGACGGCAAACCAAAGGACCCTAATAAAGTGCAGACGGATGTAATATTTCCCTGGAAATGAAAGCAAATGAGCAAATGTTGCAAATGGGCAAATATGCAAAGAAGAAAATTCACAAACAAAAAACAAACCCATAACCAGTAACCCGTAACCCAATTACTAATAACTAATAACCAATCACTAACTACTAATTACGGATTCATAATACTATCCGTCATCCTTAAGTACAACGTACGCAATTTTGGATGTGGAGTAAGCAGGCGGAGATGTTTATCTAAAGTATGTACATCCTTTCTTGCAGCCGGGCCGGTTTGCATATCGCAGGGAGAATGTTCCTTTAACCTGGTGGCTGTTTCTTCTATCAATGGCTGCAGCAGCTTAAAGTCAATTTGTTCCTTAGTACAAAACTCCAACGCAAGACAATACAGGTGATTGGCAAAATTGCTGGTTAATACAGCAGCAACATGCAGTTTCACCCGCTGGTCATCCTGTGTGTAACTTACAACCGGGCTTATACTGCTGGCAAACTGGCTGATGATCTGTATGCTGTAGTCATTAGAAGCATCTATCAACAATGGAATCACTATTGATTCGTCCGTGTTTTCTTTTCGCAGGCTTTGTAAGGGATAAATAACACCATAGTTTGATAGATACATCTTTTAATACATCTTTACACACCGATCCTGCCGTATGCACCACAATTTTATCGCCTACATTTATTTTTTCTTTCAATTCATTTAAAGCAGCATCAGACATGGCAACCAGGAACAGTTCGCCTGTTTTATCGATCTCTCCAAAATTATTGCTGGCAGCGGAGCCCAGTTCATCTGCCAATACTTTGGCACTATCGTAACGGCGGCTTAAAACTTGTATAACATCATGCCCAGCTCTTTTGATCTTTCTCCCCAAAACAGACGCTACGTTGCCTGCACCGATAATAACAACTCTCATATCACTATTTTTGTGTTAATGAAACTAACGAAAATACTAGCTCTTAATTACATCCGGTGGAAATTTCGGGTACTTTCCCTCATATCGGTGCGTAAAACTGCGGTGGCAGCTTTTAACTTATTCTGCACGCCATTAGAGAAGTCAAAGAAGCAAACGCCGCCTGTTTTTAAGTTTGCCGAGCCCGTTTACGAATTGTTTAACGGCAAGAAACTGAAAGGCTATCGCTGGAACAAAGGCCAGCCAAATAAGATTTTGATCCTCCATGGATTTGCTTCTGCAGCACACAAATTTCACCGGTATGTGTTGCCACTAATTGAAAAAGGGTATGAAGTACTTGCCTTTGATGCCCCGGCACATGGCAGCAGCGAAGGAGATACTATTAATGCACTGGAATACAAACAGGTGATCAAAAAAGTGATGGAAAACCATGGGCCGCTAACTGGTTTTATTTCACATTCATTTGGTGGATTGGCAATATCATTGGCGCTGGAAGAAACGCCACATGATGAAAACACAAAAGTGGTTTTAATAGCGCCTGCAACAGAAACAACCACAGCTATTGATGGTGCGTTTAAAATGTTGGGCATTGCCAATAAAAAAGTAAGAGCCGAATTTGACAAGATCATTTTTGAAATGAGTGGCCAAAAACCTGAATGGTTTTCTGTAAACAGGGCTATCGCTAACATTAAGGCAAAAGTGCTTTGGATACATGATGAATATGATGACACCACACCATTAACTGATGCATTAATAACCAAAGATCAACGCCTGCACAATATAGAATTTGTAATAACACGGGGCCTTGGGCATAGTAGAATTTATAGTAACGAAGATGTGATAAACAAGGTGGTTGATTTTTTGTAGGTACGCTGCCATATAAATTAAATAATAATGACAAAAAAAATGCACCCGTCTCCACTGATTATTATCATAATGATAATGACATCTGCCGTTACCAGCCCTACATTAGCACAGGATAAAAACTTAGTCGTTCGTATTGCAAAGCTTCAAATAGATTCAGCACAGTTAGAAAATTACAAAGCAGCCCTTAAAGAACATGCAGAAACAGCGGTACGTGTTGAACCGGGTGTAATTACCTTGCATGCTGTTTACGAAAAGAATCATCCAACCCATGTAACGGTTTTTGAAATATATGCTGATACAGCGGCATACCAATCACATTTAAAAACGCCTCATTTTTTAAAGTATAAAACGGGAGCTAAGGATATGGTTAGATCACTTGAACTAATAGAAACCGTTCCTATTGCATTGGAAACAAAACCTAAAATTCCAAACTGATACATTACCGTTTTTCAACGAAATATTTTGATTTTTCAATTTTAGACTAATATTGCAGCAACAGAGTGTTGGCAATTAAAAGCAGATGTTGAAGAAAGCGATGTTGTAAAAGAGTGCAGCTCAACGGTGCTGAATCATTGTTCAGATGCCTGTTTCAAAGAAAATATAATAACCCATTATGGCTAAGAACCTATTGATAGTAGAAAGCCCTGCAAAGGCAAAAACGATAGAAGGAATTTTAGGAAAAGACTTTGAAGTGAAGAGTTGCTTTGGCCATATCCGTGACCTTGAGAAGAACGATATGGGCATTGATGTGGCTAATAATTTTGAACCCCGTTATATTATTTCCCCGGAAAAAACCAAGGTTGTAAATGACCTGAAAGCATTGGCTAAAAAAAGCGATGAAGTGTGGCTGGCATCGGATGAGGACCGTGAAGGAGAAAGCATCAGTTGGCATTTGGCGGAAGTGCTGAAATTAAATCCGAAGACTACAAAGCGTATCGTTTTTCATGAGATAACAAAACCTGCTATTCAAAAAGCGGTGCAAAATCCACGTACCATTAATATGGATCTGGTAAATGCACAGCAGGCACGCCGTGTGGTGGACAGGCTGGTGGGTTTTGAACTGAGCCCTGTATTGTGGAGAAAAATTGGAATGAAAGGTGGCTTGAGTGCAGGCCGTGTACAAAGTGTGGCGGTTAAATTAATTGTAGAAAGGGAAAGAGAGATAAACCAATTTAACGCCAACAAGCAGTTTTAAAGTAGAAGCTGCATTGGCCGCAACAGACCTGAATGATAAGACTGTTACGTTTAAAGCAGAAGGTAATAAATATAATAGCGGAGAAGATGCAGAGAAGTTTTTACAATCATGTATTGGCGCAAATTATACTGTAAAAGACATACAGGTAAAACCTGGTAAGCGTACACCTGCTGCACCATTCACTACTTCCACATTACAACAGGAAGCCAGCCGTAAAATGGGCTATGGTGTTGCCAAAACAATGCTGCTTGCACAAAAACTGTATGAAAGCGGAAAGATAACTTATATGCGTACAGATAGTGTAAGCCTGAGTGATACGGCAATGGATGATATCAAAAACTGCCATCAACAAAAACTACGGAGCGGAGTATGTGCAGGTACGCAAATACAAAAACAAAAATGAAAGTGCACAGGAAGCCCATGAAGCCATCCGTCCCACTTACATGGATAATAATTTTGTGAATGACCCTGAAACAGGAAGGTTGTATGAACTGATCTGGAAACGTACCATTGCCAGCCAGATGAGTGATGCAGAACTGGAAAAGACAATTGCCAAAATAAATATCAGCACCAACAATGAAGAGTTAACTGCCAGCGGTGAAGTGATAAAATTTGATGGCTTTTTGAAAGTGTATATGGAAAGTACCGATGATGATGAAACGAAAGAAGAAGGTGATGAAAGCCGTTTGCCAAACTTAACTGTTGGACAACAATTGGAGTTTAAACAAATGGCGGCAACAGAAAGATTTACCAGGCCGTCAGCAAGATATACAGAAGCTTCATTGGTAAAAAAAATGGAAGAGTTGGGGATTGGCAGGCCGAGTACCTACGCTCCTACTATCTCTACTATTATTAAAAGAACTTATGTAGAGAAGAAAGAGAAAGAAGGTGTAAAAAGAGATTACAGGATATTGCAATTGAAAGATAGGGTAAAATACACAGCATCATTGCACAGGAAAATACCGGTGCAGAAAAATCAAAATTATTCCCAACAGATCTTAGGATTGGTGGTTACAGATTTTTTAAACCAGCATTTTGATAAAGTGATGGATTACTCTTTTACTGCAGAGATAGAAAAAGAGTTTGATGAAATTGCTGATGGCAAGATGGTATGGAATACAATGGTTACTGATTTCTATAAACCATTTCATGAAGGTGTGGAGCATACATTGGAAAATGCAGAAAGGGCTGTTGGCGAAAGGTCATTAGGTGCTGATGAACATGGAACGCCGGTGATTGCAAGAATGGGACGATATGGCCCGATGGTGCAGTTAGGTGTAACAACGGATGATGAAAAACCAAAATTTGCCAAATTAAAAGCCGGGCAAAGTATTGAAACCATTACCTTGGAAGAAGCCATGGAGTTATTTAAACTGCCATTGACCTTAGGTGAATATGAAGGACAGGAAGTATCGGTGAATGTTGGCCGCTTTGGGCCGTATGTAAAATTTGGCGAACAGTTTATTTCTATACCAAAAGGAGAAGATCTGTTTGAAGTGGATCTGGCAAGAGCAATAGAGATCATCACAGCCAAGCAAGTGGAAGATGCGCCGATTGGTTTTTATGATGAGAAACCAATCACCAAAGGCAAAGGAAGATTTGGGCCATTCATTAAATGGAACGATATGTTCATCAATATTCCGAGGGCTTACAACTTTGATACACTTACACAAAAAGACTGCAACGAGTTAATAGAAAAAAAGATAGAAAAAGAAGCCAACCGTTTTATACAGCAATGGCCTGCAGAAAAAATTTCTATTGAAAATGGCCGTTGGGGCCCGTTCATCCGCATGGGTAAAAAAATGCTGAAGCTTTTTGGCAAGGATGATAAAACAAAATACACTGCAGAAGAACTGGCAACGATAGACCTGGAAGCGATCAAGAAAATGATTGTGGCGCAGGACCCGACGGCGTTTACAAAGAAAGCTCCGGCAAAAAAATCGGCTGCTAAAAAAGCAGCTAAGAAAAAATAAAACGTTCAATCCCGTAGGGATAAGATATTGGTAGAATAATATAAAAAACAAAGAAATGCCGTAGGCATGAAACATACACACAAAATGTTTCGTACCTACGGTACTTGTTTTTAAATTCGTGTGATTTTCTACCAATATAAAGCCCCGACGGGGCTAAACAAAATTCAAATATGGTTTCCGTAAAATTTGCCATAACACCAGATGATTACATGGAATACTACATGTACATGATGTGGGATGCACCCGACCGGAAGAAAGCAAGATTGAAATATTATTTACGACAGGTAGCTGATAAATGGTGGCATCATCGCTATTCTTTTATACACCCAGTTTTTCCGTTCCTCTTCGCTTACTTTATATATTTATATTGGCATACTGGCAGTAGTAACCGTATTGCAATTGCTTAATGGCAGGATCAATGCAAAAAAACAGGCAGAAAAAATTACGGAAGACGAAGACAACCGCTCTTTCTTTTTAGAAACCACTTACGACATCACAGATGCTGGCATTACAAGAAAAGATGAGAACATTGAAACCAAATATCAATGGAATGCTTTTGTAAGAAAAGAAGAAAACGCCGCTTATTATTTTCTTTTCACCAGCGCCATACAGGCTATTATTTTTCCTAAACGTGTTTTTAAAACTGTTGAAGATAAAAAGCAGTTTGAAAAATTATTATCGCAGCATTTAAGTTTTGATGCGGAAGTTGGGCATTGGATAAAGAAGTAAATGAAGTTCTTCTTTTATCTTTACTCTTCGAACGATATAAATGAAACTCACCAAACTCTTCTCCGAATTTTCTAACAGCGAAAAAGCTGGCGGCGTAGTGCTTATCATCTGCACTGTGATATCATTGCTGCTGGCCAATTCCGCTTTTGGTGAAGCATACAATCATTTCTGGCATCTCAATATTGCCGGCAACAGTCTTGCCCATTGGATCAACGATGGGTTAATGACGATTTTCTTTTTGCTCATCGGTCTTGAATTGGAAAGAGAAATTTACAAGGGAGAATTATCAAACATTAAAGATGCAATGCTGCCCGTAGCCGGCGCATTAGGCGGTATGTTGGTACCTGCAGCTTTCTATTTATTTTTTAATTATGGTACTCCGACACAATCTGGTGCAGGCATTCCTATGGCAACTGATATTGCTTTTGCACTCGGCATTTTATCATTGCTCGGCAATAAAGTTCCTGCATCACTAAAAATATTTTTAACTGCATTAGCCGTTATTGATGATCTCGGTGCTATACTCATTATCGCTGTTTTTTATAGTGCAGGATTATCGTGGGGCTATTTGCTTGCAGCGCTGGGTATATGGGGTTTGCTGTTTATCCTCAACAGGATGAAAGTACACAGCCTTATCCCCTACTTCATTGGTGGCGTTGCCATGTGGTATTGTATGTTGCATTCAGGTGTACATGCAACTATCACCGGTGTGTTGCTTGCATTTGTAATTCCCTTTGGTGATGGGGGTGAAAAAACTGTTTCATACAAACTGCAGCATTTCCTGCACAAACCCGTTGCATTTATAATTCTTCCCGTATTTGCAATGGCCAATACCGCCATTGTTATCAGCAGCGACTGGCAGCAAATATTCGATCACCATTACAGCGCAGGTATTGCAGCAGGTTTAATTGCAGGCAAACCACTTGGCATTTTGCTTGTAAGTTTTATTGCAGTAAAAATTGGCTTGTGCAAACTCCCCGGCGATCTTAACTGGAAAGCAATTGTTGGGGTTGGGTTTTTAGGAGGTATTGGTTTCACCATGTCTATCTTTATCACTTTACTTGCATTTGATAATGAAGCTGTAATAAATAATGCAAAACTTATTATTTTAATTTCATCACTCATTGCCGGGCTTATTGGCTTTGTGTTTTTAAAAATGGTTTTAAAGAAAGAAGCAACTAATGAAGAGTGATTTTACGTATTAAATTTTCATATAAAAAACCGCCGTTAGCTTAAATGCGTTAATATTACTTGTAAAATTTAATCTTTTCAAAGTAGCTGAAAATACCTGGTGAAATACATAACATCTTTATCTACTCTATTTATAGCTGCATTTTTTCTTCCGCAAAACCTGTGTGCACAAAAGAACAAGCTGGTTGGTTTTGTTTATGACCAAAATAGTAAATCACCGGTTGCTTTTGTAAGCATAACCACAAATAAAGCAGGTGCAGTAACAGATATTGATGGTCGCTTTTCCATTACAAAAAATGCTGACACTGCCATATTGCAAATAAGCCATGTTGGTTATAAATCAACCAGGGTAGTGGTAACGGCCGGCACCCAATTACCATTACAAATATTTATTGAGCCTTCCGGGAAAGACCTGGAAAATGTAGTGATAACGCCTGGAGAAAATCCTGCACACCGTATTATCCGCCTGCTGCAGCAAAATAAAAAAAAGCATAATCCAAATTCTATTTCGTCATTTGAATACAATGCCTACACAGTAGCAGCCCTCGGCAGCGGTGAACATTTCTGGAACATGAATACAACCACAGAAGAACCAGGTAGCAAACAAAAAAATAAACGCTCAGCAGACACTAACAGGGAAAAAGAGAAAAGGGATTCAATCATTTTCCATCGCTTCAAAAACAATTACCTGTTTCTTACAGAATCATATACCAAAAGAATTTTCCGTTATCCAAAACAGTCGAGGGAAACGGTACTGGCTACAAAAGTTACCGGCCTTAAATCGCCTTCGTTTGCAATGACGACAACCAACTTTCAACCCTTTGGCTTTTATGATGATTACCTGCTGCTTGGCGATAAAGCTTATGTGAATCCTGTGATCAATGGCAGCATCGGCATGTACCGGTTCAAATTATTGGAAACAAGGATCAATGAAAAAGACAGCACATTCATTATCAGTTTCCAGCCAAAGAAGGGAACAAATTTCAATGGCCTCAAGGGAAATTTATATATCAACTCCAATGGCTATGCGATAGAAAATGTAACCACCGCTGTTGCAGATGAAAAAGGGTTGCTGATGCGTTACCATCTTCAGCAGAAATATGAAAACACCAACGGCCAATGGTTTCCATCGCAATTAAACAGCACCATTACTCAAACAGATACAAAAACTGATTCGGCTATTTTGTTTTGGGATAGTCGCAGTTACATAACCAATGCTGTTTTTAATAAGCAATTTGCCAACAAAGATTTTTCTGATGTGGAAACTGATTATGATGCGGCAGCAGGAAAGCATACCGAACAGGAATGGAACAGCTATAGAACAGACAGCCTCAGGGAAAAAGAAAAACAAACCTATGAAACCTACACCATGCTGCCGCCAAAGATCCTCAACACTTTAGAAAAGGGAAACAGGCTGCTGCAAATTTTTGCCCTGCAGGCGCTTACTTATGGCAAAGTGGATATTCCATTAAAATATTTTTTGGAAGGTGCCAATAAATATGAAAGCGCAAGGATCGGCGGTGGTTTTCAAACCAATGAATTTTTCAACAAAATAATTTCGGTTGGTGGCTTTGCAGGATATGGTGTAAGGGACGGAGCCTTTAAATACGGTGGCAATATTTTATTTACAATTGATAAAAGAACAGTTACATCCGTGCAGTTTAGTTACAGCCGTGATATAGCAGAACCCGGCAACACAGATTACTTTATAAGAAATGGATCTGTATTCTCCAGCCGGTCGCTACGGAATTTTTTTACAACCAGGATGGATAGTATTGAACAATACCGCCTGGACTTTACAACTAAAATAAGACCATCCTTACAGGCAAGTGGCTGGCTGTTGAATGAAAACAGGAACCCGGCTAAATATAATTGGCAATACAAAAATGATAACACAGGAACAGCTTACCGCAGTTTTACAAATACAGAAGCAGGTATTGGATTCCGCTTTACTAATGGAGAAAAATTTACCATGATGGGCAGGGCAAAAGTTATTTCCAAACCCGCCAGTACAGAACTGATGGTACAATTGTCAAAAGGCTTTAATAATTTTTTTAATGGAGAACTGAATTATACAAAACTGGCTTTACAATTTGATCACAGTTTCAGGTTAAAGCGGTTAGGGCAAACATCTTTTCAAATTGTAGCAGGGCAAGTGTGGGGTGATGTGCCGTATGCTTACTTATTCAACACTAAAGCAAATAACACATCTGCTTCAATAAGCTTATTTATTCCAAACTCATTTCAAACAGTGGGCCTGTATGAATTTGCTGCTGAGAGAACTGCCAGCCTTTTTGTGCAACATAATTTTGGCAACCTGCTGGTAAAACCAAACAACCCTCACATTCGCCCCGAATTTATTATGGTGCAGGCAATTGGTTTTGGCAGTTTAAAAAATCCGCAATTTCAAAATGGTATAGATATAAAAACTGCAACCAACGGTTTGTACGAAAGCGGTTTGCTGATAAATAATATTTACAGGATGAATCTCAAGTTCTATTATCTCGGATTGGGTGCAGGTGTATTTTACCGTTACGGGCCTTACAGTTTTCCAAAAACGATTGAAAACTTTGAATTCAAATTTGGAATGGCTGTTTCATTTTAGTCTTCCAGTTCTTCCAGCGCCGCCTGCAGTTCATTATAAGAATGATTATCTCCTGCCCGTTTTGCTTCCTCCATTCCACGTTGATATATCCTGATAGCCCTGTCAAAATCCGCTACTCTTTCCAATAATTTTCCCAAATGATAATAAGAACCCACATAAGTTGGTTCTCTCAATAAAATTTCATTAAACAGTTTCCTGGCTTCTTCATCATTTCCGATCTTAATGTATTCCAAGTGCCAGCGCATGTTGCAGAAAACTATCCTTGTCGGATGTTTTCATGTATTCTAATAATTTTTCTATCCTGCTCATTTACTTTTTAATTATCCCACAAAGTACACTAAGAAAATAAAGAAAATATGCTTAACCCGTAGCGGTTAGAACCCTGACGGCGGTTATAATAAATGAATTTCCTTTTTATTTTTTAAGCCTTTGTGGGAAACACCTACAAATATTTTTTTAATACCATGCGCAAAATATCTTTGCAACCATTATCTTTGCTTTAGTTGCATAAACAACTAAAATTACGATTGCCCAATCTTATTGCCAATAAATAATTTAAACAGACACACATGAAGATTTTAGTTTGCGTCAGTAAAACACCTGACACCACGGCAAAAATAGCCTTCGCAGATAACAACACAAAGTTTGCAGGCGATGGAGTGCAGTGGATCATCAATCCTTACGACGAATGGTATGCGTTGGTGAGAGCCATAGAATTAAAAGAAGCAGATGCTTCTACAGCCATACATTTAGTTACTGTTGGCGGTGCAGATACAGAACCCATCATCCGCAAAGCACTGGCGCTTGGTGGTGATGAAGCCATCCGTGTTAATGCCGACAGCCACGATAGTTTTTATATCGCTTCGCAAATTGCAGAAGTTGCAAAAGCCGGTGGTTACGATTTGATCTTTACCGGTAAAGAAACAATTGATTACAATGGTTCATCCATTGGTGGTATGGTGGCCGAATTATTGGATATGCCTTACCTGTCAGTTTAGCAAGTAAACTTACACTTGAAGGAAATACGGTAACAGTTGAAAGGGAAATTGATGGTGGCGAAGAAACAAACAAAGCAGCATTGCCAGTAGTGGTTAGTTGCCAAAAAGGAATGGCAGAGCAACGCATACCAAACATGAAAGGTATTATGGGAGCCAGAACAAAACCATTGAAAGTGGTGGAACCTGTTGCTGTTGATGCTTTAACTTCTATTGCATCATTTGATTTGCCACCAGCAAAAGCCGGAGTAAAATTAGTTTCAGCGGACAACCCTGAAGAATTGGTAAGGCTTGTTCACGAAGAAGCAAAAGTGTTTTAAAATATTACATCAACAATATTAAATATTACTAATATGGTTTTAGTTTTTTTAGATCATAGCAGAAGGTCATGTAAGAAAAGCTTCATTAGAAGCGGCTTCTTATGCTGCAACAATGGCTGAACAAACAGGAACAACTGCCGAAGCATTGTTCTTGGTAACACTATCAGAGGACCTTACTTCTTTGGGAAAATATGGCATTAAAAAAGTCCATACGGTAAGCAATGCATCACTCAACCAACTGGATGCACAGGTTTATACAAAAGTAATTGCAGAAGCTGCCGCAGGTGCAGATGTAATTGTGTTATCAAACAATCTGACCGGCAAAGCCATTGCACCAAGATTAAGTGTACGGTTGAAAGCAGGTTTGGTTACCGGCGCTGTTGCATTGCCCGATACCAGCAATGGATTTGTGGTAAAGAAAAATGTATTCAGCGGAAAGGCATTTGCCAATGTGGCTATTAATACAGCAAAAAAAATTGTTGCATTAAATCCTAATTCTTACTCTATCACCACGACTGATGGTACTGCAGAAGTTGCTGAATTAAATGTAACTGTTGATGCAGCAAAAGTACAGGTAACGGCAACCAGCAAGGTAGAAGGCGAAGTGCCATTAACCGAAGCTGAAATTGTGGTAAGCGGTGGCCGTGGATTAAAAGGCCCTGAAAACTGGGGATTGGTTACTGACCTTGCAAAAGTATTGGGTGCAGCTACTGCCTGCAGCCGCCCTGTTGCGGATGTACACTGGCGCCCACACCATGAGCATGTGGGACAAACAGGTATTGCCATTGCACCCAATTTATATATTGCCATTGGTATCTCCGGCGCTATACAGCATTTGGCTGGTGTTAACCGCAGCAAAACAATTGTGGTAATTAACAAAGACCCTGAAGCGCCATTCTTTAAAGCGGCTGATTACGGAATTGTTGGTGATGCATTTGAAGTGGTACCAAAAATTACAGAGGCGATTAAGAAGATAAAAGGTGTGTAGGATTTTTTTGAGTCAGGCATTTGATCTTTAATCAACTTCATTGGCGTCGCACACTTGTACGCCATAGCTTTATGCGGCGGCGTACTTGTACCGAATATCTTTATTCAACTTTTATAAAACCATAGCAATCGCTGTGGTTTTTTTATATTTGAGGAAACAAAGAAACATGAGAACCCTTATAACCATCTGTTATTCTTTCACTGGTGAGCCAATTGTCTGTTGCACAAAAAAATTTTGAAGGGAAGATTATTTATGAAAACACCATACCGAGGTTAGGCAATCAACACAGAAATTTACTTTGGCAACCAAAAATTAAAGATCAAAGAAATAGCAGAGCAAAAATCAAGTTATTCCGAATGAGAGGATAACTGATTTTATAAAAGGTATTGCCTATTGGATGAATAATAGAAACAAAACCTATTGTGAAGTTTTATTGAAAAGACCATCATTTGACAGCATAACTAAATTAAAGCTTGACATCACCACTGAATTAAAACCATACCCAGGAAAAAACAAGCGGATAATGGGTTACAATTGTTCGGCATACATAATAGTAGATGCAACAGAAGCAAGCCCTGAAATGCGTATGCCACGAATGGCTATTTACATATGGTATGCAGATTCGTTGTTTTACACCATTGATGAAGACTATAAAAATGCCAACAGCATTGAAAAAGTCACCAACAGAAAAAATGTTGGAATGGGAATGGAAATTATTATTGGAGAGGATATTCATTGGAAAAAATAATTGCTGAACCTGTATCAATTATTGCAGAAGCGATGCCCGATTCCTTTTCTTAGTACCAGTTGGCTACACTTTAAAAACTGAAAAAGAAATTATTCCTTACCAAACATCCGACAGTTTAGAAGTGATAGATGTGCAACTATCGGAAGTGAGAAAAAATGATCCACCACCACCTCCACCGCCACCATTACCTACAAAACAATTGCAAAAAAACAAATCCAAAAAATCTCCCTCTAAAAATACCCACAACACAACCCACAAAATCATCTGCCACAAAGCCAAAAGAATAAAAAATCCCTTAGTTTCGTGGCTTATTTATGAAAAAGATAGAACTGGAAATAGTAGCCCTCTCTCACAGCATTACGCAAACACATTCGTATGCGGTGGTGCTTGGCGAAATCAATGGTTTACGCAGGTTGCCAATTGTAATTGGTGGCTTTGAAGCACAGGCAATAGCAGTGGCATTGGAACGCATGAATCCCAGCCGTCCGCTTACACATGACCTGATGAAGAATTTTATGATGGCCTTTAGTGTTGACCTGCATGAAGTGGTGATAAACGATCTGCAGGAAGGCATCTTTTACAGCAAGTTGGTTTGCAGCAGCGAAAATGATACGGTGGAAATTGACTCCCGTACCTCTGATGCTTTGGCACTGGCCGTACGTTTTGGTTGCCCCATTTATACGTACGAAAATATTTTAGAAAGCGCTGGTATTTTAATGGAGAATGATGAAAAGAAAAAAGCAGCATCCGGTGCCACACAACCTGTTACCACCGACAGCAGCCGGGAAGACCTGAAATCATTATCGCTACCTGAACTAAACAGTTTGCTGACCGAAGTGCTGGAGCAGGAAGATTACATAAAAGCCATCGCCATAAGGGATGAAATAAATAACAGGAGAAAATAGTTGAAAGTGGATAATTGAAAGTGGAAAGTTCCCACTCCTCACTCTCAACTCTTACCTCTCAACTTTCAACTAAATGGTTGTTTTCCCCAATTCAAAAATAAACCTCGGCTTAAACATCCTCGACAAAAGGCCAGATGGTTTTCATAACCTTGAAACAGTTTTCATCCCCATTCCATTAAAAGATAGTCTTGAAATAATAAGAGCAAAAGAAAATTCAACAGCTGTAGCTTTCAGCCAATCTGGTTTTGTTGTAGACGGAGATATGGAAGATAACCTTTGCATAAAAGCATACAACCTTCTCAAGAAAGATTTTCCTCAATTACCCGCTATACAAATGCACCTGCATAAAGCAGTGCCAATGGGTGCAGGGCTGGGCGGTGGCTCTGCCGATGCAGCTTTTACTTTAAAAATGCTGAATGATAAGTTCCATCTCAATTTATCAACCGGTCAACTGATCAATTATTCACTCACACTCGGGAGCGACTGCCCGTTCTTTATCATCAACAAACCATGCTTTGCCACCGGCCGTGGGGAGATTTTACAAACAATTGAATTGTCTTTATCTGGATATCATTTGTTATTAATAAATCCAGGTATACACATCAATACAGGCTGGGCATTTTCTCAATTGAAGAATGAACCAGCAGAAAACAGGCTCTCCAAAAAACTACTGCAACACATTAACGGGCCAATAACAACCTGGCGAAACAAAATCATCAATGATTTTGAATTACCCGTATTTGCAGCACATCCTCAATTAGAAGAAATAAAGGAGACTGTATACAATAGCGGTGCCATATATGCAGCCATGAGTGGTAGCGGCAGCACCATATTTGGGTTGTTTGAAAGATCAATACCCGTTCTCAACTTTCCCCAAAACTGGCTTGTACAGCATATTTCGCTGTAATTTTTTACAAATTGCTAAAATCGTTTTGTTTTTTATAAATGGGGGCTGAATATCCCGTCATTACAATAAATTGCAGCCCTTAACAAAAAAAAGAACATGGTAAAATCATTGTATTTAGTGGGTGCCGCACTGCTTGCCGGCACAGGAGTGTTTGCACAGGCAAAAGAAACCGTACCCGAAAACTGGCATCAACTCGATAAAACAGCAACCGGTTACTATGGCATCAGCCTCGATAAAGCCTATGACTTTATCAAAACAAAAAAAATAAAAAGCAAAAGAGTATTAGTGGCTGTTATTGACAGCGGTATTGATACTACACATGAAGACCTTAAATCGGTTCTCTGGATAAACCCCAAAGAAATACCCGGCAATGGCATTGATGATGATAAAAATGGTTATGCGGATGATATACATGGCTGGAATTTCCTTGGCGGTAAAGATGGCCGCAATGTAAACAAAGACAGCTATGAGGCATCGAGGGTGTACCATGCTATGAAAGCAAAATATGGTTCGCTTGTGCCTGATGAATCTTCTGCTACTTCAGAAGAAGAAAAAAAAGAAATTGAACAGTACAGAAAAGCACAGCTGGAAGTAATGGGTGGTGTGGATCCTGACTGAAATTGGCCTTATTAAAATGATATTACCTGGTTTTTCAAAAGGTGATTCGGTGATAAAAAAAGACCTGAAGAAAGATGAATATACCTGCACCGACCTTGAAGGTTATACTCCAACTGATGCGGATGCAAAAAGGGCAAAGATCTTTTTAATGGAGCTTTGCCAGGGCAATGGCAGCAATGATATCAGCAATAAAGAAATTATTGGTGAACTGGAAGGAAAAATAAGCAAGGCGGATGCGGCAGATAAAGCCCCGGAAGAATACCGTAAGAATATTGTAAAAGACAATGAAAGCGACATCAACGACCGCAGCTATGGCAACAACGATCTTATGGCCGGCACACCTAAACACGGTACACACTGCAGCGGCATTATTGCAGCCGTAAGAAATAACGGTAAAGGCGGTGATGGTGTGGCAGACAATGTACGCATTATGATGCTGAGGGCAGTGCCTGATGGTGATGAGCATGATAAAGATATTGCACTGGCAATACGTTATGCAGTTGATAATGGTGCACAGATCATCAGCATGAGTTTTGGTAAAGATTTTTCTCCGGAAAAATATTGGGTGGATGATGCCGTGAGATATGCTGATAAAAAAGGCGTGCTGTTGGTTCATGCAGCAGGCAACGATTCAAAAAATATTGATACAGCTGATAACTTCCCAACGGTAAATTTTATTGATGGCAAAAGAGCCAGCAACTGGATAACGGTGGGTGCCAGCGGCGATCCTAAAAATGGCGGTGTTACTGCAAAATTCAGTAACTATGGTAAAAGAGATGTGGACGTATTTGCTCCCGGTGTACAGATATATGCTACCATTCCGGGTGGAAATACTTATGGCAAATTATCAGGCACCAGCATGGCTTGCCCGGTTGTTGCCGGCACAGCAGCTTTATTGCTTGAGTACTTCCCTACCCTTAGTGCAAAACAATTGAAATATGTAATTGAAAAATCTGCCATAGCGCCTGATATCGATGTTGACCTTCCCGGTTCGGAAACAAAAGAAAAAGTAAAACTGAGCGACATCAGTAAAACAGGGGGGGTATTGAATGCTTACGAAGCAGTAAAACTGGCCAGCACAATAAAAGGTGAACGCAAACAGAAAAAAGAAGTATTGCCAAAACCTAAACTGGTTAAGAGCAAAAAAGCATAAAGAGGTTTTCTTAAATAAAATAATTGATAAATGGCCCCGAACAATGTTCGGGGCCATTTATCTTTAACCCCTAAAACTAAAGCCATGCCAAAGCCATCCCCTTCCACTTATCTGAGTTATTTCAAACGCTACATCGACCAGGTTCCTGAAGAAGACCTGGTGACCGCTTTTAAAAACCAAACTGCAGGATTAGAAAAATTCCTTAACAACATCAGCGAAGAAAAATCAAATTATGCTTATGCCGAAGGTAAATGGACGATCAAAGAATTGCTGCAGCATATAACAGATACAGAACGTATTTTTAATTACAGGGCATTATGTTTTGCAAGAGGCGAAACTCAGGGCCTTCCGGGTTTTGAAGAAAATGATTATGCTGCCAACTCGTATGCCAACAACCGCCAGTGGGCTGATCTTGTACAGGAATTTTTAATGGTAAGAAAAAGTACTGAAATGATGTATGCAAGTTTTAATGAAGCTGTAATAGACAATGCAGGCAAAGCAAACAACAACCCTGTAACAGTAAGCAGCCTGGGCTTTACCACTGTGGGGCATTACTATCATCACAAAAAAGTACTGGAAGAAAGATATCTGAAATAAACGATGACCATAACAGCACAAATAGCAAAGCATTTAAGGGATGTTTATTTTGGAGGAAACTGGACAACTTCAAACTTTAAAGACAACCTTGCTGATGTAACCTGGCAGCAGGCAACCACGGCGGTTCATTCTTTTAATACAATTGCCACATTGATTTATCACACCGGTTACTATATACAAGTTCAATCAAAAGTGTTGCAGGGCTTGCCACTTGTTGGTAAAGATTCAGAGAGTTTTAATCACCCTCCCGTTTCATCTCAGAAAGACTGGGAGCAATTGTTGCACAAAACTTTTACAGAAGCTGAAACCTTTGCCAGGCTTATTGAACAATTACCAGACAACAAACTAACAGATAATTTTACTGATAAAAAATATGGCACTTATTACAGGAATCTCCATGGCATTATTGAGCACCTGCATTATCATTTAGGGCAAATTGTACTGATAAAAAAGATAGTGCAGCAAGAAGAAAATAAAGCATAATATACCGGCTATAAAAAACCGGGCCCTAACTTCGTTGGGGCCCGGTTTTATTTTGTGCACTTATTAAAAAGTAAAGCGCTTAATTTTTCTTTGGAGCTTCAGAACTGCCTTCATGATTATTCAGTGCTACATTATTTTGATGAATCATATTGTTCATCACTTTTACTGTTTCATCAATATAAATATCTGTTTTTATCCTGTTGACAAATTGCTTGTTCTTTTCAGTCTTTTCTTTATCCCCGGCAATTTTTGCTGCATCAGCTTCTGTTGCTTTTGCTTTTAATTCAACCGGCAGTTTATAAAGGCTGTCTAGTGATTTATAAACTGTTTTCAACTGCTTCTGTTCTGTTTGGTACTTAGCCAGGTTAAGAGGAATAGCCTTATCATTTTCTTTGCTTATCCATTCTACCTTGCTGCGGAGGGTTGAAAAGATTGTGCTTGATCTCACCTGTTCATTTGCTGTGGCTATTACAGCATCAGTACTGTACGATGATACCCATGACTTATAATCAGCTTTGGTTATTTCATCCCATGTTAATGAACTGGTGTTATCTTTCTCCCTTGTTTTTGATAATTCATAACGGTCAGGAATAACAACATCAGGCACTACGCCTTTTAATTGTGTAGCACCGCCATTAACACGGTAAAATTTCTGAATGGTTAATTTAATAGTACCCAGGTCTTCCTGTTGCCTGTTGCCAAAACTGATACCGTTATCAGAAGGTGTAAGCGGAATGGTACGCTGTACGGTGCCTTTTCCATACGTAGAAGTACTGCCGATAACAATACCTCGTTTGTAATCCTGTATAGCAGCCGCAAAAATTTCAGATGCAGAGGCACTGTATTCATCCACCATCACAGTCAATGGCCCATGCATACAACACACCCTTATCCCTGTCTTTTAACTGCATTGGTTGTTCCTGCTCCCTTGCTTTTACCTGCACTATCGGGCCGTCTTCAATAAACAATCCCACCATCTTCACTACTTCTGGTAAAGATCCACCACCATTACCCCTCAGGTCCATCACAATACCTTCCACATTTTCTGCCTTTAATTTTTCAATTTCTTTGGCCACATCATCACTACACCTTGCACCATTAGGGTTTTCAAAATCCATATAAAACTCCGGTAAATAGATATAACCGATTTTATGTTCTCCATTGATTATGGCGCTTTTAGCAAAGGTGTCATCTAATTTAATTTCATCTCTTTTTAATACTACCACTTTTATGCTGCCATCAGGCTTACGAACGGTGAGCCTCACTTCGGTACCAGCCTGTGCACCACGTATCAGTTTTACCGCATCACTCACTGCATAGCCGGTAACATCAACCGGTTCAGCAGCGCCCTGCCCTATTTTCAGTATTTCATCATTAGCGCCCAGTTCACCGCTTTTCCATGCCGGGCCACCTGTAACAAGGCTGGCTACTTTTATTTTACTTTCTTCTTCTTTCAGTTGAGCACCAATACCATAAAACCTGCCACTCATTAATTCATTAAACCCCCGGCTGTCAACCGGTGCAAAATAATTGGTGTGTGGATCCATTTCACTGGTAATGGCATTTACAAACGAACTGAAGAGTTCATCGGTAGTATTATGATTCTTTAAAGTGGTGAAATAACGGTCTAATTGTTTTCTCACCTGGTCACGGGCTTCTCTTTCCAGCGTTGTGTCTGCTTTGTACACAAATTTCCTGATTGCATCTTCAGTAACGCTGTCAGTTTCAGCTGTTATTTTCCTGTTTTTATTTTTTTCCCTCTCATCGATCATATCGCTGTAGCGGCTGATAACAAGGTATTTTACTCGCTTGCGCCAAACTTCTTTTCTTGCATCATTTGTTTTAGGGAACAGTGCTTTATCTCCATCTATCACCACCGTTTCATCTTTTGCAAAATCAAGCGGCTTACTCAATATTTGTGTATAAAACAATGAAGCCTCATTCAATCTTCTTGAATATGATTCTGAAATAAAATAAAAAGACTCCAGCCTGGCGCCATGAATTTCATCATCTATCTTAGCCGTAAAACGCTGAAAACTGTCAATATCAGACTGCAGGAAAATGGTTTTATCATCATCAAGGTCTTTAATAAAACTATTGAGGGTGTTTTTTGAAAAAGCGTCATCAATCTTTTTTGGGCTAAAGTGGCCTTCTTCAAGGATGAGGCCGATGTTCCTCAAAATCTTTTCATAACGGGATTTCGGATTGTCGTTATTACTGTGGCTTTTTGAAAAAGCAAAGAAAAAACTTGCAACCAAAAGCACCAGTAATACCGGGAAGAATTTTTTATTCATAGTTATCTGCTTTAATTGTGTGAGCATGAAGTAAAATTAACGGAAAAACCCGTGTGTTTATTTCAATTTCCGGCGCTGTGGGAATAATGTTTTCTTAAAAAATGACAGGCGGCAATAAGTGAAGAATTTATATTGAGGAAAGAAAACAGTTCAATATATCGTTTTTATACTTTACATATAAAATTTTATTGCCCCTCCACAATAAATGTAACAGGCTGGCGGCGATAGGCTTTTACAGGTCTGCCATACTGTTTTGCCGGCACCCATTTTGGTCCTTTTGAAATAACTCTCACCACAGTTTCTTCCATTTTATGCCCAAAATGAGTTTCCGGTTCCACTTCGCTTATGGTTCCATCTTCACTAACTATAAATTTTACAATCACCTGCCATTTACCATTTCCTGCGCCATTTTCACCAGGATTAAATGTTCCCATAGTTCTTTCAAGATACCTTGCCCAACCCTGGTTCCCTCCCGGAAATTCTGCCTCGTTCTCGTCTCTTGTATAAACACTATCAATTGTATTTCCATCTTTATTAAAATGTGTCCACACCCCTTTTTCTCCAATAAATTTTACTTCTCCTGCTACTGTTCCGCTATCAGAAAAGAAACGTGTATTGAGTGTGTTGGCCAAACTATCGGTAAACTCATAACAATAAATTCCGTTATTCTTTTTATTATAATTTGAGAAATAAGTGTATTTAGCATACCGCAATCTTATTCCCTTATCATAAAATGCAGAATCCGTTTTTTGCCCTTCCTTATTCCAGTCTTCCCAGATTCCCTGCTTTTTATTGTTTTGATAGTAACCTTGAGATTCAAGATTTTTACCATCGTGGTATTGCTGAAAAAGGCCTTCAAGGGAACCTAAACTTGTATCCACAAAATGCAATGACAAGATTAATATATCCGTTTCGCCGGCATAACAATCAAGTTTAAAACTGCTTTGGTCATAATAGCCTTTGCCGGTAATGATTGCTTTATTCTTTGCAACACTATTAAGTGATTCATCGAGGTAATACATATGTGTATAAGATTGTGAAAAAGCAGATAAGCCAAGAAGAACAAATAAAATGCAAATAGGGGTTGCCTGTTTATTCATAAGTTAAAGAGGTTTGGTTAAAGGCGTAATTTACATACTTCCAAAATAAAAAAAGGTTCTTCTCCGGAAGAACCTTTTTTGGGTAATCGAGGGGGCTCGAACCCCCGACCCTCAGAATCACAATCTGATGCTCTAACCAACTGAGCTACGACTACCGTTTTTTAACAGGTGGCAAAAGTAATAAAAAACATGGCTGTTCCAAAATCAAATTTGCATTTTTTTAAAGACCTAAAACTGCATAAAAAAGCTATGTTAGCTATACACTTAACTTATCATTCATAACTCATCACTTATAACTTACCTTCGCAATCCAAAAAAATTTCATGAACTGGACAAGCGCCATCATCAGCATATTACTTTCCACCTTTACAGGTTGGGTTACCACATGGATAGCGGTTAAAATGCTGTTTCATCCAAGAAAACCAATAAGGTTTTTTGGCCTTACTGTACAGGGCATCTTCCCAAAAAACCAACGCCGTATTGCAGAGAAACTGGGCCAGGTGGTGGGAAAAGAATTACTCTCTTTTGACGAAATAGAACAAAAAGTAACCAGCCCGGAAAATCTTGAAAAATTAAAACCGGAAATTGAAGCACACGTTGATAATTTTTTAAACAATAAGATCAAGGAAGTGTTTCCGATGCTGTCAATGTTTATTGGTGAAAAAACAATCAGCCAGTTAAAAGCTGCATTTTTATTAGAGCTGGAGAATCTTTTTCCTGTATTAATGAAAGGTTATATGGCTAAGTTGCAGAAAGACCTTGACCTTGAAAAAATTGTTACAGAAAAAGTAGCTGGTTTTTCATCTGAAAAATTAGAAGACATACTGCAGCAGATAACAAAAAAAGAGTTCCAGTTTTTAGAGGTGATTGGTGGCTTTTTCGGGCTCTTGATTGGTGTGATACAGGTACTGGTGAATATGTATCTTCATTAATTGTCTTTTCGTACGTTTCAGGTTGATTATATTACCGTTCATACAATATAAAAAACTGCATTAAACTTATAGCTTGAAATTTGCCCACAACCTGTAATCAAAAAACGACTCATGAAAAATTTGCATATACTACTTCTTTTTTCTTTACTTATAATTTCATTCAATACAACTCATGCACAAATGCCCGGCGGCGTTGGCAGAGGTGGCGGACAGAATATGAACATGGGTCATTTTTATGGCAAAGTAGTAGATGCCGCTAATAAGCCTGTTGATGCAGCTTCTGTTCAGTTAATCCAAAACAAACTGGATTCGTTTACCAAGAAAAGAAAAGACATAGTGATTGCCGGTATGCTTACTGATAAAAAGGGTGAGTTTAGCCTGGAGAATTTACCTGTAATGGGCAGTTTTAAATTAAAAATTACTGCTATCGGGTATAAAGCAGCAGAAAAAAATGTGGCGTTCGACCTTAACATGAATGCGGCCAGGGGCGGCGACTTCAGCAGCATGGCAGCAGCCATTGATAAAGACCTTGGGAATATTAAATTACAAATAGATGCACAGCAGTTGCAGGAAGTAACGGTTACCAGTACCAAGCCTTTACTTACAATGGCTATTGACCGTAAAATTTTTAACGTAGAAAAAAATCTTACCAGCATTGGCGGCACAGCAGTGGATGTAATGAAAAACGTGCCGGGTCTTAATGTGGATATTGATGGTAATGTTACCATGCGTAATGCATCGCCGCAAATATTTGTTGATGGCAGGCCCACCACTATGACGCTTGAACAGATACCTGCCGATGCCATTGCAACAATAGAAATTATCACCAACCCTTCTGCAAAGTTTGATGCATCCGGTGGCGGTGCCGGTATTTTAAATGTGGTGATGAAGAAAAACAGGAAAGCTGGTTATAACGGAAATATAAGAGTAAGTATTGACAGCCGTGGCAGGCCGGGCTTTGGTGGAGACATCAACATCAAACAACAAAAAATAAACTTCTTTGCATCAGCCAATGTAAACTTCAGAAAAACGATCACCAATTCCAATACAAACAGAACTGATTTCTTAAACAATGCGGAGGCACATCTTTTACAAAACAACAAACCAACAGGTAAAGGTATTTTTGGTTTTGGCCGCATGGGTTTCGATTATTTTATTGACAACAGGAACACCATTACGCTTTCGGGCAGTATGACCCGTGGCCAATTTAAAAATGCTGATCTTATTAATATAAACAGGGATACTGTTTTTAATGATATCAATGGTGCTGACAGCATTATAAATGATTATGGCTACCGCACCAGCAACAGCACCAACAACTTCAGGAACTATGGTGCGTCGCTGGCTTTTAAACACAATTTTGCAAAAGCCAATCACTCTATTAGTGCTGATGTAAATTACAATTACAGTAAAAATGATAATGAGAACGAGTTGGGTACACAATATTTTTATCCATCTTCCAATCCCAAAACACCATTGGTATTTCAAAAAAGCGAAGGCGGTGGCAACAACAAATTTGTTACTGCTCAAATTGATTATAATAATCCCATAACTGACAAAATAAAAATTGAATCTGGTGCAAGAATTGCTATCAGGGATTTTTACAGTTTTAATAATAATTTTATTCAATCGCCTTTCAGTAATGGTTACACCAGTTTGCCGGAACTGAATAACGAATATAAGTTTAACGACAGGGTGCTGGCAGGCTATTTCACTTTTGCACAGCAGATAAAAAAGTTCAATTATCAATTAGGGTTACGGATTGAAAGTTCAGAATATAACGGCACGTTGATCACCAAAAGCCAGGACTTTTCCAACCAATACCCATTCAGCCTTTTCCCAAGTGCCTTTGCCACTTACAAGATCAACGACAAGCAGGACCTGCAATTGAATTATTCAAGAAAAATAAACAGGCCCAATTTTTTTCAGTTGATACCTTTTATTGATTACACCGATTCATTGAACCTTACAGTAGGAAATCCCGGTTTGGTACCGGAGTTTACCAACCTGTTGGAGTTATCTTACCAAAATCAAATTGCCAACGGACAGAGTTTACTGGCAACAACCTACTTTAAAAACACAAGCGATGTTATTGCCCGTTACCAATACAGGGATAAAAACCCAAGCATCGGTGCAAAACCAGACTCTGTGTTGTTTACCACTTTTGCCAATGCAAGCAATACTTACACTTACGGGCTTGAACTCACCGCCAAAAACAAGATCGGCAAATGGTGGGATATAACTACGAACATCAATTTTTTTAATACCACATTGGAAGCAGGCAACCTGCCCGGTGGTGTTGATGACAACCAGTTGAGCTGGTTTGCAAAAATGAATAACAATTTTAAGCTACCTAAAAACTTCTCCATACAACTCAGCGGCGATTACCAGGCCAAAACATTGGTATCGCAAACAAACAGCGGCGGAGGTTTTGGAGGTGGTGGAGGCGGCCGTGGCGGTGGTGGTATGTTTGGCGGTGGCAACACACCTTCTGCACAAGGGTACATAAGGCCGTTATATGGTGTGGATATTGCCATCAGGAAAGACTTTCTTAAAAACAACGCAGCGTCACTTACGCTGCAGGTAAATGATATTTTCCGTACAAGGTTAAACAGTGTATTTTCTCAATCTGTTTATTTTGAGCAAAACGCAGAACGCCGGAGAGACCCACAGGTACTACGGTTAAATTTTAACTGGCGTTTTGGCAAAATTGATGTATCACTTTTTAAACGCAAAAACAACAGGGTTGATACCGAAGGCATGCAGGGCATGGGAGGGAATTAGGTTTATTATGTTATCAAAAAAATATTTAAAAATTACATAAATAAATAATCCGAAACGGCTTTATATGTGAGTTGTTTCACACAAAACAAAAACAGGCTGCTATTCACACACCTTCCCTGGTTGCAAAGCGCAAATTGTTAATGCAGTGTTTACATAAACTGCGTATATTTACCATCCATTATTCTTTGTTTTACCTAACTACCTTAACCATGACGCTCAAATATTACCAGATTGATTATGCCGAAATGGCCGGCTATGAGATCAAAAGCATGGGTGTTTTAAACATCCAGGCTTCAACAAAAATCACAAAAGAAACTTTAAAAGACTTTACAAGAAAGCATTTGCAAATACCAAATGCACAAATTGTAATTTCCAATGTTGCGAAGCTTACCAAAAACGAATTTGATACTATACCGGGGCATAAAGTTTCTTAAGTTCACTTTGTTTTTTATGATACTGAAAGGGTGTTGGTGCAAGCCAACATCCTTTTTTCAGTTTTAGTACCTAACTTGTATAATCATTGTTACATTGATTAACTGCACCAACATGAAGCGTTTTATTTTTTCCATACTAACCTGCGCCCTCCTGTTGCCACACTGCAAACCCGCCGAACAAAAAGTAACAAAAGAAGAAGCTGCAAAGTTTGCTACAGAAATTGAACAGGGCGCTATGAAACGGCGGCCGGATCTGATAACATCCAGCATTATACTGCAGGCGCTTACCGACAGGATGAAAAAGGAGAAAGAAATAAAAGACTTTGGCCTTATAGAAAAAGGAATGGCCAAAGGGTTTAAAAACTCTGACCTTGATCAAAACATTTATGGCATACTTGGCAAAACCGGCACATTTGAAAAGGTAAAATTGTACGAAAAAGATGGTGCTCAAAGGGTCATTTTCAGAGCTTATGGCGATGAAGGCTTTAATTACTTTGATATGGAAATTACAAAACTGAATGATAAAGTGGGCATTGCCGATATGCTTATATACAGCTCCGGTGAAAACATAAGCAAATCAATGGCAGACCTTATGAAAAAAATGATGGACGACCCAAGTGAAAAAAATGTTACGGATGCTGCAGAAACCTTTCAAACAGTAAAACGCCTGATGGCAAAAGAGAATTACAAACAGGCCAAAAAAGAATTTGACATGTTGCCTTCTTATGTAAAAAATACCCGGATAGCAGATGTGCTTAACCTCCAGATAGTATCGAACCTTGATGAAGAAATTTACATGAAGGAGATTGAAAAATTTGAAAAGAAATATGCTGATGAACCGAATTTGCAGCTCACATTAATTGACCTGCATTATTTACGTAAAGATTATGACAGGGCATTATATGCCATTGACCAGGTTGACTCTTTAATAAACAAAGACAGCTTTCTTGATTATTACCGGGGCTTAATGTGGAATGTAAAGGGCAACAGCGACAAAGCAATTGAATACTATAAAAAGGTTACAGAAAGCAACCCCGATTTTGCCGGCGCTTATGCTGAATTGATGGCGCATTACCTTGAGAAAGACGATAAAGAACAGGCAAAAGCTTATTTCGCTAAATACAAAAGCCTGAGGGACGCAAAAGACGATGTTATCAGTACTTATGAAATGCTGTACCCATTTTTAAAAGAATAAGATTAACAAAACTTAATCACCGGGTGAATAAAACAATAATTATCTTTACCATATTCAAAACCAAAACCTATTATTCCTACACGGAAATGAAAAGACACAGTTATTCATTATTTGCAAACCGAATCAATTTATTATTGCAAAATACTTTTTTATAAACCAGGCTTGATCAGTTGTTTGCTTCTTTACAATTACCAATGCAACAAAAGCACAGCAATTAGATTCTGTATTAAATATTGCCGAAACAAATTTTCCGCAGGAAAGAGTGTATTTGCAAACAGATAAAAACACTTATGCCGGTGGGGAAACTGTTTGGTTTAAGGCATATCTCACTGCTGATAATGTTCCTGTACCATACAGTAAAACATTATATGCCGAACTCATTACAGACAAAGGCGCTGTGTTGCAACGAAGAACAATGCCGGTAATAATGTCTGGCGCTTCATCCGACTTTATATTGCCCGATTCTTTAGCAGACACACGCCTGTATATCCGGGCATACACTGCCTGGATGCTGAACTTTGACAGCAGCCTGCTGTATGTAAAACCATTGTATGTGATCCCTAAAAAAGCACTGGCAAAAAAAAATACAGCACTGGTTTATACCATCACCTTCTTCCCGGAAGGTGGGGACCTAATTGAGAATATTGAATCGGTTGTAGCTTTTAAAGCAACCAACCAGGATGGTGTTCCTGTATCCATTAAAGGAGATATTTTGAACAACAGCAATAGAAAAATCACCTCCTTCTCCCCTGCACATGATGGCATGGGCGCTTTTATGTTGTTGCCGGTACCGGGAGAAACCTATAAAGCAGTATGGAAAGACAAAGCAGGTAAACTTCATGAAACGGCATTGCCTGCAGCAAAGAAAGATGGCGTGGTAATTCATACCAGTATTCTTGATGGTGAACTTAACTACACACTTACAAGGCCAGGTGCAAGCAGCGATGTAAACAAGAAGTTTACTGTAGTGGCACAATTGCACCAACGCATACAATATGCAGCTGTAATTAACCTTGCTCAAAAAACCACCGTAACAGCACCGATGCCATCAGACAGTATCCCCGATGGCATTTTACAGATAACGGTGTTCAATGCACTCACACAGCCAGTGGCTGAGCGGCTTGTTTTTATTAACAACAGCAATTACTCTTTTATTACCGACCTGCATATGGCAGAACAAAACATGAACAAAAGGGCAAGAAGCGTTTTACAAATTGATGTGGGCGGCAATTTGCTCAGCAATCTTTCTGTTGCCGTTACAGATGCAGACCTTAACCCTGTTGGGAAAAATGAAGAGAATATTTACAGCAACTTTTTATTAAGCAGCGATCTGAAAGGATATGTATATAACCCTGCTTATTATTTTTCAACTGATGATGATTCAGTAAAACAACATTTTGATCTGGTAATGATGACCAATGGATGGCGGAGGTTTGCATGGGAAAAAATGTTGACCAACCAATGGCCTTTTGCAAAGTACCAGCCGGAGAATAATTTATCCATACAGGGAAAAGTGGTGGGCCTTTCAAGAACATTGCTGAATGGCCGTTCGCTTACAGCCATACTAAAAACAAAAGTGGGCCAGCCAAATTACCTTTCCATACAAATGAATGACAAAGGTGAGTTTAATGCTGATGGCCTGTACTTTTTTGATACTGCAAAAGTGTATTACCAACTATCAAACGACAAGGATAAAACTTACACAAGTACAGCATCTTTCTTATTCAATAACAGTTTTGCAAAAGCGCCTTTACTCAGCAAAGAACAATTGAATAATTATTACATGCCCGACAAAACCGATAGTAGTGCTTTATCGAAAAGTATTGCCCTTGCTGCAACAAAAAGCAAGGAAGAATCAAGCCTTGGCAAAGTGCAGGTGCTGCAGGAAGTGAAAGTAATAACACAAAAAAAATCGCTGAAAGAAAAATTAGATAAAGAATATACTTCTGGTTTTTTTAGTGGCGGTGATGGTTACACTTTTGCATTGGAAGAAGACCCGGCTGCAACAGCTTCGTTTGGTGTATTGCAATACCTGCAGGGAAAAGTGCCTGGCTTGCAGATAAACACCACAGGTGGTACCACCGCTACCTGGCGTGGAAGCAATACCAGTATTTTTTTAAATGAAAGCCCTTCTGACCTGGGTATGCTGCAGGGCCTTAGCATGAATGATGTGGCAATGATTAAAGTTTTCAGGCCGCCTTTTATGGGAGGTATGGGTGGTGGTGCTGGTGGTGCTATTGCAATTTATACTAAAAAGGGAGCATCGCTTAATTCTTCATTTACTGCGCTACCCTCCTCTGTGGTGTATGGTTATTCTACCGTAAGGCAATTTTATTCTCCTGATTACAGTGAAAAAAATACAGACGCTTTTACAAAAGATTACCGCACTACATTGTACTGGAACCCCAATGTTTATTTTGATCACAACAGCCGCAGGATAACATTACCTTTTTATAACAACGACAACACAAAAAAACTGAGGATAATTGTGGAGGGCATTAATGAAAATGGTGTGCTTACAAGGGAGGAGAAAATTTTTTAATTGTTCAAACAGTTACACCTAACTCCCTTGCCCTCTCTATCATAAAAGAATAAGCAGCATCATACTCATTTGGTATCACACCATCTAATATCGCTTCTCTTATTGCATTTTTTATATCGCCTACTATTCGGCCCGGTTGCAGGTTGAATGTACTCATTATCATTTCGCCTGTTATTGGTGGCTGCCAGTTGCGTACCTGGTCTTTTGCTTCCACTTCTTCACAACGCTTTTCCACCAGCTCAAAATTTTCTACAAAGCGTTTTACTTTTTGTTTGTTCTTTGATGTGATATCTGCCCTGCACAACATCATCAATGCTTCAAAGTCTTCACCTGCATCAAACAGCAATCTTCTTATTGCTGAGTCGGTAATGCTTTCTTTGGTAAGGCTGATGGGGCGTAAATGCAATTCAACCAACTTGCGGACGAATTTCATTTTTTCATTCTGCGGCAGTTTTAGTTTGGTAAATATTTTCGGTACCATCCTGCCTCCCACCACTTCATGCCCATGAAATGTCCAGCCATGGCCTTCTTCAAATTTTTTTGTTACCGGCTTGGCAATATCATGCAGCACTGCTGCCCAGCGGATCCATAAGTCGTCAGTTGCTTTACAAACATTATCCACTACCTGCAATGTGTGATAAAAATTATCCTTATGCCCAAATCCGTCAATGTATTCAGCACCCGCCAATTCAACCATTTCAGGAAAAATAATTTTCAGCAAACCACTTTTATACAGCAGGTCAAAACCAACAGATGGCGTAGGCGATAACAAAATTTTATTCAGCTCATCAGCAATACGTTCGCCGCTTACAATTTTTATCCGGTGTGCATTTTCTTTTATTGCAGTAAAAGTAGCAGGCGCAATGGTATAATTCAATTGTGCCGCAAACCGTATTCCCCTCATCATCCTCAACGGGTCATCACTAAAAGTTCTTTCTGGCTCAAGAGGTGTTTGAATGATCCCTGCTTCAATATCTTTTATGCCATTAAATGGATCTACAAGTTTTCCGTAGTTGTTTTTATTTAAACTGATGGCAAGTGCATTGATGGTAAAGTCTCTCCTGTTCTGGTCGTCTTCCAAATTACCAGGTTCCACTTCAGGCTTGCGGCTGTTATGGCTGTAGCTTTCTTTTCTTGCGCCTACAAATTCTATTTCCAGGTCTTCGGTCTTTATTTGAGCCGTGCCGAAATTTTTAAAGAAGTTTACTTCTGGCTTTGGCGAAAATTTTTTGGATACTGCTTCTGCTAATGCAATCCCATCGCCAAGGCAAACGATGTCCATATCCTTTGTTGGCCTGCCGATAATTTTATCCCTTACAAAACCGCCGATCAGGTAACAAGGCACCTGCAGCGATGCTGCTGCTTCGCTGATTTTGTTTAAAATGAGAAGTTCTTTATCGGAGAGTGAAATATCCATTGAAGCAAAAATAAGAGAAGAAAAGAAGCAGATATATTTTATTCCTGCAATTTCCTCTTCAACGATATTTCTTATTTTTGAAATACCAAGCAACCATATAACTGCATGAAACGCTTCTTAACTCTTTTAGTCTTCTGCAACTTTATTATTACTGCCAAAACTCAATGGAAAGCTGATACATTAACAGGTGGCAAGATGTTTTTACAAAATATTTATGTTTACGACCAGGAAAACAAAGTGTTTAGTTTTACCGACGGTAATGGAGGTATCATGCACCTGTTTCAAATGCTTGTTAATATTCCCGGCGGGGGCGCTCAAAATTCAATAAGGCTGCAGCGATGTGATAGTGCTGCTATATTATTGAACAGTATGGTTGACAGCGGCCTTCTTATAAAGCATTTTCAGTCGATAAACTTCTATGATGCTATAGCCGACAGTGCTGGTGGTGCTTATATTTTATATGATGCATGGGACCCGGATGTGTTAAGCGAAAACAATACCTATCTTTTTTTACAGCATATCAACAGCAGTGGCCAGGCACTTTGGGGCAATAATGGAAAAACAGTAAGAATAATACCCACTGATTCTGCTTTTGACGGAAAGCTATGCTATGCAACTGGCGGTGGAGTAATAGCTGTGTGGAAAGAATCAGAGTATGGCGATGATTATGGACAATTGTATGCACAAAAGTTTTCTACTGCAGGCAACCTGCAATGGCCAGGCAGCAGGGTAAGTGTGTGCAATGCTGCAGAGAAAAGAGGCAGGTTTAATATCTGCACTGATGGTTCTGGCGGAGTATGGATTGCATTTGAAGATGGGCGCAACAGCCAGCAAAGTTCTGGCAGCTATGACAACCTTGATATTTATACCCAGCATATTTCCTCTTCAGGAACACTTGCAATGGGGGCAGCCGGTGCAATTGTTTTAGCAGGTGCAACCTGGCAATCGCTGCCTGAAGAAAACAGTGCTTCTGAATATATGTTGCCAGATGGCACCGGCGGATGTTATATACTTTACCTTACTGATCCCGATGGCTCCTCTGATAAGAATGACATTTACGTACAAAAACTTTCTTCTTCGGGGCAAAGGTTGTGGACAGGAAATGGAACCTTACTTGCAAGGACACAATACCAGCATCGTATCGATCACTATAACTTTCTTACAAACCCTGCTGCCGGCGGTGTTTCGGTTTTGTTTTCTGTAACAGATGAAGGTTTCATTGGCAATAACAGGGCTTATTTGTACCTGCAAAATATAAGTAATGCAGGTGTGAAGCAATACACTACCGGTGATGGAAAACCAATTGCTCCTGTTTTTACAAATGAAACATGGCAATATCCATTTGATGCACTGTACAACAGTACGAACGAATTGTTTTTTATTTTTCGGGATGTAAACAATGGCGCTGCAGTAAAAATTCAAAAAATTAAACCTGACGGTACCCTGCAGTGGGATAGCACCGGCAAAACTGTTGTACATCATTTTTCTTACAAACTCCAGCTGATAAAAGCAAGCAACGGATACCAGTTAATGCAGTGGGCAGACAATCGCAATTATCCCGGCCTTGATTACAATATGAATTATTTTGCCAGCCGTTTCGACAATAATGGTGTTTTTTCCGCTTCAAGAAATACCATTTTCTCCACTGTCAATGGCAACTGGAACAATCCATCTACATGGGTTGGCGGGATAGTACCCGGCGCACAGGATATAGTGATAATAAAACATGCAATAAGCATTTCTTCCAATTCATCATGTTATTCATTAACGGTACAGCTACCGGGTTCAGTTAATGTACAAAACGGCTTTAGTCTTTTTATTGCACATTAATTTTTTGCTTTTTTGTTGGCTTGCATCTTTGCCCTTTGATTCCTTGCTTTTGATTCCTTACCAATTGCCATTTTGCCAATTGAATCTTCCGGCACCAATGTTGTCAATATACACATCCATTAAAAAAACACTTAAAGAGTTATACATTTTGACATTTTGACCATAAATTGAATTATGAACAACAACCAGTACATTTTACAGGGCGGCGAAGACGAAATGGAGTTTATGCCCATCATTCCACTTAACGAAGACGGCAGCGAAGACAACGACCTGCAGGGCTTTTCAGGAGATTTACCCATACTTCCATTGCGGAATACAGTTCTTTTTCCAGGAGTGGTTTTGCCCATTACTGTTGGTAGGGATAAAAGCATAAAGGCAGTACAGGACGTTTATAAAGGTGACAAATTGATAGGCGTAATAGCGCAAAAAGACAGTACCATTGAAGAACCTGCCGTAAGTGATTTAGAAGAAATTGGAACGGTGGCAAAAATTGCTAAATTGATAAAAATGCCCGATGGCGGCACCACCATCATCATACAAGGCAAGAAACGCTTTAAGATAGATGAAATAACAACTGATGACCCTTACTTTAAAGCCAAAGTAAAACTGCTTGATGAAGAAGTGATAAAAGATGACCCTGACTTTGATGCCATGACGGGCAGCATTAAAGATCTTGCTTCACAAATAATCAGCCTCTCTCCCAACCTGCCCAGCGAAGCAGGTATTATTTTAAAAAATATTGAAAACCCGGCTTTTCTTATACATTTTGTAAGCAGCAACCTCAGCAGTGACCTTAAAGATAAACAGCGCCTGCTGGTAACAAATAATTTAAAGGCCCGTGCAGAATTATTGCTGAACCTATTGCATACCGAACTGCAATACACCGAACTAAAAAACAAAGTAACTAATAAAACAAGGGCTGAACTTGATAAGCAACAGAAGGAATATTTTCTGCAGCAGCAAATGAAAGCCATTAAAGAAGAACTGGGTGGTGATAATGTGGCGGAAGTAAAAGAGATGCTGAAAAAAGCAGAGACAAAAAAATGGACAGCGGCCGCAAAGGAAATGTTTAAGAAAGGTATTGAGAAATTAGAAAGGATGCATCCGAGCACACCGGATTATTCTGTTGTGTACAATCATCTTGACCTGATGCTTGATTTGCCATGGCAGGATTATACAGAAGATTCTTACGATCTGAAAAAAGCAAAGAAAATACTGGACCATGACCATTACGGCATGGAAAAAATAAAAGAAAGGATACTGGAATATTTAGCGGTGTTGAAATTAAAAGGTGATATGAAAAGCCCGATACTTTGTTTTGTTGGCCCGCCTGGTATAGGTAAAACAAGTTTGGGAAAAAGTATTGCCAATGCGGTATCACGTAAATACGTAAGGGTGAGTTTGGGCGGATTACATGATGAAAGCGAAATACGTGGCCACCGTAAAACTTATATCGGTGCCATGCCAGGCCGGATTGTTCAATCTATCAGGAAAATAAAAAGCAGTAACCCCGTAATGATTCTGGATGAGATTGATAAAGTGGGAGCAGATCATCGTGGCGATCCTTCATCTGCTTTGCTGGAAGTACTTGACCCTGAACAGAACAATACTTTTTACGACAACTATCTTGAATTGGAATATGACCTGAGCAAAGTATTGTTTATTGCCACTGCCAATAATATCAATAACATCCAGCCTGCATTAAGGGACCGTTTGGAAATAATTGATCTGAGTGGTTATGCAGTGGAAGAAAAAATTGAGATAGCCAAGCGCCATCTTTTACCAAAGCAACAAGATGCACATGGCTTAAAAGATGTGAACATAAAGATTGCTGATAAGATACTGGAGAAATTGATTGAGGATTATACAAGGGAAAGTGGCGTACGTGACCTTGACAGGCAATTGGCGGGTGTAATGCGTAACCTTGCAAAGCAATATGCCATTAAAGGAAAAGTAAAGCCAACGCTTACACATCCTGACCTTGAAAAGATACTGGGCAAGCCGAGGTATAATAATGATATGTATAAAGTAGCCAATATGCCTGGCGTGGCGGTTGGCCTTGCATGGACTTATGTGGGTGGTGATATTTTGTTTATTGAAACATCATTAAGCGAGGGCAAGGGCGAATTAAAAATGACAGGTAACCTTGGTAATGTAATGAAAGAGAGTGCAAGTACTGCATACACATGGCTACAGGTAAACGCAAAGAAATTTGATATTGACCCCGAAATTTTTAATAAGAAGAATGTGCACATACATGTGCCAGAAGGAGCAGTACCCAAAGATGGGCCAAGTGCAGGTATTACCATGATGACGGCGCTTACAAGTGCTTTCACCAATAAAAGAATACGGCCTTATACAGCTATGACGGGAGAAATAACCTTACGGGGGCAAGTGTTACCAGTTGGTGGCATTAAAGAAAAAGTGCTGGCAGCCAAAAGAGCTGGCTTAAAAGAAATAATCATGTGCTGGCAAAATGAAAAAGATGTGCTTGAAATAAACCCGGCTTTTATAAAAGGCACAAAATTTCATTATGTAAAAACAATGCAGCAGGTACTTGAAATTGCACTTTCATAATTTTAAAAAAATAGAACCTTTTTTATACTAAACAACGTATCTTGTGCAGTATAGGAATCAACATTTCATGTTGGTTGTTTTAAGGGTTAAAGAAAAAACCCCCTGATTCTTCAGGGGGTTTTTCATTCATTGATATTGTTCGATACAAACACGTTATTAACGGTTTATTCATCAGCCAGAAAAAAATCAAAAGAAATCTTGCATATATCATAACAAAACCTGAAATTGCACCCATAGGAATCAACATTTCATGTTGGTTGTTTTAAGGGTTAAAGAAATTCCCTCCTGTTCCCAGGAGGGAATTCGTTTTTTATATATTTATTATTTAACCGCTAATATTCCGCAGCCCTTTTACCCACCATCACTACAAAGCCGGTAATGATAAATGCAGCCAGCACATCAATAGTATAATGTGCATGTTGCAGCAATACAAGGATGCCAACCAATACGGCTGCAATATATCCCCACCATTTGTCTGATTTTTTTTCAAGGCACATTGCCATCATCAGCATGTTTGAAGTATGGCCGGAAAAGAAAAGATCTTTGGTCATAAAAACATCTTTGCCGCCATAAGTAATGCTTGTGAGTGGGTCTTTTATTGCCATGATAGTGGCAGGCGGATCAAGTGGTGTAAGATAGATCGCCAGCATCCTTACTAAAGACAAAAAACTAAGGCAATACACTACATTCAGAAAAATTTTCGGTTGATAAAAACTTCTGAAAATAAATAACAGTGTGGTTGACCAGATAACAATAAAAATTGGAATGGATAAATCAACCGGGCCAATGTAGCGGAGCAACACATCATCCAAAATAGCCCCGTTTCTTGTTTCAATAAATGCAAAAAAATATGGAAACAGCATGAGGATAGCGATAAGCATTATAACCCCTGCTATAAGTTTTTTCCTGAACCGGGCATTTTCAAGCGCCTTTCCCCAGTTGGTTGTTTTAATTCCAGCGTAATTAGTTTGTTCCTGCACGGGTGCAAATGTAATTTATCAGGACTGATTTTTTTACCGGGCAAGTAAATTAAAGGGGATTTTAATTAAAAGGATGAGGCAGGGTTATATAGTTTATTTACTTACAACCGGCTGGTTAGGCTTAGAATCAATCTTTTCATCGGCGTTTAGTACAACTGATAACACAAATAATATTTTACCATCTGCCAAAGCTTCGTCAGCATTCATTATCTTCTGCTTTGGCAAAATTGTTATCAGTACAGTTTACACAACCTAAAATAATTTCTTCTTTATAAAAATCCAGTTTTCCTTTATTGCCTGTTATTACAGTGCCGGATTTTAGTGAATTGCCACCGTAAAATTTTATGTCATCACCATTTAATATCCTTAACTCATACAAGGTCATACCAGGATGCACACCACTTTTAAAACGCCAGTCGCTTTCTGCCACAAATTTTCCGCCTGACATAGCACTTTTTAATTTTTGCTGGCCGCCAAATAGAATATCATCAATACCCCGCTTGTTCACTTCATCTCTCCATATAAAAACCACCTGTCTTGATGTATTTACAAACAATACAGAACAATTAGCAAGTTCACTACCGGAAAAAAAATAGTAGTCTTTTCTTACATTTTCCTCTCCAAAATAATGTACCAGGTATTCATGCGATGTAAAACATAACAGGTCATCGGCATAAATTATTTCCTGTGGGTCAGGAAAATCCTGTTCATGAAACTGCAATGAATAAAAAGTGGTGCTGTCCTTTATTTCGGTATATGTTTTTGCTATAAAATCTTTATGTTGGTAAAGCAAACTGTCTTTTGCAGGCTCTCCTTCCATGTTGCAGTAAAAACCCAATGTTTTTAGTTGCTGAATCAATGCTGAAAATTCCTGTTCAGAAGCTGTTTGATAAACAAGATTAAAATCTTTTTCGTTCTCCTTACATTGAATGCTACGTTGTATTGAATCAACTGGTTTCCCCTTTTTTATCGCCGATTTAAAATCATAATGCCTGATAAGGGTATCCTCATTCTTTGTATTGAATGTAAAATAGAATCTCTTCTTTGCTGCCCAGTCTTCGAATTTAGCCGCAGGGATGCTGAATATATCTATGAGTTTTTGTGCATCAGGTAGCTGTCCGTACACAATTGGCACAGACATTATGAATGCAATGGATATCAGAATTTTTTTCATGAGCCTGTTTACTTTCAGGGACAAAATGGGGTAACGCAGGATGGCTTTCCTGTGAAACTGAAGGAATAACGAAATAAATGGGGACTTATTACTATAAAACGCTATTTGGCTGGCGGCTTTCCTTTAAATGCCTGCACCACGTCAAAAATTTCTGAAGGCCTTGGCGTTTTACATCATCAAGGCGGTATTGTATATGATGGGTATAATATTTCTTGAGGTCGAAATCATTGCATGGGTTTTCGCTGATCACTTCATCCAATCTTTGTAATCCATATTCATTGGCAGCATTAAAGCTGGCAATAAAATCACGGGGCAAAACTTTGTTGCTTACCCATGTGGCAAACACAAATGGAAGGCCGGTATGGTTTTTCCATGCTTCGCCAAGATCATATATGTAAGGAGAAACTATGCGTTGCTTAAATGCCCTGTCTCCTATTACCACGGCTGCGGTTGTGCCTTTTATCTCATTGATAAAATCAATACCAGCCTTTTTAAACACAGGATGCATTTGCCAGTGCTCTTTTAATAAATACTGCACCAGCAATACAGAAGTACGGCTTTGATAATCCAGCAACACCGTTGTTATTTCCTCCAGTGGCACTTCGCTGAATAAACAAACACTTGCCACCGTGCCGTCGGCTGCTATGCAATAATCTGCCACCAGGTGATGCTCTTTCATCTCCGGAATTATGGAAACAGGAACCAATCCAACATCTATAGTGCCATTGAGAAGTAATTGTGCAATTTTTCCGGGATAGTCGTATGTGAGTTCAACTTCATCCTTCATCATACCTTTTTCAAAGCCGAAAACAAGTGGTTTTGTATTGAGATAACTTACTGCTCCAACCTTTACTTTATTGCTCCGGGTAGCTATCGGGACTGAAGTATTCAAATTCATAAAGCAAAGATACGGGCATCACATAGTTTTTCGGCAGCAGCAGTTATCTTTGCGACTCTATTCTTTAAATATGGAAATATCAGCACTCACCGCTATTGGCCCTGTTGACGGAAGGTACCGGAAACAACTGCAACACTTAGATGAATACTTCAGCGAATATGCACTTATCAAATACCGTGTGCTGGTGGAAGTGGAATACTTTTTATTCCTGGCTGAAAAAAAATTCTTTAAACTCCCCGCTGCTGTAAAGGAACATTTATTAAAAGCAGTAACTGATTTTTCTGTTGCTGATGCAGAACAAATAAAAGAAACAGAAAAGATCACTAACCATGATGTAAAAGCGGTGGAGTATTTTTTAAAAGCTGAATTAGATAAATGTTACCGTCAAGGCGGGATAAAAGAATGGATACATTTCGGGCTTACCTCACAGGATATTAATAATACAGCCATTCCATTGAGCTGGAAGCATGCTACAGAGCACGAATACCTGCCGGCGGTATTAAACCTGCAAACATCTATTCATAAAATGGCGGATGATTATAAAGCTGTACCGATGCTTGCAAAAACACATGGCCAGTCTGCTTCGCCAACAAAGCTTGGCAAAGAGATGTTGGTATTTGTGGAAAGGATAGAGAATCAAATTCAGTTGTTCAGCTATATACCTTTTACTGCGAAGTTCGGCGGCGCCACCGGCAACTTTAATGCTCACCACGTGGCCTACCCCAAATATAACTGGGTAGAGTTTGCTAATGAGTTTGTGGAAGCAAAGCTCAACCTCGACAGGCAGCAATACACGACACAAATTGAACACTACGATACATTAGCTGCACATTTTGATGCTATCAAACGCATCAATACAATCCTTATTGATTTCTGCCGTGACATATGGGCTTACATCAGCATGGATTATTTTAAACAAAAAACAAAGAAAGGGGAAATTGGCAGCAGCGCCATGCCGCATAAAGTAAACCCCATTGATTTTGAAAATGCAGAAGGTAATCTTGGTATTGCGAATGCATTACTGGAACACTTTTCTGCCAAACTTCCCATATCAAGATTGCAAAGGGACCTGACAGACTCAACTGTATTAAGAAATATCGGCGTACCTGTTGCCCATACTATTCTTGCTATTAAATCAATTGAAAAAGGTATTGAAAAATTAGTTTTGAATGAAAGTGCTATTAATAAAGACCTGGATAATAACTGGGCAGTGGTAGCAGAAGCCATTCAAACAATATTAAGAAGAGAAAATTATCCCAAACCTTACGAGGCTTTAAAGGAACTCACAAGAGGTAAAGGAACAATTGATAAAAAAACAATTCATGCCTTTATCAATACTTTAAAAGTTTCTGCAGCGGTAAAGAAAGAATTGAGAGCGATTACACCGTTTAATTATACAGGAGTTTAATCTTATTTCATCATCACCTTCAGCAACTGCTTACTGTTGCCAGGTAAAATAACTTCTAATTGATAGATACCCGGCGCTAAAGTAACATTTGGCCTGATGGAATAAGTGGCCCTGCCACCGGGATGGTTTATCGTTCTTGTATTTACGGTTATGCCACCTGTTGAAAGCAATTTCAAGCGATATTCACCTGCCGGTAAATTGTTGCTTACCTGTAAATGAACCTTATTGTCAACCGCTGGGTTAGGAAATACATATAAAGAAGAACTCACTTTTAGTATTGTTACCTTGGTTACATTACTGTAAGCCACTACGCCATGTTTGCCTGAGGCCTTAATGCGGTAGTAATAAACACCTGGGTCTGTATATGTGTCTTTATACTTAAATAAAGAATAATTGCTGTTACCTGAAGCCGGTGTATTGCCAATCACAGAAAAATTAAATCCATCTGTTGATCGTTCAACTTCATATTTATCAAGATCAATCTCTCCTGTAACAGCCCATGTAAGAAATGTTTCTTCGTTTGCAAAAGTGGCTTTGCAGTTGTTGAAACGTATCCATGTATTAAATACCAGGCGGAACCTATCCCTTGCAGCGTTAGCATCCGTTGAAATACTAAATGGTACCACTGTTCTTTCAACCAGACTCACCGGTGTTTTTGTATTGAGGTAAGTATCTTCAAGATAACAGGCAAGGTTTTCAGTGTTCATACTGTCGGGCTCAAAAGCAAATTGATAATTGCGTACCCTCATTTGAGCAATATTTAAGAAGATGGTATCCCTTGCCGTAACAGGCCTTCTTCTTTCGATAGCCAATATTTTGCCCTCTCTCCTTAATCCAAAGTTTTCAGAGAAGTTGCTTAGTTTGTTTACATCCAGGCCATCGGCATTATTGCTATATGATGGATTGTAAGTAACAAGTACACCATCAATTAGTGATACATCGTTATCACGTTCAACATACAGGTTGGCACGCATTTGTTTTCTTGTAGTCCTGAACAAGAGATTGCTGCTGCCATTTATTTTTACTGACTCATTAAAGTTGATGGTTGTAGCGCTGCCGCCAAAGTCCATCATAAAAGCAGCGCCTGATTGAATGGTGCCAATATTGTCAATTCCCTGGCTGCCACCTGAGGAAGTGTAATCATTAAATGAAGATACCGTTCTATCGTATGTACTGCCGTTATATGCCAATGTAACCCATGCTCCAACACCATAAGAGCCGGTGAGAGAAGGATCCCACAAATAATATTTGTTTTCTGCCAATGAAAAACCATTTAAGGTGGCAATGTTGTTAAAGTTGATGGCTGATGCAAACGGGTTGCCCACCACCGTTAGCCCGGTACTTGTTGTACTAAGTGGTGTTACATTGGCAACTTTTAAATGGCCGTTTGTTCTGAGTACTGTGTTATTGGGAACAGTAGCTGTACCGAAGGTAAGGTCAACAGCCCTGCTGCCTCTTACAAAAAGCATATAGCCCGGTTCGTCTGTTACTTTTTTTGTATACAATGATGTAGCTACCGGCATTCCATTCCATGCACCTGCGCTAAAAATTTTTATTGAGGGATTACCATTTACATTCTGATCGTAACCATTGGCATTGGTGCCACCGCTGATGTGTACGCCATAGCCATCATTAGGATTGCTGGCTGCTGTAGCCGGGCCCATCGGCCACTTCGTGGTACCTTCCTGCCATGTGCTATTGATAGTACCACCGCTTGCTGTGGTAACAGGTGCCGTTAGTAAACGCCATGCCCTTCTTGCAGGAACATATCTTTCAATAACAAATTTACCACTGCCATTGTAATTGAATGCAGCACCGCCACCTAATTGGCCAACATTGGCCGTAGCTGTTGCATCAGACTGAAGGGTAATGTCGCTATTATTCAAACTAACAGTGCCATTAGTTGGCTGTAGTTTGCCGGAAATAGTAAATGATCTGTCAATGCTGATACCGGCAGCATTATCTGTTTCCAGTATGTTCATTGCACCCACTGTAGCTGTGCTGCCGGGGAAGCTTTGCAGGGATGTGCCATTTAAAATGATCTTGCCATTATTTGTAATAGTACCATTGGTATTGGTATGATTTCCCTTTATAGTTAATTCCCCGGCAGAACTTACTGTTACTGCAGCGCCTGTATAGATGGTGATATTCCTTACGCTTTGAGTAGTGCTGATGGTTGGATAAATACCTATGCCTGTTGGGATATGTGCATCAGTACTTGCTGTTGGCACCAGGCCACCACACCAGTTACTGCCGTCATTCCAATTAATATTATTGCCAAGCCATGTGCCGTTAACGTTTACAATAACCGTCGCAACAGGATTACCTGTATTAGAGGCAGGTAAATTACCATCGCATGGAGCCGTTCCTCCCGAAGCTCTTAAATAATAAGTAGCGTTAATGGTTGGGGTTATTACCGTGGCTGCATCTGACGCAGTAGTTGCACTCCCAACAGGGGTGATAAAATTATTTGCCGGCGTTCCCTCGTACCACTGCCATTGTGCACCGGATATAATAGAGCCGCCTGTTTGCGTAAGTGTAATACTGGTGCCTTCACAAACAGACAAAACAGGCACGCCATCTGCCAATGCTGCTGTGTTAGCAACAGACGCAGGAATAACCAATACGGTTTCTACATTGCTGGCACCACTACTGGCTCCACAACTCACCGTCGCCTGGTAGTAAGTTGTGGCAAGAATGGAAACTGGTATATATGTAAGGCTGTTCGTTCCCACATTCGTCCACGGGCCACTGTTGCTTATGGTTGACTCCTGCCATTGCACTGTACCATACGTGCCTGTAAGTGTAAGCACTGGTACACCTGAGTTGCAAAAATTAGCAACAGAAGACGAAAGTGTGCCAATACTATATGCACCGGGTGTTACTGAAGTAATGTAGATATTATTAGTTACGTCAACATCAGTATAACCACCACCAACAGTTGTTGAAATTGAAAAGTTATAAGTACCTGCTGCACTCATGTTTAATGTGGCAGGCACTGTTACAATTAAACTATCGCCTGAAGCTAATGTGCCTGTATTAATAGTAGTACTCAGGTTAGTGGTAATGGCACCTGTTACTGCAACAATTATCGTAACCGGTGTAGCAGCAAAATTTATTGAGGTACTATAGTAATTTCTTATCACCACTTTTACCTGCGTAGTAGGGTTAAGACATGCAAATGTGGTAGGGGTTAACAAATTTACCGGCGACATATCTGCTTTGTTGGGAGCAGTAAAGTTTCCGGCATCTGCACCTATATCAGTCGGCGTTAGTGTACTCCTTGTTTGCAAATCATAATCATTAGTAACAGAAGCTATGTTTACACCACCTGCTTCCACCACTGTAATTGTAGGGCTTGGCCTTATGTGAAGATCAACTACATTCCATGCAGTATTGGGAGATACAAACTGTGGATCTGCACTCATCGAATTGGCATCACCACCAACGGTACTCCGCCATACACCCAGCATACTTATATCTGTGCCGTTAAAATTAGCCAGCATTTTTCCTGTACCTGTTGCGTATAAAATATTGTAATTACTTGTAACACCTGCAGCACTGTTAAGCCGCATAGCATAATGTGACGGTGTGCTAAGCGATGCATTAGAACGGGCATTATAAAAAATATTATTGAGGTAACTTCTTGTTACATTAGTACTGATGTCGCTTTTAAATGCATAAGACGAATTGCCTGCACCTACACCAATGGCCCCAATATATACGCTGTTGAAATAAAAATTATTGGTACCTCCTTCTTCATGTATGCCTTCAAAATCATGTGCAGTTGTTAAGTTGCCGCCTGCACTGTTAATGCCCATTCGTACCATATTATTCCTGTAAGTGGTAGTACCACCTGCCACATGTATGCCCGTAACCTGCGTGGAAGTAACGGTGCTGTTGGCAGCAAAAGAATGAATGAAATTTCTTTCCACAATATTAGCTCCGGAATTAGGCCCATTGTAGTAAATGCCGGCAATACCTGTTCGTACAGCCGAGGCTGTAGCATTAAATATATACAGTGAGTTGCCAGCTATTACCTGGTTGGGTGCTGTAGAGGTATTATGTATGCCCACTAAATGGTATTGTGCTGTATTGGTGGAGGGAGACTGCAGCGTATTAAATGTGTTTCCTGATATATTATACCCTGCATTACCTTCTACCCTTATGCCATACAGGTAACCATTATTACCATTGCTCTGCAGGTAACACCTGTTGATAGAGTTGTTGGTAATACTGTGTGAACCCGTACTCATATTTCCATATACAATAGTAAAGTTTGTGTTGAGATAGTTATTTACACTTTCAAAAATATCATTTGAGCCAAGTATGTTATTATTGATAGTGTAAGTACCCGTGCTGCCGGCAAAGTTTATCAACTGCAGGTTGGCAGTTACAGATAAACCCGACAAATCAATATTACCAATAAGGTTGTTGCTGATATTAACTGTGCCCATTCCGGTAGTACCACTGCCGCTGTTGATAATGGCAAAATTGGTATTACTGTTTCCACCAAGGCCAATAGCAATATTGCCATTAGGTGTGGCATTACCGAGGGTGTTGCCTGTAACGGTACCAAAATTATAAGTGCCATCTGCAAGGTTTACAATACAATGAAGAGGCGATACAACTAAAGTATTAAAATTGATATGCCAGATAGTATTCCCTTGTATGCTGTTAGCAATAGCAGGGTTAAGACTAAGCCTGAAAACCTGTAATGAGCCTCCACTTAATTGTATATTAGGTAAAGGTGATGCTACTATATTGCCAACATAATTGCCGGTAACAGTAAAGTTGCTCATTTGGCTGTTGTAAGCACTAATAGCGCTGAACATACCAGTTATAGTTCTCACTGCACCAAAAGTGTAATAAAAATTGTTATTGCTTATTACCCAATCGCTGCTGCCCTGCACCGCTTTTACACCGGCAATATCACCTGTAGCACCACAAAAATTATAAATATTGTTATTAGAAATGGTAATGTTGTTATTATACTCTGCTGCCGTACCAGTGCTGCCTGTAGATATTATAGCATTATTAGGTGTGCCGGTGCTGGCATCGTAAATAGCATTGTTATCAATAGTAATATCATCATTACCCGTGCTGCCTGTAGTACCGGCCAAAACAATGGTACCGCCGCTGGCATTATTGTTAGCACTTCTTACATTACAGTAAGTAATGGTATTGTTTGTAGCATCATTAACAAAACGTATGGCATAGCTGTTGCCCACATTGGTGTTCTGTATAGTCAATTGTTTTATAATACCAGTGCCTCCCGGCCTTCCGTCGAATACTATGTGATCTCCTCCATCAAATAAAATGGTACCTGTAGTGTTGTTTGATGTTATGCTTAATGCAGTAGCTCCCAACTCTGGCCTAAAGGTGATTGTATTAAAAGCACTACTGCCAATAAAATTAGGAATTACAATGGGGAATGTTTCTACAGTAGAAACGTAAGCAGCCTTAAATTCAAATATATAAGCACCAGTAAGGCTGGCACAACTGCTCAATTCAGCTATAACAAATGTAATAGATGCGTAATCGCCTCCCGGGCCAATGGTATAAATACCGGGCACAGGGCAGGCAAGTGGTTGTAAGGTATTTTTGTTTTTCTCACCAGGCACCTTGTCGCCTTCAGATGCAAAGGCGGTTTGCAGGCAGGCCGCAAACAACATTACCGTAAGAAAAACTGTATAAATTTTCCGCATATTAATTTGCTTGGAGGGTACAGGTTTAATGTATTCATGTTGCAGGTTGAAAATCAACAAAACATTTGATTTTCAAGGCTTAATTCATCTCAACGGTTAATTAATGTAAATGATTTTCAAGGGAGGAGTACGATACATTATTGCATAATACCTATTGGGCTTTGCTCTTTTGGAGGGGCGGCTTTATCGGGCAGGAAAAAGATTATGCACAATATTATCTAAAAAACTTCAAATATGGCATTTTTTTCTGAGGTTTTTCCTGAAAAAGTCAACTAATTATTCAGGATTGAGTGATGGAGGTTACTGTTAATGGTTATTCGTTATTGGTAGGTAGCGAACTCCTTTTTAACCAATAAACTAATAGCCAATAACTTTTCTACTTATGCACTTCACTGGTAAAGTGAAATTCAATATCCGGGTTGTTTTGCATTTCGGTATTCAGAAACCATTCGCTTTGGGCTAAGTAAACCAGGTGCCCGTCTTTGTCCTCGGCAATATTAGCCTGCTTGTACCGGGTAAAATCTTCCAGCTTCTTTTGATCCTTGCTCGTTATCCAGCAGGCTTTAAAGAACCCAAGGCTGTTCATTTGCACACTGGCCCCGTATTCTTGTAATAAGCGGTATTGTATCACTTCAAACTGCAGCTCACCAACGCACCCGATTATCTTTTTGTTACCGCCAAACTGTGTAAACAATTGTGCCACGCCTTCATCCGTCAACTGTATCAAACCCTTTTCCAGTTGCTTGGTCTTCATCGGGTCTTTGTTCTGCACTTCTTTAAATATTTCCGGGCTAAAGGTTGGTATACCCGTAAAATAGAACTTCTCTCCTTCTGTAAGCGTATCTCCAATCTTGAAGTTGCCGGTATCAAACAACCCCACCACATCACCGGGATATGCTTCTTCAATCACATCTTTCTGCCTTGCCAAAAAGCTGTAAGGGTTATTAAAACGAAATTCTTTATCAAGCCGAACATGGTTGTAGTATTTGTTGCGTTCAAAGCGTCCGCTGCACACACGGAGAAAGGCAATCCTGTCCCTGTGTTTGGGGTCAAGGTTGGCATGAATCTTAAAAACAAAACCGCTGAACTTATCTTCACCAGGTTCTACATCTCTTGTAGTGGTATGCCTTGGCCGGGGCGTAGGTGCAATGCGGATGAAAGTATCCAGCATTTCCTTTACGCCAAAGTTGTTAACTGCACTGCCAAAGAACACCGGCGCAATTTTCCCCGAGAGGTAATCATCAACATTCAGTTCGCCATACACACCATCGATCAGTTCCACATCCTCCCTCAATGTTGCAGCATCCTTCTCTCCTATTTTAGCATCTAACACTTCAGATTTAATATCTGCTATGTTCACCACATCTTCATCATTTGCCTTTGTGCCGGCAGTAAACAATACCAAACTTTTTTCATGCAGATCATACACACCTTTAAAATCCTTGCCGCTGTTAATCGGCACCGTCATCGGGTGAAGCTGGATCTTTAATTCATTCTCTATCTCTTCCAGCAGGTCAAAACGGTTCTTACCATCACGGTCCATTTTGTTGATGAATACAATCACCGGTGTGCTACGCATAGCAATTACTTCCATCAGCCTTCTTGTTTGTGCTTCCACACCGTTCACACTGTCAATCACCAGCACCACACTGTCCACGGCAGTAAGTGTGCGGTAAGTATCCTCCGCAAAGTCTTTGTGGCCCGGAGTATCCAGCAGGTTAATGAGATGGTCTTTATACTCGAAGGTCATAACACTGGTAGCCACACTGATACCACGCTGCCGCTCTATCTCCATAAAATCGCTGGTGGCGTGTTTTTTTATTTTGTTGCTCTTTACAGCGCCGGCAGTTTGTATAGCGCCGCCAAAAAGGAGGAACTTTTCTGTAAGCGTTGTTTTACCAGCATCCGGGTGACTGATGATGGCAAATGTTTTACGCCTGTTTATTTCGTTGATGTACTTCATTTGGAATTAGCCACGAATTGCACAAATTGACACGAATTGTGTATGGTGGTTTTTTTGAGCGGCAAAGGTAAGGGTTGGTATGTGAGATACAATGTGCTAAGAAAGCAGCTGCAGCATCTCCCATTAACCTGGCTTCCTGTATTTTTACAAAATGGAAATAAGCAACAGAAAGGCATACCACGATTATTTTTTTGAGAATACCTACATCGCTGGCATTGTATTGAACGGAACCGAAGTAAAGAGCCTCCGCACCGGCAAAGCAAGCTTTAATGATAGCTACTGCTATTTTGACGATGGTGAACTATATGTAAGAAGCCTGCATATAAGTGAATACGTTTATGGTACTTATAATAACCATGAACCCTTGCAGGAACGTAAACTATTGATGAACAAAAAAGAGCTGCAAAAACTGGAAACGAAAACAAAAGAAAAAGGCTACTCGATCATTCCGCTGAAAATATTTTTAACAGAGAAAGGCATCTTTAAAATGGAAATAGGATTAGGAAAAGGAAAGAAGAACTATGATAAAAGAGAAACGATAAAGGAAAGAGATAGCGACAGGGATATTAAGAGGAAGTACGGGATATAGTGACCCCTACCCCGAAAACTGACAAAAGGTAAATTAGAGTAAAAACGGGCAATTATTCATAACTTAAAAATGAAAAATTGCGTATGAAAAAGTCAAAATTTACCGAAGCGCAGATAGTATTTGCCCTTCGACAAGCCGACAACGGCGTTAAGGTGGAAGAAGTTTGCCGCAAACTTGGAATCAGCGATGCCACTTTTTACAACTGGAAAAAGAAATACGGAAGCCTGGGTGTTTCTGAATTAGAAAGCTAAGACTGGAGGAAGAAAACGGCCGCTAAAAAAATCGTTGCCGATCTCAGTCTTGACAAGCAAATGTTACAAGATGTTTTAAAAAAAAATGTCTGAAGATTCCGCAAATGAAACTCCTCCCATTCGCTTATGGATAATTACCGGGTACCAGGCATCGTGCCTGCCTGGTCATTATTTTCCTGAATCGACCATGCGATATGTGAAGCGTACAAAAGATGATACCCATTCGGGAACGAATTAAAGAGTTGGTAGTTTCAAGGGTACGGTATGGAAGTGATCGTATTACATGCTGTTGAGAAGAGAGGTGGTTGTTAATCATAAGCGTGTAGGCGCATCTACAGGGAAGAAGGCTTTAACCTGAGACTTAAGCGGCCACGCAGATCAAGTCGGCTGCACGTTTGACAGACCGCACTACCAACGACAATGTTGGTCATGGATTTTGTACATGACAGCTCTTTGACGCAAGAAAATTCAGGTGCTTAACTATAGTGGATAATTTTAGTAGATATTGTTACGCTATTGAGGTAGCAAAGTTTAAATCGATACAAGTAATTGAAGTGCTGGAGCACTGAAGGTTTATCAGAAATCAATACCGAAAAGAATACAGGTTGATAACGGAAGCGAATTTATCAGTAAAGATTTTGACCGCTGGGCTCATGAAAATGCAATAACTTTAGATTACTCCAGACCCGGAAAACCAACAGACAACCCATTCATTGAATCTTTTAATGGCAGCTTCAGGGATGAATGCTTAAAACTCCTGTTATCCCTTGAGACGCCACCACAAAGATTGAAGCATGGAGAAAAGAATACAATGACTTCAGGCCACATAGTTCACTGAATGGAATGACACCAAATGAAGTTATTAAACAGTTCAAAAACGCCCGAAACTCTAATTTAGAGTTTGACAGAAAAGGGGTAGCCTTCAATAGTTATTGGTTATTGGTTATTGGTTTGCGAAGACTGGGTTTATAAAAAATATAAACGTCATCTCCGCCAACCAATCACTTATAACTTATAACTCATCACTTATTAACTTAATGTGTGATAGTGAGTGTGAATCCTGTATCAATAGTAAAGTTTGTACCAGGCGCTATGTACAATGTTCTGCAAATACCATTTTGATTGAGTAATACTGTGCCACTATTAATAATCACATCAGTATTACCATCAGGCACGCTGCCACAACTCCAGTTAGCAGGATTACTCCATTCGCTGCTTATAGTACCAGTCCATGTATTTATAAATTGTAGTTTATATGCCATGCCGCTAACGCCATTGGCCACACAACGATATTTGTAGCCATACCAGCCAGAAGGGACGTTACTAAGATAAAGTGTATCATCATTTGTGCCGCTATAGTTGGCATTATCATTAATATTACTATAGCCACTTCCCATATTCGCCTGCCATTGATAAGTTGAAGCGGCTCCATTGCCTGCCACAAGCAACGTACTACCCCCGGCACATCGGGTAAATACAAAAGCAGGCATTACATTCACCAGCACACTGGCTGTAGAAATACATGCTCCGGTAGTGATAGTGAGAATATATATGCCGCTTACTTCCGGCGTGATGACCGGGCTTGCTACTGTGGAAGTAAAGCCATTTGGCCCTGTCCATAAATAATTTAACCCTGGTTCCGGAATGCTCCCAAGCTGCACATCTCCTCCTTCAAATATAGAAGTATCATTACCTGCATTTGCCACCGGGCATATATTAAAGTTTCCAGCATCTGCTCCTATATCCACCGGCGTTAGCTGGCTTCTTGTCTCTCCATCAAAATCAGTTACCAATGTAAAATTTGCATCTCCCACTGCATCGGCTGACGAGCCAGTTTGAAGACGCAGGTTTGTAGAAGCTGCATTGCCGGCAGGCGTCACAAATAGCGGATCACTAAAGAACGATGCGGCATCTTTACTGCTGCCAGCCTGCCATTGTGCTAATGTATTGTACCGTGTATTTTGATAGGTGCCGAGTATGCCACCATTACCATTGAAATAAAACAAATTATTATTACCTGTATAACTTAAATCAATATTGATGCATTGATGCCTGTCTGCCAAACCAGTTGCGGCACTCGATCTTGTATTTACAAAGATGTTATTGTGGTATTCTGCATTTAAAGCGCTGCCAATAAAAACATAGCAGGCACTTCCACCAAGCCCTTGCCCATCTGCAACATTGTTACCCCCAATAAACACACTATTATGACGCAGCACATTACCACCAACAATACCATACACACTTAAGTTACTATTGGTAATGGTATTACCGCTGCTGTCGTAACCAAGGCTTATCATATTGTTTTCAACTGTGCTTTCTTTACCAGGTATTAATATGCCATTTATAGAATTATTGGCATCGCCGCTACTATTAAGGTTATGAATAAAATTTCGGCGGATATTCAGATTACCGAGTAATACAATACCTGATGAAGATACACCATCGGAAAAAGCAGAACGGCTGTACACCGAATGGATATTATTTCCTTCAATAAGATTATGAAGACCGCCGGTAGTCTGCTGTGCTGCGTAAATACCAGCCACAGGATGATGGGAGGTAATGTTACCCTGGATACTTTCCAGTTGAAAAATAGTATTGTTACAAATGCTGTCAATACTGCCTGCGTTCACGGTAATACCTCTTACGTTATTAGCGCTTTTTATATTGCAAATTGTATTACTGTTAATTGAAGCGGATGATGCATCAATGCTGATGCCAGAAATGAGCCCTGGTGCAGCATTAAGGATACTATTGACCACTGATGGGTCGCCAATTTGATTTTGAGATATAACAGCAGAGCCAAAATGAGCATACACAGGTACAAGATTAATGTAGGATGAATTTCCATAGCACCTTATACCTGAAAAATAATTGCCGGTTATATAACCGGTAGCAGTAGTTGCTTCAGCATAAATGCAGGGGAATTGTGTTTCAAAACCAGCACCATTAGTATTTGTTACATAAATGCTGTCTGCAATAGCAGCACCACCAAACTGGTTATTGCTGATACTAATGGGTTGAGCATTATTGTTACTGGCTATATTGATCATACCCAAACCTGAATGGTCGCTGATAACAACATTATGCAAATAAAGCCTTGCAAATTTGTTGTTATTTATATTGGCCGGCCCCCAGATAAATATGCCGGTAAAACTAGTGTGATACCCTATATCCATAACACCACCGCTACATTCAGCAGCGGTGCCGCCAAAAAAATTATTTTCTATTGTATGTGGTGCAGACCTGAGCGTAACTATTCTTATTATTGCCAATCCTTCTAAAAAATTGTAGGATGAAGTTTTATAAAAACTATTACCCTTGATAACCCATCCACCGTCTGCCTCAGTACCCGTTACAATAATGGCAGACTGGCTGAAATTATAAAATTCACAGCCCATAATCGTATCTGCAGAATTATGACCGGTTGAATAATTACTAACTGAATAAATCAATTCGGGTTTGACTGCGGATGCAATAACAGGGCTAAATATCTTACAGCGTTTTATACTGTTAAAATTGCATCCACTATTTTCAGAATTACTAAAGTTAACCACGCCTCCACTATTAGTTCCGGCAGCACTAAGTGCAGTATAAACAATCGAATTATGGCTTGCATTAAAAAAATCAACTGCACTTCCAGCGTTGTCATTCACAATAGAAAGCGATGATGTATTACCTGTGCCGCCAGCCCTGCCATCAATGGTAACATAACTGCAACTGTCTAAAAGAAAAACGCTGCTGTTGCTTGCTCCCAGTATCGCAATATTTGTAACACCGGCAGCAGGCCGCAGTATTAAGGAAAAAGTGCCGCCATAGCACGGCACCTCTGTATCTTTTGGAAAGATGATAGGAAATGTTTCTGCTGCACTTGTATAGGCAGCGTTTAATTCCAATATTACATTTGTAGCTACACCTCTTGTTTTTAAAGAATCTAATGCTTCTGTTATAGTAACAAAGTTTCCGCCTGGCCCGATGCTGTATGTACCACCTATATCACAGGCATCTGGTGGTCCGGGAGGCTGTGGCACCCGTAATAGTTCAACCATTTGTGGTAATTCCGGCTCCATAGGTAATTGAGCCCTGGATACAAAGTAAACAAAAAGAAGAGTTGCTAAGAGATAAAGCTTTTTCATAAGCAAGGTGCGTTTAATAATGGCTAACGGTATAAATGTAAGGCATTAACAACAATAGTAAACACGATTACATCTCAATACTAATTAACTTTTAAGAACATGGAAATAAATCAACACTCACTAAGACTGATAGGTACATTTATGGCAAGGCCGCCATCTGCAGTTTCTTTGTATTTACTGTTCATATCAACAGCAGTGTCCCACATGGTTTTTATCACACTGTCTAAACTCACTTTTGCAAAATCAGGTTTACTTTGCAATGCCAGTTGACAAGCCGTAATGGCTTTGATAGCACCCATTGTATTTCTTTCAATACAGGGAATTTGCACTAATCCTTTTATAGGGTCGCAGGTAAGGCCAAGGTGATGTTCCATTGCAATTTCAGCAGCCATCAATGCCTGGCGCTGTGTGCCACCAAGACTTTCTGTGAGTGCCGCAGCGGCCATTGCACTGCTCACTCCTATTTCGGCCTGGCAACCACCCATGGCAGCAGATATCGTAGCACCTTTTTTAAAGATGCTGCCCACTTCTGCAGCAGTCAATAAAAAGTTGATGATCTTATCATCGGTATCGCCACCACCAAAACATATATAATAATGCAGCACTGCCGGTATCACTCCTGCGGCACCGTTAGTAGGCGCTGTTACCACACGGCCAAAAGATGCATTCTCTTCATTTACCGCCAACGCAAAACAACTAACCCAATCAAGTATATACCGGAAATCATTGCCGCCTTCTTTAATGCAATTCATCCAACTGGTGTAATCACTGTATGTTTTATCCTTTAATAAACGTTTGTTAAGGTCGAACCCACGGCGTTTTACATTTAATCCTCCTGGTAAATAACCAGTGGTATGACAACCACGGTAAATACATTCTTTCATCACACGCCAGATGTTAAGGGTAAACGCTTTTGTATCTGTTTCATTGCGCCATGCGTTTTCATTTTCCATCACCACTTCATGTATACCCATGCCTGTTTTCATGCACCAATGCAAAAGATCATCTGCCGTATTGATCGGGAATGGAAGTGCAACAGAATTTTCTGCTGTATCATTTTCATTTTCCTTTACTACAAAACCGCCACCAACAGAATAATATGTTTCAGCAAAATTATCACCATGAAATAAGGTCACTAAAAAAGTAAGTGCATTAGGATGATAAGGCAGCGATTCAGCCATCAAAAACTCAATGTCTTCATCAGGGTCAAAATCAATTTCGTGGCGGCCATGCAGCAGCAGTTTTTTCATCGTGCTGATGTCGTTGATCTTTGCATGAATATCTTCTACTTTAAAAGTCTCTGGATTTTCGCCACACAAGCCCAACTGCACAGCCACATCGGTGCCATGGCCCACGCCTGTTTTTGCCAGTGACCCATACAGCAACACTTCAATGCTTTTTACATCCTGCAAAATATTTTTTTGTTCCAGCGATCGTAAAAATAAAAGAGCAGCCTTCCACGGGCCGAGTGTATGGCTGCTGCTGGGGCCTACCCCAATCTTAAACATATCTGTTATTGAAATCGCTTCGTGGCCCATTTTCTGTTTTTAAAAATCTTCAAGCTGCACATTGAATATTGTAATAGCATCAGCAGGTATCGGGCCCTGTCCTTCACACCCGTATCCATGTGATGGTGGAAGATACAAATTAATAACCCCTCCTTTTTTTAACAAGGGTAACCCAAGCTGCCAACCTGTAATTAGGTCGTTCAGAAGAAACTTTCTTGTTGTACCGGTTGCAGTAGAATCAAAAATAGTACCATCAGTTAAAGTGCCTTTGTAGTGTATGGTTACACTATCTGCAGCGGTTGGTGAATCTGTGCCTGTTCCTGCAAAGCTGATGTTATAAAAAAAACCTCTTGGGTCTTCTGCTGCAGTAATGCTGTTGGCTGTAATATAACTTCTTAAAGTGGCAACTTCAGTAGCTGACGGGCTACCATAATTGGTTACACATCCTTTTTCAGACTTCATACATGAGTACAGAGAAAAAACACATACCGCTACGGACAATACAATTTTCATTTTCATAATTGAATACTTTGTTTTTAAGTTATTGATCTTTATTTTCTTTTGATTTTAAAATTTTATATACTTCTTCATTATGTTCCCATTTGCTGTGCATACGGAATACTGCATAGAACAATGCAATGATAAGCACTGCAAAAATAACTGTTACAAACATACCTGGTGATGTTTGAGAAATTTTGGTGTACCATTCAGGAAAAAAAAGCCTTACCACCACGATAGACAAAATAATGGGCAGGCTAAAAAGCAACGCCATAGGAAAACCACGGAGCAGCTTACTTGCTATAGATGAGTGTACATTCCGGTTTTGTTGCCAATAAACAAGAAACTGTTTTTCTTTTTCCGTGAGCATAGTGCAAAGTTAAGTGTTCGCTCAAGAGGGAATATTGATTTCTATCAAATGGGGAAACAATACCAGGTTATTTCAGCAGTTTTTGCCGTTTGATTTAGATTAGGTACGTTTGTTACAACCAAAACCCCTGTTAGTGAAAGTAGAACAACTGATAGTACAGCATTTATACAACAATAAGAGCGTAACATTACAAGGCATCGGCACTATCCATCTGGACCCGTCTGTGAGCATACCACAAGAAGGTGATAAAAATATAACCGTACCTGAAAATGCTTTTTCATTTGAATATAATTTAAGGGCTGGCGAAGATGAAACACTTATTAATTTTATCGTTCAGCAAACAAGAAAGATAAAGCCGCTGGCATCTTCTGATCTTGAATCCTATTCCATACTGGCAAAACAGTTTTTAAATATTGGCAAGCCGCTTACCATTGAAGGTATCGGCACCATCTTAAAAAACCAGTCAGGTGCGTATGATTTTATTCCGGGGCATTTTGTATCACCAAAAATTGAAGACGCTCCAAAACAACTAAAAGAAAAAACAGAAGAAAATATTTCTTTTGAGAACGAAGCACCGAAAAAAGGTAATAACCGGGGGCTTGTACTCTTCATCTTTTTTGTGTTGTTTGCATCGCTTACAGCGCTTGGCCTGTATTATTTTATCTTTAAAGACAGGGGCGCAAAAAAGGATACTGTTACAGAAGAGCAAACCATACTACAACCTGCACAGGATACAACCACTACAATTGATACAACACAAGAAACTACATCATTAAAACCTGCTGAACCAGTGGTAAAAGACAGTATCAATTTTAAAATAGTGATAAGGGAATATCAAACTGAAGGAGCTGCAACCAAGGCGCAGGGAAAGTTTGGTAAATTTGGATATACACAACTTATTGTTATAAAAGCCGACTCAACAAAATATCAACTGGCAATGCCCTTTACATCCCGGCATGCAGATTCTGCAAGGGCGAGGGATTCTTTGAAAAAAATATTCCTCGGCAAGCCCTACGCCATTACACAGTAAAAAACTATCTAAACTGATAATGAAAAAAACTGCGGTGCCTGTTGCTGTGTTCATTTTTATTATACTTACAATAATAGCAAGTATAACAGCAAGCACTAACAGTACTATGTACGCCATAGCTAAATCTTTGTTGATACCGGCATTGATACTGTTGTTGTTGTTTGCCAATGCCGCAGCAGGTAAAGGGGTCATCATCGCAGGTTTATTTTTTTCGTGGATGGGAGACGTGCTGTTGTTGTTTGAAAGCAGGCATCCTTTGTTTTTTATTGGTGGGTTGGTAAGTTTTCTCACCACCCATATTTTTTATATCATTTACTTTTTAAAAATAAGATCCCCACAAACATCTTTGATAAGGAACCAACCCTGGTTAGCTGCCTTGGTGGCAGCGTATGGCGTAAGCCTCGTACTATTTTTATCCCCTCATTTAGGAGAAATGAAATTACCCGTGATACTGTATGCAAGCGTTATATGCACTATGGTGATATGCAGCCTGCATGTGTTTACCAAAACAAATTCACCCGCCAATATTTTATTTGTTGCAGGGGCCGTTTTGTTTGCAGCGTCTGATTCGTTACTGGCAGTAAATAAATTTTACAAACAATTTGCCGGCGCCGATATGCTGATAATACTCACTTATTGCGCTGCACAACTACTGATAGTGTTGGGAGTAACGAAAAGAAAAGTTTAAAGCAATACATTTGCCCCATGCCGTTGCTTCAGAAGATCACTATTACACAATTCAAAAATTATGATGTAGCTTCTTTCAGTTTTACAGAAAGAGTAGTGGGTATTTGCGGCCTTAATGGAAAGGGCAAAACAAATTTATTAGATGCCATCTACTATCTCTGTTTTACCAAAAGTTATTTTACAAACAATGATGTGTTGAACATTCAGTTTGCAAAAGATGGCTTCAGGCTGGAAGGTAAATTTGATGAACACCGTGTTGTATGCATACACCGTGGCGCAGGCAAAAAAGAATTTTATTTAGATGATGTTGCTTACACAAAATTTTCTGGGCATATAGGCAAATTTCCTGCGGTAATGGTGGCGCCTGATGATGTGGAATTAATTACAGGCACCAGCGAAGAAAGGCGCCGCTATCTTGATACCATATTAAGCCAGGTTGATAATACTTACTTACAACAACTTATCCTATACAACAAAGTGCTGCAGCAACGCAACAGTTTATTAAAGCGCTTTGCAGAAACAGGCAATACAGATTGGGTATTGCTTGAAACGGTGGATGAACAAATGGTGCAACCCGGCAATTACATCTGGCAGAAAAGAAAAGAACTAACGGAAAAGCTGGTACCATTGGTAAAACAATTGTACAACCAGATTGCCGGTACAGATGAAGAAGTGTTTTTACAATACCAAAGCCAGTTGAACGGAATGGATTTTTATGCCCTGCTGGAACAATGCAGGCAAAAAGATTTTATACTACAGCGGAGCAATGGCGGCCCACATAAAGATGACATTGAAATACTGATGAACGGGCAGGTTTTTAAAAATACAGCATCGCAGGGGCAACGAAAGAGCCTGTTATTTGCCCTTAAACTGGCCGAGTTTGAAATACTAAAACAAAACAAAGGTTTTGCACCATTGCTCCTTTTAGATGATTTTTTTGAGAAACTTGATGAAAACCGCATGAGCCACCTGCTCAACATGGTTTGCCTGCAAAACTCCGGGCAGGTTTTTATTACCGATACACACTACGACAGGCTAAATGAGTCATTATCTTCTATGGGAGTGAGTTTCCAGCTAATTGAATTATGATGTACTACAAATTTTGTAGTACATATTCTACAAACTTACGGTGAAAACACCCTAAAAAAAAGGGTTAAAACACCCTTTTTAATCTGCTGTTTATTTCAAAATTTTGTATTGTGAATTTGAAGTATAGCCAAAAGATATTACAGCCCTTGGACCCAGATAAGATATTAAAGCCTAGAGTTTGATATCAATTTACCAGCAATGAATGATGCTTCAATCAAAAGTAGGTGAGGGAGATTTAAAGCGGGATAACTTAAATTTATAAACTGGCGGTTTCTACCCTTGGTTTACCTCTCACCTGCTTATTTTTTAATCTACCTGTAATCCCCAATCTTTTCCTTTTTCTGTTGCAGGCACACCTTCGGTGATCCATTTTGGAGGCTTTTCTCCTTTTAACTGCCAGTCAAAAAATTGCTGTTCCCTTACCTGGATGTCTTTACGGTTTTTGCGTTCCATTAAATTGTGTGCATCATTGTTATAGTTCAGCATCCATACAGGTTTGCCCAATCTTTTTAATCCTGTAAAGAGTTCTATGCCCTGGTACCAGGGCACGGCACCGTCAGCATCGTTGTGCATGATCACCAAGGGCGTTTGTACTTTGGGTAGATGAAATAATGGTGAGTTCTCAATATACAATTGTGGTTTTTCCCATAGCGTTGCACCAATACGGCTTTGTTGTTTCTCATATTGGAATTGGCGGTTAAGCCCACTCTCCCACCTTATGCCACCATAAGCACTCGTCATGTTGGCAACAGGTGCGCCAGCCCAGGCTGCTTTAAACATTTTTGTTTTGGTGATGAGGTACGCCACCTGATAGCCACCCCAGCTTTGGCCTTGTATGCCCATTTTGGTACTGTCAACCAATCCTGCTTTTACCAATGCCCTTACGCCACTGGCAACATAATTATAAGCGCTGTTGCCGGGATGGCCGATGCTGTATTCAATATCCGGCGCTAACACAATATAACCACGGCTTACAAAGAATGGAATGTTTAAACGGCTTGGTGTTGGAGCAGGCCCCTGGTAATTGTATAAGTTATCTGAATACTTTTCATAGAAATAACAGATAAGTGGATATTTCTTCTTGGGATCAAAATTTTCAGGTTTGTATAAAATGCCAGTGGCATGTTTTCCATTGTAAGCTTTCCATTTAAAGAGTTCTGCAGTGAGCCAGTTGTATTCTTTTTGTTGTGGGTTGATGTCGGAGAGCTGGATAGCCGACTCACGGAAATTAGCATTAGAAAAAAAAGTATCCTTAGCAATTGCATATTTGTTGCTGTAATAAAGATTAGCTGGCGAATTAAAAGATTCTCTTGTAAAAATAAATATACTGCTGTCTTTAGATTTAATAAGCCCATTGTATGCCATTGGCGTAAAATTAACAGCAAGTGTTTTAGCAGTTAATGTCAGTCTTTTATTCTTTGAAATTATAAAAGAAGAAAATGCTCTTTTTCAAACGTATAGTCTGAAAATTTTAACATGTTATCAAATGCCTTGAATAATAATGCTTTTTCAATATCGATAAAACGCTCTTCTTTATTGGTCTTAATATACCTGTATGTTATTTCGTCCTGAAATTCCTGGATAAAATCCATTGTTACTATACGATAAGGCATTAAAATGTTCAAAGGGCTAACTTTCCATGGCGCATATTTATCATACATCAAAAAGCAACTGTCATTTTCTGTCCACCCCATCACCCCATACGCACCTGGAAAATCCGGCACATCATTATCCTCTTCATACAACGGCACTTTTATTTTATCCGTTACATTTCTTGTAATACCAGTTGCCACTTCATAAGTAAAATAGTTTTTTAGTTCAGGATTGTACCAATACACAAATTTACCTGCTGGTGAGGCGTTAGCATTAGCATACAAATTTTTGAATACGGTTTTCCTTTCACCGGTTTCTGTATTGATAATGTATGCAGTTGATTTTGATCGTCCATCCCATTGTGTTTCTACACGGTTGCCTTTATCAGTTTCTGCTAATACCCAATTGGCATTACCTTCATCCACCAATGTAATTTTTTCTGCATCCTCTGCACCCAGTTGCATTACTTTGTTTTGTTCAATATGATAAACTGCGGTGTAACTTCTTTTTAATTCTGCATCTGCATTTTTTAATTGTTGTGTTTGCAGGTAATCATCTTTATAATGCCAGATATCGAGTTTGGCTGTTTCAAAATCCACCAGTGTGGTATCTTTTGGCGAACGGATAGGTGCAGTGCCAAAATACAATTTGCTACCATCTTTACTAAAACTGTTGCTGGCATTTTCACTGACAGAATAACCCAATTGTATACCCACCACATTTTTATCTGCAATTATTTTAGCACTGTCCAGCCCATTGGTATAATACCACAGTTTATAAAATTTAGTCAATGCTTTTTCGACTGCTGTCTCTTTCTGCAACAAAAGCCAGTTGATTGCCTTCTTCATCAAAAGCATAATTTTTAGCATCATTAAATCCAACCATTATCGTATCAGTAAATCCCTTTTTCGGCCAATGATAACAATACCATTGCTTTGCTATTACTGTCTTTACTATTCTTTGTTGTTTCAATCAGCAGCTTTTCGCCTGTCTTATCAAAATAATATTCGCTTACCAATTTGAATATTCTTTCTTTCCCATCAATCAGATTTCTCAACACCAAATCTGTTCCATCAGATTCTTTTCCGCCAGCGGCATCATCACCATCTGCATCAGCAATATCTTTTCCTTCTTTAATAATTTGCCGGGCTGCTTTGTTTACAATTTCTGACAATTCTTCTTTTGTGATATTTCCTTTAATAGAATCAATTGCAACTTTTATCAATGAATCTGCCAGCTTTACCAGGTCCTTATTTTTAATTTTTGCAGAATCAACAATAGCTTTTTTCTTTGTGGTATCAGGCAAAGGCTTTTCCATTTGATAAGCAACAAAGCCAAAACCCTTTTCCGGTGTTTTATAATTTTTTACTCTTGTTATTTTAATAACACTGTCTTTGCCCAATTCAATAATAGCAAATGAATCTTTGGGCATGTCATCGCCTTTTTTCTTTTTAATTTTCGCCTGTCTTGTATCCTGGAAAAAGGGTTTTATTTTAAAGATCAGGTATTTGCTGTCTTCTGTAATGGTGGCGCTGTAACCTCTTGACACAACCTTCTTATACTTTGTTTTTGGATTTTGTATCACCAGCTCTCCATCACCTTCCTGCGGATTAACGGTATACACAACATACGCCCCATCATTGCTGATCATGCGTTCGCCAATGCGATTTCCAGTTGTCGTACACAGTATGGTCGAGAGGTTTCTTTTGGGCAGAAGTGATAGTGGGAATTAATAATGCAAGGAGTAAAATATATTTTGACATGCTTTATGTTTTACCTCACCCCTGCCCCTCTCCCTGCCTACCGGCAGGCAAGCTTGAGAAGAGGGAGAAGGCAAGAGCTTTTAAATTAATACAGATAATTCAGGCGGTGTAATATTACGCCAACAACTTAAAAAATGGTGAGTGCCTTTGTTTGCTTCGTGGCTTTGTGGGAAACTTATTTTCTATTCCGCTTCCTCAATAAAGCCCCAGTTGGTTCTGAGTGTTTCCAACTGCTCTCCTTTTAATTGCGGCTCATTATAATGCCCGGCTTTATTCTTTTGCCTGAACGCTTCATACAAGGTAACCGCACAGGCAACAGAGATATTGAGTGACTTAATAATGCCTACCTGTGGAATAATAAAGTTACCATCAGCCATAGAAATAATTTCTTCACTCACACCAAATTTTTCGTTGCCGAAAACCAATGCAACCGTTTCGGTCAAATTCAATTCATGCAGGCTCACTGCATCAGTACTAAGATGAGTGGTATAGATTTTTTTGAAGTGTTTTCTCAATTCAGTAAAACATTCATTGGCATCTGTAAACTCATGAATGGTTAGCCATTTATCGGCGCTGGAAGAACTCCTTGCCCCGTATTTTCTGTGCGGCGCTATTTTATGATTGAGAATATAAATATCCTGTATGCCCACAGCATCGCAGGTACGCATTACAGCAGAGATGTTGTGAGGATCAAAAACATTTTCCAGCACTACAGTAAGGCCGGGCTGGCGTTTGTTTAAAACTGATTCTAATCTTTCGGTTCTTTCGGGAGTCATCTTATTAACTTCAAAACTTGTGCTTTGTGAAAAATAAAAATACTAAACCTTAGTAGAAACAGATTAATAAATTGTTTCGACCTTATTTTCTTTCCTTACTGTAAACTGAGAATAAGGTACTAAGGTTGTATTGTGCAAAACAAAGATTCTACTAGGGTTTATTTTACAGTAAACTTAAAGAGAGAGTAATGATTAAAAAAAGCAGTAATGGGAAATTATCTTGAAGCCTTTCTTCTGTCCCTGCTTTTAAAGATGGGCACACGGCTTTCGTTGCCACGGAGTAATTTGACAATATTTTTCTGATGGGTGAACAAAATCATTAAAGAAACCAATACGGCAAAAATGCGATAGACAGCCACATCATCGTTCCATATCCAGAGAACACAGATAGGCAGCATTACGCCTGCTAAAATGGAACTGAGGGAAACATAACGGGTGAGGAAAAGCACTAATAAAAAAACACCTACGCAACTTGCGGCTATTACCGGCTGCACTGCCAGTATCATTCCAAATAAAGTGGCTACTCCCTTACCGCCTTTAAAGTCAGCAAAAATGGGGAAGATATGACCAAGTACTGCAGCCAGGCCCAGGGCAACCATAAAGTTCGTTCTGTCCCATTCGCTGTGTACATACAGCGGTAAACAGTTGTAAAGTGCCACAGCAGCCATGCCTTTCAGTATGTCCATCACCATTACAATAGTGCCGTATTTTGAGCCCATTATACGGAAGGTATTAGTGGCACCCATGTTGCCGCTGCCGTATTCCCTGATGTCGATTCCGAAAAATTTCCTGCTGATAATCAACGCAGTGGGGATAGACCCAATAAGGTAAGCTATGAATATAAGAATGAGTTCCTTCATTTGTTCCTTTAGTGAGTTGAGGCTGCAAATATAGCCAATTATCGTTTTGGTTAACAATTAATTAATGCTGAAACGGGATAGTTTATTGCCTTAGGATCAACCTTTTTTTGCATATATGGCTATCCAGTCTTTTTTTGAAGTGGTTGCCAGGTGTTGAAAACCAGCTTTTTGAAGAGCTGCTTTCAAGGTTTTTTCGTCCGATGTGAGGATGCCGCTAAAAATGGCTTCGGTGCCTTGTTTTGCAATAGTTGATATGGCGGCAAGGTTGGCCGTGATTACATTAAGGTTGATATTGGCGAGGATAATATCGTATTTTTTCCCTTTGGGAATGCTGTCCATGAGGGCAATGGTTATTTTGCTACAGTTGTTTTGGTCAATATTTTCTTCTGTGTTGGTGATGCTCCATTCATCATTGTCAATTGCCATGATGGAGGCAGCGCCTAATTTTTCTGCCAAAATAGCGAGGATGCCGGTGCCGGTGCCAAAATCAAAAACAGTTTTGTTGTTGAAGTCAATAGACTCCATTTGCTTCATCACTAAATAAGTGGTGGCATGGTGACCTGTACCAAAGCTCATTTTTGGTGTAATGACGATCTCATGCTGCACCTCTTTTATTGGTTTGTGAAAATGCGCCCTGATGGCAACAAATTTGTCAACATACACCGGCTCAAATTCTGATTCCCATTTTTTGTTCCAGTTAATGTTTTCAATGTCTGATTTGGTATATGAAACGATAGAGAATCTTGACAGCACTTTTTCAAATGCTTCCTGGTTAAAGTTTAATTCAGGAATAAAAGCGGTGAGCATATCTTCTTCTTCCACAAAACCATCAAAGCCCTGTTCAGATAAAAGAGCGATCAGTTTATCCGTTTCTTCCTGGTTGGGAAGCTCAAAATCGAATTGGTGAAATATCTGGTGCAACGTGTTTTTATTAGTTTTCTATCAACAAATTTATCTCAAGTTTTATTAGTTCACCTTTAAAATCAACATTAATTAATTCGTAATGATCCTTTCTGTTAAAATCAGATCTGATATAAATGATTTGTTCATTTCCCATTTTACGGCCGTTCTTTTTACCAGTATTATTATAGTCTATTGCTAAAGAGCTGCCGATAGCCAAATTCTTCGTAAATCCATTCAGGTATTTCTCTTTATTATTTGTTTGAATTTCGATAAAAAGCTTGTTACCAATTCTTACGCCTTCAAAACTGATTATTTCAGTGTTGCCATTTTTACTTTTGCCATCATCATCATACAGTATGCCACTCGATTTTTTATAGGATGGATAATAAATAATTTGAGGTGAATTACGCTTATAAAAATATGGATCACTAACCACTCCATCACCATAGTATTTTGAAATATCCAAAGGAACAAAACTTCCTTCTTTTATAAATACAGGAATATTACTGGTATCTGCCGTTGCATTAATCCAACTGCTGCCTTCAAATTTTGTTGAATCAAAAAAATAATACCATTTCCCTTCGGGCAAATACACTTTTCTTTCATTCATTCCTTTTTCCAATACAGGTGCAACTAAAATATTTTCTCCCCACATAAATTCATCATTCACATTGGCAGCAATTGTATCATTTGGATAGTGATAATACAATGGCGCAACCAATGGCTCTCCCTTAGTTGTTTGTTTATAAGCCAAAGTATAATTGTAAGGCAGCATTAAATAACGAAGCCAAACAGATCGTTTTGCATTTTCTCTCCACGGTGTATCAATTAAAGCAGGCTCACTTGGAAAACTAAACGCAGCAGTATCTTTTTCAAACAACGCCGTACCATGCGGACGAAAAATTGGAGTAAATGCCGCATACTGCAGCCAGCGTACATACAATTCATTATCGCCTTCACCACCGGCAAAGCCACCAGCATCTGCATGTATATAAGGAATACCACTCATGCTCATACCCAACATTAAAGGAACTTGCGCCTGCAAGCCACTCCAGCTTCGGCTTACATCACCACTCCATGGAAAGATGCTGTAGCGCTGGCTTCCGGCAAAACCTGAACGGTTGAGATGAAACAATCTTTCATTGGGTAATTCCTTTGCATAATTGTCAAACAACATTTTATTCCAGTAATGTCCATAAATATTATGCACTTCATCAGCACCCATTAATCTTTTTACACCGAGGCTTTTTAAATTATGCATTAATGATGAAGGATGTTTCTCCGGTTCTCCCAGGTCTGTCCACCAGGCAGTAACACCATTGGCAATTTGTTTTTTATAATGATTGTTCCATATCCAGTCGCCTGCATCTTTTCTGAAAATGTCTAACAGTCCACCATAACCAAAATAAAAATCTGTTAACCTGAATGGCTTACCTGCACTATCAACAGCAAAATATTTTTTAGCAAAATTATACTGCTTTGTATTTTCTAAAACAAAAGGTTCGGCAATTAATACCGTGTTGATGCTTTGTTTTTTAAAATCACCGATCATCTTTTTAGGGTTAGGCCAGGCAGTTTTATTCACCCAATCCAGGTTGCCCATTGTTCTTTTAATGCTGTCGCCAAACCAAAACAGATCGAAGATGATGGCATCAAAAGGAATATTTTCCTTCTTCATCTTTCCTGCTATATCTTTTACTTCGGCCTCACTGCCATAACCAAAACGGCTCATAAAATTCCCCATTGCCCAGCGTGGCGGCAAGGGTTGTGTGCCGGTGAGTTTGAAATAAGAAGAAAGAATTTCTTTATAATCTTTTCCAAAAATGACATATACATTCAGTTCGCCACTGCCGAAACCTGCTTCAAAAACACTGCTGTCTGTTTTGCCTATATCAGCATAGCCTTTAGAGGCGTTGTCAAAAAATAAACCATAACCTTCAGAAGAAGTAAAGAAAGGAACAGAAAAATTCAATGCATCAGCTCCATTGCTGTAACCATACCATGGATTATTGTACAAAGGGAATTTATATCCTCTCCTGTTGATTGGCAATGCCCTTTCGCCGCCACCAAATATTTTTTCATCTGCATTCAATGCTATTTTAAAACCATTGTACCCATCTGAAAAAGCGGAAGCAGTAATTTTAACCCTTCTTCCTCTTTCAAGCAGCATCACAGAATCATTATTGGAAATTTTTATAACAGAAGGTTTCAGCAACGGCTTTGCAATCACCGCATTGGTAACATTTTCATTTCTTGAATAACCTCCAGGTTTAAAAGTCAGCTTCAGCACATTGTTGAGATATGCTGTTATTGTCCATTCTCCTTTAGAAACTTTATACTTTTTGTTTTGTGCCTGTGCAGTAAAAACAAGTAATAAAAAAATGATGGAAGAAAGATATCTCAAAAGCATTTTAATTTTTTATACAAGATAAATGAAAAACAAATTTGACAAGGGTTAATGTGTAAAAGGAAGATCGTAAAATTTCCATGTTTATTTTTATTCCAGCCAGACCGGGACGGCCAGGCTGAAATAAAACAAGGGGCATAAAGCCCCCTGTTTGTATCAATTGGTTTTGGTATTCTCTTATTTGCTTACCAGCATGGCTGTATACTGGTTTGTAACTTTTTTTATAATGTAGCCACTTATCCAACCCACATAACCATAGCGTGGATAAATGAATTTTTTATTCGGGCTATCTGTAGTAACACGTTTTACCAGTTCATCCAATATAATAGCACCGGTGGTAAGGGCACGCTGGTCATAGGTTTTATATACCCTGCTGATATTTTTCCTTGCCAACTCTGCTGTTGCAGTATTTGATATTGCAAACAATGCTGGTGGCTTACTCAACTGGTCGTAGCGGTTAAATACCATACTGCGGAAGTCTGCAATATCTTTAGCTGATATTTCAACGTAGCTTTTTTGTGCATCCTGTGGATACATATAGGATGTTAATGCCCACACAATACCGCCTGATAAATACACCACGTCTTTAGATTTAATATCTCCTTTATCATTTAGTTCCTGGTCAAGTATTGCAGCGATACTATCCTTCCATAATTTTTCTGCAGCAAAGGTAAAATGGCTGATGTCGCCGCTTTCACGGGCATCTACCAAACGCTGATATGATTTGGTACCGAAACCAAATGTAACAGGAACTACTTTGTGTGCATCATCAAAATAACCGCCCTTGGTATTACCGCTACCCACATCCAACTGATTGGCACTAAACCTGTCTTTCTGCGGCACAATGCCCAGTATGCTTAATTCGGCTTCCTGTACCGGTGTAATTGAATTGATGGTAACAGCAAAATCCATTTCTTTTGGACGCACCACGTAAGCGAAATAATCTACTTTATTATACTTCTCCAGCTCCTGCCTTAAGCCACTGCTGATAACAATATGAATACTTGAATTGGGAATTTTGTAACGTTCTTTAATTATTTTCCACAGCAGCGACAATGCATCGGTGGTTTCTTTTTCACTTTGGTAAGAAAGTTCTGCGGCATCAGTATTAATAGCAGTATCACCAATCAAAGTATAATCATATTGCCTGTCTTTACTAAGCTTCACCTCAATGATGCTCATTTTAACACCCTTGGCGCCTATTTCCACACCAGCATACATATCACCTATACCTTGTGCACTTTTCAATAAACTTTCAACAACCGTGGCAAGTACATTCAGTTTAATAGACTTGTAAAGCTTTATTGCCTTTTGATAATTTTCTACTGCTTTAGTTGTCTGGTCGAGTTTGCTGTATAAGGTACCCAGGCCCTGGTGTGCATACGCCTGTGTATAAATATCATTACCGGCGGCTTTTCTTAGCCCCTTATAAAAATATTCTTCGGCGGCTTCTAACTGTTGCACTTCCATAAGGCTGTTAGCTGTTTGCAACATACGAAACGCTACCGGGCTTTTTATCTGCTGGGCACTGGCATTTATTAGTGTAAATACCATTACGAATGCAATACTGATCTTACTGAACATGGTACAGTTTTTTGGTTAAATGTAAGCTGTGTTTTTGAAACTTTATATTTGTTTTCTCTATAGTTGGGGAAACAGAGCGGATTGTATTCAGCCTCAAACATAGTATAAAATTTCTACTTGCTCAAAAATTGTTTCAACTTGTACTTTTTTATCGCAAAATTAAAACCTGTACCTGTAAGATTTATTTGCCTTACAGAAAGTTGCATCCATTAAATAAAAAGTGCTTTGCCTCAATACTTTACAAACAACTAATATGTACAATTACTACAGTTTGCTTTCAATGCAAATTGCCCTGTAACAGGGCAATTTATATCAATAACGAGGGTAGTTTTCATACATGCTTTTTCTCATTCTCTTTAAACCTTACTGCCCAGGGGCCGTTGCCAACAACTAAAAAATAAAACAGCAACAATAATATTATTATGGAAAGAAACAGTTCTGAATAAGGCTTCATGGCACTGTTGCCTGAATTTATAAAAATGATAGCTCCCAATAAAATTGGTATCTGTATAAGAGCAGCAAATCTTGTAAACAATCCGATTGTCATTAATATGCCGCCGATGATGTGTGCAAACACCACAAAATGACCAAGTAAAATAATTGTGTATTCACCAAAAGAGGTTTTGCTGTGTAGTTCACCTTTTACACTCGGCAGGTTTTGCAAAAAATCAATGCCCTTATAAAAAAGGAACACACCAAGAAGAATGCGGATGATGTCGAGCCATTTGGGATGATGATGATCGCCCCATTGCTCAAAGCGTTGCAGGATTGTCATATAGCTGGAATTTATCGTTAATAAAAAAGAACTCTCAGTAATTTACTGCTAATTTTACCGAAATGCAACAGGTAAATATTCCCACCAAGAAAATACTGGCCAATCTTAAGATTGAAGCCCTGAATGAAATGCAACTGGCAAGTATAAAAGCCAATGACGAAACTGATAATGTGCTGCTGCTTTCCACCACAGGTTCCGGTAAAACAATCGCTTTTTTATTGCCAATAATTCAGCGGCTTGACCCGGCGATAAAAACGGTGCAGGCTTTGATCTTAGCACCGTCAAGGGAATTGGCAATACAGATAGACGAAGTGTTCCGTAAAATGAGCACAGGTTATAAAGTTACCTGCTGCTATGGCGGGCATAAAAGAGAGATTGAAGAAAATAACCTGCTGCAATCGCCTGCTGTAATTATTGGTACGGCAGGCCGCATTGCCGACCATATCCGCCGTGGTAATTTTTCTGTAGATGCAATTGAAACGCTGGTGCTGGATGAATTTGATAAATCGCTGGAATTAGGTTTTAAAGAAGAAATGGAATTTATCATTGGCAGCCTGCCTGCGGTTAAAAAAAGAATTTTGACTTCAGCTACAAATGCCCCGGGCATTCCTGATTTTGTGAAATTTGATAATGCTGTAAAAGTGGAATTTTTATCAGCGCTGGTAGAAAAAGAAGCGGTGGACGAATTGCTGGTGCAGGTGGTTCATTCGCCGGAGAAAGATAAAGTGGAAACACTTTTCCGCTTGATATGCCAGGTTGGAAATAAGTCAATGATCGTATTCTGCAATCACAGGGAATCGGTTGAACGCACCAGTGAATATTTATTAGAAAGAGGCATCGTAAATGTTTTTTATCATGGCGGCATGGAACAGTACGAAAGGGAAAGCGCCATGTGTAAATTTAAAAACGGCACTTCGAATGTTTTGATAACAACCGATCTTGCTTCAAGAGGCTTGGATATTCCGAACATCAAATACATCATTCATTTTCATCTACCTCCTACTCCTGATGTATATACACACCGCAATGGCCGTACAGCCCGTATGGATGCTGGTGGAAAATCAATACTCATCTTATCAAAGGAAGAAAAAATACCAGGCTACATTCCAGAGGACGTAACGGAACTGCCGTTGAACGAAAGAATTGAATTGCCTGAGAAACCAAAGTGGACAACGCTGTTCTTCGCCGCAGGCAAAAAAGACAAGCTTAATAAAATTGATATTGTTGGTTTTTTATCAAAGATCGGCCGGCTAAACCAGGAAGATATTGGCTTGATCGAAGTGAAAGATTTCTCCAGTTTTGTGGCGGTAAGAAAATTACAGGTTGGCGCCTTGATGGAATTGATAAAAGATGAAAAGATCAAGGGCAAGAAAATTAAAATAGCGGTGGCCAAATAATTTATACCTGCACATTCATTTTCATTCAATAGCAGCGTAGTATTTTTTATATCAATTTATTATTTAGGTAATTCGTGTTTCTTTGCAATAACCTTACTCAGCGGCTTTTACCGGATGGCAAATGACTCACCTTTTGAAATAATCTACAACGGGCATAAAAACCTCGTTTACAATATGTGCCTGCATTATGTGCTGAATGCAGCCGATGCACAGGATATAACACAGGAAGTGTTTGTAAAGGTTTACCAAAAACACCATCAATACGACAGAGCCAATGCGTCTCTAAAAACCTGGATATGCCGTATCACCATTAATCATTGCCTTGATTTTTTAAAAGCTAAAAAAACGAAAAAAAGGTTTGGCTTTTTACATTCCTTATTTCAGCAGGACAGCAATGAACCTGTCACCGATGTTGTAAACTTTAATCACCCCGGAATAGAAACAGAATATAAAGCAGCCCTGCAAAACCTGTTGCAAATAATTTACAGCCTGCCTCCAAATCAAAAGACAGCTATTATACTAAGCAAGATCGAAGACCGGTCACAAAAAGAAGTGGCAGAAATTATGGACATGAGTGTGAAAGCCGTTGAGTCGCTTTTACAAAGGGCAAAACAAACCATTCAAAAAAAACTAACAGAGAGCGAAGGATTTTAAAATAACGATCGTATAACTAAAATGAAAATGGATCTTAATAAAAAATTAGACGCACTAAAACAAATTAAAGAAGTGGATGCCCCACCCTTTCTGCTTACCCGTATAAAGCAACAAATACAAAGCCTGCAGCAAAGGGAAGCACCGGCAAAATGGAAATGGGCTTTTGCTTTTACATCGGTTCTTGTACTGGCATTCAATATTTCAATCCTGGTTAAATCATCTGCTCCGGTTAATAAAAAAAATACCGGGGTTGAAAATATTGTCAATTCACTAAGCCTCTCTGCTACAAACGATCTATATAATGAGTAAGATAAAATTATTAAGTATTGCTGTTATCGGCTTGCTGCTTACTAATGCTGGCATTGTAGGTTTTTTATTACTGAAAAAACCTCCTGTACCAATAGAAGGGATGCCACCGGGAAAAAGAGAAGGGCCCAGGAAAATTATTATTGAGCGGTTGCATTTTGATAAAGCACAGGTAGCCGAATATGAACTGCTGATTAAAGAACACAGGAAATTGGTAAGGGAGCTTAAAGACAGCATCAGCGATACAAAAAATACACTTTACCAATCCCTTACAACTGACAACTTTAATGGCAAAGATTCTTTAACAGGGCTTTTAAGTATGTTACAAAAAAGAATTGAATCGGTACACTACGATCATTTTGCACAAATAAAAAAATTGTGTAAACCAGAACAGATGGAAGCTTTTAATAAACTAACCAATGACCTGGCTTATTATTTTACTACAGAAAGAAAAGCGCCGCCACGCAGGGATGATTAAGGAAAGTTTTGGCCAACCAATCTTACCAAAAAAACACCGAAGGAATCAGCTAATAAAATCGTTTAAGTAAAAAAAGAAAAAATCTAACATGGGAAAAAAGAACTTACTGCTGATTTTTTTAATGGCTTGCTTAAGCAGCTTTGGGCAAACCAATCCTGCCATCATTAAATGGCTACAAAACACTACACAAACAGGTTCTTATTATGCATCGGGCAACTCTACAACTATTGCTAATAATATTTTAGTGAATTGCCAGGAAGTAAGTTATTCTGCCAACTTCGCTTATATCAAAACTGCCGGTGTACCTGCTTATCCAACAGGGCCTTTCCAGGATGGCAATCCTTCCAATGCCAGCAACCAGAATGCCATTTTCAGAATGCCTTTGAACCCTGTTCAAAATACCGGCACAGCAACTGCTACCAATGGCGGCAACATTGGCGTTTTTATAAATGGTGTGGCCTTGTTTGATTACCGTGATGGTGTGGCCTGGAATAATAATACACAAGCCTTATGCGGCGGCCCCGGCAATCCACCATGCCCCGGCGGCCCGATGGCTACGCAAGCATGGAACAGAGACGCAATTGTAGCAGAAAGAGCAGGTTTCGATTGTGCCAAAGGACATCCTGCCATGGGTAATTATCATCATCATCAAAACCCTTCTGCTTTTAAACTTGACCTGAATGTAATATCCACCATTTGTAATTTGTATGATGCAGACGGCCTGTATGCAATTGACAGCACACAGCATTCACCATTGATTGGTTTTGCCTATGACGGGTTCCCGATTTATGGTGCTTATGGTTATAAAAATGCAGATGGCAGTGGAGGTGTTACAAGAATGAAACCAGGTTATCAATTAAGAAATATTACCACCCGTACCAATGGCCCGGCAGTAAGTGCCACTTATCCGTTGGGTTATTTCAGGGAAGATTATGAATACATTTCTCATGCAGGACAGGAAGATTATTTGGATGTACATAATGGCAGGGTTTGTAAAACGCCGGATTATCCAGATGGTATTTATTGCTATTTTGCTACCGTGGATGCCAACTGGAATTCGGCTTATCCATATGTTGTTGGGCCTACTTTTTATGGTGTATCTGCCAATAGAAAAGTTGCCAGCATAACAGAAGCAGTTACCATCTACACACCCATTGTATTGCCAATAAATCTTTTATTTTTTACGGGTAAAATAGATAATACAACTGCCTTATTAAACTGGCAAACCAACACTGAAATTAACAGCAGCCATTTTATAATCGAACGCAGTAAAGATGGTTTGCATTTTGAAAATGCCGGAAACGTTACAGCTTCAGGTAATACATCACAAAATTTCAGCTACAGCTTTACAGATAAAAATATTTCAACAGGGAGATTATACTACCGTCTTAAACAGGTGGACCGTGATGGAAAATTTGCTTACTCCAATATTATCGCTTTATACAAAAAAGAAAGTTCATTTCACTTTACTGTATTGCCCAATCCTGCTTCTGACCTGATCGCTATTCAATACAAAGGGTTATTAGAACAGGATACGGATGTGAAATTGTATAACGCAGAAGGAAAACTAGTGCAGCAAACTAAAATAAATAAAGGGCAGACAATAGCTTATTTTAATATTGAAACGCTATACGCCGGAACTTATGCTGTGAAAATACAGAACAATACAACCAGCGAAAGCCATAAAGTGGTTGTTACAAAATAAATTCTAATGAAGCATTGTGCAGCCGGGGTTCATTGAAAAAAAATAGAATGAAACCCGGCTTTTCACTTTAAACATTGCAATCATTCTTAAGTCTGCAGATTAAATTTTACCAATGCTAAAGAAACGCTGCGTTGCAATACTGCTCACCTTTTATTTCGGCAATAGCTTTTGCCAGGTAACAAATCTCAGAACCGGGCTTTGGAGTGATAAAACGTTATGGAGCACCAATAGCATACCTGACAGCACCCGTGATGTTGTTCTTGCATTTGATATAATTGTGGATATAGATGCTTCCTGCAAATCGTTGCAGGTAAATGGCCATATAACCACCATTAATTCAGGAGTTAATTTATGTGTGAGTGAAAGCACAGGATGTAATGCCAAATCACCCAATATTATTTTTATCATTGCAGATGATATGGGCTGGGACGTATTTGGTAATTATCCCGGCATCACAGGCACAAAAGCCACCACACCCACTATAGATTCTTTAGCAAGGAATGGGATCACTTTTACTAATTATTGGGTCAACCCTTTATGTGCACCCACCCGGGCAGCTTTACTTACAGGAAAATATGCTTTTAGAACTGGTGTGGGTGGCGTACAAACACCGCAAACCGCCACATTACAAAGCAACGAAACTGTTATTCAAAAATATATTAAGGATAGTACGGCTGATAAATATGCAACGGCAGTGATTGGCAAATGGCATGTAAATGCAGGCAATCAATTAAATGCGCCTGAAAATTTTGGTGTAGGTTATTACTCCGGAATTTTTACAGGAGCAATACAAAATTATTATAACTGGACACAAACAAGTGGCGGTACACAACAAACTATTACAACGTATACAACCACTCATTTTGTTAACCAATCAGTAACCTGGATACAGCAGCAAACCAAACCTTTCTTTTTATGGCTTGCATTTAATGCTCCACATACTCCCTTTCACCGTCCTCCTTTAAATTTAATTGCCAATCAATCTTTAGCAGATAACCAGGCCAGTATAAATGCAAACCCATTAACTTATTACCTGGCTGCAATAGAGGCGATGGACAGGGAAATTGCCCGTCTTATTTCTTCGCTCACACCTGAACAAAAAGAAAACACCGTGTTTGTATTTATGGGAGATAATGGAACACCCGGACAGGTGGCACAAGTTCCGTTTATAACAAACGGCACGAAGAATACACTTTTCCAGGGCGGTATCAATACGCCTTTGGTGGTTAGTGGTAAAAATATTACAAGAAAAAATGTTGTGGAAACTGCCACGGTGCAGGCCCCGGATATGTTTACAACTTTTGCCGATATTACAGGAGCAGGCAACGCCGATTACCAGGATGGCATCAGCATCAAGCCATTATTTACAAACGCTGCAGCAGCACAAAGAACATTTGTATATAGTGAGCAGTTTGGAAATACATTAACAACAGATGACGGTTACACAATAAGAAATGCCCATTACAAATTAATTCACTTACAAAGTGGAACAGAATACTTTTATAAAATCAGTACAGACCCTTTTGAAACAATAAACCTGTTGTTAAATACTTTATCCGCAGAAGCACAACAAAACCTTGACGAACTTAGAATAATAAAAGCTGGATTGTAGTAGTACTTATCTCATTTGAATTTCTATCCTTCGCTCTTTTTATAACTACTGATAAAATCAATCACCTGCTTATTAAATTTTTCTTCTTCGTTAAATAAGAAGCGGTGCCGGATAGGTAAAATATACAGGGGAAAATCAGTCAGTTCATTTTCAAACTTCTGCATTCTTACGCCATCTTTTTCGGTGGTAAGAATTAATTTTTCTGAAGAACGGATCTTTTCAAACTGCTTCTTGATCTCCCTTAGATCATCACTGTCGAAAATATGATGGTCAGGATAACGGAGCATATCATAAGAGTGAACATTACCTGACAGGTATTCCTTCAGCGGCCCTGGATTGGCAATACCACACACCAATAAAATATCTGCACCATGCGTAAAGTTGATCTCCCTTTTGCTGAACAAATGGTAGGGTTGTGAATATTGAATAGCAGTAAAATAAACCGTTTGGCCAGGCGCCGGATCCAGTTCGTTGATGATAGCTTCTTTTTCCGCATTCGTTAAATCGGCTTTGCACTTTGTTACAATAATTATTTCTGCCCGTTTAGCACTGTACTTTATATCCCTGAGGTTACCGGCCGGCAACAGTAGATCCCTTGTATAAAGATCTTTGCATTCTGTAAGCAAAATATTCAATCCTGCTTTTACTGCCCGGTGCTGAAAGGCATCATCTAAAATGATCACTTCTGTCTCCGGCCTGTCTTGCAGCAATTGCGGAATGGCTACCAGCCGTTCTTCTCCCACTGCCACGGTTACATCGGTAAACTTTTTATGAAACTGCATGGGTTCATCGCCAATTTCCAATGCGGTCGTATTTTCATTCGCTATGCCAAAGCCTTTTGTTTTGCGCTTGTACCCACGGCTAAGTGTAGCCGTTTTAAAATCATTCTTCAGCAAGCGGATCAGATATTCCACCATGGGTGTTTTACCGGTGCCGCCAACAGCCAGGTTGCCCACGCATATCAATGGAAAATTAAAAGAATTTGATTTGAAAATATTTTTATCAAACAGCCAGTTGCGTAGCCACAAAATGCCACCATATACAAAAGAAAGCGGCAATAGTAAATAACGAAAACTTTTTAGCAGCACTGTTTAATTATTGTGGTGGAACAAAGATAGCAGTTAGTTATGGTTCAGGTCGCTGTATGGCCCCGACCCTCAATAAAAATTGAAAAGATAGTAGTGCCATAACTACGCTCTGTTTTATAATGCTCAAACTTCTTATAATCATTCCTGGGTGTATGCTCCAGCACAAACCATCCTTTTGGCTTCAATAAATTCTTCTCAAAAATTTTTATTGGCAGTTCGTCAATCGTTCCTAAAGCATAAGGCGGGCCGGCAAAAATAAAATCAAACTGTTCGCTACAGGTATCAATAAATTTAAACACTTCGCTCTTTACCAATTTAAAGTTTGGTATGCCCAGGTCTTTAGAAGTCTTTTTAATAAACTCATACATCGCAGGGTCTTTCTCCACAATAGTCAGGTCCTCCACTCCCCTGCTGGCCAGTTCGTAACTGATACAGCCGGTGCCGCCAAACAAGTCAAGTGTTTTTAAATTTTCTAATGAAAGGTTGTTTTGCAGAATATTAAACAGCCCTTCCCTGGCAATATCAGTAGTGGGCCTTGTGTGGGGCATTTCTCCGGGTGGTGTAATTTTTCTGCCACCATATATACCGCTTATTATACGCATGAGGCAGCAGCAAATAAATAACTGAAATAATGAGCAGGATATTTATCAATATCAGCAGGGTAAGTAAACTGGGATGGCAATACAGCAAACTCAACATTTAAAAAATATTTGTACAGCTCTGCAAACAGGTTAGATGATTTATCGATCATGCCATTCAGGTGAAGTACCGTTTCGTTAATGTCAGTTTCAAAAGCATCACAAAAATGGAGCAGGTAGTAAACAACATCTTCCGGTGTTTTGAACGAAAATGTTTGTATGGCCTGAAGTTTACCTTCCTTTACAAGCATGGCGATAAAAGAGCCAGGATTGAAAATGCAATGCAAATGATTGCCTGCACTTTGATACATATCCGGTAATAATGAATACAGGTGTGTGCTTACGGGCAACGAGAACAAATAGGAAGTAATGGAATCTACCTGCTTTGGCACAGGATAAATATTATGTGTGTATTGCCGGAATAAAAAATCTGTGCGGATAAAAGCATCGCTCATGTCGCCATGCACCAGTTCCAGCATTTCTTTTTTTTGTGCATCCTGCAGCATGTCTGATGGTACCAGTACCGATTGCGGATGTGCATACACGATGGTGGTGTTCTTAAAGTCTTCCTGCAAAATATTTTCATCTGCCACTAATTGTTTCAAAAAATTACCTGCCCATTCCATTCCGCTTCCCTGCGAAAATTGATGACTGTATAAAGCAACACATTCATTGCCGTTGTCGATCACCACATAAGAAATAGCCTGCTGGCTTATTTCAATCAGCAAACGGGCATCATTGCCTACGCTTTCAACAGATCCAATTTTAAAAGTTGAGTTCAAGGTTTACTATTAGCAGTTTAAAAAAGATATTTTTGCAAACTTATGGAAAGTGGAGCAGCAATAAAAGATTTAAAAGTACAGGTTACCTATAGGCAGATACTATCTATTGCCCTGCCGATAACTTTTGCCATACTGATACCGCAGATAAACATGCTTACCAACAGCATATTCCTGGGGCACAACGGAACAGAAGCATTGGGCAATGCAGGCATCACCGGGGTTTACTATCTCATTTTCGCCGTGGCAGGGCATGGATTAAATAACGCCATGCAGTCTGTTTTTTCAAGGTACGCAGGCAGTGATGATACGGCTGCATTTAAAACCGTTTTGTCACAGGGCATCCGTATCAGTTTGCAGATAGCTGCTGCCGGTATTTTATTTACCTGGTTTATAGCACCTTTTATTTTTGAACAGGTAGCTGACCCTGAAGCCTATCCACAGGAAATGAGTTTTTTGCGGATACGGATCTTTGGTTTGCCATTTTTATACCTGTTTCAAATGGGCAATGCATTTTTGGTGGCATCGCTTAACAGCCGTTTGCTGATCACTGGTTTTTTAGTAGAAGCCGGGCTAAATATCCTGTTCGATTATCTTTTGATATTTGGCAAATGGGGTTTTCCTGAAATGGGTTTTAATGGCGCCGCAGTGGCATCAGTAATTGCAGAAGTAGCTGGCTTTTTAACCGTGTTTGCTGTACTGGCAAAAACAGGATTAAAAAAAGAATACAATCTCCTTAAAAGTTTTGCTTACAACAAAGAAAAGAGCAAACAAATACTTACTATCGCCACACCGCTTGTATTCCAGTTTGTGATAAGTGTTACCACCTGGCTCGTATTTTTCTTTTTGATCGAAAGCCGGCATGATGAAAACGCAAAAGCCATCAGCAATACCATGCGTAATATTTTTGGGCTAACCGGTGTGTTTGTATGGGCTTTTGCCGGCACTACTAATGCAATGGTGAGTAACCTGATGGGACAACGCAAGGAAGAAAAAGTAATACTGGTGATTACCAAGATCATGCTGCTAAGCATTGCATTTTGCTGCGTTACCTGCTTGCTGATAAATATTTTTCCCTACCAATTTTTTAAACTGTTTGGCCAGGGAAGTGAGTTTGTAACAGAAGCCATCCCTGTGTTAAGAGTGGTTTCTGTTGCCCTGTTATTTATGAGCATTGCCAATATCTGGCTGAATGGTGTAACAGGCACCGGTAAAACAAAAGCAAACCTTATCATTGAAATTGTAGCGATCATCGTTTACCTTGGTTACTCATGGTATTTTATGAAAGTAAATTATATTTCACTGGCAATGGCCTGGAGTAATGAACTGGTGTATTGGACAACTATCTTTATCATGTCGTTTGCATTTTTAAAGAGTGGGATGTGGAAGACGAAGTAAGTCATAAATTTAACCACAAAGCTCACTAAGACATACACAAAGAACGCAATGACATTTTAGTGGCCTTAGTGATTTTACTTTGTGTCCTTTGTGGTAAAATAACATCATGCTAAATAAAATCATCATCATTATGGGTGTTTCCGGGTCGGGCAAAACAACTATTGGAGAGTTGTTGTGTGAAAAAACCGGCTGGCCTTTTTATGATGCAGATAGCTTTCATTCAAAAGAGAATATTGATAAAATGAAAGCCGGCATTCCGCTTACTGATGAAGATCGGTGGCCGTGGCTTGACAGCATGAATAATTTTGCTATAGAAAAAATACAAGCAACAAATATTATCCTGGCTTGCTCTGCTCTAAAAGAAATATACCGGCTGCGTTTGTGCAATGGCATTACTAATAATTGCTGTTTTGTTTTTTTAAAAGGAGATTATGACACTATCATAAACCGTCTACAAAACCGCCAGCAGCATTATATGCCGGCAACTTTACTGCAATCGCAATTTGATGCACTGGAAGAGCCAACAGGTGTTATTGCTGTTGATATAATGCAACCAACAGAAACAATTGTTCAGCAGATTATAACAGCCATCAGCAAAAATTAACCGCAACATACGGTGGCAGAAATGTTCACTAATATTGTATCTTTAAAAAGGGCTTTTTTCATTTGTAAGCTGGGTTTGAGTGAATTAATGAACAAAGGTTGCGGAAATACAAACGTTAGCGGAAATATTTTAATAGCATATGAATATAAAATGGGCATTTCTTTCTGTGGTGACTTTATTTTGTTCATGCAACAATATTAACCGGACGGTACCTACTGCACAGTTATTGAATGACAGTGTTATTAGAATAACAAAGGATTATAAGGACACTACAAATTATAGCCAAGCAATGTCTTTAATTCGAGAAGCCATCAGACTTGACAGTAGCTACTTAAAATCCTATTCTAATAAACTATATTTTGAAGAGACTACAGGAAGATTTGATTCGGCATTTGAGACTCTAAAAAGTATGATAAAACTAAGACCAGATTCTGCTGAGCTGTATTTAAAAGCGGGTGTTTATAGAGACATAGTTGGAGATACTCTTGAAGCACAAGAATATTATAGAAGATCTTTGCCACGCTATACGATACTTATCGATACTTTGAAAAAGGATAATCCAGAAAGACATAATATTTTCAATTTGATGTATATGAATGTAATTTTAATGGGGCAGGAAAATATTTTGCATGATATTTTGAAAGAGGACGGAGGTAATATTGATTCAATTTCTTTGTTTTTTCCTATTTTAAGGAAAACTAGAAGTGAACTAATCAATGAAGGACGGAAAAAATACTTCCGCTAAACGGTTTTGCGCCATTGGAGGCAGACGGAAGTAATTCGGCCGTTTTGCAATTAAAATTTAATTACAAGTAAAATTTCGTTTCTTTAATCAGCATCAATTCCCAGCCTGCGGCAATGCTGAACGTTGCCAGCAATAGTAAAATGTGACAAGCCCTAAAATAGGTTGACTAAAAATTCATCATTTTTAGCAACACTATGACACACATCAAAAAGGCAGCCTGCCGAAAAAAACAGTATCAAAAAGCAAGCTTCAGCTTCAAACTTTCCGTCATTGACAAAATTCACAACGGTCAGATTTCTATTAACCATGCAGCTGAAGTGTACAATATTTCCCGGAGCTCCATTAGCTACTGGATGCAAAAATTAAGCACCTTTGAACAAAAGAAAAAAGGTATGAACAAAGACGACATCATAAAAAAACAAAAAGAACGCATTGAAGCCCTGGAGTTCATAAAAGAACTGCAGCAGGATATTATTGTTGACTTTGAAAAAGTAACCGGGCAGGAATTATCAAAAAAGTACTTGCCCGAAACATTAGCAAACGAGATAGCCAGAAAGAAAAAAAAGCTTACAAAGTAAAATGGCTGTACGAATGTTTCGGGGTTTCAAAACAAGCATATTATCAAAAAATAAAAGCCGGTAAACAAAAAGAAATGGAAGCGATTGTGATTAAAAAAATGATAGAACCCATCCGTAAACTAATGCCAAGGTATGGCACAGAAAAACTGCACCTTGACATAGCCGAAAAGCTTAGGCAAAGCAATATTAAAATGGGCAGGGACAGGTTTTTACAATTCTGCAGGAATCATCATTTACTAGTGCCTAAAACACGTAGAAGCTTTATCACCACTGATTCTAACCATCGTTATCATAAATCACCCAACCTTATCAAAGACCTTGCTATAACACATTCCGAGCAGGTATTTGTAAGCGATATTACCTACATAAAACTTGAAGACAAGCATGCTTATTTAGCGTTGGTAACAGACCTCTATTCAAAGAAAATAATGGGTTATAAACTTGATGACAATATGAAGACAAGCCTTGTAAAAGATGCATTGCAAATGGCCATCAAAAACAAAGAACACCACCTTGAGAAAACCATTCATCACAGCGACAGGGGCATTCAATATTGTTTTCCAGAGTACACTGAATTTGCCACCAGCAATGGTATGATTTTAAGCACAACAGAAAAATATGACCCTTATGAAAACGCAGTGGCCGAAAGAATAAATCAAACCATCAAGTATGAATTTGGGTTGATTAAAACCATTCCAACACTTGAAATTGCCAACAAAATGGTACAGCAGGCTGTGGGTATTTATAACAATGAAAGGAGGCACCGTTCTATTGAAATGCAAACCCCAGGCTTTGCACATACTCAACAAAAACATTCTTATTTATCTTACAAAAAGAAAACAGCCAGGAATGTTGATAAGGTTTAAAAAATCCCTTAAAAGATTTTTTGGAGCTTATCAATGTTCCGGAGTAATTTTAAAAACCAAACCAAATTTCATCACAAAAAATGGTCAACCTATTTCAGGGTAAGACACACACAAGAATTGACAAAGACGAAATAAATCATACGAGTTAGAAAAGATATAAAAAGAGACTAGTATGGAATTTTTATTGGTTTTATACAGGTGTTATTGCGACATTTTTAGTATTGTTTTTATTTATCAGCAAATAATTCTGACGTTAGACTTTTAAATCTGAAGAAACACTTCCCGGACTTATATTATTCCCTCAAAAAGGAGAATGTATAACTAAAAATAATTGGAAATATTTCAAACAATAAAACCCAATATGGCGTTGGGCATTTGGTAAATTTTCCAATGAAACATTGTTTTACTCGTTAATTACGAGGGTAAATCATACTATGACCAGCAAAGAATTGAAGTTACTTCAAAAAATTGTGCAAGACAAATTGGGACATATCAATATCAAACTAGATGGAATTTAATAAGACCGTTCCGGTTGTAGTAATTGGATAATTTTTAGGAAATACATTTAAGATATGGATAGAATAGCTTACAACAATTTTTATGTATGAGGTCAACACATGAAATATCAACCATAGGAAGCCATGAAAAGCACATGCAGCTAACATGCAATGCAGAATGTAGGACTTGAGTATCTTCTTACTTATTCAACAAAGGCCGCAACTTATAACCTTCTTTCTTCAACAATTCAACCAATCCTTTATCCCCTACCAAATGCCCGGCACCCACAGCCACAAACACGGATTGCTTTGGCATAATTGTTTTTAATTGTGTTACCCAGTTTTTATTACGGTTGTCAAGCAACACTTCCTGGTGTTCTTCCATGCCAAATTCGCTTTTATTAAAAAGATCCTGCATTTCACTCAGCCGCTGGTTTTTATACACCTGCACCATTGTATCAAAATACTTTGCATACACAGCCATGCTGTCAATGCCTTTCAATAATTCTTTTGCCTGTTCTTCATAAGGTATGCTGTCAAATACCGAAGCCTGGAATTCCATTGTTTCCAAACCATTTATTTGCTTTTTTTCTGCCTTCGCCAATTTCATCAGCTCTTCTTCCACTCCGCTAACAGTTTTGCAAGGCATCATCTTGGGGTACAGCATCGCCACTAAAAAAAATGGCTTTGTGCTTTGAAAAAAATTCAACGGGGTATGCAGGCTGTCTTTAAAAAAACTTTCCAGTTTCTTATACTCTTCTTCTGTATAAAGGTCTTTCAATTTTTTTCCACCCTTCATGTTTATCATCATCAAACCTCCCATAATTACTGAAGGGTCATCCATATCCAGTTCCATATACACAGTGCCGGCATTGGCCAATGCTTTCTTTAATGGATCGCTGATGTTTATATCTCCCTTACACATCAAATGAAAAGTACCAAACAGGTAAGAGTTTTCTTTAAGCCCTTTACCACTTACTTCCCACAACAGCGTATTATCATCAGGGTTGCTTGCCAGCTTTACCTGTTTTGGCTGAGCCATGCACGACGCAAAAGAAGTAACACACAATAGCAGAAAAACTAAACGTATAAAAGTCATTTGGTTAATATTTTTAAACATAGGTGCAAACTTACATTTTTGCAAATTTAAATTATTAACTTTCCACTTTCCTAAAACTTAACCTGGCATGAAACAACTTATTCCCTTATTCCTCCTCTTATTACTTACATCAGTTACCGACGCTCAATCCCCCATTCCTGAATTTGGCAAAATAGATAAAGCTGAACTTGAAATAACTTCCTGTGATTTTGATAAAGATGCTGAAGCTGTTGTATTATTCGATGAAGGGGAGTTTTATTATGAAGTAACTTTTGGGCTCGAAAGGCATGTACGGATAAAAATTTTAAAAGATAAGGGCCTCGAGATGGCAAATGTGCATATTAAGTATTACAGCTTTAATTTATTGGAAGATGTAAAGGGTATTTCAGCACAAACATATAACCTTGATGCGGCCGGAAATATTGTTGTTACCAAGCTGGAGAAAAAACAGATTTATGATAAGAAACTGAACAAGCGTTATTCGGAAATGGCTTTTAGTTTCCCCGAAGTAAAGGTGGGAAGCATAATAGAATACAAGTACAGGATTGAAGGAGCAGATAACAGGCGTTGGTTTTTCCAGCAATCTATTCCAGTGATAAAGAGCCGTTATATTATTAATTTTCCTCCTGAAATAGAAATGAGCAGTGTTCCACACTGTATTCTGCCATATCAAAAAACTACTGAAACAAAGTCTGGAAGATATGTGGATGTTTATACAATGGAAAATGTTCCTGCCCTTCGTAATGAGGCTTACATTTCCTGCGACTACGATTACCTGCAAAGTATTGAACCAAGACTTATTGCCATTAATCCCCGGAGGATGGCGAGGCGGAGTTTTGTAAAATCGTGGCCGACAATTATTAACGACCTGATGGAAGATCAGGATTTTGGGTTCCAGTTAAAAAAGAACATACCCCGTACAAAAGATCTTGATTCAATGCTTGCACCAATAACATCACTGTATGAAAAAATGATTATCATACATAAATATGTAAGAAAAAATATGGAATGGAGCGGTTATGATAATATATGGGCCTTAGAGGGTGTAAAATCGGCCTGGAAAGATAAAAAAGGAACCAGTGGTGAAATAAACCTGATATTAGTGAATCTGCTAAAGGATGCAGGACTAAATGCCCACCCTATATTGGTAAGCACCCGGGACCACGGAAGGGTAAATACATTTGTGGCAGGTGTTGGACAATTTAATAAAGTAATGGCCTATGTGGAATTAGGTGAAGATGTGTTTGTGCTGGATGCAGTTGAAAAATTTACCCCAGCCCAGCAGATACCTATGGAGGTGTTGACATCAAACGGACTTTTAATTAAAAAAAATGAAACAGATGATTGGGGCTGGCGCATATTGTGGAATGAGAAAGCAATTTTTAAAAATTCAACTTTTATTACTGCAGATATTGATAAGAATGGAATGATGAAAGGCGCTGCTGAAGTTTTAAGTGAAGGATATGCCCGAATAAAAAAGATGCCTGTTTTGCAGGAAGGCAGAAAAGTATTTATTGAAAAAATATTCACCTCCCAAAATAAAGGTATTAATATAGACAGTGTATCAATTGAAAATGAAAAGAACGATACGTTGCCTTTGCTTCAAAAAGTATTCTTTAACGAGGAATTAAACAGTACAGGAGAATACAAATATTTTTCTGCCAATCTTTTTTCCGGTCTTGAAAAAAACCCTTTTATAGAAGACAACCGCTTTTCAGATATTTTCTTTGGTTACAATCAAAAAGTCTCGCTAATGGCAAACGTAACAATTTCCGACAACTACCAGCTTGAAGAACTACCTAAAAATATACGGCTGATGATGCCTGATACCGGAATAATATTTACAAGGTTTGCCAGTGTTGACGAAAACAGGTTATCTGTAAGAGTGACACTTGAGTTTAAGAAGCCTGTTTATAGTGTGGATGAATATCCTGAATTCAAGGAGTTTTATAAAAAGCTGTTTGATTTGCTGAATGAGCAATTTGTATTGCGTAAAAAAAATTAAAACTTTCACCATTTCGATGAATAAAAAAATAATTTGCTCTTTTGTCTTTGTCTTGCTTTTTTTAAAGGGCCTGCCCCAATCGCCAGGCTTTTTATTATCTGCTGTGCCAGAAAGCATTAAAATAAACGCTTCAGTGATAAAGCATGAGGAAAATATTTTTTTTGAAGTAACAGATATAGACAGGGCTTACCTTACTGTGCATAAAGTTTTTACTGTTTTAACAAGCGCTGCTAAAAACGAATTAATTTTTCATCAATACACCAATAAATTTATCCGTTTAGAAGATGCTGAGATAAAAGCGTATGATGTTAATGGCAAACAGGTAAACCGGTATAAAAAGAAAGATATGTTTACCACTGCAGTTGGGGAAGGGCTGGTAGAAGAAGGCATGGTTACTTTTTATCCAATAACAACAGATAATTACCCCATTACAATTGAATGTAACTACAAATTAAAATTTACGGGCACCTTAATATATCCCCCATACGAAATACAAAAGGCTGGCGAAGGTGTTCAAAACTCTTCATTCAGTGCGAAAGTACCATTATCATCCGGTTTACGGTATAAGGCAAAAAACACCAGTATAAAACCTGTAATAACAGAGGATGAAAAATATAAAACATATAGCTGGTCTGTTAAAGACCTGCCCCCAATAGAAAATGAAGAGGGCTCAGTTAGTTACAGGTCACGCTATCCATCTGTAATATTAGCACCGAACCAATTTAAAATTTATGATGTGGAAGGCGATATGTCTTCATGGAAAAAATTTGGCATGTGGGAGTATGGTTTAATTAATGGCCTTGATGAATTACCTGCTGACCGGGTACAATTTTTCCATCAATTGGTAAAAGATGCAACATCAGAAAAAGAAAAAATAAAACTTATGTATGAATACCTGCAAAAAAATTTCCGATATGTAAGTGTTCAACTTGGCATCGGAGGTTACAAGCCCTTCCCTGCACAGTTTACTGATCAAAAAAAATATGGCGATTGCAAAGGGCTAAGTTTTTATACATTGGCAATACTGAAATCAATTGGCATAAAAAGTTATGTAGCACTTATAAACAGGCAATATAATGATGAACCTGCTGATCCACAGTTTCCCTGCAACGAGTTTAATCACATGATACTATGTGTACCCCGAATTAGTGATACTATCTGGCTGGAATGTACAGGAAAGACCCATGATTTTGGTGTACTTGATCCTTCCACTTATAACAGGAATGCGCTTTTAATAACCGAAAATGGCGGTGTACTTGTACCTACGCCTGCTGACAAAGCATCGGGAAATATATTTTCATCAAAAAGTATTGTAGCGTTAAAAGAAAGCGGAGAGGGCAAAGTAAAAACATCTATTACTATAACAGGTGAATACAAAGAAGATTTTGTCAATCATTTCTTTAATGAAAAAAGTGATAGTCAAAAAAAGTTTTTACAGCAGTACATTATGTACAAGCAGCCTGATCAATTTATAATCGAAAAAAATGAAACCGATGGGAAAATAAAAGCAGAGATTGAATTGACATTTGAAAAAATTAATGAATTTACTGCTGGCAGTAAAATGTTTCTGGGCATGGGGCCTTACAAACTTTTCTCATTTGATTTGCCAAAGGCAGAAGGCAGAAGGCTTGATTACTATTTTCATCATCCATTTGAAAAAACTGACACTACTATTTATAAATTACCTGTTGGTTATACAAAAGATGTGTTGCCGGATGAAAAAAAGCTTTCCTGCAAATACGCCGATTTTTATGCCAAATCATGGTTTGATGAAAAGGAAGGCACTATATATAATATCGCAAGGCTTACTTTGTTTAACAACAAAATACCTTCAAGTAACTATGCAGAAGTAAAACATTTTTTCGATGAAGTAAAAAAGTATAACAGCGGACATATTGTTATAAAGAAGCCTTAATAAATAAATTTTGTGACTATTAAATCACTCCATACAAACTCCCTCCTTTCTCAAACAACGGGTTTATCCTTTTTTCAATGGCACTATCCTTTTCAACAGGCGGTGCATGATGTGGTTTTATCCTTGCATCAATCACCAACGGCCCACGGCAACCCCAGTGTTTATTTTCTGTAAAAGGGTTAATGCCATACATATCATGCGATGGGTTGCACCTTGTAAAGCTAACCCATAAAAAATTATGCAGGTTACCGGCTGTAAAGGAAGCATCATCTGCAACAACGATCAACGGCAGTTCATCCAGGTCAATATCTTTTAACTGCTGGTTCAATGACTCCATTTGTAATGCAGCTTTATCATAGTTTTCAAAAGCTGCAGTTTGCAACACCAGCACACCCGGCATTGCCAGCCTTGCATTTTCAAAACTGCTTAATTGTTTTACTGATGCAGGAACTTCTGTTGCCAGTTTTCTTTTTAGGATCACCATAAGCCGCCAGCACCACTTTGCTACCGCTGTTAAGCGATGTTCCGGAATAATCCAACGTATCAATAGTGGTATTGGTATAAAAATGAATGTCTCTTGCCAGGTCAATTCTCTTCAATACAAATTCAAGATATGCCTGCACATCATGAGTGTGGAGTTTGTTTGAATCATCAGCAGTAATAAATAAAAACTTGGCAAGGCTTAATTGCCCTGTTCCTAAAATATGATTGGCGATAGTAAGAATTTCTGCTGGTTGTTTTGTTGGCGTGTAGGGTGTATAACGTTCACTGCCAATAGCAAGCAACAAAGGATGAACACCTGCTGCATCCACGGCATGTACTTCTTTCAGGCCAGGTATTTCTTCCTGTAAGGCACTGCCGGTCATTTCATGTATCAGTTGCCCAAAGCTGGTATCTTCCTGCGGCGGACGGCCTACAACAGTAAAAGGCCAGATTGCATTTTTCTTTGCATATACTTTATGCACTTTCATCAGGGGAAAAGGATGCTGTAAACTATAATATCCCAAATGATCACCAAAAGGCCCTTCTGGTTTATTTTCATTGGGATATACTTCACCGGTAATAACAAAGTCAGCATCGGTGCTGATGCAAAAACCATCTTCATACACATACCTGAATCTGCTGCCACCCAGCACACCGGCAAAGGTCATTTCACTGATACCTTCGGGCAATGGCATTACGGCGGCTACAGAATGCGATGGCGGGCCGCCAACAAACACACTTACTTTAAGCGGCTTGCCCTGTCTGTTAGCCTTTGTTTGATGTACACCAATACCACGGTGCAATTGGTAATGCAACCCAATCTCTTCATTCTTTTTATATTCATTGCCGCTCAACTGCATCCGGTACATACCAAGGTTGGCATTCATGATGCCGGGCTTATCAATATCTTCTGTGTACACCTGCGGCAGTGTTACAAAGGCACCGCCATCCATGGGCCAGTGATGTATTGGCGGAATATCTTCTATTTTTATTTGCTGAAATAAAACCGGTTTGCTGAGTGGATTTTTTAAAGGCAATGCTTTTAAGGCCGCTAAGCCAGTGGAAAAATTTTTGAAAGGATGTTTAATGGCTTTGATGGGTTCATTCTTCAATTCGATCAACTGCTGCACCATCGCCAGTGTATCACGGAAAATAAATTTACTTCTATCCAGTGTTCCAAAAATATTAGATGCAGCCCTGAATTTACTTCCCTTTACATTTTCAAATAACAATGCTGGTCCGCCGGCTTCATGTACACGTAAATGAATAGCCGCCATTTCAAGATAAGGGTCAACTTCTTCTTTGATACGCACCAACTGCCTGTTCTTTTCCAAATCAAGCAAACAGGATTCAAGCGACTGGTAAGCCATGCGGTAATTTTTCTGAAAGACAAAATAAGGAATAACAAATAAGAAATAAGGAAGTTTAAAGTCTGAGTAAACACCGTAACCAATAACCAATAACGATTAACAAATTTTATTAATAAACATTAACCGGGCAACCTGTTTTGTTTCTTCCGCCACTGCCGCCCCGGTTAGGACGGCCCTGCAGCCTGTAACTAAGCGATAAACCAACAGTGTAATAAAAATCTTTGCTTTTGGGGTTGCCCCTTCTTGAGGTGGCATCAGGGTAAGGAAGCGAATGGTTGAGCTCATCAGCACGAAAAGAAAAATCAACTGCCTGTTGCCCGTTATTAACCCTTAGCTCATCTTCATCCGGATAACTGTCGCTTACATCATCCAGGTAATCAGTAAATAATTTACGCAAAGCCACTTCCAGTCTTACATTCACATTATCGCTCAGCAAAATTTTTACACCACCCCCAAACGGGATTGATAACTGAGTAAGGCCATATTTTTTTCTTCCTAAAAAAAAGCCCTGTCCTTCGGTGCCTAAGGGCTGCAGGTAAACTTTGTTATTGGCAGAATCCAGTGCATAAGGATTAAAATGAAAACCTGCCACACCTGCAAATACATAAGGCGCTATTGTATGTTCGTACGAACTGAGGATGTCATACTCTGCTCCCAGATGCACTTCCAACAACTGGCTTTGAAAACTAAAGTTGCGTACTGCATTCAGCTTGCTGTATTTGTCATCGCCGCTTACTTTGCCTGCCAAAAAACCCAGCCTTACAAACAACCTGTCTGTTGCTTCATAATACAGGCCGCCCCCAATAAAAGGGTTGGCCTGGCTGAATGTAAAACGTTTTTCCTGCAGGTCGCCCTGGTAGTTAATAACACCACCGGTTAAATACAGGTGAACATCCTGTGCAATGGAGGCATTGCAAACAGCACATGATAACAGTAAAGAGAAAAAATATTTCATTGCTTATGGGGCTGCAAATATAGCTTATAATGCAGTAAAAAACAGGTAACCCTGGCAGGCATTGTTCCTTTGTGGGAAAATATTGAACAAGAGAATTTTTAATGAAACTTATAATCTGTTCTTACTGGGGTGCAATGCTCTGAAAGTATCTGCACTTTGTTCTTACTTGTTTTTATTACTATAATACTGCAGCGCTGGTCTTCATCAAAAGGAACGCCACGGTAGGTTCCTTTTCCTTCCCACCTGCTGCTTACTATTGCCGTGTTTTCGTACAAGGTTACGTCAATGGCATGCCGCCATACCTTGTCCAATTTGTATTCATCAGAACCGGCAGTTTTTACCACACCTTCCCTGCCGAATACACCACCTGACTGTGTAAAATAAATATACCCGGGCGCTAAAGTAGAATCAACTTCTTTCAGGTTTTTATGTTTCCAGCCATCATCAAAGCGATTGATAACATCAATCACTTCCTGTTCGGTAAGCAGCAGTTTTTTTTTGCAGGATGAAAACAATAAAATGGATACAACTAATACCGAAAGCAATTTTCCCATACTGCAAATATAGATTACCCTACGCAGAGGTGCAGAGGCCGCAGAGGAGAAATTTTAGTAAGCAGTCTTTTCACTATTTTCTCTGCGTTCTCCTTTACTCTGCGTGCCACCCTCAAAAAATTTTATGCCATGAAAGAAAAAATCCAAATCTTTGCAATCTTCAATTATACGAATTATGAGATCCTGCTAAGGACGGTTTTTTAGTAAAGCTGTCACCCCACTAACTGGTTTTTATCTGCGGCAACCGCCGGCAGTTTTATTTTCTATCATTTTATAAAAAGAATCTCATGTTCAATAATCAATCTTTATCGATTCGTATCAATTCGCTTTGGTCTGTTATTATACAATCATTAAAAGGCGACATGCAGGACTATACCACGGGCAGCATACGCCGTGCTGTTGTGTTGCTGGCTATTCCCATGGTGCTGGAGATGTGTATGGAGAGTGTGTTTGCCGTGGTGGATATTTTCTTTGTAAGCCATATTGGTAAACATGCCACTTCTGTTGTAGGGCTTACAGAATCTGTTATCACAATTGTATATTCTCTTGCCATCGGTATCAGTATGGCAGCCACTGCGATGGTGGCAAGGCGTGTGGGAGAAAAAAATCCTGAAGCCGCTTCCAAAGCCGGTATGCAGGCAATGCTGATCGCCATATCGATCACTTTAGTTATCAGTATTGCAGGTTTTGTGTTTGCAGGAGAGCTGCTGCAATGGATGGGTGCAGAGCCGGAAACAATTTCTTCCGGCATTAATTACACCAGAATTATAATGGCAGGCAGTATTGTTATCATGCTGCTGTTTTTGCTCAATGGTATTTTTCGTGGTGCCGGCGATGCTATGATGGCGATGAAAAGTTTGTGGCTGGCAAATATCTGCAACATTATTCTTTGCCCGCTCTTTATCCGTGGGCTTGGCCCCATACCTGCAATGGGTGTTACGGGTGCAGCAATTGCCACTACTGTTGGCCGTGGCATTGGTGTGCTATACCAATTATATCATTTGTTTGATGGCAAACGTATGGTAAAGTTTGCTGTGAAATATTTGAAACCAGATTGGGGCATCATCCGCTCTATTGTTGATATAGCCTGGCATGCAACGCTGCAGTTTTTAATTGCTTCCGGAAGCTGGATAGTATTGGCAAGACTGGTGGCACAAACCGGGCACAGCGATGCCACAGCAGGTTACCAGATCGCTATTCGTATTGTGATGTTCTTCCTGTTACCTGCCTGGGGATTGAGTAATGCGGCCGCTACTTTAGTAGGACAAAACCTTGGAGCATTACAACCACAAAGAGCAGAGGACTCTGTTTTAAAAACAGCGAAGTACAATGCTATTTTTATGCTGGCTGTATCAGCTATCATCATTGTGTTTGCGCCCTGGATCATTTCGTTCTTTACTAAAGAGCCGTTGGTGGCAGGCTATGCCATTGATGCTGCAAGGATAGTGAGTGCCGGTTATGTTTTTTACGGTATTGGTATGGTGATGGCCAATGCGTTTAACGGTGCTGGTGACAGCCGCACTCCTACTATTATTAATTTATTTGGCTTTTGGTTTTTTCAAATACCATTGGCATATGTGCTGGCAAAAGTTTTTGACATGGGGCCGCTGGGAGTTTTTATTGCCATACCTGTTTCGGAAACAGCTATCAGTATTGCAGCTTATATTTTGTTTAAGAAAGGAAAGTGGAAGTTGAAGAAAGTGTGATGGCAAGAACATTTTCTTACATGGTGAATCACTCTTTCTTTTTAGCGCAACTGTTATATTCATATATGATCTTCATCAATACCTCTTTTTTGGTAACAGGTGAAAGTGTAAGCTGAGGAAAAAAATATCCCTTTGTTTTATTGTAAATTTTTTCTGACAGCGAAGGGCAGTCAGCTACAATATGACTCATTTTTAAATTAAAGTTAGGCGCCAGGTTTTTATTCCCCATGCCCCATGTTTCAAGCCTTTCAAAAGAAGGAAGTGAAATAAAGTATAATACTAAATCTTCCCTGGTATCCCTCTGCAGGTTGTTTTGATATAGTTCGTACAAGTGTATCCTTGAACTATCCGGCGTAAGCCGCTTTACAAAAAGCAACCGCAGAGGGCTATCAAAATCAACTGACAACTGTTTAGGCAGGTAAAGATCATTACCAACCGTGTATGATTTTATGCTGTCAATTAAAATCCTTTCGTCCACAGCTTCATTTGTAAGGGTGATATAATTAACGGAATATGCCGCTTCAAGTGTAATGGTCAGCAATCCTTTCTTTTGTGAGCCGTCAAGCATATTTACTATACCGCTATGTTTTGATACGTTGTTGGGAGAATCAAAATAGGAAATTGATTTACAGCCAGCGAATGCTGTAATACAAATGATCGGTACCAGTTTAAAAGGGTTCATACATTGTATTGCTTTATAGTTAATTCACCAGATTAAAATAGCGAAACAAATTTTAATACACTTTCTACACTTCTTCTTTCTCTCCCATCGCTGCCTGTTTCATTTTTTGTGCCAGTGTTTGCCCCAGGTATTTTTCTATTACAGCATGTAGCCAGTAAATAACTGGGGTAAGTAAAATGGCAATCACAAATTTGTAAATATAGTTGCCGGTTCCGGTAACTAATACCTGGTGCAGGCTCCATGGTTCACCCTGGCCGGGCTGCAGGCGTTTACCCAAATAAAAAGCAATAAACAAAACCACAAAGCTGTCTATTAACTGTGATACTAATGTAGAGCCGGTTGCCCTTAGCCAGATATTTTTTTCGCCGGTTGCTTTTTTTATGCGGTGAAAAACAAAAACATCCAGCACCTGCCCGATCAAAAACGCTGCCATCGAACCAATAATGATCCACATACCCTGCCCAAAAATCCCCCTGAAAGCAGCATCAGGTTTATCAATACCATTGCCAATAGAAAAGTAGTCTGAGGGTTTTAAATGTATAGCGCCATTGAACATGATAAACGCATAGCTGATGAGGACAATGGTAAAATAGGATAAAAATCTGACGCCTTTGCGACCGTAGTATTCGTTGATGATGTCTGTCATTATAAACACAACAGGCCACAATAGCACACCGGCTGTTAAATGAAAACTAAAAGGACTGCCAAACAAATTGATGTTGGCCCTTTGCACACCCACTGTATCTTCAAGCGAAAAAATTTTTACACCAATTACTTCGGCAATAATTGCATTGGTTACAAACACCCCCGACAAAATAATGAACAACCGGGTGCTTTTGTCTTTAAGGATAGTATGTACCATCAGTATAATTTAAAGTAATAAAGCTGGAATAATAAAAACAGTAAGTTAACCCAAACCAACCATTTGGCAATGTGGTGTTGTTTCTTCAGCAGCAAAAAAATAAGACAGCAAACGGCAAAAATAAAATTGAGTATAACTGCAATGATAAATCCAAGAATAACCAATGTACCCTGTACGGCAGGCAATGGAATAATGGCATCGTGGTTGCCTTTGGAAACATAATCCTTCTCCATCAACCGAAAAATAACAGCCGCCACAAAGCAAAGGTTGCAGATAAAAACTATTTTGGAAAAGAAACGCAAAGAGTTATGAATTATGAGTTATAAATGATGAGTTGGGAACGTTTAACATAGAGCAATTTTCACATTGCACCATTTTAAAATTTTCAAATCATCCATTTTTCCCTGCCAGCATCGGCACAAAAGAAAAATTTTCAAATGCTTCCTCACTGGTGCTGCCGTCTGCATTTTTTGTGATGCGTAACATGCGCTGCTGTGGGCCTTCATCCACCGGTATTATCATCTTACCTCCCACTTTCATTTGCTCTATTAATTTAGGTGGAATAAATGGGGCCGCTGCGGTGATGATGACCTTATCAAATGGTGCATATGTTGGCAAGCCTTCATATCCATCACCATAAAAAAACTTTATGTTGGGATACTTTCCTTTTAATACAAAATGTTTTGTTCTGTCAAACAATGCCTTTTGCCTTTCAATGGTAAACACCTGTGCTTTTACTTCTGCCAATACAGTAGCCTGGTAAATGCTGCCCGTGCCGATCTCAAGGATTTTATCAAATGGTTTCACCTGCAGCAGTTGTGTTTGGTAAGCTACAGTGTAAGGTTGAGAAATGGTTTGCCCTTCTGCAATAGGAAATGCCCTGTCTTCATAAGCAATTTCATCAAAGGCACTGTCTAAAAAAAAATGGCGGGGCACATTGTTTATGGCAGTAAGCACAGCCTCATCATTGATCCCTTTTTCCCTTAATGCATCAACTAATTTTTTTCTCAGTCCCTTGTGGCGGTATGTGTCTTCGTATTTTCTCATAGCGTAAGTAAAGCGACACGAATTACATTCTTTTTGAGCAATAAAACAAATGAAAAAGCCCCGGGTAGTGTAACCGGGGCTCAAAAATATTTTTTCTATCTCGGCATGTGCTCATCAAAATAAGCATTCGCTGCTTTATTCCAGTTCTCAGTATTTTCCTTGCCAAGTTCAAACATATTTTTATTTGCCTGGTTGTATTTGTCGCTGGCAGCATTTATATCATTCACTGCTTTGTTATAAGCATCTACATCCTGCTGGCTATGATCCGATTTTTTTTCATAATCTTTTTTAATCGTTTCAAACCTTTCTTTCACCAGTAAAAAGTCGGTGATAGGCTTAATATAATCATGTTGCTTCTTTTACATAAAACTGCATCAATTGTTTGCAGGCGCCTTTTAATGCGTAATCGCCATCATAAGGTTTTAATGGTTTCTAATTTTACCAATGCTTCCTGTGCATATTTCAACAAAGCATTTTTATCCTGTTCAAGCCCACCAACATTTCCTTTTTCCATTGCCTCTTTAAGATTTTTCTCCTGCAGGTATGGTTTAAAAAAAGTGAGGTATACCTTGTGATAATGTTCATTTACCGCTGATACCACTTTCATTTTTTCTGCTCATTTCATTGCTTGACTCAACAGCTTAATATTATTTTGTGATGCAAACACTTTTTGTGCTTCATTCATTGCATGGTTGGCTTCCTCCATTTTTTTATCCACCTGCTCCTGCAACAATAAAAAAACTTCCATCTCGTCATAACTTTGTTCTGCTATTTCTTCCATGTTCACAATCTTTGCATAATCATCATTCAAAACGTTGTAGTAAAATTTCATAAAGCTTGCAGCACTGTCTTTAAAAGCGCCATCCCCTTTAAACTTAGGCATACTGCTGATGTTCATTTTGCTTTCCTGCACTTCATTCAACAGTTGCTCTCTTAATTTCTCTACTTTTTTTGCCCTTTTGCCATGTGCGGCGGCGCTGTTGTAACTCAGGAATTTCTTTGTTACATTAGTTTGTTGTGTACTGATGTACTCCATGTATTCACCGGCACTTTCAAAATTTTGTGCAGGGCTTTGTAAGAAATAAATGTTCCTGAAAGGATAATTGTGGCGACAAACAAATTTTTCATTGTCAGTTGTTTTAGTTTGTTATTGGTTATTGGTTATTACAGTGCTTCATACTTTACTTCTCATTACCTGAATCTTATTTATTCAACCAGTCGAGGATAATGTTATAGGCTTCTCCAATGTAAGTATCCTGTGCAATTATTTCAAGATACTTCTCATTAAGTGCTTTGCCTGATGCTGTTGCAAATGTAATTTTTTCCTTGTCAAAATTATTATTGCTCACCGAAAGCGGTTTTTTATTCCCGTCTTCAATTTCTTCCAGCTGCTTATATACTCGCTGCACTTTTAAAATAAGATGTTACGAATGGCTGCCATTGCAACGGAATTTCCCTGCCATCTTTATTATCTTTCAGCCAGGCAGCTACTGTTTTACTTTGCTAAATACCGAATCGCTGCTCACACGCTGGTTACTTTTTTTTTCAGCCTTCCACAGGTATTCCTGTTAAGGGTTGGTATATTCCTTTCTTTGAATTATCGGGCAGCAATGCAGAGGCACTTTTACTTTCCCTCATATCAAGTGCTTCAAAAATATCTGGCAACACAATATCCGGCACAACTCCTTTCCATTGAGTAGTGCTTCCATCAATCCTGTAAAATTTTTCGTCTGTTACTTTTACAAATTCTTTAAAGCTCATCATAATTTTTCTTTGTTTCTTCTGTAAAGGCAGTATCTAAAGGTAGCATATATTGTGCAGTGCCTTTGCCATAAGTGGTGCTGCCAACAATCAATGCCCTTTTATAATCCTGCAGCATAGCACTTGTAAGTTCTGATGCAGATGCACTGGCACCATTTATTAACACCAGCAAAGGGCCGTCATAAGCAGTGCCACGGTTAGGGTCTTTTAAAAAACGTACTTTGCCTTCTTTATCTTTTACAGAACCAACAGGGCCATAATCAATAAAAATACCAGCCAGCTGCATGGCTTCCCACATACTGCCGCCGCCATTGTACCGCAGGTCCAGTATCAAGCCTGTAATAGTATCCCTGGTAAGTTTTACAATTTCTTTTGATACATCATTGGCGCAACCATCAAAAATTACATCATCTTCGGTTTGTATATCATGTGATTCCCTGCTGTAGAAATCGGGGAGTTTTATATAGCCTATTTTTTGTTTGCCACTGATGACATAGCTTTTTACAATGCCTTCATCATTGGTCACTTTTTCTTTAGTAAGCGTAATTTTCTTTGTTACACCTGCGGCAGTCTTTACCGTTAGTTCTACTTTTTCATCGCTGTTACCACTTAGTAAAGCATCCACTTCGTCCTCGTCCATTTCGCTTAGTTCTTTGGCAGTACCGGTTCCTTTTTTTATCGATAATACCACATCTCCTTTATGCAATTCACCACTTCTCCAGGCATTGCCGCCGGGTTCCAGCCTATCCACTTCGTAATTGCCATCTTCATTTTGTCCAAGCCCCATGCCGGTGCTGTATTCAAATCCGCTGAGTTCTGTTTCAAAACCTTTTTTCTCTGTAAGGTTCATGTAATGGGTATGTGGATCGTAGCACCATGATAATTGCCTGCAGGTATTTTTCTGCCATTTCTTTTCAAAGCCTGCATTGCTAACGCAATGATTCCTTCATGGCTACTTCATGTTGCTTCTTTTATTTTTCTCTTGCTTTAATTTCTTTAGCAGCAAAGTCCGCTGGCATTTTTAATGAATTTGCCGCGGTGCATTGTATGTACTGTCAAGCTGTACCGCGATATTGTGCAATATTCTCCACTTAATAAGTTTGCTGATGCGTTGCTGTAGTTCTGTATGGAAACTGCATAATCAGGAAATGGATAACGGAATACATCTGGTTTTAAAAAATCAGCAGGTTTTACCAGTATTTGTTTTTGAAGACTGTCGGATAGGCGAACTGCTTTTTTATATAATTGTATGCTTTTATCAAAAAAAGCTCAGTTCGCCCCATTCATTTCATCATCCAGTTTTGTTTTATATGCTGACAGCACATCAATGTCTGCTTTGGTAAAATACATTTTATCATCATCCAGTATTTTCATCCAGCGGTTGTATAGAAGCAGGGATGCATTATCATTCCAGCGCAACGGGGAATAATGATTCTTGTCAAAAAAAATGCGGAGGGTTTTTGCTTTTTGTTTAAAAGCGATTGCTTCATGCTGCTGTGCAGCGCAAGTAAGGGATAACAAAAAGAAAAAAGCAATATAAATTTTCGTCATACGCAGGTGGGTTAAAAATTTACCTGGAAGAAATAAAACAACTATTTCTTCCAGGCCATCGTTATTTCAATTTCATTTCTTCAATGATCCTCGCCACTTTATCATTCAATTCTTTTTCTGCCGCTTCAAATGCAGAGGCATTAGCAAGGGTTGTATTTACACTAAAATAGAATTTTATTTTTGGTTCGGTACCACTTGGCCTTGCAGAAATACTGGTGCCATCGCCTAATACGAATTGCAACACATTGCTTTTTGGTAATTCAATTTTCCATTTTCACCTGTTTCTAAATTCTTACCTGTTTGCAACTCATAATCTAATAATTTCTCCACGGCTTTACCATCAATTGTTTTAGGAGGATTGGCACGGTAGACACTTCCATCATGTCGGCAATTTCTTTTGCTCCATTCATTCCTTTTTTCATCATATTCACCAATCTTCTTTATACAAACCATACTGAACATACAAATCAATCAGTTTATCATACAGGCTGCGGCCCTTGACTTTTTTCATACGCTGCCATTTCACAAATAATGCCACCGCACTCACCGCATCTTTATCCCTTATCTGATCTCCAATCATCAATCCAAAACTTTCTTCACCGCCAATAATATATTTTTCTTTTCCTTCTTTTGCCTTATTATGTCTGCGAATCCATTTAAAACCGGTAAGCACATTATAACAGGCAACATCATTCTGCTTTGGCAATGTTGTCAATCATGTTATGGTTACAATTGTTTTCACCACCATATCATTGGGCTGTGCAATGCCTTTTGTCTTTCTTGCTTCAATCATATAATTAAATGCGAGCACGGCGGTTTGGTTGCCATTCATCAATATCCACTCGCCTTTACTATCTTTAACACCAATAGCCTACACGGTCGCATCAGGGTCAGTGCCTAATAAAATATCTGCATCCAAAGCTTTGGCCTTTTCAATCCCATACTCATCGCATCTCTTTCTTCCGGGTTGGGATACATAACCGTTGGGAAATTTCCATCAGGCGTACTTTGTTCTTCTACCACGTGAACATTATCAAAACCAAAGCGCCTAATACATTTGGCACAATAGTAATACCGGTGCCATGTATAGGTGTATAAACAATTTTAAGATCATGTTGTGTTTCACATGCATCAGGATATACACTTAAACCCTTCACCATTTCCATATATGCTTCATCAATATCTTTTCCTATCAATGGTAATGTTGGCTTCACCGCCACTCCATTTTACATCATCTACCGATGCTATTTTTTCCACTTCAATGATGATATTTTTATCATGCGGCGGCACTAATCTGTGCACCATCATCCCAATAAGCTTTATAGCCATTGTATTCTTTTGGATTGTGAGAGGCGGTACAAACAACACCTCCCTGGCAACCCAAATGACGGATGGCAAAACTTAATTCCGGTGTTGGCCTCAGTTCTTCAAACAAATATACTTTAATACCATTGGCAGCAAACACATTGGCAGTACGTTTCTGCAAAAAAACGGCTGTTGTTCCGGCTGTCGATGCCATACCACACTTTTACTTCACCAAAACATTGTTTTAGATAATTGGCATAACCCTGTGTAGCCATGCCAATCGTATATTTATTCATGCGGTTGGTGCCAATACCCATGATGCCACGAAGGCCACCCGTTCCAAACTCCAGGTTTTTATAAAAGGCATCTGCCAGTTCATCGGGATTTTCTTTTTGCAGTTTTTTGATAGTCGTCTTTTACTGATTGTTCATAATTGCCGTTAAGCCATTGGTCGATCTTTTGTTGAATAGCAGCGTCCATATCGTTAAATTTTAGGGAATGAAGATATTGTTTTTTGATTTTAAATAAAACAAGGTGTGAGGTAATGTTTTAAGTTTCAGGCCCAAAAACATGAAGGCAGAAAGGAGCACTAAGATTAATTTTCCTTTGTGTCACTTCGGCCTTTGCGTCTTAGTGGAAAGCCAGTAATAAAAAATCCCCGTCATAAACGGGGACTTTATAACTTGTGATCGATTACTTTTTACGGGTTTATACAGTTTCAATGCCTGGGGCATGAATGATTCAAGTTGAGCAATCCTTTTCTCATCTGAAGGGTGTGTGGCTAAAAACTCTGGTGGTTTTTGCCCACCGCCTTGCGACATACGCTGCCAGAAAGGAATGGCTTCTCTTGGATTGTAACCAGCCATCGCGGCAATAAACAACCCGAATTTGTCCGCCTCTAGTTCATGACTCCTTGAATTGGGAAGCAACAAACCTACCTGCACACCCGGTGCATATACACTATTAAAAATGGAATTTACTTTTGGATTTTTGCTGGTAAGTGCATCACCTCAACTGCCAAGTCCTTGTGCAACAGAGTATTGTTCATTCTTTGTCCGCCGTGTTCTGCCACGGCATGGATTATTTCATGGCCAAGAACTATTGCTAAAGCTGCTTCGTTTTGTGCAACCGGCAACAAGCCAGTATATACCACCACTTTACCACCGGGCATACACCATGCGTTTACATCTTTGTTATCCACTAAATTAAATTCCCATTGGTACCCTTTTATTTTGTCTGAAGCACCCAAGCGAATCCATGTATGCTTGAACGGCGGCGGCTAACCTTGTACCCACTCTTTTTACCATTTCAGCATCTTTATTAGAAGCAGCGCTTACTACTTTACTTTGCGATAAAAAAGTGCGGTATTCTGTTACAGCCATCTCCTGTAACTGGCTTTCTGATATTAAACTCACATAGCTTTTTCCTGTGAGTGCATTTTTTGTACAGCCTGAAAAAAACAGCGCTGATACAAGAACGGTCGCTAAAATTTTTTTCATAATTCCTGTTTTGTTAGAGTGTATAAACAATTGGCGTACCAATAATAATAAAAAGGGTTGTTAAAAGAAAAAGACTTTGAAAGATTAAAAAAGGTTGGCTTTGATAGATTATGATTGATAAAGTTTAATCAGCAACAGTGGTTTACTATTGTTTTACAAGTTCTGCCAGTTTTGCCTGTAGTTTTTTTCCAAATAAATTTTTTGCAATGATACGTCCTTCTTTATCTAATAATAAATTGGCTGGTATTGCTTTGATATAATATTGTTCTGCTGTAGCATTTTGCCATCCCTGTAAGTCGCTCACCTGTTTCCAAACCAAGCCATCATTTACAATGGCCTTTGTCCACTTGGCTTTTGTTTTATCATAAGACACACCAAAGATATCAAAGCCTTTATCTTTATAGGCATTGTATGCTTTTACAATGTTGGGATTTTCTTTACGGCAAGGCCCACACCAGCTTGCCCAAAAATCAACCATTACATATTTGCCACGGAGAGAAGAGAGGCTTATTTTATTTCCCAATGTATCTTCCTGTGTAATGTCTGGAGCTGTTTTGCCAATGGCAATTGTTTCATAGATATCCAGCATCTTTCTTTACGGCTTTGCCCGTTTTGGTTTGCTTTTATTGATTCATCTAATGCGGCATACAACGGCGCACTTCTGTAGCTTCTGAATAGTAGCCAAAATTTTCATTGATAGCAATGGCGCTTATTAAAGAGCGGTGTTCTTTTTTACAAATGCTGCCACCTGGCCTTTCTTTTCTTTGCTTAATTCAAACTCAGCTTCATCCAGGCTATCCATCATGGTGGTATTTTTTATGCTGTCGGCATAATCATACAATTTATAATGAGCATCAAATTTATCATTGATTGGTTTTAGGTGGTTTTGTAATGCTTCTTTATCTGTATTTATTGCCGAACCCTCCATTTTCCATTCGCTTAAAGGATAACCTTTGCCACTTACCTTGATGTTCGCATTCTCCATATAAAATCTCAAGTAATCCTGCTTGCCATCTTTTATATCGAAGTTGGCCCTGCTTCCATCTTCTGTTGTTCCTTTAAAAAAAAAGGTCCCATCTTTTATTTCAGCAGAATCTTTTTTGTCGCCACCATCTTCATAAATGTTCAGGTAAATAATGCCGCTTTTAATGTCATCAATTTTACCAGTGATAGTGAATGATTTTTTTGTTTGGGCATTGGAATCAATGATGGAAACTATTGTAAAAAGAAGAAAGATTTTTTTCATTGTTGTAAATTTTATACTCTTAAGACTTCCGAAGTTTTAAAAACTTCGGAAGTCATATTTAAGAAACATTCTCAATCACCATCGCACTTGCTCCACCTCCGCCATTACAAATACCTGCAGCACCATATTTTGCATTATTTTGTTTTAGTACATTGATCAGTGTAACAATGATCCTTGCACCACTGCAACCCAACGGATGCCCAATGGAAACTGCACCACCATTTACATTTACTTTAGCAGGATCCAATTTCATGCGGCGGCTGTTTTCAATACCAACAACAGAAAATGCTTCATTCAATTCCCAATAACTGATGTCTTCCATTTTTAATCCTGCTTTGGCAACTGCTTTTGGTACTGCAACAGCAGGTGTAGTAGTAAACCATTCAGGTGCCTGTTCTGCATCGGCATAACTTACAATTTTTGCAATGGGTTTTAATCCGAGTTCAGTTGCTTTTTCTTTACTCATTAAAACCAATGCAGCAGCGCCATCATTCATGGTGGTTGCATTGGCGGCAGTTACGGTTCCGTCTTTTTGAAAAGCACTTTTCAGTTCCGGTATCTTATCAAATTTTACATTAAAAGGTTCTTCATCTTTTGCAAATAAAAGGGTCGCCTTTTTTTTGCGGAATGGCTACCGGTACAATTTCATTTTCAAATTTTCCGCCACTAACGGCAGCCTGTGAACGCTTATAACTTTCAATGGCAAATGCATCCTGTTCTTCTCTTGATAACATGCAGGTGCTGGCACAAAGTTCTGCTGCATTGCCCATTGCTTTTCCATCATACACATCGGTAAGACCATCTTTTGCAAGCCATCAATCAAACTGTACGTTGCCATATTTATTTCCCCAGCGCATGCTGTCGCTGTAAAAAGGAACATTGCTCATGCTTTCCATTCCACCTGCCACAACAATATCTGCATCACCCAGCATAATACTTTGTGCAGCCTGTGCAATGGCTTTCATACCGCTGGCACAAACTTTATTTACGGTGGTGCAATTTACTTCGTTTGGTAAGCCGGCAAATTTTGCTGCCTGCCTTGCTGGTGCCTGGCCCAGGTTGGCCTGTATCACAGAACCCATCAACACATCCTTTACCTGTTCTGGCTTTAATACCTGCTTTTTCCACAGCACCTTTAATAGCAACTGCACCTAATTGTGTGGCAGAAAAACCTTTTAATGATCCGCCAAAACTGCCAATTGGTGTACGAACTGCGGAGATGATATATACTTCTTTCATTTGGAATAATCGTTTATTGTGAGTGCAAAGGTAGGGGTGAATTGGTTAATAGGTCAATTGATGACTCATATTGCCAACATTATTACATTTAAAAAGAGCTTATAACGGCCTAGAACACCTTATTCACAATTCGACCATTCACTATTGACAACCTTATTTGAAATCAAACAACGTTGCAGTAAACACTCCCCTTTCCCTTTTTTTAAAAATAGCTTTCCAGTTGCCATTGTACCTAATCAATGAAGGCACCAGTAAATCTCCTGCATGGGTCATTTGTACTTCCATGCTTACTTTAAAATCATATACCATGGCACTGTAACTGAAAGTGTAAGTACGGGCAATTACTTCAAAAGTTTTATCATTGAACCAGGTGATCATTTCATCCACCACCACATCATCTTCTTTGCCTGTCTTTTACTTTTTGTTTAAAGATGTAGCAACTTGTTTTATTGTACTCATCCATGTCAATACTCATATCATAATACTCCGCCATATCATCATCATAAATAGCAGTTTTGCTACTCATAAATGGAAGGCCTTTTATTTTTTTGCCGGGATTAAAGAATAGCATCTTTAATTGTTCTTTATGTTTTTCCATACCGCTTTTTCCTTCGGTGCTGAATTCTTTTCCGGCCACAATATTATTTTCGCCGCATACATTTCCATTGGTGAAAAATAAGGAAGCATACATTTGTGCCGTGTAGTAATTATAGTAATGGTTTTCATCATAAAAATCACCGGTGGTTTGCTCTTCAGTTACTTCCATGCGGCGGCAATTGCTGTCACGTATTTGTTTTGTTTTGCTGTATAATGTTGCCTGTGCATTGCCTTCTTTATCATTCATCCGAATATCATTGATAGCAGAAAAATTAAGTATGTGCAGGTTGCGGAAGGCTTTATAAAAAGTACTGTCGTTTTTTATGCGGTTGATGAAAGTGGGTACATTCAGTTTACTGTCCACCACTACTTCTGAAAGAGTGATTGATTTTTTTCCAACTTCAACTGATGTATCTGTTTTATGTGATAAACTGTCCTGTGCAAAGCAATTAATCGATTGCCATTACACAAATAAAAACAGGTATGATTTTTTTGATCATACCTGCAAATTATCTAAAACAATTTTAATTAATACTTATTTAGCAAACATCATCCGGTAATCAGTTTTTATCTTTCCCTTTACTGATGTCATCTAATTTTCTTTTGAGCAATACTTTTTTTAATGGCTTTACATAATCAATAAACAGTTTGCCTTCTATATGATCGTATTCATGCAATATCACCCTGGCAGTAATGCCATTAAATGTTTGCGTATGTGTTTCAAAATTTTCATCCTGGAATTGCATGGTAACTGTTTCATTGCGGTAAATATCTTCCCTTATTTTGGGAATACTTAGACAGCCTTCATTATAAGACCATTCATCTCCTGCTGTTTCTACAATATGTGCATTGATGAAAACACCTTTAAAACCCGGTGCATCAGGAAATTCATCAGGGTCATCATCTTCCTCCATGTTTTCAAATATCTGTGTACTGTCCACTGTAAACAGGCGGATAGATTTATTGATCTGCGGAGCAGCCAGACCAACGCCATTACTGTTGTACATGGTTTCCCACATATCAGCAATCAGTTTTTCCAGGTCAGGATAATTCTTTGTGATATCTGCCGCTACTTTTCTTAAGACAGGTGATCCGTATGCTACTATTGGTAAAATCATAATGTCAGCTCCTGGAAGGAGATCTTATATTGAGTAATCCGCAAATTTACAGATAATTCAAATGCATATTAAATTGCGATTGGCTTTGCATATATTCCTGCAGCATAATAGTGGCGGCAATCACATCCACATTTCCTTTCACCCGCCTGTCTTTTTTCTTCATGCCCATTTCCAGCATGGCATCTTTCGCCATTTTAGAAGTATAGCGTTCATCAACCGTTTTAAGCGGCATGTCGGGAAATTCTTTTTGTATTTTTTTGATAGCAGCTTTTACTAAAGGTGTTCCATGTGTATCACTTTCATCCCAGTTTTTTGGCATACCAATGATGATGAGTTCAACTTGCTCTGCTAGCAAAATATTTTTTAAGAAAAGGAATCAGTTCTCTTGATTCGATGGTTTCCAAACCGGTGGCAATTATCTGCAATGGATCGGTAACGGCAATGCCGGTTCGTTTTCCGCCGTAGTCGATCGCATAATATTCTAGCCATTTAAATAGTTACGATTTAGAGTTTGGAATGACGAATGTTGTGAATAGTAAGTTTTGTAGTGTCAGCGAGAAAAATATCCAATAAAACAAAAACAGCAAACACAACAGACGCAATGCCATTGGTTGTCATAAAAGCAATGTTTACTTTACTTAGATCATTTGGTTTTACAATAGAATGTTGATAAATAAGCATGCCAATAAAAACACCCATACCTACCCAATACCACAACCAAAATGTCCATAATACCCAGCAAACAAAACACAAATCTGCAGAAAAAATGAAAAATTCAGAAACCCTCAATGCTTTTGTTTTTCCCAAAGCTGCCGGTATAGAATGTAGTTGCTGTGATTTATCAAACTCTACATCCTGCAAAGCATAAATAATATCAAACCCACTTACCCAAAATAAAACAGTAAATGAAAACAAAATAGGCAATAAAGCAAACTCACCTGTTACTGCCAGATAAGCACCAATTGGTGCAAGGCTTAAACCAACTCCCAATACCAAATGGCAAAGAGCAGTAAATCGTTTTGTATAACTGTAAAACAAAATCACAAACAAAGCAACAGGTGATAAGAAGAAACAAATTGTATTGATAAAAAAAGTTGCTGTAATAAAAACAAGACAGTTGATAATTACAAAACGTAAAGCACTTTCTTTTGAAATGATACCGGCAGGAATTTCTCTAATGGCTGTCCGTGGATTCTTTGCATCAAAGTGGCTATCAAGATAACGGTTAAAAGCCATGGCGGCAGAACGGGCTGTTATCATGCAGATAATAACAAGAATAAAATCAGCTAATTCTAACATAAAATCCTGAACTTCTCCAACGGACCAATCACCAATTGTGTGCCAGTCCAGGCATTACGGAATGCAGGCATATTAGCATATTCCCAAAAAAAATCCAATCAATGCAAAAGGCATTGCAAAAATGGTATGGCTGAATTTAACCAGCGATAAATAATTCTTTATTGTTGTTGTGCCATTTTCTAAAATCTATCTCTTTTAGGGTTAGGGTCATTGTAAACCTCTGCTTATACATCTGCTTACTTTTAATCATACAAATCCAGTACCATTTCCTTTATTCGCGATCGATCGATTCAATAATTATGGTTTCCATTTTTCAAATTTCAATCACCATCTATCAAATTTCATCGTCCTCACTTCCCACAATACAACACCTGCTGCCGTGGCAATGTTCAATGAATGTTTCATTCCCAGTTGTGGTATTTCAATACAGGCTTTGCATTGTTCAATGGTGGTTTGCTCCACTCCTGTTACTTCATTGCCCAAAACCATCGCAATCTTTTCTCCCGGCCTGTATGGCAAACTCATTTAAAGCAATGCTGCCTTCTGCCTGTTCCACTGCATATACATTATAGCCTTTTTCTTTTAAGTCTGTCAATAGCAAGAGTAGCATTGGCAAAATGTTTCCAGGTCACCGTATCTTCTGCACCCAGCGCTGTTTTTTTAATTTCTTTATGTGGAGGAATGCAGGTGTAACCGGTAATATAAATCGCTTCCAGTAAAAAAGCATCTGCTGTACGGAACACACTGCCTACATTATAAGCGCTGCGGATATTTTCCAATACCACAATCACCGGCAGCTTTTCACTCTGCTTAAACTCTTCCACCGTTTTACGGCCCAGTTCATCCATGCTTAATTTTCTCATACCCCTAACCCCTAAAGGGGAATTTTTATTTGGCGCAAAAGTAATTAACAGTGAGGAAAAACGCTTTGTAAAGAAACTAAAGCCCTTATTTTTGCCGCCACTTGCCACCGGAGGCAAAAATCAGCACATTCAGCATATTAGCAAATCAGCACATTACATAAATGGCGAAAGCAACCACCGAAACACCTTTAATGCAGCAGCACAATGCCATCAAGGCACGCTATCCTGATGCGATATTGCTTTTTCGTGTGGGTGATTTTTATGAAACTTTCGGGCAGGATGCTGTGAATGCTTCTTCAGTGCTGGGCATTACTTTGACGAAAAGAAATAATGGCGATGAAAACTCTTCTCAATTGGCTGGCTTTCCCACATCATGCATTAGATACTTATTTACATAAACTGGTAAAAGCCGGTTACCGTGTTGCCATCTGCGACCAATTGGAAGACCCAAAACAGGCAAAGGGAATTGTAAAACGTGGTGTAACAGAACTGGTAACTCCCGGTGTTGCCACCAGTGATAAATTACTGGAACATAACAGCAATAATTTTTTAGCGGCTTTACATTTTGCAGAGGAGAATAAAATTCGGCATTGCATTTCTTGATATCAGCACCGGTGAATTTTTTGTTGCCGAAGGTGATAAAGAATATGCTGATAAATTATTGCAGAGTTTACAACCTGCAGAAGTTGTTTTTCAAAGAAGGCAGCAAAAACATTTTAAAGAATATTTCGGCACTAAGTTTTTTACCTATGGTTTGGAAGAATGGATATTTGATGATGCTTATTCCACAGAAAGTTTATTAAAACATTTTGGCACACATAGTTTAAAAGGTTTTGGTATTGAAAGTTTGGATGCCGCTATTATTGCTGCCGGTGCTATTCTTCATTATTTAAAAGATACAGAACATCCCAACCTCGGGCATATCACTTCCATACAAAGAATTGACCGGAATGAACATTTATGGATGGACAGGTTTACCATCCGTAACCTTGAATTAATGGGTGGTGCAGAAGGCAGCCATACTTTATTAAAAGTGTTGGACAATACCGTTTCCCCAATGGGTGCAAGGTTATTAAAGCGCTGGATGCTGATGCCGCTGAATGACATGGCAAAAATCAATGAACGGTTGGATACGGTGGAGTTTTTTATAAAAGAAACCGATACAAGAAATAAAATAACACAGCATATAAAAGCAGCAGGTGATATTGAAAGACTGGTGAGTAAAGTGCCGCTTAAAAAAGTGAACCCAAGAGAAGTTGTACAAATTGCAAAAGGTTTGCAGCAGGTAGAAGCCATCAAACAAATTTGTGCTTCGCTTGACAATGGTTATTTAAAACGTTTGGCTGATTCACTGAATCCCTGCAAATACATCGTTGATAAGATTGTAAAAGAAATTGTTGAGAACCCTCCTGCCCTTGCTTCCAAAGGCGGCATGATTGCGGAAGGAATTGATGCAGACTTAGATGAATTAAGAAAGATTGCCAGTGGTGGAAAAGATTATTTAGTAGAACTGCAACAAAAAGAAGCAGGCATTACGGGTATCTCTTCTTTAAAGATCGGTTACAATAATGTGTTTGGTTATTTTTTAGAAGTAACCAATATACATAAATCCAAAGTGCCCGCAACTGGATACGCAAACAAACACTCAGCAATGCAGAACGTTACATCACTCCTGAATTAAAAGAATACGAAGAGAAAATATTGGGAGCAGAGGATAAAATTTTCCAGATAGAATTACAGTTGTTTGAAAAGTTGCTGAATGAACTGCAGGATTATATTGCACCCATGCAGACCAACGGCCATGTGCTGGCAATACTGGATTGCCTGAGTTGTTTTGCCAACAATGCTTTGCAACTGAAATATAAAAAACCAGTTGTTGCTGATACCAATATCCTTGATATAAAAGACAGCCGCCATCCTGTTATTGAAAAGAATTTACCTGTTGGTGAAACTTATATTGCCAATGATATTTTCTTAGACCCATCCTCACAGGAAATAATTATTTTACCGGGCCAAACATGAGTGGTAAGAGTGCCATCCTCCGCCAAACAGCATTGATTACTTTAATGGCACATATCGGAAGTTTTGTCCCGTCAAGTGATGCAAAAATTCCGTTGACCGATAAAATATTTACAAGGGTTGGTGCCAGCGATAACCTGAGCGGTGGCGAAAGTACTTTTATGGTGGAGATGAATGAAACCGCCAGCATCATCAACAATATTACCAGCCGCAGTTTGATTTTATTGGATGAAATTGGAAGAGGCACTTCTACTTACGATGGCATCAGTATTGCCTGGAGTATTGTAGAACACCTGCATAACAGTGCTGCACAGCCCAAAACATTATTTGCCACTCACTACCATGAACTGAATGAACTGGAGAATAAATTGCCAAGGGTAAAGAACTATCATATCACCAATAAAGAAGTTGGCAATAAAGTTATCTTCCTCCGTAAGCTTGGCTCCCGGCGGTAGTGTACACAGTTTTGGTATTCATGTAGCGAAAATGGCTGGTATGCCGCCAATCCTGATTGACAGGGCCAATGAAATTCTTTTACAATTAGAAGAAAGCCGCAATACCGGCACCAATGGCAAATCCGAAACATTGGATGAAACCATGAAGAAGATCGCCACACCTAAAATGCAGTTGAATATTTTTGATATTCACTCTGCTACATTTGAAGAGATAAGGGATTTGCTAAATGCTGTTGATATTAACCGATTAACTCCGGTGGAGGCATTGTTGAAGTTGCAGGAGATAAAGGGGAAGGTGAAATGATGTATGATTTCTGATGTGTGATTTCTATTATTTTATTCTCCACCTGCGCCTTCCCCAACCTGTCATTAATAGCCCTGCCAATTCCTTCATCAGGAAATTGTTCCGCCAGTATCACATCCACTTTCAATTTATCTGTTAACCGCAATACCGTAAATAAATTTTTCGCCGCTTCATCCAGGTTACCATTATCAGATAAAATGAATTGCTTTGCTTCATCAATACCTTCAAACTGTTTGGTAAAACTTATCGTGGCAATGCGTTTTCCTTCAAACTGCTTTTTTAATTCATCAATATCTCCTACATACAAAGGCGTGTGTGGTGCATAGTGAGATTTTAATTGTCCTGCTGTTTCCGGATGTTCTTCAGAGGCTAATTTTGCCAGCGTAACTTTTTCTTTCAGCAACTCTTCTATTTGTTCTGCACTAATGCCGCCTGTACGGTACAGTAAAATATTTTCATTTTCATCAAACCCAATAATAGTTGATTCTAAACCAACTGTTGCAGCACCACCATCCAGTATGTAAGGGATCTTTCCATCCAAACCCTCCAGTACATGTTGTGCAGTTACAGGGCTTATATAACCAAAAGGATTAGCACTGGGTGCTGCCAAAGGAAAATCAATCGAGTTTAATAATTCAAGCGTTAAAGGATGGTTGGGAATTCTTATTGCAACCTTATCACTGCCAGCAGTAACCAGATCAGGTATAGTATTTTTTTTCTGCAATAAAAAAGTAAGTGGCCCGGGAGTAAATGCTGCAGCCAACAGTTTTGCTTTTGCAGGCACGTGCTCTACATATTCCTGCGCCTGCCGCCAGTTGGCAATATGCACGATCAATGGATTAAATGAAGGCCTGTTCTTGGCTTCAAATATTTTAAGCACCGCATCTTCATTCAATGCATTGCCTGCAAGGCCATACACAGTTTCTGTTGGAATGGCCACCACATCACCGTTTATCAAGTGTTGCCTTGCTTTTTCAATATCATTACCAATTATAGTGTGCATAAAAATTCCGCTGCAAATATAGCCGCCAGCAGTGTTATATCCGATATAGATGATATTACCGGGCAAATGGCTTGTTAAAATACCTGCCGTTCATGCAACGGTTACCGGCAATAAAGTATCAATCAGTTAGTTTTGCAACAGTTTATGATAAAGAAATTTATTTTAGTTCGTTTTATTTGGCTTTTCTCTGTTTAAAAGGCAGTAGCCAAACCTGTACTACGCTTGGGCAAACACCCAGCTCTGCATTTCCTGTATGTGGCACAGATACATTTCTACAGAGACAGTGTGCCCGTATGCGGCGGCAATAATATCCCTACCCCCGGCTGTACAGGCTTGCAGGATCTAAATCCTTACTGGTACAGGTTTACGTGTTTTACAGCAGGCACCCTTGGCTTTATTAATTGATCCGGCCAATGATGCAGATGATTACGACTGGCAGCTATTTGATATAACCGGCAAGAATCCACAAGATGTGTTTAACTGATATATCTATGTTTGTGGCATGCCAACTGGTCTGGGGCACCTGGCAATACCGGTGCTACTACTGCCGGAACTAAACTTACCACCTGTGGCAGTACAGGCACTTCCTTATGAAAGCCCTTTCAGTTCTATGCCGCAGTTAATACAGGGCCATGAATATATTTTGATGATAAGCCATTTCAGCGGTAATGACCAAAGCGGCTACAGGTTATCGTTTGGTGGCGGCACTGCAATATTACCGACCCAACCGAGCCGGGGCTTTCTAATGCAAGGGCTATTTGTGATGGTGTGAAGATGACCGTGAAGCTGAGTAAAAAAATGAAATGCAGCAGCCTTAATGCCGATGGCAGCGACTTTACTGTTACACCTGCCTTTGCACCCATTATTGCGGCCGAAGGTGTGAACTGCAATACTGGTTTTGATATGGACTCTGTGATACTTACACTGGCAGCCCCAGTACCACCGGGCAATTATACCATCACAGTAAAGAATGATGCAAGTGGCAGTAAACCTGCTTAGACAATTGCGGCCGTACCATATCACTCGGGCAAAACCTTTCGTAACAGTATTTCCGCAGATACCAACGCCAATGGACAGCCTTACAAAAATTGGTTGTGCCCCGGATGAACTGCAATTGGTTTTCAGCAGGCCCATGCTATGCAGTACTGTTGCAGCAGACGGCAGTGATTTTATAATAACAGGCCCCACACCTGTAACAGTAGCCTCAGGCTGCAGGATTTAATTGCAGTACAGATGGATTAAGCAGTATCATTAAAGTAAAATTATCTGCCCCTATACAAACCGCCGGCAATTACCGTATTACACTGAAGCAAGGAAGTGATGGCAATACAGTCAGTAATGAATGCAGCATGGAAACAGCTGCCGGATCATTTATCAATTTTGTTGCTGCTGACACTGTAAACGCTGATTTTACCTATACTATTAATTTAGGCTGTGTAACAGATGTAATTGATTATAGCCATGATGGACACAATGCTGTAACCAAATGGCTGTGGACATTTAATAATGGTATTACCAGCACAAAAAAAGATACCTCTATAAGTTATATTGTTTTTGGAAATAAAACAGCAACGCTTATTGTAAGCAATGGCGTGTGCAGCGATACCTCAACGAATAGTTCTATTTTATTAGACAACGAACTGAAAGCTGTTTTTGAAAACACAGCTGTTGTATGCCCGGAAGATGGTGCAACATTTAAAGATAAAAGCTACAACCGTGTAGTTGGCTGGAACTGGAGCTTTGGTGATGGGCTCACCAGTACCCTACAATCTCCTCCACCACAATTCTATAATGTAAATAACGACAACAGTATAAGAGAGGTGCCAACAAGGCTTATTGTTACCAACGACCTTGGCTGTTCTGATACTGCAAACGGCACCATCAGGGTGGTTGGCAATTGTTTTATTGCAGTACCCAAAGCATTTACTCCCAATGGTGATGGATTGAATGAATTTCTTTATCCCACCAATGCTTACAAAGCCAAAGACCTTTACTTCGCCATTTACAACCGCAATGGAAATAAATTATTTGAAACAAGAAACTGGTTTGTGAAATGGGATGGCACTTACAAAGGCAATCCGCAGGATCCCGGCACGTATGTATGGTTTCTGCAATACACCCATATTGAAACAGGTGAAAGATATAATTTGAAAGGAACTACGGTACTGATAAGATAGGTTGAATTACGGGTTAATGGGTTACGGGTTATTGTCGTTGGGGAAATATAGCAGTTAAAAGTTTGTGATATTATTTTACTTTTCTAACATAATTAACCCATCAACCCGTAACCCGTAATTTTTATTATCTTGCCACGCAAATAATTACACTCTCCCATGTCAGTTTATTATAAAGATTATCTCGGCCTCGATAAAATTCTCAATGCTCAACATCCTGAAACTTTTAAAGAAGGGATGCAGCCTGCTCATGAGGAAATGCTTTTTATTGTCATTCACCAGGCTTATGAATTATGGTTTAAGCAGGTAAAGTTTGAAGTGGATTCGGTATTGAAAATAATGAACAAAGAAGTGGTGAATGATAACTCCTCTGAACTCTCCACCATTGTACATCGTTTAAAACGGGTAGGTACTATTTTAAAACACCTGGTAGCGCAAATCGATATTTTAGAAACCATGTCACCCATGGACTTTCTTACTTTCCGTGATTATATACGGCCAGCTTCTGGTTTTCAAAGCTGGCAGTTTAAAGAAATAGAAGCTGCACTGGGTTTAAAATACGAACATCGTTATGGACAGGAATTTTATACTTCTGCATTAAAAAAAGAAGAGCTTGATATAATTAAAAATGCAGAATCATCACATTCATTATTACAGGATGTAAATGAATGGCTGGAACGTATGCCTTTTATCAACGATGAAAAATTCTGGACCAATTACCAGCCTGTAAGCGGTAACCATGCTGTCACCAAAATTCTGGAATGATTATGAACATATCTTCCTAAACAGCCTGCCGGAATATGATGTGAATATGAAAACATTTTTCAACCAGGTATTTAATAACGAGCCTGCGAATGTAGACAGGCAATTAAGCGCCACTGCCTGCCGCAGTGGATTGTTCATCATCTTATACAGGGAGTATCCATTGTTAGAGTTACCATTTCAGTTATTAGATACTTTATTGGAAATAGATAATCAGCTTGGCAGTTGGCGCTACCGCCACATCAATATGGTAAAGCGTATGATTGGTGCCAGGAGCGGAACCGGTGGCAGCAGCGGTATGGATTATTTAAAAGCAGCAGCAGATAAACACAATATCTTTAGAGAAATAGCTCAACTCAACAGTTTTTTAATTGATAAAAGAAAACTGCCTGCACTGCCTGGCGGAGCTGGAAGAAAAACTCAGGTACAAAACATAATCTTATCCTTGTTGATATTTTAAAATCTTTTTTATTTATTGAACTGGCACAAAATTGTTTTGTTGTTACCTAAAACAAACAGCAAATAATGAAAGCATCAAATATTTTCAAGCTTATAGTAAGCATTATTATACCGCTTGCTGTTGGCGGCATAGCCGGTTACTTTACTTCACAGAGTATCCCCGGCTGGTATCAAACACTCAATTTCCCTTCCTTCAGGCCACCCAATGCTGTATTTGGTCCTGTGTGGACGGCACTGTATATCCTTATGGGTATTGGGTGTTATCTTATATGGAAAAAGCCTGATTCGCCAGAACGTGGCAATGCCTTGTGGATATATGCCTTACAGTTGTTTGTAAACGGCACATGGAGTTTTGTATTTTTTTATTTTAAACAGATACACATTGCTGTAATTGTAATCATCGTACTCTGGATACTCATTTTGCTTATGATAGGCAGTTTTAAAAAACTGAGCAATGTGGCGGCTTATATACAAATTCCCTATCTGCTCTGGGTAAGTTTTGCCACTATTTTAAATATTGCCATTTGGCAATTGAATTAAAATTGTAAAAATTGGCAGCAACAACCCACTTATGTATATCCTGTTGTTTTTGCATCTTTGGCAGATATAAATATTTTTAACAATAATAAATCGCAGACGGTATGATAAAAAATTACATTGTATTATTTTCTTTTCTTTTTCTCATTTGTGTCACCAATGCTCAGCCACCGGTAATAAATTCTTTTTCTCCTGCCGCCGCAGCAGCCGGGGCACAAGTAACTATCTGGGGAAACCGTTTTGATACAAACGCAGACAGCAATACCGTTTACTTCGGAACCGTAAGGGCACTGGTAAACAATGCTACTGATACTGCTCTTATAGTAACCGTACCTGCAGGTTCTTCTTACAGGTTCATCACTGTAAAGGTGGATACACTCACTGCTTTCAGCCGGCAGCCCTTTATCACCAGATATGGCAGCCAGCTACAGTTACGCAGCAACAGTTTTGGCCAGCCACGTACCATTGCAGCAGCCCGTTATCCCTGCTATGCTGATTTTGATAATGACGGAAGGGTTGATATGGCAGCCATCATCAACAGCAATCGTATTACTGTTTATAAAAATACTGACAGCGCCGGCTACCCCAGTTTTCAACTGGCGGCACAGTATGCCACCACAGATGACCCTATACAAATTATTACAGCCGATTTTAATGCAGATGGAAAGCTTGATATGGCAATGGCAGGCTCGGGCAGCGCCTCGGTATCGCTGTACAGCAATACCAGCAGCAATGGCAGTATCAGTTTTGCAGACCCCGTTTATTACATACTTTCAGGCGATAACTATCCTTACACCCTTGATGCCAACGATATTGACGGTGATGGAAAAACAGACCTTATCATCAGCTATGCTCACCAGGGCACCTGCTTTTCAATTGCAAGAAATAAAGGTACTGGCGGCAATATCAGTTTTGCTGCCAGGGTAAATTTTGCATTTGGCACGGTACCCGGCGGCTCCGGAAATGTGGGTGATGCCAATAAAATTTATGTGGGGGATATTGATGGTGATGGCAAACCGGATGTTACTTCCCTCAGCCGTTTTTTTCCACCTTTCCTGATATACAGAAATACCAGCACCCCCGGCACCGTTAGTTTTGCTGCCAAGGTAAGTATCACCTCCAACAGGGATAACACCATCGGCAATGGATCCTTTGATATGAAACTGGCCGATATAGATGGCGACAATAAACCGGAGATAATTTATGCCTCATCAGATTCCCTTTTACTATCAGTGTATAAAAATAATTCGACACCTGGTAACATTTCTTATTCCTCCAAGATAAATTTTACTGGCCCGTACACACCCGTGTATGTTGCAGTAAATGATCTGAATGGCGACGGCAAAACAGATGTTGTCCTGTTAACTGCCTGGGATTCGCTGTATATATTTGAAAACAACAGCCAGCCCGGTGCTGTTTCTTTTTTACCACAACGGTCTTATCTTGGCAACTATCCCTCACAGGAAATAAGCCTTGCCGACCTTGATGCTGATGGAAAAGCAGATATTATTGTAAGCGGCACTGATGTAAACAACAGCAACCGGAACAAAACAGCCTTGCTTAAAAATATAATTGACGAGGCGGCACCACTTGCACTTTGCCCTGTTACAGACAGTATAATGCTTGAGCCTGGCATTTTGGGCAGCACATACCAATGGCAGGTTGATAGCGGGAGTGGTTTTACCAACCTGATTGATGATCCTAACCATAGCGGTGCCACATCTGCCCTGCTAATATTGAGAAACCCTCCTTCCACCTGGACGGGCTACCAATACCGCTGTGTGGTGGATGGCACTAACGGTGCCGAACAGTATCTAAGGTTTACTGCCTACTGGAAGGGCAGCTTTAATAACCTCTGGGAAAATCCCCTTAACTGGAAATGCGGCCAACTGCCTGATGAAAATTGCGATGTGGTTGTAAACTATGGTGTGCTTACGCTTAACTCCAACAGGATAATACGCAGCATTACTGTAAAACCGGGGGCAATATTTATAGTAAGTTTTGGCAGGTTGCTTACGGTAACGCATTAAAAAAGATAAAACTCTTATTAATGCTGGTTAAGTAATAAATGAGAACACAACGGGATTGGTGCGCCAGAAAGCATTTTAATTTTTTGGCTCTCCTGCACCAGCCGGGCACCTTTTCATTCAAATCTTTTTTAAAAATATCAGTTGCCTACTTCGATAACTCCAGCACCGAACAAAATTTATACTCAAAATGTGTATTCACTTTAATGCCAGCCTTGCGGTAGGCAGGCAAAAGGCACATGCGCCGGTGTGCCAGCGATTCGATGCCGCTGTCTATCAGCCATTGCATGGCGATGTGTTTTGCTTCGCCACTGCCGAAATAAAGGCATTCGCCATAGTTTCTTTTGGTACAGTTAACACGTTCATGCGGTTTGCGTTTGTTTTTTGATATTTCTTCGCCGTAGCATTTGGCATCGTCATACAAAAGATCATCGGGCTGCAAAGCAGTACATGGCTGTTTGGCGGATAGTTCTTTTGCAAGGCTGCTTTTGTAATTATTAAAATTCTTGTCTTCTATAACGGGCAGGCCTTCATAATTTTTCAATTCTTTTTCTGCAAATTCTACAGGGTACAGCCTGCACAGGTTGATGTACTTTATTACTTCCTTCTCGGTATTACTCAAGCGGTATTCATCAAAAAATGTATTGGCTTTTTGCAACTGCCCATCCGTCCATTGCTGGCAAAAGCAATTGGCAGTAAAAAACAGCATTATGAAAAAAGAAATGATTGTTTTCATACGTATAAAATTACTTAATGTACGCCAACAAGTGCAAAAAGGATTTCATCATATCATCTTAAACATTAAATTTGATGTACAACCAACTACTGGGTATGGCAGAAATTAACCGCATAGCAAAACTGTTTGCCGACCTGCAACATGGCGATTGCTGGATTGGCACCAACTTTAAAGAAACATTGTATGGGGTAGATGCGGCTATGGCTGCAAAGAATATCAGCAACCATACCAACAACATCTGGCAACTGGTATTTCATTTAACTTACTGGCGCACCAGTGTTATCAACCGCTTAAATGGAAGCCTTGAACCACCGCCATTTAAAGATTTTGCTTTGCCTGATGACCTTACCGAAGAAAACTGGAAGCAAACACTGCATGATTTTGAAAGTGCCTATCACCAGTTGAGAAGTACTATCCTTCATTTTAAAGCAGAAGATTTAGATAAACCTTCTCCCAAACCAGAACAAAGCTATTACCAATTAATAATGGGTAGCCTGCAGCATGATGCTTATCATTTGGGGCAAATTGTTATTATCAAAAAAACAGTGGATAAGAAATTAGTGTTATAAAAAACGGCTTGCAGTATGGCACTGCAAGCCGATGATCAACCTGGTATAAACAAAATTTAATTTCCTGCTTTAATTATTTTCAACGACTGTGTATTGCTGCCCTGTATTACTTTTAATATATAAATACCAGGCGCAAAGTTGCTGCCAAAACTATACCTGCTGTTGCCGGTACCGGCAGTTTGATAAACCAATCTTCCTTCAAGTGAATACACCTGCATTGTTATCCTGTCACTGCCTGTTCCCTGCAGTAATACACTAAATGTATTTGTTGATGGATTTGGATAAGCATTTATGGTGAATATTTTTTTCTCACTTACAATCTCTACTATGGCCGGTCTTGCTTTTTCAGTAGTTGCTGCAGAATCTTTATTAGCTGTAACTATACTTTCCATTTGCAATGAAGTATCTAAAGCAGCAGCAGTTGCTACCTGTTCAATTGCATCTTCGCCTTTTTTACCAGTGAATGTTGTAGAATCTGTACTGGTTGAATCAGCCGTTGCAGAGTCTGCTACCATTCTTGCCAATACAACAGTTGGGTCTTTTACTAAAATAACAGATGTAAATGGCTGCAGTGCCACTGAAGTATAGCTTACCCCGTTTACATCGAAGTAAGTGCTGCCTAATGCAATTGTTTTAACCACTTTTGTTGGATTATATTCAAACCGAAGTTGTGCCGCTGCATCATAACTTGTAGCTATAACCTCATAAAACTCAAGGTTATCAATATAAGTGATACCAGACATTTGCTCCAGCTCTATTACAAAACTGGCACCTGCTTCAGTGGTTGGAGCATTAAAGAAAAACTCATGATCTTTTCTTCCAATAACAAAAGATTTTACCTGCGTAGGTGCTAATGCTGTATTAGGAGAAGCCGACTTCCTGATATATGCCCTTACAACACCCTGGTTGGTGGTACCATAAGTACTAAAGCGAAGTACATATTTTTTTGCAGAACTAACGGAACCTATTGTACCAATAATGCTGGAGTATCTATTGGCAGCAGGAGTTGCAAAACTGATTTTAAGCGACCCTCCACTTATTTTACCAGTACCATCCCAAATAGCTGTGCTACCAGTACCATAAACAGAAAGGCCGGAAATAAGGCTGTTAAAAAGCCCGTTTGTAAATTTATTTGCACCTACAATACTGTTGATGGTATATTCCTTTACAACTTTCACCGGCTTTTTACCATTTACATCTTTGCCGCTTATTGCTTTCCATGCTTCAAAAGAGTAAGGAGAAGTTTGAATAAAAGTACCGCCTTCTGTGGCATAAAATTCAGTATAAAAACCCGTAGCATTAGCCATATTATAAGTGTTGCTGTCAATGCTGCCTACATTAGTAAGTAATGAAGCAACCGTGCCGGTAGTTGGCTGGTTCATGCCGGTATTAACATAAGAAAAGGCACGTTGTGTACTTTTTGTGGGATACAAAATATTTTTCTTAATAGTAAGGTTCCGTATAATACCCATACTGGCCCAGCGTATGATGCTGACAGCATTAAGGTTATTATAAGATGTATTGCCGCTTATCGTTACGCCTTGTGCAGTACTGGTATGGATACCGTTTTTAGCATTACTAAACACCGTATTATTAAGCACATTTACATTCATTGTCCTTCCATCTAAGTAAATACCACTGGCATATCTCGTTGATGAATTTCTTCCGTCAGGTGCACCCATCCCGTTCATTACAATGTTATTGCTGATCGTTCTGTTAGTATAAGTTTTACCTGGCGCTGCATCGGTACCTGATTGATAAGTATAAATACCACCAGCATCATCCTTTATACAATCAAAATAGTTTACCACATTGTAGCGGATGTTTACATTGCTTCCCTGGAAGTCGATACCTGCATAGCCCGTTGTATCTACAGTATTATACTCAATTACTAAATTATTGGCATTGGCTGTAATGGCTTTGTATGAATTTCCATTGCTCAATCCCATACCAGGCAAGGTGGCAGTATTTTTTATTGTACAGCCCCTGATTGTAACATAGTTTCCTAGACTGGTGTTGGTATTAAACGCATTACTGAGACAATTCCTTACGGCACAATTTTCTATCAGCAGGCTGGAACCAGATGTAAAATTGATTGCTCCCACACCTTCATTGGCAAAATCGCAGTTTTGAATATTAATATAACTGGCCGATGCAGCATTAACAGCATAACCATTTGCCCCTTCAAAAGCTATATTATTAATGTTGATATAATTTTTCCCGGAAATAATGAGCAGCGTATCAATACAGCTTACTTTAACGGTGTAAGAAGATGGCGATGCAGTACCAAAATACATCTGTAAATATTTTGTACTGGTTTTATAATACCACTCTCCTGTTTTGTCAAGTGTACGGGAATCATTTTGTATAAAATAACCAAAGTTATTGGTACCAGTGTAAGTGGAGCTGTTAGTATTGCTGAAAGTAAGTGTTCCTCCGCTGTGTGCAGTTACCTTGCCACGGTCAAGCACCCATAATTTTTTTCTTACCACCACCTCTGCACCTGCCCAGTTGGTGGCAGTGGTTAGTTGATTATCTGTAATAGAAGTAGCTCCGGAATAAGTTTCATAACTAAGATAACCGCCAGCCGCGGCATCACTGTTTGGATAACGGCCCAATGCCTGTGGCACATTACCCAATGTTACCATATTTACTGTGCTTTTGGCGCCGGGTATATATGCCTGGTAAACGCCTGTGCTGACTGTTGCCCATGAAGAAGCAGTAACAAAACCGGTGATGATTGGTTTATTGCCTGTACCATAGGCGCTGATTACAATCGGTTTGGTACTGGATCCAGCTTTACTAACTACTAAAGCACCATAAAAACTGTCTCCTCTCCTGAAAAGGATACTGTCGCCGGCAACAATACTGCTGAATGCAGAATTGACTTTTGAAATGGTTTGCCATGGAGTAGATGATGATGTGCCATTATTAGCATTGTTCCCATTAGCAGCTACATAATAGTTTTTTGCAGATGTGGTGGCGGTTGCACAAAAAAATAATACAATAAAATTCAGCAGGTAAGTCTTCATTTATTTTGGATTTGTTTGTTTAATAATCGTCTTCAAAAAAAGGTATCAGTACAGGCAAAAGTTTACTGTTATGAAACCTCTGCATAAATGCAAAAATTCATTTGCTGCTAGTGTGACACAGCATTAACTGCAGGCCACAACAGCCATAACTATTGATTTTGATTAACTGTGATTGAGGTGTATTGGGGAAAATTATACCGGGTATAAAAAAATCTTGGCCGGATAAAATGTTATTTCACACTTTTCAAACAACATGCCAAACAATGAAATAACCTCTTGATGAAAATGATTTTAGCTGTTTTGGGGAAAACATTTTAACACTAATAAAGGAAAATTTTGATGCAAGCGTTTGCAGTGTTTTCCTGTAGAATTTGTACTACAACATAACAAAATAAAATTCGGGTAAAAGCTTAGTGACTATTCTATTGTACAGCAACAAATAAATTTGGTTCTTTGCACCAGAATTTACCCGCTATAGCAAGGTAGCTTCAAGTTCTTTGGCAACTGTATTTATCCGAATGATCTTTTTATGAAGAACCATTAATATTTAATACCCGGTTTATCGTCCGATTAAACTTTTGTGAAAAACCATATTTTATTAAAATCCATAATTACAGAAACAGTTCGCTAAAAAATATTAACACCCTGAAACCACGGCCTTGCATATTCCTATACCAGCAAGTCATTTGTATGCTTATTGAATAATGTCACCGGTGTAATGCCGGTGATCTTATTTTTGATAAGATGAAACGGCGGCAAGCACTTTATCAAAAACTGGTGTACACCAATTTATCGTACTATCTTTTTTAAACCATGTCATTTGCCGTTTGGCGTATTGCCTGGTATTTATCTTAATAGTTTCTACCGCCTGGGGTAAATTTATTTCCTTGTCAAAATAACTAAAGAGTTCCCTGTAGCCAACTGTTTGCAGAGCATTCAGGTGTTGGTATGGCAATAACGCTCTTACTTCTTCTTCCAAACCATCCTGCATCATTAAGTCAACACGTTTATTGATTCGTTCAATCAACTCCGGCCTTGGCAACTCAATCCCTATTTTAATAATATCAAAATCACGGGGCTTTTTTTTCATTGAATGAAAATCGAGAATTGATTTGCCGGTTGACATTTTCACTTCCAGCGCCCTCATCATCCGCTGCGGATTAAGTATTTCACCACGGGTAAAATATTTTTCATCATTCTTTTTCACCTGCTCCCTTAACCATTCAATACCATTATTATTATAATTAGTAACAATGGTTGTTCTTACAGAAACATCTACTTCAGGCACTTCATCAATGCCATCACAAAATGCCTTTACATACAGGCCTGTGCCGCCAACCATTACTGCCATTTTATTTTTTGAAAAAATTTCACTTACTTTTTCCAAAGCATACTGCTCAAATGTGGCTGCATTCACAGTATCCTGTATGGAATGTGAATTGGTGAAATGATGTTTTACAGCAGCCAGTTCTTCCGCAGAAGGTTTTGCCACGCCAATGTTTAGTTCTTTAAAACACTGGCGGCTGTCGCATGAAATAATTTCGGTGGAAAAATGTTGGGCAAGCTGTATTGCAATGGCTGTTTTGCCAACCGCTGTTGGGCCAACGATGATAATGCAGGTATTCTTCATATTTTGAAAGGCTTGTAAAGAGCCACTAAAATAAAAAGCAATAAAAGCCTGAATGAACCAGGCTTTTATATTAATGATAATTGCTTACTTTCTAAAATTCCTCTCCTGCTTCCTCTGTACCGGCTTCTTCCGTTTCGCCTTCAGCAGTTGCATTGCCATCTTCATCTTCCTGGCTAAAGCCTTCCAGCATGGCTGCAGAAGTCAAATCATATTTCTCTTCCATTTCTGCCAGGCGGCTGTCAACAATCCCCTTGGTACCATACTGCGGCGGTGCTATACCTTCGGAGCGTACACAACCGGGGTAAGTCATCTTTTTATTTTCTTCCTTATCCACATTTATCAGTTCCACCCTGAATGTCCACAGTTTATTAAAATCGTACACATAAATAAACTTTTGGTTAGGGTCTTTTATTTCTGAACCCAACGCAATATCTGCCATTATCAGGGGATCTACCTTGTAGTCTTTGTCATCATACTTTTCCAATGATATTTCCCTGCCCCTCACCCATTTGTCGTTACTGCGGTAAAAAGTGGCTTTATGCTTGCTGTCGAATTCATAGCTCTTTAAAACGATGCTGTGCAGGTCTGCAAATGTTTGGGTATGACGTACTACCACATCCCTGTAAATACTGTCATCATCTTCCCAATAAACCCTGAATTTTAATATTGCCATAAAACGAAATTAGGGATTACAAATGAAAATGGGAAAATTACGATGGAAGAAATACTATCCAGGCTTACTCTGTGCCGGCAAACCTGATTTTATTACGCTCCAAAGCTCCTAAATTGAACTTGCTACTCTTTGCCCCTGCCTCTTTTTTACTCAACATATTTCAGTTAATTTGCCGCCTTATTATTTAAACAGATTTCATGAAAAATTTGAGCTTTAAAAATATAGCGCCACACCTGATTGCTATTGTGGTGTTTTTAATTGTAACTTTTATTTTCTGTAAGCCAGCCCTCGAAACTGGTGTGGTACTGCAACAGGGTGATGTAACCGCTGTGGAAAGCATGAAGCACCAGAGCGAAGTGTACAGGGAGCAGCATGGTACTTACCCTTTATGGATCGCCAGCATGTTTAGCGGTATGCCTGCTTACAATATTATTTATGAAGGGCCAACATCCCCTTTTACATACCTTGATAAAGCCATGCAGTTGTGGTTGCCAAAGCCACTCAATTTTTTCTTTTTATGCAGTATTTGCTTTTACATCTTTTGTATGTGTGTACGCATAAGGCCGTATGTGGCCATCTTTGCCAGCCTTGCTTTTGCGTATGCCACCTATAATCCCATATTGGTGGTGGCAGGCCACGATACCAAGTTACTGGCAATGGCATATGCACCTGCATTGATAGGCTCTATCATATTATTGTTTGAAAAAAATTACCTCAAAGGCTTTTTGCTTACGGCATTGTTTGCCACACTGCACCTGATGCAAAATCACCAGCAGATAAGTTATTATGTGTTTGTTATCATCGGCATCATGACGCTTTCTTATCTCGTTCGCTGGATCATACAAAAAGAGTTTTTGCATATTGGCAAGGCCGGAGCAATTACTGCCGCTGCTGCGATGTTAGCTATTGCCATCAACTCCATTCTCATTTTTCCTGTGTATGATTATGCCAAAGACAGTAAGCGTGGCGGGCAATTGGTGATGGAAGCAAAAAAAGATGCTGTGGAAAAAACCACCAACAGCAAAACCACGGGGCTTTCTATTGATTATGCTTTTCAATGGAGCAATACAAAATCAGAAGGGTTTAATGTAATGTTTCCGGGTATTAATGGATATGGAAGTTATCATTCAAACAGGGATGGTGAAGACTATTTTTATCCGCTGCTTGGTGAAAACTCAAACGTAGCTACCTACCTCAATGAAAAATTAAACATGGGTGAACCGCAGCTTAGTGAATACAGTGGTTACCTGTCGCAGTTTTTATATTGGGGCGATAAACCAGGTACTACAGGGCCTGCCTATCTTGGTGCTGTAGTTTGTTGCTTATTTTTATTGGGGTTATTTTTTGCAGACAGTAAACATAAATGGTGGATACTGGCTGCCAGCTTATTTGGAATTATACTGGCGATGGGCAAAAGCCTGCCGTCGATAAATAATTTCCTGTTTGAACATCTTCCATTGTACAACAAGTTCCGTACACCGGAAATGGCAATGGTGATTCCACAGTTTTTATTTCCTATGCTGGGAGTAATGGCCGTACAAAAAATTGTTGATGGTAATTATACTGACGGCAAAAAGAAATTTAAAATGGCATCAATAGCTGTTGCGTTAATTTTTGTTGTTGCCGGCATCGCTTTACACCAGTTTTGATTACAGCAAAGAAAACAAAGCAAGAACAAGAGAATTCAATTCGATCATTGCTGTGCAGGACAGTTCTACTAATGGCAAGATGCAGGCATTAAATCAAAAAGAACAACCACTTACCGATAACCAGTTATATGAAAACTTTGTGTCCCAGGCAAAAGGAGATACAAAAGTGGCGAAAGATATTGTGACTGCACTACAAAAAGACAGGGAAGCATTGCTGAAGAATGATATGTTAAAAGCATTTGCGTTTGCATTATTCACACTTGGGTTTATTGGCTTATTTATATACAAAAAAATAAACAGTACAGTACTGCTGATAGCATTGCCTTTGCTTACATTGATTGACCTGCTTCCGATAGGCATGAGTTATCTCAATGAAAAAAGTTTTGAATCAAGTGATAATTATGCAGCCAAAGAATTTACAGCAAGCCCGGCTGATGAAAAAATATTACAGGACAAGGACCCTAACTACCGTGTGTTTGATATGAGTGGCGGTGATCCGTTCCAGGATGCCAAGCCTTCCTACTTTCATAAATCAATAGGTGGTTATCACCCGGCTAAAATTGGTATTTATGATGACCTGGCTGCTTACCAGTTGAGTGGTAACCTCAACACATCGGTGCTGAATATGCTGAATGCAAAATATATTATTCAAAGTTCACCCGACAGGAAAAGCAAAACTGCTTACCCTAATCCTGGTGCATTAGGCAATTGCTGGTTTGTAAAAGGCGTAAAGTTTGTGAACGGCCCTGTAGAAGAAATGAAAGCGCTTGATAATTTTGATGCAAAAGATACTGCGGTGATTGATAATATTTTTAAAAATATTGTTACCGGTTTTGTGGCACCTGATAGTGCTGCCAGCATCAAACAAACCAGTTTCGATAATATGGAAATAAAATATGAAAGCAACAGCAGTAGTGCCAATCTTGCCGTATTCAGCGAAATATATTACCGTGACTGGAAAGTATACATTGATGGTAAAGAAACACCCATTGCAAAAGCAAACTATGTGTTAAGAGCATTAGTAATACCAGCAGGCAAACACAGTATCGACTTTAAGTTTGAACCAAAAGTGTTTAATACTGCCTACACTATTTCAAAATATGCAAACTGGCTGTTGTTTATAATACTGATCGCAGGATTATTGTATACATTTAAAAACAACAGCAGTAAAAAAGAAGGGAATGCTTAAGGAGCAGGCAGGCAACAATTTTTTTATAACGGGTAATGATGCTTTGGCAAATGAGATCAATGCAAAAGCTAATCAATTGTACCGGCAACTTATAACTATTGATACAGCCAGCCTTGCTACTGCTGATGAATACAAGAACTATTTTATTAACCATCATTTGGGCAGGCGTTTGTTTTTTTCTATGCAAAACAGCGCTCACATCATTTACCATTCAGTAAAAAAATCGGGTAAGGCTTTACAGGATATTACTTTTATGGATTATGGTGCCGGCCTTGGTACCTTATTTATGCTGGCGGGCATGATGGGTTTTAAAAAAATTATTTACAATGATTATTTCCCCGAATGGCACCAGCCAGCAAAAATACTTTGCAGCAGCTTGCAGATTAAAATAGACGATTATGTTGCCGGTGATATTGAAACCGTAACAAAACATGCAGCGGCTAACAATATCATGTATGATATAATTGCATCAAGAAATGTGATTGAGCATATTTACAGCCTGCCGAATTTTTACAGTTGTATATTTAAGCACAACAGTAAGGCAATAACTTTTTCAACCACCACAGCCAATTATCATAATCCTGCAATGAGATGGTACCATGTATATGTACATAACAAATGGGAAAAGATCAGTTACCGGCTACACAGGATGGGTGAAATAAAAAAACTGCAGCCGTCAATACCAGCCCCTCAATTAGAAGAACTGGCAAACATCACCCGTGGCAAAGGGCAAAAAGATTTTGTGGATGCAGTAAATAATTTTATGGCTGGCAAGCCAATTGAAAAAGACGGCACATTAAGAAGTAATAGTTGTGATTGTATCACCGGTGTATGGAATGAACACCTGCTTAAAAAAACTGAATATGCACACATCATCAATACCGCCGGCTTTAAAATGGAATATGCACCTGGCTACTGGGATACGCATTATAAATCTCCGCTGATGAACATAGCAGCAAAAGCTTTTAATAGAATAATTTTGTTTCTCGGCAAGAAAGGAATTTTATTTTCACCTTTTGTAAATGTTATTGCATACAATTAATTAATGGATGTATCCATCATTATAATAAATTACAAATCATATGCACTGGTAATGGATTGCATACAGAGTATTGTGCAGCAAACCACCACAGGCAGTTATGAAATTATTATAGTGGATAATGATTCAAAAGATGGAGCCAAAGACAAAATTTTATCTGCATATCCGGAAGTAAAATGGTTGCAACTTGATTACAATGCCGGGTTTGCAAGGGCTAACAATGCCGGGATGAAAATTGCAAAGGGAGAGCATTACTTAATACTAAATGCGGATACTATCATTTTGGATAAAGCCATTGATAAAAGTATTGGGTTGCTGAAAAATTATCCAGGTGCCGTGGGCTGTGGCGTACAGTTGCTAAATACAGATGGTACTACGCAAATAAGTGGGGCCCATTTTATAAAAGGTGGCCTCAACACTTTGTTGCCCCTGCCCTATCTCGGAAGAGTGATCCGTTACCTTGGTTATACATTTAAAAGCACTGTACCCAGTGTACAACATGTGCAGCAGGATATTGAAGTGGATTGGGTAGTTGGCGCTTACATGCTTGTAAAGGCGGATGTAATAAAAAAGAGCGGAATGTTTGATGAAGATTTTTTTATGTATGCTGAAGAAATAGAATGGTGTGCAAGATTGCGTAAACAGGGAAAGCTTATTTTATTTGCTGAACCTAAAATCATTCACATTGGTGGCGGCACCAGCGGTGATTATTACAATACAGAAGAATCGGAGAATGGAAAAAATTTATGGAACCTGAAGGGAAGACAAATAATGGTGAGCAATATGGTGAGGATAAGAAAACAATTTGGTGCAGGCTGGTTTTTACTGATTGCCGGCATGTATCTTTTTGAAATACCTGTGTTTGCTGTTTGTTTGCTTTTTGATAAACTCATTAATGGAAGCAAGGCAAAATTCAAATGGAAAAATGTGAAAGATTATACAGCCAATATAGCAGTGTTGATGAAATACTTTTTTACCATTGTATTAAACAAACGCTATTTTTATAAAGTAGCCTGAGGGTAAAAAAGCAAGTAAGCAATTGGCAATAAGCAAAAGATAAAAACCGCAAATCATACGAATCATAACAATCATAATCCCGATAGCTATCGGGAAATCATCATTAAAAAATTCTAATCGGTATTATTAACAGGCATGGAATTATCAATCGTCATAATTAATTACAATACGTTTCAGCTCACCTGCAACTGCATTGCTTCTTTAAAAGAAAAACTGCTGGATGTAGAGTATGAAATTATTTTGGTGGATAATGCTTCAGTTGAATGTAATCCTGACCTGTTCAAAGAAAAATTCCCCTTTATCAATCTTATTAAAAGCCCTACTAATACAGGTTTTACCGGTGGAAATAATATGGGTGTGGAAGCTGCCAAAGGAGAATATCTTTTATTACTCAACAGCGATACAGAACTCATCAACAATGCACCAAAAATTTGCCTGGATTATATAAAAGCACATAAAGAAGTGGGTATGGTGAGTTGCCAGTTGCAATATCCTGATGGAAGGATACAATATACCTGCCGCCGCTTCCGCACAATTGGCTGGGAGTTGCTTGAAGTATTTCCTTTTTACAAACTGATGCCAAAACATAAAAGGGAAATGCTGATGCTGCATCACTATTTCGACCATCAAAGTTTTGCTGATGTGGATTGGGTATGGGGCGCTTACATGTTGTTTCCACGTTCCATCATTCAGCAGTTGCCAAAGAAAAAATTATCTGACGATTTTTTTATGTATTGTGAAGACACATTGTGGTGCTGGGATTTTAAACAACTTGGTTACAAAATTCATTTTCTTCCACAGGCAAAAGTGATGCATATACACAAAGGCAGTGTAAGCAAAGACAAATGGATCAGGATAAGAACTACTTCTATAAAAAATCATGCAGCCTTCATGAAAAAGTTTTACCCGGATCTTCAGGTGGTATATTTTTGCTGCTATATATTATACTAAACAATACGGTGCTCTTATGGTTTGGCAGGCTATTTAAAAGTTGATTTCCAGGTAAGCCTCCTTTAAACTAACTCGCCAGCATAGCCGCTTACTTAAAACAAAAGTCTTCGCTTTCCATATTATACATTATCCATTCCACATTGTGGAAAAAATTCGCCCTAGCCTTCTTGTAATTCACTCATTTTCAATAGTTTATTTTCTGGCACATTTTGGGTAAACTATATATCACAAGAGATGAGGGATACAGAAAGAGAGGAAATAACAACGATAAATTAAAATTACTATACAGGGTTTCTTCAGTGTTAAATCAAGTTTAAAAACGCCGTTTAATTTGGCCTGGATCTCCAAATTAAATGGCTTTCTTGTTTTGGTACTAGTCAGACCGGGACGGTCAGACTGAGTTTTAATTGGGAATAATATTCATCGGCAAAATAATTTCCCACCTGTTAACAGCACCACGGTTTAAAAAATCTGTATCCAAGCAGACGGCTATAACGAAACCCAAAACTTACAGGCAAAGCATTCCATAATTTTGTATCAAAAAATTTCGCACCAGTGCTCCTTGTTTTTATTTCTCTCAGGCTGCCATCAGTAAATTTAGTTTGAGAACTTCCATAATCAAAAAAAGCATTCATCCTTATGCGTTGAAAAAAAATAATATTGCCAAAACCCCAGTCAGGATAACAGAGTGGAAAATGATAATTCACCCCCACTTTATACATGCGGCGCTGGTTCAGGTCCTGGTAGCCACGGGGCGATAGAAAATGTTTTACTGAAAAAATCAACCAGCGTATCTCTTTTTTGAAAAGCACCATCAATTCCAAACTGTGATTTCGGAAATAAACCCGGAAAATACAATGAAGCATCAGCAACCAGTTTATGATTGTCAATCAAATTAAATGCATCCCTGTAAGTAACAGTAACTGTTTGTGCCCAATGCGGGATTTATAAATTGCTTCGCCATTCTTGATCGGTTACTGAATACAAAATAGGTATTGAGATATTTAACGGTCTTGGTTCGTAAATCTTTTGCCACCAATCGAAGGAATATATTCTACATTATAGTCTCCGCCAAAATTCAGAAATTTGAAAGTGCGGCCATTGATAAAACCGCAGTGGGATATGAAAAGCCTGCATTTAATTTTGTTGAATTATAATTTACCAGCTTTACCGTTGTGCTGCCGGTATCAACTTCACGGTTAAAACTTCTTTCAACACCAGCTCTTAAAAAAGGAAACAAACCACTGATAAACAAGATCATAACCAACAGCATGGCTTTGTTCATTACGGTTATAAGTGTAATTTATCTCACTGTGAAAATTGCTTAGAAAATTATCACTGTAAAATGTGTAACCAAATTCAGGGTCGTCTGCAAATGGTCTTGCACTGTGGAAATTAAAAAGTCCTGATAATTTGCTGTAACGGCTTACATCTTTCTTAGTGTTTGTAACATTATAAACAGCATTAGCGCCCTTTACTTTTAATGCTTTTGCGGCGAGAACATCATCCGCATGTCCCACCTGGGTCATTACAACTGTTGCTTCGTCAAGGTTTGCAGTTTTTATTTTTGCCAGCCTGTTGCCATCAGCAGTAACAGCGCTGAAAATTAATTCACCCTTTGCATTTACCGCAGGCTGATATACCCCATTTATATTACCAGTAATACGGTATAGTTTTTTGCTGCTAAGCGGCACTGCAAAAATTCTGTCTGCCTGCTTCTTTGTCTTATCGCTGCCATCTGTCATACTGAAATAAACGACATCATCTTTCATACATGGATAGCCCAAAACATTATAGCTGAAGGCTGTCAACTGCTCTGTACTCCCATCTCTAAGATCTATCTTCACTAAAGCCATTGTTCCTGAAGGAGAACGCACTGCTGATACGGCTGAATTATTATCAATATATTTTGTCTGGGTAAAAAAATAATTCTCAGGGTTGGGAACTTCATGAATCAATTCCCCTGAAGCAGCATTTAACCTGTGCAAATAATTACTGCCGTCTGCATTTACTTTAACAGCCAGAATTTCTGCTCCATCTTTATTGATGTCTGGTGAGTAATAATTAGAGTTACTTGTAAGCTGTACCTGTTCATTGGTATAAATATTCAGCAGTTTTATTACACTGTAATTCCTGTTATCCCATCTTGGGTCGCTTTTATAAGAGGCGTACACAAGCTTGCCATTATTGTAAGAGAAATAATCATCCAGTACATAATCTTTCACCCGTAACTTTTTCTCCTTCCCATTTATTAAAAAGTAAAATGAATTCAGCTCTTTGTATGATTGCCTGGTGACAATAATCGTATCATCACTTACAAATTGTGGGTAGAGATAATCCACCACATTATTTTTTTGCACCGGTGTGATAAAATCAAAATTGTCTTTAACAGCGTTGCCAAGTGTTTGCTCTTTATAGTACGCTAAGGCATCATTTGTAAATTGTTGGTATGATTTGCCGGAATATTTTTGAACAGCTTTATTGTAAGAATAGAACAAACCTTTAAAATCAACGGCATCAGTTGTTACTTTTTTCCAGAAATCATTGCCGTATTTTTCATATCCATACATAACCACAGGATAACCCAATTCATAATGATCAGGAATAAATTTTCTTAACGATCCATTACGCAATTGCATCCAGTTATATTTTTTATCTGCCAGCCACAATGCTTTCATGCCATTGAAAAAAGAAGGCATTCTTCCCCTGCCCTGCTGGCTTACCAGTGTTTCCTGGAAAACGGCATCGCCTTCAAAAAAATAATCGGGAATGGTTAATCCATTAGCCAGCAACTGGCCTTCCTGCCCAAACAAAAAAGAAAACACTTTGGTAAAGCCATGATTAAAATTGCTGAACTGCTGCATGTGCCTGTTCTCATGAATAATAAGGTTATCATCCCAACGAAGGCTGCCAAAAGCAAAATTATTTTGCGATGGCACCATATACAATTCACTTATTACAGGCGCCAGCCTTACATAAGCATTGGCTTCTGTATTTTGATTAAGCAATACGATATTCCATTTGCGGCTTTTATTCCCGATGCTGTACAAAGTAGCTGTATCAAGCATTTGCACCATATTGCTTATTCTTTGCGCCTGGCTGTCTAATCCTTTTGGAAAAATAACTTTTGATGAATTGGTATTTACCTGCATCCATTTTGTTGATGATGGGTTGCCACCAAAATTTTGTGCAAAACATATACACGGGAATAAAAGAAGCAGCAGCGGGTAATATAGTTTACTCATGAACTAAAGTTAGGGAAAGCTCAAATACATATTCACCACTTATTGCAACTTTCCATGCTTTTACCTGTTAACTGAGCATGAATATTCTTATCACCGGCGCAAATGGCTACATCGGCCAGCGGCTGATACCAGCCCTATTGAATCAGGGCCACCATCTCTTCTGCTGTGTACGGAATAAAAAACGTTTTGAACATGAGCATACACACCAGCAAATAAGCATTATTGAAATGGACCTGCTACAACCTGCTGCACCCTTCCCGGATACTATTGATGTTGCTTATTTTTTAATACACTCAATGAGTGGCGGCAAAAATTTTGAAAATGAGGAAGCCACTATAGCTAAAAATTTTGTTCAGTTGACAGCAGCCACTCAATGCAGGCAGGTGATCTATCTCAGTGGCATTGTAAATGAAAAACATTTATCAAAGCACCTTTCCTCCCGGCTACAGGTGGAAAAAATTTTACAGCAAGGCGATATACCGCTTACCGTTTTAAGAGCCGGCATCATTGTTGGCTCCGGCAGTGCTTCGTTTGAGATAATGAGGGACATTGTAGAGAAACTGCCGGTAATGATCACCCCAAAATGGCTGAATACACTTTGCCAACCTGTCGCCATCAGGAATGTGATTGAATTTTTACGGGGCGTTTTGTTGAAAGAAATTACATTCAATAAAAACTTCGATATTGGCGGCCCTGAAATAATAAGCTATAAACAAATGCTGCTGAAATTTGCCGAAGTAAGAAAACTGAAACGCTACATTTTTATTTTGCCTGTGATGACTCCGAGGCTTTCTTCTTATTGGTTGTATTTTATCACTTCCACCAGTTATACACTGGCAGTAAACCTGGTAAACAGCATGAAGATAAATGTGGTGTGCAGGGAAAATAACCTGGCCAATGAATTAGGTATTGAGCTGCTGCCTTATAAAAGTGCGGTACAATTGGCTTTTGAAAAAATAGAACAACATCTTGTATTAAGCAGTTGGAAAGATTCTTTCAGCAGCAGCGGTACCAGCCAGGCAATAATGAACAATGCAGAAGTGCCTTCTTTTGGTTGCTTTAAAGATTTGAAATGGCGTGAGATAAAAGGTGACAGCACAAAAGTGATGGGCAAAGTGTGGAGCATTGGCGGGGAAACGGGCTGGTACTATGGAACTAAACTTTGGCGCATTCGGGGTTACTTAGACAAGTTTGTTGGTGGCGTAGGCTTAAGGCGTGGCCGTACCAGTCAAACAGATATAAACGCCGGGGATGCACTGGATTTTTGGAGAGTGCTGATCGCTGACAGGGAAAATAAAAGATTGCTGCTTTTTGCCGAAATGAAACTGCCCGGTGAAGCATGGCTTGAATTTAAAGTAATGAAGAAAGACAACAAACCTTACCTGCGGCAAACGGCAACGTTCAGGCCAAAAGGTTTGTGGGGCAGGCTGTATTGGTACAGTGTGCTGCCTTTTCACTATTTTATTTTTAACGGGATGATCGATAATATTGTGAAGGAGGAATAAGAATTACTTTGCAGGCCTGCTTAACATGGTTATGAATGGAGACAAGCGGTGAACAGTAAAGGGTGCTACCAGGTTTAATAACTTTAATATTATGCTTTTTAAAGTTGCATCATACTCATTATAAAATCCATCATAAAATTCAACTTTAAATCCAGCAGCAGCATAAATCGTTTTATATTCTTCAAAACCTAATAGCCTTTCACTCCAGCTTCCGGTAACAGGATCACAGGTATTGGTTGGATGAGAAATAAGAAAAGGCCAAACCTTTTCAACTACATATTTCTCAACTGCTTTTTCAATATAATCTTTACGCAATCCTCTCGTGAGTATCGCCAGTTTATTCATTTCTTCATCAGCCAGTTTATCCCCGGCATAAGCCACAATTATTTTTCTTCTTATCTCAATAAAAGGTTCCAGAGATATTTCACCAAATAAAGCATGATCACCGGGAGTACCGCCATACAACTCATCTTTTATTTGCAGTTTTTTAAACTCTTTTACTTTAAAAGCATTCGCAGGGTTACAAGCGGTACTCATTACAGTAATCATCACAGGGTTTATTTCCTTTACTTTTTTAAAAAAATGGTCAAGGCTGTAGATATGCTCAATTACATCTGTACCAACTATTATATCAGGTGATGAATTTTCAAAAGCATTTTTAACCTGTTCAATATCACCTTCAATAAATCCATCAGGGAGAACTTCTATTGACTGTGACATTTTTTTTGCAGCGTCTAAAAAACCAGCATTCAGATCATTGATAAAAACTTTTCCAACACCACAATACTTCGCCAACAAGCCCATCAGTCCGTTACCGGCTCCGTAATCAACCAAACAAATGTCCTCTTTCTTTTTAGTAGAATGCTGCAATGCCAGGTTCAGTAGTTGAGCATAGATGCGGCAGTAATATTTTTTGTGGCTAAGGATATGTTGCAGGTATCTTTTAACGTACGGAGTAATATCAAGTTGCTCAATATTTACAGATGACAACAGGTTTTCAAAACCAGCCAGCTCCTTTTCTGAAATTGCCTGCGCTATTGCCATACAATTTATTTAACAGCCCTCACAAAAGTATTTGCCGCCAAGCGGCAGCCAGTAAAATATTTTTTCGAATGGCACCAGCTTTTTTAAAAATCCTTTTGGAGGAATAAAAATGAAGAAGATCTTTTTCCTGATTGTAAACCCATGCTTCATCAACAGCTTTGTTAAATAATCACAGCGAAGGAGTTTTGCATCTTTATCAAACATACAAGTCCTTACCAAATACTTTGTAAGCGGATTTAAAGGATTGTGCTCATATATCAATAACCTCCCTCCTTCTTTCAACACTCTTTTCATTTCCTTCATCATAGCATCATGCAAACTGAATTCAACATGGTGCAGCACACCAGCCACAAATACCATATCAAAACTATTGTCAGCAAAAGGGATATTGATACCATCATACACATCAAAATTTGCATTGGAAAGCTTTTTTTGCTTTGCCATTGCAATGCTTTCTTTTGACACATCGATCCCTTCTACCCGCCAGTTACTAAAATATTGCTGCATAAAGATCTCTGATACGCCATCGCCACAACCCAGGTCAAGCACTTGTAATGATTCATTCTTTTCGTATGCCTGCAGCATTTTTACCCGTTGCTCAGCAAAATAATAGCTGTCGGCACCAGCTCAGTTTTACATTTTGTGAGTGAATATCACGGTAGTTTTTGGCATACCCGTCAAAATCATCAAAAGTCCTGTTGTCCATTTTTAATAATACCGTATTTTTAGCTGATGCAATTTTACGCAAATAAAAACAGGCTGCCGCTTAAAAGCATTTTATTTTTCGCTGTTGTTTTATTCATTGCTTACCTGCCTGTTTCATCGTTCCTGTTCTATTTAAAAAATGATGCCTTTACCGGTTACTTTCCACCTAAATTTTTTATGAGTGAAAGCATCCACTCCGGTTATCTTCCTTTATGGAACCCCTATATCAATTTCGGCATACCCCAATACGGCGATATGAGCAGCGGCTACTGGAGCCCGTTCACATGGCTTATTGCTTCAACGGTTGGTTACAATGCTTATACTTTTACAATAGAAACATTGCTGTATATCTTAATTGGAGGCCTTGGCATGTATAAACTCACGGGCAGCCTGCAATTGAATACACATGTACGTACCATTGCTGCAATAGCATTTATGTGCTGCGGTTACAATGTGGGTCACCTGCAACATTTTAACTGGTTGAGTGGCGCTGCTTTTCTGCCCTGGTGTTTCTGGAGTTATAATTTACTTTGTCAGCAATCCTGCACTAAAAAACATCATCCGAACGGTTTTGCTTTTTTATATGCTGGTGGCATCTGCACATCCCGGTATAACCATCAGTGCTTTTTATTTTTTTCTTGCCTACCAACTGTTTTTTCTTTTTTCAAAGGATGCAAATAAAAGTATCGGGAGAAAAATTAAAACAGTCCGGCATAAGCCATCTTGTTTTCTTATTGCTGTTTGCATTACTGGCTGCAGGAATGATAACCGGTTATCTTGATATACTGCCTCATTTTTCAAGAAGCGAAAAGGTTAGTTTAGTTGATTCATTACTTAACCCAACAACATCGCAAAGCTGGATGAGTGTGTTATTCCCTTTTGCCACTGTAAAGAACGAGGCATTTTTCAATACAGATGTAAGCATGAGGAACAGTTATTTCAGTCTCACCTTGTTGTTGTTTTTCCTATTGAGTTTATTGAGTAAAAAAAACAAGCTTCAAAATTTTCTTTTGTTTACAGGCTTGTTCTTTTTGTTACTTTCCACAGGAGGGATATTTAAAACAATCGCTTATAAATTCATTCCTTTTATTGGATACATAAGGTTGAACGGCGAGTTCAGGATATTCTCCATTTTTTGTTTTATGTTGATTGCTGCTATTGAACTTGATAAATTCATCCAAGAGAAAAAACCTTTTTATGGAACTATTAAATGGATCTATTACGGGGTGGAAATAATAGTGATAGCAGCGATCGCTTTTGGCATTTATGAATCTGTGCATACAAAGCAAAGCATATTTTACAATACCAATATCCTCAGTGCTCAACAAGGTTTATCATCCAAATTAAAAGCATTAATTGATAATATCAGTTTTTATGATACACTCTGGGTGCAGGGATTTATACAATTGTTTTTTCTATGGGTAATCAAGTGGGCAATGGGTTTGCGGCTTTGGAGTTTATTGAAAAAAATGGTTGTTGCTGATGTAATTATTGCCTGTCTACTGAATGTACCTTTTACCGGCGCAGGTAAAGCATCTGTTGCCACTATTCAGCAGGTAATCAACAAATCACCAAAAGGAATTACAACACCTACACTAATCCCTATTAATCAATACGACACAGTAAGTGATGATGAAGAAAGAATGATCGGCGACTGGAGTATGTATAATAAACAACCAGGCTCAGTAAGTGCAGTGTTCTACCCAATTATTTTAAAAAGCACAGAGTTGTATTTTGAAAGCAATATCCAGTATAGCAATAAAGCCTTTCTGTTTACAGATGATACAACTGCCAATATTTCTATTCAAACATTCTCGCCTCAAAAAATTGATGTAACAATTAATAATGCTACAAGAGGCAATTTGATATTGCAGCAAAATATTTATCCAAATTGGTATTATATTCATGGAAAAGAAAAGAAAGAAGTGCAGCCCTTTGGTGCCAGTTTTATGAGTGCGCCAATAAGCAAAGAGAATAACAAAACCAGCTTTGTATTTGACCCAACAAAAGTGAAAGCAGCAATGATAGTAAGCCTTGTTATTTTTATTATTCTTTTGTTACTATTATTGATATTGCAAAATAAACCTACACTGTCTTTCCCTTCATCGCCACAGCAATAGCTTCATCCATTATCCGTTCTGCATACGGCCGGGAAATATTATTCAGCTCTTCAATCTTTGTATGAATAAGGTCTTTGTCTTCCATTGTAATGCCAGTTGCAAAGCCTGCATAGCTGAAGCAGTATTCATTAATTCTTCTTTAGATAAATAAGCGGTATTCTTTTGTATAAATTTTTCTGTTGTGCCAACAACTGCTCTCCTTCTGTTCTTGCTTCCACCAATGCCCTTGATGCAATATCTTCTTTTGCATGAGTAATTGAATCCAGCAGCATCTTTTCCAGTTCCGCATCTGTTAATCCATATTGCGATTTTACTTCAATACTTTGCTCCACACCGCTTCTTAATTCTTTTGCCCTCACTGCTAAAATACCATCTGCATTAATTAAAAAACTTACTTCCACTTTTGCCATACCTGCAGGCATTCCGGGAATACCGGTTAAATTAAATTCTGCCAGCCTGCGGTTATCTTTCACCATATCTCTTTCTCCCTGGAAAACGGAGATACGCATTCCACTTTGTCCATCTTTTTGTGTGGTGTATTGCCTTGCAGCCTTGTTTGGTATTTTTGAATTTCTTGGTATCAGCACATCCATCAATCCGCCCATTGTTTCAATACCCAATGAAAGTGGTGTTACATCCAGCAACAACACTTCTTTATTATTCCCTGCTAAAATATCTGCCTGTATAGCCGCACCTAAGGCAACCACTTCATCCGGGTTTACAGAATCATTTACAGGCTTCCCAAAGAAATTGCTGATCGATTGTTTTACCAACGGCACTCTTGTACTGCCACCAACCATCACAATCACATCAATATCTTTTGTTTTTAATGCTGCATCTTTCAAAGCATTTTTACAACAGGTAATTGTTTTATCAACCAATGGCTGAATCAATTTTTCAAACTGTTTTTTTGTGATTGATAATTTGCATCGCCATTCAATTCAGCAGAAAAATTTTCATTAGAAGACAAATGAATTTTTGCTTCTTCTGCTTTTAAACGGATAGCTTGTGCAAATTCTTTGTTCGTTTATCAATTCATCTTCCGTAAGGCCTGCCTGTTGCAGCCAGTAATGAACAATTGTTTTATCAATATCATCGCCACCAAGATAAGTATCCCCATTTGTTGACAACACTTCAAAAACTCCATTGGCTAATTCTTAAAATAGAAATATCAAATGTGCCGCCACCTAAATCATATACTGCAATTGTTTTTTCTTCATCTTTATTCAAGCCTAATCCATAAGCAAGGCTTGCTGCAGTTGGTTCATTTACTATTCTCAACACATCCAGGCCAGCCAGTTTACCTGCATCTCTTGTTGCCTGCCGCTGTGCATCATTAAAATAAGCAGGCACTGTTATTACTGCTTTGTTTACCGGAGTTTTTAAAATATGTTCTGCCCTTTGTTTTAATTCTTTTAAAATGAAAGATGAAAGATCAATGGGCGAATAAAATTTATTGCCCACTTGCACTTTTACCAGGCTCTCTGTGTTATCATCAATTACTTTGTAAGAAAAAAAAGAAGCATTTGTCTTTGATATCATTATAAGATTTCCCCATCAAACGTTTTGCAGAAAAAATGGTATTCTGTGGTTCGACTGATCAATTGCTTTTTTGCTTCTTCTCCCACCACTACATTTCCTGTTTCATCAAAATGAATAACAGAAGGAACCAAAGATGATGCTGTTATGTTCCTTTAATGCAACGGCTGTTTTGTTTCAGGATGAATGATGGCCACCAGGCTGTTAGTGGTGCCCAGATCAATACCCACAATAATTTCTTCCTGTTGTAAACTTCCTGTTGCTATATTGATCGCAATTTTTGCCATAATGATTTTAACTCTTAAATAAGAGGGCAAAAGTAATGAATAATGAAAAGAGCTGCCTGATGCGTTTATTTCGGAATGAGGAAAATTATATGGCAACTCCAGGGGCTTCTCCATTGAAATAGTTTCTGAAACCTTTGCAGGTATATTTTTTATTTTTATCTTACATAGTCTTCATCTTTTTTAAACCAAAAAACCATCTTCCATGCTTATCCATTTTTCCTTTGCCTTTGCATGTAGTGTTATTTTCGCACTTATACTTACATTTCTTTTAAAAAGAAGAGCACCAGGCCCATTCAGCGGCATACTGTATTTCTTCGCTATCATTTTTGTTTTTACAGCCGGGCTGGGTTTATTAATAAATCCGATTGGCCCTACCGTTAAAGGTGTTCCCTGGTTAGCCGTTGCTGCTATTGCATTGCTTATTATGTTGCTGATTGCAGAACTGCTTCCTCACCATGAAAAAGGAATGATCGTAAAACATGACCCTGAATTAACCGAAGAGGAAAAAAATGAACAAACGCTTGAAAGGGAATTTAATATTTTAATAGGATTGATATTCGTTATTCTTATTGCAGCAATCATTTACGTGGCAACAAGTGATAAGCAAATCAGGATGAGTTTTTAAGAGAGGTGCTGTTGATAAATGATTCTACTCTGCTTCTCTGCGTGGGTATTATTGGCACGTTGAGGATGCAGAGACCGCAGAGTTTACAGCGGAATATTCCCATGTTTTTTCCTCGGCCGTTTTGCTACTTTATTTTCCAGCATGGCAAAAGCTTTAATTAATTTTCTTCTTGTTTCTTTTGGCTCAATCACTTCATCAATAAAACCACGTTCTGCTGCTGTATATGGATTGGCAAATAAAGCAGCGTATTCCGCTTCTTTTTCTAATAATTTTTTGGCAGGGTCTGCGGCGGCGGCAATTTCATTTTTAAAGATAATTTCGCTGGCACCTTTTGCACCCATCACAGCAATCTCTGCACCTGGCCATGCAAAATTCATATCAGCTCCAATGTGTTTGCTGTTCATCACATCATACGCACCACCATAAGCTTTTCTTGTAATAACGGTACAGCGTGGCACCGTGGCTTCACTCAATGCATACAATAATTTTGCACCATTGGTAATAATGCCATGCCATTCCTGGTCGGTGCCCGGCAAAAAACCCGGAACATCCACCAACACCAAGTAAGGGAATATTAAAACAATCGCAGAACCTGGTAAACCTTGCTCCTTTTTTTGAACTATCAATATCCAGTACCCCGGCAAGGCTCATAGGCTGGTTGGCAACAATACCAATACTTCTGCCGGCAAGCCTTGCAAAACCAACAACAATGTTTGTTGCATAATCTTTATGAATCTCAAAAAAACTTTCTTCATCACAAATGCCATCGATCACAGTACGCATATCATAAGGCTGGTTGGCGCTTTCAGGAACAATTGTTTCCAATACTTCCCTTATCTCCTCTCCCAATGTGTAAGGCAGTTTCGGCAACACATCTTCGCAATTCTGCGGAATATAACTCAGCAGTTTTTTTACCTGTGCAATACAGTCCATATCATTTGCCGCCGTTAAATGTGTAACGCCGGATTTTGTTGCATGTGTAGATGCTCCACCCAGTTCTTCTGAACTTACTTCTTCATTGGTTACTGTCTTTACCACATTCGGGCCGGTAACAAACATATAACTGGTATTCTCCACCATAATGGTAAAATCTGTTATCGCAGGAGAATACACAGCACCGCCTGCACATGGCCCCATGATAGCAGATATCTGCGGTATCACTCCTGATGATTGTACATTTCTGTAAAAAATATCTGCATAGCCACCAAGTGAACGGACACCTTCCTGTATCCTTGCTCCGCCGGAATCATTGAGACCGATCATTGGCGCTCCTGTCTTCATCGCCATGTCCATTATTTTGCAGATTTTCTCTGCATGTGTTTCAGACAATGCACCACCAAATACGGTAAAGTCCTGAGCAAATACATACACCAATCTTCCATTCACTGTGCCATATCCCGTTATCACACCATCGCCATAAAACTGTTGGTCTTCCATTCCAAAATCTTTGGTGCGGTGTGTTACCAATGCACCGATCTCTTCAAACGAACCTTCATCCATCAATAGCAATATTCTTTCCCTTGCAGTAAGCTTTCCTTTTTTGTGTTGTGCTTCAATTCTCTTTACACCACCGCCGAGTTTGCCTTCTTCGATTTTTGCTTTTAGTATGTCGGTTTTTGATTTCATTGGTTTTATTTTTTCGGACAAGCATTTTATCATTGCTCATCATCGTTGTCAACCTGTCTGTTATTCATTTCTTCAATGAAAGAAACGAATCATGTCACTTGTACTGCATACCATTTGCATCAATGTATCATTTTGTTAATCTTCTCTTCCAGCTTGTAGATTTATTCTCTACCGGCTTTACTAGTTTTTGTTTATCCAGAAAATATTTCAACGCCACCAACGCCGCCACTTCTGCATTGGCTTTTTGTTTTTCTTTTATTTTATCAGCAGTGTAATGTGTCGCTACAAAATGTGTATCAAATTTTCCAGATACAAAAGCATCATGCTCAAATACAAATGTTCCAAATGGCAAAGTAGTTGCTACACCTTCAATTTTATATTCCTTAATAGCCGCCAGCATTTTTTGTATCGCTTCTGTTCTGTCCTTTCCATGGGTAACCAATTTGGCAATCATCGGGTCATAATAAATAGGAATAGCCATTCCTTCTTCATAGCCATCATCAACTCTTACACCTTCACCAGTTGGTTTTACATACTTTGTCAATGTGCCAACAGACGGAAGAAAATTATTCAACGGATCTTCTGCATATACTCTTAATTCAACTGAATGCCCATTAATAGAAAGATCATCCTGAGTAAAAGATAATTTTTCGCCTCTTGCAATTTTTATTTGTTCTTCCACTAGGTCAATACCTGTTATCATTTCTGTTACGGGATGCTCCACCTGCAGCCTGGTATTCATTTCCAAAAAATAAAAATTCAATTTATCATCCAATAAAAATTCAACCGTTCCGGTGCTGGTATAGTTGCAAGACTTTGCCACCATCACTGCCGCTTCTCCCATCGCTTTTCTTATTTCAGGAGTAAGAACAGAAGAAGGTGATTCTTCCACCACTTTTTGATGGCGGCGCTGTATGCTGCATTCCCTTTCAAACAAATGAACCGTGTTGCCAAAATTATCTGCCAGCACCTGTATCTCAATATGCCTTGGAGAGGAAACATATTTTTCAATAAACACAGATCCATCACCAAATGCTGCTTTTGCTTCACTGGTGGCTCTTTCCATTTGCTCCTGCAGATCACTTTCTTTTTCCACCACTCTCATTCCTTTACCGCCACCGCCTGCCGATGCTTTTATCAAAACAGGATAGCCAACTTCTGCTGCAATCTTTTTTGCAAGCTTTACATCTTCAATCGCTTTATCAATACCCGGCACCATGGGTATATTATATTTCTTCACACATTCTTTTGCCGCCAGTTTGCTGCCCATTACTTCCATCGCTTCCGGCGAAGGGCCAATGAATGTAATGCCTGCATCTTTTACTTTTTTTGCAAACACAGCATTCTCACTTAAAAAACCATAGCCGGGATGAATACCATCTACATTTAGTTGTTTACAAAAAGCAATTATTTTATCTCCATCCAAATATGATTGTGCAGAAGGTGCTGGCCCAAGGCAAACAGCTTCATCTGCATACAACACATGTGGAGCACTACGATCCGCTTCTGAATATACTGCCACAGTTTTTATGCCCATGCGTTTTACTGTACGCATAATACGCAACGCAATTTCTCCCCTGTTAGCAACTAATATTTTTTTCATACTAAAAAATAAAATTAAAATCTTCGTAAACTGATCACTCATCACTGATAACCGATCACTGTAACTCCACCAACACCTGCCCTTTATCCACTGCCTGTCCTGCTTTTACTGCAATCCGTTTAATAACAGCATCCGCAGAAATCGTTATGGCATTCTCCATCTTCATTGCACCAAGAATTAAAAGCTTGTCACCTTCCTTCACTTCCTGCCCTTCTGTTACATGTTATTTCCAACACCATTCCTGGCATGGGCGCTTTTATTTCTTTTATTTGTTTGGATGATGCTTTGCTGAAACCCATTTCATCCAGCATTTGATCAAGGCTGTCTTTTATTTCTATATCAAATACGGTTCCTTCCACTTCTACTTTTATTTTTTTTGCAGCACTGTTATCATCAACAATAACAACATTTACAGAACGGTTATCTTTTATGCAATTAAATTCAGTCGGGGATTTTTGTACAATGCCTGCAGCCTCCAGTTGCATTTCATCAAGAGAAAAAATGAAGTCATTGGATTTTACTTTCCATTCAGGCTGGCGTTCAGGCATAGCATTTTAATTTTTTTTAAAGATAAAGGTTTCGGTTATTAAACCCAGCATAATATCTCTTTAAAATCTTCACAGGAAAAACCTATTTTACAGTTATGAAAAATGCCTTTACACCTATACAAACAAACAGGCTGCTGTTGCGGCAATTTTTGGAAGCTGACCTGGAAAATGTTTTCAAAGGCCTCTCCCATCCTGATGTGATAAAACATTACGGCGTAAGTTATTCCACACTGGAAGAAACAAAACAACAAATGAAATTTTTTGCCGACCTGGAGACAAATAAAACAGGACAATGGTTTGCTGTGTGCTCTGCTAGATAACAAAACCTTTTATGGTGGCTGTGGATTGAACAATATCAATGCTCAACATAAAAAAGGAGAAATTGGTTACTGGCTTTTACCGGAGTTTTGGGGAAAAGGAATTATTACTGAAGCGGCACCATTGGTTTGTGCATATGGCTTTACACATTTTAATCTTCACCGGATTGAAGCCGTTGTAGAAACAGATAATGGCAATTCAAAAAAAGATAATGGAAAAACTGGGATTTGAGTTTGAAGGCACAATGAAAGAATGTGAGATAAAAAACGGCAAATACATCAGTCTTGATATGTATGCAAAACTAAACAGCGCTTTATAAATACATGAATGGCAGGTTGACATTTTTTTGTTTAACTATCTTTAACCGATGAAAATAATACCAACCACTATCGCTTCTATTTTTTCCTTATTTGTTTCATCAAACAGTTTTTCCCAAACCACCATGGGCTTTGAAGAATACGAACCCGTTTCCACATTAAAAGTAAATGAGCATAAAAGTAATAAAAGCCAAATTTCCTTTTATTGATGTACACAATCACCAATGGGACATGCCAACGCAAAACCTCTCCGAATTGCTTTTGAAAATGGATACACTGAATATGCAGGTAATGGTAAACCTGAGTGGAAGAAGTTATAAAGAAAGCACCGGCCGCAATGGATTTTTTGATGTAAATGATTTTGATTATTTAAAAACCAGCATTGACAATATCAATACAACCAACCCAAAAAGGTTAGTGTGTTTACCAATATTTCTTTTGTTGGCTTTGGTGAAAAAGACTGGCTTGCTAAAACACTGAAACAATTAGAGCAGGATGTAAAAGCAGGTGCAAGAGGTTTGAAAATTTATAAAGAATTAGGAATGGAATTTAAAGATGAAAACAACAACATCTTTCCTATTGATGACAACAGGCTGGATGCTGTGTGGGATAAATGTGGTGAGCTGGGTATCCCCGTTTTAATTCATTCAGCTGATCCAAAATGTTTTTGGCTGCCGGTTGATAAGGACAACGAACGCTGGCTGGAACTCACCAAACATCCCGACAGGAAACGGACGGAAAAAGATCCATCATGGGAGAAAGTGATACAGGAACAGCACAACATGTTTTTAAAACATCCCAAAACAAAATTCATTGCTGCACATTTTGGCTGGCTGGCCAATGACCTGGGAAGGTTGGGTAATTTTTTAGACTCTGCACAAAATGTGTATGTTGAATTTGGTGCTGTCATCTCTGACCTTGGCAGGCAACCAAAAACTGCCAAAGCATTTTTTACCAAATACCAGGACAGGATATTGTTTGGCAAAGACAGTTGGGTGCCGGAAGAATACGCTACTTATTTTCGTGTGCTTGAAACGGATGATGAATATTTTCCTTACCATAAAAAATATCATGCTTACTGGAAAATGTATGGACTTGGGATTGCCGGATGATATTCTGAAAGAAGTGTATTATAAAAATGCGTTGAAAGTTATTCCGGGATTGGATAGCAAACAATTTCCTGAATAAAATTATGTTGCCTGCCTTGCCTTCAACTCCAGATATTTATTAATAGCATTCACCGTTAATTTTTCAGGAGGTGTAAGCACGGCAAGGATACCATGCTTCATCAGTTCTTTTACAATCAGCCTTTTTTCGTAAGCAAATTTTTCTGCAATGGTTTTTATATAAACTTCTTCCACATTATTTGCATTTTTTGCAGCCAGTTGTGTTAACTCTGTATTTTCAAAAAACACCACCATCAACAAATGATGTTTTGCAATACTTCTTAAATAAGGCAATTGTCTTTTTAATCCAGATAATGATTCAAAATTGGTAAATAATACTAAGCAGGCTGCGTTGCTTTACACGGTTGCGTAACTGCATGTACAGCATTTCATAATCGCTTTCTAAAAAAGATGTTTCCTGGTTATATAGCAGCTGGAGAATGTTTGCCTTTTGTATTGGCTTACGGTCGGCGGCCAGCAGGTTGCCCATCTTATTGGCAAAAGTTATCAGCCCAACTTTATCCTGTTTTTGCAAACACACATTGCTTAATACCAGTGTGCTGTTAATAGCATAATCAAGCAAACTTAAATTATTAAAAGGCATCTTCATCAATCTGCCTTTATCAATAATGCAATACACCTGCTGGCTTTTTTCATCAGTGTAATTATTCACCATCAGCGAATATTTACGGGCAGTGGCTTTCCAGTTGATGTGTACGGATATCATCTCCCCTTACATATTCCTTTATCTGTTCAAACTCCATGCTGTGGCCAATCTTACGCATGCGTTTGCTGCCTCTTTCTGGTTGTATGGTGGTTTCAGAAAGCAATTCATATTTACGTAACTGCATAAAAGAAGGATACACAGCCACCATTGTTTCTGCCTCCATCCTGTGCCGCCTTATCAATAAGCCCAAGCAATGATTTTACATACAACAACATATCTACCAAAATCATATTCTCCTCTTTCAGTGGGCCGTAATGTATATACAATATCTTTTTGCTGTCTTGCTTTAAAATGGCGTTCTACATTCCAGTCTCGTTTTTGAAACTGTACCGGCAATTCATCAATAATTTCAATGTTGGTTTCAAAAGGTATGTTGTTTGTTACCTGCAGTGTTACTTTATTTTCATCGCCATTACTAAACGGTCTGCCATAATTCTTTTTGCCTGCGGATCGTTGCCAATAAAAAACAAAAAGATATAATCAATAGCAGTAAGCAGCAATGATCAAATACCACATTGTTTTAGGCACAATAAAAAGAGGCGGATAATAAAAGGAGACAATAAAAAATACAATACAAATCCCCACCACCACATAAAAACGGTTGGGTATAAAAAGATCGCCGATATATTTTACCCCAAACCCCTGAAGGGGCTTTAGAAGTGTATTCATTTTTATAGCTTGTATGATTACTTAGGCGTTCCACTCTCTAAAAATTTGAATGCTTTACAAATCTGCAGTGTTCCAAATCCCCCAGAATTTATCCCCTAAATCGAGGGGATTTAGGGGCATTTTATCTCGGCACCTCCACTGATTTCAAAATATTATCAATCAGTTCATCTGCTGTTATTCCTTCCATTTCTTTTTCTGGTGTAAGAATAATACGGTGGCGCAATACCGGCGCTGCCATTTCTTTAATATCTTCCGGTGTTACAAAGTCTCTGCCTTTTAATGCTGCATTGGCTTTGCATGCCCTTAATATTGCCAGCGATGCCCTTGGTGATGCACCCAAGATACAAAGCAGGATTATTACGGGTTTCATATCACAATCCTTGCAATAAACTCTACCAGTTTTGGTTCTACAATAATTGATTGCACCGTGTCCTGTATTCATGTAATTCCACTGGCAGATAAAATTTTGTTCACCATTTCCAGCAATTGTGATTGGTTGCGTCCCTGCTGCGATGTAAGGATACTTATTTCTTCCTTCAGGCTTGGATACTGTACATCGATTTTAAAAATAAAACGGTCAAGCTGTGCTTCCGGCAGGCGGTAAGTACCTTCCTGCTCTATCGGGTTTTGTGTTGCAAGAATAATAAAAGGAAAACGCATTTCATGCGTAACACCATCCACAGTTACCTGCCTTTCTTCCATCACTTCAAACAAAGCAGCCTGTGTTTTTGCCGGCGCCCTGTTTATTTCATCAATCAAAACAATATTGCTGAACACCGGGCCTGGCTTGAATTTAAAATCGCCTTCCTTTGGTATTAAATACAGAAGTACCCACCACATCACTTGGCATCAGGTCAGGCGTAAACTGTATCCTCGAAAAATCAACATCAATGATCTTTGCCATCAGTTTTGCAGTCAGTGTTTTGGCAACTCCCGGCACACCTTCAATTAAAATATGCCCGTCGCAAAGCAAACCAATCAGCATCAGGTCAAGCATTTTATGCTGGCCCACTATCACTTTGCCTACTTCATTGCGGATGCTTTCCATACTGTTTCCCGGTGAAGTGCCGCTGAAAGATCAATCGTCCGTTGCTGAAAAATGTTTTCTTCCATCATTATTTGTGTTTATAAAAATTTTCAATTTCTTATTTAATGATAATAATTGCTGATCATCTACTTCATCGTACTGCTGAATCTGCTTAATAGTATGCCAATCAATTCTTCCACTTCTTCCTAGGCATATTGCTTTTGCGGCTAAGCATGGCTGTAAAGTCATCATTCAGGTGATTGGTATTTAAAAAATACTGGTTGCGGATATGTTCCAGAAAATACGTTATCATTTTATCCGCAATATTCCGGTTGTCTTTTTTTTGAAGGTACAGCCGGCCTACCGTTTCTGTAAAAGCTACCGAAGTATTTTCAGTGGCTGCAATTGGTTTTATAATGCGCTGCCTGCGTTTGCTTCCAAATAATAAATACAACAACAGCAGCAGCAATGTAAGCCAAAAGCCCCAGGCCATTGCTGGATATTTAAGCAACACCGAAAAGCCGGAGCGTTCGCCATCATCATTATTCTTTTCATATTCAGATTCAGATGGCTGGCGGTTGCGCCTGTTGTAAAAATCATCCCAAAACACATGATCGGGCACAGAAGGAATAAATGAAAAAGCACGCTGCAGGTATTTGTAATTATTATCCTGCAATAAAAAATAATTGCTGAACACCCGTGGTTCACAATGCAGGTAAAACCTTCCCTTACCATAAAATACCACCACAAAATTTGGCTGGCCATTTTCATTAGTGCCAAGCACTTTTACATCTTCACTTGCTGCTTTTAAGGTGAAAGAGTTTTCCAAAGGAAGATAATAATAGCTGTATGCAACACTGTCTGCAAAATAAGGGGCCGCCAAATGCACATTTGTTTTCTTCATCTCCGGTATTGATGCCACAAACAATGAATAAGAACTGTTGGCAGCCACATCCATTTCCTGGAGAAAAGCAGAATCAAAACGGGCAGCACTTATAAAAATACTGTTGCCTTTTCTTACATAGTTTAATGCAGAGGCCAGTTCATTACGGCGCAGGAAAAAATTTTTGCTGATGCAGATAAACAATGCTGATGTATCATCATAGTCATTATCTAATGATTGATCTATGGGCTGTCTTTTTATGGCAACATCATTGCGGTAAAACAATTCATTTATTTCACGGAAAGCCACGTAAGTACCAAAGGGGAGTTTATCACTCCGTACAAATGTTTCTTCCAGTGATGGGATGCGGTTACGCCCCGAGCAGGATACCAGCGCTACCGCAACAACGGCACACAAAAAATAATATGTACTGGTTCTTTTCAAATTAAATAACAACATTTTTAAACCTGCTTTCCACTTTTGAATAAGCAGCTGCATCAATAGCAAACTCACCGTACCATACATAATCGTACCAGCGTGTTAATTCAGCCACTTCTTCTTTATATGGCTTACCTGTAATTTCCCTTAAATATTCAGCGTTTGTTTTATCAACAGCAAACTCAATAGCACCGGCAGCCGATAGTCGCTGCAACAACTGCAGGTGTAAATACCGTACTGCCAACCGGTAGTTGTGTTCACTAACAGCACGGCTGATAGGTGTATCAAATTTTCTTTCCTGAACAGGTTTTGCCTCTTCTGCTTCATCAAGCACTTTTACAGCATCATTTGTTTTTTTAGTAACGCCGCCTGCAAAAAATAATCTATATATAATAAACAAAATGAAGAGGCCTGCCAGTATCCATAAAGTGTATTTTATTTTCTTAGATTGTAAAATTCTTTCCAGTAGTGGTTTTCCTGGTTTAGCTGCAGGTTTAAGAGCCGTTTCCTGTTTCTTTTCTTCCTGCTGAGGTTGTTTTTTTAAACTCTGCAAAAGGCTGTCGAGATTTTTTGCATAATAAAACTGCTTTTCATTTTTTAATATCCGTACAGAATCTGCTGATAAAAAATGCCTGTTGCTTATTAGTTGGGTGTCTTTTGTTGCAACGGTTTCGTCGCTGTATGTATCCTCTTCTTCCACCACTTCTGGCGGTGTGAACCTTATTTCTTCATCCACCTTTTCTATTTCATCAGGGTATAAAATAGCAGAGTCCACATACACATATTTTGATTGTGCAATAACCTGCCTGCTGCCTGCAAGCAACAATATCAAAAACAATAAAAGTAAACGGAACCTCATGCAGCTTTTGAAGGGTGATTTGTTTTGATGAACTTTTCAGGGTGCCTTTTATGCAACACTATAGGGTAAAGTACAAAATACCACAGGATGAATAAAAATGACATGCCGAAAATAAATATAAAGACCCAATCGGGCGGGCCATAATTGGTACCATCGCTGTCAAATTTATTGCCCATTAAATGTGTAACATAAGTTTCTAAAAAAGAGGCTGTGATAAATATGGGCACCAGCACTATCATAATTTTAAAGGCATCTTTAATACCCTGTTTAAATGATTCCATCCTGCTGTAGGTGCCGGGAAAAAGTATGCTGCCTGCAATGATAAACCCTGCGGTGGAGGAAATGATAAGCGCCAGTATTTCCAATGTGCCGTGTGTCCAGATCACCATCATTGATTTAAGGCCAAGGCCTTTTTCAAAAAACATATACTGAAACGTGCCCAGCATCAATCCGTTGGTCCACATAAAATACAATGTAACCACACCCAGTAATATGCCACCTATGGCCATAAGAAATGCCAACGATGTATTGTGGACAGCAATGCGTACAAACATGGTAAAAGGATTATTGTCTTTATAAACACCAAAGGGATCGTTGTTACTAATGTTCTCTTCTGTCATATCCACATAATTATTGCCGAGTATACCACGTACAAAAGTTGGATCTTTCATTGAACTGAAAACACCAATAAATACAAAGGAAGAAAACAATAAAAAGGTAAACAACAGCACTTTGTGATGCCGTTTAAAAAGAAAAGGCAGATCATATTTCCAGAAAGCAAAAAAACGGGCATACTTATCTTTCCTGTTTTTATAAAGGCTTTGGTAAATATTGGCGGCAATGCTGTTAATCCATCGGGTAGCTTTACTTTGAGGGTAAAATGTTTTGGCATAGGACAGGTCGTCCACCAATGTAACAAAGCGCTCTGCTGTTTCATCAGGGTCGTCGGTTTTGTCATGCTGATACTGGTTCCATTTATCAACATTCCTTTTTATAAACATTCCTTCACGCATGCGTTAAAAATACGGGATTTGCCGGAAATTGCTTATTCGTTATTGGTTATTCGTTATTCGTTTTCACACTTGCTATATTTGCTTATGCCCGTAATACAAATAGCCACACCTTTCAATATTGATATTGAATTTGAGATAGCCGAATTTCACAAGCGGCTATTGGCTTACCTTATTGACTTTGCATTGATAATAATTTATTATTTCTCTGTAAGGGCACTGTTTTCAAACGTGGTTGGCTTTGCTGAAGAAACCTATGGTTTCTGGACCATCGTTAAAGTGTTTCCCATGTTGTTTTACACGCCACTGGCAGAGCTGCTGCTGGGCGGGCAAACAGTGGGCAAAAAAATACTTAATATAAAAGTGGTGGCACTTGATGGCGGTGAACCTACTTTAGGCCAGGTAATGCTCCGCTGGTTTTTGCGGTTTTATGAGTGGGCCTTTGTTATTTTCAGCATGTTCTGGTACAATCCTTTTTATGGTGCAGGGTTTCTTTTTATTGGTGGTATTGCCTCTGTTATCATTATTGTGGTATCGCAAAAAAGCCAACGCCTTGGCGATATTGTTGCCGGTACAGTGGTGGTAAATACCAAAAGCACCCTCACTGTGAACGACACTATTTTTAAACAGGTATCTCAAACAGGTTACATAGTGACTTTTCCTGAAGTGATGAAACTAAGTGACAGGGATATTAATACCATCAAAAACGTAATTATACAGGCGCAACGTACCAACAACTTTGAAATGTGTAACCGGGTGGCCTTTAAAGTACAGGACGTTCTTAAAATATCCAGCAGCATGTACGCCATGGATTTTTTAGAAAAGATACTGGAAGATTACAACTACTTGGCCACAAGGGAATAAACTATGCAATTCCCCTTTTCATAATTTGAATAATGATAGATGATATAACTGCACCTTTGCTATCTGGTAGTGTGTTGCCATTCTTAAGTAGGCAAGAAGCTGACTGCATCAATGGACAGCCAATTTTAAATAAATGGGGTAATAATGTATAATGTAATTAGCACAAAGAAAACCCTCTTCGGAAAACGAAGAGGGTTTTTATAATTGGTTTTAACAATCTTACAATTTAATAAACTTACCCATCTGTACATCGCCATTAAGCTGTACTTTAATTATATAGCTTCCTGCGTTAAGTTTTGCAGTATTTACCGGTACAATGTTATCGCCTGCTACAACACTGAAAGTGTTTGACAGAACTGTTTTACCACTCATATCTGTGATAACAACAACTGCTGCATCAGCTTTATCAGCATTAATGCTAAGTTTCATTGTGTTGGCAACAGGGTTTGGAGCCACACTTATTTCATTCAGGCCAAGGTTAAGTACGCTGCGTACAGGGCTTAGCTTGCTCTTATTATCCTTGTCAATCATCTTAATGCGGTAGTAGTTATATCCTTTTGAAGGCAGGTTGTGTGCAAAGCTGTAAGTCCTTTCAGTACTGCTGGTACCTGCTGCTACCACATCGCCAAGGTCAACAAAATTGCGGCCATCTTTACTTTGCTGTACCACATATTTCAATGAGTTAACTTCCTGGCTTGTTTTCCATGTAAGCTTATTGGCTTTGTTTTGTTTTGCCACGGTAAAGCTTACCAGGCTAACAGGAACTACGCAATTTGATTCAATAGAAATGTCATCTAAAGCAATAATGCTTCCCCATACACTCACCCCTTCAAAAGCAATCTGGATAGTTTGACCGTTGTAAGCAGAAAGGTCAACTATTTCCTGGCGCCATCCTGGTACCTGGAAGAAAGGATCGAGCCTGCCAAAGCCTGTACCAATCCTGTTCCATGTAAAACCCTTATCTGTAGAAACGCTTACATAAAGGCTATCATCCCATCCCTGCTGTATAAAAGTAGTGTCATGGCTCATAAAGAACAGAAGACTGCTGGTACAAGTACCTACTTGAGGATTAGCACCTAAAGTGATACAGTTACTGAACAACCTGCTTTGAACGCCTTCTGAATTTGGCGGGCTGTAGCTATCAAAATAGAAGAATGAGTTTCCGCTGTTAGCAAATAGTGAATCCGGGGTATCCGGGTTAATATATGCAGTATCTTCAGAATGTATTGTCCATAACTGGTCGCCAACAATTGTTTCTGCAAAAGAAAGCAATGGTAAAGTGCCTTCTACATCTTCCAATGCAGGATAGGTGCTGATGGTGCTGGCAGTAAGGCTGCCACTTGTTGCAATATCGTTGGTGTTTCTTAGATCAGAAGCGTATGCAACTGTTGCCGTATCAAGGTTAACGCCTGCATTGCTTAAGTTAACATTTGTAAAAGCAATGTCTTGTATTGCATTTACCGGTATTGCAATAGCATTAGCTAAAGTGCTGCTGTATGTATTAGCGCCGGATACAGTAAGTGTAACGGCTGCCTGGCCTGCAGGTATAGGGCTTAAACCCAGGTTTTGTACCTGTACAACTATAGTTTGAGGGCCGGTAAGGCAACTAATATTTTCCGGGGCAAGTACAGCTACTGCTTTTGCATCAAAAGCAAGAGGTGCATATACCGGGCGGCCATAAGTTTCAACGTAAAAAGTGGCTAAAGGGTCAGTGGTAAATGGATCCCCATCATCAAAATTAAATACTGACTGCGGCTGAGTTGAATCTGCATCATAGAACCAGGCAGCGTTAAAATTACCGTCGGGACCAGTAGTCATCCTCCAACCATTATTGGGATCGGCATTTGAAAAACTAACACCTATAAAAGCGGTTTGAAGGCCACCAAACAAATTGCTGGTGTCTCTTGCAAGTGATCTGAATACGTTAACAGAGTCTCCTATAGAGAGAATCTGGGTTTGTGAAGTGGCGCCATTAGCCGCCAAATTAAAGGTGCCTATCAAAGTAGAGGGTATTACCGGCACACTGTCTAATCCAACAGAAGCTGGATTAAAGCCGGATAAGTAAACGTTCACTGTTACAGCAGGTGCAGATGCTATCCTGCGGATACCAACTTTAATTTTGGTAAATCCAATTGAATCGGCATCACCTAAAACTGTATTGTCAATTTGGATGTCATCAAATAAAATCAGCGGTGTTGAGGCCGAACCTAAGCCTGGATTGAACCTGTTTGCAGTTTGTGCATTGTTAATGTATAATGCCTGTGCATTTACTTTAACAACTGTAGATACTGAAATAAATAATAGTAGAATGTAAAGTTTTTTCATCATGCGTATAGTTTTGGTCGTGCAATTTAATGATTATAAGTATTTAGTGTTGCCGTTCAACAAAAAAAAATAAAAAACGTTGCCCGAAGTTGTGTTTTTTATGAAATAAGATGCCTGAACAATGAAATACATTGCATTATCTGGATGTCTTTTCGTCCATCCATGCACCTAACACCTCTCCTGCTTCTACCTCTACATATATATGTTCATCCAGGCCGGTGCTTACTGACAGGCCTGTATAATCTATACCCACTGGGAAAGACTTATGAGTACGCTCCACCATTGCTACGGTTTGTATTTTTTTTGGATGGTTTTTCAGCAGTGGTTTCAGGGCATACAGCATGGTTTTGCCGCTGTTAGCCACATCATCAATCAGTAATACTGTTTTATTGGTACAGTTGGCATGAGGCGTAATTTCTATTTCTCCAGGCATTTTTTTGTCAATCGCAAGCGAATGCACCGACACTGTTCCTTTAAAAGTATCTTTAATATAACCGCTTATTTTTTCTGCCACTACAATCCCGTTCTCTTTTATCCCGATCAGCAACAGTTCGGTTTCGTTGTAATTGCGTTCGCAAATTTCAAGCGCCATGCGGCGGAGTTTTTTATCGGCTATCTCTTTTGTAAGGATGTATTTTTTATCGGGAATCATTATGATTGTTTTTTTATGATGATTTCCCAATAGCTATCGGGATTATGATTGTTATGATTCGTATGATTTCTCATCAGCCCACAATTTAAGCAAAGGAAATAATTATCTTGCATCAGTCTAAGTACTCAGTACTAAATACTTAATACTATTGCTCATGCATACTCCTTCTTCAACTTGTATTTATCGCCCTGCTTGGCGCTGCCACATTTCTCTTTACAAAGAAAATAAGAGAAATACGCCGCAATATTTTATTGGGCAGGGAGGAAGATCTTTCTGACAACCCTTCTCTGCGCTGGCGCAATTTGCTGCTGCTTGCTTTTGGGCAAAAGAAAATGTTTAAAAATCCCCTGGTGGCGGTAATGCACTTTGTGATCTATGCAGGCTTTATTATTATTAATATAGAAGTGCTGGAAATAATACTAGATGGCATTCTTGGTACCCATCGCCTTTTCTTCCCTTTTACCGGTGCTTTTTATACTTTCCTTATTAACTTTTTTGAGATATTGGCTGTTGGGTGTTATTAATAGTATGCGTTGTTTTTTAATAAGAAGAAATGTGAATAAACTAAAACGATTTATCAGCAAAGATTTGAATGGCTGGCCACGTAGCGATGCCAACTATATATTGATAACAGAAATTATTTTGATGTCGCTCTTTCTTACCATGAATGCCACAGACAGGGCGCTGCAACTACAGGGAGCAGAACATTATCATGATACGGGTGCCTTTATCATTTCCGGCGGCTTGTCAGATCTTTTTTCAGGAATTAATGCAGCACTCTGATAGTTATTGAACGCAGTGCATGGTGGCTGCATATTATCGGCATACTGGCTTTCTTAAATTATTTGCCTTACAGCAAACACCTGCATATTATGCTGGCATTCCCCAATGCGTATTATGCAAGGCTTGATGCAGTGGGCAAAATGACCAATATGGAGAATGTGCAGAATGAAGTAAAATATATGATGCAGCCTGAACTGGCCCCGCCTTCAGACGGTGAAGCAGCACCAATGAAGTTTGGCGCAAAGGATGTATTTGACCTTAGCTGGAAGAATTTACTGGATGCTTATAGTTGCACTGAATGTGGCCGCTGCAGTGCCGCCTGCCCCGCCAACCAAACAGGTAAACTACTGAGCCCAAGAAAAATAATGATGGACACAAGGGACAGGCTGGAAGAAGCAGGAAAAAATATCAATGCAAATGGCAGTTTTAAAGATGATGGCAAAACCTTACTCAATAACTATATCACTGTTGAAGAATTAAGGGCCTGCACCACCTGCAACGCCTGTGTTGAAGAATGCCCTGTTAGTATCAATCCGCTTGATATAATTTTACAATTGCGCCGCTCACTTATTATGGAAGACAGTAATGCTCCACAGGAATGGAATACCATGTTTGGCAACATTGAAAATAATTTTGCGCCATGGAAATTCAGCCCTGATGAAAGGGACAAATGGACTGAAGAAATGCAATAGTTTATTTCTATCCTGCCCTCCGCTTCTCATCTTCCATACCGGAAGTTCGTTGCCTTGCTTTGGCAACCGTATTTTTTCCAAAGCGGTAACTGTAAGAGAGCGTAACAAATTGTGAATCCCATGTACGGTCAGTAAACCAATCCTGGTTTTGGTACTTTACAATTACTGCAATATGATTGGTGGAAAAAATATCGGCGACTGAAATTTTATACACCGACTTTTTATTCTTTGATACTTTTTGAATGCCTGCCGATACCTGTGCAAGATTTCTAATAATAAATTGCCCCCAGGCCATCCTTGATTGATAAAATGCACTCAGCTCTGCAGTCCATCCTTTGTTACCCAGTATAAAAGAGTTGGTAACATTCAGATCCCAGGAAGTAAAATTATTTTGCAACTGGCCTCCCTGTAACTGGCTGGAGTATTTATTATAATACACACTGGAGTTGATATTTGAATTAAACCATTTTCCAATAGAAACAGGAATATTTACTGCAAGGCTGTACTGGCTCGACTTATCCATATTGGCAGGCAACTGGCTCGATATCTTTGTACTGTCATCCTGCACAAACACATCCGTTATCTCATCCCTGCTTTCAGTATAACCCAGTGTTACATTATACTGCGATTTAAAAGTATAGCCAAACTGGAATGAGTTGGTGAGTACAGGTTTCAGATAAGGATCACCCAATACATAGGTGTAGTTATCAACCAGCAATTTAAATGGATTCAATTGCCGGTAAGTAGGCCTGTCAATACGCCTGCTGTAACTAAGCGACAATTCATTATTATCATTCAGCTTCTGCGTTAAAAATATACTTGGGAAAAGCTGCACATAATTCCGGTTAAGGTTCTGGCTGGTGGTTACCTGGTCACCTTTTGAGTTGGTATGCTCCAATCTTAACCCGGCCTGCACACCCGTGCTTTTAAATTCATTTGAATAATTCACATAAGCCGCATTTACATTTTCAGTATAAATAAAATGATTGCTTCGGTTTACATCCAGTACATCTTTTCCATCAACAACGGTGTAGAATTTTACATCATTGTCAGTAGTAACGAAACTTGTTTTAATACCAGCTTCAAATTTTGCTTTGTCTTTTAATGGATGTGTATAGTCAGCTTTAAACGACTTGATAGTGATGATACTCCGCTGGTCGCTTTTTTGTTTGCTGTTATCAAGCGGGGCATTGTTGTCATCAAAAGTATTGATATTGATATCCTGCAATGGCCGGGCATTGAACCTGCCCAAATCAATATCTGCATTCAGTTCTTTTCCTGTTGTATCAAATGTATGTTTGAAATTAATATTGCCCAGCAGGTTGCTTCTTTTATCAGTAAGATAATTGGAAGTTATATTTTTAAACTGCAACAGGCCATCCGAACCCGTTATCACGGCATTGGACAAACCATCTCTTATGCTGTTGTAAAAATTAGTGTTGAGCAATACACCAATTACCGTTTTGCTGCCTGCATACCAATCAACACCTGTCCGGAGGTTATAAGCTGTTTTGTGGCTGCCGTGTAAAAGATCGTTGGTCAAAAATTGATTGCAGGTTGCCATTGCCATTTTCAAAGAATTTACGGTTAATGTAAAAATCTGTCAGGTTCTTTGGAGCGTTGAACGCACCGGACATAAAATAATTCCACTCCTTTTTCCGTACGTTCATCGAAACATTCACCGATGGTTTGGCATAAACACCCTGCCCATAACTTGCCCCAAAAGTGCCATTATAACCCTGCCGTTTGTCTTTTTTAAAACGGATATCAATAATGCCTGCATTACCCGATGCATCATATTTTGCTGAAGGGTTGGTGATGATGTCGATTCTTTCTATACTGGAAGAAGGAACGCCTTTTAAATAAATAATAAGGTCGGCACCAGACAGCGGCGTGGGCTTTCCATCGATCATAACGGTAACGCCTGACTTTCCTTTCAGGTTCAGGCCGTTTTCCTGGTTTACCATTACACCCGGCGACCTTTCCAGCACTTCCAGCAAAGTAGAACCCGTGCTTACAATACTGCTCTCCACGTTCACCACCAGCCGGTCGATCTTCCTCTCTATAAAGGGCTTTTTCGCTGCTACGGTTACTTCTGCCAGCGTTGTTGCTGCTGTTTGCAATACAATGCCCGGCACAGAAATGCTATTATGTTTTTCATCTAATGAAAAAGCATCGCTGTAATAATTTGTATAACCCGTATGTGTTACGTTCACTATATAATTACCGGGAGCGATGTTCTCAAATTCAAACAAACCATTGTCATCCGGCACAGCAATTTTTACCGTGCGCTGTCTTGTTGCCGCAGCAGGAACACCGTGGCATTTCTTGCCGGGCTGTTCTTATCAATAGATACTTTACCGGATATTTTGGTACTGGCAGGTTGTTGGGCAAGCAAGGCCGTTGAAAACAGGATACAGAAAAACAGGCAGGAAAATAGATTGCTTCATAAGCAGGGTTTTATGATTAAATGATAACCAAAGAAAATGAATAAGGGAATGCGGGAAATTGAAAGTGGATGAATGGTGGGTGACCCTATAAGCCGTTTGCCTAAAGCACCTGGCAAAAAAAGAAAAATTGGGCGGCAATAAAAATATGTAATAAATTTATTAATCCTATTTATCTCGCCTTGTTATCCCGCCCGTACTGCCTTTATGGAAATTTTGGAAAGGATGGAAATGAAAAAAGCGACTTGCGCCGCTTTAAATGTTTTCACAACGGAATAATCCTTATTGTGATTTGCTTTAAACTGTAAATGTAAGATAAATATATAAAATACTAATGAATACGAAAAAAATATTAGGCCTTGATTTAGGCACAAATTCAATTGGATGGGCTATTGATAGAAAAACAATGAAAATAAATAATGGCAAAATTATCGAATGCTGGTAGTCGGATTATTCCAATGAGGCAAGATATACTGGGAAAATTTGATAGCGGCGTTTCTATTTCTCAAACTGCTGAAAGAACCGGCTTTAGAGGTATACGAAGGTTGAGAGAAAGACATTTGCTTAAGAAGGGAAAGGTTGCACAGGGTTTTAAATATTCTTGAATTTTTTACCAGAACATTATGCAGAACAAATTGATTTTGAAAAACGCTTGGTCAATTTATACCAGAAACCGAACCTAAAATTGCTTATATATTATCAATGAAGAAACAAAAAAAGTCAGAATTCCTATTTAAAAAATCATTTGAAGAAATGCTGGAAGATTTTACAAAACATCAGCCGCAATTATTAGAAGATGGGAAAAAAGTTCCTTATGATTGGACTATTTATTATCTACGAAAAAAAGCGCTTACAGAAAAAATTAGAAAAAGAAGAATTAGCATGGTTGTTTTTACATTTTAATCAAAAAAGAGGATATTATCAATTACGAGGTGAGGAAGAAGAAGAAACACCAAACAAACTGGTGGAGTTTTATTCATTGAAAATTATTGAAGTACACAGATAGCGGCGACAAAAAAGGTAAAGATGAAATTTGGTATAATGTACATCTGGAAAATGGATGGATATACAGACGAACAAGCAAAACTCCGTTAGACTGGATTGGAAAAATAAAAGAATTTATTGTTACCACTGATTTAAATGAGGATGGTACTATAAAAACTGATAAAGATGGAAAAGAAAAAAGGTCTTTCCGGGCTCCAGCAGAAGATGACTGGACTTTAGTAAAAAAGAAAACTGAACATGATATTGACAAAAGCAAAAAAACGGTTGGTGAGTACATTTATGAAACATTACTTCAAAATCCAAATCAAAAAATAAAAGGAAAATTAGTTACGAGTAATTGAAAGGAAATTTTATAAAGAAGAGCTTAAAAGAATTTTAGAAACACAACAACAATTGCATCATGAATTACAGGATCAAAGCATTTTTACAAAGATTGTATTGAAGAATTATATGAGTATAATGAACCACATAAAAATAGTATTAGCAATAAAAGATTTTACACATTTATTTTTAAATGATATTATTTTTTATCAACGTCCATTAAAAAGCAAAAAATCACTTAATCAGCAATTGCAAGTTTGAAAGCAGGGTATTTATATAAAGATGGAGATGAAAGAAATCAGAACCATTAAAATGTATTGCTAAATCACATCCTTTATTTCAGGAATTCAGGTTATGGCAATTTATCAGGATCTAAAAAATCTAAAGAAATAGTGAAAACACAAACTGATATAGATGTAACAGAAGAAATATTTAACATCATGAAGAAGATTGGGTAAATCTATTTGAATGGCTGAACGACAGAAAAGAAATTGACCAAAAAGCCTTTTGAATTATCTTTTAAAGCCATTAAAAGCTTAAAGCCGAATAATTATCGATGGAATTATGTGTACGATATTAAAGATGAATCAAAACGTATCCATGCAATGAAACTAGGGCATTAATATTGCAAGATCAGACTGGGGAAAGTCGAAAATGTACCTTCAAATTTCTTAACTAAAGAAATAGAAGAAGCACTTTGGCATATTTTATATTCAGTAGATGATAAAAACGATATTGAAAAAGCATTGAAGACCTTTGCCACAAAAAATAACCTAGAAAATGCTTTGTAGAACAATTCAAAAAATTCCCTCCATTTAAAAGTGAATATGGCTCATATTCTGCAAAAGCAATAAAAAAATTATTGCCTTTAATGAGAATGGGAAAATATTGGAATGCAAGAAAATATTCACCTACAAACAAAAGAAAGAATTAACAAAATAATCATGGAGAATATGATGAAACAATAAGAGACAGAGTAAGAGAAAAACAATTCAACCTTAAAAGATTGAAGATTTTCAAGGGCTTGCCACAATGGCTTACACAGTTATATAGTTTATGACCGTCATTCAGAAGATGGCGAAATAATAAAATGGAAAACAGTTAAAGACATTGAAGCTATTTAGAATCTTAAACAGCATTCTTCGTAATCCTATTGTAGAACAGGTAATAACTGAAACATTACGGGTTGTAAAAGATATATGGAGCAGATATGGAAATGGAAAAGAAAAATTCTTTGATGAAATCATATGGAATTAGGTAGGGAAATGAAAAACCTGCTGATAAGAGAAAGAAATGACCAAACCAGATAACTGAAAATGAAAATACTAATCTTCGTATTAAAGCATTGTTAGTTGAAATGGTGAATGATAGAGTTTGAAAATGTACGTCCTTATTCACCCATGCAACAGGAAATTTTAAGAATTTATGAAGAAGGTGCATTAAATGCTGAAGATGGAAAAATACCAGATGATATTATTAAAAATTTCCAAACAGGCACAACCTTCATCAACCGAGATTTAACACGTTATAAGCTTTGGTTGCAACAAAAATATCGTTCTCCTTATACCGGAGAAATGATTCCTTTAAATAAATTATTTACACCAGCATATGAAATCGAACATATCATACCCCAATCAAGATATTTTGATGATTCATTTAGCAACAAAGTAATATGTGAAGCAGAAGTAAACAAATATAAAGACAATAAGACTAGGTTATGAATTTATAAAGAAAAAGGGGGCACAATACGTTGAATTAAATTTTGGAAAGAAAACAGTTGAAGTATTAACAATAGAGGCATTATGAAAGATTTGATAAAAGACAATTATTGCTAAAAGCAGGGGCAAGATGAAAAAGCTGTTAATGGAAGAAATACCTGAAGAATTTATTGAAAGGCAAATGAATGATACCCGGTATATAAGTAAAGTAGTAAAAAATTTATAAGTAATATTGTAAGGGAAGATAATGAAGCAGGAAGCTATATCAAAAATGTATTATCGGGCAATGGAGCAAATTACTTCATGTATTAAAACAAGATTGGGGATTGAGCGATATCTGGAATGAAATAATAACGCCTCGTTTTAGCGGTTAATGAATTAACTAACAGTAAACAATTTTGGTGAATGGTTAATAAAAAGACAAACAAGTTTTTAACCGCAAGTGCCTTTGGAATTCCAAAAAGGTTTTAGCAAAAAAAGGATTGACCATCGCCATCATGCTTTAGATGCATTGTGATTGCCTGTGCAACAAGAGATCATATCAATTATCTAAACAATGAAAGTGCGTTAGAGGAAAAAATCAAAAGAAGAAAAAGAAAAAAGAAGATAGGACTTGATCCAAGGCTTTGAATGAAAAAGTACAATGATGGTCAAAAGCGAAACTAAAGGTGCTCTTCAAAAACCATGGGAAACATTTACACAAGAAACAAAGCTATTCTGAATGAAATAATAGTAAGCTTTAAACAAAACCTACGTGTAATTAACAAAACGGTAAATAAATATCAAAAATGGGTGAAGGAGCGAAATGGGGAGTAAAATAAAAAAACAAGTACCACAAGATAAAGGTAGTAATTGGGCAATAAGAAACCAATGCACAAGGATACTGTTTCCGGGCTTTTAGTTAAAGTTTAAAAAAGAAGTACTATTTTCCGTTGCATTAGATAATTGGGATATGATTATTGATAAAAATTTAAGAACAGAAATAAAAAAACTATCGTTGATCAGGACATGATAAGAAGAAAATTATCCAAATACTTTAAAGACAATAAATAACAATTGGATGATAAAGACATTTCTAAAGTTGAAATTTACTATTGGGATATTGATAAAAAAGGAAAACCAAATGTAGCTTCAAGAGTAAAAATTGACGAAACCTTCAATGAAATCATATAAAATGTATTACTGATACCGGTATTCAGAAAATAATGCTAAATCACATTAAAAAATATCATGAAGAAAAAGATGGAAAGATTATTGAACATCCGGAATTAGCCTTTTCCTCCGATGGTATTAGATGAACTGAATAAAAATATCAAGGAACTGAACGGATGGCAACTCACATCATCCATTTATAAAGTAAGAACTTACGAACCTAAGAGGGAATAAATTTAATATTGGACAAACCGGCAATAAAAAAGATAAATATGTAGAAGCTGCCAAAGGCACTAACCTCTTCTTCGTTATCTATCAAGATGAAAACGGCAAACGTAACTACGAAACAATTCCACTAAACATTGTAATTGAAAGAATGAAACAGGGGCTTTCTGCGGTGCCACAAAAAAATGAAAGTGGCGATAATCTCCTAATGCAACTATCGCCGCAAGACCTTGTGTATATACCAACTGAAGAAGAAATAAAGCAAAACATAAAAATAGACCTTGCAAACACTATTCAAAAAAATATTGGCAGAATATATAAAATTGTAAGTTTTACAGGTAACAGGCTTTCAGCAATTCCGTATTATGTTGCTACTTCAATAGTTGACAAAGTAGAATACACACAGTTAAATAAATTGGAAAGCAGTTTGGATAAAATTTCTATAAAGGAACATTGCATTAAACTAAAAGTTGACCGCCTTGGTAACATCATTCCTTTCAAGCAAGAAAAAAAATATACAACCAGCGATGAAACACTTTCCATAGTTTCTGAACCCCAAGCCCCTTATGACAAAACGATTTCCTTTGCCAACTCTTTTGCTGAAATGAACGAAGCT
>CAWFCU010000025.1:0-309514 GCA_963814445.1 uncultured Chitinophagaceae bacterium
AATTTGATTGGCATTGATATCCAAATTAGCTAACAAAGTATTAGCTGAAAGATCTAAACTGGTGAATAAGTTTGTAGATGCAGATAAAGTGGTTAACGCTGTGTTATTAGAAACATTTAAACTGGGTAGTTGATTGCTAAAGCATCGTAAAGCAACTAAAGCAGTGTTGGCAGATACATTTAAACTTGCAATTTGGTTGAAAGCGCAGTTTAAATTAATTAAAGCAGTATTGGTAGATACATTTAAATTAGCAAGTTGATTGCTCTGGCATTCTAAATTAGTTAAAGCAGTGTTGGAGTTTACGTTTAAACTGGTAAGCAGGTTTTCCGCACAATTAAGTGCTGTGATATTAACAAATGCTTCAATCCCTGTTAAATCAGCAATACCTAAATTATTAACGATAATACTTCCGGTATAAGCAGCAGCTTCACTGCATTCTATTTCATCGTTATTATTAATATCAATACTTGCATTCGCCACCAAAGCTGCTTTAAAGTTTGCATCTGGAATATTAACTGTACATACAAGAGGACAGGTTAAACTATAGGTTGCTGTTGCATCTTTAGAAGCAACAGGATTGGTATTCATAAAGGCTGGATTATCTACCTGGATACAGGTTAATCCTGGGCAAGCTGTTGCATTAAAGAAAGTAAGACTGTTATTGTTGCCGTTTTGAATATTTAAACTGGTTAATAAAGGATTGTTTACTCCATTGTAATAAGTTAAAACTGTGTTTGACAAATCAAGACTGGTAAACTGCCCATTATCACAAACAAAGAAAGAAAGTGCTGTGTTGTTTGATAAATCAACAGTAGGCATTTGCGTATAGCTAATCAGCAAACTGGTTAATGCAGGGTTTTGTGTAACATTTAAACTTGGCAGCGGATTTTGAAATAAACTAAGATAGTTAAGATTGGGGCTGTTGGTAACATTTACACTTGTAAGTGCATTTGAATAGGCCGTTACATCTGCCAGCACCGGGTTATTGCTAAAATCCAAACTTATAATAGAATTGAACTGGCAATTCAAAGTAAACATTGCCGGGTTGTTACTCAAATCAAGTATGGTAAGATTGTTATTATTACAGAACAAAGTATGCAATGCGGTATTGGCGCTTACATCCAGTGTGCTTAAATTATTGTGATGGCATACCAATTGCACCAAGTCAACATTGGCGCTTACATTTAATGGTACGGTAAGGTTATTGTTGTTGCAAAGCAAGAGCAGTGATATTTACAAACGCCTCAATGCCTGTCATGTCTTGTATGCCTTTGTTGGCAACATTGAGCGTTCCAAATAATGCTGCTGCTTCTGTGCATTGAATTTCTCCGTCATCGTCTGTATCAATAACAGGGTTATGGTTAAGCAAGGCATGCTTTAAATGCCGCATCTGGAATATTTACAATACAAACACCTGATTCGCCAATCTGGAAATCGCTGAAAGAAGTAATACCCGTTACCGTTATTGATGTAGGTGTTGTGTTAACAACAGTTGGGTATGACCATACCGGGCCATTATATTTTCCTACAATAAAGTTTGCTGTGTTCGCTATACCATCCACTTCGCTTGCATCCCAGTTAAAAATAACATCGCAGGTAGAAAAATCAAGCAGGCCAGGCGTAATCGTCCATGTCCTGTTTACTGTTTTATCAGGGGCAATATCGGAGTTAAGAATTTGCCCATGGTCGCCTGAAGTTGTCCTTGCATCTATATACCCGGGATTGATAACAACAGGGTTAAGGGTGATAAATGCAGGGTTTGCATTGTCGCCAATAGGGAAATCAACAAGGCCGGAAACACTAACCCACCTTCTTAAATTGCCTTCCACATAATTAGAAGCAGTTGCATTGGTAATATCAACATCAGGGCCGGTATAGACTACACCCATTTCTGTTGTAATAATCCTTCCACCCAATAAATCAAGGTTTTCTGTTACAGTCTGTATATCATTTACAAGAACCCCATTTGAATTGGCAACATTCAACCTTCCTATCGAACCAGCTCCGTTTACTACCTGCTGGCCAGCAGATGAACTGAAAGTGAAACCGCCTGTTATTGTTCCGTTGTTAGTAAGTGTATCGCTGCTATAGTCTATTTCCACGCCATTAACGGCAGCGCCTGCCCCAATTGTCATTGGGCCACTCATAAATACCGTTGTATTAGGCAAATTAAAAGTGCCTGCGTTTACATTCAGCGCCCCTTCATTTGTAAAACCAATAGGGCCATCAAAGTCTGTAGTGGTATTAATGAAATTATTAAATACACCGGTTGATTTATTATTAAAGCTGGCATTGGTACTTGCGTTATTATTAAAATGCACACCGGGGAAGTCGCTATTATTAAATGTGCCGTAGTTATTAAACGTAGTATTGTTGCCACTGAAATAGAATTGGGTGGTGTTGTTTCCGTTGCTGTTGAAACTGATGTTTGTGTAGTTATTAATAGTAATGCCATTATCAAAATGGATAAAACCATTATTTGATAACCCAACATTTGCGCCAGCTAAAAAATCCAATGTGCCGGTGCCGCCATTGCCACCAATGTGCATATTGCCGCCCCAATAAAATGTACCACCTGCTGCTACCGCAGCATTGCCAGCTATATCAAGCACAGCAGTACTATAAACAGCAATCAATTCGCCATTAAGGGTAAAGTCAACCCCTGGCCCATCTGCAATGGTTAGGGTTGCAGGCCCAAAAGCACCTACTGAAAATTGGGAACCTGCTTCTGTTACCAACTGGTCAACAGTTACATCTTCAGTTACATACATACCATGGCCTGCCTTGATGGTAATATTATTATCTGCTGCTGTTGGTGATTGGCTTGCAGCCACCCATCCTAAACCATTGAATGTTTGCCAACTGGAAGCCTGGTTCCAATAACCAAAACCTGTTGCAGACCTGTAATCGCCCACTGAAGGGATTGGGCCTCCGGCTTCGCCTACCGCAAATTCGCTGAAAGAAGTTAGATCGGCAATATCAATAGAGATAATGCCATTGTTTGTTACCTGTGGCAATGTCCATGTGCTGCCATCTAATTTTGCTACTATAAAATTAGTAGTGATTGCTGGACCATCCTTATCATTATTGCATCCCAATTAAAAGTGACTGCAGCAGTTGTAAATACTCGCACCATCATTTGTAATTGCCCAGTGGCGGTTTACGCTTTTTGATTCATCAATGCCTGAACTGGCAACATATGGGTGGTCGCCCCCATCTGTACGTACAGTAATGCCGCCATTGGTTGTAATATTTGCATTAATAATAACTGGTGTGTAATAAGCAGCATCCCCAATATCATACGTTAATGCACTGCTTACAGTATTGTGATTTCTTTGCAAGTTGCCTATAACATAGCCTGTTGATTCAGAAGCCCCGGTAACTGTAGCAGCATCGCCAATTATTAATTTGTTTGTGCCTGTACTAATTTTACCCTGTACAAATGTCAAAGAGTTATTGATTGTCTGGTTGCCATCCTGTAAAAAAGCATCCAAAGTATTATTAATGGTGAGGTTATTAATTGAACCGTTGCCATGAATAACCTGGTAATCGATGGCAGTAAGCGTAAGGCTTGCTAAACTGATAAGCCCGTTATTATAAATATGAAGCGCCGGCAAAGACAGGCTTGCAGTGCCGCTTAATTCAGCACCTGCTTCTATATAATATCCACCAGTATGAATACTGCTGCTGTCTGCAGCAAGAGGGGTATGTATTGCAAATGAGCCACTATTAATGTGCACATCCCCAAAGTTGCTAAACACAATATTATTGCCAACTCCATCGCCGGTAGCTGTTTCGCCAGAGCCATTTTTTTGAATAATCCCACTTGCTCTGTTGTTGAACATAGCATCGTAATCAAGTGCATAAAAGTCAGCATCAGTATTGATAGTAAATGTGCCATAGTTGTTGAATACAGTTCCCTGGAATATCTCGATATTTCCTCCACTCCAGGTACAGTAAGTGTATAATTATTCAATACAGTTCCGTTGGTTATTTGCCTGGAAGCATTACCACTAATATTAAAATTAGCACCTGTAATACATCGATAGTTCCTCCTGATCTTATAAAAGAATTTTCACCCCATGTAAATGTTGACCCACTTTCAAAAGTTACATTGCCGCTATTTAATCTTAACCTGCCGGTATTAGGGAAAACGCCAGAGCCTGCAATATTGAATGAACCATAACATTGCAAATCAGTTCCAATGCCATCATTCAGGTCGAACGTAGCATCGAAAATGGATAAAGTGCCACTTCCATCAATCACTATCTGATCGCCGTTTTGCGGCGTGTTAACGGCAACGTTATTAAAGATGGTAATCGCATTTGCAGTAGCGCTATCTGGCGCTGCTGATGCTGCGACCCATACAGTTGGTGCAGTTTCAATTTCCCAAATAGATGGGTCGTTCCAGTTGCCATCTAAAACAGTACGGTAATTGAGTGGGCCTGTAATTAAAACTTCGCCTATCTGGAAATCTATATTGTTATCAATCGGGCCAATGCCTGTAGCTGTAATTGTATTAGGGCCAATATTAGTTACAGATAGCGGAGCCACCCAAGAACTGGCATCCACATTATATGGCGCCACTACCAGGTTGTTTACATCAGTAACACCTGCATCTAAATCAATTGGGCCCCAGGTAAGCGCCAGGTTATATGTAGAAAAGCCACCTGCTAGGGCGTACTTTCCAAGCCCTGTTTACAGTTTTATCAGGATCAAATGATGAACTGTTAATATCAAAATGATCGCCGGGAGTAGTACTTACTGCCATGGACAAAGCCACAGCATCATTTACATTGATACTTGCTGGTGTATAGAAAGTACCATCGCCAACCGGAAAGTCAACTACACTGTTGCCGTCATTAAAATATTGCCTCAGTTCGCCATTGATATAAGATGTTGCTGATTGGCCAGATACTGTTCCGCCTTGTGCAATGGTATAATGTATTGGTTCCATTATTAATTATACCGGTGTTCAATTGAAGCAGTGTATTAACAGTTTGCTCGCCTGTCATATTTACACTATCACTGTTATTGATGCTTAGTGTATTAATAGAACCTGCTGTTAATGTTGTGGCCAGCGTTTGCGTACCAGTTGTTCCACTGAAACTAAAATCTAGGCACACTAATCAAACCATCATTAGTTACCTGCGTTCCTGCAAAGGCAATATTTTGTGTACCCGTTAATTCTGCCCCTGTTTCTACAGTTATTGTTCCATTGTAGGTATTGTTGCCGTTAGTAAGCGTTAATTTACCTGGACATCCTGCAGTATTTTCAAAGTGCCGTTGTTAATCAAATCAACGTCAATTACCCAGTCGCCATATACATTATAGTGCCATTGGAAGATTTGAAATAAGACCTGGAGAATTACCAGTTAATGAATGGGCACCATACAAATTAAATATGCCGGTGCCATATTGTAAATATTGCCTGACACCGGGCCTAACAAAATAATATCAGCATCAATACTCAAGATATTATGGTTATTGATATTACTGTTGCCTGCCAATGTAAGCGACCCAGAATTGATAAGTAGTGCCGATAATTATTAACAGCCACATTGCTTGTAATGGTTGAATTGCCGCTGATAACAGCATTGGAACCACTCAATAATTCAATACTTCTAGGTGCCACCATTGCCAGAAACTGTAGAATCAGTAATATTGAATGTTCCACCACTCTCAGCAGTAATAAAATCATTAGTAATTATCATTATAATAATTAACCGTGCTGTTAATGAAAGAAAGTATGCCACCATTTTCAACTCTTACCTGGTCAAGTGTTATGGTGCTGCCGGTTAAATCAACCTGATGGCGGATATTAATATTGCTGCTGTTGGCATCAGGTGAAATTTGTGCTGGCACAAATAAAGACCCATTATAATATTCCCAAATGGCAGGGTCTTCCCACTGGCCGTTGATTACAGTCCGGTAATCTGCAGGTAAGCCTGCTGTTTCGCCAATTTGAAATTCGCCAAACGAGCTTACATTTTGTACACTGATACTTACATTGTCTTGCCCCGAAGCAGTTGGGAGAGTCCATAAACCTCCATTATAATTTGCTACACGATAATTATTAAAGTCAGAAGGAATATCCCTGTCACCGTTATCCCAGTTAAAATAAATATCGCTGCCGCCGGGGTTAATTACAAGGTCTTGTGGTGTTATTGACCAATACCTGTTTACACTCTTATTGGCGTGGATACCTGAAAACGCAATATTAGGGTGGTCGCCGTCAGTGGCACTTACAGTAATAAATCCAGGAGTTGCAATATCATCAAACCCTAATGTAACAGGCGCATAAGCACTGCCACCCACGGCAAAATCATAATTGCCTATAGCAGAAACATTGCGCTGGAGGTTACCACTGATATAGCTCGTGGCAGAGCCGCCATTAATAACGCCGCCATCATCTGTAACAATTTTATTGGAGCCGGTTATTATTTTCCCGGCAGTAAGCGTAAGTGAATTGGTAATGGTTTGGTCGCCGCTTAAAATAATGTTGCTGGGGCTGTTAATAGTAAGGTTTTCTATAACTCCCGTGCCACTAATTGACTGGGGGCTGTTATTCTCAAAAGTAAAAGTTGGAATACTGATAGTGCCATTATTTATTACCGTATCCCCTTCAAAAACTATTGCCACGCTGCTGCTTAATGTAGCGCCATTTGCTATGGAATAATTGCCCTGATGAAAAGCTGCAGCGCTGTTAATGGCCAATGTATTTTGATCAACAGATACCAACCCGTAATTTGACCAGTTAATGCCTGCATCAATGAAAGTAGTGTTTAAGCCTTCCTTTGTAAATGTGGCGCCAACCTGGTTAGTAAAAGTGCCGGTGTTTAAAGAAGACATGCTTCCCTGATTGCTGGCAGTAAAACTTGCATAGTTATTTAAAATTGAATTGTCGTTAAGATACAAATCGCCGGCAGGTGTTGTCCAGGTAATAGCCCCATAATTATTAATGGCAAGCCCGCCGCCAAAGGTTAAATCATCGCCGCTATGGTCAATAGTAAACGTAGCGCCTGAAAGTATATTAATTAAACCAGCGCCTGTAATGTTGCCAATTGTATTAAAATCAAACGTACCGCCAGCCAAAATATTTATGTTGGCACCGCTGGCGATATTAAAGTTCATATCTCCTGATATTAATGTTCCTGAGCAAACAAGATCGTTGCCTACACCATTCAACAAGTTAAATGTAGATTCGGTTAAAGACAATGTGCCACCGGCTTCTATCACCAACTGGTCGGCAGTAATGGCTGGAGCTACCGTATTGAAAACGTAATGCCCACTCCTAATGGTTATTATATTACTATTTGTTCCATTAGGTATGGCTAAAGCAGCCACAAATCCGCTTCCATAATCTGCTTGCCATGTTGATAAACTGTTCCAACTGGCAACACCTCCTGCAGTTTGGTAATTGGGTAATTGCGGAGCAGTATAAACAAGTGTTACCATTCCTGTTGATGGAACATTATAATTAACAGCCCATCCTGAAGGTGCATTAAAGGTTGCAAATGTTCCTGATAATGCAGTAGCGATAATAATCGTTACTGAGTCATTGTCTGCAGGGGTATAACCTACTGTAACATTCAGCGTATCACTAAGTGTAGCCGTGCCAGTTACTGTAATTCTGTCGTAATCGGTACAGGCTGTAGTTTTTCCATTTACTTCAATATCAACATACCTGAAGAAGTAAACCCACTGCCGAATGTTTGGCAGCCTGGCGAGTTACCTGGCGCAACACGGCCTGTTGATGTATTGGTAAATAAACTTCCTCCAAAAGTCCCGCTACCTTTGTAGATGCCGGCTGTTGCTAAACCCTCCTGAAATACTCAAAGTCCCATTATTGGTGAGTGTTGAACCAGTAAAAGCCATACTGCTGTTACTATAAATAGTTGAACCGGAAGCTATGGTATAAATCCCAGTGAAAGAACCAGGCTTATTAAGTGCTACTACTCCTGAATTAACGTTTACGGTCCCTGCATTATTAAATGAGAAGGAGAAAACTCCTGCAGTATTTTCACTTAGATAAGTTGTACCATCCACATTTTTATTCACTATACCTCCCGCCAGGTTGTTGAATACGCCTGCCTTACTGTTTGAGTTACTAAAATCAGCATCCGTATTAATATTCCAGGTTCCGGAATTATTAATCGTAGCGATTCCGAAACTGGGATTATAACTTAATTATCCCGTACCACTCCAATTGCAGATGGTATAATTATTCATAACTCCGAAGTCGTTGAATAATTTTTCGCTGTTCCGGTAATATTAAATGCGCTACCGGCATCCAGGTTAAAAGTGCCTCCATTGATATTTCCGCCAGACCATTCAAATGTAGAACCAGAATTAAAAGTCATACTTCCATTACCATTGAGGTTTCCTGCGGAAAAATAAAAATTGTTCGTTGGAAAGGTAATAGATGAGTTTAAATTAATGGTTGTAGAGGACTGGAACAAGGAAACATAACCAGCCCCTGAAAAAACAGTGCCTGCATTGAACGAACTCGTACCTCCTTGTCCAAAACCTAACCCTGAACCCGAAGCAATAAAGACAGGCCCGCTAAAGTTGCCTGCTCCGTCAATATTAATAAACCCGCTGTTAATATTAAAAGCGCCTGCATTATTAAAAGTCATTGTAGAACCAAAATAGGTATCCGCTGAACCAGATTTATTAATGATACCGGTTGCCAGGTTATTAAAATTTGCCGGGCTAAAATTATAACTTGCAATATCAGCATCGGTGTTGATATTAAATGTTCCATAGTTATTGAAAGTGGCAGGACCAGCCCCGTAATTGAGATGTCCTGTTCCTGACCAATTGCAGGTTGTGTAATTATTTAATGTATGTGTCCCCTCGAGATAGTGATTATTAGTGCCGTTCATAGTAAAAATACTTCCTGCATTTACCGTTGTACTTACTAAACCGCTAAGGGTTCCGCCTGACCATGTAAATGTTCCACCGGTATTAACAGAAGTTTGACCATTACCAGCGATAGTTCCTGAAGATAAAAGCAATGTGCCGTTTACATCTAAGTCTGTACCAGCACCGTTCGTAACATTTAATGTTCCTCCACCCCAAATATTAAACGTGGCTGATGAATTAACTAAAATTGATCCATTCGCATTGAAAGTTCCTGATTGAAAACTCACGTCTCCGTTCATAACCAGGTCTGTTCCAGGCCCGTCAGCTAATGTTACCGTTTGCCCATTTATATAAATGTAAACACTTGGGTCTATTACTGTTTGATCAATGGTAATATTGGCATTGACCGTTATAATATGCCGGATAGTGATAGTTCCATCAGTAGAAGATGGGGCTACAGAAGCAGCCACCCATGCAGTTCCATTATAACGTTGCCATGTAGTTGCTACTGCCGCCCCCGCCCAGTTTCCTGTAGCAATAGTGCGGTAATCATTTAATACAGGTGGAGTAGTATAAACAAGCGTTACTCTGCCAGAGGATGGAGTGTTGTAGTAAACAGCCCATCCTGAAGGTGCATTCAGCGTTGCAAAAGTTCCCACTATTGCATTAGTAGCAACAATAATCGTTACCGAGTCATTCTCCGCTGGCGTATAGCCTACTGTAACATTCAATGTGCCACTAAGTGTAGCCGTTCCTGTTACTGTTATTTGATCATAATCGGTACAGGCAGTGGTTTTTCCGTTTACTTCAATTCAAGTGTCCTGAATTGTAAATTTGAATTTTGGCAGGGAGAATTGCCAGGGGCAACACGGCCCCTGAAGCATTGGTAAATAATGTTCCAGAAAATGCACCGGTTCCTTTATAAGTGCCGCTATTAGCGAAGGCACCTCCTGAATGGCTAAAACTGCCATTATTGACAAAGTTATTTCCTGTAAATGATATGAACCGCCCGAGAAAGTTGCACCTGATGCAACATTAATATCCCCGCCATAATTAAATGACTCGGACTGAGTACTCGATGTATTCAGATTTATAGTTCCCGTATTTGAAAACGAAGAGGGCGATATAACCATGTTGCGCCGGAATTCTTATTTATAATTTCTGTTGTATGAATTGCTAAACGTACCCCCAAAAATGGTCATGGTGTTAATACTTCCACTATTGGTTATTGTAAACGTCCCGTTATTTAACAGTGCTCCCCCGGTCATATTAAAAGTTACCGGGCTGCAACAGCTAAAGGGATAGTTGTTGTTCCAAATTATAGTGCCGCCATTAGTTAGCGAAGTTTGAAGAATTCCTATTCCCATATTTGACGGGTTTCCTAAATTACAAGTGGCGCCACTATTGATAGTAAACGAACCTGTACCTGACAATGTACCACCGTACCAATTCATAGTGCTGCTTAATGTCTTAAAGGCAGTTCCTGTTAATGTTCCACCTGTTACACTAAGGATTCCAAAGTTTACACTCCCCATATTGAATGAAGCAGTTCCGTTACTTACTTTTGTATTGCTGTTAGTGAACGAACCATTAAGGTCATAGGCTCCACCATTAAAAGTGATTAACCCAGAACCGGTAAAAGAACTGGAGGAATTAAAATTTTGCCCTGCATTTATAAATTCCAAGCCTGAAGCTGAAGTGGAATTAAAAGTTCCGGAATGAGTAGATGAATTAGATGGCCCAATAATAAATTTTCCGTTTCCGGTTGCATTTACATTGCCAGCGTTTGTGAAATTGGTAGTAACCATTCTAAATTCCGTGGAGCCATTGGTAATTAAACAATTGAGATTTGCCCCTGCGTTATTATTGAAAGTACCACCTGAAATGGCATAAGGGCTTAATCCGAATAAGTATCTACGTTAAACACTCCATTGTTATTGATGGTGCCACCTGTAATGTCGAATGTGGTAGGCGAGCAGCAACTGAAGAAATAATTATTCACCATGTTTACCATTCCGTTATTGGTAAACGTAGTTTGCAAAGCCCCGATAGCCTGATTTGCCGGGTTACCTAATGCACAGGTTGCTCCGGTATTAATTATTGCGCTTCCTGCTCCTGATATTATTCCACCATACCAGGTAAATGTACCGTTAACTGCTAAATCTTCACCTGTTCCATTATTGAGTGAAAGGGTTCCTCCGCTAAAAGCAAGCGTGCCACCAACCTCAACAACAGTTTGGTCGGTTGTTATTGTTCCACTACTTATAGTAACCGTGTGCCCATTGCGTATTGTTACCAAATTGTCTGTTGAAGCTGGGGCTACAGTAGCTGCCACCCAGGCAGTTCCATCATAACGCTGCCATATACCTACAGTTCCCCATGAACCTGAGTTGATGCATTTACTGTTGTACTTACTGAACCTCTGAGAATACCACCTGACCAGGTAAATGTTCCACCGGTATTCACAGAGGTTTGACCATTGCCAGCGATAGTCCCTGAAGATAAAAGCAAAGTGCCGTTTACGTCTAAGTCTGTGCCTGTTCCATTAGCAATATTTAATGTTCCTCCTCCCCAAAGATTAAACGTGGCTCCTGTATTAACTAAAACGGAACCATTCAAATTCATAGTTCCTGCCTGGAAACTCACGTCTCCGTACATAGTTAAATCATTTCCCATACCGTCAGCTATTGTTACAGTTTGCCCATTTATATAAATATAAGTACCAGATTCAATTACTGTTTGATCTATGGTTATATTGGCATTAACTGTTATAATATTCCCGCTACGAATAGTTTCCATTATGTTGATGAAGGTGCTACGGTAGCAGCAACCCATGCACTGCCATTATATCTTTGCCATGTAGTTGCTACTGAAGCAGCAGACCAATTTCCCGTAGCAATAGTGCGGTAATCATTTAATACAGGTGGAGTAACATAAATAAGCGTTACCCTGCCAGTAGGAAGGAACATTGTAGTAAACAGCCCATCCTGAAGGTGCATTAAGAGTTGCAAAAGTTCCTGACTAATGCATTAGTAGCAATAATAATCGTTACAGAATCATTATCTGCAGGAGTATAGCCTACTGTAACATTCAATGTGCCACTAAGTGTAGCCGTACCTGTTACTGTTATTTGATCATAATCGGTACAGGCTGTAGTTTTTCCATTTACTTCAATATCAAGAGCACCTGAACTTGTAAAACCACTGCCAAAAGTTTGACAGCCGGGAGAGTTACCAGGCGCAACATGGCCACCGGGCAGATTATTAAACAGGCCGCCGCCGCTAAAAGAGCTGCTGCCTTTGTATGTACCGCTATTATTAAATGCAGTAGAGCTGCTAATTGATCCATTATTGGTAAGTATGCCGCCGGTAAATGTAGCAGGATTAAGTACCAGTATCCCATTTACGGTAACATTAGCATTATTGAAAGGCGTACTAGTGGCATTCATTGTTGCCCCAGGAGCTATATTAAAATCCCCCCCGTAATTTCCAATACTGCCAATACTTAAAGTCCCTGTATTCACATTAACAGTGCCGGTATTGTTAAATGTAGTATTTCCACCGGTACCTATTGATGATGACCCTGTACCGGAAACCTTTGTAATAATGCCGGTATTATTAATAAAACCACCAGTACCAGCATTTTGATCAATATTAAAATTGCCATTACCAGTAATTGAAATAGTGCCGGAGTTATTGAATACAGCATTGTTATTAATAAATATGCTTGCGGTGTTTAATGAAAAGCTATTGGATTCATTGGTAAAAATACGTGGAGTGGTAATTTGTAATCCAGTTCCGGTACATATAAAAGTTGCACCAGCTTTAACGGTGGTGGTGCCGCTGCCCACCATCACTGCGCCACTGAAATTACAGGTGCTGCCCGAAAGGAAATCAATCTTACCCACGCCTTGCAAGCTACCGCCGCTTACATTAAAATTGCCAGCAATGCTGAGTGTATTGCTTGCGCTTCCGTCCACAGATAATGTCCCGGATATTAAATTAATGCTGCCTGCCCCATTAAAGGAAGCCGCACCATTAAAACTTTCTATTCCTTCAAAACTAATGATGGCACCCGTACCGGCATTGAAGGCTCCCGAAAACGTACTGGAAGTATTACTGGTTATCCTTATGGTTCCTGAATTAGAAGTGAGCGTGCCACTACTGTTAAAGGGGAGATTACTGCCGCCAAGAAAAGCATTACCAGTTCCGCCACTTTTAATAACAGTACCAAAATTATTGACAGCACCGCCTGAACCTAAGTTCCTGTTTATACTATTGTCGCCGTTAAATATAACAGTTCCATAGTTATTGAATACCCCATTATTGTTTACAAGAATGTCGCCACCGTTAAAGTTGAATGTATTACTGTAGTTCGATATACTGTATGGCCCTTGCAACGTTGCGCTGATTCCAGATTTTGTTGCAACGGCACCAGCCAGTATCACCAGGTTACCTGAAACACCTACTGCTCCTATCGTGCCGGCACCGCAGGTGAATGAATTTGATACAGAAAGCGTACCGGATCCCTGTAATATCCCTGTTGAGCTAATAGCTAAACTGCCTACTGTATCTGAATTGTTCCAGATTACAGTGCCGCTACTGATTGCTACATTGGCTGTGTTCAGGAAATCGCAGCCGGAAGCAATGGTTGCAGTGGACCCGGCAAAATTAATAGCCCCAAGGCCGGTAAAGGATGTTCCTGCATTCAATGAATGTGTACCACTGTTGAAATTAATGGTACTGCCAGTAGAAACATTGAAAAGGCCCGTATGTGCCCCGGCGGCAGGAAGTGTAATTGTGCCACTGAGTGCATTTAAAGTTCCTGTATTGTGGAAAGTTATCGATGCACTGCCGCCCATGCTGCTGGAGCCGGTGCCTGAAGTTTTATTGATAATCCCTGCGTTAGTGATTACCGAACTGGTGCCTGTATTAAGGCTAAACCCAACATCTCCGCTTATATTGATTGTGCCTGTATTGGTAAAAAAGTTAGTGCTGGTAAATAAGATGTTGCCATTGGAAAGCGTGCAATTGTTACTTCCATTATTAAACGTAAATAAACCACCCAAAACTTTTGATCCACCGTTAAGTAACACAGTTGAGGCTGCGTCCGTAGTAAGCGTGCCTCCAAACGAACCCCCGCTCACCAGCGTACCACTGTTCCATACAAAAGTGGCCCCTGCATTAATAGCAGTTGTGCCTAATCCATTAACTGTACCACTATTCAAATAAAATGAACCATTTACATTCAGGTCTGTACCTGCTCCATCCGGAAGGTTTAAAAACACGGAATTCAATGACAGTTTACCTCCAGCGCTCACAATTATTTGATCAGCAGTAACAGCCGAAGTGATGGCAATAGAATCATTGCTGCTAATTGTGATAGCAGCATCGCCAGATGAAGGGGCGACAGATGCAAGTGCCCAAGTTGTGCCACCATACCTTGCCCAGTTAGATGCAGTATTCCAGGTGCCTGTTTTGAGACTGATATAATCACCAACTGCAAAACTGCAGGCTGCACCCGATACTACGCCACCGGGAGCAACCCAGTTAGATGTAGCCCCATTGAGTGCAAAATTTTGCAGCGTGCCTGTTCTGCCATTGCCACTTACATCCGTAAGAGAAGTTACACCGGCATTATTGCTTCCAGCCGTACCCTGGTTGAATTGATAATAAGCCTGTAAATTGGTTAGCACCGGTATTTCACAATTTTTATAGCCTTTTATTTGTGCTTGCGTACGGTTGATGTTCCAGATTTTCACTTCATCAATTGTTCCCTCGAAAAAAGTATTTAAGCCGGGGGAGTAACCAATCATTACATCTGTACCAGCAGCACTTGTATTGATAACACCCGGACCGCCACCTGCTACGGCAGAATTTGTTTCCAAATTCCCATCAATATAAAACTGGATAGCCGAAAGGCTTGAACTGTTAACCACCACGGCCACATGGTGCCAGTTGCCGTCGTTTACCGCATTGGTGCTGCTGATATTATTATTTGAAATGGCCAACTGTAACCTGCCTGCGGAGGTTACATTAAAATTGAACCACAACCCTTCGGTAGGAGTGCCATATTCCAAAATGGGCCTTTGGCTGGCCGAAGTTGTTTTTATCCATGCTTCAACAGTACGGGCAGCGGCACCCGAAACACCTTTGTAGCCTGTTATCTGCACCTGGTCATCGGTGCCGTCATAATTGAGGGCTGCACCGGCTTGGGCATTTACAGTAGCCGGTGCTATGCAAAGGCAGATGGCAGCAAAAAATGAAAGCAATATTGTTTTTGCAGTTTTGTTTGCAGCAATACTTTTGGCAACACGGGTAAAATTGTTCATCATTCTAAGTTTGATAAATCAAATAATGTTTTAAAAAAGGATGGCACAGGAGCGGATTTGTGTGCTGCATTTCATGATGTGGCATCATGGGCATACCGTAAACCAGGAAATATCAGAACGCTTTTAGTACAGCGTTTTCATGAGGGAGAGATTTTTCATACGAATTTTGGCGAACCCAAAGTTTGAAACAATTGCCAACAAAGACATGCAGATTTTCACCATTCAATTACACTTTCCATTCAAACTACAGGATAAATTGTGCATGGCGGGGTTTATTTGCTATTTCGTTGCAACCTCTGTTAACAGGCTACCGTATTCCTGCGGCGTAGCAGAAAATCCCCCATTTCTTTTGGAAGTAAATAATACAAAAGAGTAGTGTGGTTGAACAGATGGCTCTAATAATCAAAGGATGCATTTTATTTATTTTAGTGCATGAAAAAGCAAGACTGTTTACAGCCTTCTTTCAAAATCTTACTGGGAGGTAACAGCGAAAAAGTTATTATTTCAAAGGGTAGCTACGATATAGTCAGGACACATAAAATATTGGAGAACACAATGGTAAGCATTTTTTTTGATATATAAGGCATTTTTTAATTAAGATCACAGCACTTATCAGACGGTAGCAGGCCCAAAACCTTGTCAGGATTTTACAGCCCTCCACTCCTGCGGCGTTTCGCCATACTCCTGCTTAAATACCCTGGCAAAATAGCCGGGATCATTATAGCCACATTCATAAGCGATGGATGCAATGCTGTTGGCCGGGTTCTTCAGCATTTCTTTGGCATTGGTCAAACGGATAATACGGATAAATTTATTGGGAGAACAGCCTGTAAGAGCATCTAACTTGCGGTGCAATTGGGAATGGCTCATAAATACCAATTTGCATAATTGCTCTATCGTAAATTCAGCATCTGACAAATGTGCTTCCACTGCTTCCCTTACTTTTTTTACAAAGGCATCTTCAATTTTATTATCGGCCACCGGTTCTTCAATAATTATTATTTCTTCCGGTGTTATATTATTATTAAGCCCTGCTTTTTTAAGATAATACTGCTGCAGGTTTTGCCTTAGCTCCAATAATTTTTTTATTCTTAATAATAACTCTTCCCGGTTAAATGGCTTTTGCAGGTACACATCAGCGCCCTGCTGCAAGCCTTCCATTTTGCTTTCTATATCAGCCTTGGCCGTTAGCATGATGATGGGGATATGGCTGGTGTGTTCATCTTTCCGCAACTGGCGGCATAGTTCAAACCCATCCACAAAAGGCATCATCACATCTGTAATGATCAGATCGGGGATCATTTCTGACGCTATTTCAAAACCTTCCCTTCCATCTTTGCCAACTGCCAGGCGGTAATCGGGTAAGCAGGAGGCTGTGTATGCCACCACATCTGCATTATCTTCCACCAATAAAATCAATGGTTTTGTTTTGATTTGCTTTTCGTCTGCTGGTTCAATTGCATTTGCTGTTGAAATATTTGCATTTGGAGAATAAGCAGTTTTTACATCATGGTAATTGCCGTTATCTTCTGCGGCTGCTAATTTTTTCAAAGGCAGTGCCACTGTAAACTCACTTCCCTTGTTAGCACCTGTTGGCGGGCTTTTTACTGTTATTTCCCCTTCCATCAATTTCACCAATTCTTTGGTGAGCGCCAACCCAATGCCTGTGCCTTCTGTTTTTCTTGTATGGCTGTTATCCAATTGATAAAACCTGTCGAAGATATTTTGCAACTGGCTTTCCGGTATGCCGATGCCTGTATCTTTTACTTTAATAATTAAGGAAGACAAATTTGGGCTGCCCGGCACCGTTTGTTCTGTTATTGAAATATAAATATTGCCTCTTTCCGGTGTAAATTTTAATGCATTGGATAATAAATTAGCGATGATCTGCCGCAGTTTTTCCGGGTCGTACGCTGTATGCAACGCATCCATTTCAGATAAAAAATGTAATTGCTTTTCCTGGCTTTCTGCCAGCGAATGAAAAGACTCAACTATATAACGGAGAAAATTAATCACATCGCCATTTACCAATTGCAATTGCATTTTCCCTGTTTCCAGTTTTGACAGATCCAGCATTTCATTCACTAGGTTCAGCAGGCTTTCCCCATTGCGGATTATCATATCCATGCCATTTTCCAAATGCACCGGCGGATTGCCTTTTACCTGCTGTGCCATTCCCAATATTACCGTTAGCGGCGTGCGGAATTCATGGGTGATATTGGTGTATAGTTGTGTTTTTACCGAATCTAATTCTTTTATTCTTTTTGCTTCCAGTTGTTCAAAATTTAATTGCGATTTTAGTTTTGCCCTGTTAACCGTAAATTTAAAATAAGCTCTTATGCCCAAACCTATCAGTAATGCATAGCATAAATAAGCCCACCAGCTTCGCCACCAGGGCGGCAGCACTGTTATTTGCAATTCGGCAATTTTATCACTCCATATTCCCTGGCTGTTGCTGCCCTGCACTTTAAAAATATATTTGCCTGATGGCAGGTGCAGATAAGTTGCAGAACGCCGGGTGCCGCTTTCCACCCAGTCTTTATCTACACCAACTAACTGGTAGCGGTATTTATTCTGATCAGGTGCAGTAAAATCAAGTGATGAAAATTCAAGCGTAAGAATATCCTGCAAATAGGTAAGCGTAATATTTTTTGATTGCTCAATAGTGTTTTGCAATACAGCGGTACTATCCCCTGCCGTTACTGGTTGGTTGTTGATTAAAATATCCGTGATAAAAACATTGGGCATAAAGCCAGCCGCCAATATTTCTTTCGGATCAAAAACATTTAACCCGTTTACGCCGCCAAAAGCCAAATTGCCATTGGGCAACTTTTTATAAGCACCGGTATTAAATTCATCGCCCTGCAAACCATCTGCCTTTGTAAAATTGCGGAACACCCAGGTGCTGCTGCCAGCTTTGCCAGCCAGCATACAAAAAATGCCTTTGTTGGTGCTGCCCCAAAAATTGCCTGCACCATCTGCAACAATACCATACACTACATCATCGGGCAGGCCATCTTTAGCAGTAAGATGAAAAAAACTCGCCTGTGTTTTTATCCAGCCTGTTGAGCCCGCCGCCCTTAGTGCAAATCCATAAATATTTATTGGGCTCCACGGGGTCGTCCATAAAGCTGGACACATGGTTGTAGTTAAGCGAATTGCGGTTGCTGCTGTTATTATAATACCATTTTATTTGTGGGGAACCGTTTAGTACTGTTGCTAAAATCCAACCTTGCGAAACCATCTGCTGTGCCAATCCAAAATATGCCCTGCCCATCTTCGTAAATAGCAGAACAAACAGCTTCTACCTGTATGGGTCTTGCAGCATTGGTATTGATAGTAAAGCTGTCAATTTTTTCTGTAGCGGTATTAATTCTTGTAAACATACCGCCCAGCCCTGGCATCCATACATTGCCTTTGCTGTCTTCCATCATTGGCTGCTTGCTGCCCCGGCCTCCAAAAGAATTTATTTGAGGAAAAGCTGTTAGTTTGCCTGATGAAGGGTTGTATTTGTAATACCCACTGATATCGCTTTTAATCCAATAGTCGCCTGTTCTGGCAATGATGAAATTATCTATCTGTTGTATAAAAGAAAGCTTACTAAACGGGTTGCTTATTACAGAATCATTTTGCAGCCTTCGCCACCCATAGCCAAAATCGCCCAAAAAAATATCATTGGAAGCAACAGGAACAATATACCGCACACTATAGCCTGGTACCTGTGCTTTGAATTTGCTTTTAGCAGTATTGAATTTCCTTAAGCCATATCCTACCGTGCCAGTCCATACCATTCCGGAACGGTCAATAATAAAAGGATAAATCAACCTTGTGAGAGGAGGCAATTTTTTATCCCACTGCAAAGGTTTGCCATTGCCCCAATCGCTTTTGTCGTAATGGGAATGCTCACGGTGATGATAGTCCCATAATGGGCTGTTGGTTTTAAAAAGCATATTGCCTTCAGGCATTTTTTCTGTATCAAATAATGGCGTTGTATTTTTGCCATCATACAAAAAAAGATTGTTGTTGATGAGTATGTTTTCATCATCAACAAAATAACCGTTGTTGATTAATTGTGCATTTGCCAACGGTATAAAGTTGTTGTTGGCTGCATCAAACCTATAGACTGCTTTATCCATGCCGCCAACCCACATGTTGTTGCTTTTATCTTTGCCCATGCCATACACAAGCGCATTGTTTGGCAATGCCAGTTTTGTAATAACCGGTGCTGCATCTTTTTCAAAAAAATTATTGTTGAGTTCTACAATGTTTAGCCCGGGCGCATCAGTAGCTATTAAAATTTTGCCATCAGGCATTTCATTAATGCCCCTTATTTGATTGCCCGAAAGGCTGGCTGCGTTAGAAGGGTTGTGTGCAATGCGGTAAAATTGCCCGGTTGTTTTATCATAAACATTTATGCCCGTATTCTCAGTGCCAACCCATATCCTTCCCTTTGAATCTTCAAACAATTTCATAATGGTATTGCTGCTGAGGGAATGTGGGTTGTATGGGTCGCTGGTAAAAACTTTAAAGCTGTAGCCATCATAACGGTTCAAGCCCATTTTTGGTAGCCACCCAAATAAAGCCTTCCTTATCCTGCAGCATATCAAACACCATCCCCTGCGACAGGCCTTGTGCAGTTGAGATCACTTCATATCCCTTTGCATTTTGTGCAGCCGTATTCAGGCACAACCAAATAATGGAAAGTGTAAGAATGGCTTTTAGATTGATAAAGTGCTGGTGCATTTGCTATAAAGATAATTGTAAAGCAATTTTTATACGGCATTGATGAAAGAGAAATTATCCGCCGTTTTTTAAAATGATGAATTAATCCTGTTGCTGCACAATTTATCCTGTTGATAGCTATAAATGTATTAGCAGGCTGACAGATATCTACTCACCTCCGGCTGGTACAATGCCGACTTTTGTATATATAAAATTACCCTGGAAAGCTTTCTTTATTATAAACAATTAAACCAAAATTAAAATGAAAAAGAAATCTTGCATTCGTTCAAAAATGTTTGGCCTTCTGTTGATGCTTATCCCTTTTGCAGGTGATAAGCCAGGTAAAAAATGTAATTTCCACCCAACGGGTATTTCCCAAAGCTGATAAAGTGATGGAGTTTGAAAAAGCCCTGGCCACACATGCACAAAAATACCACACCGGCGATGCACATTGGCGTGTGTTTACTATTCAGTCGGGCCCGGATATGGGAGGTTACCATATTACCGAAGGCCCAACAAGCTGGGAAGGGGAAGATACAAGAGGAAATTTAGGTGAAGAACACATGACAGACTGGAATAAAAATGTAAGTGTACATTTAACCGACAGGGCATCGGGCGGCTATTCTGTTTATATGGATTCTTTAAGCACAGTAGCTTTAGGTGATTTTTCTGACAAAATTCAAATAACACATGTGTACCCCAAACTTGGCTGGAATAGTAAGATAGTAAGCATGATAAAAAAACTGAAAGCTGCATGGGTGCCGAAGGTTCAACGATTGCCGTGTATGCAGCCAAGGCTTCAGGCCCTGCCCAGTACACTATTGTAGCAAGGTTTAAGCAAGGCTTAAAAGAAAAAGCAACCGGTTTCCGCAAGCCATTTAAAGAAACCTATGATGCGGTACATGGCGCAGGTGCTTATGAAGAATACCTTGAAGATTTACGCCAATATGTAAGTGAAACCTGGAGTGAATTACTTTTTATGCGTAAAGATCTAAGTTCGAAATAAATTTTAATACCACATAAACCTGTAAGATTTTTTAAAACCTTACAGGTTTATTTTACATTACAGAAAAAACTGAAGCCTTAATAAACCATGTAAATAATGAACAGCTCCACCATTGGCATCTCATTAAAAAAAAGCAGCAGCATCCCTTCGCTTTCAGACAATACTTTTTTGCGCTACTTTAATTTTATTGCCCTGTATGTGGCACAGGGCATTCCGGAAGGCATGTGCTTTTTTGGTATTCCTGCATGGATGGCCATGAATGGAAAAACACCTGGTGAGATAGGAAGTTTTGTGGCTGCGGTTGGCCTGCCCTGGAGTTTTAAAATAATTACAGCGCCATTGATGGACAGGTTTACTTACCTGCCCATGGGGCGAAGAAGGCCCTGGGTAATGTTTGGGCAATTGGGATTGATAGCAAGTTTTATTGCAATGGCTTTTGTGCCCGATCCTCTCAACAATTTAAACCTGTTTATGGCCGCAGGATTTGCTGTTGGATTTTTTGGTTCTTTCCAGGATGTAGCCACCGATGGAATGGCTATTGACATTGTACCGGCAGAACAACAGGCAAGGGCTAACGGTTTTATGTGGGGTGCAAAAATTATGGGTACTTCTGCATCGCTGGCACTGGGTAGCTGGCTGATGCATAAATATAATTTTTCAACTGCTATACTTACACTTTCCATTGCAGTTGGGCTTATCATGCTGGTGCCATTACTTTTAAGGGAACGGGCAGGCGAAAAAATATTACCCTGGACTAACGGTGAAGCATCGGCCGAAACAAAAAAAATGCAGTTAACAAGCTGGAAGGTTATCGGTAAATCTTTATACAGTGTATTTACATTACGCAACAGCCTGTTGTTTGCCTGTATTGCATTTATTACACAAGGCTCTTTCAATTATATAGATACGTTACTTCCCATTTTTACTGTGCAGGAACTTGGCTGGACAGACAGGGCATACGCACAATTTTATGCAACCGCTACTTTAGTTGGTGGCATTGGCGGTATGCTTATTGGCGGCGTACTGATAGATAAGTTTGGAAAAATACGGATGCTGAATATTTATTTTTTCCTTTTGATCGTATTAACTGCCGGCCTTGCTTTTTTAAAAATGTACTGGGGCAATAAATGGTTTATCAGCAGCTTTATGATCATCTACCAGGTACTGTATGTATTCGCCACCATTGGTGTATTTGCCACTGCTATGCAATGTTGCTGGAAAAAAGTTTCTGCCACACAGTTTACTTTATACATGACCATTTCCAATGTGGGGCGTATTGTTGGTGCAAAATCCATTGGGCCAATAAAAAATCATTTCAGTTGGGAGTATACCTTGCTTGCATTCTCCATTATGATTGCAGCGGCATGGTTGCTCATACGGCTGATGCATATTAATACGCAAGTGGAAAGGGTGAATGAATTAGAAAAAAGAGACCATCCTGTACCGGCAGCATCCATGTAATTTGAAACAGTTACGAATACCAGCACGTTCATTAAAGTTCATTAAACAAAATTTAAAACCAGCCGCTAGCTTTTTTCGCCCATGTAGCAGCAACTTACATCAAATGTTTATATGATTTGAAGTTTCGGAAACATTACAGGATGTATGTGATGCATTATGTAGGAATTTTCATAATGCCAAACATCTCTACCGAACAATAAAAATGACTGATAACCAGTGCAGACGGAACCTCAAAATGGGTATTTTAAATTACACCAGCCAATTCCAAACTTCTTTTACTGATTTTTTTATAATCCACATCTTCCCAATAGCATCCGGGCAGGCAATCAATGAAACGCCTGCTTGTTTCCACCAATCATTGAAGCTAATTTTGCTGCATGAATGGTTCCTATAAGCCAGCTATGTTTAAATTCATTGTGCCATTCTTCAATAAATTCAAATTCTTCTCTCACAATTTTATTTACATCATCCACACTCACAAAAACCTTTAGATAAAAATCATTTGATAATGCTGTATCGGTTTGATGAAATATTTTTTTGTACTCGTATTTATAATCATACCGCAATGCGGAAATATCACTCAGCACAGCAGAAGCTGTCGGAAATGCGCCAGCACCTTTTCCCTTAAAGAAATGTTTATCGGCAAAACTGCTTTCTGTTATCACCGCATTAAATTCATTCTCTACATGGTATAGATCATCACTTTCGTTTACAAATTGCGGCAACACAAATGCAGCCAGTTTTCCATCTTTTAGTTTTTGTGCATTGGCAACTAATTTAATCTGCCAGCTTCTTCCCCTGGCAACAACAGCATCGGGCAAAGAAATATTTTCAATCCCATTAAAAATAAAAGTATCAGTTTTTGCAACAATGCCAAATGAATGTGCCAGCAGAATAGATAATTTATTTGCCGCATCAAATCCGCCTACATCCAATTTGGGATTGCTTTCTGCAAAGCCGCTTTGCTGCGCCAGCAATAATGCTTTATCAAAAGCAAGATGCTCTTTAAACATTTTGGTTAAAATAAAATTGGTGCTGCCATTAATAATGCCACGAAAGGAATGAAGCAGATCATTATCATAGTACTCTTCTAAATTCCTGATGATTGGCATGCTGGCACAACAGGAAGCCTCATACAAAAATGGCACTTTGTGTTTTTGCTGCAGCTCAAACAATGCTTAAAAATGTTCAGCAATCATTTTTTTATTGGCGCTTACAACAGCTTTTCCTTTTTGCAAAGCTGTTTTTACAATTGTAAAAGCCGCATCTGCATCATCAATTAATTCTACAATTACATTGATGCTTTTATCATTCAGCAACACATTTGCATCCGTTGTAAAATTTTCTGCCGCAATGCTTCTTGGCTTATCAATATTTTTGATACAGATCTTTTTTATGGAAGATTGCAATGCTGGTGTATGGTGCAGTACATCATACAAACCTTTTCCCACCACACCAAAGCCAAACAGGCCAATGTTCAATTGTTTACTCATTTGAATATTTTTTTGATAACACTAATTAAATTTATTACAAAACTTACTCAAGAGAAAGAGAGGATGACGGGCAATAAAAAACCCACCTGGTAAATCAGATGGGCTATAATATTTTGAAGTGATATTGTAAGCTTTGAATCTGACTTATCTGCTCTCGTCATTAATGACGAGATGGAATTGGCACCTTTCCTTTCGTCATCCTAAGCGGAGCCGAAGGGAGGTTGTCAAGGCTTCACCGGGCCATTACCCTCTGCCTTTCTTGATAAGTGTTGTAAAGAACTGTCCCGATAACTATCGGGAAGGCGCAAAGATATAATTGCAGCCATCAAACTTCCAAAACAAATTTCAGGCCTCCGTTTTTATACTACAATCATCATTTCTGCTGCTTTCAAACTGCTCACTCTTCAACGTAATCGTTTGCGTAGATAGTTTTGTTAAAAACCGGTACCGGGCATCATTTTGGGTGTAATTTGCCAGTAACAAATAAACAAATTGCCTGTAAAAGCCTGTTGTATGAAATTAAATTTTGCTTCCATCTTTTTAGCGGTATTATTTACTGCATTCACCAGCACTTCTTTTGCAAGAACATACTATGTTTCTCCCACAGGCAGCGATCTGAATGTTGGCTACGATATTAATGCGCCTTTTAAAACAATGAAAAAAGCGCTGGGTAAATCAGATCTCACGGAAATACTGGTACGTGGCGGCATACATTATATAACCGGCGACTCAACTGTAAGTGTAAACAAAATTGGTACAGCCCCCGGTGCATACGTAATAAGGAACTATCCCGGCGAAAGGCCTTTGTTTGATTGCTCAGGATTAAATGCCACAAAAAAGGGTTTTAGTGTTACCGGGAATTACTGGTACATCACCGGCATTGACATTATGAAAGCAAGAGATAATGGCATGTATATTACCGGCGATAATAATATTATTGAGTTTTGTACTTTTTTTGAGAATGAAGATTCAGGTTTGCAGTTGTCTGCTGGCGCCAGCAATAACAAAATAATTAATTGCGATTCGTATTTTAATAAAGATGCCACCAGTGAAAATGCTGATGGCTTTGCCTGTAAGCTTGATGTTGGTGATGGCAATTCTTTTAAAGGCTGCAGGGCATGGCAAAATTCTGATGACGGCTGGGATGGTTACCTGCGGCCTTCTAATAACATAAACACTTCCATTGAAAACTGCTGGGCATTCAGGAATGGTTATTTAAAAAATGGAGCGATAAGTGGCGCTAACGGCGATGGTAATGGTTTTAAAATGGGCGGCAGCGATGCCACTGACCTTAGCCACAATCAAACACTTACTAATTGCATGGCCTTTTACAACCGTAAAAGAGGTTTTGACCAGAATAATAACAGGGGTTCGATGACCTTGTATAACAATACTGCGTTTGCTAATGGTGGCGGCAATTTTTCAATGAACTCCATTGCCCTTGCCAGCGGCAGTGTGATGACCGTAAAAAACTGTATTGCCCTAAATGCTAGCGGCACCGCTGGTACCAATACATTTGTTAGCGGTGCTATTTTGCAGAACAACAGTTTTCAGCAACCATTTGTCTACATCCCTTGCTGATTTTGTTTCTATAGATACAGTTGGTGCAAGAGGCCCACGCAAGCCTGATGGTTCATTGCCTGATATTACTTTTATGCAGCTTGCTGAAGGAAGTGATTTGATAGATGGTGGGCAGGATGTTGGCCTTACCATTCAATGGCTCAGCACCTGACCTTGGTGCTTTTGAGTTTTGGCCCTGCTGCCGTTGCATACATTTTTAATGGCAATGGCGATTGGGATGATGATGCCAACTGGCTCAAGCAGCATTCCGCCTGCTTCACTAAATTCAGGCAATCAAATTATCATTAATCCTGTTGCTGGTGGGCAATGTTTTCTTAATGTACCTTATACTGTTTCTCCAGGTGCAACTTTAACGGTAATGCCCGGCAAACAACTGGTAATACCCAACAGTTTAGATATTACTCAATAAGCTACCAGTATTTATAGTCGAATAAATATCCAATCAGCCGGTTTGAGCCGTCACTCCTGTTGCTTAACAGTTTTTTTATCAATAAACCACCAAGTGTATATTGATAAGTAATTTCTTTATAAAATATCCTGTATTCGTTAGAACCTTCGTATTTAACTTTTCTTCTTGTAATTTTTCCGTCTTTATCAAAATGATTTTTATACCAATACGTGTAATCAGGATTATTTTCATTAGCCTTACTAAAAAAATTTATGCTATACCTGCTTTCAATATTAAGCGCTTCGTAGTATGTGGTTGATTCTGAAATAAGGGAATCATTCCGAAAGTATTTCCTGGTTTTTACTGACGAATTGCGGATGTAAGTAACTTCCAAAACTATTTTGCCTGCACTATCTTTTCCAATTTGTTTTACACGCCTGCCTTGTGAATCATACTCATTATACACCCTTGTTGTACGTGGCACTAAGCTTATAACATATTTCTTTTGTGCCGTATCAAAATGACTGTAGTTATAAGCAACCTGTTCTGTTACTTTATGAAGGCTGTCGTATAAAAAAGTTTCCCTGAATGTCTCATTTTTACCTGTGCTGTCGTATTGAATATGTTCTGTCACATATCCTTCCCTGTCAAAATAATCAACTGTTGCTCTTTCTTTAAACCTTGATCTGTCGTACATAAGCACCCTTGCCTTTACCCCATTTTGTTTGTAAACAGACGTGGGTTGCCATGTATCTTCAAACTGCCCAAAAGTTTTTACTGCAAATAATAAACAAACAGAAAGAAGGGTTAAAAACTTCATTGAGTAATTTTTAAATACTAATGTAATTAAAATAATCAAATCCTGTCATCTCATTTTTGTGAAAGATAACTGCCTTAAAAATCAGTGCCACGCTTGCCATTTTGCCCATTGCCTCTTTGGTTACCTGAAGATGCTGTGCCAAAATTTTTAAGCTTGTAAGAAAAGGTAAGCATGAAGTATTGGGTAAGTGCGATGTTTTGTACATCTTCAATATAACTGTCCGTTACAGTTCGGGAGATGTTCCTGTTTTGTTTTAATAAGTCAAATACAGATAAACGTATTTCTGCCGCCTGTTTCTTTAAAAACTTTTTTCCTGCAGCAGCATTCCACAACCAATAGCTTTGATTAAAACCACTGCTCAAACCACTATACGATTGATTGAGTACATCATTTTGTATAAACCATCCTATTTTGGATATGAGCTTGAATTGTACACCTGCATTTTGATTGGTGTAATTGGTATTCTGCTGCAACTGCACAGAATTTCTTGCCACATTGTAATTAATATTATAAGACAAATTAAAATCGACATACTCATTGATATTGCTTGAAACAACTACGCCGCCTGAATAAGTATAATTATTGGTAATACTGCTGGCATAGTTTACAATACCCGGTGTTTTTGCCCAGGAAAAGCCGCCACTCAAATTAATATTTGATTTGATAAATGTAAGAGGCATGGCATAAGTTAAAAAAGAACGCATGCTTACATAGCCATCAAGATTAACAGGTTTGGAAAGCTGTGCACCCTTGCGTAAAAGATTTTTATCATTGATCACAGAATCTGTTATGGCAATATACGTGGCGTTGCCTATATAATCATTCGCCTGCTGCAGGTACACATTGGCAAAAAAAGTTTTTCCTTTTGCTGTGTTGGTAAAAGTGTACCTGGCACTCAGCGTATTTGTAAATTGCTGTTTTAAATCCGGGTTGCCCATTGACAGGAATAAGGGGTTGCTGTTATTATTTACTACATTTTGTAATTGAGAAATAGAAGGTGCATTGGTGCTTGCCCGGTAGTTGATACGGATACTGCTTTTGGTGTTGAATTTTTTCCGCCACATCAAATTTGGCAACAGGTTATTAAATGCTTTATTCATAGTTGCCAGCTGAGGAAATGCCTGCTCACTATTAAGTTCAGTGTTTTGATAACCCAGCCCGATAGCGAACATATTATCCCTGTTACCTACCCTGTAGCTTACACCGGCATTATGGCTCGTTACCCTATTATCAAATTTGTTTGACAAGACCGTATCAAACAATGCGTACTTACTTGTAATGCTGTCAAACTGGTTCACCTCCTGGTTTGATTTACTTTTTGAAAGAGAAGGTGAATAACTGAATTGCAGTTGCCCCTGTTTCCCTATGGGTTCTGTATAAGAAATATTGCCGGAGTAATTTGTTCCGTTCACCAACTGCGATGTTTGCTGGCGAAGAAAATCATCAACACTCAAAGAATCAGTGTATTGGTTGGCAGACTGCAGGAAAATATCTCCTTCTTTATGGTTACCACCTGCACCAACATTTACAGAAATTGTTCTTCCTTTTTTTGCAAAAGCATGGCGGTACAATAGATTATTGTTGGTATTAAAGCCTGAAGTATTGCTGCTGCGGTTATATTCTGTACTGCTGATCAAATCGTTCAATGTATAATACCGTATTCCATCTACAGTATTATCACCGGCATTTTTCTGGAAACTTACTGAAGGTGTAAAAACAAATGAATTGAATGAATCCATTTTATATTCCATCCGCAGGTTTACCCTGTGATTGAAATTATTGGAGCTGTACACTGTATTTTCATCATACAATTGGTTGGCAGCATTCTTTATAAAATACTCAGCGTTGCTCAATTGCTCATTACCATTTTTACTGTTATTAAAAAAATAGCTTCCTGTCACTTCTATTTTCTTTCCCCACTTATCACCATAGTTAATCCCAAAAGAATTGGTGGTGCTGATACCGCTTTGCTGCCCCACCAAAAAATTATTTGAATTTCCTGAATTTCCTCCACCACGATTGCCGCCCCCACGGCTACCGCCTCCCTGCCTTCCGCTGTTGCCACTGCTGCTGGTTACGCCCAGCAGGTCTTCATTGCTGAAATTTTGCTGGTTAATATTATTAAACAATCCTGCAAATGACAAACGCCGGTCGCCTTTAAAGAAACTTACATTTCCGCCTGCAGCATAACGGTCATCTGTACCATAGCCGGCATATACCCTTCCAAACTGCCCGTTCTTTACGCCGGTTTTTGTTACAATATTTATTGATTTGGTAGTGTTGCCATCATCAAATCCTGTAAACTGTGCCTGGTCGCTTAGCCTGTCAAATACCTGTATTTTATCAATTATTTCAGCAGGTAAATTTTTTAATGCCGCAGTAGCATCATCTCCAAAAAAATCCTTTCCATCCACCGTTACTTTTTTTACCTGGTCGCCCTGTGCAGTTACTGTACCAGCATTATCCACTGTAATACCCGGCATTTTTTTTATCAGGTCTTCTGCATTGGCATCCACATTCACTTTATACTGGCTGGCGCTGTACTGTATTGTATCTCCTTTTTGTGTTACGGGTGGCGTTTTTGCAACGATCGTCACGTTTTCAAGATCTGTTCCTTTCCTGTTCATTGCATAAGTACCTAAATCATTTTCTCCATCCTTCAGGTAAACAAATGCCAAATAATCCTGGTAGCCTGTTGCTTCAGCTTTCAGGATAAAACTATCTGTTGCTAACCCATTAAATTCAAATTTGCCGGAAGAATCAGATAAAGTGGTTTTTACCAAAGAAGAATCTTTACGAAGAAGAAGAGAGATGGTGGTGCCCCTTAATGGTTTTTTATTGGTTTCGTCTGTTACAATTGCTTTAATAGAATTTACCTGGGCATTAACTGTGCAGAGGCTGCAACTTAGCAATACAAACAGGGCAATAGTTTTCATCATGTATAAATTATTTCATGTATTCATCAGACTACAATAATGCCAAAGGTAGCCCGTAATGGTTATCCTTTTTTTTGATTAGCGATTTTTTGATGATAAGTGGTTAATAAAACAAAGCGTTCCGAAGTTTTTAAAACTTCGGAACGCTGCCATTTAAAGAAAAAATGTCAATGCCGGCAAAAGAATAAACTGAACATTTATTTCATCACCCCAATCTTCTCTCCTTTCCAATCAGGAAATAAAGCAGTATCGTTATTTATCAGCAAATGTTTATCTGCCACTTCACTGAAAATACTTCTGAAATCTGTTGTTACAGCAAGGTCACGTCCATCTGCTAAATTTTCAACGGCCAGTGATTTTACATCGCCGTGTACTTTTCCGCCATTTACATCATTGCCTAAAATAAAACAGCAACTTCCTCTTCCATGGTCGGTACCACCACTGCCGTTTTGTTTTACCGTACGGCCAAATTCTGTAGCAGTCATTATCGTTACATCATCCTGCATACTGCCCAGGTCTGTCCACAAGGCATTAATGCTGTTACTGAGGTCGGCAACATTTCTTGCAAATGCCCCATTTTCCGTTCCCTGGTTAAAATGCGTATCCCATCCGCCACTTTCTGCAAATGCAATTTCAAGCCCTACATCCATTTTTATCAGTTGGGCAATTTGCTTTAATGAATTTCCTAAAGGAGAGTTGGGGTAGGTGGCACCGTTAGCAGGTTGATAATTTTTTATATCTGCCTTGCTCAGCATCTTCACTGCATCAAAACTTTCTTTACCTGTTTTATTTAACAAAGATGAACTGGTTTGGTCGTACAGGTCTTCAAAACTTTTAGCAGCCAGGTTCCAAGTATTTCCTTTACCTGGCAATGTAAAATCATTCAGGTTACTGATGAGCAATGGTTTCATTATCGCCATAAAAAGAACGTGGCATAGCACTCGTCATACTCACAGCCCTGAAAGGTGTAGCATCATGCCCCAGCAAACCCACCGCCCTGTTCAGCCAGCCGCTGGCAGTACCTTTATTAAAAGGTGTACCGCTTTCCATATAATCCTGTGCATCAAAATGGCTTCTTGTATTATTTGGTGAGCCCATGCCATGCACAATGGCCAATCTTTTTTCTTTGAACAAATTTTCAAATGCAGTCATAGAAGGATGCAATCCAAATCTTCCATCTAGATCAATCAATGGTTTGGCACTTGTTTTAGCAGCATCCATAAATAAAGTTGGCCTTGCTGCTTTTAAATATTCGATCGGTAAAAGGTGTTACCGCCATCAATCCATCCATGGCGCCACGCTGAAAAATAAACACCAGTACTTTTTTCTTTTTATAAGGACGCAACCATTTATCGCTATTGGCTGCACGGGCAATAAATGTGGGTACGCCACCAACACCAATGCTGAAGAGTGCAAGACCTGCCTGTTTTAAAAATGCTTTTCTTGAACTCATGAATTAGTTATTTGTTAATCGTTATTCGTTTTTTAAAATTCAAGTGCCTACTTTTCTAAAGGCGCTGCTGCAGCGTAAAGCTATTTGAATCTTGTACACACAACGAATAACCACATAACGATTAACGTCCTATCTTCTTTGAAATTCCGGTGAACCTAAAATAATTCCCACCACCTGCGCCAGCATACTGTTATTACCTTCTGCCATTGGCATGTTAACCTGCTTTGCATTATTTTTTTTCAATGCCTGCTTTGCCAGTTTTTCTTCTTCTGTACTTTTCCCTTTCAGCAAATCACCTTCATCTTCACTCATCATTTTTTCGTCGGGCATCATTGTATTGCCTGGCAACAACATTTTTATCAGCAGCGGTTTCAATTTCTTGCTGAATAGAAGGATCATTGATCATAGGCCTTAGCCGTTTAATGGTTTCATCAAGGTTTCTTTCCGGCATAATGATGTGTACAATATTTTTTCAAAGCATCTTCAGCACTTTCCGGTTCATGATTATTATTGAGCGCTGCCAGATTAAAACTTATTCCCGGAATTTTTTGTGACGCAAATGCCAATCCAAATTTCATCCTGTTCAATAAAGAACCAGTGTTTATCCAGTATTGCCCTTTATCAGGAAACCCTGTTGGTGCCTGGTAGTAATATAATTTTTGTCCCATTTTTGAAACCCACTGGTACAGCATATAACGGCGCTTCCACATTTGCATCCACAGCCCTCACTGCACTGATGGTTAATTCAAAAGGCGATTTTGTTTTTTCCCTCATGGCTTCTTTTTGCCAGAACTCAGGAGATGAAACCATTGTCATCAAACTTCTTTTATATCGCCATCATTTTTTGTAAAGACTGCAGCCATTTTATCAATTAAGTGTTTGTGGGGGATTATCACTTACAAATCGCACCGCTAATTTTCTGCAAATAAATTTTGCGGTAGAGGAGTGATGCGCCAGCATATTGATTAACTCAACTCCTTCTTCATATCCGCCACCTGCAGCAAATGTTTTTCCCATCACTTTTTTTTCTTTATCATCATGCCTGTTCATGGCAAAGAAAAAATCACCTTTATGTACAAAGCCCTTTTTATCAAATTGTCTTCGCCAAATTTGTCAATGAGTTTTCTTGCAAAGTTTGGATGGGCCAAGGCTCTTTAATGGGTAAACCGTCCAGCCTGTTAACACCCTTGCAGCTTCTGTAACATCTGTTTGTGTATAGCCTCCATCCACTCCCAACGTATGCAGTTCCATTATTTCCCTTGCATAGTTTTCATTCAGTCCCTGTTCTTTCTTTTTTTTCTTTAATTCCTCCATCATTTTATTCTTGTCCTCATCATTGCCATCCATCACTTCCTTCATTTGCTTTTCCAGCTTTTGCCTGCGCTTCTGTTGCTGTGCTTCTGTTTCAGCATTCATTCCACTGCTGTTAAAATTATCTAAATAAAAAAGCATCGCAGGTGATTGTGCTGTTGCCAGTAACATATCACCAAATTTGCCGGTAACATTTGGCCTTATCACATCTCTTTCATAAGCAGGAATAAATTGCTGGCAATCATTTTTTGTAGCAGACACATTAAAATGATTGAACCAAAATTCTGTAAGTACCTGTTGCAATTGATTATTGCTGTATGCGGCTGTTAAAATTTTTTGATTGGCAAACTGGCGTTGCAGTTCTTTTAAAGGGCGATACCCTTTTTGTTCCATGTATGCTTTTATCTGATCACGGTATGCTTCTTTATCTGATTTATCAACTGAATCTTTATTGATAACGCCCTCATCAATTGCCTGCTTTAATATCCTGGCATTTCTTGGGAAAATATTCAGCACCTGCTCGTTGCTCATCGTCAATGCGTCATATTCCTTCAACCTGTTATTTAAAGCATCGTCATTTTGTTTGCCTTCCAGTTCCTGCAAAAACCAATTCTCCAAACCTTTATCAACCACTTCGTCAATCAACCCCGGTTTATTACCAAATGTGAACCGGTCAATTAAATGCGCTGCTGCCTGCCTTTCTGTAAGCCCTGCGGCTTTATAAGGCATTTTAAATTTTACTGATTGATCCGTATTAAATGAGGATAAAATGATACCACTGCAGAAGATAATGGCAAAGGCAATTGAAAAACGGAAAGCTTTCTTCATCAGAATAGATTTTGGAACAGTGTAAATTTACGTTGTTTATGATGTAGAAAACCGCTAAAGGTTTAATTATTGCTTACAACATATATTTTTCATCAAATTCAATGTCGTTTTCTACCAGCAGCCTTTTGAATTCATCATAAAAATTTTCTTTTTGATGATGCTGCTTTTGATTTTTGATATAGTTAATAATCATATCCCGTTCTCTTACTGAATAAGTGAATGCTCCATATCCATCCTGCCAGCCTTCAAAATCGGGAAACAATCCTGACGCTTTCATCCATAAGCTAGTGGCTACTTTTATATCTTTTACATAATCTGCCAATGCAATGGATGGGTGGAGGTCGCTCATGATATGAATATGATCTTCGATACCATTAATGCGATAGAGTTTGCAGTTTTTGTTTTTAATAATGCCCCAGGTGTATTTGTATAATTCTTCATCGTGTTTTGGGTTAATGGTGGGCTTGCGGTATTTAGTGCCGAATACGATTTGATAGTAGATTTGACGATAGGAAGTCATGTGTTAAGGTTTTTGGGTGAAAGATTTTTTGTATTGGTAAGATACTGTTTTTTTCCACCGGTTTCGCCGATGGTGATGCATATTAAACCTCTCCGGGGTTAGTAGTGAAAAAAATAAGCACTTACATTATTACACTCCCAAGTCCGGAGGGCCTGAATTTGAGTAACCTCCGGTATATCCGGGGGATAAAGTAGCCCTGAATGCAACCCGGGGATTTGAATACTGCCATCTCCTTATCTTTGCACATGGCAACAATAAAAAACTCCTCTCCCAACAACAAATCCATTAATTTTTTCGGTGAAGGCTTAACCTTTGATGATGTGCTGCTGATGCCGGCATACTCACAGGTATTACCAAGAGACGTGGATATCTCCACTCATCTTACCAAATCCATCCGCCTTAATATTCCTATGCTGAGTGCAGCGATGGACACCGTAACAGAAGCATCTTTAGCCATTGCACTGGCAAGAGAAGGCGGTCTTGGTATCCTGCACAAAAACATGAGCATTGAAAAACAAAGCGACCAGGTGCGTAAAGTAAAAAGAAGTGAGAATGGCCTGATACTCGACCCGGTAACCCTTAGCCCCGATGCCAGCATTGCCGAAGCGGTGAGGCTGATGAAGGAAAATAAAATTGGTGGCATTCCGATTGTGGATGGCAATCATAAATTAGTGGGCATACTCACCAACCGTGACCTCCGCTTTGAAACACACTCCAAAGAAAAAGTAAGTACGGTGATGACAAAAGATAACCTCATCACTGCACCTGAAGGCACGGACTTAAAAAAAGCAGAACTCATTTTCAAAAAAAATAAGATTGAAAAATTACCGGTAGTAAACAAAGCCGGTGTGTTGATCGGCCTGGTAACATTTGGTGATATTTTAAAACTGAAAAGCTATCCGCACGCCATTAAAGATTCATTCGGCAGGTTGCTGGTAGGCGCTGGCGTTGGCATCACAAAAGACACCATGGAAAGGGTGGCATCCTTGCAACATGCAGGTGTAAATGTCATTTGCTTAGACAGTGCACATGGCCATACCAAAGGTGTGATTGATGCATTGAAAGGGATAAAAAAATCTTTTAAAGGCATTGAAGTGATTGCAGGAAATGTGGGTACAGCCGCTGGTGCAAAAGCTTTGGCTGATGCTGGTGCAGATGCAGTAAAAGTAGGTATTGGCCCCGGCTCTATTTGTACCACAAGGATCGTTGCCGGCACAGGTGTTCCTCAAATTACAGCAGTGATGGAAGCGGCTGCTGCATTAAAAAAGAAAAATGTGGGAATCATCAGCGATGGTGGTATCAGATATACAGGTGATATGGTGAAAGCATTGGCTGCAGGTGCCAGTTGCGTAATGATGGGCAATGTGTTTGCAGGTACAGAAGAAAGTCCCGGCGAAACTATTATTTACGAAGGAAGAAGATTTAAACAATACCGTGGCATGGGTTCACTCGGTGCGATGGCACAGGGTAGCAGCGACCGTTATTTCCAGGATCCTGAAGATGACATAAAGAAATTTGTACCGGAAGGCATTGAAGGCCGTGTGGCATTTAAAGGGCCTTTGAGAGAAGTGGTACATCAATATACCGGTGGATTAAAAGCGGGCATGGGTTATTGCGGTGCTAAAACAATAAAAGAATTGCAGAGTGCCACATTTGTAAAAATTACCAACGCTGGTATGAGAGAAAGCCATGCACATGATATTGCTATTACGAAGGAAGCACCGAATTACAGCAGGTAAAACGCCCCCTCCGCCCCCTAAAGGGGGAACTAAGACAAGTACATAAAAATTTAAGGTGATTGCTGATTAGCGGAGTTTGGCACCCATGATGAATAAAGAACAAAGAATGATATGGAAGATAAAAAATTGATTGAAGAGATGAAGTACCGCCCCTCTCCTAAAGGAGAAGGATAAGAGGATGAGGTGAAGAAGGGAAAGTTTTTTACATGCATTTTATCTTACCTCATCATCGTTGTGTCACTCACTTTTGCCGTATATCTTTATTGAGCTATAAAGACGCTTCATTATATTTTTGTTGCCATACACTAAGCATGAAAAAAATATTACTTCACCTGTTCTTCATTTGCACATTTGCACATTTGCCTATTTGCAAATTGAAAGCCCAGGACTCTTCCCGTCTCCGGATAAGCCTGCTTACCTGCACACCCGGCGATGAACTGTATTCAACTTTTGGCCATAGTGCATTAAGGGTAATTGACAGCAGCAGTTCCAGTGATATTGTTTTCAACTATGGAATGTTTGATTTTGACGACCCCGACTTTTATATCAAATTTGTAAAAGGCAAGCTGCAATACTTTGTAGCGGCAGAATATTTTGAAGCATTTAAAAAGGAATACCAATATTATCACCGTGGCATTATTGAACAGGTGATTGATTTAACCGGCGAAGAAAAAAAAGCCATTCAAAAATTCCTCTACAATAATATCAAAGAAGAAAACAAATATTATAAATACGATTTTCTTTTTGATAACTGCACCACAAGGCTCAGGGACATTATCGTACAAAATAAAAAAGCTACACCTGTTTTTAAAAATGTAATGCCTGCCGGCACCAGCTTCAGGCATGCCATACATGAATACCTTGACAAGAACGATAAGGAATGGGATAAACTTGGGATTGATATTTTATTGGGCGCCCCACTTGACCCTGTGATGGCAACAGAACAGCAACAGTTTCTTCCCGATAATTTGATGAAGGCTTTTGACAGTACCGGCAATCTTGTAGTATCTTCCTCCAGTTTGTATCCTTATCAAAAGCCCGTTGAAAACAAATCGTGGCTTAATCCTTTAGTTATTTTCAGTGTATTGTTGTTCTTTATTGTGCTGCTTGATTTTTCAAAAAATAAAATTTCCGCAGTTTTTCTAAAAGTATTTGATGTATTGTTATTCTTCATCACCGGCACTATCGGCATCTTGCTTGTATTCATGTGGTTTGGCACTGATCATGCAATGTGTAAGAACAATTACAATTTGCTTTGGGCATGGCCCACACATTTCATTGCAGCATTTTTTATCAGCATTAAAAAATCTTGGTTAAAAAAATATTTACTTGGCACGATAGCAGGATTATTAATTGTGCTGGCAACATGGTATTTTTTACCACAGCAATTAAATATTTCACTTTTGCCCATTTGCCTGTTGCTCTTGTACAGGAGCCTCAGGAAATATCAAATGATCTAAAAAGATTGTATGGAAACAAAATCATTCCTCTTTCAAAATAAAAAGATACAGTACAAAGTATATGGCGAAGGCAAACCTGTAATACTTTTACATGGTTTTGGCGAAGACAGTACTGTATGGCAACAGCAAATTAATTTTCTAAAAAAAGATTTTCTTCTTATTGTACCTGACATTCCAGGTAGTGGCGAATCAGAGCTGATTCCCAATGCTGATATTGATACGTATGCAGCAGTAGTAAAAGAAATATTTGATAAAGAGCAGATCAATGAAGGAATAATAATCGGCCACAGCATGGGCGGCTATATTTCATTAGCCCTGGCTGAAAAATATCCCCAATATTTAAAAGCCTTTGGCCTGTTTCATTCATCAGCCTTTGCCGACAACGAAGAAAAAATAGAAGCCAGGAAAAAGGCGATTGATTTTATAAAAGATAAAGGCGCTTACACCTTTTTAAAAACAAGCACACCCAACTTATTTACGCAGGAATACAAAGATGAACATGCAGACAATGTAGAAACATTGATAGAAGATGGGAAAAAATTTACCGATGAGGCATTGATACAATATTACGAAGCGATGATTGCAAGGCCTGACAGGACGCCTGTTTTACAATCTTTTCCAAAACCAATCTTGTTCATTATTGGCCAGCACGACCAGGCAATACCATTTGAAAGCAGTATGAAGCAATGCCACTTACCTTCTCTTTCTCATGTGCACATACTTAGGCAAAGTGCCCACATGGGCATGTGGGAAGAAGAAACAAAAGCAAACGGTATTTTGCTTTTCTTTTTTAACAGAAATATAATCAGCGCATCTACCGCTTCATATTTTATTTGGCACCCTACAAAATTGACAGGCAGCCTTTCCGCCACAATCTTCGTCCTTTAAGTATTACCTTTAATATTGATGAAGAAGTACCTGTATCTTATCTTATTTTTTATTGGTTTTTCTGATGCGTTTGCCGCCCATATTGTTGGTGGCGAAGTGTATTATACATACCTCGGCCCGGGCACAGCCCCCAATACCAGCAGGTACAGTATTACCTTCCGGATTTTTACTGAATGTGGACAAAGATGCGGTGCAGGTACAACAGTAGCCTGTCCACCGGTATTACCTATCATAAGCATATTTGATAACATAGCACCATACAACAGAGTAACAGACCTCAGGCTTACAAAAATTGCAGAACCATCAATTGATCTTACAACCTATCCACCTTGTATTACTGATAAACCACCGGTTTGTTACCAGGTGAACACCTACCAAACACAAGTGGAACTGGCAAATACTTTTACCGGCTACAGAATGGTATATCAAAACTGCTGCAGGCAGGCCACATTAAATGTATTGTCTGATGCTGAATCAATCAATGGCATACCGGGCGCTGCGTATGAAGCAATACTTCCAGGCACTTTTGCGCTGGCTGTTGGCAATAATTCATCTGCCATAATGGATTTGAAAGACACAGCGCTTGTTTGCCATGGCAATCCATTTACGTTGCCATTCAGCGCTACTGATGCAGATGGTGATTCATTGTCATACCGGTTTGAAGCAGCCTATGATGGAGGCAGCATTGGCAGCAACCTGGAAGACAGCGCCGCAAACAACCCCTTGTATAATGTGGTTCGCTACAGGGCAGGTTTTTCCGGCACACAACCACTTGGCCCAACTGCCGGCATCAGTGCCACAACAGGTATCATTAGTGGCATTGCCCCGGCACAGTCTGGAGCTTATGTTATCAACGTAATTGTGAGCGAATGGCGCAATGGAAGAAGAATTGCGGAACACCGTAAAGATTTTATCCTGGAAGTGGAAGATTGCGATATCCCTTCATCAAGGCTTACACCGCAGGATGAAACCTGTGATGGTTTCACCCGTCGTTTCACCAATCAATCTAATGCCAATGTTACAAGCTGGTATTGGGATTTTGGGATCGACACTACCGATAGTGATACTTCCATTTTGGCTTCACCAACCTTTACTTACCAGGACACAGGAAAATTTGTTATAAAACTGGTGGTAAACCGTGGCACTTTCTGTGCAGATTCTTCTACATATAACGTTTGGGTATATCCCGGTTTTTTTCCGGGCTTTGATGTGGCGGCGCCTTTTTGCCGGAACACACCCATCCAATTCATAGATAGTACAAGAACAAATTATGGACAGGTACTTAACTGGCGCTGGCATTTTGGCAATGCAAATAACGACAGCAGCCTGCAACAAAACCCAACATTTATTTATACACAACCGGGCAATTATAAAGTAAGGCTTGATGTAAGCAATTCTTATGGCTGCTCTGGTTTTTGGGAAGAAACGATTAATATAAACGATCTGCCTACAGTAAATGTTATGCCCAAAGACACTACCTACTGTGCATTGGATTCTATACAATTAAGGGCAGCTGGAACTGGTACATTCAGTTGGCTGCCGGCAACAAATATTATTGCAGCTAATACTGCCACACCCATAGTTTTTCCTTCATCCGCAACAAAATATTTTGCAACGATAACGGATGCCAATGGTTGTAAAGCAACAGACTCAGCAAGGCTAAACCCGGTGAATAATGTTACCAACAGCATCACTGCATCCGCCACAAATATCTGTGCAGAAGATACCATCACACTTACCGGCAGCAGCAATTATACCAGCAATGTTACCTGGCAATGGGCGCCGGCAGCATTAACACAAACGCCCACAGGAAAAATTACCAAAGCCTTTCCCGGTGGCAATACCACTTTTACTTTAACCACTACCTGGGGCAGAGGATGTAAAGCCACCGCCACACAAGACATCACCGTAAGAGCTTTAGCTGTACCGGAAGCAGGCAATGGCGGTTATATCTGCAAGGCACAAACAACATTACAGTTGCAGGCAAGCGGCGGCGTTAGCTATCAATGGACACCAACAGCTGGCCTGAGTAATCCCAATATTGCCAATCCTGTTGCATCGCCATCTGCAACTACGATGTACAAAGTAGCGGTAGGTGTGGCTGGTTGTAATAAAACAAAAACAGATTCTGTACAGGTAGAAGTAAAAGCATTGCCGGAAGCCTATTTGTTTAATGACACTTTGATTTGCTCCATTGATACATTGCAATTGATCACCAATCCTGCACACAACTATGTATGGACTCCCAATTACATGATCAATAACCTTACTGCCAAAAGCCCATTGGTTAGTCCTGATGTGCCCACCACTTACTATACCACGTTAACTGATTTATTTGGTTGCGTAAATAAAGATTCTGTTTTTGTAGATGTAAAACTGGTGGTAACGATTGATGCCGGCCCTGACACAACTATTTGCCTGACCGATACTTTTCATTTACGAACAGTGAGTGATGCACTCTCCTACCAATGGAGCCCGGCAATATTTTTAGACAGGACAGATGTAAAAAATCCTCTAACATCTGTAACTGACCCGATCATTACCTATTATGTAATTGGCAATATTGGCAAATGCCAGAGCAGGGATAGTGTTACCATCCGTACCGCACCGTATCCTGTTGCAACTATCAACCCGGATACAAGTATTTGCTTTGGCGAAAATGCAACACTGTATGCTGGCGGCGGCAGTAACTACACATGGAGCCCTTCAACTTTTTTAAATACGGTGAATGGAGCTAACATCACAGTAGTAAACCCATCGCCTGGCTCATATACTTATACTGTGTCTGTTACTGACAATAAGGGATGCCCCAAACCGGCTACAGCCAGCACAGATATAATAGTGCGCCAGCCGGTAATAGCCAATACAGGTTTAAAAGATACAACGATTGTTATCGGCCAGCCACTAAGAATGAATGCCAGTGGTGGTGATGCTTATTTATGGAGCCCCACACAATGGCTTAGCGACCCGACATCTCCAACAACTTTAGCCTCACCTGAAAATGATATTACTTATAAAGTAACCGTAACACAATTGCCGGAAAACTGCAGCGCCACAGATACCGTACGCATAAAAGTATATTTATTGCCGCCGAGTTTTTATGTGCCCACTGCCTTTAGCCCCAACGGCGATGGATTAAATGAAGTATTGCGGCCTATTATGCCTGGCATGAGAAACCTTCGCTATTTTAAAGTGTATAACCGCCTTGGTAATTTAGTATTTGAAACCACCGAAATTGGTAAAGGATGGGATGGTTATTACAAAGGCAATCCACAAGATCCCGGCAATTATGTGTGGATGGCACAGGGTGAAACATGGAAAGGTGAGTTTATTACCAGGAAGGGAAATGCGGTGTTGGTGAGATAATCTGTATTGCGGCGGACAGTATTTATATTTGATAAAATAAAAAAGAACTTTGGTTTTACCAGGTGCTTATTCAATTTTTTGATTTTATATTAATGGATTAGTGAATAAGAGTAGCGGCAATACAAACGTTATACGCAATTTTATGAAACATCTTGCAATTACATTAAGCATTCTTTTATCAATGTTTTGTTGCAAAGCACAGTTTGACACTGTATGCTTTTCAAGAATTGGTGATACTGTTTTGTATGATATTCATGGAACAATGCCTCCTAATAGTGATTCTGCAATTTGGCTTATGTATCTTATTAAACATGATAGTGAAGGTGATTCATTGAAAATGATTAATCAATTTAAGATACCGACACTTGGATGGGGTTCTCCTTATGAAAAAATTAACCCAGATACACTAATAAAGTATAATTTGGATTTTACAGGAATCAAACAAGATTTCAGTAAGCATGAAATATATCCTGAAATTAGAATTAAAAAGTTACGACTTGTTGGCAAAAGCATTTTTGAAAACCAATACATATATTCATGTAAAGCAACAATACTAATTAAGTGCAAAAACAAGATAATCAAAAAGATAAAGGTTGATTACATGTTTGAAGGAGCGACAAATAAAATAAACCCACCAGATTTATGTTCAATAACTTATTGGAAAAAACAAAATGCTGAAAAGTATTTTATCAAATATCAATTCATGTCAGAATCTATTATTCCAACTGACGGAGTAGGAACTTCACGAACGTGGACAACAAATTTTACCATTTACTAACATTAGTAAAACTGCGTAAAACATGGCATTGGCGCAATAAGGGAGAACGGAGGTATGCTAAGCATTAATTCTCTACTCTTCCTTAGTCATAGGCAGACCGTTCATTAATACGCTTTGCGTTTCAAGTAAAATTCACCATCTTTAATCAAGTTCGGCACCGGGCAGACATAGCATCAATCCCGTACTGCGCCAATGCCGGACGTAAGCGCTATTTTACCGGAGCCTTAAATTCCCAAAAAGCCTTAAATTTGATTACCAATTTTATAGCAATGTCCAAGGAAGAAATTAAATATGAAATCAGCAAGGTTTTAGACAACTTTTCAGACAAGGCTTTAGGAGAACTTCTTGTTTTCCTTAAAGAATTAGATACAAGGAAGGAACTTAAAAGCTCTATTAGTTCCCCGCTAAACAAAATATTATCTGAAGACAAAGAATTATTAGCCAAACTAGCCCAATGATCTCTATAAAGGAAGTTGAAGAAATTCATAAAACGCTCATAGATACATTTGGAGGTTCTCATGGAATTAGAGATTTGGCAGCATTGGATTCAGCATTAGTAAGACCATTTCAAACTTTTGATAATAAAGAACTTCACCCAACTCCTCTACACAAAGCTGCCTCCTTAGTTGAAAGCATTCTGATTAACCATCCTTTCATTGATGGGAATAAAAGGACAGGTTATGTCCTCATGAGAATTTTACTAATCGACAATGGCTTAGACATTGACGCAAGCCAGGAAGAAAAATATAAATTTGTTATAAGTATTGCTTCAGGTCAAATTAAACTTCAAGAGATCATTGAGTGGCTTAATAAGCACGTTGTCAAAAACAGTGCTTAACATCAAATGTTTAAAAAATCAACTCCTTTCTAGCTAAATAAAATATTTCCCGTTCATATAAATATTCCCCCTTTAACAGGTAAAACATTTTCCATTTTCCCTAAATCCATTACTTTGTGCCATTGCACACTATTAAAAGGTAACAAATGAAAAAATTGTTCGGCTTAGTTATTACGTCCATTATTGTTTGCAGCAGCGCAAAAGCACAAAACATATTACTGCAACACAGCAATGCCCTGATTGATTTCAGCAAACTGGATACCTCCACTATAACAGGATCGGTGGACATACTCACAAAACTATGCGATGAAAAAATTGATGCTATTGTAAATGCATCGGGCAAACAAACAGTTGCCAATACATTAGCAGCATTGGATGACCTGGCTTATGAAATTGCTGACCTGTCTTCAAAGCTTGGCTTACTATCATCTACCAATACCGATGAGTCAATAAGGAACGCCGCATTTGCAGCAGCAGATAAATTATCCCTGTACATGAGCAATGTTTTTTTGAATGAACCCTTGTACAAAGCCATTAAAAAATTTGTAACTGTAAAAACAGCAGCCTTATCTCCCAGCCAGAAAAAATTTCTTACTGATGCCGTGATAACGTTTGAAAAGAACGGGATGAAACTAAATGAAGAAGAAAGAAGTAAACTGGAAGCCACCAATAAAAAGCTGGTGGAGCTGGGCAACCAGTTCGACAGGAATCTTGCTGAAAGCAAAGACAGCCTCACATTTACAAAAGCTGAACTGGAAGGCGTTCCTGTGGCAGTAATCACTCAGTGGAAACGGGGCGATGATAAATATGTAGTGACTGTAAACGGCCCCAACGCCACCAGCATTGCAGAAAATGCAGTGAACAGTAATACAAGAAAGGCAATGTATATGAGCTACAACAACAGGGCCTATCCCAAAAACATTGAGGTATTGGACAGCCTGTTGTATTACAGGGATGTGCTGGCAAAGCAACTTGGCTTCAGCAGTTATGCCGCCTATTCTGTAGTGGATAAAATGGCCGCCAAGCCTTCCACCGTTTGGGCATTTGAAAATGACCTGATGAAAAAATTAAAGCCATATGTAACAGAAGAAATAAAAATCATGACGGCATTAAAGCACCAGTTGTATCCCGGCTATACTGATTCATTATTTGCCTGGGATTATTCTTATTGCCAGAAAAAATTATTAAGCAGTAAATACCAGTTGAACACGGACGAAGTGAAAGAATATTTTGAGATGAATAATACACTCAAAGGAATGTTTATGGTGTATGAAAAACTGCTTAACATAAAAATAAAAGAAACAAGCGGTGTTACCACCTGGGATAGTAAAGTAAAAACATTTGAAATGTGGAAGGACGGAAAATTAACCGGTAATTTTTATCTTGATCTTTTTCCCCGTGCTAATAAGTACACACATTTTGCCTGCTTTCCTATGAGCCAGTACAGGCTCGTTAATAAAACAGAGATATTGCCAACTGCTTCATTGGTTTGTAATTTCCCTGAAGGCAATGCAGAACAGCCAGCGTTGTTAAAGCATAGTGATGTGATCACTTTGTTCCACGAGTTTGGCCATTTGGTACATTGGCTTTTATGTCATCCCAAAATTGCTTCTCAAAATGCTTTTAATAACAAAGGTGATTTTATAGAAGCACCTTCTCAATTTTTAGAAAACTGGTGCTGGGAATATGATGCATTAAAACTGTTTGCAAAGAATTATAAAACCGGTGCTCCGTTACCAAGATCATTGTTTACAAAAATGAAACAGGCACAATTAGTAAACTCCGGCGGTTATTACATGCGCCAGATCTCACTGGGTGTAACAGATTTTACTTTCGAGGATAAATACAATGAAACAAAAGCGAAAGGCATAATGGAAACATCAAAAGAAACATATTCAATAGTGCAAATGCCTTTTCCTGAAGGAAGCCATTTTATCTGCAACTTTACCCATTTGAATGGATATGCAGCCAATTACTATGGTTACCTGTGGTCGAAAGTATATGCACAGGACATGTTCTCTGTATTTAAAAAGAAAGGTGTGATGGATAAGGCAACCGGCATACGCTACCGTAAAGAAGTGCTGGAAGCTGGTGCCTCAAGGCCTGAGCTAAAAAGTGTAGAAATATTTCTTGGGCGCAAATCAAATTCTGACGCATTCTTAGAATCGCTTGGAGTAAAAAAATAAACTTTTAATCCGTAGGCGGAGTTGATGTAAAATGCCTCGTAGAGGCGAAATGTTGGTAGAAAAAGCATTAATAGATAATGGAAGTGCCGTAGGCACGACACTTTTTTTAAGATTTGTATCATGCCTACGGCATTTTTTTAATCTTTTTATTTCATCTACCAATATAAAGCCCCTAATGGGGCTAAGAAAAATAATTCCACCAATAGGTTCTTTTATCAATTTTTATTTAAAGGCGGCACTTTTGAAAGTGCCGCCTTTTTATTGTAAGCTAATTACATTTTCTTTGTACCAATAACAACGATATGCTGCAACAGATAACACCTTACTTCGGCTACCTGGCTTCTCTCTGTCTTATTATTGCATTGCTGGTAAGTAATGATCTAAAGTTTCGCTGGTTTAATACACTGGGCAATGTTTTTTTTATCATTTATGCCATTGTACTGAATGCGTTCCCTGTTTTGATCACCAATGTTATTTTGTTTGGCATCAATGCTTACTATCTTATCAAAGTATATCGCAGGCAGGAAAATTTTGATATGCTCGAATTTAGTGGGGGTGAAAAAATGGCGCAGAAATTTTTACAGTTCTATCAAAAAGATATTGCCAGCTATTTTCCTTCATTCAGGGCAGACGCATTACAGCACAATCTCAATTTTGTTGTTACAAGAGACCTGGTAATTGCCAATATGTTCAGTGCAGAAGTGTCAGCATCCGGCGATGCAACGGTTGTATTGAATTATACTTTACAGCAATACAGGGATTATAAAGTAGGCACTTATATTTTTGAAAAAGAAAGAGATTTTTTAATTGCCAACGGGGTAAAAAGAATTGTGTATACTTCAGTACCCAATAAAAATCACAAAAAATTTTTAACCGTAATGGGTTTTACAAAAGAGAATGTAAACAACATAGAATGCTTTGTGAAGAGCCTGGTATAATTATAATGATACTATTCTTTTTTCCGCATTGCTTTTTACCGCTGCTTCAATTATCCTCATCACATTAATACCATCATCGCAGGTTACAGGCATTGGTTTATTATCAGTGATGGCTTTGTACACTCCATCATAATAGGAATAATAATTTCCCTGCTCCGTTTTTACTTTTTCTTTTACTACTGTTCCATTCTTTTCTGTGTGCAGTAAGCCGCTTTCTTCTCCAGGCTCTGTGCCCCAGCCGGTAGTATTGGGCAGCATACCAGCCTGTAGATTTGTTTCCTGTACATCAGCCCTGCTTTTTACAAAACTACCCAACGTACCATGCAAAACAAATGAAGGCAATTGCTCACATACTACTAAGCTTGATTTTAATCTCACCCTTGTATTTTTATAATGCAGTGAAATATCAAACCAATCATCCACCAGTGAGTGCTCTCTTATTGCCCGGGTATCTGCCTGCAACGATTGCGGCATCCCAAATAAACATAAAGCCTGGTCAATTAAATGCGGACCCAGGTCATTTAATAATCCTGCACCTGGACCGGCAACTTCTTTATGTTGCTTTGGGCCAATAGCTGGTTTATATCTTTCAAAACGTAACTCTGCTTCCACAATATCACCCAGCACGCCAGACTTTTTAATTTTTTGTACTGTTTTAAAATCACTGTCCCATCTCCTGTTTTGAAACACCGATATTTTTACTCCTTTCTTTTCTGCAATAGATTTTAATTCCATCGCTTCGGCAACGGTAGTGGTAAATGCTTTTTCAACGATCACATCCTTACCTGCAAGTAACGCAGCTTTTGTATATTCAAAATGAGTATAGGTTGGTGTGTTTACAATTACTAATTGTATGCTGTCATCAGCCAATACAGATTCTAATGTAGAATAGGACCTTACGCCGGGATACGCTTCCGCTATTTGCTTATTATTTCTTTCCCATGCACCAGCCAATTCAAAACCTTTGTGAAGATTAATAAATGGCGCATGAAAAACTTTGCCAGACATACCGAAGGAAAGTAACGCAGTTTTGATTTGTGACATTTTATTTTTTTGACGCCACTAAGACGCTAAGGCACAAAGCAGCACTAAGAAAATCGTCGTATTTAGTAAGAGAAGAATATTTAAAGTAAATCTTTGTGTTACTTCCTGTCTTTGTGCCTTCGTGGCAAATCTATTCTGCATTGGTAGCACCAAACAAAGCCATCATCGCCATACCTAATTCTATCGCATCTTCATCAATATTAAATGTTGGGGTATGCACACCCGTAAACATTCCTTTTGCAGGATTATAAGTACCAAGCCTGAAAAAACATCCCGGTATTTTGTGTGAGTAATAAGCAAAATCTTCTGCACCCATTCTTAATTCTGTTTCTTCCACATTTTCAGTTCCTATAAAGCCTTCTGCTTTTTTTCTTGCAGCAGCACTTAGTTTTTCATTGTTTAAAACAAACGGGTAACCCACATCAATTGTAATGTCAATTTCAGCACCCATACTTTCTACCAGTTCAGTGGCAATTTTCTTTAATCAGCTTATGTGCTTCAAAACGCCACTCTTCATTCATTGCCCTGAATGTCCCCATCAACTTTACTTCAGAAGGAATAACGTTAGTAGTATTTCCACCCTGGAAAGAAGTAATGGATAATACAGAAGGATTAAAAGGATTATTATTCCTGCTGATAACCTGCTGCAATGCCACCACAAGATTGGATGCAATTAAAATAGTATCTGCCGTTAATTGCGGTGCCGCTGCATGGCCGCCTTTTGCTTTGATTGTGATATAAATTTCATCAGCACTTGCCATTACCATACCACCACGGAAACTCAGTTTGCCAATTGGCAATGTGGTGTGTACATGCAAAGCATAAATACTTTGTGGTGCAGGATTTTCCAGCACACCTTCTTTTATCAATATGCTTGCACCGCCGGGATTTTTTTCTTCTCCTGGTTGAAAAATTAATTTTACCGTTCCTTCCCACTCTTCTTTTAATTCACTTAAAATTTTTGCAGCGCCCAGCAAACAGGAAGTATGTACATCATGTCCACAGGCATGCATAACGCCGGGCTTTGTTGATCTGTATGGAATATCGTTTTGTTCCTGTATAGGTAATGCGTCCATATCCGCCCTTAATGCCACCACCCTTTTACCGGGGTTCTTTCCTTTTATCAAACCAATAACACCTGTTGTAGCTTTTACTTCAAATGGAATATTAAAAGAAGACAGTTGTTGCTGGATGAATTTAGAGGTTTCAAATTCCTGGTAACTCAATTCAGGATTGGCGTGGATATGATGGCGCACTTCAATAAATTGTGCGGCATATTTTTTTGAAAGCGTTTTTATTTGCTGCTGTAAAATTTCACTCACTGTAAAATTGCTGTTTAGGTTGTAATAAACGGGTTATCTGGTGCCGTTACTATCTTTACTTTTATCAGGTTTTATTTCGATTTTATCCGGAACGATATAAATATTGCCCGTAACTATTTTACTCTTCAGCATGTCCTTCCGCACATTGTCAGCATCGGTTTTTTCCGGGTAGTTGCCAAATTTCAATTTGATATTTGGTGGCTGAAAGATCATATAAATTTTTTGATCGGGGTAGCGTTGCAGCAACTCCCCTCTTACTTTCATTGCCAATGGCCGGTCGGTTGTACTTAACACCATCAGGCGGTAACCTTTCCCTGATTTTGGCAACAGGTTCATCGCTTCATTAAACCCTGCTTCCTTTTTTTCCAGCACATCAATACGGCTGTCTTTTATAACGGTTACTTTCCCTTTATTGGTTGAATCACTAACCGCTGGTTGGGCCTTTACTGCTATACATGCAAACAATGCTGCAATAATAAAAATTGTTTTTTTCATGCCTTGATATTTGACAAAAACCATTCCGCTTTGTTTGCAACAAAAGTATCGTATTTCCTGTAATTGGTTTTGTTTCCCACAAAGCCACAAAGGAATCCAGGAAATTCTTTTGTTTACTTGCGCCTTTGTGGGAAATACTACCGCAAAGGCTAAAAGTTGTACCTTAGCGCCTCACTACTGTTGAAATAACAGCAAAACACTTCAAAAATGGCTCAATCGTATTTCCAGAAATTTGTCCCAAAGAAAAAGAACAGCGTAATTAAAGAAGAGCATAGGCAGAAAAAAAAGAAGGCTAAAAAAGAAAGAGCCACCGCCATTGATAAATTTTACGACGAAAAAAGAAAAATGAAGGCGGCTGAAAGAGAAGCAGCGTTGAATACGCCTGTTAGCAAAGCTATCACTTCAAAAACTACTGTTGGTCCGGTTGCAGATAATCCAAATCCGGAACGAAAAATTACACATCCTTCTGCACCAAAAATTGTGAAAGCAGCAACACCTGGTGCTGATATGCCGCTGAATAAATACCTGGCTCATTGTGGTGTTTGCAGCAGACGAGAAGCTGTAGAATATATTAAAGCAGAAAAAGTAAAAGTGAATGGTGTGGTAATAAAAGAACCTGCTTTTAAAGTAAGTGATAAGGATGAAGTTTTTTGCAATGGCAAAAAATTATTTGTTACAAAGAACCTTGTTTATATTCTGTTAAATAAACCCAAAGATTTTATTACCACCACCGATGACCCACAGGGAAGAAGAACAGTATTGCAATTGATAAAAGCTGCCACTACCGAAAGGGTGTACCCCATTGGCCGGTTAGACAGAAATACCTCTGGTGTTTTACTATTTACCAATGATGGAGAACTGACACAAAAACTATCACATCCCAGTTATAACATTACCAAAATGTACGAGGTTAAATTAGACAAGCCGTTGATAAAAGCTGATTTTGAAAAAATATTGAATGGGCTACAATTAGAAGATGGTGAAATAAAAGCAGACAGCTTAGCATATGCAGATGCAAGGGATAAATCTATTGTTGGTATTGAGATACACAGCGGCCGCAACCGTATTGTCCGCCGTATTTTTGAATCGTTGGGTTATGATGTAAAAGGGCTTGACCGGGTGATGTATGCCAACCTTACCAAGAAAAATGTGGAAAGAGGCAAGTGGCGTTTTTTAAGTGAGAAAGAAGTAAGGTTGCTGAAGTATATGAATGCTTCTTATAAAAAAACTCCGGGGAAAGAAAAAGCTGCCGTAAAAGAAAAAACTGCTGCCGGAAAAGGTAAAGGGAATAAGGTGTAGGGTTTAGAGGTTTAGATTGTTTAGAGTTTAGATTGTTTAGAAGTTTAGAAAGTTTAGTTAGTGAAAAAAAATATCGACATCATTTTTGAGAATGAACATTTTGTTGCAGTAAATAAACCTGCAGGAATGTTGTCCATTCCTGACAGAACACAATCGGAAGTTTCATTAAAAGATATATTGATTGAAAAGTACGGTAGCATATTTACCGTACACCGTTTGGATAAAGAAACCAGCGGCATTATTTTATTTGCCAAAGATGAGGCCACACATAAATATTTATCCAAAGCCTTTGAAGAAAAAACAGTAGAGAAATATTATCTCGGGCTGGTGCATGGAACACCTTCACAAAACAGCGGCAGCATTGATGGGCCGATAATGGAACATCCAATACAAAAAGGATTGATGACAGTAAACCGAAAAGGCAAACCATCATTGACAGAGTATGAAGTGCAGGAAAGTTTTGGAAAATATTCCCTCGTAAAATTCAGGATACATACAGGAAGAACACACCAGATACGTGTTCATGCAAAAAACATCGGGCATCCCATTGCCTGCGACCCATTGTATGGCGATGGCACACCGATCCGTTTGTCTTCTATAAAAAAGAAATATAACCTAAGCAAAAAAGAAGAGGAAGAAAGACCGATAGTAAACCGTGTGGCCTTACATTCTTACGAATTGAAGTTTACTGATGCTGCCGGAAATAATTTTGATCTGACTGCGGAGTTGCCGAAAGATATAAGGGCGTTGATACAGCAGATGAAGAAGAATAAATGATCTTATTTGCATTCGTGTGCCGAACGCAGGCGTATAAAAAAGAAATATAACCTAAGCAAAAAAGAAGAGGAAGAAAGGCCAATAGTAAACTGTGTGGCTTTACATTCTTACGAATTGAAGTTTACTGATGCTGCCGGAAATAATTTTGATCTGACTGCGGAGTTGCCGAAAGATATAAGGGCGCTGATACAGCAGATGAAGAAGAAGAAGAAATAATCTTATTTGCATTCGTGTGCCACGAACGCAGGCGTAGGGCGTAGAACAAAATCTTACTACAAACACACTATCTTTCTTTCCATCACCATTATATATTTCCACATCTTTTTCATAAACCTGTACTACAAAATTTGTAGAATATCAACTACAAGACGAGGGTGAAAACACCCTAAAAAATACCGTTAAAACACCCTTTTTTATTTCAGGTAGTATAAATAATGTTGCATACAAAATTTAAAACTACTTTATGCACCTTACAATTTTTAACCGAAAAGTTTTGTGGTTATTGACAGCATTGTTGTTTTTTGCTGCCACATTTTATTCTTGTAAAAAAGTTGACATTAAACCAAACTACGAAAATGTAATAGAACGTTTTTTAAAACTGCCTGATAATGCCAGCCCACAATTGATTAGAATTATTGAAGATTTAAAAGTGAAAGAAAAAGAACATCCTTTTATTGAACAATTTGTTGTAAACGTTGGCTATCCTTTGTGGAAGTATGCTGAAATAAAAAGAGACAAGCCCACCGGTAATTTACTGGCAAGGGAAGTGGGTGATGAAATTGTGGAAATACCTATAGTGCTGGATGAAAAACAGTTTGTAAATGCCTTGCTGGAAGTAAAGCTGGATATAGAAGTATTGTATAAATTAATTGAAAGCAGTAATTGGGTAAACTATGGCTTTGATAAAGAAGCAGCAATAAATGCAGATAAAATTGTAGCCAAAATGATGCAGTATGAAAAAGTGATATGGAACAGCCAGGTATTTAAAATAGATGATAACAGGTTGTTTGATTACTGGCATCCGGGAGTTGAGAAACCATCAAGTTTTTTTATAGAGTTGCAAACCAATCCCGTTAATAATGATAAGGTAATGTATGTATATGGTGATTGCGAGGGTGGTAATACAGGTGGCGGCGATACAGGTGGTGGTGATAACGGTGATGGTAATGATTGGACATATGCAAACGGTGGACAGCTTACGGGTTTTGCACCTGATAAGCCTTATACATGGACTGAACCAAATTCACCGGGGTCACCGGGGTCACCACCTTCGGCGCCTAAGCCAATTTGTTTAACAGATATTATTCACATAGAAGAAAACGCACCAGGTAGTAGTGGATGGAGCTCAACAATAATCTCTTCAGGCGGCTCAAATGGTGGGGGTTCAAGTAGCGGCGATGGGCCTTGCACACCATTTCCCTGGGCAGGGCTTGCAACAAGAGGCAGCGGCCCATTATATACTTTGTTTAATCCTTGTTTGGAGGAGGTGCCACCGGGGGTAGAACCAACAGATTTGGGAGATGACCCTTGTGCAACTGCAAAACCATTGGCAGATGCAGCTAAAACACTTTCTCAAACACAAGTCTTTAATACAGCTAAAACAGAAATTACAACGGCTGCAAGTGATGGAAATGAGCATGCGGTTACTTTTGGAAAAACTGGTAGTACAATAACGAGATCAATAATGACTACGGGAAGTACCAGTGAGGGAAGTGTTGACACAAATTTATCAGGCGCATTTGCAGATTTGCATAATCATCCTAATGATGAACCTCCATCTGCTGGAGATTTATATGGACTTATTAGTCGAAATAATACACACTCGAACTATAATAAACGTTTTGTGCTTGCTCCCGACGGATCATTATATGCTTTAGTTGTTGTAAATTTAATAAAGGCAAATACCTTTGTTGCTGATCATCCTAAAGTACAGGTACCGGGTTATCCACCAGACTTTCCTGACCCAGTTTTCACATTATTAGATAATGTAAAAACATCTATAGAATTTGGTAACGTCGCTAATGGTATTATAGCAGAAGAAATGGCAATGGCATACATTTTAGATAATTACGATTCTGGAATAGCTTTATTAAAACAAGATAACAATGGAAACTTTGTACGGTTGCGTACTAAAGCCTCAACAGCAAATGGAAATATTACCTACTCAGCAAACAATTGTAACTAATTTTAAAACATTAAACTATATGAAACAAGCATTAAAAATCCTTCTTGCAATTATACTTTTTACTAACAGCAGTTGTTGTGCACAGAAATTGATGAAAACAGTAGCAGACGCATCTAAATTAAAAGAAAATAAAATACGGTTTATTAATAAGCCTTTAAAACTTCTTTTAAAAGAAATACAACCAGAAATTAAAATGGTTTCTGCTAATCCTAGTAAAAATAGTCAAAGTCGGCTTGGTTATTTTATTTTCAGATTTGTAGAGCCAAAAGAGAATGATAGCTTAAATACAAAACAAATCTTTCCTGTTCAAATAACTGTTTTTGTCAAGGAGCCGTTTGAATGGGATATTTCTAAAAGGGATACTGAGAAGAAGCAATTATGGACAAAAAAAGACCGAATTAATTATGGTAATCTTACTGTTTTAGACATTAGAATTTTTGGCAACAATTAATTCTCTTCCATTTACTTAGCTTCGTAGCGACGAGTTTTTTTCTCTGCCTTGGTTAGTGGCACACGAAACATTTTTTGTCAAAATACATGCTTACGACTTTCATAAAGTTGTATGATAATGTACGTTATACATTTAAGAATACAGATGAAATACTAAACCAGAATAATTACATTGACTGTATTTTAATGTCGCCTTGCATTGTAGTACAAAAAGAAAAAAAATATCAGGCATTAAAAGACTATAGCTCCTCCGTCTTGACACGTGTTACTACGAAAAATATTCGTACTGTATTTACCTAAAAAAACAAACAGCCTGTAAATGCAGGCTGCTTGTTTTAAAAATATTATTTTAATTCATCAATCTAAATTCGGTTGTGGTGTATAACGCAAATATGGTTTTACAATCTCCACGCCTTTAGGAAATTTCTTTATTGCATCTTCTGTGCTTACAGCAGGAACCACAATTACTCTTTCACCGTGTGCCCAGTTGGCTGGCGTAGCAACACTGTAGTTAGCTGTCAATTGTAATGAGTCAACCACTCTTAATACTTCCACAAAATTTCTTCCGGTAGAAGCAGGATAAGTAATGATAAGCTTTACTGTTTTATCTGGTGCAATAATTACCAGCGAACGAACGGTGGCAGTTGCTGAAGCATTAGGGTGAATAAAACTATATAATTCAGAAACCTTCCTGTCATCATCAGCAATAATGGGAAAATCAACAGTTACATTTTGTGTTTCATTGATGTCGCCGATCCAGCCAAGATGCTTGTCAACAGGATCAACACTAAGTGCCAGCACTTTTACATTACGCTTTGCAAATTCTTCTTTTAATGCTGCAGTACGGCCCAGTTCAGTAGTACAAACAGGTGTATAATCTGCAGGATGAGAAAACAAAATCCCCCATGAATCACCGAGGTATTCATAAAAATCAATTTCGCCTAAAGACGTTTTTGCTTTGAAATTGGGAGCAATATCCCCAAGACGTAAACTCATAATGGTAAATTTTTAGAAGGCAAATATAGTCATTAGTCCATAAAGTTGGTAGAGTTTTATTTTATTTTTTCCCGATAGCCATCGGGATTAATTTTTTATTTACCTTTTCGGCATGTTATCGAAGAAGACACAATACGCACTAAAAGCACTTGGTTACCTGGCTGCCAAATACGGGGAAGGGCCGGTTTTAATTTCGGAGATCTCTGTAAAAAAGAAGATCCCTATCAAATTCTTAGAAACTATCCTGCTGGAACTGAAGCAAAATGGTGTGCTGGACAGCAAGAAAGGAAAGGGCGGAGGCTATTTCCTGATAAATCACCCTAAAAAAACAACGCTTGCCCAGGCCATACGCCTTGTTGGCGGGCCAATAGCATTGATACCCTGCGTAAGCATCAACTTTTATGAGAAATGCAAGGATTGCGATGAAGCCACCTGCGGGCTTAATAAAGCCATGGTGCAAACAAGGGATGCCACACTTAAAATTTTAGAAAAGAAAACGCTGGTGGAACTGATGGATTGGAAATAAAACCTATAAGGTTTGCTGTTCCAGGCTGGCAGTCAGCTCTGCAAAACCTTATAGGTTTATAAAGAAAGCTTTCTGCTGACTGACTTTAATTTCTTTCTTCAGTTTATCCAATTCACCCATTTGCTGCTGAATAAAACTATTATCCTCCAAACGGCCAAGCACTTTATTCATTTCCTCATTTGTTTCATATATCATTTTGCGGAAAGGATTGGTATAATCTTTTGCTCTTGAATCATAAATGCCTTTGCACATCCATTCACGGGTGGTAAGTAATTGCTGTAATAATTGTTTTAATAAATCGGGAGTAAATTGTTTTGGTGTAATGTTTAATATTTCAAGCAAAGAAGTATAAGCATGGTGCAATTTATTTGTTTCATACACTTCTCCCTGTTTACGGTAAAAATCATGCACACTATTCCAGTCATTTATTTTGCCACCCTTTACAGAACGGATAAATTTATTTACATCATCCATCATCATCAACTGGCCGCCAATATTGAGCCACTGGCTTCGCTGCACTTTAGCGGATAAGGTTTTTTTCAATTCATCAAACGAAGCAAATTTATTCTGGCGGATATGTTTTACAATTTCCATCACACCATAATACTGCACCAGCTCTTTAAACAAAGCAATACTTTGCGGCACTTTAATAACTTCTGTTTTACGGGAAGTATTTTCCCATCCTTTTACTTCAGCCACACCTTTTTCATCTACTGCTAAAGATTGCAGCAATTGCAGCGAACTGAATAATTCATTGATGGTATCCGGTGCCAAGTAGTCATATTCAATATGCTGAATGCGATCTGTACGCCTGTCCCTGTCCACATATTTCCATGCATTGCGTTCCAACGCATACATATTGTACATAAACCAGTAGCCCGGCATCACCACCAGTTTATTATTGCTTACATCATTACTTACCAAACTAAAAGGCACAGGAATATTTAATTCAGCAGGGTAATCGCCTTTTGCTAAAATAGTAAAGGATGCAAATTTTGAATTGTGCTTTAAACTTACGCACAAGCCTGGCCAAAAACCACGGTTGGCAACTATTTCACCATCAGGGCTGCGGCTGTTGTGGTTGCTGCCGATGGTAGCACCTGCTGCAATATTGCTTTGGCCCATTATCAATGCTGCACATAAAAATGAATTGTTGTGATGCTGTTCATGAGCAGGAAATATCAACGAATTCAACACTTCACAACAGGAAATGGTAGAGTTATTACCCAGATAGGAATTGATCAGCCTTGCACCATATTTTAATTGCGAATGTGATGCCATCACAAAACGCACCGCCTTTACGCCATAAAAAATTCTGCAGCCATATCCAATAATACCATTTACTAATTCACAACCTTCGCCAATTTGTGAAGTACGTTCTTCATCACTTTTAATAGTGAGGTTCTTTAATTTATTGGCACCTTTTAAATAAGCATCAGTTCCAATCTTTACATCTTTAATGATCTTACAATTCTTAATCACCGTTCTGTCGCCGATTTCAGCATAGCGTCCACGCCTGCTGTCAAACTTTTTATCCGTAAATTCTATAAACTTATTTATCAGTTCTTCATCTGCAATGTATTTGCTCCACAAATATGCATCACCCGGCAACATACCATCAAAGGGCATCACACGCCTGCCACCGTTTTCATTGCAGAGTTCCATCACCACCCGTTGCTTTTCTGTTTCGCCATCACTTAAAATACCATTTCCAAATTTTCCTTTATCGGTTGATGCCAGCTCATTTACATTAGCAATCATCACTTCGTTACCAATAATGTAATGGCTTAGATAATTTACATTATCAATACTTACATTATCGCCAAAATCGCAACTGATAATTTTGCAATTGTATAAACCAACCGGCATTCTTAAATTATGAAACTCCAGGTAGTATGGCTCTAATTTACCAATGCGGATGAGCCCATGAAACTCACAATTCTTTACCAGCTCTGGCCTGAAGAATTTTGAAACCAATATTTTATTCCAGTCATCTGAAGTATTATTATTTCTTACCAGTACTTCTATTTCTGCAGAAGTGAGATTGCGGTAATTCTTTATGCCTGGGGTTTTGCTGCAAAGCGCAGGTAATATTCATCTTTTCCTTTGGGGAGATATTTTGGTTCTATAAAATTATAGCCCAGTTCGTTTACAGGATGTTTTTTGATGATATTCATAGCCCAGCTAATGTCCTAAACCTCTTCCCGATAAATCGGGATAGTTCCAAAAGGGACTATTAGCAATTTTAATTATATACTTCCTGCAAAATAGGAAGACTGTTATGAATTATGAACTCCAAAGTTCCCCTTCAGGGGCGGAGGGGTGTATTATTCCACCGTTACACTCTTTGCCAGATTCCTCGGCATATCCACATCATATCCTTTTGCAACACCTACATAATAAGAAAGCAACTGCAATGGAATCACACTTAACATCGGTGCAATAATTTCATCAGCAGGCGGCACATAAAACACATCATCTGCAATGCCGGGAATTACTTCATCGCCTTCGGTGATAATGGCAATTACTTTTCCTTTACGGGCTTTTATCTCCTGCATATTGCTTACAATTTTTTCGTGGTAGGTATCTTTAGTAGCAACAAATACTACTGGCAATGTTTCTGTAACCAATGCAATCGGACCATGTTTCATTTCAGCAGCAGGATAACCTTCTGCATGTATGTAAGAAATTTCTTTCAGTTTTAATGCACCTTCCAAAGCAATGGGGAAATTGTAGCCCCTGCCAAGGAACAAGGCATTAGAGGAATCTTTATATTTTTCAGCAATGACTTTTATTGCTGCAGCATTATTCAATAATGCTTCTACTTTTTCCGGTACTGCTTCCAGTTCAAATAATAATTGACGGATAACGTTCATCAGTGATGGTTCTATTTTCTTTTGCAATTTTCAATGCCATCATAGTAAGCACTGCCAACTGGCCGGTAAATGCTTTAGTACTGGCTACGCCAATTTCGGGCCGGCATGTGTATAAGCACCGCCATGGCTAATCCTTGCAATAGAAGAACCAACTGCATTTACAATACCAAAAATGATAGCGCCTTGTTCTTTTGCTTTTTCAATGGCCACTAATGTATCTGCTGTTTCGCCACTTTGTGAAATGGCAATGATAATATCTCCTTTATTGATAACAGGATTGCGGTAACGGAATTCAGAAGCATATTCCACTTCCACCGGTATGCGGCAAAGTTCTTCAATAATATATTCAGCCACCAAACCTGCATGCCAGCTGGTACCGCAGGCAACAATCATAATGCGTTTGGCATTTTTAAAAGCTTCAATATTATTCTGCACACCACTCATGCGGATGATGCCTTCTGAAGCATCTAACCGGCCACGTAAGCAATCATGAATGGTGCTGGGTTGTTCAAAAATTTCTTTCAGCATAAAATGATCGTAGCCGCCTTTTTCAATTGCTGCCAGTTCCATATCCAGCTTGGTAATAAATGGAGTAATCTTTTCGTTGCCCAGGTTTTTTAAAATCAGTTCATCTGGTTTTACAATGGCCAGTTCATAATCATTTACATACACCACTTCCTTGGTGTATTCCAGCATAGGGCTTGCATCACTTCCTAAAAAATGTTCGCCTTTACCTACACCAATCACCAACGGGCTTCCTTTTCTTGCAGCAATAATTGTTTCTGGATCGTCTTCATCAATCAATAAAATACAATAAGCGCCGGTAATCCTTTTCAATGCAATCCTTACTGCTTCTTCCAGGCTGCACTCATTATTCTTTCTTAATATCTTCAATAAAATTCAGCAATACTTCCGTATCAGTATCGCTGGTAAATGGTAACCTTTATTTAGCAGTTCTTTTTTTAACTGGGCATAGTTTTCAATAATACCATTGTGTATCATGGCCAGTTTACCACTGGCAGCTGGTATGAGGATGTGCATTGCTGTCGTTTGGTTCGCCATGAGTGGCCCAACGTGTATGGCCAATACCAATATGAGAATGCAGGTCTTCGCCCACTACGGATTCTTCCAGGTCGGCCACTTTGCCTTTCTTTTTATATACTTTCAGCCCGCCATTCAGTAATGCCACACCGGCACTGTCGTAGCCACGGTATTCCAGTCTTTTTAATCCTTTAATTACAATCGGGTAAGCTTCTCTTGGGCCGGTGTATCCTACAATTCCACACATATTTTTATCTTATTTAGTACTGTTAAGACTGTTGTTTGATGAAAAAAGCCACATTAAGGCTTAAAAACCAGCTTTTTTGAAGTTATTTTGAAAGCCTGCAAAGTAACGAAAATGTAGGCACGGTTGGTATGTGGAAAGAAAGGTATATTATCGTTTTACTTTATAAGGAAGGCTATATTCAATTAATTTGATGAAGCCCTTTTTATTTTCAGTTTCCCAAACCGGTTTTTCACATCATCAATGGCTTTGTACAAATCTGTTTTCTTTTCTTTATTCTCAAATAAATCTGTTTGTATGGCTTCATTGGTAAGTTCACTCAGCTTTACACCAAGCAACCTTACCGGTTGGCCTTTTTTATACAATTGATGAAATAGTTTTTTTGCAACAGGAATTATTTCATCATCAGAAGAAGTGTAGGGAACAGTTGTTTGTTTGGAGGAGGTTTCAAAATCAGGGTAACGGATCTTTACTGCTATACAGCCTGCTGTTTTTCCATCCTGCCGCAATTCAAAGGCAATTTTTTCTGTGAGCCTTACAATTTCACTCATTAAAAAATCAATATCCGTTTTATTTTCTTCAAAAGTATTTTCAGAAGAGATGGATTTTGCTTCATGGTATTGCTGTACTTCGCTGTTGTGGATACCAAAACTTTTATGCCACAGATCAATACCCCATTTACCAATTCTTTCTTCCAGTTCATCAGCAGTAAATTTATTGATGTCGCCGATGGTATAAATACCCATTGATTTTAATACTGCATGTGTATGCTCACCCACACCGGGGATTTTATCAACCATCAACGGTGCTAAAAATTCTTTTTCTTTTCCAAAAGGTATTTGCAGGTAGCCGTTGGGCTTGGCTTCGTTGGTGGCAATTTTAGCCATCATTTTATTGGATGATAAACCAAAGGAGATGGGCAAACCGTGTTTCATCCATTATTTGTTTACGCAGGTCAATTGTCCATTGCAGTGGATTAAAAAATTTCTCCATTCCGGTCAGGTCAAGATAAAATTCATCAATAGATGCTTTTTCAAACAGTGGTGCTTTGGCAGCAATAATCTGCGTAACCCATCTTGAGTAACGGCTGTACTCTCCCCTCGTTCCTCTTAATGCAATAGCCTGCGGACAAAGCAGCCTTGCCTGTTTGCTGGGCATGCCTGAATGAATACCAAACTTTCTTGCTTCATAACTACAGGCTGCCACCACTCCCCTGTCGTGCCCACCTACATACACAGGTTTGCCTTTCAGTGAAGGATCATTTAAAATCTCTACTGACACAAAAAAAGAGTCAAGATCGAAATGGGCCACTATGCGTTGAGGAACTTTATTCACATTACCAAGGTACAAAATTTATCAGCGGTAAATATCCAGCAAGCCATCAGGAAGTGTTACAAATACTTTCCTGTTTTTCTTATCAATCTTATCCAGCGATTCATCATGAATGGGTATCAATGCTTCTTTACCATCTAATAAAATGGAACACAAAATCTGGTGTGGCTGTTCAATTACTTCTAGTATCTCTCCTAAATCTTCGTCATCATCGTTTATTAAATGAAAACCAAGCATGGAAATGGGTGAAGATTTGGCAGCAAATTTTTTAAAGTCGTCTTCTGTTATCCATACTTCTTTAGGAGTGAGTTTACGGGCTGTTTCTTTTGTATCAATGCCTTCGATCTTTATAAAAACTTCTTTATCGTTTTTTATAGATGCGGAAGTAATAAAGTAAGGCATAAAATTATCCTTGCTGTCTTCCACAAAAATTGTTTCCAGGCCTTTCAATGAAGTTTTTTTGCCGAGGCTGTGCTGCAAAACTATATCACCGTTTAGTCCATGACTGGCGGCCAATTTTCCTATTTTAAAATATTGGTTCATGTGTTCAGTACTTAGTACTCAGTACTGGGTACTGAAACGAATAAAAAAAAGCAACCTCCAAAAAGAGATTGCTTAAAGAATTTCTTAACAGAGATTATTATTCTTCTGTTTTTGCTTCTTCTGCCGGAGCCGCCGGAGCTTCAGGATGCAGTTGCAGTTTCAACCTTTCTTACGACAGGTTGATTGCGGTCGTCCCTTCTTGCTTTTTTGTGGGCAGCATGGCGCTTCGCTACATGGGTATCATGTTCAGAGGTCCACACAGTAAACTTCTGCATGGCAACTGATTCATCAAACAAACCAAGGGTAACACCACGAAGCAAATGTTTCAAATACAATACACCCTTAAAAGAAAGGATGCGGCGTACAGTATCGGTTGGTTGAGCACCTTTGTGCAACCAGTCCAATGCTTTCTGACGATCGATCTGGATGGTAGCCGGAACGGTCAGCGGATTGTACGTACCAAGTTTTTGAATGAATTTGCCATCACGTGGGCTTCTTGCATCTGCTACTACGATGAAGTAGAATGGCCTCTTTTTAGAGCCATGGCGTTGCAGTCTCATTTTAACAGCCATAAAAAATAGACATTTTTTTGGGTTACATAATAGGGTTTAATTCCACCTTAAACAAGGGACGGCGAAGATAACAGACTGTTTAAAAATATCCAAATATTTAATGACCCCGTTCTGCACCAGCCTGATTTGCCTGTAATTATTCCTGATATGATAGAAACGATGGCTTAAAAACTGCCAGCCTGGCTTTTAAAACCTGTATTTTATGCCCGCCTGTAATGCCGAAGAATACAATTTTACTTTGCCATCGCCCACTCCCTTTAAAGGGATGCCAAATGAAGGCTCGGCAAGCAGAGAAAATTTATTTGACAGTTTTTTCTCTATCCCGATGGAGAAATTCAGCGTAGAAAAAAAATGCCTGTTGCCGGTATATTTCCATGCATATTCATGCTCCTGTCCATAGTAGTTGTACACATAGTCATAATCCTCTGTTTTCATAATGTAATAAGAAGATCCAACCGTGCCATAAAAGGTAAATGATGGCTTTCTTATCAAATCAACTTTTACAGTAAGGGGTATTTCATAAATAAGACAGGTTGCTTTTACTTTTGTAAGGTAGTCCCAGTAAGGGTCTGGCTTGGTTGCGTAATCGCTTTCCCGGCTACATATTTTTTGCTGCTTGCATAAAAACCTGTTTGCACACTAAACCTGTTACCGAGTTGGTATCCAACGCCAATACCATATTTGGGTTTAATGCTGCAATTGGAGTAGGAAAATAACCTGGTGCTGCCTGCATCTGTACCTCCAGTTGCCAATATGTAAAAGCCCTTATTTGATTTTTTATCTTTTTCTTTTGCCTCTTTTTTCTTTTCCTGTTTTACTTCTTCTTTCACAACTACCAACTTTTTATCATCAGCTTTTTGTTGCACTACCGGCTTGGTTTCGTCTACTGCAGGCTTATCATTAGCGGCAACGTTTTCTACATCATTCACAGATTTGTCTACTGCATTTTTATCTGCTTTTGCAACACTGCTTTTTAAATCAACAGCATCACCTTTACCTGCAACCGCATCATCAATTGAGCCACCGGAAGCTTGTGTTACTATTTTACCCTTATTTGTCCCTTTTGTTTTTGCAGGATGAACCAATTGGCTGTTTTCATCATTGGTTTTATCTATAACTGTTTTGCTACTGGCTGTATTTAATTTATTACTGTTTTCATTTTGTATTGTTTCGTTGCTTGCTTTTTTTAAATCATTTGTTACCTCAATTGCATTCTTATTCTTATCATTACTCTCATCAACCATAACCTTTTCACTATCCAGGTTTGCTATAGCTTTGTCATCCTGTTTGTCTATTACTTTTTTGGCTGCCACTACTTTTGCAATCTCTTTACCAGGTGTTTTTAATAATTGATAGCCACCCCATGTGCCGGCTATCAGCAATGGCAATACGATCCACCACAAAAACGGCCTGCGTTTTCTATTTTCATTATCAAGCTTTGCTTCCATCAATTGCCAACCCTTTTCATCAAAAGCTGGCAGGTTGTTTCCGGCAGCCTGCTTTATCCTCTCTTCAATATGGTCAAACTGCTTTTTGCTGTTCATAAAATTTAAGGTTTGCTTCTTTCAGCATCTTTTGAATATTGGCTCTTGCCTTTGCAAGGTTTGATTTTGATGTGCCTACAGAAATATTTAACCGCCTTGCTATTTCCTCATGTTTAAAGCCATCAATAACATATAAATTGAATACTGCCCTGTAGCCCGGCGATAACTGCTGCACCAGTTCTATTATTTCTTTGTAACTCATCCGGTCAATTGCCGTAGCTACTGCATCAGTCATTTCCAGGTGCTCTTCCTGTATGTCGCCAACTAAATAATTGTTCTTGTTTTTCCGGAAATGGTCAATGGCAGTATTAACGATGATGCTTTTCATCCAGCCCATCAGGGATGCTTCAAAATTTTCGTGCCGGGGCTGAAACTGTGGAAGTGTTCGGAAAATTTTAAGGAAGCTGTCATTTACCACTTCCATAGCATCGTCATGTGTATTACAATAACGCATACTAATACCCATTGCAAAGCCATAGTAGAGTTGATAAAACTCTTTCTGGCTCTGCCTGTTTGCTTGTACGCAACCCTGAATGATATGTTTGAGTTGCTGCCGCTCTGGCAAAGTATCCTGTTTTGTAATTAGCCTTAAAATACTTTTTCTCTTTACTGGTCAGCTGTATTATCGGGCAATGGTTATAAAAGGTTGCTGCTTGTAGAAATAAAAGTACAACTATCTGGTAAAAAACAGAAGCCCCGTTTGAGGCTTCTTATTACTTCATGTATATTGAGTATTATTATCTTTTCCCCATCATTCCCGGCATGCTGCGGCCCATGGGCATTTTGTTCATCATCTTCATCATATCTTTCATTTGCTCAAACTGTTTTAAAAACTGGTTCAGTTCAGCAATATCCTTACCACTGCCTTTTGCAATACGTAATTTACGGCCTGGGTTAATAACATTTGGGTTTCTTCTTTCTTCCAGTGTCATTGAATTTATCATGGCTTCAATGCCTTTAAAAGCATCATCGTTTATATCCAGGTCTTTTACCTGCTTGCCCACACCAGGTATCATGCCCAGCAGGTCTTTAAGGTTGCCCATCTTTTTTATCTGCTGTAGCTGGGTCTTAAAATCTTCAAAGTCAAACTGGTTTTTACGGATCTTCTTCTCCAGTTTTTTTGCTTCAGCCTCATCAAATTGCTCCTGTGCTTTTTCTACAAGGCTCACAATATCACCCATGCCCAAAATACGCTGTGCCATCCTTTCCGGATAAAACACATCCAGCGTTTCCATCTTTTCGCCGCTGCTGCTGAATTTAATGGGCTTGTTTACTGTGTATTTTATTGAAAGCGCCGCACCACCTCTTGTATCACCATCTAATTTGGTCAATACCACACCACTAAAATCAAGGCGTTCATTAAATGCTGCAGCGGTATTTACTGCGTCCTGCCCTGTCATACTATCCACCACAAACAATATTTCCTGTGGGTTGATAGCTGCTTTAATATCCGCTACCTCAGTCATCATTACTTCATCCACAGCAAGGCGGCCTGCAGTATCTATAATGATTACATTTTTGTTTTTTGATTTGGCTTCTTTAATAGCATTTTGCACAATAGAAACGGCATCTTTATTTTCTCTCTCAGCATACACATCCACGCCTATTTGTCCACCTAATACTTCCAACTGGTCAATCGCCGCAGGCCTGTAAATATCTGCTGCCACCAGCAATGGCGATTTGCCTTTTTTTGTTTTAAGATAGTTGGCCAGCTTTCCACTAAAAGTTGTTTTACCACTACCCTGCAGACCTGCAATTAAAATAATGGCAGGATTGCCGGTGATGTTAAAGTCACTTTCTGTGCCACCCATTAATTCCGTTAATTCATCCTGCACAATTTTCACCATCTGCTGGCCTGGATTTACTGCCAGCAATACCTTTGAACCAAGTGCCTTCTCCTTTACTTTATCTGTAAACTCTTTCGCTATTTTATAGTTTACATCAGCATCAACCAATGCCCTGCGGATATCTTTTACTGTATTGGCAATGTTGAGTTCATTAATACGGCCCTCGCCTTTTAGGTTTTTAAAGGCGGATTCTAATTTTTCTGATAGTGAATTAAACATGTATGGTGATTATGAAGAATTATTTAATGATGATTATTTATTGATGATGTATTGATTTTATTTTTTATGATGATTACATTTTGATTGATATGATTTGTATGATTATTGAATTTTACTGTTTACAAAACGTTTGAATTGAAGGCTCATGGCGCCAAAATTTATTAATAAGCCCACTTCAATTTTAAATACTTCGAGGCAGTTTTGTATCTGGCTGAAATCAATTGGCCTGAATTCTGAAATTGCCTTCAATTCAAGTAATACTTTATCTTCCACCAAAATATCAACCCGTCTTGCTCCTATACTTTCTTCATCATAAAAAATCTCTTGCTCTTTCTCTACCACAAATGACAGACCTGCTCTTTTCAACTCAATTATTAATGCTCTCTTATAAATAATTTCCGGAAACCCTGGCCCCAATTTTCTATGAACCTTCATCGCCAATCCAATGATAGTTTTTGTAAGATCAGAATACTTATAATTTTCCTCTATCATAATCGCTTTACAATTAAAGAAAAAACTCATAATCAAAGATCCCAATCATACCCTTTCATCCCGATAGCTATCGGGATCATACCAAATCCCTATAAAAAAAGTGAACCAAGGTTCACTTAAAAATTTAAATCAGGATTGCAAATATACATTCTATGAACCTAAATATGGCCGTAGCAATTTGCATCTCGATACGGCTCTCAATTTGGTGATTGCTTTATCCTTTATTTGCCGTACCCTTTCCCTTGTAAGGTTATAGCGTTCGCCAATATCTTCAAGGCTCAGGGCATGGTCAACACCAATACCAAAGAAATAACGTATCACTTCTTTTTGCCTTTCGGTAAGTGTATTTAAAGAACGATTGATCTCTTGTGATAAAGAATCATAAAATACCATTTGTATATCAGTTTCCTCCGCATTTGGATTGGCAAGTACATCAATCAACGAACCATCTTCGCCCTCTGAAAAAGGCTGGTCCATACTTATATGCCTTGCAGAAGCGCCAAGCGTTGCAGACACTTCCTCTGTACCCACATTGAGCAAAGATGCTATTTCATCTGCTGTAGGTTCTCTTTCATATTCCTGTTCTAATTGAGAATATGCCTTACTGATGCGGTTGGTTAGCCCCACTTTGTTTAAAGGCAACCGCACAATCCTTGATTGCTCTGCCAATGCCTGTAATATACTTTGCCGTATCCACCACACCGCATAAGAAATAAATTTAAAGCCCCGGGTTTCATCAAAGCGCCGTGCTGCTTTTATTAAACCTACATTTCCTTCATTGATCAGGTCAGCCAGAGTAAGTCCCTGGTTTTGATATTGCTTGGCAACAGATACCACAAAGCGGAGGTTTGCTTTGGTTAGCCGTTCCAGGGCATTTTCATCGCCCTGTTTAATTTTTACGGCCAGCTTTACTTCTTCTTCCGGGTTAATCAATTCAACCTTACCAATTTCCTGTAGGTATTTTTCCAAACTCTGGCTCTCACGATTGGTAATGGACTTAGTTATTTTTAACTGTCGCATACTCATAAGCCTTTGGTTTTAAAGAAATTTAGTTAATATGGCAATTCACAGGTTAGTGTTTAATGAAAGCTACATTTCGTCATACTAAATGTAAACGTTTTCCCACACCTGAAAAAAAATTTTTATTTATGGGTGATGAAGAAGACAGCAGGTTAAACTGTTTAACTTTCGGCACCCAATTGTAAAACAAAAATAGTTGAGAAAATATTTTGTTCCCACATTTTATTTGTTATTATTGCACTATTGAAGAATGAATTAATTAAATGGGATGAGTAAGAAAGTTTTATATACGCTGGAATATCCTGTAAGGTGTTCACCAAGGATTTTGTATGAATTTTTAAGAACCCCGGCTGGTTTACAGGAATGGTTTGCAGACCAGGTGGATGAGCGGGACGGCATTTTCAGTTTTTCATGGAATGGCAACACAGATAAAGCACAATTAATGGAAAATGAAGAAGATAAACTTGTACGTTTTCACTGGATGACATCTCCCAAAGAAGAATATTTTGAATTCAGCATTGACAGGTCGGAAGTAACCAACCAAACCATTCTTATAATAAAAGATTTTGCTGAAAAAAAAGAGATAAAGGACCAAAGCCAGTTGTGGGAATACCAGGTGAAAGACCTGTTTCACCGCCTGGGCGCTTAATGGTTACTTATCAATCCGGCCAGTTCCTCAAAAGTTTTCACAAAAAACATTGGAGCATCCTGCCATTGCTGTAAAGGGATTTTCTTTGCCAGTTTTACAAATGGCTTACGTTGCAGCATAGCCCAAAAATCATTTTTATTTATTGTACTTACGGATACAAAATTGTTTTCATCAAAATGATGCTCCCATGGTTCTTCATGTATGCAGGCATAGTACCCATTTTGTTGCAGCCATTCAAAGTTTTGATGAAGTGTTTCAGCAGCATTTGCTTTAAAGCTGCCGCTTAGTTGCAGGTTCACACTAAAAAAATTTCCCCACCAGAAAAAAGTACGGATAGCAATGGCATCATCTTTATTAAAATACCTTGGGTAATCAAGCATTACATATGGAAGCAGCCTGTAATTTTCTCCTTTGGATATTTTGGGCGGATTGATAAACACTTCGGCAGGCAAATGATCTTTATTCGCTTTCAAAAAAATTTCGTTTACCTGCACTACTTCACCAAACAAGCCGTACAGCTTTTGTATCAGTGCATGTTTAGTTAAAATCCAGTCTGCATTGCAAACCAGTTCAAGTTCCTTGGCAGAAAGGGCTATTTTTGTATCCATTGTTATTGCACTTATGCCGAATATAACCAGTATTTAGTTTAGAGTGATTTTAGATAGGCATAATACCAACTAAAATTTACCTTAGTCCTTTGTTCCGATAGCTATCGGAATTAGCAAATCAAGTTGGTATTAGACTGTAAACATAACTTTTAAATAACTGCCTTCGCCGGCTGTATGATAAAAAAATTAGACAAGCTTGTTTTCAAGGCTTTCATCGGGCCATTCATCGTTACTTTTTTTATTGCATTGTTTATGTTGATGATGCAAAGCCTGTGGAAGTATATTGATGACCTGGTGGGCAAAGACCTTGACCTTCTCACCGTTTTCAAATTTCTATGGTATGCCAGTGCCTCTCTGCTCATTTTAGCAATACCTATCGCCATACTTATTTCTTCTATCATGACATTTGGCAACCTTGGCGAAAGTTTTGAACTCGTTGCTATTAAATCATCCGGCATTTCTCTCTTGCGGTTTATGCGGCCGCTTATTGTTTTCGCCATCTTTCTCTGCATTGTAAGTTTCTTTTTTGCCAACAACGTGATACCTGTGGCCAACCTTCAATTTAAAACATTGTATTACGACATCTTTTATAAAAAACCGGCACTTGATTTAAAAGAAGGAAGGTTTTATACACAAATACCTGGCTATGCTATTAAAGTGGGCAAAAAAGATAAAGATCAAAAGACGATTCACAATGTGATGATATTTGAAATACAAAATGCCTTACAGGATAACAGCATTGTGGCAGAAAAAGGAGTCATGAGTATTTCCCCTGATAAGCGATACCTGGAATTTACTTTACAAAATGGTTACCGCTACCAGGAACGTGGCAACAGCTTTGATACTGCCAGCGAATTTATCAGGGTGGGTTTTAAAGAATATAAAAAACTATTTGATGTATCATCGCTGCAAATAAGAAAAACATCTGACACGGTATTTCAAAATGACGCAAGGATGCTTACCATACGGCAGCTCAACCACACAATTGATTCATTAAGAACGGTGCAGGACAGTGTAAGGAAAAAATTAAATAAGGAAATAGCCAACAGCCTTCAATACAACAACCTGCCCGACAGTGTGTGGAAGAAATCTGTTGCTGCCAAAAAGACAATAAAAACATTTACTGATATTATACCTGATTCGTTAAGGGAAATGGTTTTTAACCAGGCAGTAAGCCTTACCAACTCTTTAAAAAATACTTACCAGTTTACCGGTGGCGATTGGGATAATAAAAAGCTGGAAGCAAGATATACTGAAATTGAATGGCACCGCAAATTTTCATTTTCGCTTGCCTGCCTGGTACTATTTTTTATTGGGGCACCGCTTGGCTCCATCATCCGCAAAGGCGGGCTGGGAATGCCATTGGTAGTGGCCATTATTTTCTTTATCCTGTTTCACCTGCTGAATATTTTTGGGGAAAAATTTGCCAAAGAGAATATTACATCTGTCTTCTTTGGTATGTGGATGGCAATAATTGTCCTTATACCTGTCGGTGCATTTCTTACTTATAAAGCCATGCATGATTCACAACTGTTCAATAAAGAAGCTTATTACCGCCTTTTTAAAAGTATTGGCAAATTATTTGTACCCATTGCAAACAGGTTAAGGCGTACCAAAGAGATTGGTTAAATTTATCATCCTAAATTTTATATTATGAAGAATACATCGAGAAGAAAATTTATTACCTCATCGGCCACAGTTGCCGCTGGCGCTCTCATTGCCGGCCCTTCAGTAAATAAATTATTTGCAGCAGACAAAAACAGGGTGCCTGTTATTCATGAAGCTTTTAAGCAACAACCGCTGGCATACAGTTACAATGCACTGGAACCATCCATTGATGCTCTTACAATGGAAATACATTATACCAAACATGCTGCTGCTTACTGCAAAAATCTGAATGAAGCGATACATGCAGAAAGTGCCGCCGCACACAAAAACATTGAAGAAATTTTAAGTGGCATTTCCAAATACAGCACAAAAATGCGTAACAATGCCGGTGGCCATTACAACCATGAAATGTTCTGGAAAAGCCTGTCGCCTAAAGCAACGCAGGCAAGCAGTAAATTAACAGATGCCATCACTAAAGCTTTTGGCACTGTGGATGCTTTTAAAACAAATTTAACGATGCAGCAAAGGCAAGGTTTGGCAGCGGTTGGGCATGGCTATATGTTGATAAAGACAAAGCATTAAAAATTGGTTCTACACCAAACCAGGATAACCCATTGATGGATGTAAGTGAAATAAAAGGCACTCCGCTTATTGGGCTTGATGTGTGGGAACATGCTTACTATTTAAAATACCAAAATAAAAGAGCAGATTATATTGACAGCTTCTGGAAAGTATTAAACTGGCAATTTGTAGCAGAGCAATATGAAAGAGTAGTACCTGAAAATTAATTTATAAAAAAGCGCTGTTAATAGAGCGCTTTTTTTTTGAGACGAAGCCTTCTAAAATGGACTCAGCCTTTGCATAGAGGTAAGCTTGTTACAACTAAAACAAAGGCTGATAAATTGGCAATCAATCTGGGAACAAATATAACGAGGTGTTTTTCTTAACCAAAAAAATTTTTCGCACTTTCACAAAAGATTTTGTTAGCCGAAAAGAAATAACTCCATTTATAAAATCGCTTACATTTACCGCCCAATAATTCACCATTAAAAATTTGTATATGCAGGTTTGGAAAGATTACCAGGAAAAAAATAAAGACCGTTTTTTAAATGAATTGCTTGAACTGCTGCGAATACCAAGCATCAGCGCTAAAAGCGAAAACAAAGCGGATATGATAAAATGTGCGGAAGCAGTGAAGCAACGTTTGATGGAAGCTGGTGTTGATAAAGCGGAGATATATCCTACCGACGGGCATCCTGTAGTGTATGCAGAAAAAATTATTGACCCATCCAAACCAACGGTACTGGTGTACGGCCACTATGATGTGCAGCCTGCAGAACCATTAGAACTGTGGAAAAGCGGCCCGTTTGAACCTGTAATAATTGATGGGAAAATTTTTGCCCGTGGCAGTTGCGATGATAAAGGACAGGTTTATATGCATGTGAAAGCATTGGAAACTTTGATACAGACAAACACTTTGCAGAACAATATCAAGTTCTGTATTGAAGGTGAAGAAGAAATCGGTTCTCCTAACCTGGGAAAATTTGTTGCGTCACATAAAGAATTATTAAAAGCTGATTGCATATTGATAAGCGACAGCGCCATGATAAGTTTAGATACACCAAGTATTGATATTGGTGTTCGTGGGCTTAGCTATATTGAAGTGGAAGTAACAGGCCCTAACAGGGATTTGCATAGTGGTGTGTATGGTGGTGCTGTTGCAAACCCAATTACTATTTTAGCAAAAATGATTGCCAGTTGCCATGATGAAAACAATCATATCACCATTCCTGGTTTTTATGACGATGTGGTGGTGTCAACAGACGAAGAAAGAAAACTAATGGCGGCTGCTCCTTTTGATGCAAAAGAATACAGCGATGATTTAGGAGTAAAAGAATTGTGGGGAGAAAAAGGCTATAGTACCAATGAAAGAACAGGCATCAGGCCAACAATAGAGCTCAATGGCATTTGGGGTGGCTACCAGGGCGAAGGTGCTAAAACTGTGTTGCCATCAAAAGCAACAGCAAAAATTTCTGCCAGGCTGGTTCCTAACCAATCATCAGAAAAAATAACAGAAAAACTGCTGGCATATTTTAAAAAGATAGCACCTGCATCTGTAACTGTAAGTGCATTTGAACATCATGGTGGCGAACCTTATATGACACCGATTGACAGTAAGGCTTACAAAGCTGCTGCCAAAGCAATGGAAACAACTTTTGGTAAAAAGCCAATTCCTGTTCGTGGTGGTGGAAGTATTCCTATCTGTGCCTTGTTTGAAAAAGAATTAGGAATTAAAATTGTATTCATGGGTTTTGGGTTAGACAGCGATAACCTGCACAGCCCGAATGAAAAATTTAATTTGGAAAATTTTTATAAAGGCATTGAAACGATACCTTACTTCCATAAGTTTTTTACGGAGATGAGTTAATCTCCTCAATATTATTTTTTACAGGAACCGTTGCTTGCAAAGCAGCGGTTCTTTTTTTACATTTGTCTGTCAGTTAACTTTGTTGCCTTAATACAGGACTGTGCATAAACTGTTTAAATATGGATTAAACCATCTATATTTTCTTAAAAATCCTACTGTAAAAACTATAACGGATAGTTCATTTCGGATAAATTTGTATTAACCAAACTAACGCAATCATGATTACACCAAAACTTTTAAAGACAATGCTTGCTTTTTTTGTAAGCATTTTTTGCCTTCATGCAAGCGCACAGGTAACCACTGCAACGATTAGCGGCACCGTTACCGGCACGGATGGCAAGCCATTAAATGGTGCCACCGTAAAAATTTCATTTGCCAATGCCGGTATCAACAAAACAGTCACGAGCAGTTCCAATGGTACTTTTGTTGTTCCCAACTTACGTGTAGGCGGGCCTTACAAAATCACGGTAACTTACACCGGTTTCCAGGAAAAAACAGAAGACAATATCTTCCTTGAACTGGGTCAGAACACAACTGCTGATTTTGCAATGGACACAAAATCTGTAGGCCTTGAAACTGTAACCATTGCAACAAGGTCAAAAATATTTGACAACAAGCGTACCGGTGCATCTACAAATATCAGCTCCCGCCAGTTGCGCCAATTGCCCACCATCTCCCGTTCGGCAGATGATTTCACAAGGTTGACACCGTCAGCTTCCTCTACTTTTAATGGGGTATCTTTTGCAGGAAGAAACGGGCAGTACAATAATTTTTCTTTGGATGGAGCTGTATTCAACAATCCATTTGGACTGGATGCACCAACTCCAGGAGGACAGACAAGTTCTCAGCCTGTTTCATTAGATGCAATTGACCAGATACAGGTTAACATTGCTCCTTATGATGTGACGCAGGCAGGCTTTACGGGCGCTGGTGTAAATACTGTTACAAAAAGCGGTACAAATACTTTTGCAGGTACAGTATATGGTTTTTACAGGAATGAAGGTTTGACTGGTAAAAAAGTAGATGGCAACAGCATCGTAGTACCTAAGCTTACGCAATACCAAACAGGGTTTGCTTTTGGTGGAGCCATTAAAAAAAATAAGCTGTTTTATTTTATAAATTTTGAAACAGAACAAAGAAATGATGCTCCAACAAGTTTTGTAGCTCAAAACAGCAGCAATACAGGCAAGTCAAATACATCAAGGGTTTTGCAATCTGACCTTGATGCAGTAAGCTCTATCCTAAAAAGCAATTATGGATATGAAACAGGCCCTTACCAGGGATTTAACTACAAACAAAAAAGTTATAAATGGCTGGCAAAAATTGACTGGATAATAAACAATAACAACAGCTTATCTTTCACCTATAATGGACTGGACGCTTCTAAAGAAAAACCTGCTCACCCAAGCGCTATCGGCCGCCGTGGGCCCGACTTTACTACACTACAGTTCAAAAATTCAGGATACAAGATCAATAACAAACTGCATTCTTTTGGCACTGAATTAAAATCAAACTGGGGTGGCAAATTTGCAAACAAGTTAAGACTGGTTTATACGAGATTCAGAGACAACAGGGATCCATTATCTGAACCTTTTCCTGTGGTTAGCCTGAATAAAAATGGGGTTCGGTATATTATCGCCGGGCATGAGCCATTTTCAATAAATAACATTTTAAATCAGGATGCATTTCAGGCAACAAACAATTTCAATATCATATTACCCAAGCATACTTTCACTTTTGGCGCTTCTTATGAATCATTTAAGTTTGCCAATTCGTTTAACCTGCAGGGCTATGGAAACGGCATATTTACTAATTTTAATGAAATCAGCGATTTCCTTACTAAAGTACCTAATGATGAAGATTTTCTGCTAAAGCCTGATTTCAGCGGATTGCAGCCAATCTCTGCCGCACAGGCTTATGCCAAAAACCGTTTTGCAGCCAATCAATGGACATTTTATTATTTAACGGTTGCACAAATTTCTTTATACGCCCAGGATGAATGGAAGGCAGCAAAAAACTTCCAGGTAACTTATGGGCTTAGGGTTGATGCGCCAAGATATGGAAACGCAAGCTTTAAAAATCCAAACATCAATTTGGATGGTACGTTTGCAGGTACTTTCCAGGAAGGTTCGCCTACCATCCCTAATAATACAGACCAGGTTTTGTTTGATGAAAACGGAAACAGGGTTACTAATGGAGTTGGCAAAGATTTGGATAACACAAGATTTCCTACCAAAAAGCCGTTGTTCTCTCCAAGGGTGGGTTTTAACTGGGATATAAACGGCAATAAAAAAGTACAGTTAAGGGGCGGAACGGGTTTATTTACCGGCCGTTTTCCTTTTGTATGGATAGGAAATCAACAGGCAAATCCATATACCGGGTTTTATAATGCCACAGCAAGGAACTTTCAATGGCCACAGATATGGAGAACCAATTTAGGGCTTGATTTCAAAATACCATACGGAACAGTGTTTACGGCAGATATTGCTTATTCAAAAGACAGAAAAGCAATGATGGTAAGAAATTATAATTTAGGCACCCCAACAGGTACGCTTAATTCAGGTACTGGTGATACAAGAAGTATTTATAAGCCAAGCGACAAGGGCACTGACGGCCCCTTTGCCAACCAAACTTATGTGTTTACCAATACAGACAAAGGATACCAGTTCAACATAAGTTTGCAGGCACAGCAGGTATTTAAAAATGGCTTTTACCTTCAGGCATCTTACAACTATTTAATTTCAAAGGATGCAAGTTCCATTTCTGCTGAAATTTCCAGCGATGCATTTGACAGGAACCCTATTTTGAATAATGCAAATGCCGCTGTCAATTCCACATCTTTATATGGCAACAGGGACCGTTTTGTATTGGCTGGTATCAAAAAGTTTGAATATGGTAAAGACAAGTCATTGGCCACCACTGTTTCATTCTTTGCAAATTGGGTAAGCGGAGACAGGTTTGCCTATGTATATGGTGGCGACATAAATAACGATGGCACCGGAACAAACGACCTGTTGTATGTGCCAACTGATGCCGAAATAAACAACATGCAGTTTGACCCATATTCTGATGTTTTCGGAAATCAGCAATCTGCAGATGTGCAAAAAGCCACTCTCAAAAACTATATAGCTACCGATGGCTACCTGAGCAGGCGACGTGGCCAGTATACAGAAAAGTATGCAGGACAAACACCATGGTTTGGCCAGTTGGACATTAGGATTTTACAGGATTTTAATTTTAAACAAGGCAAGAAAAAAAGCACTATCCAATTTAGTATAGACATACAAAACTTTGGAAACATGCTTAACAGCAGCTGGGGTGTACGGAAAGTTGCTACCAATTCTGGTTTTTTCCAGCCTATATCAGTTAGCAGGTTTACGGGAGCAGGCGAGCCTGTTTTCACATTTGACCCCTCTTTAAAAAGCACTTTCAACTCAAGCCCCGACCTTATTTCAAGATGGCAGATGCAGTTTGGTTTGAGGTATATTTTTTAAGCGCCAAACAATTTTGTTTAAAAACAGGCAGCATCTACTGCCTGTTTTTTATTTTTACCAAATGGAAAAAGAAAAGCTGCGGCTTGATAAATATTTGTGGGCTATCCGTTTGTTTAAAACAAGGAGCCAGGCAGGTGATGCCTGTGATAATGGAAAAGTAAAATGGAATGGAGATAATGTGAAAGCTGCAAGGGCTGTAAATATTAGTGATGAATATGAAGTAAAGACAGAAGCAAAACGCTGGCGGATAAAAGTAACCGGACTGTTGGAAAAAAGAGTACAATATTTGGAAGCGATAAAATTTTATGAGGATATTACACCGGCAGAAGAAATAGAAAGATTACAATTCCAGGCGGCGGCATTTCATACCGGAAAAAGATTGAGTAAGATTGGAAGGCCAACAAAAAAGAATAAGAGGGATCTGGATGATTTTATGGAAGGCTAACTACTACATCAAAAATTATTATGAAGATTGATATTATTTCTGTTGTTCCTGGTTTATTGGAAAGCCCCTTTGCTCATTCAATTATGAAAAGAGCAAAGGATAAAGGTATTTTGGAAGTAAATGTGTACAACCTGAGAGATTATACTACTTATGCAAGAGCACAGGTGGATGATTACCAGTTTGGCGGTGGTGCCGGTATGGTAATGATGATTGAACCTTTAGTAAATGCGATTGAAAGCCTGCAAAAAAATACAACTTATGATGAAGTGATTTTCTTAACGCCTGATGGCGAACCCTTTAATCAAAAAACGGCTAACACACTTTCATTAAAAAATAATTTACTGCTTATCTGTGGCCATTACAAAGGCATTGACCAAAGAGTAAGGGACCATTTCATTACCAAAGAAATTTCTATTGGTGATTATGTATTGAGTGGTGGGGAATTGGCTGCTGCTGTTTTAGTGGATTCAATTGGACGGTTGATTCCCGGTGTATTGAACAATGAAACATCTGCTTTAACGGATTCTTTCCAGGATAATTTATTATCGCCGCCTGTTTATACAAGGCCGGAAGAATTTCGTGGCTGGAAAGTGCCGGATATTTTATTAAGTGGCAACCATGCAAAGATTGAGCAGTGGAGAGAGGAACAAAGCCTGCAACGTACAAAAGATAGAAGGCCTGATATGCTGGATGATAAAGATTAAAAATTGATTTTGAATTTCAGTAAAGGAGAATTAATGACTGCAATGGCTTTTGGTTGCTCTACAAATGATTTCCCTTTTAAAATAAAACTCGTTACGATTTTGCTTTCAGGATTAACTGTGTAATATTCTTTTACGCCATATTGTTCATATACATCTTTTTTTTCTCTCAAATCTTTTTGGGCAGTGCCGGGAGATAAAATTTCAATCACCAAATCAGGTGTTCCAACCAACCCTTTGGATTCAATTTTTTCCAGATTACTGTTGGCTATGAAAATAATATCTGGTTGAAAAATGTTTTGTTTTGAGAAATGCACATCAAAAGGCGCAATACGCACTTCTCCTATTTTCTTTCTTTCTAAAAAGTTATATAAGACGTTACAAACCTTCATTATTACAACCTGGTGTGAGTTTAAAGGTGCTGGTGTCATAACTAAATTGTTATTTATAATTTGGCAAAGGGTTCCCTCTGGAAGGCTTTTCCATACTTGGTAGATTGTTCTTGGTGGTCGTAAAACTGACAGCATTTATATAATGTTTACGCTAAGTTACAAAACGATATAGAATAATCAGTACAATCAACAAAACACACAACAGAACAGCGCATAAATAAATGAATCATGCATTAATTTAGCTTTTATCTATATTCGGCAATAGATAAAACCAAACATGACAACAACTGCCAAACAAAGGATAGAATCAATTGACCTGCTGAAAGGTTTGGTGATGGTGATAATGGCGCTTGACCATGTAAGAGATTATTTTCATTACTCTGCCTTCTTCTTTGACCCAACCGATCCTACACAAACAACCTGGCCAATTTTTCTCACCAGGTTTATTACCAATTTTTGTGCACCGGCTTTTAGTTTTTTAGCCGGTCTTTCTGCTTTTATGATCGGCAAAAGAAAAACACCTGCTGCATTATCGGCTTTCCTATTCAAGCGTGGGCTCTGGTTGGTGTTTGTTGAAATAGTGATTATAAACTTTGGCTGGAAATTCGATGTACAATTCAGGCATATCGGTTTACAAACTATCTGGTCGTTAGGGGTAAGTATGATCGTACTGGCAGCATTAATACATCTTTCAAAAACAATCATTTTAATATTCAGTTGCATAATAATCTTTGGTCACAATGTTTTAGATAATATTCATTTTGATGGAAGTATGTTATGGTCGATGCTGCATGAAGCGAAGCGTTTTGATATAGCAGAAGGACATGCGGTGACTTTTGCTTATTCCTTACTTCCATGGATTGCAGTAATGTCATTGGGATATTGCTTTGGTTCTTTGTATGACAGTGCTTACGATGCTATTAAAAGAAGAAAAATTTTAAATGGATTGGGCATTGGTTCGTTTATACTTTTCATCATTCTATCTGCAATAAATAAATATGGCGATTTAAAAGGCTGGATAAATTATGGAGATACATCTGAAACATCGATGTCGATTTTGAATGTAGATAAATACCCACCATCCCTATTATACCTGCTGATAACATTGGGTGGCACATTTCTTTTTTTAGCCAACGCTGAAAAGTTAAAAGGCAAACTGGTTGATTTCTTTTGTGTGTTTGGCAGGGTTCCTTTTTTCTATTACATCATTCATATTTATTTGATTCACCTTATTGCTTTGTTTGCTGCAGAGTTCACAGGCTTTGGCTGGCAGTCAATGATATTACCAAAGTTTGTAACAAGAGTAGAAGCATTAAAAGGTTATGGATTTAATTTAATTGTTGTTTATATAGTCTGGATTGCAGTTATTTTAATGCTTTATCCATTATGCAAAAAGTTCGACAGATATAAACAGAACCACAAAGAAAAATGGTGGCTGAGTTATTTATAAAATAAAAATATTTCTTCAATGAAAAAGAATCTCTTTGTCATTTTATTACTGATTGCAGTTGATAATTGTATTGCACAAAAAAACATCGATGCATTAAAAAACGAAACTGCTACAGGCATTCAATCTGGTTATAATGACTATAAAAAAATTGCATTATACATCTGGGATTATGCAGAAGTTGGTTATAAAGAAATAAAAAGTTCTGCACTCTTACAAAATACATTAAAAGATAATGGCTTTACCGTAGAGGCAGGCGTTGCCGGTATGCCAACTGCATTTGTAGCAACTTACGGCAGTGGTAGTCCGGTTATTGGTATCCTCGCTGAGTATGATGCCTTGCCTGGTTTATCACAAGACAGTTCTTCAACAAAAACACCTGTTGCAAATAAAAACAGCGGCCATGCCTGTGGCCATCACTTATTTGGCACTGGTTCCGTAGCTGCTGGTATTGCTATTAAAAAATTATTAGAGGCAGGAAAGATAAAGGGCACCATCAAAGTATTTGGCTGCCCGGCAGAAGAAGGCGGCAGCGGAAAAGTATATATGGTGAGAGAAGGATTGTTTAATCATGTAGATGTGGTTTTGCACTGGCATCCTGACAATAATAATTCAGTAACCTATTCAAGTGCACTGGCAAATAAATCTGCCAAGTTCAGGTTTTATGGTATTGCTTCACATGCGTCTGGTTCGCCGGAGCAAGGACGTTCTGCATTAGATGCGGTGGAAGCAATGAATAATATGGTGAACATGATGAGAGAACATATTCCGCAGGAAGCCCGTATTCATTATGTAATTACCAATGGCGGCAAAGCGCCGAATGTAGTGCCTGAATTTTCGGAAGTGTATTATTACGTAAGGCATCCTCAAAGAGAAATGGCAGTTTCAATTTTTGACAGGGTTGCCAAAGCAGCAGAAGGTGCAGCGCTTGGTACAGAAACAAAAACAGACTATGAAATTATTGGTGGCACACACGACCTGCTTATCAATAAAACATTGGCTGCAGCCATGCAGGCCAATTTGGAAAAAGTTGGTGGGGTAGTGTACACACCGGAAGAAGTTTTATTTGCTAAAAAAATTCAATCTACTTTTCAAGGTAAAGCCGCATTATTAAATACCGCAGCTTTTGTAAACCCATTACATACCGAACAAAACCAGGGTTCAACAGATGTGGGTGATGTAAGCTATGCAGTGCCGGTAGTTGGTTTGAGTGCCGCCACCTGGGTGCCCGGAACAGGTGCACATAGCTGGCAGGCAGTTGCCTGCGGCGGTACTGATATTGGCATTAAAGGAATGATGGTGGCTTCAAAAACAATGGCATTTACAGCAATTGATCTATTCACCAATCCTGAACTCATTAAAAAAGCAAAAGAAGAATTGATTCAATCAAAAGGCAGCTATCAATACAAAGCTTTGTTGGGGGACAGGAAGCCTGCATTAAATTACAGGGATTAGAAAATAAAAGCATGAAAAAAGTTAGTGTTTTCTTATTTGCATTTTCATTTGCCGGTATGCTGCAGGCACAAACAACTTTAACCAAAAGCCAGCAGGCAGTGGAGCAAACAATTATAAAAATGTTTGACGCATTATCCAGCAGGGATTCAGTGAGTTTAAAATTATACTGTACCGGTGATATACAACTCTATGAATATGGCATGCTGTGGAATATTGATACGCTGATCAATAAAGCTATCACATTAAATACAGCCACAGATTTTAAACGGGTTAACACTTTTGATTTCACCCATATTGCTGTTGATAAAAAAACAGCCTGGGCAACCTATTCCCTCACTTCAGAAATAAACAGCAATGGCAAGCAGCGCTCTGTGCAATGGATGGAAACAGTGATTTTAGTGAAAGATAAAAAAAGATGGAAAATAAAAGTGCTGCATTCATCACTTATAAAAAAGAATTAATAAAATAACTATGAATAAAATTGCTGTCTCATTTATTATGACTTGTATGCTGTCAATGGCTGCATTTGCACAAACAACTTTCAGCGATGAAACAAAAAAATATATAGAATACAATGACAGCATTACTGTTTTTAAAAATGCTTTGCTTATTGATGGCAGAGGAAATGCTGCAAAACCACATCAAACAGTTATCATCAGCAATGGAAAAATTGACTGGGTAGGTGATGACGAAAAAGCAATCACTCCAAAAGGAGCAAAGAGTATTGATGTGAATGGAAAAACATTAATGCCCGGCTTGGTGATGCTGCATGAACACATGTATATATCGGCACACTCTATAACCCCACTGTATGCTCATCTAAGACAGGCGCCATTTACTTTTCCCCGTCTTTACCTGGCTGCAGGCGCCACCACAATCAGGACATGCGGAAGCATTGAACCTTATTCTGATATGCGGATAAAAAAAGATATTGACCTGGGTTTAATACCTGGCCCTTCCATTGAACTCACTGGCCCATACATTGAAGGAATGGCTTCGAGATTTCCACAGATGAAACAACAAAAAAACCCGGAAGAAGCAACAGCCTTTGTAAACTATTGGGCCGACCAGGGCTTCACTTCTTTCAAGGCTTATATTGGTGTTGAAAAACCAATATTGAAAGCAGCAATTGATGCCGCTCATAAAAGAAAATTAAAAATCACCGGGCATTTGGATGCGGTTACTTACCGGGAAGCTGCCATACTTGGTATGGATAATTTAGAACATGGTTTTATAGTAAGTACCGATTTTGTTTTTGATAAAAAAGAAAACGAACGCCCTGCCCCTGGTATTGCCATTAAATCATTAGGCAACCTGGATATTCAAAGTGACAGTGTAAAACAGTTAATCAAATTTTTAATTAACAGGAAAGTTGGCATCACTTCTTCATTGGCAGTGTTTGAAGGTTTCACCACCACACAGATGCCCCCAAATGAAGATGCAATTAATGCGATGTCGCCTGATACAAGGGATTTTTATTTAAAGCGGCTTATAAACACCAAATCTGCCAAAGGGCTTACCGATTGGGATAAAGCGTTTGCTAATGCCGCCAAAATGGAAAAGGTTTTTTATGATATGGGTGGCTTGTTAACTGTAGGCACTGACCCAACAGGAAATGGTGGCACACTGGCAGGTTATGGCAATTGGCGGGCAATAGAATTATTGGTCGAAGCAGATGGTTTCACTCCTTTAGAAGCGATAAAAATTGCAACACTTAATGGTGCCGTTGCTTTGGGATTTGATAAAACAATCGGAACAATAGAAGCAGGCAAATCAGCCGACCTGCTTATTATTGATGGAGACCCGTCAAAAAACATCAGTGATGTACGTAAAGTGCAGTATGTATTTAAGGCAGGGGTAGGTTATAATTCAAAGAAATTATTTGAATCAGTGAAAGGAAAAATAGGTTTTAACTAAAATGAGAAAGGATTTTAGAGATCAGACTATAGCTTTTACTTCTCTTCCTGTAGCCGGATTTTTCTTATCGTCTGGGTTTCAGCCATAATAACGACTTATACGCTATGCAAAAATTAAAAACCATCAATCCTCTTAAAAAATTTGGCTGCAAAACCTCCGAACATTATCTTTGCCGTCCTTTAACGGAAACGCCGCGTTGGTCAAGGGGTTAAGACGCCTCCCTTTCACGGAGGAATCACGGGTTCGAATCCCGTACGTGGTACAAAAAAGCTTTTCAGAAATGAGAGGCTTTTTTATTGCATTTATAAGTCAGCTTGTACATTTTGTAATGGAATAGGAGATATTACTCAGGCCAACCCAGCCAAAAGCATTGCTGGTTTAAAGCTAACTGCTACAAGTAAAAAATGGTACCGAAAATTGAAAATCAGGCTTTTTCTTTCACGCCATTTATGTGTTGCATAATTGTTTCATAAATATGCTCAGGAGAAGCATACTTGCTTAAAAAGCCATTCATGCCGGCTTTTTTAATATGCTGCAGCATAGAAGTTTCATCGTAACTGGTGAAAGCTATAATAGGTGTGTATGTATTAAATGTACGGATGGCCAGCGTTGCTTCCACTCCATCCATGATGGGCATATTGATAGCCATTAATACAACATCGATCTGGTGTTGCTTTAAAACATCTATTGCAATTTTGCCATTTCTTGCCACCGACACTTTAAACCCTTTCTGCTGCAGCACAATTCTCAGCGCCTGTTGCAGCAGCAAATTGTCTTCGGCCAGTAATACATGAAACGTATGACCGGGCGCTGGTGAGGAATTATTATTGTTACCGGGAAACTGGCTCATTAATAGAAAAGCAGTTTTAATTTTTACAAACATACTAACTAAGGCATCAAAAAAAACTACCCTTACTAAAATGGTGATAAAGAGGTTTTTTATGTGAATGTAGCATCCGTATAATTACTAATGAGGCTGGTAAATGCCGTAATAATTTATTGGCGGTACCAGGTTGTGCAGTGGTTAAATTATATTTGCGCCATGAAAATTTTGATGGTGTGCCTGGGAAACATCTGCCGGAGCCCTTTGGCAGAAGGCATTTTGCAAAAGAAAATTGAGGAGAAAGGATTAAACTGGAAAGTTGACAGTGCAGGGACAAATGGTTTTCACATTGCGGAAAAGCCACACCGTCTTTCTCAAAAAGTATCATTGGCAAATGACATTGATATAAGCAACCAATGCAGCAGGCAATTTGTAAAAGAGGATTTTGACCGCTTTGATAAAATTTATGCCATGGCCGGCGATGTGATGGAAGAAATGGAAATGATTGCAGGAAATAAATTTAATATCGCAAAGGTTGATTTGCTGCTGAATGAAATGTACCCGGGACAAAACAGGGATATACCTGACCCCTGGTTTGGCGCTGAAGCTGGTTATCACAAAGTTTTTGACTTGATAGACAAAGCCTGTGATGCCCTTATAAAAAACCACACTGATTAAATTGTACCACCATGAAACTCCAATATCAAAACTAAAAAGCTTTATTAATTATGGCAAAACCATCCATACCGCAGGGAACAAGGGATTTTTCCGCTGAGGTAGTACGAAAACGAAATTTTATTTTCTCCACCATCAAAAATGTTTTTGAAGTATATGGGTTTGAACCGCTGGAAACACCTGCGATGGAAAATCTTGAAACATTTACTTGGTAAATATGGTGAAGAGGGTGATAAACTGATGTATAAGATCTTGAACAACGGCATCAGCAATCCAAAGAATATAGAAAAATCAAAAGCCGGTTTTGAAAAAGTGCTGGAAGGAAAAAGCAGCAGCGATCTTACTGAAAGGGCATTGAAATATGACCTCACTATTCCTTTTGCAAGATATGTGGCGATGAACCATGGCAGGCTAACGTTTCCGTACAGGCGTTTTCAAATACAGCCGGTGTGGCGGGGAGACAGTCCGCAAAAAGGGCGCTACCGTGAGTTTACACAATGCGATGCTGATGTGGTGGGCAGCTATTCGTTAATAAATGAAGTGGAACTGGCATGTATTTATAATGATGTATTTGCAAAACTGGGTATTAAAGGATACGAGTTAAGAGTAAACAGCAGGAAAATTTTAACTGCCCTGGCAGATGTTTGCGGCGAACCAGGTAAAGTAGTTGACATTACAACAGCGATTGATAAATTAGATAAGATTGGTATTGACAGGGTAAAAGAAGAATTGAGATCAAAGGAATTGACAGACGACCAGGTTGCGTCGATAGAATCTTATCTCACCATGAACAACGCTGCTGCTGAAACAACCAATACTGGTAAACTGAAATTTTTAAAAGATTTTTTTTCTGATTCTTCAGAAGGAAAAAAAGGAATTGAAGAACTGGAATTTATTAACAAGCGGTGTTTCTTCAGACGTTAATATTATAATTGACGTAACCCTTGCAAGGGGATTGAATTATTATACAGGCATCATCTTTGAAGCAAAAGCTCCGGCAGCAAGTAAAAATTGGCAGTATTGGCGGCGGTGGAAGATATGATGACCTTACCGGTTTATTTGGCGTACCGGATATTCCTGGTGTAGGTATCAGCTTTGGTGTTGACAGGATATATGATGTGATGACGGAAATGAATTTGTTTCCGGAAGATGTAGCAGGCGGCACCAAAGTATTATTTTTTAATATGGGTGAAAGCGAAAGCCATTTTGCATTTGGTATTATGCAGCAGTTAAGGCATACCGGTGTTTCCTGCGAACTGTACCATGAAACAGTTAAGATAAACAAGCAATTTAATTATGCAGAAAAAAAGAACATTGGTTATGCAGTCATCATCGGCAGTAAAGAAATAGAACAGAAATATTGCCTGGTAAAAGACTTAAAAACCGGGTTGCAGGAAGTAGTGATTTTTGATAAGCTGGCCGAATTTTTCCAGAACAAATAATAGTTTATACATAATTTCAAATTCTAAAAACAATATATCATGAAGTGGCATTTAAAGTTGATTGCGATTGCGACAGTAACTTTTTTCTTTACATCCTGTAAAGATTCAAATACAGAGGGAAGGTATATCCCTGCATCTGCATCCATTGCAGTACATATCAATGGAAAAACATTTTCAGAAAAATTACCCTGGAGTGAAATAAAAGCCAACCCATTGTTTGAAACTGTTTATGCAGACAGCAGTGTATCTGCTTCCATCAGGAAAATATTAGACAACCCCGACAACTCAGGTATTGACACAAAGGGAGATTTGATTTTCTTTATGCAAAAAGATAAAACCGGCGGCTATGTGGCATTGGAAGGTTCCGTAAAAGATGAGGCTGCCTTTAAAAAAGTTTGTAGTGAAATAATAAAAAATGGGATGGCAACAGAAAAGGATGGCATCAATTATATCAGTAATACTCCTTCCTGTATTGGCTGGAGTAAAGACAAATTTGTTTACATAGCCGATGCACCGCAATTAGCTCAAATGGATGCTCTTTCCAAAAGAATGAAAGACGATTCCATTGACATCAGCACAAATCAATCAAGGGATTTGGTGGCTGCCTGTAAAGCAGTTTTTGACCTGGAAGAAAGTAAATCGCTTGCTAAAGAAGAAAAATTTGGTAAGCTGATGAAAGAAAATGGCGACATGCATTTCTGGATCAATGCAGAAGAAATGAATAAAAATACTCCGTCGTCCGGTGCGTTGGCAATGGTTAACCTTGAAAAATTGTATAAAGGAAGTTATACTGCCGGCACTGTAAATTTTGATAATGGCAAGATAAATGTAGATATGAAAAGTTATGCAGGCGAAGAGATAACGAACCTGTATAAAAAATACGGTGGGGGAAAAGTGAGTGAAGACATGTTGAAAAGAATGCCGGGCAAAGATGTGATGGGGATTATGGCGCTGAATTTTAAACCCGATGGTTTGAAAGAATTTTTAAAGATCATTGGCCTGGATGGGTTTGCCAACGCTGGTGCCAAACAACTGGGTTTTACACTCGATGAGTTTGTAAAAGCAAACAAAGGAGATAGTGATGGTTGGCTTTTCTGATCTTATAATGGGTATGGATAGCGTAACCGATATGGTGACAGTGCCTAAACCAAATTTCAATTTTGTTTTTGCTGCCTCTATTGGAGAAAAAGATGCCTTTAATAAACTGATCAATGCTGGCAAAATGTTATCTGAAAAATTTATAGAAGGCGAAAAAGCTCCTTTTACTTACAGCAGCAACAACAATTATTTTGCCATCAGCAATTTGCAGGAAAATGCAGATAAATATATAAATGGCAGCGGCAGCAATTTTGATTTTATCAGCAAAATTTCAGGAGAGCCAATAGGTGGTTATTTCAACATACAGGCAATAATGAAAGCTTTTGGCAAGGAAGCATCTAAAGATTCATCAGGCGAAGATGATGTACGATGCTTCTTTAAAAATATGGGACAATGTTTTGCTGAAAGGTGGAGACTTTAAGGATGGCGCTTCACAATTTACAGCAGAAATAAACCTGGTTGATAAAAATACCAATAGCCTGAAACAACTGAACCAGTATGCTGCTGTGATAAGCCAGGTGATAAAAGAAAAAGACAAAAAACAAAAAGAAGATATGATGGCGCTGGAAGATGCCCTGCACAACGGCAGCCTGGGTGATGTACAAGCTACTATACCCGGTGAAGAACTAAGAAAAAATAAACCGATTTTACCACACTGCCAATTCGATCATTGAATTGGCAGTTTTATAATATGCCGCATGCAAATTTCCCTGCAAAAAATTGTGCCTTCATTTTTTAACCAGCCAACTATCACTGGTTCACAAATATGGTTGCAGGATGTTGTGTTTATAAAAGGACAGCATACACACATTATCGCCCCAAGCGGCACTGGTAAAACTTCACTGATACATTTTTTGTATGGTTTAAGGAATGATTATAAAGGCAAAATCTTGTACAATAATGAAGATGCCATAAAATTTGATGCAGAAAAAAAAGCATTGTGGCGGCAGCAGCATATCAGTATTGTATTCCAGGACCTGAGATTGTTTACTGATCAAACTGTTTTACAAAACTTAGAAATAAAAAGATTGTTGAATCCATTTCACACTGAAAATAAAATTATTGAAATGGCAAAGCGGCTGGGTATTGAAAGTAAACTGGGTAAACTTTGCAGCACCTGTAGTTATGGAGAGCAACAACGTATTGCTATCATACGCTCCTTGCTGCAGCCCTTTGATTTTTTATTACTCGATGAACCATTCAGCCATCTGGATGAAGCCAATAGATTGAAAGCAATGCAACTGATAGAAGAGGAAGCTGCAGCTAAGAAATGCGTCTATCATTTTAGCAGACCTGAAAGAGATAGAATATTTTAAAACAGAGAGAAAGCTGTTGATGTAGATAAGGATTTTTGATGATGATTATTTTTGATTGATATGATTCGTATGATTAATCAAAAAGATTTGATTTTTAAACCTTGATTGAAGGAGTTGAATTGTTGGAAAACGTAAGTATTGAAATAACTCTTTGATTTTATAAACGCCAACAACAATTTAACCATGCAACAATAAAACAATTCATAAATGCCTTTATCATACAAACACATACTTCCATTTCTTTCGGTATCACAAAACCGTGTGAGCCGTTGGCTTAGTTATGTTGGATTGGGTGTAGGAGTTTTATTATTGCTTTGTTGCCTGCAGGTGTATATAAACATCACCCAGTTGCTGAAAGACAGGAATCCAAGAAAAGATGGTTTTGATTATATCTCCGTTACCAAACTCATCACCAATGAAAATATGGGGCAGGATCACAGCTTTAGCGATGCAGAATTGAAAGAGTTAAAAATCCAACCCTTTATTGAAGATGCCACTCCATTACAGGCAAATAAGTTTTTAGTAAAAGCAACAGGGCCAAGCAGCATTCCTTTTACAACTGATATGTTTCTTGAATCAATCGATAACAGTTTTATTGATAGTATCCCTAAAGACTTTATATGGAAAGAAGGTGATGATGTGGTGCCTGTTATCATATCAGCAGATTATCTTGAATTATACAATACTGTTTTTGCACCAAGTAAAGACCTTCCGCAATTCTCCGAAAAAACTATTGGTGCTGTAATGGTGCAGATGGAATGTTATTCCCCGGCAGGAGATGTAACAACTTTCAGGGCGCATGTAGTTGGGTTGAGTGACAGGATAAACTCTGTATTGGTGCCGGTAAATTTTCTTCAATGGGCCAACAAAAATTTCAGCAGCAGCAGGGCAATGAACCCATCAAGGATTTTTATTAAAATAAAAGATGCCAACAATCCTGTGTTCCTTGATTTTCTGCAAAAGAAAAATTATAACATCAATAAAGACAAAACAAAATTTGGAAGGATAAAACAGGTGCTGCAGGCAATTGTAAGTGGCTTGTCTGCCTTTGGCGTACTGGTAATATTACTGGCAATGGTGTTGTTTTCTTTTTACCTGCAACTGATGATTGCTAAAAGCAAAGACAACCTGCAGTTGTTGCTTACACTGGGTTATTCGCCAGGCTGGTTAAGTAAAACTGTTGCAAAAAGATGGGTACCGGTTTATATCATCATTGTTTTATCAGCATTAGCAATTACTATCCTCTTTCAATATTGCTTTCAGCATTTTGCCATGAATGGAAGGGAAGAATTATCAGCATTTATACATTGGAGTGTTGCGGTAATTGCAATGGTATTATTAGTGCTTATCAATTATTGTGAATTACAGGATGGTGAGTAAACTGTTGCATAAACTGTAAAACATTTAACTCTTTATTCATAAAAATGTGCTAACCTTAGTATCACCTTTGTGTTCATATTTCCCCTCTCTTGTTGCTCTGTCTGTTTTATACGGTATCTTCCAAATAACACCCAACTCTCTAAGCTCTTTTCTTATCCGCATTACATCATCCACATCTTTTACATTATAAGTGTAAACAATAATTACAGATTTATTTATTTGAAGTCGCATTGGGATTTTCAATAGCTGTGTTTGTTTTAATAGAACTTCCAAGCCCACCTTTCAATAAAAATTCCTTTATTTTACCCCACCACATGTCATGTTCATCTTTATTCACAAATACACACCATTTACCTGAATCAACTGTAGAAAGAGGATATTTAGCATTCTCATTTACAGCATATAACCATACTTTAGATTTTATTTTAGATGGAGAGTTATCTCCTAAAAGCTCTTCCAGCTGCTTTTCCTTGTAAGCTTCCCAAAATAAATCTTCAGCAGTAACAGTAGTTTTTTTAGACTTAGTTTTTATTAGTGAAGCTGTCGCTGACTTTTTGGGAGATAGTTTCTTACTCATTATAAATATACTATTACATTACTGCAAAAAAATATCACAACCCTTCATACAGCACAGCAGCTCCCTGCCCCACTCCCACACACATTGTTGCCAGTGCATATTTTCCTTTACGCTTTTTCAATTCATGCAGCAATGTTGTTGAAATACGTACGCCGCTGCAACCAAGCGGATGGCCCAATGCAATAGCGCCGCCGTTCACATTTACTTTTTCAAGATCAAGCCCAATATCATGTATGCAGGCAATGGATTGCGATGCAAATGCCTCATTCAGTTCTATCAGGTCCAGGTCACTAACAGTAAGCCCTGCCCTTTGTAATGCTTTGGCAGTAGCCGGCACAGGGCCAATACCCATAATTGACGGATCAACACCGGCAACCGCCATACTTTTTATTTTTGCAATAGGATTTAGTCCATATTTTTTTACTGCGGCTTCGCTTGCCAGTAACATGGCAGCAGCGCCATCATTAATACCGCTGCTGTTGCCTGCCGTTACAGTACCATCTTTTATAAAAGCAGGTTTTAATTGGGCCAGCTTTTCCATGGAAGAAGTACGTGGATGTTCGTCTTTATCAAAATCAAAAACATCTTTGCCTACCTGTACCTGCACTGGCACCACTTCATCAGCAAATTTATTTTCAGCATGTGCTTTTGCATATTTATCCTGGCTCTCAAATGCAAACTCATCCTGTGCATGGCGGCTGATGTTCCATTGTTTTGCCACGTTCTCGGCAGTTTCTCCCATACTGAATGGATGATACAAGGCAGATAAATTTTTATTGATAAAACGCCAACCCATTGTAGTGTCAAATATCTGTGCTTCTCTTGAAAATGCCGCAGTAGCCTTTGGCATTACAAACGGCGCCCTCGTCATACTTTCCACGCCGCAGGCAATAAATAATTCTCCATCACCGCATTGTATGGCCCGTGCAGCATCCATAATACTTTGTAAGCCTGATGCACACAACCTGTTAACGGTATTACCGCTAACGGTGATGGGCAGCCCGGCAAGTAAAGCCGCCATTCTTGCCACATTACGGTTGTCTTCACCACTCTGGTTGGCAGCACCGGCAATCACATCTTCAATAGCATGCACATCAATGGAGGCATTCCTGTTTACCAGCGTTTTTATCACCAGTGCTAAAAGATCATCCGGCCTGATGGTGCTTAGTGAGCCTCCATATTTCCCGATAGGTGTTCTTATGGCATCAATTACATAAGCTGTTTGCATAAATGTGGTTTGTTAATATTACAAGTGTAAACGTCTTTTGTTGACTTTACAAAGGATAGTTGGAGCTGCCGGCAGCAGAAGTGGTTCATCAATACGCAATCGTTTAACAGCAAAGAAAAAGAAAAAGAGGGAATTGATGTGATTATAAGAAATTTTCAGAAAAACAATCCCGGCTAATAAGCTGTTTTATTCAACAGTTGCCTGCTTATACTGGCTTTGATAGTGCCAGAATAAGCCCAGCAATAAACAACTACAGGCCGCATACCCATATACAGTAGCTGGAAATTCTTTTTTGGAAACGGAAAGCGCCATTAAGGCAACCCATGTTACAACAAATAACTTCGTATAAAAATCCTTTAGTTTAATAACTGTTACAAGCCCCACTATTGCAATTAAACCCAGCAGTATATAAGGCATTTCTGTAAAAGGGCCTTCCCAATAGCCATACATATAACTGCCAAAATAAGCGGAAGTAAACAAGCTTACCGCCGCAATAGAAATATAAACAAACCTGTTGCCTTCAAACCCCGTCTTAAAAAACAAATACAGGGCGGCAATAAAACCAGCAAATGCTGTTGCTGCCGGTGGCCAGTCTTGCGGCACGCCATTATCATCACCTTCAAGGTTCCAGGCATTGCGGCGTATCAGCAACATCATAATACCCAGCAATAATGCAAGTACAGCAGGCCATACTATAAAACTCTTACCTGCTGCCGATGTTAATCTCAACATCTTATTACCGGCAGTAACAGCACTGGCATTAACAGCATAAATAACAAATGAAAATAAAAAACAGAAAGAAGCAAATATCTCCGATCCCTCTTCAAGTAGTAAATAGAAGATGGGCCGGTGCCAGTTACTTGGGTCAGGCGAATTGCGCCAGCTTTGTATCTCAAATTTTTCCTGGAAAGGATTGCTTACTAAAAGTAATAAACCAATAGTGGTTAATAAAAGAGCAAGCTTATTTGTTTTAAATTTTGTAAAAAAGAAAACAGCCATAAAAATGGCAACTACACCTATCAATGCAAAAAACACCCGTTTACCATTGCCACCACCTGCTTTTTTAAGTAATGGTGTTTGGCCTAACATTTCATGAAAAGAGCCCATTTCATCAAACGACAGCACAATAAAAATACCTGCCATCAGCAGCCAGCCATAATTTAAAAAACGGCCCATTTTATTTTGTGTCCGCAACATATCGGCCCAAAAACATAGCGCTGCCGACAGGCCAATACAAAACATAAGCATAGATGAATACCATGAAGCCACAACATTTTCCTTCGCAAAATTCAATTCCACCAGCCACCATTGTGCCGTAACGCTATTGGGGAAAATAACTTTTTCGGCATGAAGCCAGGTGCCAATAAGAAAAAGAATATTAATAACAATTATCAATTTAAAGAAAGTATATATCCTGCTTACAGGGATATTAAGGCCGAAAGTAAATTGCTGGGTGGGTGCCATGCCTGCTTGTTTTTGCTGAAAATACAAATAAATTAATTCAGATATTAAAATCTACTCTATACTTAACGATATACAGGTAAGCTTAGTACTTTAAAAGTAAACGAAAATGTGTTAAACATTGCACCAATAACCTTTACAACTGTTGTTTGTATCTTTGCGGCATGACTGAAACAAAGCAAAACATACGGCATTTAAGCATGGAGGACCTGGCAGCATATTTTGCCTCTATTGGTGAAAAAAAATTTCGTACCAAACAGGTACATGAATGGATATGGAAAAAAAATGCCCAGTGCTTTGATGATATGACGGATGTATCGAAAGAGCTGCGGCAGAAAATGGCTGATCAGTTCAGTTTTCCTTCCTTAAAAGTGGATGCTACCCAATACAGCAGCGATGGCACTATTAAATCAAGGTTCAGCACTTATGATGGTCACAAAATTGAAGGCGTACTGATACCTACTGAAAAAAGAAATACCGCCTGTGTGTCTTCTCAAATTGGTTGCAGCCTTACCTGTAAATTTTGTGCCACAGGCAAAATGGAAAGAAAAAGAAACTTAGATTTTGATGAGATATACAACCAGGTGGCGTTGATAAATGAACAAAGCGAAAAAACATACCATAAAAAATTAAGTAACGTAGTGTTTATGGGCATGGGCGAACCATTGCTGAATTATAAAAATGTACTAAAAGCAATTGATAAACTCACCAGCAACGAAGGCCTTGCCATGAGCCCTAAAAGAATTACTGTATCAACAGCAGGTGTGGCAAAAATGATAAAACAGTTGGGTGACGATAAAGTGCGGTTTAACCTTGCCCTTAGTTTACATGCTGCTGATGATAAGAAAAGGGACTCCATCATGCCGATAAATGAAAGCAACAGCATAGAAGAATTGATCGTGGCATTGAATTATTTTTATGAGAAAACAAAAAACGACATTACATTAGAATACATCCTGTTTAAAGACCTGAATGATTCTATAGAAGATGCAGAACACCTTGTAAAGATCTACCGGCAAATACCAACACATTTGGTGAATGTTATTGAATACAATCCTATTGCCGGGGCTGAGTTTACCAAACCAGATGAAGATGCAACAAAGAAGTTTACTGATTACTTAGTAAGCCACCGGGTGAATGTGAGAGTGAGAAGAAGCCGGGGAAAAGATATTGATGCGGCTTGTGGTCAATTGGCGAATAAGTAAAGACATTGTATTATTTATCCATAAATTTTATTAACTGTTTTATAATTTTCTTCAATAAAGCTTCTTTACTTTTTACATCTTCTATTCCTTTTAAAGAAACGATACGCCTTCCATCTTTGTAATCACCTTCTAATATTCCAGTGCTGCCAGTTGCGTCAGCGCCACGTAAAAAGATCAACCGCACAGTATCTTGTTTATAAAAATTGAAACCAACAATATATCTTTTGTATTCCTTTGGATCAAACGGTTGCATTTTTCCAGTGTAGTAAAATGTTGGTGCATTCCAGTAAATACCTTCTCCAACAGGTTTGTCAATGCTTATGATAAATTGCCGCAGGTATTGAATGGTATCATGCATTGGATGTTTTAAATTTTTCATGAAAACATCCACAGCTTCTGTTTCGGAAATACCTGTAGCCAAACCGGGTTCTTTTTTCATAAAATAAATGTAACCAAACAAACGGGAATGGCTAAAAATAAAAAGGCAGGCTAATAGAAAAAAGCCTGCGGTTTTTGAGAAAAATTGCATTACTGTTCTAAAAAAGTTCACCGGCATGGAACAGCAAACCAAGCACACCGGCTTTATCAAATAAAGCAGCTTTCTGTTGTTGCAGAAAGCTGCTTCGCTGTATAACTATCTTGGCCCGGTATAAGTTGCCGTGCCCACACAAGTACGGGTGCCTCCACTGTAGCCAAAACTGTAATGGAAGGTCCGGGTGGCAGGGTCGTAATAATTCAATGCCGGATCATAAGGATCCAGTGCAGCACCTACCCTTTCTAAAGAAACAAGATTGGTTGCCTCGTCAACAGTAAAGATGATCTCTACTCCAAAAAGAACAGTTACATTCAATTGAAAAGTAACTGATGCAGGGCCCGAAGTGGCACAAGACCATTCAGTATCGTAGCTACCTGTAAAATCAGGATTAGGATGGACAAAATTACCTATGGCATTATAGATGCCATCATATTTATTTTTTATTGTGATAGCCGCCACACCGCTGCTTAAATTGCCACTGATGGTGTAGCCACTTTCTTTTATGCTGGCAATCTTTAACCCAAAAGCATAATCATGCCCGATAAAATCAGAAGGTTTGAATTTCACTTTTAAAAATCCAGTATTGCTTCCTGCAGGTATTGTTACCTCAGCATTCAGTATGCTGTATTGGGCCGCAGGTGCAGGTTCGTATACTGTGCCATGAGCAGTGTTGTAGGCATCGATCAATGCATCATCCAATGCCACTGTTACGTGTATATCAGCACCAGCCGGGGCAGATGTTGCAAGTGTAACCGGTATAAAATCTACTGTAGTATCAACATCTGAATTATCTACAGCCAGCAGGTAAAAATTTTCGTTACTGGTGGCCGTGAGTGTTAATTCCACCACCTGTGGTGTGCCGCCTTCGCTGTGTGTTGGCTGCACCCTTCCGCCATCATACTTTTCTTTTAAACAGCCACTAAGGCAAAACGCCATAAAAGCAAATGATGCAGTAAGTACTTTATTGATATGTATTCTCATAAAATAAAATTTAAAAATTAACGTGCAATTATTGTTGCCAAAAAAGTTTTGATGTGAACTGGTTGATGGTGCCCAGCTTTAATACATTTTCTCCATTGGTGGTGTATTCCCTCTGTGGGTAAAGCACCCTTACCGGCAGCATATCCTGCAACCTGCCCGGGTTCACCGAAATATAGCTGTGGTCTACCAGCATATCCAGCCTGCGTATATCGGCCCATGCTTCACGTGGATCGATACAGCACATGGCAATGTATTTCTGCACCGCAATAAATTTTGCTTTGTCTTTTGCAGAAGCACCAGCATTATCATAGTTGGCAATATCGGTTGCGGCTATATAATCAGTTGCTGCCTGTGTTGCATCCGCCACACCGAGCCATGCAAACGATTCTTTAATGGCGTCTTCAAAAGCAGTTTTAGCATCGCCAGGCATCCAGCCACGGGCAATAGCTTCCGCTTTAAAAAATAAACTTTCAAAAGAAGGCATCAGCCATTGATCCTGTTCTGCACTTGCATTGAGGGCAGGGCCAAAATAAGAAGACTGGGCGCCAAAAGGGTTACCCGCCGACAACCCATACACACAACCTACAAAATTGCCGCCTACATCAGTAAAGAAACGTTCCACTCTTGGGTCCTGTGTGGTTAATAGTATGTTCAGCACATATTCATTGGCAGCAATGCCGGCTGCTATAACGTTGCCGGTTGTGCCAAAACCATAATTACCGTAAAATGGCGACTGTTTGTTTTGTGAGTTTGAATAGCCGGGGTTTACAGATACACTTTCACCTGCACCAAGCACCCCGCCCTTTGCCTGTATTTTTGCTATCTCTGCAGCAGGGTCGAAGCCGGCCACTTCGCTTTGCCTTATAAGCAAACGCAGCTTTAATGTATTGGCAAATTTTATCCATTTTTCAGTATCGCCATGATTCACAATATCTGCATTGGCAAAAGCGATCGTTACATCATTATCCATATACCCAATTGCTTCATCCAGGCTGGTTTGCAATGCTGTATAAATATCCTGCGGCCTGTCGTATGCAGGTTTTGGGTATTGGCCTGTTTGAAATGCCTGTGAGTAAGGTATATCTCCAAATGCATCGGTCATTTCCTGGAAGAACTTAGCTGATAATATCATAGCGGCACCTGCCAGCAACTCATTATTTTTTTCCAACGCCTTTGTTTTTACCTGGTACAGGCTAAAAAGCAAAGCATAATCTCTTTGCCATGAGTTATCCTGAAAAGCAAAACCTATATTGTAACTTGATTCTTCCCCATCCAGTGCAAAATCGCCTGTGCCGCTCATATACCCCACCCAGTTCATGGCAAACTGTACATCCGTTTTACCGCCTTCGCCACCTGCCTGGCCGCCTACCACCCTTATTCCCGAAGTAACAGCAGCCTGTGTAAATATCAGCTCAGGTGTAATGTTGTCATCAGTTACACGGTTTGGGTCATCGTTAACATCAAGAAATTTTTTGCAACCGCTGAATATCATAACAGCAGCGAACAGCCCAAAAATTATTTTTATATTTATCTGTTTCATATCAATTCAGTTTAGGATTGGTTAAAATTGTACTGTTAATGACCCTCCAAAAAAACGGGAAGCCGGAGACTGGAACGAACTGCTTACACCAACGGTATTGTTTGCATTACTGTAGTTAAATTCAGGATCGCTCCATTGGTTTGATTTTGGCACCAGCAGCAGCAGGTTTTTACCCACAGCGCTTAGTGTTACCCTTTTAATCGCCTTGCCGTTACCAATCCACTTTTGAGGAAGGGTGTAAGAAATATTTACTTCCCTCAGCCTCCATGCAGCCGCACTGGAAAAGTAATTGGTGGCAATACCTGTATTAATGGCCTGTGCCCAGAAATTATAATTTCCATCCTGTACCTGCACATTGGTGTTGTCAACATATTTTCCATTTTCCAGGTACACCGAATTAGGGAACACAAAACGTTTTCTTCCATATTCAGCGCTTCTTGCAGATACACCTGCTATATCAGCATCGGAGCCAAGGCCTGCGTAAAAATCATGGCCGCCTTTGTAATCCCACGTCATGCTGAAAGAAAAATTGCCGATGGTGTAAGAAGGTGTGATGCCAACCACCCACAAAGGAAGCGACCTGCCACGTGTAACGGTGGCGCCTGCCTGCGAAGGCAAGCCGGTGTTTCTGTCAACAATTACTTTGCCTGTGGCAGAATCCCTTGTATAATCTGTAAGCTGGTATGCAAATGCCGGTAAGCCTGTAACAGCAATATTGCTTACAGTAGGTGAGCCTGTTGCCACCTGTATAAATCCTGCTGTGCCACCGATAAGCACCTGTGTATTGTTGAGTGTACGGGTTACTTCATTATTATTATAGGTGGCATTTATTTTCAGGTCAATCCTGCCTTTACCAATATTAATAAGCTTGTTAAAACCAAGATCCATTTCCACACCCCAGTTTTTAAAATCGGCAGCATTAGCCAGTAAGTTAGGATAGCCTGTAGTTAATGACTGTGTTATAAGTATAACCTGGTTAGTGTTATTTTGATTGAAGTAAGTGGCCTCAAAATTGATTTTGTTATTAAGGAAACCAAGTTCAACTCCTACTTCTTTTGTATTTACAAATTCCGGTTTCAAATTATCCTGCGGTATGGTTACATCTGACCCATAGCCCGCTATATTTCCATAAGGAAAATTTACCGGCTGTGAATAGGTGGCTCTTAAATCATGTGGCCTCAAATTTACGTTGCCAGATTTTGAAACGGCGGCTCTGAGTTTTACATAAGAAATTGTACCATTATTAACCAAAGAAGGAACAGCATCTGATAAAATCAACGAGGCATTTACCGAAGGATAAAAGAAAGAACGGTTATCGGGGCTTAGGCGGCTGTCCCAGTCATTACGCCCGGTAAACTCTACGTTTGCCCATCCACGGTAGCTAACGCCAAATGTGCCAAAAGCAGAAACAAGCCTCGATTGAACCTCAAAATTATTGTTCGTATTTTCTACCCCATTAAATCCCCTGAAAGAAGGTACATAGGCGTCACCGCTTCTTCCTGACGCATTGTAGAGGAAAGGAACCACAAGGTTGTTTCCACCTACGGTTACATCTTTAGCCTTGTTCACCCTAACGCTTCCACCGGCAACATATCTTACGTTGAAATCATTAGTTACTTTTTTATCGCCGCTTACAAAGTATTCAAGATTTATCCTTGATGTATAGCTTTGCCCATCCAGTACAATACCCTGCCTGTTAGAAAAGTTTGTAGGGCTTCGGTGTGCCACTGCCCAATCATTAACCACCACTGGGGCATTGCTGCTTTTAAAGTTTGAAAAAGCCAGTGTAGTACTGATTCTTGCAGTAGCTTTTAACCAGGGCATCACCTGGTAGTTAAGATCGAGGTTGCCTGTTATATCATCCTGCCTTCCCTTTTGCCTTATATTACCAATAAGCCAGTAAGGGTTTACAGAAAATTCATTGTAGTAATTTGAATACTGTGCCCATTTATTATTGCGCCAGTCTTTGTAATCAAGCAGCGGCACATTGCTGGCAGTCTGCATTACTAAAAAGAAAAGACCTCCGTTGTAAGATCCCGGAAAAGTATATTGAAAACGGTTCTCATCCACCACATCAAAATTGCTTAGCACATAACCCACGCCATAGCTGGTAGAAAACTTCCCATTCTTTTTAGCGCCATTAAAGCGGAAACTTGTACGCCTGTTTTGATCATCGGGTACCACACCTTTTATTTTTGCATCCTGTATGCTTACATAATAATCTTCGCCGGATATAGATACTGAGTTTTGCAATGTTAAACCGGTGTTCCAGAATTTTTCTTTGTCTTTATAACGGTCAGCACTGTACGGCACCATCTGTATTGAACCATCTTCGAGCGCTACGCCGAGCGGCTGCATACTACCGTCAAATTCTGGCCCGTATTGCTGGTTTTCATAAGGCACATAAGTATAGTTTCCATAAGCATCCACCGTTTCGCCAGCCCCTGGGCCAAACCTCTTTTGCAGCTTGGGAAAAAAAGAAATCTTTGTTGCCTGCAGAGTGGTACTTACAACTATCGTTGGTTTTTTACCGCCCCTTTTTGTATTGACAACAATTACACCATTTACTGCATCGGGGCCATATAGTGCCGCAGAAGCAGCGCTTTTTAATACGGTTATTTCCTGCACATCATCCGGGGGGATGGAAGAGAGATAAGCTAACGGTGTGGGTGCCCCGTCAACAAGAAGCATTGGCTGGTTGTTTCCGGTTAACGAGCGTATTCCACGGATATTAATTTTTGCATTTTCAAATACACCGCTGTTGATCGTTGAAATATTAACGCCTGATATTTTACCGTTTAATGCCTGTTGCACATTTACACTCTTGGCCGCAGTTAATGTTTTGTTGCTGATTGTGGTGCTTGCATAGCCAATTTCTTTTGCCTGGCGCTGTATGCCCAATGCCGTGGTAACCACCACCGTGGTAAGTTCCTGTGTTTGCTCTGCCAATGCAATGGTGATGCTGTTATCAGCTTTTACTGTTACCTGTTTTTCCCCAAAGCCTGTGGAACTTACCAGCAGCACATCACCGGTACTTGCCTTGATGGAAAACACACCTTGTGCGTCTGCCGATACCGACATTTTTGATTTTTTATTTTTTACTGTAGCTGCCGGCACAGGCGCCCCTTTTTCATTTACCACTTTTCCTGCAATACTCCGCTCCTGTGCTAATACACCCAGGGCAGGAAGCATTAATAAAAAGAATAGAATCTTTCTCATAAATTTTTGTTTTGGTTATCCTTAAATACAGTTTTGTATTGGCAAAAACACTACCGCCAACCACAAGCAGACAATAAAATTGGAAGAATATTGATTGTGTTAAAGCAGTATGTTACTGTAACATGAAAAATGGCTACTAAGCCATTTGAATTAAAAACTTAATCCTGCTGATGTGATACAAAAGTTAAATAAAAATATCCTGGCTGCAGATGTGTACCAGCAACTTAGAAATGTAAAATAAACTGCAGCAGATAAAACCTGTTGAAATCTATATCTTTGATATTATAAGTACGGCCATACTTAACAGGAAATAAAAGCATAAAGAAAGAATGTATTCGTTTGTTTATTCCAATAATATTAAGTTCAGGCTGTTCAGGCATATTGTTTTCTGGGTGGCGTGGATAACTTATTTCATTACCATTTATGTGCTTAGGCCAGGCGTTTATTACATTGGCTTCCGTTCATTTCTTTCCTATACCATTCTTGAAACGCTGATAGTGATGTCTATTGATATTATTTTCTGCTACACTGTAATGTACTTTCTTGTACCGAGGTACCTTATCAAAGGAAAGTATATCCTTTTCTTTCTCTTTCTCGTTATTTTTATTTTATTGGATGCATCTCTTTCTAATCTGTATTACTATGTATTTATCAATCCACTGAGGGAATACTTTGACCTGATGCCCTGGGAAAAAATCACTTTTCCACAACTGCTGCTGGGCATGAGCAGTGTATTGATGATAACATGGAGTGCCACCACCATCCGTTTTTTAAAACTATGGCACTTAAAACAGCAGGAAATTGATTTGCTGAAGTCGGAAAAAATTTCGAAGGAGATGAAATTTATTGACACTTATATACAGCCAAGCTTTGTACCGCTGCTGCTGAAAAAAGTGTATTCATTCTCTGTCGCTTCATCTCATAAAGTGCCGGAAATGCTGGAACGCATGCAAAGAATATTAAGTTACTTAATAGACGAATGTAATCATGGCACCGTTCTCATCAGCAGGGAAATTGATGCGATAAAAGATTTTTTACAACTGGAAAAACTCACCAACTCAGGCCGCTTTACTATTAACTACGATTTGAATACAGATGCCGGCAACAAACGTATTGTTCCCTTTATTTTATTTCCATTGATCGAAAATAATTTCAGGCAGGTAAATGATAATATTACCGACAATCATTGGGTGAATATTACGCTTGCCATCACCGACAACAATCTTACCCTTGAAATAAAAAACAGTAAACCGGTAGAAACAAGCAACCTGATGAATTATGAAACCAGCAACCTGCAACAAATAAGAAAACGCCTTGAACTATTATACCCCGAAAGCCACAAACTCCATATTATCATTGAAGAAGAAACCTTTATAATCCGGCTCGAAATTGCATTGAACAGGGTGGTGATTTAAAAAACTACCGCTTCCCTTTTCATCATCCGTTATAAAAAGTCTAAAATTTACATCACTTGCTGTTGACGAAGCATGAAAAACAACTACTAAAGCATGTAAAAGCTCAGTCAAAGTTATTTGCAGCTACTTGCTCATAAATATTGCCTGTATAAGTAAGTACATTTTATTTATTATTACGAAACATTCATTGAATAAAGTATTGCTGGTTTTTATTTAAGTGGCAATAGTTTTTAGTAAATGCTTGCGAACTTTAGAAAAAGTATCAGCCAAACCAACACTCTTATGCCTGTAACAAGCAAAAAGCTTAAAGACCTGTATTATAAATTTGCAGGTGTTCCCCTTCTTGCTTTGCTTGTACTGTATTCTTATAACCTTATTGCCGGCACTCAACAGGTACATTGGACCTGCGGTAATTTTCTTTCGTTTTGTTTTATCACCACCAGTTTATGGATTGCCAACCGGCGGGTACAATATTTAATACGGGAAAAACTTTTTACCATTAAATCCACAGGTCTGCGGATCGTAACAAGGTTTGCTGTCAACATCTTCATCACTTTTATAATATCACTTGTATTATTCAGGCTTTGGAATTTTCTGTTGCATAAATCTTTTTATACCAATACAAACATAGCCGCACTCATCATCATAAGCATTTTTTTGAGTGTGCTTACCGGATGCATCTACGAAATTGTTTATCTCAATAAAGAAAAAGAAAGCGACATCATAAAAATAGAACGTACAGAGAGATCAAAAGTGCAGGCACAACTTGACGGGCTTAAAAACCAGGTGGACCCACATTTTATTTTTAATTCGCTAAATACATTGTCGTATCTCATCAGCCAAAATCCTGAAACAGCAAGATTGTTTAATGATACGCTTGCCAAAGTATATCGCTATATCTTAATTAAAAAAGAAAAAGACCTTGTATTGCTGAAAGAAGAAATAGAATTTGCCAGCAACTACTTCTACCTTTTAAAGATCCGCTACCAGGATGGATTGAAAATGACGATAGCGTTTGACAACATCATTACTGAAAATTATATGCTGCCGCCATTATCAGTACAGATATTGATCGAGAACGCCATTAAGCACAATCATTTTACAGATAAAGTTCCACTGGAAATAAAAGTAGGTGTGATACCTGATAAAGTAACCGTAACCAACAACAGGCAGGTAAAACAATTTGAAATACAATCATCGCAAATAGGATTAAAAAACCTTGCAGAAAGATATATGCTGATAACAGGAAACGGCATCAGCATACAGGATGATAAAGAAAATTTTACTGTTGTATTACCATTATTAAAATCATAGCGCCATGATAAATACATTAATTATTGAAGATGAAAAAATTGCTGCCGATAATTTAATGCGGCTGCTGAAACTTACAAAGGAACCAATGAATATATCCGCAGTGCTTGGGAGTGTGGAAGAAAGTATCCATTGGTTTGGCAACAACCAGCAACCCGATCTTGTATTTATGGACATTCACCTGAAAGACGGCAACTCCTTCAGCATTTTCGAAAAAGTGAGTGTAACAGCACCCATTGTTTTTATTACTGCTTTTGACACTTACTTAGTAAAAGCATTTGAACAAAACAGCATTGAGTTTTTGCTGAAGCCAATTGACGAAGTGGCGATACTGCACACACTCAATAAATATAAAAAACTAAAGCAGCATTTTATTGGCCGCTATGATGAAGTATCTGCCAAGCTTTCCGCACTTAAAAAAAGAAACCGGCTGATCGTAAAAAAAGGCATTGAATACCAAAGTGTGCTGATAGAAGATATCGCTTACTTCTTTACAGAGCATAAGGTAACTTTTTTGGTTACCAAACAGGAGAAAAAATTTATGTTGGATCAAAACCTGAAAGAACTGGAAGATGAGTTGGATACCAATGTTTTCTTTCGTGCCAACAGGAAATACATTGTAAATATTGACTGTATTAGAAGCTATAAAACTTTTGAAAAGGTAAAACTGGTTGTTGAGTTAGCGATGCCGGTGGGAGAAGATATTATTGTAAGCCAGGAAAATGCAAGTGCTTTTAAGAAGTGGATGAGTGAAGTGTGAGGAAGGCTTAGAGGTTGAGTAGTTTAGAAAGTTTAGATAGAAGATTACAATAACTAAAGCTCTAAACTTTCTATCCCGATAGTTATCGGGACTAAACCTCATCCTTATCCCAATCCAACCTCAGCATGCCTCTCCGGTATCTCCACATCTAAAAATCCTTTTTTCATTAAACGAAGCCTGAACGCCTGCTGCACTTCATATTCACCATGCACTAAAAACAAGCGCTCCACTTTTTGGGGATCCTGGCAGGCTAAAAATTGAGACAGGTCTTCAAAATCACCATGGGCGCTCATGCTGCGGATGCTCCCAATCTCTGCATTTACTTCATGCAATACGCCATAAATATTTACTTCTTTTCTTCCATCCATCAGTTTCCCACCCAATGAACGTGGTTCACAATAACCCGTAAATAAAATTGTATTGCGGCTGCTTTCGATATTGTTGCTGATATGATGTTTTACCCTGCCTGCATCTGCCATACCGCTGGCAGAAATGATCACCATGGGCCCATTGCGGAAATTGAGCATCTTTGATTCATCCACTGATTTTATAAACTTTAATCCTTTAAAACCAAAAGGGTCTTTATCATTTTCTAATATCTTCTGGATCGTTTTATTAAAATATTGCGGATACCTTTTTACAATTTCTGTTGCTTCCACACTTAATGGCGAATCCACAAAATAATCAAGCTCCGGCAATCTGCGTTCTATTTCCAATTGATTTAATGCAAATAAAATTTCCTGCGTTCTTCCCACGCTGAAGGCAGGAATAATGAGCTTGCCTTTTTTTTGCAAACAGGCTTTTTCAATCCAATGCAAGATCTGGTCGGGAGTGGTTACTGCCATATCATGCAGGCTGTTTCCATAAGTAGATTCTAACAGTATTACATCAGCCTGCGGAAATTCCTGTGGTGATTTTAATATTACATCTCTGTATCTTCCAACATCACCACTAAAAGTAATGGCCCTTGTAGCACCCTTTTCCTTTACCCGTAAATTCACTACAGCGCTGCCAATGATATGTCCTGCATCAGTGTACATCACCTGCACATTTTCATCAATGGTAAACCACTGCCCGTATTCCACTTCCACAAACCTGTCTAATGCATTAAAGGCATCTTCTGTTTTGTATAATGGCTCCAGGTATGGCAAGCCTTCCTGCGCCCTTCTTTTGTTTTCATACTTTACTTCGCTTTCCTGTATGCCGGCAGAATCTTCCAGCAACACAGCCGTAAGTGCTTTAGTCGCCGGTGTGCAAAATATTTTTCCTGCAAAGCCATCCTTTACCAACTTTGGTATAAGGCCGCTGTGGTCAATATGTGCATGTGATAAGATCAAATGTTCTACTTCTGCAACATCAAAACCAAAGTCCCTGTTCATCGCATCGGTTTCTTTTCCCATGCCCTGGAACATGCCGCAATCGAGTAAATATTTTTTTCCGTTGGTTAAGGAGAGCAAATGTTTGGAACCTGTAACAGTACGGGCAGCACCGTGAAAAGCAATTTTCATAATGAAAAATTTTGAGAGATGAAATTAATGAAATGAACCGAGGATGGTTATTTTTTCTTAACCATAACATATAGTCTTTCTATTAAAAAAGAATACAAGAGACAATTAAGAAAATAACCACCAATAACAGTATAGCTATTTACATAATCAACCGAAAATATAAAATTAAGAACAGGAAAGCGGACTATGTAAAAAAGGACTTCCATAATATCAGAAAGAAAAATCACTTCCACTGTACCTTCCTCCCTTCCAGCCACAAAAATTATTGACACGAAAGACGTTATTGCCAGTGCAAAAAAACTTATCAGGAATATCCTCCAGTTAAATTTATTTTTCATTTACTTTTAAATGACCACTCAATAAAAAACTCTGCCACCACTTCTCCTGCTGCATTGCAGCCAACAGACCTTGCTCTAAAAGATTTCCCCTCACCACTTTGTATTGCATCGGCAACTGTATTGCTGATTGCAATTCCATCTTCGCAGGTAAATGTGGTAATGCCGGTGGCTTTTTTATGATAGGTTGCCTGCAGGCCTGTTACCAGCATTGATACAGCTGGTTTGCTTTGATAAGTATTCATCATGGCTAATAACCCAGTGCTCATTTCTGCAGCCATGGCAAGGCAAGCAAAGTAGGTGCTCTTAAAAGGATTTTGACTAAGCCATTTGTATGGCACTGTTACTGCTGCTTTTTCTTTATTGATATGTTGCACTCTTACACCACAGAAAAAAGCACTGGGCAGTTTCATTAATAAAAACATCCTGAATTTAACAGGATGCTTTATGAGTTTTATAAAATCGTCAGCGTTGTTCATTGCAATTATTTCTTTTCATATTCTGATGGATCAAGTGCCTTTGCTGTCCATGCCTGTAAAAATTCCATCACTTTTGCTTTATCATAACTTTTTTTCCCATCTTCTAAGTAAGCGCTGTTTTGTGTATGTATCCTTTCCCCTTTTTGATTGAGGATGATGAACACCGGGAAACCAAAGCGCTGGGCATAACCATATTTTGCAAACACAGGTTTGTTCTCATTTTCTTTACTGTAATTGAGATGATACAAAACAAAACTGCTTTTAAGCAGAGAATCAATTTGAGCATCAGCTTTACAAAATCTGTCAAACTCAATACACCATTTGCACCAGTTGCCCCCACCCTGTATCAATACAAATTTATTTTCTTTTGCAGCTTTTTTTACAGCAACTTCCATTTCCGCTGTTGCATCAGCATTGGGGTTGTATAATTTTTTCTGCTGGGCAAAACATGCTAAAGAAAAAAAACAAATACATAGAGCCGGAATTATTTTTTTCATATTGTAAGATTAATATCTATTGCTTATCGATCTCCACCACACAACCCACCACATTATTCTTTTCGCCTGCATTGGCTTTAAAATAAATGGTGCCGGTATTTGTATTGTTATACTGTACATTTTTTATTGAAGTGGCCGCTATGGCTGCATTCAGTTTACCTGCATAAGTTGGCTGGCTGCTTTTATTAATCGCCTCGTTTAATGCATTGTAATCAAGCGCCTGCTTGCTTATTACGATGCCCATAAAATCTTTGTTACCAATGTCATCAGCACGGATAGATTCTTTCCGTGGAAATAATCTTGTGCCGGTAATGCCACAGTAAGGGGAGTGAATAGGTTTGTAAGGAAACAAAACAAAGCTGCTGCCAGCTGCATTTGGTGTAAATAAATAGATGTAACACTCTACTCCGTTTTTAATTTCCATTTTAAATTTAGTACCTTTTTTTACCGGTGCTGTTGTGGTAAACAGGTTGCTGCCACCAGCCCTTAACGGAATGTATTGTTTGGTATCGTTATTCACCAATCCAACGGTACATTCAAACTCCTTACTTAATGCAGCGCCACGTTTTGGCATAGGATCTACACCATAAGCTTCTCTTACAAATTCTTTAAAATCGCCATAGCGGACCCAGCCAATACCATTCTCTCCCCATTCCGGCCCCCAGCTATTCATTATTTGAAAAGCGCCACCTTCCAACCTGTCATCATAACCTACCACACACATGGCATGGCCGCCAAATCCTATTTGCTGGTGATCTTCATCTGTGGGGTGCCATACTTTTTCTCCCAACATGCCCTGCATAAAACTTCCTCCTACCATCATACCAATTACAACTGGTGCATCTTTTGCCAAATGTTCTTTTATGGCCCGTATATTAAGTCCATTTGGGTCATCTGTTTCCGTTAGCCTGTTAAATCCATGCATCTTGTGCTGCTCTGCTTCTGCCCATTGCTGGTTGTTTGGCTGGCGGCTGCAATCGCTTGGATCGTAAGGAAAATCAGTATATGGCACAGCGCCTTTATTGGTCATAAACTCCATTGCCCTTATCAGGTAAGAACCCTGGCAACCATCAAGCCCAATCTGATTGTACATAAAAGCCGGGCTATATGCCACACTGTTAGGATTGGTATTGGTGCTGGCACTTTCTATAATAGTACGGGCTCCATAAGCGGCACTCCAAGCCACACAACTGCCCTGTTCTCCCTGGTTTTGCCTGTCGGGTGCAAACTTTGCCAATGAAACTGCTTCTGGCAATGGATTTTTTGTGTTGTCATCTTCCAACCCTTCATATACACTTGCTTTTTTAAACTGGTTGGGGTCAAGCATACCACCTTTGGTAAATTTGGAAATAACATCTGTTAATCCTCCTCCTCCACCCGAGCAACCGCCACTCTTCATAAAAAAATAGCCTCCGGCTACTACTAACAAAACGATGATGATTCCACCTTTGCCACCACCGCCCCGAAACAGTGTAAACAACAATGGCAGAAAACTTAACAAGCCTCCACCACCGCCGCCACCGGCACGTTGCCTGCCACCACCACTTGAAGTATCATTATAGTCTTTTTGGTCTTGCGGATCGTCAACCATTTCTAAAGGCATAGTAAAAAATTTTGGGTGAGAAATTGAAGCTTAAATGTAGGGAGATTTTTTAACTCCTTAAAGCTGTATTATGACTTACTGATTTTAAGTTTGGTTGCAAAAAAATACCCTGCCTGTTACAGCAAGGTATTTATTACCAAAATTAATTTTATTTTACTCCACTACCTGGTTCTTCAGCAGATCTTCAAACGTATCTCTTCTCCTTATCAGTTTTGCCACACCATCTTTCAGCATTACTTCCGCAGGCTTTAAGCGGCTGTTAAAGTTGCTGCTCATTTCAAAACCATAAGCACCGGCATTGTAAAAAACAAGGTAATCGCCTTCCCTTACTTCATGCAGTTTCCTGTCCCAGGCAAAAGTGTCTGTTTCACAAATATTGCCTACCACATTATAAATCCTTTCTGCCCCTTTTGGGTTGCTGATGTTTTCAATATGATGATAAGCATCGTACATCATCGGCCGTATCAAATGATTGAAGCCACTGTTAACACCAACAAAAACTGCTGATGGTGTTTGCTTGATAACATTTGCTTTCACAACAAAATAACCGCACTGGCTTACCAAAAATTTGCCGGGTTCAAACCACACCTGCAATTTTTTTCCTGTTTCTTTTTCAAATTCAGCAAATGCTTCTGCTACTTTTTCGCCCAATGTAGCAATATCTGTTTCTGCATCACCAGGCTGGTAAGGCACTTTAAAGCCGCTGCCTAAATCAATAAATTCAAGATTAGGAAAATGCGTTGCTGTGTTGAACATTACTTCCAGCCCTTCTAAAAAAACACGGATGTCTTTTATCTCACTGCCGGTATGCATGTGAATGCCGTTTACATTTAGTTGGGTTGTTTTTACAATCCTTTCTATATGCCGCATCTGGTGAATGGAAATACCAAACTTGCTGTCAATATGCCCGGTAGAGATTTTATAATTGCCACCCGCCATAATATGAGGGTTCAATCTTATACAAACAGGATAACTGTTGCCAAACTTATTTCCAAATTGTTCCAAGATGGAAATATTATCAATATTGATATTTACTCCCAATTCTTTTACTTCCACTATTTCATCAAAGTCAACACAATTGGGTGTGTACAAAATATTCTTTTGCATCAAAGCCTGCCATCAGGCCCAAGCTTCACTTCATTCACACTCACACAATCCAATGATGCACCAATTGATTGTACATACTTCAGCACATTTATATTGGTCAATGATTTACAGGCATAAAAAAAACGGGCATTGCAATGCTTAAATGCCTTTTGCAGTTTTTTGTACTGGTTTGCGATACGTTCTGCATGATACACATACACGGGTGTAGCCAAATTCATTGGCAATTTCGATGAGTTGCTGATGGGTGAGATTCTGCATGTTGATTAAGGTGATTGGTTTTTGATGGTGATTGATTTTGATTATTGATTTTATTAATAATGATTACTGCTGAATGATATGATTGTTATGATTTTATCTAACACCGCCTGCGGCTTTCAACCCTGGCGGCGGTTAGTGATAGATGATTGCTTTTTTACAATGATTAATTTTTGAATTGAAATAATAATCCAAACTCCGCTAATCATACCAATCATAATTTTCATAAAAAATCATCATAAATATCCCCATAAACAAAGAGGTATGATCCGTTTCCGTTTCATACCTCTTTAAAATTATTCTACAAACAAGGTTATGAGCCGGTTTCTTCTTCGCCGTCCTTCTTATCCTGTTTATTTTCCATTATTTCACCATCGGGTGTTACAGCAAGAATGGTTTCCGTTTCTTCTGTCTCAACTGATGTTTCAATACTTTCTTCTGTTGCTATTTCAGTTACTGTTTCCTCAACGGTTTCTGCATTGCACACCATTCACTATTGTTGCCTGCACCAGTTCTTCCATCAGCACTTCACTTATTTTTGGCAGATCAGTAGTGCTGTTAATACCAAAATAATCCATAAAAGATTTTGAAGTGCCATACACCAATGGTTTGCCCACCGCATCTTCATTTCTGCCTGTTATTACCACCAGGTCTTTTTCCAATAATTTCTGTACTGCATAATCGCAGTTCACACCACGGATAGCTTCAATTTCGCTTTTAGTAATGGGTTGTTTGTATGCAATGATCGCCAGTGTTTCCAGAGATGCTACAGAAAGGCGTTTTAAAAATTTATCGCCATTTAGTTGCGCTACTGTTTTGTGATAATCTTTTTTGGTAAGGAACTGCCAGCCACCACCGCTCTGCTTTACTTCAAACGAATAAAACTCTGCATTGTATTTTTCACGGATACCTTCTATAGCTGCTTCCACCTGTTCATGCGTGGCCCTGTCTTCAATAAAAGCCAGTGCATTGTTCAGCAACTCAGTAATCTCATCATTCGTCAGCGGTTTATCACTGGCAAAATGAGTGCTTCAATATGTGGTATAATTTGAGAGAGTTCCATTGTTAATTCGTAATGGTCTGTTATTCTGAAAATTGCTTGTGATTGGCCGTTATCAACGACCAATTTCAGGTCAACGTTTTATCCATTCAAAGCCGCCGCACCACTCACAATCTCCGTTAACTCTGTTGTAATAGCAGCCTGCCTTGCCCTGTTGTAACTGATCTTTAATGATTTCAATAATTCATTGGCATTATCGCTGGCCTTATCCATTGCCGTCATCCTTGCGCCATGTTCACTGGCATTGCCGTCAAGCACTGCTTTAAACAATTGTGTATTCAGGATTTTTGGCATCAATTCATTTATCAATGTAGCTTTATCAGGTTCAAAAATAAAATCTGCTTTTTTCTGCCCTTCTTTTGCCACTACTTTTTGTACTGGTAAAAATTGTTCTGAAACAAAAAGCTGGGTGCCTGCATTTTTAAATTCACTATATACCAATTCCACCGCATCCACTTCTTTATTGCTGAAAGCCTGCATGGCATAGCCAGCTGCTGCCTGCACTTTATCAAAACTCAACCCGGTAAAAATATCCCAGAATTTATCATACACTTTAAAACCGTTCTTGGTAAAATGCTCATAGCCTTTTTTGCCAATTGGCAATATCTGCACATTGCCTTTGGCATGTTGTGCTGCATATTTTTCATTGATCACTTGCTTGGCAAGTTTAATAAGGTTACTGTTGTAGCCACCACACAAGCCACGGTCGCTGGTAACAACAATGATCAATACTTTTTCAGCAGGCCTTTCGGCAGCCAAAGCCATGTTTATATCCTCCATCACTGTTGCTCACAATATTGCTAAGCATTTCCTGCAGCTTTTGTGCATAAGGCCTCATTTGGGTAATGGCATCCTGGGCACGGCGGAGTTTTGCCGCACTTACCATTTTCATGGCCTTGGTTATCTGCTGGGTGCTTTGCACACTCTTTATCCTGTTTCTTACTTCTTTTAATGCTCCTGACATACCAGATTAATTAAAATTTCCCGGTTATTTATTTCGGTGTGCAAATGTAGGGCAAAATGGGTGAAAACAGGAGGCTGTTTTCCACATATTGCTTGATGGAATTTTTTGCGTAGGCTGCCAGCTGTTAACCTGCAAAATTTTCTTTGCCAATTTGCCTGAAATAAAAAATTTTATACAATATTTGACAGCCGGAAAACCTAAACCACAAAACTGATATTACAAAATGGACAGGGGCATACAATTAACCTTCAATCTGCTGCTTACCTTATTGGTAAAACTGCCAGTTGTTGCATTCTTTTTTAAAACGAAAAAAAGGGCCCTGCTGTTACCGTTGCCCTTGTTATAAACCTTGTAACCTGGATAATCGGCACCATCGTGTGGTTAAAACTTGCTGAAGCAGCAGCACCAGCGGCATCTGCAGAAACAAAAGTTTTTGATACTACCCAACTCTATATACGGATCAGTGTTTGTATTGTTGAAGCAATTGCCTATTGGTTTTTCCTGGGCCGCAACTGGAAGAGAGCTGTACTGTTGTCTGTTATTTCCAATGTGGCTATCTATTTTGCAGCGCAATACATCACATTGCCCGAAGGCTTTTTCCAGAAAAAAGATAATATGATCCGCTAAGTTTACGAGCGCTTCGTTAACCAGGGTCAGTTTTACCGGCTTTTTCGTTTGGATAATACTGATGGCCCCACCCTCTTTTGTTTGCTGCTGCAAGGATAGTTTTCTATACAACTTTACAATTAGGGAGAATGTGTTTTTCTTTTGCCGCTGCAATTCCGCTACCGGAATGGTAAAATAATCCTCTTTTCCGCCAGCCACATGTTTAATTGTAAAACTGGAATCGGTTCCCTCGGTAGTTAACTCTATATAATCCTCTCCCTGTAGTACCGGCGTCTTAAATTTTACCTGTGCCGGGGCAAGTTTGCTTATGGCCAATTCCGGTACAGCTATGGCAAAACTATCAAATGAAAAATGGTTCTCATACTTTTTGTTGTTAATACCGGTAAACAGCAGTGTATGCTTTCCCATTACTTTTTCAGCTGGGGTAAGCGACTGGTAAAAAGCGCCTTCAAAATCGCTGCTGTCAACTTTTATAGCAGTGCCGTCATATTCAAATTTGCTGGGGCTGCTCAGTTCAAGTGTAGTACCATTTTCACCGGCAAACCTGAACCACGCAGTCATTTCAGCGTTCTTTTCGCCTTCATTATAAACAAGGCGGTACTGCTGGTAAACTGTTTCCGGGTTTACATCTTTGCTTTGGCCAATTTCATTGCTGGCGCAGGAAGAAAATAGTAATGCGGCTGAAAGTGAAGTAATGAGGGTGATGTGTTTGCTTACATTCATAAAAAGGTTTTGAGTTAATACTTTCAAACGGGAAAGGTTAGTTAATAAAAAGTCAATTGCTTACCTGCCTGCTGTAGGCGAGGTAGCTGTTGCCAATTACCTCATTGCCTATTGCCTGTTGCTTGTTACCTTTACCGCCCTGTAAAAACAGCTCTGTCAATTTGGCTTAAAGATTTTTAAGCACCATATTTGACTAAAGCAAAATATTCAAAACAATAATTATTAAAATACCCTGTAACAAGGAATTATTATGATTGGCTTAATATCAAAATTATTTGGTGGAAACAAAAGTGAAAAGGATGTAAAAAAAATACTCGCCCAATGTGGCAAAGATCAATGGATTCTTCTCCCAGTACCAATCTCTCAGCAACGACCAATTGAGAAGCAAAACACTGGAATTTAAAGCAAGGATACAGCAGCACCTTGCTACTATTGATGAGCAAATAAACAAACAAGAAGGAAAGTGCCGAAGCATTATCTGTAGATGAAATAACACAAAGGGATGCTATTTACCACGAAGTGGATGCCCTGAAAAAAGACAGGGATAAGCAGATTGAAGAAGTGCTGAATGAAATTATTGCCCGAAGCTTTTGCTGTAGTAAAAGAAACAGCCCGCCGCTTTAAAGAAAATACTACGCTTGAAAGCACCGCTACAGAACTAGACAAAACTTTAGCTGCTAAAAAAGACCATATTAGAATTGAAGGCGATAAATCTATTTTCAGCAATACATGGAAAGCTGCCGGCGGTGATGTTACCTGGAACATGGTGCATTATGATGTGCAGTTGATTGGTGGTATGGTATTGCATCAGTGGTAAAATTGCTGAGATGGCAACTGGTGAAGGTAAAACGCTGGTGAGTACATTGCCTGCATACCTAAATGCACTTGCTGGCGAAGGTGTGCATATTGTAACAGTGAATGATTACCTGGCAAGAAGGGACAGTGAATGGAACGGACCCATCTTTGAATGGCTGGGCATTAACAGTTGATTGTATTGATAAACATGAACCCAACAGCGATGCAAGGCGCAATGCTTACAATGCTGATATTACTTATGGCACCAACAACGAATTTGGTTTTGATTACCTGCGTGATAACATGGTGCATAACCCTGATGAAATGGTGCAGCGCAAACATCATTTTGCCATGGTGGATGAGGTGGATAGTGTATTGATTGATGATGCCCGTACACCTTTGATCATCAGCGGCCCGGTTGGGCACAGTGATAACACACAGCAATTTTTCGACCTGAAACCAAGGATTGAAAAATTGGTGGATGCACAGAAGCAAAGCAGTCAATCAATATTTAATTGAAGCAAAGAAAAAAATTGCTGAAGGCAATGATGACCCGAAAGATGGCGGGCTTGCCTTAATGAGGGCACACCGTGGTTTGCCAAAGAACAGTGCGTTAATAAAATTTTTAAGTGAGCCGGGCATAAGAGTAAAATTGCAGAAGAGCGAAAATTATTACCTGGCAGATCAGCAAAAAGAAATGCCGAAAGTGGATGAAGAACTATACTTCCACATTGATGAAAAAAACAACCAGGTTGATCTGACTGAAAAAGGCATTAACCTGATTACCAGAAGTGGTGAAGACCCTGAATTTTTTATCTTGCCTGATATTGCCACCAAACTGGCTGACATTGAAAAAAGCAGTTTAAGTGCTGAAGAAAAACTGCATGGCAAAGAAGGTTTGCTGAATGAATATTCTGTAAAAGCAGACCGCATACATACCGTACAGCAATTATTAAAAGCATATACCTTGTTTGATAAAGATGTGGAATATGTGGTGATGGAAGGAGCGGTAAAAATTGTGGATGAACAAACAGGCCGTATCCTGGATGGCCGCCGCTACAGTGATGGTTTGCACCAGGCTATTGAAGCAAAAGAAAATGTAAAGATCGAAGCCAGCTACACAAACCTATGCTACGGTTACCTTGCAGAACTATTTCCGTATGTACCACAAGCTTGTGCGGTATGACGGGTACTGCAGAAACAGAAGCAGCAGAGTTATGGGATATTTATAAACTGGATGTGGTAACCATTCCCACCAATCTGAAAGCAATCCGAAAAGATGAACAGGATTTGGTTTACAAAACCAAACGTGAAAAATACAAAGCGGTAATTGATGAAATAGAAAAACTCCGCAATGCCGGCAGGCCGTCACTGGTTGGTACCACTTCTGTTGAAATAAGTGAATTGCTGAGCAGGATGCTGAAGCAAAAAAATATTCCGCACAATGTATTGAATGCAAAACAACATGCCAAGGAAGCACAGGTAGTTGCAGAAGCCGGGTATGCCGGTGCCGTTACCATTGCCACCAACATGGCTGGTCGTGGTACGGATATTAAACTTGGGCCAGGTGTAAAAGAAGCAGGTGGTTTGGCAATTATTGGTACAGAAAGGCATGAAAGCCGCCGTGTGGACAGGCAGTTACGTGGCCGTGCCGGCCGCCAGGGAGATCCCGGCAGTACACAGTTTTTTGTAACCCTGGAAGATGATCTGATGCGTATGTTTGGCAGCGAACGTATTGCATCGCTGATGGACAGGATGGGTTACAAAGAAGGCGAAGTGATCCAGCACAGCATGATCACCAAATCCATTGAAAGGGCACAGAAGAAAGTAGAAGAAAACAACTTTGGTATCCGTAAGCGTTTACTGGAATATGATGATGTAATGAACAAACAGCGTAACGTGGTTTATAGCAAACGTAACCATGCTTTGTTTGGAGAAAGGCTTGGCGCTTGACCTGGACAATGCATTTTATTCTGTTGCAGAAGGCTTGATAAATTCATTTAAAGAAAGCAATGATCATGAAGGTTTTAAACTGGCTGCGATCATGAACTTTGGTATTGATACTGCCATTACTCCGGAAGAATTGGAAAAAGGATGTGCAAATGTAGTAGCTGAAAAATTATATCACGAAGCCAAAACACAATTACAACCGCAAGGTGACGGCTATTGCAGACAAACATTGCCCGATCATTAAAAACATCCGCAAAGAACAGGGCAATCATATTGAAAATGTAGCAGTGCCATTTACCGATGGACGAAAAGCAATACAGGCATTGGCCAATCTTGATAAAACCATTGCAAGCGAAGGTGCAGAATTGGCCAATGCATTGGAACGAAGCATTACACTTGCATTGATTGATGATGCATGGAAAGAGCATTTAAGGGCAATGGATGATTTGCGCCACAGTGTGCAAACTGCAGGCTACGAACAAAAAGATCCATTGGTGATTTATAAGATTGAAGCCTTCAGTGCCTTTAAGCAAATGGATGACCAGGTGAATAAAGACATTGTAAGTTTCCTTTGCCATGCAGCGATACCGATGGAGCAAACCAATGCCGGCAAAATAAAAGAAGGCCGTGAAGAAAAAACAGACATGAGCAAAATGCGCCAGCGCAAAGAAGAATTTGCAGGCGCTACCAGCAGTACCGGCGGCCCTGAATACATGAGCCAGGGAAATGATTACCATGAACCATCAGCACCGATGAAGCAGGAACCTATCCGTGTGGAAAAAGCACCGGGAAGAAATGATGCTTGCCCTTGTGGAAGTGGCAAGAAGTATAAGAATTGCCATGGGAAGGAAGCGTAATTTATTTTGATACATATTTTGAAGCCAGTCTTTTGAGATTGGCTTTTTTATTATTGGCATATTGTTGCAATGATACTCAAGAGAAATGTGTACCATTGTTTTTAAGTACAAACGTTGTGTGCAACTATTTCACCATGCCTAAGCTACTTAGCTCTATAATTCTAATTTTCTTGTCTGCATTCTGTAATGCACAAGGAAGTTGGAATATCGGATACCTTAAAGTGGACTCAATAAATAAAAATCACATAGGTAAAATAGTTCGGATAGACTTCAAAAGCACTAATCCATGGATAAGTCCAGACGGACAAAGAGGTATTCGTTCATACGTTGGGATAAGGGACACAGGGACTGTAACTATCGACACAACATTATTTATATTGGTTGAACGCCGTAAAATTTATGTTGACCATGGCGGTTATAGTGACCAGTATCTTGAATGTATCAATTGCAAACAGGAATCTCTTTTCATTTATAACGCCAAGATTGTTGACATTAATGAGCAATCAATACAGTTTCAGTTGGACTTAGAAATAAAAAAATCTGAGCAAACATTAAAAAAAGAAACGAAAACTATACGTATTGACAGAAATAAGTTAGACGGAGTTATGTACAAGTTATGACTTAGCGGAAAACCTAAAACAATGTACTTTTAATTATAAATTTAACAGTGGCTGTGGGCGCACGGAAGTAAATATCCCAACAGCATAATGCCCTCATTCCCAGCAACGTCTCTTTTGCAATGGCTGTGGGGAAACGGTAGAGAGAATAGGGCATTGCCAAACCCTACTCGTCAGCTTTAGAATATTCAATATATTTATTAAAATTATAAACTTATGAGAAGTGCGTTTCTTTTAATTTTTACCTGCTTGACGATTTTTGCCTGCAAGAAAAATAATACTAACCCCACTACAACCCCATCACAGGAATTGAGCGGAAGCTGGAGAATGATTTCAGTAAAGGATAACACTTTAAACATAACAACTACAAAGCCTGCAGATATTACCGGTGATGTTGACATGACATTCACTTTTTCATCTCCAGACTCGGGAGTTATAAACGGAAATACACCCATGAATGTTTTTGGTGGCAAATGTTCTGTGGAAAATCCACGGATATTATTAATGCAGGATGTTTATTCAACTGATGTTTTTGAACCAAACTGGGGAATTTTATTTTTAGACAATATATACTTATCAGAAAATTATCAAATTGGCGTTGACAATAAATTGAACATTAACACCTCCACAAATAAGACGCTCACATTTAGTAAACAATAAGCCATACGCCAATAATAATTTTCAAATCCAACATTTCTAACGGGGAAACCACCATCCGAACAGCGTTAGAGAATTGATGGCACCTGCTGCTGTTTCAATGTTGTAATATTGCAAAACCAAATCAGCAACAGTTATAAAAACAACATCAATTCAATGTTAAAAAATTCTTTATCCCGTTTCAGCCTGGTAGCTTTTTTAGAAGGCTGTTCTTACTTGCTCCTTGCCATCACTATGCCGTTGAAATATAAAATGGATATGCCCGGGCCCAATTATATTGTGGGCATGGCACATGGTGTGTTGTTTTTATTATACATCGTTTTACTGGTGATAGTAGCAGTACAATACAAATGGGGTTTTAAAAAAATTGCACTGGCATTTATTGCATCGCTTATTCCTTTCGGTACTTTTTATGCAGCAAAAAAAATCTACCCGGCGGAGCGTTAGTTATAAATCAAACTTCCGAAGTTTTTAAAACTTCGGAAGTTTCCCATCCCGGGCAATACTCTTTCCTTTGTTTCCTTTTTACTAATGCGTTACCTGCAATGTAAAACCTGTATTGGCAGTAAAACCTGCACCGGCACTCACTGAAATACTTCTGCAGGTTCCGTTTACATTCAGCACAGGTGTTCCTGTATTTACAATTACATCTGTGTTGGCTTCCGGCAATGCATTGCAACTCCAGTTGGCAGGGTTGTTCCAGAGATTGTTTACAGTGCCTCTCCAGGTATTTATAAATTTGAGTGTGATAGTATTGCTGAAATTGCCAGCAACATTGCAGCGGTATTGATAGCCATAAAAATGACCTGCTGCATTATTTATTTGCAGCGTAACAGTAGTGGCACCAGCATAAGTTGCATTGTTGGTGATATTGGTAAAACCGCTGCCTGTATTTACCTGCCACTGGTAAGAAGCGCCGGTAATATTTGACGTATAAGAAACAGTACCGCCAACGCAGGCGTCAGAAGATGGCGGCGTAACGTTGCTTCCACCTAAAACATACAGGTCGGTTGCATCATTGTCGCCATTATTTGCCCCAATAAATAGTTTACCACCGATGGGAAAAAGAAATATATCGAGATCTGAACTAGCTGCACCCACATTAATGTCTGCCTTAAGAACAGTATTGGCCGCTGTACCATCAGTCTTCCATAATTCATTTCCTTTTATACCGTCATCGGCAGAAAAATATAAGGTATCAGCCGTAAAAGCATAGCTGGTATAATCAGTGCTGTTCTCCGTGCCTGCATTTATATCCTTCACTATCCTGGTATTCGCCAGTGTGCCATCCGAGATCCAAAGCTCTCTGCCTTCTGTATCTGTACTGGCAGTAAAAAAGAATTTATTGCCCTGGAACAACGGGTAGGTAAGAATACCTGTATTAATATCATACTGGTAGTTGGTAAGTATAGATGGGAAGTCGCTGTTAACAAATGAAAATGCTTTGAATAAAATAGTGCCTGCAGGCGTGCCATCACTCTGCCACAATTCAGAAGTGGTAGCACCATCTGAAACGGAAAACATAAATTTATTAGGCAGGTTCACTGCATTGAACAAAAATATGGAAGGAGGAGGAAAGACGGCACCCGGCACTATATCTTTTACTAAAACAGTTCCACCTGCTGTGCCGTCTGTACCCCACACTTCCCCTGAGCTTACGCCATCAAGAGCCCTGAAATAAGCTTTGTTATTAAACAAATGGAACCCCTGGAAAATGGGAAAGGCAAAACCTGGAAATAGTTCTATTGATGTGCTGGCTGGCAAACCGGTATTAATATCTTTTACTAAAACAGTTCCTGCTGCTGTGCCATCTGTTTTCCAAAGTTCTTCGCCATGTGTGGCATCCTTAGCCATAAACAAAACAGTACTGCCTAAAAGAAAAAAGTTGTTAGGGCTGGATGAATCAGCACCTGTATTGATATTTTTTAATATCGCTGTACCGGCAGTGGTGCCGTCAGATTTCCAGAGTTCAAGCCCTTCAGCAGCAGTGTTGGCTGTAAACAACAAATAACTGCCACTCGAAACCATGTTATAATTATACTCCCCGTTGCTGCTCCCAGGGCCTGTTACAATATCTTTTACCAATGTTGTACCTGCATTGGTACCATTTGATTTCCATAGTTCCCTGCCTTCTGCCGGCGTTTCAGCAAAAAAATAAGCAACACCATTTAACAGCGCAAAATCAGAAGGGAAAGAACCCTGCTGGCCTGCTAAATATCTTTTACCAGCGTTGTACCCACAGCAGTTCCATCTGTACTATATAATTCTGAACCGGTAGCGGCAGTACTTCCCCTGAAGACCAGTTTACCAGATAACATGCCAATTGCTTCGTCCAGTTTTATAGTAGTGGATATTTGAATGGTACCTGCCAGTGTACCGTCCGTTATCCATATTGTACTGTCAATATCAGAAACCAGTATTGTTTTAGTACTGTTTAGCGGATAAACAATCTGGAGGCTTTTGTTAGAATTAATTTGTGTAACCTGTGCCCCGGTGTTAATAGCTGCAGTTAATATACTGGCAACAATAAATAATTTTTTCATGAAATTCTTTTTCAGTGATCAATAAAAAAATGATAAATGGTCCGGGAAAAGCTTTTCAGAAAAATATATGGATTGAATGAAGGACAGGACTGCTTATAAAAGTAACAAATGGTATTGCAGAATCAAAGCATTTGAGAAAGTTTTTTTTAACAAGGTCAAAAGAACAGCTCATTAACAATTAACAACCGCCATTCTCCTTCACTTTGCATATACTTTATCTTTGTAAAAAAAGATACAGCATGAAGCTGTTATTCTCTTCACTTCTTATTTTCACCTGTGCCATTCTTACGGCACAGGATAATTATTCCTATGTTGACAACAAAGCCTTACGCATACCAAAAGCCCAAACCTATTCCACCGACAGCATTGCCCTGTACATAAACGAAAATTTCACAACAGAAAAAGAAAAAATAAGGGCTTTTTATACCTGGATCATCAATAATATTGAATACAGCAAAGACAGCATCTCTCATTTTAACAGGTGGGGCATTGACCCGGAGATAAACATGAACGCCATATTACGCAGAAGAAAAGGCGTATGTGAAAATTATGCTGCTTTGTTTGCAAACATCCTTTTAAAGTGTGGCGTAAAGGCAGCAGTGGTAACAGGCTATACCAACTTACCCGGCAACAACTACTGGAATGGGCATGGCTGGGTGGCAGTGCAGGCAGATAAAGATTGGTTTCTATGCGACCCTACCTGGGATGCAGGATACAACAGCTACCGCTATTTTTTAGTGCCGCCCAATGAGTTTATTGAAACACATATGCCTTTCGATCCATTATGGCAACTGCTGGAACACCCTGTTGCCCACAAAGATTTTCAGAGAGGCCATTATTATCACTCAAAAAAAGATACAACTGTTTTCAGTTACAAAGATTCTGTTGCGGCATATTTACAAAGTGATACGTTGCAACAAATGGAATCTGCCTCAAGAAGGATACAGCAGGCAGGCTTTGATAATGAAGATGTAAAAACCTGGTACAATTATAACCAGATGAAAGTGCATATTGTGCTGCAGGAAGAAAACAGGGAATTGTTTAATGAGTCAGTGGAGAATTTGAACCAGGCAAAGAAATTATACAATGAATTTGTACAGCACCGTAATAATAATTTTATACCAACAAAGCCGGATGCAGAAATAAATGCATTGTTTATTGCTGCCAATAAACTGCTGGGGGCGGCATATAAAAAACTGGAAGGCGTAGGAAAAAAATCAGAGAACTACCAGTATGATACCGATTGGATTAAAAGAAAATCTTGATGCACTAAAAGAAAAAATAAAAGTGCAGGAAGCATCCTGGAACCAGCACCTTTTAAATGATGAAGCTGCAAAACAAAAGATGCAATAACCGTTACGGCTTTCGTTTTCATCATCTCTTACCCAAAACGGTTTTAACAACTCCCTAAGCATCAATAAAAAATTTTGTACCACATTTATGTAATCACCGGGTTGCCTGCATCCGGTAATCAATTAAAACCAAAAACTCATGCTGCCTGTTTCATGCCTATTATCAAAAAAAATTAAAGCTGTTGCATCACTTTTTATTATTTGCCTTTTATTTTCATTTCATATAAGGGAGGGCGCAACAATAAAAGGGAATATACATAATGCAAAAGATGCCTCGCCTTTGCCATTTGTTACGGTGCTGGAGAAAGGCACAAAAAACATAACAGCCTCTGATACAGAAGGCGTTTTTGCTATAAGGGTTTCAAAGCTGCCGGCATTGCTTGTATTTTCAGCAGTTGGTTTTAACAGCAAGGAAATATCAGTGAAAGATTCAGACACTGAAATAATTGTAAATATGAATGAATCAGCCGGGCGACTTGATGAAGTGGTAGTGGTTGGATATGGCACAGAGAAAGTAGATCATGATTATTCCATCAGCGACTTTTCTGCTGCCGAAATGAAAATGCCAACAGCAGCTACAAGGCTTGAAGGTAAAGTAAGCGGAATTTCTATAAGAGGAGCTTCTTCCGTATCAGGAAAAGCAAGAAAGTCAAAAAGTTTCAGATCGGCTGTTTCAAAAAAAGTATCCGCCGCTTCTCCATCCCTGGGTTATGAACGTGACTCAAAAGAAACAGCCGTTTACGACAGCCTTTCAATATCAAAACCGATGACAACCCAATAAAACGTACCAGCCTGCTTACTGCCGGCGAGGTAAATGATTTTAAGAAATGGAAAATGTGGGAAGATTATAATGAAACAGATTTTAAAACCCACAGCGATAAATGGAACCTCTACGCAACACAACGATACAGCGTACAACTACAGAACAATCACTTTAAAGCGGCAGTGGGTGAAACTATTTATCTCATTAATAAAGAAACAAAAGAAATTATCTGGACAGCTATTTCTGACAATACCGGCAAGGCAGAATTGTGGAATGGTTTTTCAAACAACAACAAAGAAAAAAATTTAGTGATTGAAATAAAAGGAGAGAAAAAACAATTTGCTGCCATCCCGTTTTCACAAGGCATCAATCATATTCAACTAAACAGGAATTGTACCGTTTCAAATAAAGTAGAGCTGGCTTTTGTGGTGGATGCCACCGGCAGTATGCAGGATGAAATTGATTATTTAAAAGAAGAACTTGGCGACATCCTTACAAAATTCTCTACCAAAAATCCAACACTTGAGCTGAGTACCGGTGCCATTTTTTACAGGGATAAAGGAGATGATTATGTAACAAGGATGCAGCCGTTCACCAATAACATCAGCAACACTATTGATTTTATTAAGAAACAATCAGCTGCCGGCGGTGGCGATTTTCCTGAGGCATTAAAAGAAGCGCTGGAAGAGGCAACAGAAAAATTAGAGTGGAGTGAAACAGCAAGAACAAAGATCATTTTCCTGCTGCTGGATGCACCACCACATGACGAAGCAAAAAATGAAATGGCAAAATTAATAGCCAAAGCTTCCGCAAAAGGAATACGCATTGTACCGGTTGCCTGTAGCGGCACAGATAAAGCAACAGAATTTATTTTGCGTTCGATGGCATTGGCAACAAACGGCACTTATTTATTTCTTACAGACGAAAGTGGTATTGGCAACAAACATATAAAGCCTACCACTGATGAATTTAAAGTAGAACTGCTGAACGATCTGCTGCAAAGAATAATGGAGCAGATGTGTTTTGTAAATGCCTGCGAAGAGAAGAAAAAAACAGAAGAACCTTTTTCTATTTACACTAATAACGAAAAAGTAAAAGTATTTCCCAACCCAACACAAGGGCCGGTAACATTGGAAACAAACAAAGAGCTGAAAGAAATATTTGTTGCTGATTTTACAGGCAAGATATTAATGCGTATTGGGGTGAAGGATGTAAAAAAGCAGTACAATATTGATTTGTCTGATTTCCCATCTGCCACTTATTTTATCCGTTACATTACAAAAGAAAATAAAACAGGTGCCGAAAAAATTGTATTGATCCATTAAAACTACACTCCACATTAATCACAAACAGCGGCTCCTGGTAGTCGCTGTTTATTTGTTACAGGCAGAATATTTAAGCAAAGCGAATACCTTTTGTGATCGATGCTGCATTTTTTATTATAAACCGCTCATTATATTATCAACATTTATAATTTTAGGCTTGATTTTTGAAATAATGCGTTTCGAATTTAGTTTACCAGTTTAGAACCTTTCAGCACCATACTAACTCATGCTTAATAAAATCATTCTTCTTGCCTTCCTGGCACAATCATTTACAATAAAGGCAAGCATTGATACTCCATTTCCAATAAAATTTGTTTCCAATCCTGGCAAAGCCTCTCCGGGTATCATCAGTAAATTTTATGGCGACATCCAATACGGCGCCGCCACCTTATCATGGAAATTATATGAACAGCAAACCAATAGCCTCTTCTTTATAGAAAGAAGTGAAAACGGTAAAGACTTTGCAGAACTGGGTACAGTAAGCAGCCCGGATGGCATTAACTTTCAATACAAAGACAGCATGGCTTTACCTACGGGCTTTTACAGGGTAAAATCTATTGGGGTGGATACGGTTTATTCTGATATTATAAGGCTGTCGTCTATAAGTGGCCTGCCGGAAATAAAAGTGTGGCCGCTTGTGTTTGATGTATTAATAACTGTTGAAGTTAAACAGCAAGATAAACGAAACATTTAATATTGTGCTTACCAACAGCAAAGGCGAAGTACTCAGCAGCAGGTTGGTAAATGCAGACAAAGGCAACAGCAAAATAGTATTTGATGATGGCATCTCATTTTTGTACCAGGATGAATATACAATGACTGTTACAGGTATTCAATATTCCTACAGCAAAAAATTATATAAGAAATAATAAACCCTGCAAAGCATTTTATAAATATGCATGGCACAATTTTATGCTGCCACGGCCACTAATACCTACTTTTGCAGCAAACAGCATTTATGATAAAATTCTCAGCGGTTGTTACTTTTATTGCTATTACACTTTCTGCAAAATGCCAAACAACAGCACAAATAAAAAAAGAACTGGAAATAACCAAGGACCCGATTGGTTATGTAAAATATAAGCTCAAGAAAAAATTCAGTATTGATACAATAACGGTGATGAGCAGCACTTCTTTTATGGGCCTTGCAGACAGCATTGCTTACAAAGGGAAAGTAAATAAAGTATATGGCCCTTTTAAAGGCAATAATGTTTTAATAAAAATACTGGCAAAACTACCCAATACTTTTTACCATGTAAGCCATATTGTGATTGATACCGGCTTATTCAAAAAAGAATTTGCCGATTCATTGGCAGAAAATATTATTAAACGCATACAAAAAGGCAATACCACTTTTGAAAGTATGGCAGCTACTTATAGTGCCGATCCTGTGTCTGCAAGAAAAGGTGGCGACCTGGGCTGGTTTGTAAGAGGCGTAATGCTGCCACAGTTAGACAATGGCATCCGCACTCATGCAAAAGGCGAACTGTTTAAAGTATGGACACCGGCAGGCCTGCACATAGTAACGATTAAGGACAAGCCAAAAGAAGATGATGGGTTTGTGTTGCTGTTAAGGGTGTTTTATGAAGTGAGTAGGTGAAATAGTTAATAGTGAAAAGTTAATGGCTGATAGTTGTTTGCATTCTTGCCCGTTGTATTATTGCCTTTTTGCTTATTGCGTTTTGCTTATTGCCTTTTGTCTCTTTGCATCCGCAGCATTTCTCCAAACTCAATCTTTTTCGCTAAAGAAGAAACTGCCATTGCAATGCGTTTAGCTTTGGTTGATTCGGTTTTTGCACTCTCAATCCATTTGCTGTAATACGTTTGAAATGATCTTGTTTTCGTTTTAAAAAATGCCATCGCTGCCGGTTCATCTGCCAAACATTCCATCAGGTCTTTATTCAATTCATATTCTTTTTTATCTTCTGCCAACTGCACTTTTAGCATAGCGCCTTTTTTCTTGCCCGTTCCTTTACGCATGGCAGCATTAAAGGGAATTATAAAATTTCCATTGCCCATTGGTAAAAGTGCTACCTGGTTAATACCAAACGCATCAAGCTTTCCTTTCACCTTAAATGATTTTTTACAGCCGGGTTTTAATTGTCCGGCAATATCAGCAGGTACTTCAATATAGCTCCAGCCGGTTTTTTCACCTTTCTTATCAAACTGCTGTATAGCAGCGGTAAATGTTATCATAAGGCAGCAAAATAAAAAAATCCGCAAACTTTCGTCTGCGGATTTTTACATGGTCGCTGTTATTCGCTGCTTTTATCCGGGAAGCCACCGTAGCCGTTATCATTAAGTTCATTAAAACAACACAGGACATCCTTAATAATAAACAACAGCAGCAAACAGTACCGGCAACCAGTTTCTTTATTAAAACCCTAAGCCAATAGTAAAACCATGCACTTTGGCAGGAAAGTCCATCAATTTTGTTGCGGCGCCTGTGGTAAGGTTAACGCTATAAAATCCATGTGAACCACTCACTGTAAAAATTGCATATGCAGTGCCACTGGTGCTTCCAATATCAAATCCATTTTCTGAATCTACATGTATTCCTAAAGCACCAACCGGTACAAGTGTGCCATTATTTGGTGGCACCTGCATGTATAATGAGTCTGCATGGCAATCAATATCAAACAAAGTGGTGGTGGTGGCACCTGCAAAATTGTTTGTATAGGCTGCTGCTGACACACGGGGTACACCAGGATTCAGGTCTGCATCCATTGCTGCCACCGTTCCGGTTAATGGGTTAAGGCGCAGGTTCTGCCCGTTGCGGCTTACCACTCTTATCCTGTCAACAGTGGGGTTAAAGTCAAATCCAAAATAGGCACCATTCAATGCTGCATACGGACCAACGCCTACAACTGCTGCTGCACCGTTTGAAGTATTAAGTGTATATAACATACCCATTTTTCCCAAGCCATATATCTGCCCGTTCAACGGGCGGAAATCAATTCCTTTTATACTGTCGCCAGCCATTACGCCTGTAATTGCTTTTGCAACCGGGGCAGCCGTTGACGTTGGATTGAATATTAAGAGGTTGTTGCTTCCATCAATTGCATAAGCAACAGGCCTTGTGGGTATTGCTATACCATTTACCGCACCTGCAAAATTACCCAGGCTTGTAGCAGCGCCGGTGGCAGTATCTATTTTATATAAACCTGCTTGCCCACCCACAGTAAGGCTGGCAAGTGCAATAGAATTGTCCCATGCAATATCAAAACCAGTTTCGCCTGTAGCCATTACGCCAAGGCTGCCTACTTCTACTAAAGTGCCGTTGTTAGGTGGTGTTTGTTTATATAATTTTTGTGTGCCGGGGTCCACATCAAATAATGTAGTGGCGGCTGCACCTGCAAAACTGTTGGTGTAGGCTACGCCACTAACTGCAGCGCCTGCAGCACCATTGATGTTTCCGTCAGTTGCTGCCACTGTACCTGTTTCAGGATTAAGGCGCAGGTTTTGCCCGTCGCTTGTTACCAATCGTATCCGGTCAACAGTTGGGTTAAAATCGAAACTGACAATGTTTCCACTTACAGCAGGTGTAAAAGCATCAACTGCCGGTGTTCTTGCAGTGCCTGTTGATGTATTTATTATATACAGCCTGCTGCTGCTGCCCACGCCATACAATTCACCAGTGGCAGGACGAAAGTCAATAGCCAATATTGATTCTCCACTTTGGAGGCCACTGATAGCAACAGAAGAAATAGCAGTGCCTGGTGCATTTGCATTAAACTTTGCCAGTTCACCTGCTGATGTAAGCCCATAAAAAATAAGATCCGGGCCTGTTTCAGTTGGATTGGGAGGGTTTTCATTCTTTTTACAGGAAGAAAAAGCTATTGCTATTGCGATAAATGACATGAAGATATACTTCACCTTTGGTGTTATTTTTTTCATTACCATGTAATTTTTTTGAGATTATAAGATTAGTTAACGGCTCGTTAAACAATTACGGAATAACAACAGGGTTGGTTTTTCAAAAAAACAATTTTTATTTTTTTTAATACTTTGCCTGTTAAAAACCATATTGAATGCTGCAATATTTTTTAGAAAGTGTTAACCCTTATTTGTCTATTTTTATTTTTATGAAAAAACAAATACAATTCCTTGTTACCGGCGTTTTACTTCTGGTAAGCCAATTATCTTTTGCACAGGAAACCGATAGCCGCTACAAAACAGTTGATGAGTATGTGCAGTCATTGGGCAGCCTTGATACATTGAATATGGGAACCATCAGTTATATACTCACAAAAAAATTTCCAGAGAACACAGATAAGGTGAGGGCAATTTTTTACTGGATTGCCAACAACATCAGCATTGATCTGAAAATGGCAAAAAAAGAGAGTAATGAAAAAATGGTATCAGAAGATATTTTAAAGACAAGAAAGGCCAATGCCAGTGGCTATGCCACTTTGTTCCAGGATATGTGCAGCGTGGCAAAGATCAGGTGCCTTACAGTAGATGGTTATATCAAAAAAACAATAGAAGACATTAATAACAAGCCGGATGAATTTAACCACACCTGGGCAGTTATTCAACTGGGCGAAAGCCCCAATGCCTGGTATTATGTGGACCCTGAATGGGGCAGCGGTTATATTGATGACAAAGCAACTGTATTTACAAAGAAGTTTAACGACGCCTATTTTTTTGCCAATAAACAATTATTCAACCTGCAGCATTTCCCTGATAATATGGCCTGGCAACTGGGTGGCACCGGCGCTAAATCAGCCAAAGAGTTTTTTGCACAGCCTATTGTAAAACAAAATGCCAGTGAATTTGGCATCAGCAGCTATATGCCAAAAGAGGGGCTTATAAAAACCACCACCAAAAAAGCCGTACAATTCAACTTTAAAGCATCCTCAGATACTAAAATTGAAATTGTATCGTTACAAATTGGTCCAGAAAAAAAGTCCAGGACTAAAACGGTGGATTATTCATTTAATAATGGCGCCATAAGCTTCAATTATAAGTTTGATGAGGAGGAAAGTTATCCTGTAACAATACTGATAAACAACAAGCCCGTACTTGGTTATTTTGCCGAAATCACTGAGTAATAAGGGGCTTTGTTAAGGAATTGTGAAAAAAAATTGGGCTGTTTTAATAAACTACAAAATATATTTTGTAGTTTACAAACACTAACTAATAATCTAAATTCTAAAAACCATGGGCTTGCTATCAAATTTAAAAGAATGGACAAATTCTCACAATCCAAAATGGTTGGCACTTTTCCGTGTTGCATTAGGTGCAACTCTACTCTTAAGGGGCGTTGCTTTTTTAAATGACCCTGAAAAATTCCGTACGCTTCTCATAGACAATAGCCTGGCAAATTACCAGGACATAATGATGAACACGATTCCATGGATACACATTGGTGGCGGCTTTTTAATCATTATCGGTTTGTTTACAAGGTTTGCCGCATTTATCCAGATTCCTGTAATTGTGGGAGCTATTATTTTTGTTACATCAAAAAGAGGTTTGTTTAAGGCAGAAACTGACTTCAGCCTTTCAATCATTATCCTGTTGCTTTGCCTTGTATTTCTTGTAGAGGGAAGTGGCCCGTTATCACTGGCCAATTATTTTAAAGAAGAGCAGGAATACGAAAAGTCGGAAGCAGAGGCCACTACAGAATAATTATTCCCATCAACTTTTTATATTATTTGCCAGCACAGGCTGGCAAATATTTTTATGTGTTTTATTGAGGGTGATTGTGTGTAGTGAAGTTATTTTGGTTACTGCCATTATTATACCAGGCAAAAAATATAAAGCCAGGTTCACCTAAAAATATTTTTTACAAGATTTATTCTTCATTTTTGTAAAAACGGGCACATGACATCCTCTGCTGAAGAAAATTACCTGAAAGCCATTTACAAACTGCATGAAAAAAGTGGGGCAATGGTTACCACTTCCGAATTAGCTGAAACATTGAAAGTAAGTGCTGCATCTGTTACTGATTTTATTAAAAAGATAGCTGTCAAAAAATTGGTGGCCTACGAAAAATCTAAAGGAGTAAAACTTACTGAAACAGGAAGGCTGATTGCTGTAAATATTATCCGTAAGCACCGCCTGTGGGAAGTGTGGCTTGTAAATAAACTGAATTTTAAATGGGATGAAGTGCATGAGATTGCTGAACAGCTTGAGCATGTTATCAGTGATGAATTGATTGACCATTTAGATAAACATCTTGGCTATCCTGCTGCCGACCCTCATGGAGATTTGATACCTGATGCAAAAGGGAAATTTGCAAAAACCAACAGCAAACCCTTACTTGAATGTTTGCCCGGTGACAAAGTAAAGTTCATTGGCGTAGCTGATCACTCAAATAATTTTCTTCAATACCTCACAAAAAATAATTTACAACTCGGCGATGAAATAGTAGTTGAATCAGTAGAAGATTTTGACCATACTTTTTCCGTGAAAATAAACCGCAAAGAAAATAAAATATTCAGTAAAGAAGTAGTGAAGAACCTGCTTGTAGCAGTGATATAATTAAGAGGAGAATTAACGGACAACCTGGAATTTACCAGAGTCAATCACTTTACCATATTTATCCCTGAGCTGGAAAATATAAATACCCCTGTAAAAGCCATCCAAAGAATAATTAAGGCGTGCAGAAGAAGCGTTGATCTCTGCCACTTTTTTTCCCATAAAATTGAACAACTGAATTGTATAAGATTTATCGTAACCTTTCGGCAATTCAAAATTGATTGCAGTAGTGGCAGGGTTTGGGTAAAACTTTACAACTTTTGCCGGTTCCTGTTCTATGGCAGGCTTTATTTGGGCAAATGAAGTAAGGCTTAGGCCAAACAATACAATTAATATGGTAAAAGTCTTTTTCAGTACTGTAAATATAGGATTTTTATCACCAAAATGGTGTAATTCCCGGTTATAACTCCAAAATTTAGGTTTTATTGTGCAAAAACATATAATTATTCCCTGCTTTATTTGAATGAAACTAATACCTGCCAACATTTTCCTGCTTTTGAGTGTCCGCTATCAAACAAAAAGTGTTCGATTCCGTACACATTTCACTAACTCCTGTTCCATAAAGTCAAGCCAGTAAAGGGTTTCAGCCTGTGGCACGGTGGTTGAAAACAGTGGCTACTAAATAGGGATTTAAAGTATAGAAGCCAATTATTAATTTCAGCCAGAAAAACAAAACCAAGATGATACAACTGAAAAACGTTTTTAAATGGGTGAACACGGGCGCTAACCGTACGTTTCTTTTAAAGGATATTAACCTTGAAATAAACGAAGGGGAATTTGTTTCCATCATGGGCCCTTCCGGTTCCGGCAAATCAACACTGTTGAATGTAATTGGCATGCTGGATGGCTTTGATGAAGGCGAATATAATTTCCTGAGTGAAAATGTACACAAAATGAAAGAAAAACAGCGGAGCCAGTTATATAAAGAATACATCGGCTTTGTTTTCCAGGCTTATCATTTAATTGATGAGTTAACTGTGTATGAAAATATTGAAACGCCGCTTTTGTATAAAGATGTAAAATCATCCGAAAGAAAAGCAATGGTGGCTGATACATTAGACCGGTTCAACATTGTTGGGAAAAAAGATTTGTTCCCAACACAGCTAAGTGGCGGACAGCAACAATTGGTTGGTATTGCAAGGGCATTAATTGGCAAACCAAAATTGTTATTGGCTGATGAACCTACGGGCAACCTTAATTCAAAACAGGGAGAGGAAATAATGGATTTGTTTAAGCAGTTGAATGATGAAGGTGTAACAATTATACAGGTAACACATTCTGAAAAGAATGCTGCTTACGGAAAAAGGATCATCAATTTGCTGGATGCAAGAATAGAGACCCCCTCCGCCCCCTAAAGGGGGAACTAAAAAAGAGTATAAAAATTTAAAGTTCTCTCTCCTTTCGGAAAAGGAGTGTGAGGTAATAAAAAAGTTATGAAAAGGAAATATTTTTTAATGGCTGTATTAGTTGCAGCAGCAATTTTAGCCAAAGGACAAAACAAACTCACGTTTAAGCGATTGTATTGAAACTGCCCTGAAGAATAATATTACTGTAAAGCAGAGCGAACTACTATCGCAAACAGCCGGGCTTAATTACAGGCAGGCAAAAAATAATATGCTGCCCGTTCTTCAATCCTCTTTCAATTACAGCATTAATAATGGCCGCAGTATTGACAATTTCACCAACACCTACATCAATCAACAATTGAACCTGAGTGACGCCAATGCACAGATATCTATCCCGCTATTCAATGGCTTCCAGTTAAAAAATACCATTAAGCAAAATGAGCAGGCTTTTGCAGGTGCCAAAATGGAATGGCAGCAGCGTAAAGATGAACTTACTTTACAGGTTATACTGGCTTACCTGCAGGTATTGAGTGGTGAAGATGCAATGGCACTTGCCAACAAACAGGCAGATTTAACCAAACAACAGGTTGACCGCATAGACATCATAGGAAAAGAAGGTGCTACAGCACCCGGAAATGTAAGCGACCTGAAAGGCCAGTATGCCGGAGATCAAATTAATTTTATCAGTGCAGAAAATAATTACAAAACTTCTGTGCTTTCATTAACGCAATTAATGCTGGTACCTTATAGTGAGCAATTACAATTTGACAGGACAGGGTTGACAGAAGAAGTAAAAGCATTTTCATCAGCACCCGATGAAATTTATTCCAGCGCCCTTCAAAAGTTGGCAGTAATTAAAGCAACGGAGTATCGTGTAAACAGCAGTGCAGCTGCAGTAAAAGTTGCCCGTTCAAATTATTACCCTTCCGTTGCATTATTTGGCGGTGCCAGTACAAACTATTCAAGCAGTGCCCAGTTTAATAATTTCCTGGGTTCGTCTATTGACAGCACAGGCGCATTCGTGGAAAGTGGTGGCAACAGGCTGCCAGTGTTGGTTCAGCAGGATAAATTCCAGGGTTCACCTATCAGTTATGCAAGCCAATTTAAAAATAATATTGCTACCGGATTTGGTGTAAGCGTTCGTATCCCGATCTTTAATTCGCTCAGAACAAGAACTGCGGTGAAGCTGGCAAAAAATGATGAAAGAAGCACCCGTTATATTGCTGACAATATCAAGCAGCAACTCAGGCAATCTATTGAACAGGCTTATATAAATATCAATACAACCTTTAAAAGATACGAAGCACTTAAAATACAAACAGGTGCTTATTCAGAATCATTCCGCATTGCATCGCTCCGGTTTGAAAATGGTGCCATCAACTCTCCTGAATACCTGATCGCAAAAAATAACATGGACAGGGCAAATGCAAATTTAATTGTGGCAGAATATGAATACCTGCTGAGAAAAAAAATACTGCAGTTTTATATGGGAAGTTTGAATTGATTGCAATATAAAGCATAATAATTCCCATATCTTTTACTGATCTCCTTTACTTCAAGTTGTGTACTTTTACTATGTTCATTCAATTATCAACCGGATGAAACATACTATTTACACAACAATACCAGGCAGAAACTAAAATAAATGTTTAGGCACCAGGGTGAAACCAGGACATTACAACACAATTTAAAGGTTGCTTCCTTATTATCTTTCGTAGCAGGCAATGTGAATGTTATTGGTTTTTTGGCTGTTCAAAAACTTACAACAAATGTCACCGGGCATTTTGCGTTTTTTGTAGATGAATTTTTCAAGCTCGACATCTGGCAGGCATTTGTTTACTTTCTCTATATCCTGTTTTTTCTTGCAGGTTCTTTTGTCTCAAATTTTATTGTGGAAATCATCTCCCGGAAAAGTGAAAGATATATATTCATAGTACCTGTAATTTTTGAGAGCGTCATATTGCTTTTTGTTGGGGTGTCTGGAAAAGAGTTTATTTTAAATCATCCAAATGTAATTGCCTGCAGCCTGTTGTTTGCGATGGGTTTACAAAACTCACTTGTAACACAGATATCTAACGCAGTTGTGAGAACAACGCATTTAACAGGGCTTTTTACAGACCTGGGAATTGAACTTTCTCAACTGATATTTTATAAAACTCCTGAACAAAAACTAAAATTACTCTCCTCTATAAAATTGAGATTATCCATTATACTGTTCTTTTTTGTTGGTGGAATTTGTGGAGGAATTCTATACGCCAAAATTGGCATGTCATCTTTGATCCTTAGTGTATTGATGCTGCTGGGTGGTTTGGTGTACGACAATATTAAGTTCAGGATAATTTCATTAAGAAGTAAGTATTCAGATAAGCTCCGTGAGAATGAATAAACAAATTATTCTCATTTACCTTCAAACTCATATACATGCTTATTCACATCACCTGTAATTTCTTTGCAACTACAATTACCGCCCCACTCTTTTGATCCATCAGTAAAATATTCACACTTCCATATCGGGGCTTCATGTTTTATTTTATCGATAATAAAACGGTTAGCCGCATACGCTTCGCTTCGATGAGCACAGGCAGTAACAACAACCACAGCCGTTTCTGATACAGCCACTTTTCCTGTGCGGTGAACAGCCATTGCAATATTCAATGGCCATTTTTCTTTTGCCTGTTGCAAAATATCAGCCATCATTTTTTCTGCCAGGGCTTCCTGTGCTTCATATTCTAAATACGATACTTCTTTTCCATGGCTGCTATCCCTTGTTTCACCACTGAACAAAACAACAGCACCTGCTTTGGGATGATGTGCCATCGCAAGCAATGCAGCAATATCAATTGTATGTGCAGATAAATGTTTCATGGTTATCCTCCGCTGCTGGGTGGTATGATGTGAATGGAATCTTCTGTTGTTAAAACAAAATCATCTGTTACAAAATTATCTTTTACTGCATACCTGCAGGCAGATAAAATAGTAGCTGCTGCAGGATTGCGTTGCGATAAAAAATTATTCAGGTCCTGCACAGTTACCAACTGCTCATCCACAATAAATTCTTTGTCGAAATAATCTTTTAGTATAGCGTAAGTGTAAATTTTCATTATAGTAAGTGGCCTGTGGTAAATGAATAGTGGGTTAAATCCAAAACCATAAGCGCTTTTTAACAATAAAACAATTTAGCAATGCAACAATTATTAATCTGTAAACTTCGCAAACTAATCACTCATCACCCATAACCGATACTATCCTCCAATGTGCAGCATACTTAAATCACTGCCTGTAAATTTAACTGCTTGTTTCTGGCTCATTGCCTGCTGCAATTTACTGATTAATGTTGCTTCTGAATCATTACTGTTTAGTGCGATGGGATGATTACTGCTGAGGCAGCCATAAATATTCCCATTACTATCAAGCCGCAGCCGGTTACAATCATGGCAAAAAGGTTCGCTTTCATTGGCAATAATTCCAAATAGTTTTGCCATCAGTTGTTTGCCAGTAGTTTGCAGTAGCGGCATTTGACCTTTGTACTTTATTAAACTGATATTGCTGGCCAATTGCGTTCAAAATTTCTTCCTGTGTAAATAAATACTTGTCAGCATTATCATGCAAATAACCCATCGCCATGATCTCTAGGAAACGGATGGCTGATATTTCTTTCAAAAGCAAAATCCAGCAACGGAAGAATTTGGTTTTCATTAATACCTTTCATCACTACTGCATTTATTTTTACCTGCAGCCCTGCAGCCATTGCTGCATCTATCCCATGTAAGATCCTTTTCACATCGTTACGCTTACTCATCAAAAAGAAAATGTCTTCATCCACCGCATCTAATGATACATTGATGGATTGCAGGCCTGCTTCCTTCATTGACAACAGCCAAACGTTCTAATAAAAACCCATTTGTTGTAAGTTTAATTTTATGGAATACCCATTTGCTGTATCCCTTTTATCAAAGGCACAAGCTCATGATACAACAAAGGTTCGCCTCCTGTTAACCGTATTGTTTCAAGATTTAAAATTGAGTGCAGTTGTTGAATTTGCTGTAGTAAGGTTTCGGCACTCGCAGGGTGCTGATGCTGATTATTTTCCTTCACCTCATCTTCACCCATGGTGCAATACACACAGCTAAGGTTACAGCGGCTAAGCAGACTTACCCTCAGTGTTTTAAATTCCCGGTTATATAAATCCTTTAATACCATCAAGATAAGTTTTACAGCGGCAATACAAAGTACGGCTGAAAGTATGTAACGTACGGTTGTTAATTTGAATTTATGGCTGCCTAGATATGCACCCGACAATCCTCCTGCCACGGCTGCAGCAATCCATATATAAGAAGTATTTGAAAAGCTGTTGCTGGTGATTTACCGCAGCAAGCCCGGCCAATGAGTTACAAACAATAAACAAACTGGAAACTGCTGCGGCATCTTTTGTATGGCCATACGCCAGTAAAATAATTACAGGGCTTAAAAAAATGCCGCCGCCAATATTTAAAAAACCTGCTGCTAAACCAATAACTGCACCACAAATCAATGCAACAAACAAATTCAGTTCTTTCATTTCTTTTTTTTCCTTCGGTGCACTTGACAATAAACGGATGATGGGAAAGACAAGTGCAATACCCAATATCAAATTGTAAACTTGTTCACTTGTTATTAAACTGTGAACCTATATAAGCACAAGGAATGGAAGTAAGTAAAAATGGCCATGCCAGTTTCCATTTAAAATAGCCGGCCCTGGCAAAATTGAATAAAAGCGATACCGGCAATAATAATATTCATCACCAGCACCACAGGTTTATACTCCTGCATTGGGATGCTGAACAACGTTAGCACCGCTATATAACCACTGGCGCCACCATGCCCAACAGAAGCATAAAGGAAAGCAACAAGTAATAGTAAAAGAGGTATCGCTAATTCAGCCGTCATTTTTTCCGGTTATTGTACAATAAATATTTTGATGTGGTATAGTAAGCATCTGCCAAAATACCCAGATTATTTTTAATACTATCAGTGGTTTTATTTACAGGCACAGGATCATTATTTACAATAGAAACAAGTTTTATTTTATTTGTCCGCTCATTCCTTATATAATAATAATCGTTGTTTGCCACGCCGATAGCGCCTGCTTCATGGTCAATTACAAAAGCGTTTTGTCGGTAATTTATTCTTTTGTCAAACAGGCTTTGCCCCATCCCATTATTCCGGTAAGGCGTTTTAAGCAATGTGGCGATAGAAGGCATAATATCCAACTGTGAGCAAACATGATGCACTGCTTCTGCGGTCAGCAATCTGTGGTGCATAAAAAAGCAAGGGCACATGCACACGGGTAAGATGACTCGTCATTAAAGCTTTTGGGATATATAGCATCTGAATTACCCGGCAAACCATGATCGCCGACAAATACAAAAATGGTATTGGCAAAATATTTTTCTTTCTTCGCCGCTTCCATAAATTTTTCAAAACAGTAATCAGTATAGCGGAATGCATTCAGTTCATCATTACTGTCAAACCCGTACTTTTTTAAACTGTCTGTTGGATAACTTTCTTTTTTAAAAAATGTCAGTTCTTTCTCAGGTATTGTATAAGGCCCGTGGTTATCGGCTGTTTGTATCACGGCAAAAAAAGGCCGTTGCTGTTTTGCCAAAATCTCATTGGATTCCAACAACAAACTTTTGTCATCTATGCCCCACACATCTGCTTTTGCTGCTTTAAAATCATCCTGGCTATACAAATGAAGGCTGTCAATATTATTCATCAATACTCCTTTTATGTTTGCCCATGTGGGGTCGCCGCCAAGAAAATAAAATTTATCATAGCCTTTCAGGTCGTTGATGATGGTTTGCTGGTCCACCACTTCAGGGTTGCGGCTGGCAGTACGGTTATTATCGCCCAATCACATCAGGTATGCCGGTAATAGTGGCCCACACACCACGGGCAGTAGGAAACGAAGGTGTAAAACAACGGTCGAAGAAAACACCTTTTTTACAAAGTTCATTAAAGTATGGTGTGGTATTAAATGGATTACCGCCATACTGCTGCGGAACATGCAAAAACTTTCGCAGATCACCAGCACTACATTGGGTTTGTTATTGGTTGGTTCAAATGAATAGTTTCTTTCAAAATTCAGGTTGACACTGTCTTTCTGCTGCACACCTAAATAATCAGCCATCATAGGATAATACTGTCTCACTTTATTTATGTCAGGCTTTGTATCCCTGTACCGTAAGTGTACTGAAAAAACTTTGAAAAGGGTTTAATGCAAGATTGCCTTTAAAATTATCTGTCAAGTGTAAACGCATCGCTCCAGCGTAAATTAAACTGCCCGAGCTTTCCAAAAACGCCCAATGCAAACAACAAAAAGAATACATACATACCAACCAATGCCTTTTCTTTTATCAATTACATGTTGTGTTTGATAATTAAACAACAGCTTTTTAAAAATAAAAACAAATACCACTGTAAGCAACTATTATCAGCAACATCACTTTAAATACCGGGTAGGTTTGCCAACCCCATATTCATAGTGATATGCCAGCATCATTAAAATAACTGAATATAGATGCATTAAGCCGCTGCTGTACATAGCCGTAATGAAAATAATCAACTGCATATACCAGCAGTACAATAAAAAAAACAGACGGTGATGATAATGTTCCAGAATGTAGTTGCACTAAATTTTTTAAAAGGGTTAATAAAAGGAATACTGCATAGTACCAATATTGCTACACGCCATTATACAGGTAAACTTTATATCAAAACGAAGGCCCATGAGCATGGCAGAACCGGAAAAAGATTTGCCCGGTGGATTGTAACTAAAGAAAAACATCAGCCGCAGCACATTCATAGTAAACACAAATAACAGCAACACCGATATTATCCATCTCAGCAGCCTTGGTATCCTTTTTATAAACAACATCTTTTTTAATTAATGCCAGCAAAAATAGATTAATTATTTTTGGTGATGGCAAACCCTGGCGGCGGTTACAAACCCCGCCAGCGGTTCATACAATATGAATTCATTTTTCAACATGGAATGGGACAGAACAGTGCTGCGGTATATCAATAACCGCTGGCAAAACCCTTTCTTCGACTGGCTGTGCCCTATTATACGCAATGGCGATCTGTGGATGCCATTATATTTGTTCTGTATGTACTGTTTGTGCTTGCTGAATTATAAAAAAACAGGTTGGTGGTGGGTGTTAGCAGCAGCCTGCACACCTGCACTTACCGATCTTATCAGCAGCCACCTTATCAAAGAAAATATTATTCGCCTGCGGCCTTGTAACGACCCTGCACTGGCAAACTGGCTACGTTTTTATCCCGGCATATACCGGCCACAAAGCAGCAGTTTCACTTCTTCACATGCTGCCAATCATTTTGGTATGGCCTTATTTTTCTTTCTTACACTAAAAGACAAGATTGGAAAATTTGCCTGGTTGTTTTTTATATGGGCAGGTGCTATTTGCTATTCACAAATGTATGTGGGTGTGCATTATCCTCTGGATATTATTTGTGGGGCACTGGTTGGGATGATGGTTGGATATACTACGGCAACGGCTTTTTATAAAACGAAAAGATTGGAATAGTTTTTTCCAGCCTTAGTATTTTATAGTCACGAAAGCTTTCGGGATTGCGTCGCACACTTGTACAATAGTTCTTTATTGAATTTTTACAAAAACTTCCCTGTATAACTCTCCTTACATTTCTTCAGATCTTCCGGCTTTCCTGTAAAAACAATATTACCACCGCCATCACCAGCTTCCGGCCCAAGGTCAATTACCCAATCGGCACTTTTAATTACATCTGTGTTGTGTTCAATCACTAAAATAGTATGTCCCTGTTCAATCAAAGCATTAAAAGAAGTCAGCAGTTTTTTAATATCATGAAAATGCAAACCGGTTGTAGGTTCATCAAAAATGAAAAGATATCTGCCCGTTGACTTTTCCCTTTCCTAAGAAATGAAGCCAGCTTCACCCTTTGTGCTTCGCCGCCGGATAAGGTATTGCTTGATTGCCCCAGTTTTACATACCCCAAACCAACATCACTCAATGGCTGTATCTTTTTTGCAACATCCAGGCTTCACCTGGCAAAAAAATCAATGGCTTCATCCACACTCATCTCCAGCACATCATAAATACTTTTCTCCTTGTAAGTTACTTCCAGTACTTCTTCTTTGAATTTTTTTCCGCCACACACTTCGCAGGTTAAATGCACATCAGCCAAAAACTGCATCTCCACTACCTGTTCGCCTTCACCACTACAGGTATCGCATCTTCCTCCTTCCACATTAAAAGAAAAATGCTTTGGTTGAAAGCCACGTATCTTACTCAAAGGTTGTTTGCTGAACAGTTCCCTTATTTCATCATACGCTTTTATATAAGTAACAGGGTTGCTTCGTGATGATTTACCAATCGGGTTCTGGTCAACCATTTCAATTTGTGAAATAGCATCCACATCACCGGTAATGTTTTATGTATTCCTGCTTTATCCACTCCTTCGCCTTTTAGTTTTTGCAAAGCAGGATATAAAATTTGTTTTACCAAAGTTGTTTTACCACTGCCGCTTACACCACTCACCACACACAAGCACATTCAATGGAAACTCAACACGTAATATTTTTTAAATTATTTTGCCTGGCGCCTTCCACTTTAATACTGCGTTTCCATTTGCGTACAGTTGCAGGTGGTTCTATTTTTAATTTGCCAGATAAATATTTTCCGGTAAGGCTTTTATCTGTTTGCAATCAGTTCATCATAATTTCCTTCTGCCACCACTTCGCCACCCAAGATGACTTGCCAACGGCCCCATATCAATAATATGATCGGCTTCCCTCATCATCATTTCATCATGTTCCACCACTACAACTGTATTGCCTAAATCTCTCAATTCTTTTAATACACCGATCAATCTTTCTGTATCCCGGCTGTGCAAACCAATAGATGGTTCATCTAATATATATAATGAATTGGTAAGGTTGCTGCCAAGGCTTCTTGTTAATTGTATCCGCTGGCTTTCTCCGCCACTTAATGAATTGGCAAGACGGTTTAATGTAAGATAACCAAGCCCAACATCCATCAATGTTTTGATGCGGTGATTTATTTCAATCAAAATTCTTTTTGCCACCTGTTCATCATAGCGCTCAATTCTAATTTATTAAACCATGTTTGCAGATCTCTTACAGGCAATTGCACAACTCACCAATATGTTTGCCGCCTACTTTTATATACAATGCTTCTTTGCGTAAACGGTAACCTTTACAATCGGTACAAGTGTACGGCCACGGTAGCGGCTTAACAAAACCCGGTATTGTACTTTATATAAATTCTGTTCTACTTCTTTAAAAAAATCATTGATACCCTGTACAGCTACCATTGCCTTCCCACAATTGCTGCAGCTGTTCATCAGTTAAGATCAATAATAGGTTTATGTATAGGGAAATTAAAATTCTTGGCACCTTTTATAAATTGCTCTCTCCACCAGCCCAGCTTCTCTCCTTTCCATGGCGCTACTGCTTCTTCATACACACTTAAATTTTTATTGGGAATTACCAGGTCTGCATCAATACCCAGTATTTGTGAAAAGCCTTCGCAGGTAGGGCAGGCACCAAAAGGATTGTTAAAAGAAAACAAATTGGGAACCGGCTCTTCAAACTGTATGCCATCCAGTTCAAACTTATTGCTGAAGTGCAGCATCTCTTTTCCATTTATCTCCAGCAGCATTTCTCCTTCGCCTTCATAAAAAGCAGTACCAACAGAATCGACTATGCGGTGTATATCATCTTCATCAAATTCTTTTACTACTAGCCTGTCAACAAGCAGAAACATTTTCTCAGGCATGATTTCTTATCCGGCAATTCTAATAAGTCTTCAATTCGTGATGGCTCTAAAGAACCATCTGCATGATGGAGAAGCCGTTCTTGAAAAACCTTTCTGCAATAAAATATTCAGTTCTTCTTTTGTATTTCTCTTTGCATGTTTTTTAAAAGGAACAACAATTAAAACTTTATTGCCCTCCTTAAAACTTTTATTGCTTTCACCACATCTGCCACATCATCTTTCTTTACTTCCCGTCCACTTACAGGTGAAATTGTTTTCCCCACCCTTGCATATAACAGGCGCAGGTAATCGTAAATCTCCGTCATGCTGCCTACAGTACTACGTGGCGTACGTGTAATTACTTTTTGTTCAATGGCAATGGCCGGGCATAAACCCTTGATATAATCCACATCGGGTTTATTCATGCGCTGCATAAATTGCCTGGCATAAGCACTTAGACTTTCTGCATATCGACGTTGCCCTTCTGCAAATAAGGTATCAATAGTAAGCGAAGATTTTCCTGAACCAGACACGCCGGTAACCACTATCAGCTTATTTCGTGGTATCGTAACTGTTACATTTTTTAAATTATGTACCCTTGCGCCTTTTATAAATATTCCATCTGCTGATGAAGGGGCGGATTTTTTTATTGCTGTTGTTTTTTCTTTTGTTGCCATAATAATATGCCTGCAAAAATATCTGATTATTTGTTCAAAATGAGGTATCCCGAAGAAAGGTATCGTAGTATCTACGATATCCACATTCGTAGTTGTTCTAAAACGCCGAGTACTAGTGCCCGATTTTGCGTTTTAGCGCAAAAAAAAGTTAAAAAAAATTTGGTCAATACAATTTCCCTCTACTTTAGCATTACCAATATCTGATACACGTGAAAAGCCGTTAGCACTCTCAAAGTCGCTCCACAGCTTCTTCATTTTTGTCTCTCCTATTGGCACTTATCCAAATCTATAACAAACCAAAAACCTCCTAATTATGAAGAGCCTGTCAACTCTAACAGACCAACAACTTGTACACCAGTATGTAGAAGGAAATTCTGAAGCATTGTCAACTTTAGTTACCCGTTACAAAGACAAAATCTACACTTCCATCTATTTGTTAGTAAAAGACAAATACTTGCAGAAGACCTTTTCCAGGACGTTTTCATCCGTATAATTGATACGCTTAATGGCGGACGTTATACAGAAGAAGGAAAATTTTTACCATGGGCATTACGTATTGCACACAATATGTGTGTTGACCATTTCCGCAAAGTAAAACGCAGCCCAAGTATTAAAACCAGCGATGACCGTGACATTTTTGAAGTGCTGAACTTTAACGAAGCCAGCCCTGAACAAAAAATGATGCAGAGCCAAAGCCACGACCGTGTTCGTAAAATGATCGACATGCTCCCTGAAGACCAGAGAGAAGTGATCATCCTGCGCCACTATGCTGACCTTAGCTTTAAAGAAATTGCTGAATTAACTAAATGCAGCATCAACACAGCATTAGGCAGAATGCGTTATGGCCTTATCAACATGCGTAAAATGATGACTGAAAAACAAATTGCCCTTTAATCTTAAAAACAAGACACCCAAACGAAAACTTTACACTACAGATAATAATAATTCACTGTAACCCCTCAATAACACTAAACCCTCCAGATTGTTGGAGGGTTTTTATTTTTATCCCACGCAGAGATGCGGAGGACGCTGAGGTTTTGGTTACAGGCATTTGTTCGTTGATTGGACTGTAGTGGCGACGCTCCTTTCAACGATACATCATTATTTATCTTCTCTTAAAGTGAATAAGAAATCAGGAACTATATCACCCCTTTGGGGTTGATCCTGTTTTATTCATTTATCTTTTCTATAATAATTGCATCCCTTCGGGATTGGAAGCCTGAAAGGCTGTTATGATTATAGTTTAGTAAAATATGAAAGAAATAAACCCCGAAGGGGTGACAGAACTTTACCTATTTTTTCTTTTCATACGCCTCCTGCCCACACTTCAACCACTCTGCAAACTCAACCGGATCAGGGGTATAAAATTTTGTCTTTGTCAAAGCAACTTCATCTGCATTAATGATGGCATATTGTGGTTGTGAAGCAGCCCCAAAATTTTCTGTTTGAAAGGTTGACCATTTGTCTCCTACAGTAATAATATTTTTATCCTTCCCGTTGCTTGTTTTAAAAACCGATTGTTCTGTTGCAGGCAATTTTGTTTTTTCATCCACATACAAACTCAACACAACAAACTTATTCCGCATAATGCTATCCACTTTTCTGTCAGTCCAAACTTTTTCTTCCATACGGCGGCAGTTGACACATGCCCAGCCGGTAAAATCGATCAGCAAGGGTTTGTTTTCTGCTTTTGCCTGTGCCAATGCTTTTTCATAATCATTATGCAATGGCTTTATTCCTTCTGCCAATAAAACATGATGAGAATAAACGGTGTATGATAATGGTGGCGCAAAACCACTAAACAATCCCAATCTTGACCAGCGGCTGTTTAAAACACCCGGCATTAAATACAATGCGATAGACCCAAATAAAACAATCGTTGCGATCCTGGTAAAAGAAAATTTCTTTACCGGGCTGCTGTGGCTCATTTTTAACCAACCCAATAAATACAACACAATACAAACACCAATAATTATCCAGGCTGCTACAAATATTTCTCTTTTTAAAATGCCCCATTGTTCTACATTATCTGCATTGGCTAAAAACTTAACTGCCAATGCCAGTTCAACAAAGCCCAGCACTACTTTTACATCCGTCATCCAGCCACCGCTTTTTGGTAATGAGTGCAGCCAGTTGGGGAAACATGGCAAACAATGCAAATGGCAAACCCAGTGCCACACCAAAACCAGCAGCACCTACTGTAAGCGGCCACGGACCTTCGTCGGCAACATTGGCCAGTAATGTGCCCAGCAATGGACCGGTGCAGGAAAAAGAAACAATACACAAAGTGGCAGCCATAAAAAAGATACCGCTGAAATTACTCAACCCTGATTTTGAATCTGCTTTGTTGGCAAAAGAAGAAGGCAATACAATTTCAAACAAACCAAAGAAGGACAAAGCAAAGAATACAAATACGGCAAAGAAGATAAGGTTGAGCCAAACGTTGGTGGAGATATTATTAAATATTTCCGGGCTGATGGTTTTGCTTGCCACATGAAAAGGAATAGTAATGGCAACATAAATAAAAAAAATAGACAGCCCGTAAAAAACTGCATTGCTTATCGCTTTGCTCCTGTTAGTGGATTTTTTTGTAAAGAAAGTTACAGTAACCGGTATCAATGGAAACACACAAGGAGTAAGCAAGGCAATTAACCCGCCCAATAAACCCAACAAAAAAATTGACAATAAACTTTTATTTTGTGTGCCTTCATCTCCGCAATTATTTACCGGCTTTTTTATATCAATGCTGGCAATTTTTATTTTGCCACCGGTTGCCACGCCGCCTTCTAATGCAGTGCTGAAAGAAAAGGGAATGTCCTGTAAAAATTCTTCTCCTTTATTATAATTGACAGAGAGTTTACCAAGCAATTGTGCAGGCACTTTGTCTTTGAATTGTATGATCGCTTTCCATTCTGCATTGGCTTCTGAAACATTGCAATTCCTTGTTGTAAAAATAGCGGAGTTGATTTTTTTCGTTTTGCCTGTGGAGATAAAATTTTCAAGGGAAATGCTGCTGTCATTAAAACTTAACTCAGCAGAAGGCGATCCGTCAAAATCCTGTGATGGAGCATATAATTGAGTACCTGCTACACCGGCGGTAGTAAAGGTGAGTTCATATTTTTTATCAGCAATTTTTTTTGATGTTACATGCCAATTGAAAGCAGGCTTGGCGGAAGAGTCTTGTGCTGAAGCTGCAAATGATGCCAATATGAAGAAAAGTAAAAGTTTGAATTTCATTCAAATGTTCTTTATACTAAAAAACGGGTTTTATAAAACCCGTTTTTAAATTTTTATATATTCAATTAATTCAATGCTACTGTAAAATCAATCTTTTTTAGGAGGCAAGACATTTTTTATCATCACAGGTTTGGTATTCCACACTGCCCACTATATTTGTTTTTACATTTGCTTTCAATTTCACCACTTGCACAAAATCAACTTTCTCAGAATACTGGTTGGCAGATATTTTTAATTTTTCATCTTTAAACAATTGCATCTTACCCACTTCCTTTACATTACCATTCAATAGTTACCAATGGATTTTTATTAAAGAGAATTTCTGTTGGCTGGTTGATGGCATCTTCCGGCTGTGTTTGTGAATACAAATGCCAGTTGTTTTGAATGCTGGCTGTTAAATGTACTTCGTAGGTTTTATCTGCAATTTTTTTTGCAGTATAAGTCCACTGAACTGGGTTAACCATTTGTGCATTTGAGCTGAAGTGCAGGCAAGAAAAAAACCAAAAAGTAAAAAATATGTTTCATCATTTATTTGTTTGTAATGGCAAATTTACAAATACAACGCCGGGTGAAGTGTTACTTATATTACAACAACCGGGTTTTAACATTAGTTTAGCTGAAACAAGGTGGCGGAAAACTTTCTTTCCATCTTCATTACCTAATGCAGAACTGGTAGCCCTTTCCGGATGCGGCATCATACCAAAAACATTTCTTTCTTTATTACAGATGCCTGCAATATTATGAATGGCGCCATTGGGGTTACCTGCAGCTGGTAATATGCCCGTTTTCATCACAATACCGGTAAATGATCTGGCGGTGCATTTCCAGTTCTTCCAAGGTTTTATCATCTGCAAAATATCTTCCTTCGCCATGTGCCACAGGAATTTTTAACGGGCTTGCCGCCTTCTGAGGCACCTTCTTTTATAAATACATTTTTACAAACAAATTGTTGCTTTTCATTGCGTAACAATACACCGGGCAATAAACCGCTTTCGCATAAAATCTGAAAGCCGTTGCAAACACCCAGTACTTTACCGCCTTTGTTGGCAAATTCAATCACACTTTGCATCATTGGGCTAAACTTGGCAATAGCACCACAACGCAGGTAATCGCCAAAACTAAAACCGCCGGGCAATACAATGCAATCATCGGTGGTAAACATACTGATGTCTTTGTCTTTATGCCAAAGCTCAATTACTTCCTGGCCCATATCGTTACGAAGGGCTTCAATCATATCCCTGTCGCAGTTGCTGCCGGGAAACATTACTACGCCGAATTTCATATTCTGAATGTTTGTTGCTGACAGTCAGCAATGTGGCACAAAGTGAGTGACACAACGATGCTGAACAGAATTATAAACTGTTGATGCGCAAAAATACTACATCTACCGCAAAAATACAACTACCATTTCATATTTTACAAAGTAACTAAGGGCAATTACAAAAGCCACCATGAGCCAGTGCAACAATTTGGGGAAACCATCTTACTTCGGGGTAAAAAAAGGCAGCGCCAGCAGCAGCAGAAAGTGGAATGGCGCACAATATCCAGTACTCAAAACTATGAGCCTGGCATTGATAAAGGGAATAAAAACCGCCACAATAAAATATAAAAAAACGAGGTTCCAGCTTTTACGGGTTTGCACCAATTGGCGTAGAAAATTTTTCCTTATAAAATAAAACCCAACCAGGGTGGTAAATAAAACAATGATGATGGCTGCCAGCGCCCACTTGTTATCATAAAATTTTGGCAGCGATACTGAAACACCGGGCAATTTATAATTTTTCCACTGTCGGTTAAAAAAACAAAACTTAATAAAAAATACCAGGGTGTAAGAATACCCAACAACGAAACCATCCATTCTGCCAGCTTGAATGGCCGGATGATAACAAGGCCAAAAATAATCAGTGCTGCAAAAGCAATGGAAGGAAAGTAAAAAAAAGTAGCAATGCCAATCACAATGCCTGTATTAAATAAAGTGCCTGTAACATTTTTTGTATTATTCAGTGCACTCATTTTTGCCCACACCCACACCATAAGGGAACCGACGATTAGCGGTGCAGAAAGCATATTCCATTCTTTAAATAAAGAAGTGATGAGCAGGTAACTCATAGCCGTGAGGTAATTGGGCTTTTGCATGAACTTTTGCCCATTGGCCAACTGGTTAAAAGTGATAGCCTGTGTATACAACAGCAAAAAAGCAATGACTGCATATACAGCCGGCAACTGCCCGGCAACTTTATTTAACTGCATGTAGCAATTGCCTGTATAAAAACCCATCTGTTTGTTGTGGCACTGGCTTTACTGGATAAAGAAACATTGGCAGCTTGAGCACCACGCCATACACAAGCAGCAAAAAAGTATTGATGGGGTTATTGGCTTTAAAAGTGCCTGTCACGAATGATTGCAGTTTTTAGTTGTTGCAAAAATGAGCAATAATTATTGTGCTGCAAAAACAGTTTGAGCCACAAATATTCTTTGCCACAGATTGCACAGATCAACACAGATGAAATAAAAGCCACGAATTACACGAATTGACACGAATGGTTCTTAAGAATATCAATCTGTGTAATCTGTGACTAAAATTAAAAATCAACTTTGGCAAAACATATCTGCCCACGGTAAGTACATGGAATAATCATCTGCCTTGCAGCCAATTTGTTTGGCAAACTTTGGCATAAACTCAAAACCTTTTTCGTAGGTACGTAATGTGGGGTTGCGTTTTATGCTGCCACCAGGAGTATATGATATTATCTGAAAGCTGTTTATCCCTTTTTGAAATATCATTGAATAAAAAATGAATTTCCCCGGAAGTATTAAATGTACTAAAGGAAAGATAATTGTCATTATCATCTGAATATTGTTGTTTATGAATGATATTGGTCCATTCGGGTATACCGTTTTTAGAAACACTCAGTACCAGTATATTATCGTTGTAATATCGGATGCCCTGATTGCCAAAACTGCTAAACGGCCTGTAAAAACCATAATAAGAAGGATTGTAGGAATAATAATCATAAGGATTGAAATAAGGTGAACCATACAAATAATCGTACCGGTTAAAATTGTTGAAGCCGGTAGCTCTGGCTGGTATGATCTTCTGCAGTTACGATAAAACTGCCATCCCTTTTCAAAATCATGTTCCTTATAAAAAAATCATTGAAAGCACTTTGGTGCTGCCGGATGTTTTTGCCATAGCTCTTAAATCATCATTGAATTCTGTAAACACACTTGCATAAGTACTGTCTCCGGCGGCATCCCAACATAATTATACACACCTTCAATATTATCACTACTGTCTGTATAATAAAATGTGCTGATGATATATCTTTTATTGAGATTATCAATTTTCATTCTTACATTCATCCACATAAGCACTTTCAAATGGCAATCTTCTTACTTTAAAAGTATCTGCTAGTGGGGCTTTTGTTACCAGCATAAACACAGCCGAGGCTTCTTCCCTGTGTTCTTTTGCGTTCCGTATTACTAAAAATAAAATTGCCATCATTATCAACAAAAAAATCCCAAATGAATCTATCCGGTCTTCATATTGCATGCTGAACCTGCTTTGGTGCAGTAATTGCAATTGTTATTATACAGCTTTACCACAAAATTTGCCATGTCATCCTTCCGCTGAATTTTAAACACCATAATACTTTTTTTATCATCACTGAAAATGGTGGAATAAATTTTATTATCTCCCATTGAGCCGATATTAGTAGTATCTAATCTCACTGGTTCATTCACCTTTTTCCCATTGGCATCCAATTTTCGCGCCATGCAATACAAAATGCCTTTTTTTTGGTACTGGTAAATAACAGATATAATCCGGATAAGCAATGCAATCACATTAAAAGTTTTACCAGGAAGAAAATCCAAGTCCACTTTTTCTTTCAACACGCATGCTATCGTTAAAAAAATTTACGGCATATGCCAGCGTACATTTTTAAAGATGACAAGTGTTGCCATTCATTTTTCCGAGTATATCAAAGTTCATATCCTGGCCATCTTCCCTGTAGGGTTCAGAAAAAGTGATTTGCTGTGCCTGCACACAAAGCAGAAAAAGAAATAAAAAAACATATTGCCAAAAATCGGTTCATCATATTCCTGTTCTTTTATTAACCTGATAAATGTAAGCTATTATAAATAATACGAAAGTTACTCAACAGCAAGATGCCCGGTAATTGTTTATTTACATGAAAGGAAAAAATTATTTTAAAATTAATCTTCCAACCGTTACTGTTTAAATTGCAACTTACATAATTCATAGCTTACAAAAATCATGCAAACAGTTTTAATTACAGGCGGTACCGGCCTTATTGGCAAAGCGCTAACACAACGGTTGCTAAAAAAAGGATTTCAGGGTAATTATTCTTACACAAGAAAACTGCCTGTGGCAACCTGCTGATGAAAGATGTGCAATATGCACTATGGAATGTGAAAGAAAAAACGATTGACATTGCTGCTGTTCAAAAAGCAGATCACATTATTCATCTGGCTGGTGCAGGTGTAGTGGATAAAAGATGGACCAAGGCATATAAAAAAGAAATACAGGAAAGCCGCACACAAAGCAGTGCTTTGCTGATTGACAGCATTGAAGCAAAATGAAAATAAAGTACAAACAATTGTAAGTGCATCTGCCATTGGATGGTATGGTGCAGATACATGAAGAATCAATACAGCAAGGATTTACTGAAACTGCTCCACCTGATGATAATTTTTTAGGTGAAACCTGCAAACTATGGGAAGAAAGTATTGATGCCGCTACTGCACTGGGCAAAAGAGTGGTAAAATTAAGAACCGGAATTGTATTAAGCAATGATGGCGGCGCATTGGCTGAATTTAAAAAACCATTAAAGTTTGGGCTGGCCGCTATATTGGGCAGCGGCAAACAAATAGTAAGCTGGATACATATTGATGACCTGTGCAGGATGTATGTTGAAGCAATACAAAATACCAAACTACATGGAGCGTATAATGCAGTGGCGCCTGCACCGGTAAGCAATAAAACACTCACACTTGAGCTGGCGCAAATGTACAAGAGGTAAATTTTTTATCCCTGTATTATGTGCCTGCCTTTGTTTTAAAAATAATGCTTGGCGAAAGCAGTATTGAAGTTTTAAAAAGTGCTACTGTTAGTTGTGAAAAAATAAAACAGGCTGGCTTTGCATTTTTATATCCATCTATAGAAGCAGCATTAACACAACTCTGCAAAGAATAATTACAGATCTGTTTTCATAATCCTGCTCCTGCTCCACCAATAAAATAACAGCAGGTAAGCTATAGCAAGCCAAGACTTACATACATATAATCATGTGGTATCCGGGTGCATTTTTTGCAAAGTCAGATACTGCATTTTGAGGAAAATGTAAAAGCCCGTCGGAAGAATTCATTGGCAGATAATCTCCCATATTCCCAATATCAAAATCGTTTTCCCTTTTTAAATAATATGAAACCCTTGTAACATACCGAAATAAAATTTTCAAATCCCATGTACACAAAAAACAACCCGATCGCAAAACCGGTTTTTCTTACCAGTACACTAAACAACAAAGCAACCATATTATAAGAAAGTGCTTTCAGAAAGAAATAACCAACACTATCAATATGCTCAAATGAAAAGTTGGTGCCAGATGCAAAACCAAATATCAATGCAGTAAAAAACACCAGTACTGGTTGAAACCAACGCAGCAATTACACCAATGCCAGCTTTACATTATAAAAATCTTTTCTTGCCCAGCCATCAATAATATTTTGCCGGTGTGTACGAAAACTAAATTCATTTGTAATCAACAAAATCAACAGCAATCCCGGCAACAATAAAAGCCAACCGCCTACATAGCTGGTGGTTTGCCAGGTATGTGCAAAATCATATGGGGATGATGAAGCTATAAAACCGGTTGGGTCACTTTGCATCAATCACATTTTTTTTAAATACGTAAACATCCATAATTAGCACCAGTCACACCCAACACAAAAAAAAGTCCGAGCACAATAAATGCAGAATAGTTTTTTATTTTAAGCCATTCAATTTTTAATAATTGCAGCATGTACAGGTTAGTTTGTAAGTTCAAAAAATTTGGATTCAAGGCTTTTCTTTTTCAGCTGAAGGCTGTTCAGCACAACGCCCTGTTCAAAAAAGTAACGGTTGATATGTTCCATGTTAGCAGTACCCACTGGATAAAAAAGTTTCACCACATTATCACTCAGTTGTTTGCTGCTGTATCCTTTTAATGCAGCCGCAGCCTGTTGCAGTTTGTTTAGATCAGCAGCGCTTATTTCCACAATGTCTTCATTGGCTAATATTTCATCCACATTTCCGGCAGCGATCAATTCTCCTTTTTTCAAAATGGCCACATGCGTACAAACCTTCTCCACTTCATCCAGCATGTGGCTGGCCATGATGATGGTTTTGCCCTCGTTCCTTAATTTTTTTATCAGTTCCCTTGTTTCGGCAATTCCCACCGGGTCAAGGCCATTAGTAGGTTCATCCAGTATCAATACATCCGGGTTACCCAACAGGCAGGAAGCAATGGCCAGCCGTTGTTTCATCCCCAAAGAATAAGTGCTGAACCGGCTGTCTTTTCTTTGTGTGAGATTCACTATTTCTATCACCCTGTCAATATCATCGGCACCTCTTTGCTTGATGGCAGCAGAAATCCTCAGGTTTCTTACGGCTGATAAGTAATGATAAAAATTAGGCGTTTCTAAAAAAGTGCCTATCTGCCTGCGGTGGTTTTCGGTGGGTTCTTCATCAAATAATTTATAACTGCCGGCTGTTGGTTTTAATATGTCTGATATTAACCCAAGCAAAGTAGTTTTACCACTGCCGTTAGGCCCCAGTATTCCAAACACCGAACCCTTGGGAACAGAAAAACTGATGCCTTTTAATGCCTGTATCCTGCCATAATTTTTACGGAGGTTTTCAACTGATAGAACTGCCATAGATTGTTTTAAAAAGTACTGAAAAAGGAAAGATAAATGATTTTACTACAATGTACTTTCAAAATATTTACGAACGGTTTATTTCGTATGCCTCATGCCACAGCGATGAAAATTCCCCCACAATGGCAAAGCCATTTTTATCAAAACTTAATTTGTGCAATTTTAAGTTATCAATATCCTGCTGCAATACTTTTCTTGAAAAGGGATTCATAGTGCCGCCATTTGTATTATCGCCTGCTATTGCATTGGGATTATATTGATGAACTGCATCAACCACCGTTCCTCTTGGATACATAATACCTGGCATTCCCTTGCCCCTTATATCTAACTCATGCGGATGTATCAAACCTAAGGTATGGCCGTATTCATGTGCGGCAGTGGTGGAGTCCTGTAGCAGGTTGCTCAATAAAAAATAACCGGTATTGCAACCAATACCATCCACAAATGAAACTTCCATAGGAGATGTTTCCTCAATCCTGAAATAATTGTTTTTAGGATCGGTGTTTTCAAATACTTCTGCCGGCGTTAAATCCTTTGCATAAATCCCCCTTATGTCAAACATAAGTTTGTACTTATTATGTTTGATAATGGCAAATGCTTCCCCTTCGTTCCAGTGCTGTTGAATATCTCTTGCAATTTGTTTACTTAATTCATCATTGGCTGCATTGCCATAAAAGAAAAATATGGAATGGATAAGAAGGAGATGCTGCTGTGCTATAAGTTCGGCCTGGCCCATTCACAAATAGATTGATTAGAAATAGAATACTGCAAAGTACTCACCTAAAATTCCACTGGCGTATCAGTAAAAGAGCCCGTTACCGGATAAGGCCCGCCTGCACTACCGGTTACGGAGGCAGTAAAGGATCCTGATATTAAATTGTTTCCGTAAGAAGTGATATTTATCGTGCCTGAGGTTGCACTATAGCTGTTACCAGAGTTGTCAATATACGTCAGCCCATTAGCCCCTCCGGCTGTAATTGGATAGTTGTTGGCATTAAAAGACGATAAAGACATTGAAACATCAAATGAAAGAATGTTCGGCCCTTTTGTAGCAAGAATGGTTTTAGATAGTGTAAAGGCTTTGTGGATATTTGCCGTAGTGGTGGTTCCATTATCAAACTTCCAGGTGAATGCACTTGCTGCCGTGGGTTCGGATTTTTTACAGGAAAAAGTACCCAATAAAATAAACGACAGAAGCAATAGCGCAACTGGTGTAAAGAGTAATTTTTTCATATTATTTGTTTAAAAAAAAATTAAAGATAAATGTTTTTATTTCTACCTGGTACGAATTACCGCAGCCTTATTAAAAATCTTAACTTGTATAAATTTCTCCTGTATGAAAAATTTATACGTTGATGCCAATATTGCCAAAGCCAAAACAATTGATACAGGCTTTTATACTTCGGCAGAATACCTGGAAACAGCCAAAGAAAAAATATTTGCCCCTTCGTGGCAGTTTATTGGCAGCAAAGAAATGGTGAAATTCAATGGCGATGTACAGCCTTTTACACTACTGAAAGATTATATGGATGAGCCGCTGATGCTTACAAAAGATAAAGAGGGAGACATTCATTGTTTGAGCAACGTATGCACACACAGGGGAAACATTGTAGCATACAAAGCCTGCAGCAAAGCCAATCATTTACGTTGCAAATATCATGGGCGGCTGTTTGAGCTCTCAGGAAAATTTGTTTCTATGCCGGAGTTTAAAGAAGTAGAGGATTTTCCCTGTGAAGATGATAACCTTCCTTCGCTGTCGTTATTTGAATGGGGCAATTTGTTATTTGCTTCCCTCGATCCAAAACAAAAAAGTACTATTTATTTCCAGGAAATGATGGAAAGGCTAAGCTGGTTGCCCATTCATGAATTTACTCACCGGCCCGATCTGAGCAAGACATTTGAAATGGATGCCAACTGGGCTTTGTATTGTGAGAATTACCTGGAAGGTTTTCATATACCTTTTGTTCATGCTTCATTAAATGCCGCTTTAAGTTTTGGAGATTATACTACTGAATTGTATCCCCGAAGTGTTTTGCAAATTGGTGTTGGTAAGAATGAAGCGGATTGTTTTGACCTGCCTGAAAGCTCAGAAGATCATGGAAACAATATCGCCGCTTATTACTATTGGGTGTACCCCAACATGATGTTCAATTTTTATCCCTGGGGGCTTTCTGTAAATGTGGTGAACCCTGTGGCTGTGAATAAAACAAGGGTGGAGTTCATTACTTTTATGTGGAAGGAAGATAAATACGATAAAGGTGCTGGTAGTGACCTGGATAAAGTGGAAACAGAGGATGAAGAGATAGTGGAAAATGTGCAGAAAGGTATTATGAGCAGGTTTTATAAACATGGCCGTTATTCAGTTACAAGAGAAACGGGTACTCATCATTTTCACAGGATGATTGCAGAGAGTATGAAATAAAAAGCAAGTGGCAAGGAAGCAAAATAGCAAAGATGCAATAAGAAATATAGAATAAGCAATGGGCAAATAATCAATCATCAGTAATTAATAATTCCTTCTGAATGCCTGCAGAAAATACACTCACAAGAAAAATTGGCCTTTGGACAACTGTATCAATTGTTGCAGGCAGTATCATCGGTTCCAGCATATTTATGAAACCTGCAGTAATGGCTGGCCAGTTGGGTTCACCATTACTGTTAGTGATAGTATGGATTGCAGCCGGTATCATTTCATTAATTGGTGCTTCTGTAAATGCGGAGATTGGCGCCATGCTTCCTGTAACGGGCGGGCAATATGTGTTCTTTCAAAAAATGTATGGCAACTTTTTTGCCTACCTGTACGGCTGGGCAGCTTTTGCTGTTATCAATACCGCCAGCGTAGCAGCCATCGCTTTTATTTTTTCACAGTACACAGAATACTTTGTTCACCTGCCGAGGTTTTCAGAAGCTATTGAAAAATCATGGCAGTTAAACCTTCCTTTTATCGGGCATTTATATCCATTGCAAAATGCAGGTGTAAAATCGTTGACCATTATATTGATACTGGCACTTACCTGGGTCAACTGCCGGAGTGTAAAAGCGGGTGGCAGGGTACAACTTATTTCTTCTGCTGCAAAGATCATAGCCTTGCTGCTGATGGTGGCAATGATATTTTTTTCAGGCAAAGGTGATACACACAATTTTGTTCAGCCTTCTTCTACGATCCATTTAAGTGGCATGGCGTTGGTGGCAGGAATTATTGCGGCTATGAGTGGTGCTTTTGCTGCTTATGATGGATGGAATAATATAAGTTTTGTGGCAGGCGAAATAAAAGAGCCCGGTAAAAACATTCCCAAAGGATTAATTATTGGCTTATGCATTTGCATACTGTTGTATATACTCACCAACCAGGCTTATCTCTATATACTGCCGGTGGATACCATGGCACAATCCTCATTAGTGGCAACAGATGCACTGGATCCTGTAATTGGTAATACCGGTGCAGGGCTCATCGCTTTATTGGTAATGATCTCCACATTAGGCTGTACCAATGGAAATATTTTAGCCTGCCCCAGGGTAACTTTTGAAATGGCAAAGCAAGGTTATTTTTTCACGGCTATCAGTAAAGTGCATCCCAAAAACCAAACACCGGCAAATGCTATCTGGCTGCATACCATTATCACCTGCCTGTTTGTACTGACCGGTTCATTTGACATGCTGACTGACCTGTTTGTATTTGTAACCTGGATCTTTTATGGCTTTGGGGCATTGGGTATTTTTATGCTACGTAAAAAAATGCCTGATGCAGAACGGCCATATAAAGCCTGGGGCTATCCTTTGCTGCCCATTATCTTTGTGCTCTTTACAGCCTTTTATATTGTGATGACATTATACACCGACATCAGTAATTATATCGAAGGCAAAACACATTTTATCAATTCGGTATTTGGATTGGCGCTTACTCTTGCCGGGGTACCGTTATATTTTTATTTTACCAGGAAGCATTCAAAAAAGAATATCATTCAATAATACTGTTATGAAAAAATTTTTATTCTTTTCATTATTGGCTGTGGCAGCCTGCAGCCAACCGACTAAACAAATCTCTTTACCAGAACTGCTTGCTACCGGTAACTGGGTTGACCTGAGTTATGATTTTTCATCCCAAACTTTATACTGGCCAAATAATCCAACAGGTTTTAAATTAGATACGCAATTCAACGGCGTTACACCTGCTGGTTTTTATTATTCCTCCAACGCATTTTTTACCCCGGAGCATGGCGGCACACACTTAGATGCACCGGTACATTTTGCAAGAGGAAAATGGAGTGCGGATGAAATTCCATTACAGCAGTTATTGGGAGAAGCTGTAGTGATTGATGTATCAGCCAGCGTAAACAACAATGCCGATTATCAAATAACTGTGGCTGATGTGGAAGCTTGGGAAAAACAAAATGGTAAAATACCAGACAATGCAATTGTTCTTTTTAAAACAGGCTGGGGTAAATATTATCCTGATGCAGAAAAATATTTAGGTACTAAAGAAAAAGGTGTTGAAGCTGTTGCCGATCTTCATTTTCCTTCAGTGCATCCTGATCTTGCTGCATGGTTCATCAAAAACAGGAGAATAAAAGCCTTGGGAATTGATACCCCAAGTGTGGACTATGGACAATCGAAAGACTTTAAAACCCACCAGTTGTTGTATGCAGAAAATATTCTGGGTTTTGAAAATGTAGCAGCATTGGATAAACTACCGGTGAAAGGCGCATACATCATTGCTCTGCCAATGAAGATAAAAGGTGGTAGCGGAGGGCCCTTGAGAATAATTGCCTGGATACCCGGCAAAACAGGATAATAAACTGTTCAAAAAATATTTTCAGTAAAGAATTAATTTCTTAACGGCTTACCTGTTTTTAAAATGCTTTGTATCCTTTCCAGTGTTTTCTTTTCACCACATAAAGAAAGAAATGCTTCTCTTTCCAGGTCGAGTAAATATTGTTCGGTAACCAGTGTTGGTTCACTCAGATCGCCGCCAGCCATTACATACGCTAATTTTTTTGCAACAGTTACATCATGCTCTGTGGCATAATTACCGGTACGCATTCCATTGATACCAGCATACATAGCACCAAGAATACTGCGGCCAAGCACTTTAATATCTTTTCTTTGTACAGGCATTACATAGCCATCATCATACATTTCAATCACTGCTTGTTTTGCTTCGCTAATTCTTCTCCCGATATTGATGCTTACCTGGTCTTTTCCTTTTCTGTAAATTCCCAGATCAAAAGCTTCATAAGCAGAAGTGGCAACTTTGCAGTTGCAATAGTAAGGAAACGGTTTTGTAAAGTATTGGTATCTACTTCACCGCTATGCAGTTCATCGCTTGCCCTTAATATAAATTCTTTTGTTCCGCCGCCGCCGGGAATTACACCAATACCAACTTCCACCAAGCCTGTATAAGTTTCCGCAGCAGCCACTACTTTATCTGCATGTAAACTCAATTCACAGGCACCGCCCAATGCTAAACCATGTGGCGCAACAACAACAGGTATGGAAGAATATCTTGCCCTCATCATGCTATTCTGGAACATGCGGATGGCCATATCAATCTCATCATAATCCTGTTCAATTGCCAGCATAAATATCATTCCCACATTTGCACCGGCAGAAAAATTATGAGCCTTCATTTGCAATCACCAACCCTTTATATTTTTCTTCTGCAAGGCAATTGATTTTTGAATGCCTTCCAACACTTCACCACCAATGCTGCCCATTTTGGTGTACCATTCCAGGCCCAACACATCATCACCTAAATGATAAGTACGGCAGGCACTGTTTTTCCAAACAGTTTGGTTATCGAAATTCTTCATTACAATAAATGCATCACCGCCGGGCAATACTTTATAAGACTTGCTGCTAACGTCGTAGCAGAGCCGCTTGCCATTTTCTACTTTATAAAAAGATTTATTCCCTGCTGCAATCATTTCATCAATCCATGCAGCCACTTTAAAACCAGCTGCTTTCATTGCTTCTGTAGTTTTAGCAACACCCAATACATCCCAACTTTCAAAAGCACCGATCTCCCAGCCAAAGCCAGCCATCATGGCATCATCAACACGGTATATTTCATCACTTATTTCAGGAATGCGGTGACTGATGTAAGAGAATAAATTGTAATGAAACAACCGGTAGAACTCTCCTGCTTTATCTGTGCCTGCACACAATGCTTTCAATCTTGTTTTCAGATCTTCAATTGGCTTGGCAGCTTCCAATGTTGCAAACTTTGGTTTTTGCCTGGCGCCATATTCAAGCGTTTGCAAATTCAAAGTGAGAATTTCTTTTTCACCAGTAGCGCTTTTTGTCTTTTTAAAAAAGCCTTGTTTTGTTTTATCACCCAGCCAATTATTAGCAACCATTTTATCTAACCAGGATGGAATAGCAAACATTGCTTTTGCTTCATCATCAGGACAATTATCTGCAACCCCTTTTGCAACTTTTACCAATGTATCAATACCTACTACATCTGCTGTACGGAATGTGGCTGATTTAGGACGGCCAATAACTGGTCCAGTCAATGCATCAATATCATCAACATTCAACTGCAATTTTTCCATCGTATTCATAATGGCCATCATGCCAAACACACCAATGCGGTTGGCAATAAATGCCGGCGTGTCTTTACACAACACAGTTGTTTTGCCCAATACCAGATCACCATAGTGCATTAAGAAATCAACAACATCCGGGTCAGTATGTGGCGTTGGAATAATTTCTAATAAACGTAAATATCTTGGCGGATTAAAAAAGTGTGTGCCGCAGAAATGTTTTTTAAAATCATCGCTTCTTCCTTCTGCCATTAAATGAATGGGAATGCCGGATGTATTGGAAGTAATTAATGTTCCGGGCTTTCTATATTTTTCTACTTCAGTAAAAACAGATTGTTTGATGTCTAATCTTTCCACCACCACTTCAATCACCCAATCGCAATCGGCGATCTTCTTCATGTCATCTGTAAAGTTGCCGGTGGTGATTTTCTTTACTACATCTTGTGTATATACCGGCGAAGGATTGGATTTGATTGCCGTTGTCAAAGCATCATTTACAATTTTATTTTTCTCTGCTGTTTTTGCATCAGCAGGCAGATCTTTTGGCTGAATATCCAGCAACAACACCTGCAAACCCACGCCTGCAAAATGACAGGCAATGCGGCTGCCCATTACTCCACTTCCTAAAACTGCTACTTTTTTGATTGTTCTTTTCATACGACTGTTTTAAGCCCCTTTAAGGGTTGGGCAAATTAGTTAGTTAAACAACTATTTTACGAAATTAAGGGTTTCTGTTTTCTGCAAAAAATAAATGATTGCCAACCCCGCCGGCGGCTTTCAGCCCCGGCGGCGGTTATTTATGAACTTACTAAAATAAAAAAACCACAACCTTTTAAAGTTGTGGTTTCAAATAAAGTTCAAATTGACTTAACTCACTCCGCTTCCCTTATCAATCATCGATTCAGGGCTTACAAAATGAAGTTTTCCCGTTTTATCTTCCGCCATCAATATCATTCCATTGCTTTCAATGCCTCTCATTTTTCTTGGAGCAAGGTTAGCAACCACGACAACCTGTTTTCCAACAATTGTTTCAGGTTGATAATGCAATGCAATGCCGCTTACCACAGTTCTTGTTTCAAAACCCAGATCAATTTGCAGTTTCAATAATTTATCTGCTTTCTCTACTTTTTCAGCAGCAACAATTGTCCCTACTTTCAAATCAATCTTTCCAAAATCATCATAAACGATTTCCGCATTTGAGGTTTGAAACCTCTTCTTTCTTTTCTTCCATTTTTGTTTCTGTTGGTTTTATTAATCCTGCTTTTAATTTTTCAACCTGTGCTGCTATTTCTGTGTCTTCAATTTTCCTGAATAATAATTGCGGCTCTCTTAAACTATATCCAACACTCAGCAATTTTATTTTACCTGCATTTTCCCAATCCAGCATTTTATCCACCACTTTCATCATGCCCAGCATTTTCTTTGCTGTAGTTGGTAAAAATGGATTAATAAGAATTGCAAGATTTGCTGTTAGCTGCAAACACAAATGCAAACAGTTATCAATTGCTCTTTTGTGCATCAGGGTTTTCTGTCAAGTGATTTTGCAACAATCCACGGCTCTTTTTCCTGCATGTATTTATTTCCCTTCCTGCTCAGATCAATCACTTCAAACAATGCATCCCTAAACTTATATTCTTCCAATAAAGTTTCAACTTTCATTTTTGCATTTTCAATGTCTGCAATCAGCGCTTTATCTTTATCATCTAAAATATCTTCATGCAGTTTAGGCACTTTGCCTCCGCAGAGTTTATGCATCAGTACCCAGGTGCGGTTTACAAAATTTCCAAAGATGCTTACCAGCTCACTGTTATTCCTGTCCTGGAAATCTTTCCAGGTAAAATCATTGTCTTTTGTTTCCGGTGCATTGGCACAAAGCACATAACGCAATACATCTTCACAACCTTCAAAATCTTTGATGTATTCATTCACCCACACGGCCCAGTTACGGCTGGTACTTACTTTTTCTCCTTCAATATTTAAAAATTCATTGGCAGGCACATTATCTGGTAATACAAATCCACCATGTGCTTTCAGCATCGCTGGAAAAATGATGCAATGAAAAACAATATTATCCTTGCCAATAAAATGAACCAGTTTGGTATCTTCTTTACACCAGTAATCAGCCCATTGATCTGTTAGTTCTTTTGTAGCAGCTGATATAACCGATCGGTGCATCAAACCATACATACAATACTTTTCCTTCTGCATCCGGCAATGGAACTTTTATTCCCCAGTTACTGTCCCTTGTCATGGCCCTGCTATGCAAGCCACTATCCAGCCAGCTTTTACATTGGCCATACACATTGTTCTTCCATTCTTTATGCCCTTCAATGATCCATTCTTTCAGCCACGGTTCATAGTTCTGTAAAGGAAAATACCAGTGCTTTGTTTTTTTCTTTACCGGCACAGCATCACTTAATGCGCTTTTTGGATTGATCAATTGTTCAGGTGATAAGCTGGTTCCGCATTTTTCACACTGGTCGCCATACGCATTCGGATTGGCGCAAACAGGGCAGGTGCCGGTGATATAACGGTCGGCTAAAAACGTATTTGTCTTCTCATCAAAATACTGTTCTGTTTCTTTCTCTTCAAACAAACCATCATCATACAACTTTTTAAAAAATGCAGAAGCCGTTTCATGATGCACTTTATTGGAAGTACGGGAATAGATGTCAAATGAAATGCCCATCTGCTCCATGCTTTCTTTAATGATGGCATGGTACGGTCAACCACCTGTTGCGGCGTAATGCCTTCCTTCATGGCACGGATGGTGATAGGCACGCCATGCTCATCGCTGCCGCCGATAAATTTCACATCTCTTTTTTGTGCCCTTAAATAACGTACATAAATATCAGCAGGCAAATAACAACCTGCCAGGTGGCCGATATGCACCGGGCCATTGGCATAAGGAAGTGCTGCTGTAATTAAATATCTTGATGGATTGTTCATATTGATGATTGGTTAATGGGGATTGGTTATGATTGATATGATTTTGATGATTACTCACTTTCTTATCCAAATCACCATTAAGCAAGTTTGCAAAAATACCTTAATTGACCGCACAACCCAAACAGCAAAAACGATATCCCACAAAAGCACAAAGACCGCTAAGGAATTCTTCTTGGTTTCCTTCGTGCCTCTTTGTGGGGTTACTAATAAAAAAGCCGTCTCCAAAAGAGGACGGCTCAATGAAAAACTGACCTCAAAGTCATTTATCAATTTGCTCAATGCTGTTTTCAGGTCAGGTGCGGATGTTGTTTGGAATTGTAAACCTTTTAATTCCTGTTTCGCTGGTTGTTGTATGGGTCACTGAATAAACTATTTCGCCTTTTTTGTTGATGCCAATGCTGATAACTTTTACCGGTTCGCCAATTGGTATATTTTGAAAAGCAACTTGATCGCCATCTACATAACCCGTCATCATTGAATTGATTTTATCAAAAACAATCATGGTGTAATAATTATTTGCAGAATCCCCCAAGTCAACTTTATAATTTATTTTCTTGCGGTTGTCTGCATAAAAGCGGTCGCAGTTTATCCAGCCGAGTTGGGATATATTGACGCTGTACTTATCCTTTATCTCTTTGAATATTTTTTCTGACACATCGCTGGATGCAATGTTATAGGTTCTATCATTGGCTGTTGCAGGACTACTAGCATTTGCACCGCCTGCTTGTACAGCTTGCCTGTTAAGCAGGTTTACATTGCCGAAAGAGCCAATCCATTGCCCTTTCATTATCTGCCGTGAATTAGTACCTGTTATTTTATACTTGTCAGCAATTTCTTTATCCATCCAAACAGAGTCGCCAACGCTTCTTGAATATTCGCCGAAATCTTTATAAAACACCGCTGAACGATAAAAATTTCTAAAATCTGGTCTTAGTTTTACTTTATAATACCCATACTTCTCTTTCAGCATTTGTTTTAGTTTTTCTTTATCAATATCTGTATCCCCTGAATAAAGAAAATACCCAATATCGCCTTTTTTCGTTTCCCTCATTCTATATGGTTCATCCACAAGATTTAAAACACTTAACTGTGTTACTAACCGCAACTGCATGAAATACTGATTTTGTGGTAGCCAATTTACATAAGATGAATTATCAGGTGCGGCTTTATCATGCTGCATTTTGCCGCTATTCTCCTCATCTGTGTTTAAAGTATTGCTTGTTTTACCATAAAACAACCCCATCCCTTTCATAGTTTCACTTGTATCCGGCATAAACAACCTTAATGGATTTTGCTTATCAATACCTAATTCCTTCCCTCTATAGATTGCATTTACCTTCAACATCCCTCCAGTTTCCAATTGCTCTTTATTGCTTGCAGTACTCAATTGGTTCAAAACAATATCAGATGTTTTATAAAATTCTTTAGCTGTAAATTCAACACCATTCATTCCACCAAAACTATTCGCCGGAACCAATACTACTGTTCCCTCTTCAAACTGCAGCAAAGTATCCTTACTGTTGTCAATAGTAAAATGTTGTTCTGGTTTTTCTAATTGCGTAAATAAGCTGGTCAATCTTAATTTCCTCTCAGCATTTGACAAAACACCCGCTTCTTTACCTGGGCAGTTTTCACAAGGCGTGTAATTCAGTTTCACTGTTCCCAAAAGAGAATCATCCACTGTCCAGTATTTTGCATTGTCATTACTATGATATTTATTTTGATAAATCAAAGAAGGATTTATTGTTGGTATGTGTAAAGCTGCTTTTGCCTCTTTAATAGTACTGTCAGTAATAAAAGGAGCAACAGCATTATTATTATTTAGATATCCTTCTGGTGTAACATCATTTTGTTCTGCAACAGTTGCACTTTTCGGTACTGTATTTTCATTGTTGCTATCTTTTTTAGATGACAGGTACAAAACCGCTGTAGCAATCAACAGCACCACCGCTGCCACTGACAATGTATTCAGCATCCACCTGGGCCAGCCTTTTTTCACTGGCAATGAACCTGGTTGAAGAATACCCTGCATTTGTTGCCAATGATTCTCCATCTGGCTTAGATCCGGCTGCTCCATGGCTTCCATTTCCTTCAATTTGTTTTCTATGTTTTTACTGTGTTGCATTATTGTACAATTGTTTTCATACTGTTTAAATTGCTTTTTTCATCATCCACTGCTTCTCAAATTTTTTTTTCAGCAGCTTCTTTGCTTCGCTTACATGCCACTTGCTGGTGCCTTCGCTTATGTTTAATTGCTCCGCAATTTGCTTATGGGTAAACCCATCAAATACAAACAGTTTAAATACTGTTGCTGTAGCACCGGGTAATTCATTAATTACCTTTATCACTTCTTTATAACTCACCCTGTCAAACACATCCGGTTCCATCACCACTTCCTCTTCCGCTATATATGGCGTGGCATTTTTAAAAATGTTTTTCTTCTTGCAAAAATCAATACAGCAGTTCACCACAATAGCTTTTATCCAACCACCCAATTTGCCTTCTTCACTATACGAGTGAATATTTTGAAAAACCCTTAGCATGGCATTGTTGTAAATACTGCCGGCGCTGTCTGCATCGCCGCCATAGCGGAAACAGATCTTTATCATGTCTGGATAAAAGTGTTTGTACAACTGCTGCTGGCTTTGCATCTCCTGCTTTTTGCAGCCCTGTACCATTATGTGAAGCGGTGTTTCCAAGAATTTGCTATAAGGGTTAAATGTTGCCCTCCGTATTATAAACTGTGTTGATTTAATAAATGGTTGGGTAAGAATTAAAAAAGTTTTGGAAGGGTGGCGGAGGACAATAACAATAATAAATTTAGATAAATTGTCCGCTTATTGATCAGTAGTATGGTATGGCGACCTTATTTTATATTGATTTTAACTCAGCAGGGCTACCTGAACAGCTGCAGCCATGATAACTAAAGTCCGAAAAAAGCCTAGCCTTCCATATTTTGTACATATTCTGGAAAAACCGTCTACAATACGGAGAAAATCAACATTCTCATTTTTAAAAACCCTTGTCCAGCAAGGGTTTCAGTGGATGGTACGGTAAATGAAATCTACTATCCAAAGAACAAAACCCCACATTATGAAAACAGTATTTACCGCCTTAATTACGGCAACAATCATCATCAACAGTGCAAATGCACAATCAGTAGCTTCAGTTGAAACAGGTTCTGTTTCAGAAGCAAAAAACACTTCACCAAACGTTTATAAGTTTGACATGAAAGAAGTGAAACACGGATACCTTATTACCTGGGAAGCCAGCAACCAGTTTAACACCGCATGGTACGAACTGCAGATCAGTGAAGACAACAACCGTTTCAGCACTGTAAAACGCCGGACTTGTGGTACACAAAAACGTTCCCGTTACCAGGCAGTATTGGAAAACACAATCATACTTGCTCACCCGATATACTACCGTTTGAAAATGGTATCACTTGATGGCGCTGTATCATACACAGACAGCAAAATGATTGAACCAACAGAATCAACCGAAGCAAAATAACTTTGTTTGTTTTATTTGAACGCCAACCTGGAAAGGTTGGCTTTTTTTATTTGTAACAATATATTTTAGCAAGGCAGTGCTTTATCCAAATTATCGGATTAATAAACATTGTACATTTAATCATTAATAATGAAACGTAAACATTTTATCAGTTCCATATTGCCTGTTGCTGCTTTATCATTAAAGCCGCAGCATTTGTTTGCTGCTTCTACTGATGATACAGAAACCAATGCCATCATCCCGGCTTATTTAAAAAAAGGTGACACAATCGGAATTACCTGTCCTGCTGGTTATATTACTGTAGATGATGTTCAGCCTGCAATTTTAAAACTGAAAGAGTGGGGCTTTACAGTAAAAATTGGTGATACCGTAGGTAAAAAAGATTTTACGTTTGGTGGCACTGATGAAGAACGGTTAAAAGACTTTCAGCAAATGCTGGATGATAAAAAAATTAAAGCCATATTATGTGCAAGAGGTGGTTACGGCGGTATAAGGATCATTGATAAAATTGATTTTACAAAATTTACACAAAGGCCGAAATGGATCATTGGTTTTAGTGATGTTACCGTTTTTCACTGCCACCTCAATAAAAATTTCGGCATTGGCTCTATTCATTCAAAAATGTGTAACAGTTTTCCTGCTGACTGGAGTATGGCGGAACCTTTACAAAAAGAAACAATTGAAAGCATAAGGAAATGTTTGATGGGTGAAAAGATGCAATATGAAATTGCAACAAACGAAAAAAACAGGACAGGCTCTGCAGAAGCTACATTGATTGGTGGTAATTTAAAAACTATTGAAAGCTTAGCTGGCAGTAAAAGCGATATCAGTACAGCAGGTAAAATTTTATTTGTGGAAGATACCGGTGAATATTTGTACAGTATCGACCGGATGTTCTGGAACCTGAAACGCAGTGGCAAACTTGACAAACTAAAAGGATTGATCATTGGCGGTTTTAAAACAAAAAAGGATGATGAAGGAGATGAGTTTGGCAGAACGCTGGAGGAAATTGTATTGGAAAAAATAAAAGGTTACAACTATCCTGTGTGTTTTGATTTTCCTGTTGGGCACCAGAAAAATAATTTTGCTTTGAAGTGTGGAGTTAAACATAAACTAACAGTTACAGGCGCAGGCTGTACATTAAAAGAGATAAGATGATAAAAATTCCTCCATATTTAAAGAAAGGAGATACCATTGGTATTACCTGCCCTGCCGGTTATATGGCTAAAGAAAAAGCACAAATCTGTATTGATACATTACAGCAATGGGGATTTGAAGTAATGGTGGGTAAAACATTAGGCAGTAATTCTGATAATTATTTTTCCGGAACTGATGAAGAACGTTTATTTGAATTGCAGGCAATGCTTGACAGTGAAAATATCAATGCCATATTATGCGGCCGTGGCGGTTATGGTGTCAGCAGGATCATTGACAAAATAGATTTTACAAAATTTAAGAAGAATCCAAAATGGGTCATCGGCTACAGCGATATAACAGTATTGCATTCCCACATTCATACCAATTTAAAAATTGCATCACTGCATTCACCCATGGCGGCGGCATTTAATGATGGTGTGAAAGGAAATGAATTTATACAATCGCTGTATAAAGCCATCACAGGCAAAAAAGCAAAATACAGATCAGGTATATATTCTTTTAATAACAAAGGAAAAGCAGCAGGTGAATTGGTTGGTGGTAATTTGGCGTTACTGGTAAATATGATCGGCACTGCATCAGACATCAATACAAAAAACAAGATCCTGTTTATTGAAGACATTGGTGAATACATTTACAGCACCGACCGCATGATGATGCAATTGAAACGCAGTGGCAAATTAGATAAGCTTGCCGGGCTGGTTGTGGGTGGGTTTACTGATGCAAAAGATACGGAACGGCCCTTTGGTAAAACAGTTTACCAGGCAATACATGATGTAGTGAAAGAATATAACTACCCGGTTTGTTTTAATTTTCCTGTAGGGCATGCGAAGGAAAATTATGCTTTAAAAGTTGGCGTGGAATATGAATTGAACATTACCGGCAAATCTGTAACATTATCTGAGTTGTAATAAACTATCCAGCTTCTGCCGGAACAAAGGATAACTGTTCAAATTACGATGCGTTCCTCCTTCTATAGTTACAAACTCATCTGTTGTCTTTAAAACTTCTTTTAATCTTTTTGCATTGCGGTAAGGTATCACTCCATCATCTGTGCCATGAAAAATAGTGACAGGGTATTTTATGCCCTGCAAATACTCGTTGGCAGGAATTTTATAAGTGGCCATTCTTTGATTGGGATAAATGGGTGCATAGCAATTGAATAATGAAGGGATACTGTAATAAGGTGTTTCTAAGATCAACCGTTTTGCATTGCCTGCTGCGGCAGTATAGGCAGCAATACCTGTACCCAACGACTTTCCATAAATAATGATGCTATCTGCATGATATTTTGACAATGCCAGTTTGTAAACCTGTACTGCTTCTTCATACAACAATTTTTCATTTCGTTCCCCCACGCTTTTGCCAAAGCCGGGATAATCTTCCATCCATACTTCATAGCCATGTTTAGTAAAGTTGTTTACAAACCTTACATACCTGGCAATATTGTCCCTGTTTCCATGAAAGTAAAGCACCACACCTTTTCTCACTGAATCTTTTGGAAAAAATTTCACCAGGTTCACCGTATCGGTTTCATTCAATGCTAAATCCATCTCTTCAAACGGCATATCAAATTTCCATGGAATGTTCCTGTCAACAACAACAGGATGAAACAAAAATTTATCCTGCAAATAAAATAATGCAATGCCAATGATTGAATACAGCAACACAATTACTTTTATCCAACGCCCCAAACCCCTAAAGGGGCTTTTTACAGATTTCACTTCTTCAACTATCCTTTCGTCTTTCATTGTGATATGTAAATTTAAAAAACTCTTGCCTTTAAGCCCCTTCAGGGGTTTGGGGTTATATAGCCAATATATCCCTCAAAAAATTATGATACTCCGGAAATGTTGTCAGATTATTATGTCCCCCACCCTGTATCCTTATCAAAGTAATTTTTCTTGGGCTTAACTTCTGCAATTTTTCACTCTGGCTCACTGGTATCAGCCAGTCTTTGGTGCCATGAATAATATAAGTATGGCAATTCACCCTCTTAATCCATTTATCAGTACGCAAATGAAACCGCAGTACAAACCTCACCGGCAGTATCGGCAAAAAACGCTGCACTGTTTTTTTGAAATTGAAATACGGTGCATCCAGAATTAAATAGCGTGGCTTATTATCACTGGCAATTTTTGCTGCAAAGCCACTGCCAAGGCTTCTGCCATAAACCAAAATATGATTTTCATGATAGGTGGCGGCCAATGTATCATACACAAACTGCATATCGTTCAGCATATCTTTTTCATTTCGCTTGCCGGTGCTTTTACCAAAGCCACGGTAATCCACCAGCACCACATCATAATTGTATCTTGAAAAATCCTTTGCATACTTTGCCCATCCTTTTATGCTGCGGCTGTTGCCATGAAAATATAATACCAGCCCATGAGGATTTGTACAATAAAAATGAAGGCCATTGATGCGTACGCCTTCTTCCACATCAAAAAACAATTCTTTAAATGGCACATCGTATTTGTACTGGAAGTTTTGCTTTAATTTTTCCGGTTTAAAAATAAAACGCTCCTGCAGAAAATACGCAAGCCCAAGCAAAACAATATAGCCAACGATGATATAGATGATTGTAGAAGAAATAACGTTTAAAGTTTAAGGTTTAAAGTTAAAGGTTTACAGTAAAGGCTGTGGAAGAACCTTAGTAGAAACCAGCACAAAAAAATGAATGACCTTATTACCTTTAAAATTGATGTTTCAAAATAAGGTAATAAGGTCAGTTGGAATAAAAGAGAAGTTTCCACTAAGGCTGAGTGTTGTTAATGTACTTCCTTCTTCCATGCTTCTGTACCACCAACAAGATTGTATAAATTATCAAATGGAAATTTTTCCTGCAGCTTTTGAATGGCAAACTGGCTGCGGATACCTTTGCGGCAATACACAATTACAGGTTTATCTTTTTGTATTTTTTTAAGATCTGATGTGATCTCACCAAGTGGCATTAACTCACCACCGATATTAAACTCCTCATGTTCATCAGGCTCCCGTACATCAATTAACTGGACATCTTTTTTATCTGTAATGAGTTGCTGCAACTCTTTTGAGGTAATACTCTTCATGCTTATATCAGTTCTTCTTCATCCTCATAAATACGTTTCATTTTAAGCTTGCTTGCAGGCGCTACAATCAATGGATATTTTTCCACCACCACATTGCTTTGCTGAAGGCCAAAACCCTTTTCCTCACTTAAAGAAATCTCTTTTACCCAGAAGTATAACTGCATAATAATTTTTTCCATAAAGGGAAGTTCATGATCTGTAGAAAGAAATTTTTCCATCACAACAAACTGAAAGTCACCCACAACATTATTGCGTTGCTGGCTTTCGTAGCGGCTGGTAACATTCACTTCTTTATTGGCTACCAGGTCTTCCACTACTTTTTTAAACATCAGGTTAATTCTTGGTGCCACACGGAAACCAAGCCTGAACTCCACCCGGATGATATCATTTGGAATAATATGCTCCACCACATATTCGCAGGTATAAGGATCATCCAATGTATCAACATGCACAAACCAATAAATGTCGGCCCGTTTTGGCTTACCATTCAATATGGAGTAAATAATTTTATGCTCAATTTCTTTTGGATTGTTGGCACTGGTAAGGTACACCAGGTGAGTAGCATACTTTGTTACAGTTAAGTCATTACTCAATTCTTCCAGTTTGGGTATATATTCTTCCAGGCGTACAAATTCCACATACCTGTTTTTTATCTTTCTTGCCCTGAACCAAACATACATCACACCAAACAAAGCACCACCCACCATCAATGCTATAAAACCACCATGAGGGAATTTATCGAGGTTGGCTACCAGGAAACAAATTCCAGCCCTAAATAAACAAACAGGTAGATATATATCAAGACAGGCGGTACCCTTTTAGACACAAGGTAATTTGCAAACAGTATGGAGGTAGAAAGCATACACAATGTAATAGCAAGGCCATAAGCCGCCTCCATTGCGCTGGATGATTTAAAATAGATAACAATACTGCAACAACCTACAAATAAAAGATTATTAATGCCGGGAATAAATAACTGCCCTTTTGCTTCGGATGGATAAATGATCTTCATTCTTGGCCAAAGATTAAGCCGGATAGCTTCACTTATAAGAGTGAAAGAGCCGCTTATTAATGCCTGGCTGGCAATGATGGCAGCTAATGTTGCAATTATCAAACCTATGAGTTTGAACTCTTCGGGCATTACACCATAAAAAGGATTGAAACCACTTTTTATAATTTCATCTGTAATGATATTACCCTTGTTGCTGCTGAGCAACCAGGCTCCCTGTCCCAGGTAGTTAAGTATCAGGCAGGTTTTTACAAATATCCACGAATACCTTATGTTAGCCCTGCCGCAATGCCCAAGATCGCTATACAATGCTTCAGCACCAGTTGTACACAGGAATACGGCTCCTAATATCCAGAACCCTTGGGGGTATTGTGATAACAGTTTAAAAGCATAATAAGGATTAAAGGCTTTGAAAATGCTGAGGTCATCCGTTAAATGCACAATGCCAAATACAGCCAGCATACTAAACCATATAATCATAATGGGTCCAAAGAGTTTACCGATAGACGCAGAGCCAAAACGTTGTAAAAAAAACATCAGTGCCAATATTGCCAATACGATGTATATAACCTTCATCTGTGTTATATGTTTAAACGCATCGATCTGCTTTAACCCTTCAACAGCAGAAGTAACAGAGATGGGAGGCGTTATCATACCATCGGCAAGTAGTGCAGCACCACCGAGCATGGCTGGTATTACCAACCATTTTTTTTGCCGCCTTACCAACGTGTATAAAGAAAAGATGCCTCCTTCACCCCGGTTGTCGGCCTTGAGAGTAAGTATGACATATTTGATGGTGGTTTGCAGTGTAAGTGTCCAGATAATACAGGACAAGCCGCCTACAATTAGCAGTTCGTTAATTTCCTTGCCGTTAATAATGGCATTAAAAACGTAAAGGGGTGATGTACCGATATCTCCATAAATTATTCCAAGGGCTACTATAAGGCCTGCGGCCGTTGCTTTATTAACATGCTTTGACACTAGGGAAAATTTGGTGTAAGAAAAATAACACAGGTTAGCTGTTTACCTTGTTAAAAAATAAACCACAAATGTAGAAGTAAAACCAATATTTCAAACAAACGGCATATTTATTTATTGAAGCCCGGAAAGAAAGCAGGCAAGAATATTTAACGGGGCTTTTTCAAAATAAACCGGGCTTTTAGGCGTTTTACTTTTTAGCGGTTTGCTTTTTGTTTGGCAAAGGGCAAACCTTTAACCTGTTAAAAGCGTTATTTCAATACCTCCTGTCAATATTTTATATGAAAAAGATTCTTCTTGTTTTGGTGGCAGTAATCACATTTGGCAGTGCAGCATATGCACAGGATGTTATTAAAAGGGCTGCCTGCCACGATGAAATGATAAAAAAGCAGGCCGACAGCGTGAAGCAAACCATGGCAAAAGATGGTTTTGTGATAGTAAGGGAAGCCTCGATGGCTATGGAAAGCGAATACGAAATGGCCGTGCTGGTGCCATTAACTGAAGGCAGTTTCTATCAATTTGTATTTATTGGAGATTATACTTCCAGGCTATACGAAGTAAGGATGTATGACAGCGAAGAAAAACAGGTTGTGTATCAAAAGAAAATGTGGGGCGATGTGGATGGCAATGTTATCAGCTTTTCTTACATCCCAAAAGCTTCAGAGTTTTTTGCCATTAGGCCGGTACAGGTAAATAAGAAGAAGAAGGAATTGTGCGGCTATGTAATGCTGCTGAAAAAGATGAAATAAAAATTTGTTTCTTTTTGCTCATGATTATTATAAAAGAACTCCCCGTTACCGGGGAGTTTTTTGTTTAGCTACCCGTCATCTCTTTTCTTATTTGCCAAACTTCCGGCAACTGTTTTACATTAATTCTCTTTATCATCTCCCGGAAACCTCATTATCGTAAATTTTTCACAGTATTCAGCAGCAGGGAAATATGGCAAAAAAAAATCCCCACTGAAAATTGGGGAATTAAAATATTTTTTAGCAGTTAATTTATTGCGCCAGCGAAATCCTCACCTGCACACCAGCCCTTGTATTTACCGTTGGCGGGCTGCTTGAAATATAAGGTGTTACCCTTCTTTGATCAAAGAACAGTTTTACATTTACCCGGCTGCTTACAAAGTAATCAATACTTGGGCTGAGTGGTAACTTCTTTACTTCCGCTGGTTGGCAATGCTGCATCCTGGTCCAGGCGGTTATTAACTGTTACATTATCCCTTATCCTTAAATCGAAACGGAAGTTGATCTCGTTATCCAGTTTTTTCCGCATCACCCCCACCTAAAAATTTAGGAAGGTGTTTAAGGAAACCAAACTTTAATCCTTTTTTACGGTAGCCTGCACCGATAGAAAATTCTGTTGACCTTGTTTCACTTAACTGGTAATCTATCAGGCTAAGACTTGAGTGTACGTTGCTTTGTCATTTCCACTTTTGCCTGCAGTTGATTGGTAAACATCATATCAATCCCAAACAAAGGAGCAAACTGTTCCTGTATGGTAATATTAGGCACAAGGAAGTAAGGTATATAAGTATTGTAGCCACTGGTGGTATCATAAAAGAAGGGTAACTATAACGGGAATCATCCTCGTACAGCAAGGCGGAATTAAACCCATTCATGCTGAGGCTGCCGGTGTAGCCATGCGATATGGTAACATTGGTAAATATTTTATCCAAGGCCTTTTATCCTGCTGAGGCCAGTGTAATCAATCTTCCAGTTTGGCATTGGCATAAATTTCTTAAATGGATTGGAATTTATCTTAGCATTACTTTGGTCGATCAACCCGATCGTATTTGGATCCTTGCCGGTGTAGGCTGCAATAAATGCAGGTATCAATACATCTGTTGCATATTTGCTGTAACCATAGTAATAACCTTCTGCATCAGGATTAATGTTTCCAGCATCCACATTGTATTTATTTGCAAGCCCAAGCCGTTGAGAAATGATCTTCCTGTTATCCTGGAATTTAACAAATGTTGCTGATACTTCATTGGGATCAAATCTTCCAAACATGGTGTTGAAAGCAATAAAGCTCACATCAAAACTACCGCCGGAGTAAGGGCTTAAATGGCCAAAATTATTGCCGGTTCCAGTGGTATCTTTAAATAATTCGCTATAGTTTTTGCTGAATGTTTTGCTCAGGTTAACGGATATGGTCAGATCTCTTACAGGTTCTAACTGAGCCGTTAAAGTAATCCGCTGGTTAAAGCTTTGCTGAAAGATGGTATTGAAGAAAGAATCCTTTGAAATGAGATTCTTGCTTGCCGCCTGGTTAAGCCAGTTGGTATCTGGCTGCTGCCCAAATACAAAGTCAAGCCCCGGCTGCATACTGTTCCAGTTTTGTCCAACGTAATTGTGTGCTGTCCATATAACCCGGCAGGCGTGTATTGCCGGTTTCAGAAACAGACACGTTTACTTGTTTAACACTGGTAATCAAGTTTACCAAATATCCTTGCTGCCAGACCCAGATCAGGCAATGCATTCGGATCTTTTATCTTTTTAACCTTAGCCTCTTTACCTCTTTTACTTTAATACCATCTTTTATCACCTTACGGAAACACTGTATCTGTTCTTGTTTGTGGTGCAGCTTTTTGCCGCCCTGCACCCTCGGCTGGTCAAGCGCACGGAAGAATTTGAATTTGTTGTACAGTTTGGTAAAATCAAATTGAACGGTGGCTTCTTTTGTTTGTCCGTTTTCAAAAATATTACCCAACTCAATTGCCAGCCTTGATGCACCGATCCACCTGTAAGTAGCCTGGTATTTCAGGTTTACCGTCGTCCAGTCAACCAATGGGAATTTGGTTGTTGGCAAAGTATAAGAAACATTGGCCGTATGATTATACAATGTATTTCTTCCGCCACTTAACAAGCGCGCCAAACGGTATCTCTTTTTTCTTTTGTATCCAAGCGTCCAAAAGGTTCATCCACCCTTGAATTATTAGTGGCAGTAAAATCAAAATTGAATGAACGGGTAAGGTTCCACCGGAAAATATAATCTCTCTGCAGCACCAAATACTTATCGTAGGTTTCCGGTATTTTATATTTATCCGAACCAATGCTCCTTGGCCTTACTGCACCAAACTGCCGTTGTATATCTGTACGGAAACTTAACTGTGACGGTGCATGGATTAAAGTTGAAATCTTTTATAAGATCAAACCAATGTGTTTTTCTTTTCTTAAAGAATTTCATTTTTTTAAATGGTTCAATAAATTTTGGTTGCGGTGCAAAGTTGTAACCCAATGCACCCCGGTGCCTTGTTACTTCATTGTTTTCAATTAAAGGATTATGGGATTTGGTATTGAAGTAAGAATAACTTACATCAAAGTTTGAAATATCATAAATTTTTGGGCTACCCGTACCTGTCCGGTTCTTACGTACATTGGTAAAGTTTACTGTGGTGGTACTGATAAAATCAACTGCTGCATTTTTAATAGAATCTTTTTGTGCAGAAGATTTAGCTGCATTCAGTTTGTCTTTCAGCTTAATATCCATATCAAACGGATCATACTCAGGCTTGCTCACTGTTTGTGAATAACTGGCAAATACAGGAATGGAAATAGCTGCTTTTTTAGGCAACAGTTTTCCTAATTCCAAGATTGGCTGCTACATCAAATTGTGTAAGGTTATCCCGGAAGCGTTCATTCACCCTTTGCTCCAGTGTACCAAAGCCGGTGGTGTGCATGGCGATGGATCCGGTAATGGTTCCCAGATCTGCCAATGTAATATCTGCCCTTGCCATAGCCGCATAACCACCTTTTTCATTAATGGAAGTAAGCCGTAATTCATTCACCCATACTTCGCCGCAGGCTCTTGGGATTATTTGTCATTTTCAATACCAATTAATATACCCCTTACTTCACCCAAGGTTAGGATCACCCATAATGGAATAAGTTTGCCCGTTAGATTGTAATTGCCTGTAAGGTGTATTGATCGGCTGCACCACTTGAATTTCTTTCTGCTTTCAGTTTTGGCAATGTGGTCAGGTCAAGGTCAAGACTGTTCAATGGCATTCCACAATGAATCGTTGTATGCATCACTGTTGGGATCGAGCCTACGGTTGCTGCATCAAGCGGTGTCATTCAATGGTATCCTTACTTCATAATAATTACTGGCAAAGTCAGTACCAATCCTTATCACTGCATTCATATCGCCGTCTTTAATATTGTTGGTTTCTTTTACTGCATTTTCTGCATGTATAAACATGGAAAGTTTACCAAACTGGCGCAAATCCCTGTTGGCAAATGTTTGCTGCACCGCCCTTGCATCTCCCTGTTAAGCATTGCACAAAATTCAACGACATACTTTGTTCGTTCTGCAACAGGTTTACACCATTATTACTTTGTATCTGCTGGCGCTGAATATCTTTTGGCGTACGGTAAGGCAATGGTGAACGCTTATCATTTTCTTCAATGTTCACACCATTTACATCAAATGTAGCATGCTGTAATTGGGATGAATAATTGCCGGTTGCATCCACTTCAAACTGGAACCTGCGCCAGATATTTCTTGTTAAGTTCCAGTTTACCAAAACGCATCACCACTGCACTGTCAAAATCCGTAAGGAACATCCTGATAAAACGGATGGATTTAAAATCGGGGATATTACCAATTCTTTTATTAAATGAACCAATCGGTACCCTGAACTGGTACCAGGTTTCATCACGTGCTAGTGCCATCGGGCAAGCCGTGTAATGGTCACTTCTTTTCGGTCAACAATATAGTTAGTGCCCTATCTGCATTATGGCCTCATTGTAGGTTTTATATCAACGGTATATTGAAAATACTGCTTCCGTTTCATTCATGGTATTATCCCTGTTCAGATCTTCTGCATCAGGATATAAAGTAGCTGCAGAAGAAAAGGTGGAACTACCATCGCTGATAGCTGAGTTACCCTGTGGGCTGTTGAAACTTTTATACCTTTGCACAATACCATCATCTCCCGTAAAAGAAGCATCCCTGTACCATACATAGTTATCCTGTGCAGGATCATTTTGTACCTGCTGCTAAAGCAGCAGGGCTTAATAATACCAGCTAAGCTGTTTAAATAAGGTGCAGATTTTACCCTTTCAGAATCATCATTATTGCCATCAAAACCCACATCCTGGTAAGGCCTGTCTGCAGGTTCGTTACTAAAAGCATTGGTAACCTGTATTGGATTTAATGGAACTTTTCCCCAGATTGTAGTATCTACAGGCAGGTTCTGTGCTGGAGTTGGCAACCCATTTTCATAAAACCGTTTGCCATCTTTCAAAATATCTTCTGAAATATTTCCAAGGTTGAAATATAATTTACCACCGTTAGAGTTTCTTTGGTCTCTGCCATTAAACGGCACATAAGGATCCTGCATCCAGAATTCGATAAATTCAATATTGGCAGTTTCAAAATCTGTTTGATCAATATTACGCATTAAACCACCCCATCTTGTTGTTGGGTTTCTGCAGGCGGTTATTTGCATCTATACCTGCTGGTGAATTATCATAATTATAAGGCCCTTTTTCTGTTGGATAAAAAGCAAGGTCAAAAGTGGTTAACTGGTTTTGGCCAAAATCAGTTGTACGCTGTGGAAATATTTCACTTTGCTTTACCAACCTTGTACGTGGGATCACTCAATTCTTCCTGTTTTCACCTAAAGGATTATTGGCACCTCTAAATTGTTGCAATGCAGGTTCAATCTGGTACCAGGCCAGTTTAGCCCTGTTTTTTCCATAATCTAATGATGCAGTTGGGTGCAGATGCTTCAGGAAACAATATTCTTGAAGTATCTAAATCGCTTGATGGCATCCTCTTGGTGTGGAAGCAAGTGCCCAGCTAATGGCAGGAAAACGAAGATCAATACCGGAACGGCTGCCTTCAAAATCATCTAATGTAAACAGTACCTGCAGAGCCTGCACCAATTTGTGGCGCATGGCCCGGTTTAAGCATGGCACCTTCTGCATAAAAATTAATGGAAGATGGTGCAGTAGTGGAATAAAACGGAAGCTTATCTAATATTTTGGTAAGCCTTGGCAATTCTTTCCGGTAGTTCACATCCAGTCCATACATCGTGTTACTGATAGGTTCTTCACCCAGATTATTTTTTGTAAAGAAGGGCCTTTCACTCAGCTTAACCAATGGTAGCACCAAATGCCAGTTGTTCTTTTAATTTATCTTTTGCCAGGTAATCCAAACGCAAAGCCATATAATTTCTTTGCTGAATGCCAAAGGCTGCATTGTTTTCAAAATTTACCTGCACCGGAAGCCCTGCATTTAATATAGCCTGGTTAGTTACTTTAATGGTACCCAGATCATAGTTAATATCATAATCAGTTCCTTCAATTAATGTTTGTCCGCCTGCAGTTACTGTTACACTTCCCCTGGGAATATTGTAACCAATGCTGATATCGGAAGAGCCGGATGTTTTTGCAGAACCTTTTAATACAAAGCGGTTGAGGTTAGGAAATTGCTGTGCCACTGCTTTAATGGAATCATACAGTGCATAGTACAAGGTATCTTTAATATTGCGGATTGGTGGTATCATGTATAAAGCCTGCTGCAAGATCACGGCCAAAAGGCTCCAGCACCGGGAACACAATGCGGCTGTATTGCGAAAGCACCGTATAGCCTTCCACATAATCAAATACACCATCTGGCTGTGGATCAAGCTGGTTATTTAGCCTGTCTAAGTTTACCAATGAAATAATGGTGTTCCCTCGTTTTTATCTCCAAAAGGTACATATCTTTTCCAGCCCTGTCCTGGTTCCTGGTACAAGCAGGTTTATTTTAAAATCCTGTGCACTTAAGTGTACCATAACCAACAGAATACACATTCTTCATCATCCATTGCCATATTGGTAAACTGGGGCGCTGTGATGTGGCTTTTAATAATTTTAGGAACAACACTTTTTGTGTAGCCACTGCACTGTCTGGCGGAAGGTCCTGCGAAAATTCACCCACCTGGTAAATATTTCCATTATAAGAATACTGATAAGCCACCGCCAGCACTTCATCTGCCAGCAGTGGCTGGCTTAATGAAATATAACCTGCCTGCCTGTTAAAATAATATTGTGTGGAATCCAGTTTACGGGCAAATGTTTTTTCAAAATCCTGCACCGGTGACAAGCCAAGGTTTTGCAGGTTATTAAAAATAAGGGAGGGTTCCTGTTATCTGGATTACCTTTTAATGTTGCTGTACAAATCATTGGCATTATTGTCGGGCACATTTGAGTAAATGTTACAGTGGATGTAATAATATCAGTACGGTAAGGATTGTTTTCACCCAAATCCATCAAGCCCACAATATCCCTTGTGTTGGTGGTGGTTCCGTTCCTGTTAGTAACCCATACTTCTAACCTAAGAATTTGAACCGGTGTGGTGACTGCCGGTATTCTTTGCCAAACTTTATTGTAATTATCCTTAAAATAACTGGCCTAATAAAAAGTGGCGGTTCTCTTCATATTCATCAGCCTTTAACTTCTATTGGTTGAGATGCTGCACCGCCCTGTAAGTTTACACGACTGCCGTTGCGATTTTTGATTGGCCAATACAGCCGGTTACATTCAGTTTACCAAATTGCAATTGCGTTTTTAAACCAAACAATTGTTGTGAACCGGGAATAAAAGTACTCCTTGATGAAAACTGCACCACACCTGCTTCCAACCGTTTGATGATCTCATCATCCATACCGGTATAATCAAGCTTCAATTGGTTTTCCTGGCCAAAGTTGGCCAGGGTATTATAATTGATCGGGAATTTTAATTTGTCGCCAATATTGGCATTTACATTCACCTGGGCATTCATATTAAAATCAAAACCGCCATTGTTCCTTGCCCTTTCCGGCAAGGTTGGGTTATTGATATTTTGCCCCTGGTAGCCGGCCATAATATCCACATTACCCTGTGGTGCAATTTCAATTTTACCATTACCAAATAAACGGTTGAAAAGATTATCAGTACAATGAAAATTTTGGCTTTACCAGTTTCCTGTTAAGCAGGCTCATGGTATTGGCCCTTTTTCTGAAAATATTCTATTTCTGCCTGCCTGCCCCTCATTGCCCAGTATTCATCTGAAGTGTAAGTAACCGGTGTACGGTAATATTTATTACCAATTTTTTCATACACGTAATATGTGTTGTGTGGCAAAATCGTAAGCAACGGAATCTTTAATATTGGAAGGTGTCTTAAAATCAAAAGTGCTTCGTGCGGCCATCTTAAAAAATCGCCCCGGCTGTCGTTGATAGGAAACTGCAATGGCCCAGATTCAGGTTCGAATTACCAGGTATGGTGTATCTGGTGGAGTGAGTAGTTACCGGCGTATTAGTGGTTGGTGCAGTAGGGTATATCATTTGTGCAGATGCAGGCAGATAATGCTGTGAACACCAATAACCACAAACATGCAATAAAAACCACCTATTATGCAATAACAATTTTCTTTTACAAAACATCCGTAAATCAGTTAGGGTAGATTTTCTGTCAAATTGATTTGAGTGCTTTTTTTATCAGTTCTTCTAAATTATTAATGCCGGGTTCGGTTTTGATTGTTTTTTGTAATGATGATTCTGCCATGCGGTTTTGAAATTCCCAGTGCCACTAAAGCATTTAACGCATCCTGCTGCAAACTATTGCCTGCCAGACAGGTGCTGATCTGACATCCGGTAGCCACTTTCCCCACTTTATCCCTCAACTCCAGCACCAGCCTTTCTGCTGTTTTTTTTCCTATTCCTTTGATGCTTTCCAGCAGTTTTATGTTGCCCTGTACAATGGCCCTGCTTACTTCTTCGGGTTTCAGGTGAGACAACATCATCCTTGCAGTTGCTGCACCAATCCCCGAAACACTTATCAATTGTACAAACATTTCCTTTTCCCCCTTATCAAAAAAACCAAACAGAGTATGCCCATCTTCTTTTACCTGCAAATAGGTGTACAATTTTCCTTCGTTTAGCTGTTGAATATGGGCGTAAGTATTAAGGCTGATATTTACTTCGTAGCCCACACCATTTACATCCACATAAACCTGTGCTGGATTTTTAAAAGTAAATTTTCCCTGGAGATATGCGTACATAGTAAATTAACTAAAGAGCGAAAATAAGGCAAAAATAGCTTTTGAGACATGTTAAAATACTGCTTGTTATATTTCCATTACTTTTGCCTGCAAATCTTTAATAGAAATCTGATAATTAGATAACCAAATTTATCCAGATGCAAAAAATTACTGCAGCCATTACCGCCGTTGGCGGATATGTACCTGAATACAGGCTTACCAATGCCATTTTGGAAACCATGGTGGATACCAACGATGAATGGATAAAATCAAGAACAGGTGTTGAAGAAAGAAGAATATTAAAAGGTGAAGGCTTGGCCACATCTGATATGGTGGTGCCTGCAGTGCTGGAACTTTGTAAAAAAAGAGGTATTGTGCCGGAAGAAATTGATTGTATGATTGTGGGGACCGTTACGCCTGATATGGTTTTTCCTGCAACAGCAAATATTGTTTGTGATAAAATAGGTGCGGTAAATGCCTGGGGATTTGACCTGAGTGCCGCCTGCTCTGGTTTTTTATACAGCCTTACCACTGGCGCAGCCTTAATTGAAAGCGGCCGTTATAAAAAAGTAGTGGTGGTGGGTGCTGATAAAATGAGTGCTATTGTTGATTATACCGACAGGGCTACCTGTATTATTTTTGGTGATGGTGCCGGTGCTGTTTTGCTGGAACCATCAACTGATGACAATGGTATAAAGGACAGTTTATTAAAAAGCGATGGCAGCGGAAGGAATTACTTGCACATGAAAGCCGGCGGTTCTTTAAAACCTGCCAGCCATGAAACGGTGGATGCAAAAGAACATTATGTTTTCCAGGATGGACAGCCAGTTTTTAAAGCTGCTGTAAAAGGAATGGCTGATGCTGCTTTTGATCTGTTGCAAAGAAATAATTTAACCGGTGATGATATTGCATGGCTGGTTCCTCACCAGGCCAATAAAAGGATCATTGATGCCACTGCCAACCGCATGGGGCTGCCTACAGAAAAAGTAATGCTGAACATTCAGCGCTATGGCAATACTACTGCTGCTACTATTCCGCTTTGTTTGTGGGAATGGGAAAAGCAATTGCATAAAGGCGATAAGATTGTGCTGGCTGCTTTTGGTGGTGGGTTTACCTGGGGCGCTACGCTGGTGGAATGGGCGTATGATACGAAATAGATTTTTGAAACATAAATTATAAATGATGCCAACTATTAAGGTTAGTTGGCATTTTATTTACTTCTTCTCCTCAAATACGCGTAAAATCTGTTGAAGGAATTTTTGTAACACCACTTTGCCTGAAGCATAGTTACCAACTGCCCACGGTGATAACTGTTGTGATTAAATAAATGCAGCAGCATACTGCAAACGGGCATTTTGTTTTGCTCTTTATCTCGTATGTAGGCAAACACATGCTGCAGTTGTGGTTCGTTTGCATTGCTCACCCATTCACTAAACAAAGTTGATTGCTGCAATAATTTTTTCTGTAGTTCTGCAAAGTTCCTGTAAAAGTTTCACTGGGCCTTTCAATATGCTCCTGTAGTTTTAAACGTTGCCACCAGATACTTTCTGCATCCAGCAAATGCAAAACAGTTTTATACATAGTGGGAAAGCTGCTGATAATTTCTGCATTTATTTTTTCTTCAGGCAATAACAATATGGCATCAGTTATTTTTTGATTTGCCCAAACATTAAAGGCGGCATATTGCTGTAACAATTCTTTCATGGTGATGATAATTATGAAAATTATGGTGATACAAAACAATTCAACAACCTGGCTGTCGGCACATAGAACAATTTACCCATTTGTCTTTTCTCTTGTTCCTGCATACAACTCATACTCAAATAAACGGCAATCAATTTTACTGGTATAAAATTCAATTCTTCTTGCCGGTTTCAATCCAATTTTTTTTGCCAGTTCTAAATTGCCTGTAAAGATATAGCCTGTGTAACCTTTGCATTGCTGCTTCATAAAATCACCCATTCGTTTGTAAGTGGCATTCAGTGCAGCTTCCTCTCCCAGCCTGTCGCCATATTCCGGATTAAAATAAATAACACCATTCTCATTTTCAGTCGATAGCTATCGGGATAGTTGTTTTTTCAAAATCACATTGTGCAAAGGCGATCATATTTTCAACACCTGCTGCTGCTGCATTTATTTTTGAAATGTTGATGGCATCTTCGCTGATATCTGTTGCAATAATTTTCAATCCTGGTTTTTCAACAATAGCGGTATCTAATTTTTTTCTTTCTTCTTCATACATCTCCTTTTTAAATCCCGCTAAGTGCATGAACGCATAATTATTTCTGTACAAACCGGGCATTCTATTCGTTGCCAGCAAAGCTGCTTCAATAGCAATGGTAGATGAACCGCACATAGGGTTTACAAAAGCAGATTGCCTGTCCCATTTTGTTGCCAGCAAAGTGGCTGCTGCCAGGGCTTCCAGCATCGGTGCTTTCCCTGGTATTTTTCTATAGCCATGTTTGCTTAATGTTTCTCCTGATGTATCCACAAAAATTTCTGCTTCGTCTTCTTTCCAGTATAAATGAATAACGGCTTTGTCTAACTCAGGGCCAGAGTTGGGGCGGCTACCTGTTTTATTCCTGAAATAATCAACAATGGCATCTTTCACTTTTACATTGGCAAACAAACTATTGTTGATGGTATCGTTGCTTACATTGCTGCTGATAGAAAAATAACTATCGGCATTAATGATATTATCCCAGTAAAAACCAACCAATGCTTTATACAACGCATCTGCATTTGCTGCCGTGAATTGTTTTACAGAAAATAACACCTGGCTGGCGCAACGTAAACTCAAATTCAATTTGATGCAATCCTGCATGGTACCATTTAACTCTACGCCGGTTTTAAATACACGGATGGGTTTATAGCCTAACGCTTCCACTTCTTTTTGTAAATAAGGAGCAATACGGTTGCTGCAGGTGATGATTATCTTACTTGTTTCTTCGAAAATTTTCATTGTTGCAAAGCTATCGAATGTTTTTTTGCCACAGACCTACCTGCCTGCCGGCAGGTTACACAGATATACACAGATGAGATATCGGCCACGCTTCGACAAGCTCAGTATACATATTGACACGGATTATTTTCTCAAACACACTACTCCATTTTTCAAAAAGTCAGTTCTTTGTGTAAACTTGCTATCCTTCTTTTCTTCTTTATCCTTCCAGCCCAAAAATGAATTATATTGTGTTATGGAATTTCAAAAAGATATAAGGCTTGCTGTGTTGATAGATGCAGACAATGTGCCTTACAGCAATGTAAAAGGAGTGATGGAAGAAATAGCCAAATACGGCACTCCAACTTTTAAAAGAATTTATGGCGACTGGACAAAACCCACCGTTAGCGGATGGAAAAATGTGTTATTGGAAAATGCGATCACACCCATTCAGCAATACAGTTATACGCAGGGAAAAAACTCCAGCGACAGCGCATTGATCATTGATGCAATGGATATTTTATACTCCGGAAAAGTAGATGGTTTCTGCATCATCAGCAGTGACAGTGATTTTACAAGACTGGCAACAAGGTTAAGAGAGGCAGGGATGAAAGTATTTGGCATCGGGCAAAAGAAAACACCCAATCCTTTTATCGTTGCCTGCGATAAGTTTATTTACATGGAAATTATTCCGCAGTTTGAAGAAGCAGAGCCGGAAGTAACAGCATCGGCAGCCAAACCAAAAGCTATAAAACCTGCACCAAAAGCAGCAGTTGATAAACTGAATAAAGAAACACTCAAACTAATTACTACCACTATTAATGATCTGGCAGATGAAAATGGCTGGGCATTTTTAGGTGATGTTGGAAATTTATTATTGAAGAAGCAACCCAATTTTGATCCAAGAAATTATGGGTTTCAAAAACTAACTCCATTGATAAAATCATTGCCTCAATTTGAAATTGATAAAAGGGAAACGGAAAGGCGGGGATAAAGCTGGTGTATATAAGAAGAAAGGAAAATTAGTAATCAGTGAGGGGTGATCAGTTGAATACATTTCTCCAAACTATCTTTCCATTCAGGAATAACTATATTAAATGTCTGCTGAATTTTTGCAGTATCCAAAACAGAATAAGCCGGCCGCTTTGCAGGTGTTGGATATTGAGATGATGGAATTGGATTAACAACACATTTACTTCCTGATAATTCTTTTATAGCAACTGCAAACTGGTACCAGTTGATGATACCATGATTGGAAAAATTATAAATGCCGGGATTAACAGTTGTTCCTGAAATGATGTTCATAATGGCTGCTGCAAGGTCTGCTGCATAAGTTGGGCAACCTTGCTGGTCTTCTACTACATTGATGCTTTCCCTTTCCTTCATCAACCGCAGCATGGTTTTTACAAAGTTGTTGCCGAAAGATGAATACACCCAGGAAGTACGGATGATGATAGACGCAGGATTATTTTGCAGAGCCAGCTCCTCCCCTCTTAATTTAGAAGCTCCATAAACATTCCTACTGGATTTACCGGATGGTCTTCTTTATAAGGAGTAGTTGCAGTGCCATCAAAAACATAATCAGTAGAAATATGAATAAACAATGCGTTTTTTCTTTGCAAACAGCAGCAAGGTTACCAACAGCATCTCCATTAATTAGAAATGCCTTTTCTTTTCTGTTTCTGCTTTATCAACAGCGGTATAGGCTGCACAGTTAACACAAACATCAATATTATGAGATGCGAAAATATTTTTTAACTGCTTCGCTATCGTCAATTGATAATTTTTCTTTTGTAACAAATAAAAAATTATAGCCGGGAAAATCTGCTGCAATACCTGCATTTCACTTCCCAATTGCCATTGGCACCGGTAACTAAAATTGTTTTTACTGCCACAGATTACACAGATTTACACAGATGAAAGAAGATTGATTATTGGTTGAACACAAAATTATTTATACAATCTCAATCCCGGAAGGATAAGATCTTTTTCAGAAACCAATGCTTTATCAGCAGGTATCATTCCAGTCAATATTTAATTTGGGATCATTGTAAAGAATGCCGCCTTCACTTTGCTTGTTATAAAATGCATCACATTTATAAATTACTTCTGCAGTTTCGCTGATCACAGAATAGCCATGGGCAAATCCTTTTGGTACCAATAATTGCTTTTTATTTTCTGCTGATAATTCAATTGCAAATACTTTCCATAAGTAGGTGAGCCTTTTCTTATATCAACTGCTACATCCAAAATAGCATCCACTTAATACCCGTATCAGTTTTGTTTGTGCATAAGGTGCCAGTTGATAATGCAATCCACGTATAACACCATAGGAAGATTTAGCCTGGTTATCCTGCACAAATTTTATATCAACGCCTTCTGCAGAAAATGTATTTGCATTATAGCTTTCAAAAAAATAACCACGGCTGTCTTCAAAAACACTGGGTTCAAAAATCAACAAGTCCGGGAATATTCGTTTTGGTAAATGGCATAATGATAGTTATATAATGATTTAATGACTGTATGAATCTAAGCTTAATTAACAATTCCATTTTCATTATGAATATTTTTTTAAAAAATTCTATTGTTTCAGTTAATCCATCTTCAAATTTCTTGGATGGCTCGTATCCAATAAATTTTTTGCCAGTGAAATATCAGCCAGTGAATTTCTGATATCACCTGCTCTTGGCTCCCTGTAAACAGGTTGTGCATCGCTTTGCAGATGTTTTTACAGGCATTAAATAAATAATTTACTGAAAAATTTTCACCCACTGCCACATTGTATACTTTGTTCATGGCTTCTGCATTATCTGTAAGCATTCCTTTTATATTTACCTGCACTGCATTGTCAACAAAAGTAAAATCCCTTGTTTGCTCACCATCACCATTAATATAAACAGGTGTATTTTTCATAATGCCTTTTACAAACAAAGGAATCACTGCAGCATAAGGCTCCATCAGGATCCTGTCGTGGGCCAAAAATATTAAAATAGCGAAAGCCCAATACTTTTAATACCATACACATCAGCAAAAACCTGTGCATACAATTCATTTGTTTTTTTTGTAGCAGCATAAGGAGATAAACAATTGCCAATTCTTTCTTCCTTTTTTGGCAATGTTGGTTCATCACCATACACAGAAGAGGAAGAAGCATACACAAACTGTTTTACATTATTATCAACAGCAGCTTTCAGCATATTTACAAAGCCGCCTACATTTACTTCATTAAAATAAACTGGTTCTTTAATAGAACGTGGCACAGAACCTAATGCAGCCTGGTGGCTTATATAATCAATTCCTTTGCAAGCCTGCTGACAGGTTTCCAGCATTCCTGATATCACCTTCAATAAATTCAAATGCAGGATATTGGCTTTAGAACATCAAGATTTGATTGAAAGCCATTCACCATATTATCCAGTACCCTTACTTTTTTTGCACCATTTTTTAATAAATATTCTGCAATATGGCTGCCAATAAAACCAGCGCCGCCTGTTACTAAAAAAGAATATTGGCTAAGATCTTTTGTGTGAAAAGTATTAGCTCATTTATGCATTTATTTTCCTGCAGGAATGCAGATGCTGAATTTTAACAAGTTGTTTTGGTTATCAATCTCAGGATATGTTTACAAACTCCAGTAAAACCTGTTCTTAATTTCTTTTCTGTAAATTCCTTTCAGGTCAGCAATCATTGCATTTGGTTTTGTGATGCTGGCAAAATAAGCATCGTCAAAATTTTTATAAGCATTATGTGGTACTGTTATAATCACTGCATCATAATCATTTCCAATTTCAGTTAGCCAGTTCAAATCCATATTCATGTTTCACTTCATCGCTTTCTGCATGAGGATCTGTTACATCTACATTCAATGAAAAAGATTTTAATTCTTTTACCACATCAGCCACTTTACTGTTGCGGATATCACTTACATTTTCTTTAAAAGTAGCACCCATCACCAGTACTTTGGCATCTTTTACATTGCCATTGTTTTGAATAATATGTTGCAATACTTTTTTTGCAACATAACCGCCATGCCATCATTAATAACACGGCCTGCTAAAATCACCTGGCTGTCGTAACCTAATTCTTTTGATTTATAAGTAAGATAATATGGATCAACACCAATGCAATGCCCGCCAACAAGGCCTGGCTGAAATTTTAAAAAATTCCATTTGGTACCTGCAGCTTCCAGTACTTCAAATGTATTGATATTCATTCTATCAAAGATGATAGAGAGTTCATTCATCAATGCAATATTCAGATCACGTTGTGTATTTTCAATAATTTTTGCAGCTTCTGCCACTTTAATGCTGGATGCTTTGTGTACACCGGCAGTTACCACCAGTTCATACACTTTTGCAATTACATCCAAGTGATTCTTCATCACAACCACTCACTACTTTAATAATTTTTGCAAGTGTATGTTCTTTATCTCCCGGGTTAATTCTTTCAGGAGAATAACCCATTTTAAAATCAGTGATATTTTTTAAGCCGGATAATTTTTCAATAATTGGCAGACAATCTTCTTCGGTACAACCAGGATATACCGTACTTTCAAAAACAACATAATCTCCTTTCTTAATTACTTTACCAATTGTTTCACTTGCTCTTTGCACAGGAACTAAGTCTGGTACATTGTGTTCATCAACAGGTGTAGGTACAGCTACAATAAAAAAGTTTGCCTGCTTCAATACTTCCAGGTCATTGGTAAATTCAATATCACAACCTTCAAATGCAGATGCTTCCAGTTCCTGGCTTGGATCAATTCTATTACGCATCATTTCCACCCTTTTGGCATTGATATCAAAGCCAATCACTTTTATCTTTTTTGCAAATTCCAATGCAATGGGCAAGCCTACATAACCTAAACCAATAACAGCTAATTTCTTTTTCTTGTCTAATAAATCCTGGTACATCTAATTTAATATATTGATTAAATTAATTATCATAAATTATCATATTTCCTGCTTTGAAATTCTTTTGGCAATTTATACAATTCATCATGCGGCAATGATTTAAAATAGTCGTACGTTATTTTCAATCCTTCTGCCCTGCTTACTTTTGGCTCCCATCCTAAAATTTCTTTTGCTTTTGTGATATCTGGCTGCCGTTGCTTTGGATCATCCACCGGCAATGGTTTATAAACAATTTTTTGTTTAGTGCCGGTGAGTTTGATTATTTCTTCTGCAAAATCTTTTAATGAAATTTCATCCGGATTACCAACATTTACCGGCTGTGCATAATCACTCATCAGCAACCTGTAAATACCTTCCACCAGATCATCTACATAACAAAAACTTCTTGTCTGGCTGCCATCACCAAATACAGTCAGATCTTCTCCACGTAAAGCCTGGCCAATAAATGCAGGTAATGCCCTTCCATCATTCAACCGCATCCTTGGCCCATAGGTATTAAATATCCTTATGATCCTTGTTTGCACATTATGAAAAGTATGATAGGCCATTGTCATTGCTTCCTGGAAACGTTTGGCTTCATCATACACACCTCTTGGCCCAACAGGGTTTACATTGCCCCAGTATTCTTCATTCTGCGGATGCACCAACGGATCGCCATACACTTCACTGGTACTTGCCACTAATATTCTTGCATTTTTATTCAATGCCAGACCCAGGCAATTATGTGTACCCAAAGAACCTACTTTTAATGTTTGAATGGGAATCTTCAAATAATCAATCGGGCTGGCCGGTGATGCAAAATGTAATATATAATCCAGTTTACCCGGAACATGAATAAATTTAGAAACATCATGATGATAAAATTCAAATTCCTTTAGCTTAAAAAGATGTTCAATATTTCTCAGATCTCCGGTAATCAGATTATCCATACCAATCACATGAAAACCTTCTTTAATAAACCTGTCGCACAAGATGAGACCCCAAAAACCTGCTGCACCTGTAATTAAAATTCGTTTTGCTGGCATAATGTTTATTAAGTTAAGGGTTAAATTTTAATTGATCTACTTCTTCTGCCAATACTTACATAATGAAAGCCAAGATCTTCCATTTGTTTCAAATCAAATAAATTTCTGCCATCAAAAATGGCTTTGTTTTTAAGCAACGAAGAAATTTTATCAAAGTCCGGTGTTCTGAATTCACTCCACTCTGTTGCAATTATCAATGCATCTGCACCTGCCAATGCTTCATACTGGGTTTCTGTAAACCGTAATTTTATCTCCCATTATCTGCTTTACATTATTCATTGCTTCAGGATCATAAGTAGCTACACTGGCTCCTTCTGCAAGCAATGCATCAATCATATATAAAGCTGGTGCTTCTCTTATATCATCTGTATTCGGTTTAAAAGCAAGTCCCCACAAAGCAAACTTTTTTCCTTTCAGATTGTCGTTAAAATATTTTTTAATAGATGGCATTAAATGAAGTTTTTGTTTTTCATTTACTTCCATTACCGCATCTAAGATTTCAAAATTATAATTTACTTCCTGTGCAGATTTACCAACGCCTGCACATCTTTAGGAAAACAACTTCCGCCATATCCAATACCGGGAAACAGAAAACGTTTTCCAATCCTTTCATCACTGCCCATGCCACGGCGTACCATATCCACATCTGCCCCCAGCAATTCACACAACCTTGCAATCTCATTCATAAAAGTGATCTTGGTTGCAAGAAAAGAATTGGCTGCATATTTGTTAAGCTCAGCACTTTTCTCATCCATAAAAATAAGTGGGTTGCCCTGGCGTACAAATGGTGCATACAAATCGTTCATTACTTTTTTTGCCCTTTCAGAAGTGGTGCCAATCACCACCCTGTCTGGTTTCATAAAATCATCCACTGCCACACCTTCTCTTAAAAATTCAGGATTGCTCACTACATCAAATTCAACTGTTGCATTTTTTGCAATAGCTGCTTTTACTTTTTCAGCAGTACCAACAGGCACGGTACTTTTATCAACAATTACTTTATACTCTTTTAAAATTTTACCTAAGTGGTCAGCCACACCCAAAATATATTTCAGATCAGCACTGCCATCTTCACCGGGAGGAGTTGGCAATGCCAGCATGATCACTTCTGCATCTTCTACTGCATCTTCCAGAGAAGTGGTAAAATTAAGCGGCCTTCTTTTGTATTACTGATAAAAATTTTTCCAGGCCGGGTTCATAAATAGTGATCTGGCCGGAAGATAATTTTTCAACTTTCTTCTTGTCAATATCAACACAAATAACCTGGTTGCCGGTTTCTGCAAAACAGGTGCCTGATACAAGGCCAACATAGCCTGTTCCTACTACTGCAATTTTCATTGATTTGTTATTGGTTTATTGTTAATAGTTATTTGTTATTCGTACCTTCTTTTGCTTTTTTCAGGTAATTAATATAGCCATTTAAAATCGTAATACATTTTTTTATTTGTTCTCTAGCTTTCTCAAGTTCTGTCTTCAGTAATATAATTCTCTTCTTCAGCAATTAATAAGTGATCTATTACTTCATACAATGAACCCCTGCTTATCCTGCAAAATTGAATATTTTCCTGGTAGTTAAACCTTCCGTAACCTTCTGCAATATTATTTGTAATCGAACGAAGGCATCTGATTATTTGATCTTTCAAACGATACTCTTCACTTTTTGGCAAACTGTCAATAAAAGTCTTAAGGTCTCTTCTTAGTGCAACTGCCTCTTTCCAACAATTTAATTCTTCAAATGACTTTAAATTTTCCATTAACGATTAACAATCAACCAATAACTATCACCGATTTACAAATTCCAATACTTTTGATACAATAAATGCCTGTTGTTCTTCTTCCATTTCTGTGTGTATCGGCAGAGAAATTACTCTTTCTGTCAACCAGTCTGTCAACGGCAAAGTGTAGCCGCTTCCGCCAAACGCATCAAACATCTTTTGTTTGTGGCAGGGAACGGGGTAATAAATCATAGAGGGGACACCATTTTCAGCAAGAAAGTTGTGCAGTGCATCCCTGTCAACACCATTTAAAGTAAGTGTGTACTGGTGAAATACATGCTTATTGTTTGCTGCCCTGTAAGGGGTGGTAATTTTTGAATGATTGGCAAAAGCCTTATCATAATAGTCAGCCGCTTTTCTCCTTGCCGCAATGTATTCGTCTAAATGCTTCAGCTTAATATCAAGTATCGCCGCCTGTACTGCGTCCAATCTTGAATTACAACCCACTACATCATGATAATACCTTTTACTTTGCCCATGATGGGCAATCATTTTCAACTTAGCAGCTAACGTATCATCGTCTGTAAATATTGCACCGCCATCACCATAAGCACCCAAATTTTTAGAGGGATAAAAGGAGGTGGTACCGATGTGGCCAATGGAACCGGTCTTTTTTACGGTGCCATCCCTAAAAGTATAATCACAACCAATGGCTTGTGCATTATCTTCAATCACATAAAGATTATGCCTTTTGGCAATATCCATGATGGCTTCCATATCGGCACTTTGCCCATACAAATGTACAGGTACAATAGCTTTTGTTTTGGGAGTAATGGCTTTTTCAACAGCCGCAGCATCAATACAAAATGTTTGTTTATCCACTTCCACAAACACCGGCTTGATCTTTAGCACAGCCGCAGCTTCTACAGTAGCGATATAAGTAAATGAAGGTGTTATTACTTCATCACCCGGCTGCAGGTCAAGTGCCATCATGGCAATCTGCAATGCATCCGTTCCATTGGCACAGGGAATTACATGCTTGCTGCCATTGTATTTAGCAAGGTTGTCAACAAAATCATTCAGTACTTTTCCCCCAATAAAAACAGAGCTTTCCAACACACCCAAAACAGCTTCATCCACTTCTTTTTTTATCTTTTGATACTGCGTTTTTGTATCCACCATTTGCAATGCCTTCATATAGTTTTTTTAGCGGTGGCAAAGATAGGGATTACGGGCAATGGTGCAAGGTTGAAGTTGAAGGGCAAAAGGGCTGTATGGTTGAATTGCTGCATGGTTAAATTGTTGGAATTGTTTTGAGGAACGTCTTCTTAGATTTGCCAAAACAAAACGCTTGGGGAAACTGCTTTATCTTCTTTTTATTCACTCGTATCATCTTGGTATCAGGATGCTTCTTTATGGAACCCCAAAGCAAAATTGTGGGTGGCAGGAAGAAAAACATTTCCATCAATACCAAAAGACGGAAGAAAAACGGTATGGATGCATTGCGCCAGCCTCGGTGAATTTGAACAGGGAAGGCCGGTGCTGGAAGCTATTAAAAAACAATATCCACAGGTTAAAATTGTGCTCACTTTCTTTTCGCCTTCTGGTTATGAAGTAATGAAAAATTACAAAGGCGCAGACCATATTTTTTACCTGCCCATGGACAGTGCTGCCAATGCGACAGAATGATCGATGCCATTGCTCCCGACCTGGTTTTGTGGGTAAAATATGAATTCTGGTATTACTATCTCACCGAATTAAAAAAAAGAAATATCCCGGTTTTAATGGTATCTGGCATTTTCCGCAGCAGCCAGCCCTTTTTTAAATGGTATGGCGATATCTGGAGACAGATGCTGAATAGTTTCACTTATTTTTTTGTGCAGAATGAAACATCCAAAGAATTGCTGGCAAGGGTTGGCATTAAAGAAAATGTAAGCATCAGCGGCGATACAAGATTTGACCGGGTAATTGAAATTGCAGAAAAATTTGAACCATTGCCATTGATTGAAAAATTTTGTGGCAACAGCAAAGTAATGGTGGCCGGCAGCACCTGGGAAGAAGATGAAGAAGAACTGATCCACTATGTAAAAAGCAATCCCGATATTAAATTCATCATTGCGCCACATGAAATACATGAAGGCAATATTAAAGATGTGCAGAAAGAATTTGCAGGTTCTATTTTGTATTCCACTTTATCAAGCGGCCATTGGCCAAACACAACCGATCACCGGGCACTCATCACCGATCACTCAAAAACGTAATTGCCTTATAATAGACAACATCGGCATGCTTTCAAGGCTGTACCACTATGCACATATAACCTACGTTGGTGGCGGCTTTGAAGACAGTGGCATTCACAATGTACTGGAACCAGCGGTGTATGGCAAACCGGTTATTTATGGCCATGAATATGAAAAATTTGCTGAGGCGATAGATCTGATTGATTGCGGCGCAGGCATCTGTATCAACAATGCATTAGAACTGGAAAAAGTGTTGACTGAATTGTGGAATAATGAAACGCTGCTGAAACAAAAAAGTGAGGCGGCTAAAAATTATGTGTATTCAAAAGCAGGCGCTACAAAAAAAATGGTGGAGTATATTCAGGCAAACCGCCTTTTAACCAACTGATCAAACTGTTTTACCGTTTCATCGCTGTCTTTCCATCCCAGTTTTGTTTTCAATTCCCTTCTTATCCAGTATTCGGCTTCAGGATAAATAGAAAAACTGTTGATGGTTTTAATGCTGCGTTCATACATCGCTTCATCACCCCTGAACAATTCGTTGATGAATAAAAAGCGGTCATTAACGCCAATCGCTTTTTTCAGATCTTTTACGGGTGCATCTGTAAGTTTATGACTTACTTCTGGTGCGGAGGCTTTTAATGTATCGTTGAGAGATGTTTTTTCCCCTGCAATATGGTCATTGATCTCTTTCTTTACAGCCACAGGTTTGGGGGGCAAAGTTGGTATATCGTCATTGTGGTCATCAAACAAAAGCTGTGGTTTGCTCTTGGTGCTCATCTGCTGCATGATGGCGGCATTGCGTTTTATCTCTTCCAGCTCCGCTTCTATTTCTGCTTCATCCACCTGCAGCACTTCTACGGTTTTTTCTTCTTCGGCAGGCTTTTCAGGAACTTTTTCAACCGGTGTTTCATTGGCGGCGGAAATATTGGCATTAACCGGCATGGATACAGCGATCACTTCCTTACCATTGGCAGGAGCCGTTGCTTGTAAATGAGCCAGCTCATGCTGCAGCATCTGCACTGTCAACAGCAGTTTTGCCGGCGGGTCACCTTTTTTAAATTGTTCCTGCAGTTTCTGCAAAAGTGTTTCCACTCTCTCCATAATCCCTGTTGATTTTCAGTGTAATTTGTACGGTTTAAATTTGTTTTGGTTAATGAGTCAAAACTATAATCTTTGCAACCGTTGCGATAAAGTTACAAACAGTATTTTAAATAGCTATACAAATGTTTATTGAACCGAATTTGAAAGGCGAAAGAAGGGGCTGGATAGAAGTGATCTGCGGCAGTATGTTTAGTGGAAAAACAGAAGAGCTGATACGCCGCCTGAAGAGGGTGAAGATTGCCAACCTGAAAGTAGAGATTTTTAAACCGGCTATTGACACCCGTTATGATGAAGTAAAAATTGTAAGCCACGACACCAATTATATCCACAGCACACCGGTTGACAGCTCACAAAATATTTTGCTGCTGGCGCAGGATGTGGACGTGGTGGGTATTGATGAAGCACAGTTCTTTGATGCTGAAATTGCGAATGTATGTGAAGCGCTGGCTGTACGTGGCATGAGGGTGATTGTGGCTGGTTTGGACATGGATTATTTGGGCAACCCGTTTGGGCAAATGCCGAACCTGCTGGCAAAAGCTGATTATATCACCAAGCTGCATGCTATCTGTGTAAAGTGTGGCAATATTGCCAATATCAGCTACCGCAAAACAAAAACTGAAGGGCAGATATTGTTGGGGAAAAAGATGTGTATGAACCGAGGTGCAGGCATTGTGCACAGTTGAAGGATTGAGAAATAATTTTTATTAGACACCAAATCTTAACAGGCATTTCATAAAGTCATTTAAGATATCCTGATCTTTTACCTTATTTATATTTCAGCAATAACTATTCCCAAATGAGTTGTCAAAAATTAATACCCAACAGGAAAAAATTTCCAACAGCGTAATTTTATTTTCTAAAAAGTGGTATAAACCCAGCATCAACACACAAACTGTAACCGATTTCTTGAAATACCCGAACAAGTGATTACAGACACACCTTTCTATAACAGTAGAATTTTACATGTGCAATTTGGATGGAGCAATGTGCAATCCAATTTCTCTTCCAACAGGTTTAATTCCAGTATGCACATTTTGCAGTGATGAATATCATTGATCAAGCACAATGATCTTATAATTCAATGGTACTAAACAATAATTCAGCAGCAAATTATTTGAATGTAATGGCTCTTTACTTTTGCTGTCAGCCAGTAAAGATATATTATGAATGACAAATTAATAAACAATTTATAAGGAAATAAGCCATATAACTGAAAATTAAGAGTTGACAGTAAGCATTTAATCTTCAAATACTGCAACAACATAATCGTCTTTCCATCTTTTATCTCTCCCGTTTCAATCATCTTCATCGCATCATCAAATTTTATTTCCAGCACTTCAATATTTTCCTGCTCATGGTCAAGCCCGCCGCCATCATTTACTTTCATATCTTTTGAATACTCAGCAATAAAAAAATACAATTTCTCTGTAACAGAACCCGGAGACATATAAGCTTCAAAGATCTTTTTTACCTCTGAAATTTTATAGCCGGTTTCTTCTTCTGTTTCTCTTTTTATACAATCTTCTGCATTGTCTTTATCCAATAAACCTGCACAGGCTTCTATCAGCATTCCATCTGCATTGCCATTGATGTATGTGGGCAAACGGAACTGCCTTGTGAGGATAACAGTCTTTGAATCTTTGTTGTACAATAAAATTACAGCGCCATTACCACGATCATACGCTTCCCGGTTCAAAGTTTTCCATTCGCCGTTGGTTAAGAAGTCGTAGGTTATTTTTTTAAGTGTGTACCAGTTGCTGGAGAGAATTTCTGTTGAGAGGTTTTTTACTCTTTCGTTCATGAAACTATAATTATTGAATAGTTGAAATAATTTTTTCGCTTAATTGTACAGCCCATTTACCATACTCCTTTCCTGAAGGATGTAATTTATCTACTGCTAAAAACTCATCTTTATCTCCATCATTTCTCTGTGATAAAGTAATATCAATAAAATAAGTGTTATACTTCTTACTTACAGACTCACATATTGCATTAAAGGCATCAATCTCTTCCGCAATTTTTTTGTTATCCCTGTCAGCAGCAAAAGCTGTTACGCCCCAGTCAGGAATTGATAAAACAAAAACATGGTTGTGGTTGTTACCTGCAAATGCAATAGCTCTTTTTAGCAACCCTTCAAATTCTTCAGCAAAATTTTCTGTACTTCTTCCACGGTATTGATTGTTTACTCCAATCAGCAGGCTTACGAAATCGTATTGGGGAAGCAGCATTGTTTCATCAATCAGTGTATTCAGTTCGTCTGTTGTAAAACCAGTTACTGCAATAATTTCAGGAGCATAAAATGACAAGCCTTTTGTTCTCAGCAATTGTACTGTTTGATAAGGGAAACTTTCATGAATGCGGACCTGTTCGCCAATGGTATAGCTATCGCCAAGTGCTAAGTAAGAATATTGTTTCATAAATTATTTATCATAAAACCAGCCACATCGTGGCCGCATATTAGTAGCCACAGTAAACAAAAATCTACAACAAGCTCCGTAGGAGCGGCATGTAACATATCGCTCCTACGGAGCTTGTATTCAAATTTTATGGATGTTCTATTACTGATATTCCGCTCCTATAGAGCTATTTTAAAACCTCATCCTGTCTGCTTCCAGTTGCTTTATCCATTTTCTGCAAATCCACAATGGGAAAATGCCAATCACACCAAAACTACAGTCAATTAAAATATGATACAACGGAATATGACGAATGGGGCCAGCAATAAATGCCAAAGGAATCACTGCAATGCAGGAGATTATCCCCCACTCTATCACCCAGATATTTTTTATCGGGTCTCTCAATGGGCCGATGAACATCATTGCAATTACAATATGTGCAAATGCCAACCAATCAAAACCATAAGCAAGCATAGGATATTTAGCATTGGTTTCCAGCAAAGCCACATACACATCTTTTAACCATTGTTCAGCAAAAGATGGCACCAATGATGGATGATTTAATAGCCACCGCAATTCTGTTTCTACCGGGAAAGCGGTAATGCCACTAAGCACCAATGCCACCATAAAAAATACGATCAGCAGGCGGATCTTTTTAAGCAACTTCATACAATCAATTTATCTTTTCAGGTTTGCCAGGTGCAAAACTTCCAATTGGCGATGTGTACCAGGGATGGATCTCATACGCTAGTCTTCCCGCAGCAATAGCCGGGTCGGTGTTTAATATTTCTTCCACTTCTTCTTTGGTGGCAACATCAAAAATAAATACACCACGCCAATTGCCATCATCACCAAAAGGGCCGGCTACTTTTAATTTACCTTCAGAATAAAGCTTCTTGATATTTGCCATGTGGCCTTCCTGCAATTTGGCAGCAACAGCAGAATCCTGTGTTCGGTTATTCCCTTTCAGCAGCATTACAAACCAAAACTGCTTTATCCTGTTTTCAGTTTTAGGGGTTGTATTAGCAGGTTTCGATTCATTTTGGGCATTGGCTGAAAAATTAACAGCCAGCAGGCAGTATAGCAGAACAATAAAACGTTTCATTTGAAAAAGGTTTTTGATTTTCTAAATGTATAACATTTTATATTCAATGGGATTAGGGTTGGTATATTTGCGGCGGTAAAAACGATTGCCAGGATAGAAACACGGATTGTACTGATTCCGGCTGATAAAACGGATGAATCTGTTCAAACCAGTCGCATCAGTTTCATCTGCGTTTCTATCATACAAATTTCATCAAAGCCAAAATAAAAATACATGGCAGCTAAGACAGACAATTTTAAAAGTCCCGATTATTTTAATGTAGATGAGTTACTAACGGAAGAGCACAAGCTCATTCGGGAAAGTGTACGCAATTATGTGAAGAAAGAGATTTCTCCCATTATTGAAGACTATGCACAAAGGGCAGAGTTTCCTATTCAGATAGTAAAGCAAATGGGAGAGTTGGGTTGCTTTGGGCCTACGGTGCCGGAGCAATATGGTGGCGGCGGTTTGGATTATATCAGTTATGGATTGATGATGCAGGAACTGGAACGTGGCGACAGCGGTGTGAGAAGCACTGCAAGTGTGCAGGGCTCGTTGGTGATGTTTCCTATTTACCAATATGGCAGTGAGGAGCAACGCAATAAATATTTACCCAAACTGGCAAGCGGCGAATGGCTGGGTTGTTTTGGATTGACAGAACCTAATCATGGAAGTGACCCAAGCAGTATGCTGACCAATATAAAAGATGCAGGCGACCATGTGATCTTAAATGGCGCTAAAATGTGGATCAGTAATGCACCCTTTGCACAAGTGGCAGTGGTATGGGCAAAAGATGAAGCCGGCGATATTCGTGGGCTCGTGGTAGAAAGAGGCATGGAAGGTTTTAGCACACCTACTACACATGGCAAATGGAGCCTGAGAGCCAGTGCGACCGGTGAATTGGTTTTTGATAATGTAAAAGTGCCAAAAGAAAATATTTTCCCGAATGTAAAAGGATTGAAAGGGCCATTGGGTTGTTTAACAAAAGCAAGGTATGGTATTGCCTGGGGAGCTGTTGGTGCTGCTATGGATTGTTATGATATTGCGTTGAATTATTCAAAAGAGAGAATACAGTTTGACAGACCGATCGGTGGTTTTCAATTGCAACAAAAGAAGCTGGCAGAAATGGTAACTGAAATTACCAAAGCACAATTACTCAACTGGCGCCTTGGTGTATTGATGAATGAAGGAAAAGTAACACCGCAACAAGTGAGTATGGCAAAACGAAATGCTTGTGAAATTGCCACTAATATTTGCCGTGATGCAAGGCAGATGCTGGGTGGCATGGGTATTACCGGTGAGTATCCTGTAATGCGGCACATGATGAACTTGGAAAGTGTGATCACTTATGAGGGAACGCATGATATTCATTTGCTGATTACGGGAATGGATGTGACGGGTTTGAATGCGTTTAAGTAACCCCTGTCCCCTAAAGGGGAACTTAGATTGGTTCATTATTAGTAAATACAAACATTTCTAAATTTGCAGATGCTAAAATTTATATAACCGGCTGAGGATTTCTGTTGAACATCGTTGTGTCACTCACTTGTACAGTTAGTTCTTCATTCACCTCTCATTCAATGCAAAGTTCTTTTCAAAAAAGTTAGTGTATAAAACATCAGATTGTTATTGCGGCGGCTTCGCCGCCGCAAAACAATCTGTGTTAATCCGTGTAATCGTCCGACGCCAAAGGCTTTGGCCGACGGCGTCTGTGGCAACAAATAAATTCGTGTTCATTCGTGTAATTCGTGGCGAACAAAAAATTAGTGTATGATAAAAAACATTTCAGTTATCGGCGCAGGCACCATGGGCAATGGCATAGCGCATGTATTTGCACAAGCAGGTTTTAACGTAACTCTTATTGATGTAAATGCTGCTCAGTTAGAAAAAGCCATTGCCACTATTGGCAAAAACTTCGACAGGCAAATTGCAAAAGGAACTATTGCAGAAGAAGTAAAAACAAAAGCGTTGGCAAATATTACTACAGTAACTGATGTTGCGGCAGGTGTAAAAAATGCAGAGCTGGTGGTAGAAGCTGCCACAGAAAATGTTGACCTCAAACTAAAAATATTTAAATCAATAGATGAAGCGGCTCCGGCAGGTTGTATCCTTGCAACAAACACTTCTTCTATCTCCATCACTAAGATTGCTGCTGTTACAAAACGTCCTGAGTTAGTAATAGGAATGCATTTTATGAACCCTGTTCCGGTGATGAAACTGGTGGAGATCATCAATGGCTATGCAACCACAAAAGAAGTAACGAATACCATTGTTGAACTCAGCAAACAATTAGGAAAGATACCTTGTGTGGTGAATGATTATCCCGGCTTTATTGCCAACCGTATTTTAATGCCGATGATAAATGAAGCTATTTACAGTTTATATGAAAGCGTGGCCGGTGTGGAAGAAATTGATACGGTGATGAAACTCGGTATGGCACATCCAATGGGGCCATTACAGTTAGCAGACTTTATCGGTCTTGATGTTTGCCATCAGCATTTTAAAAGTATTGCAGGATGGATTTGGTAATCCTAAATATGCACCTTGTCCTTTGCTGGTGAATATGGTTACTGCTGGTAAGTTGGGAGTGAAAAGTGGAGAAGGATTTTATGTTTATACAGCAGGGAGTAAGGAGTTGGTTGTGAGTGGGAGTTTTAAAAAATAAGCCCGGCAATCTTAATTTCCATTTTGCGGCTAATCTGTTTTGGTAGTAGTCTTTTCAATTACAACCCCAACGTTATGAAAAAAGGTTCGCTTTCGTTTATAACATTCCTTTTAGTACTTCATTCAACAGCACAGCAAAATAACCAACAACGACCAGCTCCAGCACCTGTTCCTGATTGTGGTGCACCAATGCCTGCGCATGTTATGCTAAATCCCCAAAGCCAGCAGATATGCCCCGGCAGCAATGTTACTTTTACGTCTTCAGCAGCTATTGCCGGTGGGCTTTGGTGGGCCATGAGTACAGACAGCGGTATCACATGGCAGCACGATATTCCAAATGCAGTAATAACACCTTTTCAATGGGATAAAACATTGGATTCACTCACCCTGTTTAATGTTTCACCTGATATGAGTCGTTATCAATTCAGGTGTTATTATTTCAGCCCCTGTGGCCCAGGAGTAAATACAAGTACAGCCACATTATATATTGGTGCAATCAATCCTCTAATCACCAGCCAGCCGCAAAATGAAATCACCTGCAACAATTCTTCAGTAGAGTTTACGGTAACAGCAACGGGTAGTTCGCCCAATTACCAATGGCAGCAAAATAGTGATGGCAGCACCACATTTATAAACCTTCCCGGTCAGACAAACAACACACTAATGTTAGATTCGGTAACGCTGTTAATGAATAATTATCAATATCGTTGCATAGTGGGCAGCCCTTGTGCTGCATCCACTATATCATCCCCTGCTATTTTAACTGTAAGGAATGAAAGCACCAGTATATTAACACAGCCTGTAAGCCAACGTCCGTGTGTTGGCGATTCTGGCATATTGAGTGTTGTTGCCCAAGGCAATAACCTTTCTTACCAGTGGGAATTGTATGGTAGCAATCAGCAAGTCCCCGGAGCAAACACTGCCATCCTTCGATTACCTTACTCTGAGAGTAATCTTGCATACCGTTGCAAAATCGAAAGCTCCTGTAAAACGCTTTATTCTGATGCAGCATCTATTACGCCGTTATACCAGCCTGGTATTCTACCATCACAGGAAAATGCCTTGTGCGCCGGTGAACAGTCACAGTTTTCTGCCATGTATCCCTACGAAGGATATCCTGCGGTATTACAATGGCAAGTGAGCACAGATTCAGGAAATACATATACAAATATTGCTGGTGAAACCAATAATTTTTTATCTATACCTGTTTCTCCCTCTGTTAGCGGAAACAGATACCGTTGTCAGATTATCAATAATTGCTTTAATGGTTTTTCAAGTGTTCATAAGTTATATTCTGTTATTGAAACTGCTGTTATTGCCCGGCAGCCGTTGGATGCAGAAATATGTATCGGCTATAATACAAGCTTTACAACAGAAGTAACCGGAGCAAGAATTGCCAGCTACCAATGGATGGAAAGTAATGACAATGGCATTCATTACAACGAACTTACTACAGGTGGTTATAATTTTATCATTCCTTCCATGACGCTGATTAATGTTTCTGCTTTAAAAAACAACAATCTTTACCGATGCAGGATAGTTACTGTTTGCGGTGATACTCTTTATTCTGATGCTGCTCTATTAAAAGCAAATGCAAATCCTGAGCTTGGCAATAATGCATCGGTAACAGTAAATTGTGATACATGTACTGCCAACATATCAAATATTTATAACACAGTTCCTTTTACATCAGCAGTATGGAATACAACATCTCTTACAAATGTTCTGAGAGGGAAATATTCACTGAAAGTTTTTAATGAGCACGGCTGTTATGACGATGCTTTTGTTTTTGTTAATATGATTAAAGACGATACTACCCGTATTTGCAAAGGCAGCAGCGTAGATTTTTCATCTTCCATTACAGGATCGTCTTATCAATGGGAATGGGATTATGGTTTAGGATTTGTGCAATTATATAATTCATTGCCGGGAGATGATCTCTTAGTAAGCGGAGCAACAGGACCGATTCTTACAATCGGCGGGATACCTTTTAGTGGCCGGGTAAGATGCAAAGTAAATAACAGCACTTACAGCAACCCAATAAATTTTATACTTACTGCTTACTGGACAGGCGCTGTAGATAATGCCTGGGAAAATCCTTCTAACTGGAGTTGCGGTGTAGTACCAAATCATGAAACTGAAGTGATAATATTAGGTGACGGAAGTTTTATTCCGGAAATTAATGCTGATGCTGCCTGCAAAAAACTTTTCCTGAAAAAGAATGCCACTATCAATATTAACACAAGCAGGAAACTAAAAATTGGCGCAAATGAATGGTAAGCAGCAACTATTTTTTTGAAAGCTTTTCTATATTAGCGTAAAGTTTTCGACCATGTCCAACTACAACAAATCTATCGACGCCTACATTGCCAAATCAGCCGATTTTGCAAAACCCATTTTCAATCATTTAAGAGAGCTCATTCATACCACCTGCCCTGATGTAGAAGAAAAGATGAAATGGAGTATGCCCTTTTTTGATTACAAAGGAGAGATGATGTGCAATATGGCATCTTTCAAACAACATTGTGCATTTGGTTTTTGGAAAGGTTCCATTATGAAAGACCCAATACTGAGAGAAACCGCAGCTTCGGAGGCAGCAATGGGGCATTTGGGAAAAATTACTTCGCTAAAAGATCTGCCTTCCGACAAAAAAATTATTGCCTGGATAAAAGAAGCAATGATATTGAATGATAACGGCATTAAACTACCGCCAAAGCCTAAGGTAACAGAAACAAAAGAACTGGCCGTGCCGGATTACTTTTCAAAAGCACTTGCAAAAAATAAAAAAGCAAAAACAGAGTTTGATGCTTTTCCGCCCGGTAAAAAGAAAGACTACATTGTTTGGCTTACAGAAGCAAAATCAGGAGATACCCGTAATAAAAGAATGGAAACTGCCATTGAATGGATTGCAGAAGGCAAAGGAAGAAACTGGAAGTATGAAAAGAAGTAAGAACTATTTTTTCTTTCGCCCTTTTACCAGTTCATACGATTCATCCACCATTTGCAACAATTGCTTATTTGATAAAGTTCCATCCGCTACAACAGTATTCCAATGTTTTTTATTCATATGATAGCCAGGTAATACAGCTTCAGGATATTCTTCTCTTAACTCAATTGCCTTTTCAGGATCACATTTTACATTAAACTGCAATGGTTGTGTGTTCAATGGAAGCAGCAAAAACATTTTGCCATTCACTTTAAATACGATCACATCATCACCAAAAGGAAAACCTTCCGTAACGGAAGGTTTTCCAAGAGTATAGTCTCTTAATGATTCGATATTCATCTGTTCATTCTATCTAAGAATTGTTACATCGCCCCTTACCTGGTAATTTGTGCCATCAAGCAGTACATAATCAATTATGTAATAGTAAGTAGCATCAGGCAGGTTACTGCCACCATAAGTACCTCTCCATTCATTACGGTAGTTAGTTGATTGATAAACCCTGCTGCCATAGCGGTTATACACCTGTACTCTTATGTTTCTCAAACAATCAAACTGATCATACACCATCCAGGTATCATTCACGCCATCACCATTTGGAGAGAAGGCATTCTTCACTTTTATACAGTATGGCAATACCGTAACTGTTACCGTATCACTATTAGTGCAACCTTCTCCATTGGTGGCAGTAAGTGTATAAGTGATGGTTTGCTGTGGCATTACTGATATGGGTGAAAGCGTATTTACATTGTTGAGATAAGTAGTTGGCGACCATGCATAACTTGCGGCATTTGATACGGTTGCATTCAACTGTGCATCCAATCCTTTTATTATAGATATACTGTTTCCTGCATTAACTACCGGCGGATCTGTTACAATGATTTTCACTGTATCTGTTTCAGAACAGGTTCCTAATACTGCTGTTACAATATACTCCGTAGTTACTGTTGGGTTAACAGCAGTTGGGCTTACAGCAGTTGCACTACTAAGGAACGTTGTTGGGAACCAGCTTACGCTTTGTGCATTGGTGGTTGTGTTCAGCACAACAGAAACTTCGCCGCAAATGGTGGTATCCTGCCTTGTTTGTAAAGTAAGGTCATTAACCACGCCTACGGTTGCCCCGGTTGTTACCGTACATCCGTTGGCATCTCTTACAGTTATAGTGAAAATGTTTGGTGCCAATGCTGTAAACGTATTGCTTGTTTGGAAAGCACCACCATTACTATATTCATAGACAGGTGTACCACCGGTAGCGGTTACTGTTATTTGTCCTGTTGGTGTAGTAGTGTTACAGCCAGTGCTGCCTGCGGAAGCAGTTGCTGTTAATTGCACGGGCTGGGTAACAATAATGGAGGTATCTTTTATACAACCATTAGCATCCTGTATCCTCACCACATAAGTACCCGCTACCACTGCAAATGAATCATCTGCCTGCGTGGTGGTGCCACCGTCATTTGAATAAATATAATTTAGTGTGCCACCAGAAGCAGTGACAATGATGCTGCCACTGTTAGCCGCAAAGCATTTCACCGGATTAATAACATAAGTAGCAGTAATAGCCGTTGGCTGGTTTACTATTATAGTAGTATCTTTTGTACAACCATTGGCATCCCTTATTCTTACAACATAAGTGCCTGCAGCTACTGCAAATGAATCACCTGGCTGGAAGGTTGTACCTCCATCATTTGAATAAGTATAGTTTGGTGTACCACCGCTTAATACATCTATCAAAATACTGCCATTTTCACCAAAGCATCTTGCATCATTAATAGTGTAAGCAGCTATAAGTGGGGCAGGCTCATTCACAATTACTGTAGTATCTTTTGTACAGCCGGTTGCATCTCTTATACTTATGATGTGTGGGCCTGATGCAGCATTTGAAAGCGAACTGTCCGGAGCATATCCACCCGTATCAAATGAATAGGTGAATGGCCCTGTACCGCCTGTTACTGATACAACTGCAATACTACCATTTGTGTTCCCGTTACAGGCAATATCAGTTATGGCATACACTGCACTTAATGATGAACTTCCTGCCACAACAATAATGGTATCTTTTGTACAACCAGTCGCATCACGGATACTTACCGTATGAGGGCCGCCTGTAAAGTTTGACTGTGTGCTGTCTGTACCATATGTGCCGCTATCAAAAGAATATGTGTATGGACCTGTGCCACCCGATACTGATACAACAGAAATAATACCACTGCTGCCGCATAGGGCAGAACTGTCTGCATATGTAGCTGATAAAGGCAATGGTTCAGTAATTACAATTACAGAATCTCTTGTACAACCGTTTGTATCTACAAGATTGAAATTATAAGTGCCGGCTGGCAAAGTGAAAGTACTGTCATATTGGAATGTGGCGCCACCATCAGAAGAATACCTGATTGGCCTTACACCGGCTGCATCAATCACAACTGTACCGCTATCGCCATTACAAGCTGCATTGGTTACTGCAAAAGAAGCTTCCATACTTGTAAGTGCCGTTATATCTATTATTGTATCCCTTGCACAACCTGCACCATCCTGTACTTTGAAATAATACCTGCCGGTGGCAAGGTTATTAAATACACTGTCTGATTGCCATGTAAGGCCACTATCTGATGAGAACCTTACAGGCTCCACACTACTTGACAAGTGTATAGAAACAGAACCAGGGTTGCTGCATTGCCCATTGGTTACATCAAAATTTACTTTCAGGTTGGGAATAAATATCCTTACCGTATCAGCACCTACTTCTTCAGCATTAGGATCATCAAATTTCCTGTAAGTAGCCCTTACAAGCAAAGTATTAAGCCCTGCCGGTAAACGGTTAAGGCTGCAAAGATTTCTGAAGTTTACTTTTAAACTTGCAGAATCAAGGAATGTAGTATCACCTGTAGCAAGGAAGTTGCCACTGGTATCAAACAATTCAACACGTTTAAATAAAGTAGGCCCTCCTATTGGTACAAAGCGCCAGCTTTCATTCATGCCTAAACGCCCCCAAGGTGCATCAGTTGCTGCCCTGCCGGGAGCCATGAGTCCACGAGTTCTGTTAAAATCCTGAATGCCTACCATTGCCCTTCCTTCGTTCCAGTAAGGCAATTCTGCATATCAAAAATGAATACTTCTATAACCCCGGTTCCTTCGTAAAGAACAATCTGGTGAGTATTTTCAATAAGAGTATCGCATGGCAGCCTGGAATAGCGGCACTTTATAAAAACTTAAAATCCATCTTCTGTGGGGCGCTGTACCGGTAATATTGTATTTAACCCTCATGGTTGGCGAATTGTTATAGACCAGGATCAAGGTCATGGTATGGCCCCATAATTAAAGCCCTGTCATAAAAATCATCTATAGAAGGCAGGTTTCTTGGGGTTGTTCCATCCACAATATCCCAGTGGCTGAAGTATTGGCTAATGCTAGTGCATCGAATCAAACTTACATATCCATTTGTACTTGCAACCAAAGAATTATAGTTTTGGCCATAGAACGGGAATGTGAAAGGAAGGTTTATCACCTCTGTATACCTGTCATCAATTGTAAGATCAGTTGAAGGCCCTTCATTTCCGGGAGCGACATATGGATTAAAACATCCGCTGCCGCCACCAGAGCTTAACGGGTTAAGTGCATACCTGTCTGTAAGTGCATGTATATCTGGTATCACAGCATCCAGCGTAAAGCAGGAATCCCCACCACCGCAGGCAAATATAGTATCCCTTGCACAGGCAAATGAGAAGGTGGCCGGTTGCAATGGCGGCACTACAGCACAAATACCAAACGTACCGGCATTAAGTGTTCCTCCATTTGACCATACTCTTATGTAAACCGTGGTGCCTGGTAAAATACCTGTTGCCGTTATGTATGGCATATCAGGGTTAGAGCTTGCCATTATCATCACAAGCCAATAGTGTCATGATGCCATTGCAACTATCAGCTACATATATTGCCATACCTGCGTCTATAATAGTACCAGCCTGTGTATTAATATTAACGGCTCCGGATGCAGGCGCTATTACAGAGAACCAAACATCAGAACCCTGGTAGTTGCCGCAAGTGGGAGCAGGTACGCTGGCTGTTCCAAACGAACCTTCATTAGAGAATGTTTGATAATTGCAACTATCTGTAACAGGAATGCTGATTGATCCGCATGGATTATCATTTCCGGGAGGTGGTGGTGGTACAGTTAAACAGATACCAAAGGTTCCATTGTCATTATTTCCATCTTCCCAGAACCTGATCCATACAGTATCGCCTGGGTTTAAACCACCAAGTGTCATTTTAGGCATTGTACCAGCACCGTCATCGTCATCACATTCTACAAGTGTTAAGTTATCGCAGCTGCCTGTATATACAGCCATACCGCCATCTGTAATATCGCCTGCCTGTGTATCAAAAGTAATGGCACCATCTGCAGGAACCACTGCTTTGAACCATACATCGCCTCCCTGGTAATTTGCACAACCAGGTGCAGGTACACCTACAGAACCAAATGAGCTTTCGTTAGTGAAAGTTTGATAAGTACAGGTGCTTGCCACAGGAATTTCAAAGGCACCGCAAGGGTCATCATTAGCCGGGCCCGGAGGTGGAATTCTTACACAAATACCAAAAGCCCCATTATTATCATTGCCAAATTCCCAGAACCGAACAAATAATGTATCGCCTGGTGTAAGCCCTCCTACCGAAATAAATGGCATAAGGCCATTATCGCTGGCATCATCATCGCAATCAAGCAATGTAAGGTTTCCGCCGCAGGTGCCGCTATATATAGCCATGCCGCCATCTGTTACTACATCTGTTTCAGAATCGAATATTAATGCGCCACCAGAAGGCACTACCACCTTAAACCATACATCACTGCCTTGATAGTTTGCACAGCCTGGATCATCCAAACCTGTTGTATTTGTTGAATTTTCGTTTGTAAATGTCTGGAAGGTACAAGCAGAATCAGGCATTAATTCAAATGCTGTACATGGATCATCGTTAGCTGGTGGTGGTGGTGGAACAGATGCACAAATACCAAATGTACCATTGTTGTCATTTGAATTTGACCACATGCGTACATAAATAGTATCGCCGGGGTTTAAGCTGCCAATAGTTATTTTAGGCATAGCTCCGTTAGGGCTGCTGTTATCATCACAAGTAAGCAGGGTTAACACATCACAGGTACCACTATAAACTGCCATACCACCATCAAACATCACATCATCCTGCGTATCAAAAGCTATGGCACCGCCAACGGGAACTACTGCTTTAAACCAAACATCACCACCCTGGTAATTTGCACAACCAGGATCAGTTACACCAGGATAATCTGCTGCACTTTCATTGGTAAATGTCTGGAAGGTGCAAGTTGCTTCCACTGGCAACTCTACTGCATTGCATGGGTCATCATAAGCAGGTGGCGGAGGAGGTACCCTCACACAAATACCAAACGTACCGTTATTATCTCCACCAAATTCCCAGAAACGAACAAATATTGTATCGCCAGGAGTTAAGCCAAATGCACTTAATGTAGGCATCAGTCCATTATCACTGTCGTCATCATCGCAATCTAATAAAGTAAGGTTATCACAGGTGCCACTATATAATGCCATACCGCCATCTGTTATCACTCCTGTTTGAGAATCAAATATCAAACCGCCTTCTGCTGGCACCACTACTTTAAACCATACATCGCCACCCTGATAATCAGCACAACCTGGATCATCGAGGCCTATAGTACCAGTAGAACTTTCGTTAGTAAAAGTTTGATAGTTACAGGTAAGGTCAGGTGTTAATTCAACTGCGTTACATGGATCATCATTTGTTGGTGCTGGTGGCGGTATGTTCACACACAAACCAAATGTGCCGTTTTCGTCATTCCCATTTTCCCAAAAACGAACATATATGGTATCACCAGGTGTTAACGCACCCAGGGTAATACTTGGCATATCACCATTCACACTTGCATCATCATTACAGGCAAGCAGGTTTAAAGTGCCATCGCAAGCGCTGCCACTATATAGTGCCATGCCACCATCGGACATAACACCTTCCTGAGAATCGAAAGCAAGGGCGCCTTCTGCCGGCACCACTACTTTAAACCACACATCAGCACCTGAATATCCTGCACATCCCGGATCAGTTGCCCCGATAGAACCTGTTGCATCCAGGTTGCTAAATGTTTGGTAGTTACAGGTAACATCAGGTGTTAATTCAATAGCATTACAAACTTCATCATTTGAAGGCGGAGGTGGTGGAATAGTGGCACAAATTCCAAATGTGCCATTGTTATTATTTCCATTCTCCCAGAAACGTACCCATAAAGTATCACCTGGATTTAACCCTCCCAATGTTATTGCCGGCATATTGCCATTTACACTGCTGTTATCATTACATGCCAATAAAGTAAGGTTATTACAATTACCGCTATAAACGGCCATGCCACCATCGGTCATAACTCCATCCTGCGAATCAAATACAATACCGCCTTCTGCAGGCACTACGGCCTTAAACCAAACATCTCCACCTTGATAGTCGGCACATCCCGGGGCAGGAATTATTGGAGAACTTGCTGTTGCATCCTGGTTACTAAATGTTTGGTAGTTGCAACTTACATCTACTGTTAATTCTATTGCATTACATGCATCATCATTAGTTGGTGGTGGTGGTGGCAATGTTACACAAATACCAAAAGTGCCATTGTTGTTATTATCTTTTTCCCAAAATCTTACCCATACTGTATCTCCTGGCACTAATCCCCCAACTGTTAATGCAGGCATATCGCCATTTACACTGCTATTATCATCACAAATCAAAGCTGTTAAGTTTCCATCGCAGGAACTGCCGGTATAAATCGCCATACCACCATCCAGCATCGCTCCTGTTTGTGAATCAAAAACCAAAGCCGTTGTACCAGAAGGAACTATTACTTTAAACCATACATCACCACCGAGAAAACCAGCACACACTGGTGGAGGTACTGTACCTGTAAGTGACGCACTTTCATTTGTAAACGTTTGGAAACTGCATGTTGAGCCCACAGGCAACTCTATTGCATTACAAGGCTCATCGTTTGCCGGAGGAGGCGGAGGTATGGTAGCACAAATTCCAAAGGTACCAGCACTGTTATTTCTTGCCCATACCCTTACAAAAACAGTAGCCCCAACTGGTACGCCGGTAACCGTTACTTTAGGCATATTAGCGTTACTGCTACTATTATCATCGCATGCCAATAATACCAATGTGCCTGGATTATTACAGTTATTTCCCCTGTAAACGGCCATGCCAGCATCTGTAATACTACCACCTTGCATATCAAAAGTAAGTGCTCCATCAGCCGGTATTACAGCCCTATACCAAACATCAATGGTTGTGCCACTATTAAAGTTGGCGCAGGCAGGTACCCCAGAACCAGTGCTATGGGTGCCACTAACTGTAGTACCAGGTATATAAGTACAGGTAGCCTCTGGCGTTAACTCGATTGCACCACATGGATCATCGTTTGCCGGCGCCTGGCCAAAAGCTGCGGATACAGTAAAAAATGCTATGCAAAAAGGCAATACCCTTGCATATACTATTGTAGATAACTTTTTGAAAAGTGAGGTAAAATTCATGACAAAGTATTATTAACTAAATGAAATATTTAATAGTAATTGCAGGGACGGGATTCTATTGTAAAAATGAAATGGATTATTTCTTCTTCAGATTAAACCGAAGGCCGATCTCATGTGCGTTGTTACCTGTATTGAAATCAGAGAAAGGCTCGTTGTAAAGATCGTAGGCATAAGTAAACTCAAGTTTGTCAAAAAGTTTAAAGCCTGCCTGCAGGCTCCAGAAATGCCTTACTCTCCAGGCAAGAGCCACCCATATTTTTTCCTGTAGGTCCACCTTTGCACCAAAGTCGAATTCTGTTGGTGCATTAGGAATATACCTTACCATAGCAAAGGGAGTTACATGTGTGGTGCCGCCTGTTTCAAATACATAGCTTGTAGTAAAAACAAAATGGCGGTACAGTTTTGCCCTTTCTGTAGCATTTGGTACATCATTAAAAGCCAGTTTTGATTGTATCAACTGGCTTACTGCTGCGCCTGCACTGAATTTTCCATCAGAAAAATAAAGACCGGCACCTGCATCTAATTTAAAAGAGGTGTTATTGCCTGCCAGCACTAAATCGCTGCCAAGTGCATCTGTGAGTTTTGATTTATCAATATAATATTGCAAGCCCCTTAATTCAATGCCCAAACCCAATTTTGATTTGGCACCCGTTTTTACATGATAAGAATACGCCAGCTTGCGTGCCCGTTCTGCTTGTAGGCCCTGTAACATCTTTATACAGGTAGCCGGCAAAGCCAGAGCTTTTCTTTTCCCAATAAGTATCGCCATATACCATAAATGTTTTGGGATTGCCCGAAAAAGCCTCCCACATACTGCGGTAAGTGACACCAATAACACCATGTCCCGTAAACCCTGCCGCAGCCGGGTTATACATAGCATTATGTTGTTGAAAAATAGAAGTAAAGTGAAGCTGTTGTGCTCCTGATGGTTTATATACGGAAATAAACACCAGGAGGGAAAGTAAAAGTTTCCTCATAATCTAGTTTGGTATTAAATAAGCTGTTAATCGTAATGGGCGTTTAAAAGTAATATAAAATTTTGAAAAAAATTAAATAGCAGAAAAAAATGAGGGTGTATTTTAGATGGCATTACGATTTTGTAATATCTGCTCCCTGAATTTCTTTTAGTTTATATACTACTTCCTGCACCCGGTTATTGGGGATGCCGGTGGTAATACTACAGAATAATTGCACTTCCTGGCTGATGACGGTACAATTATATTGTTTTAACATCATCATCACATCATTCATACGGGTATAATCAAATTGTATGTTATAAATTAGCCTCAATTTGCTTTTGTATCACCGGTGTAACCTGCAATGCAAGGGCAGTAACAGTTTTATAGGCATTGATCAAACCCGGAACCCCCAATAATGTTCCGCCAAAATACCGCACCACTATCACAGCCACATTGGTTATTTGCTTACTGTCTATCTGCCCCAGTATCGGCCGGCCGGCAGTACCGGAAGGCTCTCCATCATCACTCACCCTGAAATTATTTCCATCCGTACCAATGCGGTAAGCAAAACAATGGTGTACTGCTTTTGGATGTTCTTTTTTTAAATCCTGCAGGTGTTTTTTAAACTCTTCCGCCGATTCTATTGGAAAAACATAAGCGATAAACTTGCTTCCCCTGTCTTTAAACTCCGCACTGCCCTGTTTATAACGGTGAGATAAAATGTCTTTTCTTCTGTAGCTTCTGTTTTACTCATTATTTTAGTGCCTGGTATAATAATATATAGTATCTGAAAAAAGTGTTTCGGTTTTTGTTATTGAGCTGTCTTTTAAAACAGGTGCTGCAATGCCCTCTTCAATAACAAGCATATTCGTTTGTAATTACCCTTGCTTCATCCCAAAAGCCTTCATCAATAAAAGATTGCAGCAGTTTGGCGCCACCTTCCACCAGCACACTTTGAATCTTCATTTCAAATAAAGAAGCCACTATCTGTTGCAGGATTGAATTTCCGGTTGCCATTTTCCTGTAGAGTAAGTTTCCTGCATCTTCCTGCGTTAGTGTATTAAAGATGATCGTTTTTTTTCCGTCGTTTATAAGATGATGTGTTGCTGGTATTTTTAATTCTTTATCAATTATAATTCTTACAGGGCTATTTCCAGCCCACAGCCTGTTGTTAAGGGAAGGATTATCATACAATGCAGTATTTGTTCCAACCATAATTGCGGCTTCTTCACTACGCCATTTGTGTACCAGCCTGTTTGTGTAATCATTACTGATAAACACTCTTGAATGATCAGCATTGGCAATTTTATGATCACTGCTTTGCGCCCATTTCAAAACGATATATGGCTGCTGCTTTTCACTAAAAGTAAAAAAACGCCTGTTCAATTCTTTTGCTTGCGCTTCCAAAACACCAACAACTACTTCAATACCTGCTGCTTTTAGTTTTTCTATTCCTTTTCCATTTACTTCATTATAACTATCCCTGCAAGCCAATAACAACTTTTGGTATTTGCATTTTAATGATCAAATCAGCACAGGGAGGAGTTTTGCCAAAATGGGCACAAGGCTCAAGTGAAACATACAACGTGCTTTTGCATACCAGTGATTTATTTTCTTGCTGAAACACTATTGATACAATTTACTTCTGCATGGGCTTGCCCGTATTGCTGGTGATAGCCTTCTCCTATGACCTTATCCCCGTATACCAATACAGCACCTACCATAGGATTAGGTGCCACATTACCTGCACCCAATTGCGCCAGTTGCAGGCAGCGCTGCATATATATATTATGTACACTCAACCCTTCAAAAGTAAGGATTGAAAAATAAATTAAGTTTGCCGTGATGACATGGAATGAATATTACCGGTATTACCTGCAGCAACTGCAAACCATTTACACTATGGAAGAAGCAACTGCCATTGCCGGATTGGTATTTGAAAGTAAGGCAGCAATTACAAGAATGGACATTATGAGATCGCCGGATGAATTATTAAGCAGCCATCAAAAAATGGTATTGGATAATGCTCTTGAACAACTGATGACACATAAACCTGTGCAGCAGGTTACAGGTGAAGCATGGTTTTATAATTTAAAGTTTACAATAAACGAACATGTCCTGATACCAAGGCCAGAGACAGAAGAACTGGTTAAATGGATAATTGATGAATAATACTAATGCAGGTTTCTATTCTTGATATTGGCAGCGGCAGTGGATGCATTCCTGTTTCATTGAAAAAAAATCTGCCACAGTCATCAATTACATCAATTGATGTGAGTGATGAAGCATTGGCTATTGCAAAACAAAATGCAGTTGCAAATAAAACTACTATTGATTTTCTTCAACTTGATTTTTTAAATGAAAATGAATGGCAACGTTTGCCAGTGTTTGATATCATCGTTAGCAATCCACCATATATTCCTGTAAGTGAAAAAGAGAATTTAGACAGGAATGTTACTGCATACGAACCGGGCATTGCGTTATTTGTTCCGGATAATAACCCGTTACTATTTTATGAAGCCATTGCTGCGTTTGCAAAAACACATTTGAAAAAAGAGGGGAAAATTTATGTGGAAATACATGAGGACTTTTGCAAAAGAAACCGCTGTGGTTTTTTCTTCGGTGTTTAAAGAAGTAGAAATAAGAAAAGATATAAATGGAAAAGAAAGAATGATAAAGGCTGTTAATTTTTTACCGTAGCTGAAGTAGTGGCGCCAAGCCTTTTAGCCACCTGCATTATTTTCACCACATCATTCCATGTTACCAATGAATCTGCATTAATAACAACTGCAGGTTTGTTCACTGTATCCTTTACATTAATATGTTGTTTCAATTCAGATTCCAGCGAATCAAAAATAATTTTTTGCTGCGCCTACATAAATATATCCTGTTTTTATCAATGCTTACCACAACACTTTGTTTTGCCTTGCTATCACTTTTAGCTTTAGGCACACTCATCTTTATAACATTGGGATTTGCCAAAGTGGAAATGATCAAAAAGAAAAACATCAGGATAAACAAAATATCATTCAGCGGACCAGTATCCACTTCGCTATGTTCTCATTAATTTTTTGCGAAGACTCATTTATGACGAATTATGAATGACGAGTGACGAATAGCTAATCGAATTCGTCATTCGAAATTGAATTTATCTTGTTGGTTCCTGTAAAATATCAATAAATTCAGCTACTGGCTGCTTCCATCTTATTTTCAATTTTCTTGATCTGTGTTTGCAAATAGCTGAGCCAAGATAAGTGATAATACCAATCATCAATCCTCTGGCAGATGTGATCATCTTTACATAAATCCATCAGCAATTACATTCAGCATTATACTCTGTGCTGCGGTTAATACTATCAAACAAACTAAGCATCCTACAATGGTACCCAGGAATCCAAACAATGGTGCGATACGAACGATCACATTTAAAATGTTCAGGTTTTTTTCCATGCTGTACATTTCCAGCACACCCACATTCTCCATACTTTTTTCAATGGCTTCAATGGGTTTGCCAATACGCTGAATGCCTTTATCGATCATTTTTGCAACAGGATTGGGTGTATTTTTTGCAAGGCTACGGGCTGCTGTTACATTGCCACTAACAATCTGATCACGGATAATATTCATGAAATTATCTTCTATTTTAGAAGCCTTATTCAGCGTGAGCAACCTTTCAAAAAAGAAAAATAATGCGATAACAAATAAAAGACCCAATGGAACCATCAACCAGCCACCCTGCAATAATGTTCCACCTACCGATTCAAAGCCTTTTACTTTTTCTCAACTTGGTTGTATCTATCTGTAATAAAATATCAAACATTGGTTTAATGATTTTGGGCAAATGTAATTTTTTATTGTTACTGATTACTATTATTATGCCAACATATGTGCAATATGGTTTTGAAAAATGAAACGGCGGTTTATAGTGGCGTAAAAAATTGTTAAACTAAAAAACAAAAGCCGGGACTACCCGGCTTATTATTTTAATCAAATACAATTAACTCTATTTCTTATCCAACTGCGTCATCGCCATCAACTGGTTCATCGTCTTCTGCATTCCTTCTGCACTGCCATCTAAAAATATCACATTGCCTTTTCCATACTCTGCAAAATTCTTGATCGCTTCCGTCCACATACTGAATAGAATTACATTGGTATCAAGATTGGCCTGTTTCATTTGTTCTGCTGCCTGGCTCATACCTTTTGCCACTTCTTCACGGAACAATGCAACGCCCTGTCCTCTTAATTGCGCCGCTTGTCTTTCTGCTTCTGCTGCAATTTTGATAGAATTACCTTCCGCTTCTGCTGCTTTTGTTTTGGTTATTAATAAAGCCTGTCCTTCATTTTCTGCGGCAGCTTTTAAGTTATTACTTGCCACCACCTTGCTCATGCTTTCAATAATGGCCTGGTCAAAAGTGATGTCGTTGATCTGCAGATCGAGTAAGTGATAACCCCATTCTTCCAATGAAGCATCCACATGTTCTTTTACAAATTCAACTATATCCCTTCTCAAACCTAAGATTTCGCTTTGTCTTTTTGTGGCAACAAAGGCCCTGATATTTCCTTCAATAGTTCTTACCAGCGCCTGCATCAGGTCTTTATCGCTGATGAATTTGAACGCCACTTTTCTTATCGTGTCTTCACTTTCATTTTGCACAGCATACAGCAGCATGCTCTTAAAATAAACATTCGCCTGGTCAATTGTTACTGCCTGGAACTCCAGTTCCACTGAACGGTTTTGAATACTTATCCTTTTATATATCTGGTCAATAAAAGGGATCTTCCAATTTAAGCCCGGCACGTTTAACACCGGCATATTTTCCCAGCCTTGTAATAACACCGATAGTGCCCTGGTTGATAGTGAACAATCCGCTCGATACAATGAGTACGATAGGGACAAGCCACCAATAATCTTTTAAGAAGTCCATTGTTTAAAGTTTTAGAAAATGAAGATAGCGGTTTTTGAATTAGAAAGAAATGAGATTGCTTTATTAATGAGCAAGCTCAAATTTTATATTATGCTTTGTAAGCAGGTCAACAATTATTTTTGGATGCACACCAATGCCAACATTAAAAAACTGGTTCTCTTCCACTTTCTTTTTATTGATCTCCACTGTGCCCATAAAACCTAAAGGAATGGTGAGGTTTTGCGATTGTATGGCATATATATTTCCTTCCATATCGCAGATAGGGCCACCGCTTTGCCCTTTAAGACCGGGAGAAGATGTTTCTAAAAACAATATCTCCCTTTGCTGGTCCTGCGTTTTACCCATCAACATATTTCTTGTGTAAATACCTTCTATCGGGAAGAAAGGAACCGGCAATAAATTGGCTGGCAGATCAAATTGATTTGTGGTTGTATTAAAACTTGCTTTTACTTCTACAAAGGGAAAACCAAACTTGCACAAACTTGTACCGGGGCTTATTTTGTTTGGATCAATAATTTTTGGAAAGAGAATTTGATTCTTGATAAAACTTTTATCAACCCTTATAAATGCAATATCATTTTCCTGGTAAAAAAAATGTTCCAACACTTCGATACGCTGGCCTGCCAGCATCACAGCAAAATCTGTTATCCATTTTGGATTTGGTTTTAATGCCTGCGCCAGTAATTTTCTTTGGTGCTCTTTTACCTGTGTATTGGCATTTATCTTTTCTATTTTTTCATTGAATTGCGCTAACTCCTGCTGGTGCTGACCAAATGCAAAAGCTGCTCCAAAATTATGTGCCGCCGTCATCAGCCAGCCATCATCATTTAAAACAACAAAAGCACCCAGGCCGCTTTCAACTGTTTTGTCGTGGTAACGCATGGCCACCACCAAAGGATGGGTGAATAGTTTTGCAAGGTTGTATGCTTTGGAGAACATGAGTAAGTTTTAAAATGATTGGTGGTGCAAGTTATGTGAAAGTTTTGCCCGGCATTGAAAGGAATTATTAAATAAAAGTATGGCAGGATAATAAATTGTAAATTCGTTTTATAAAGTAAGATTATGGGATTAGTTTATGCAGATATAACTTTAATAAATGGTGAAGACCTGATACTTGCCAAACGGCATATTATTGGCGAAGATGAAATAAAGCAAATGAACGTTTCTATGCTGGTTGATTCTGGCGCCTATAACTTATGCATCAATGAAACTATAAAAGCGCAACTAAGCCTTGAAGTAAAAGAAACAAGAAAAGCTCAATTGGCAAATGGCAGTGTGGAAGAATATGAAGTAGTAGGGCCTGTAGAAGTAAAATTTAAAAACCGCCGCTGCTCAGTGGATGCGTTTGTTTTAAAGGGAGATACTGAACCTTTATTAGGGGCCATACCAATGGAAGATATGGATGTGCTTATCCATCCTCGCCGCCAGGAATTAGTGGTTAATCCTGAACACCCTTATTTTGCACAGATGAAGTTGAAATGAAGGCTCATAGTTTTAATATTCAAATCGTAAATACTTTGTTGTTCTTTTAATTTGTGAATATTTTTCGATATTTCTTAAAAAAGCCAGTAATTCCGAAGTTATAAATGGGGCATCAGTGTTTGTTTGCAGTTCTTTTCTTTCCCCATTAAAATACAAAACTAATTCCTGTTTGTCCTGCCCATAGTATTCAGATGATGGCCACTTCAGCCTCCTAAGGTGAGTTTTCTTTAGGATTCTTATCAACTCATAGTACCCTTTTTCTGTTAACTTCCCTGTAAAGTTTCCTGTTTGGGTGCTGTCTAAAGCAGAAACATTTTTATAACGAAGATTTTTGCTGCTATCAATTAGTATTGTAATTCCATCAGAGTAATAATTTCCGCTTGGAGTTTTAGAATAAATTAATTTTTCAAAAATTAAATCATTATCAATTAAGTAGCCTTCCCTATAAAACTTCACTTCTTCTCTATTACTAAACAGTTTTATGGAAGATTTTGAAATTGGTTTTAGAGTGAAAAAAGAATCATTTAATTCATGTAACTGGATTTTGTATTCTTTATCTTGAATTGGTGACTGTTCATTGAGATATAGTTTAATTGAATTGCCATTCTCAATTACTTTTTCGAAATACAAATGATAGTTATCGCTATTTTCAAACATACTTTGACCGTTGCCCATAAATGAAAATCTATCTTGGTCAATACTAAACCATGTTCCTTTTCCTTTGGAAAATTGGGCTCTAGTTCCAATGCAGAAGTGCAATAACAAAAAGGCTAATATGTATTTCATAATTATTTATGGGTTTATTAAAACCTACACCAACTCAATCACTGTTATCTCCGGCAATATCCCCACCCTTCCCGGGTAACCAATAAAACCAAAACCTCTATTTACGTATAGCTTTTGTTTTTCATTCTCATATAAACCTGCCCATTGCTTGTACATATATTGTACAGGGCTCCATTTAAAACCGGGTATGTCAATGCCAAACTGCATACCATGTGTATGGCCGCTCAGCATCAGGTCAATATCGCTGTAATGAGGTTGTACCTGTGCTTCCCAATGGCTGGGGTCGTGGCTCATTAAAATTTTAAAAGAATAATCTTCGGTGCCTTTGTGTGCCAAATCCATGCGGCCATGCTTGGGAAACCTTGCTTTATTGCTCCAGTTTTCAATTCCGAGCAAAGCAATTTTATCGCCGTTTCTTTCCAATGGCACATGCTCATTCATTAATAAACGCCAGCCCATTGTTTCATGCACTTTCTTTAAGTTCTCTAAATTTTGTTCCTGGCTCATGCCATTTTGAGGCCAGCGTACATAATCGCCATAATCATGATTGCCCAATGTAGCGTACACTCCCATCGGTGCTTTTAAGCGGCTGAAAATATGATGAAAGCCATCCATCTCAACAGCCAGGTCATTTACCAGGTCACCGGTAAACAAAATAATATCCGGCTTTTCATTTAATATTTTTTCCACGCCATGCTCCACTGCTTTGGCATCGGTAAAGCTGCCGGAATGTATGTCGCTTATCTGCACAATTTTTAATCCCTTAAAACCGGGCGGCAAATTATCAAAAGGCAGCTTCACCCTGTTTACATGATAATTGTATTTGTTGCTAAAGCCATATAATAAACTTCCAAATAAAGTAGTGCCGGCAGCTAACCCAAACCAGCTTAAAAATGCAGAACGTGTTATTCCTTCGGTTTCCGCCGTATCAACATTTTTTGAACTGTACATCACTTTCAATACTATCCATTGAAACAGGCGGCGTATATCATCTATCAAAATAAAAAACACTATTGTAAGCTTTGCCAGGAACAGGCCGATGATAATGGCAAACAGGGTGTTCCTTACCGTTTTTGGCATAAAATCAAACCGGCTAAGCACCAGCGTTAGAAATGTTGCTATTGCCAAAAAAGATATGAGCCAGTAAACAGCATTAACGATTGTTTTTGTACGGGAAGATGCATTCAGGCTTACTGTTTTAAATGCCTGGAAAGCATAAACATCGATCAGCAACAGAACAACAACAAATATAAAAGCACCAAATGGTGTACGCATATTACAGGTTAGTTTGGAATTTTAAACAATGAAGGTAGAAGTTTATACACAACACAAAGTTGCAGCGATGTTAAAGAATCAATTATACCATTTAAGGAAATTATCTAATTGTTTGTTGATGGCGGTAATGGTGCCGGCATCGGTAAATCTGCCCTCTGCATCCATCAGTTTATCCACCGCAGATATCGGCAGCAATTCCGGGAAAACAGTGATCCGTAAATAATTCATCACCCCGTTAAAATGTTCCATACCACTTATATTGCCGCCCTTTCCTGTTGACACGCCGGTGAGCAATGCTTTTTTATACCACCATAAAGAATGTGATTTACCAGCATCAAATAATAATTTCAAAATGCCGGGATAACTGCCATTGTATTCCGGAACAATAAAAAGAAATTTTTGTGTTGGGGTGATAATTTCCTTTTCCATATCTGCTATTACTTTCTTATCATTCAAAAGATCAAGCCCTTCAAGAGATAAGATATTTGCCGCCACACCCTTTTCTTTTAAAATCCGCTGGTATTCTTTAGCCACTTTAAGGGTATTGCTGCCGGCCCGGTTGGTACCGGATATAATTGTGTACATCAAGGAATAATTTAATATTGTATTACAACAAAGGTGATGTATTGTTCCCATTAATTATGCCGAATGGCTAAATTTGCCACACTGTCGTATCGTGGGTATTTTGTGGCTGAATGTTGGCGGGCAAACAGTACCTTTGGCGGCATTTCGCAATAGGCAAGAATACAATAGGCAAAGCTGCAAAGAAGTAAGTAGCTATACACCATTGACTATTGACTATTCACCATTAACGAAACAACTTTTTACTTAAACATGGCAAGAATAATAGGAATAGCTAACCAGAAAGGCGGTGTGGGCAAAACGACTACAGCTATTAACCTGGCGGCAAGCCTGGCAGTGCTGGAATTTAAAACGCTGCTGGTGGATGCTGATCCGCAGGCAAACAGCACCACTGGTGTGGGTTTCGACCTGCACAATGTAACCCAAAGCCTGTACGACTGCATGGTGAATGAAATCACCTGCAAAAGATGTGTTGCTGAAAACGGATGTTCCCAATCTTGATCTTGATTCCTTCTCATATTGACCTGGTAGGTGCTGAAATTGAAATGATCAATTACCCCAGCCGGGAAGCAGTGCTGAAAAAAATACTGGAACCCATAGAAGCGGATTATGATTTTATCATCATTGACTGTTCCCCTTCTTTGGGATTGATAACAGTAAATGCGTTGGTGGCTGCTCACAGCGTGGTGGTGCCGGTGCAAACAGAATTTTTTGCATTGGAAGGTTTGGGTAAATTATTAAATACGATAAAGATTGTTCAAAGCCGCTTAAACCCTGAACTGCAGATAGAAGGTATTTTAATGACGATGTATGATGGCCGCCTTCGCCTTTGCAACCAGGTGGTGGCCGAAGTAAGAAGGCATTTTGAAGAAATTGTTTTCAACAGCATGATACACCGTAACACAAAATTGAGTGAAGCGCCAAGTTTTGGCAAGCCGGTAATATTATATGATGCAGACAGCAAAGGCTCGGTGAATTATTTAAACCTTGCTAAAGAAGTATTGCAGAAAAATAATATGACGAAGATGAGGCAGGAAGACAAGGTAATGATCAATTAGGCAAATTTGCAAGATAAGCAAATTTGCAGACTTGAAATAATAAATCCTGTCTCTATTAATAAAAACTACAAAAATTAATAAACCTCTTTGCAAATTTGCACATTTGCTTATTTGCAAATTTTGAACTTATGAACGCTCCAAATAAAAAAGACGCATTAGGCAAAGGCATCAGAAGCCTGTTGCAGAATATTGACGCAGACTTGAAAAGCACTTCAGGTGCATTAAGAACAGATGTGGTTGAAAGAACAGCCGCTTCAAGCCGCATTGCATTAGAACAGATAGAAATAAATCCCAAACAGCCCCGTAAAGATTTTGATGAAACTGCTTTAAGTGAATTGGCTGCTTCGCTAAAACTGCATGATATTATTCAGCCGCTTACGGTAAGCAAACTGCCAAGTGGTAAATACAGGTTGATTGCTGGTGAACGCCGCTTCAGAGCCGCTAAAATTGCCGGTTTAAAAGATGTGCCGGTTTATATCCGCCAGGCAAACGATGCAGACTTACTGGAATTGGCATTGCTGGAAAATTTACAGAGAGAAAATCTTAATGCAATAGAAATTGCCCTTAGCTACAAACGCCTGATGGATGAACTTGATTATACACAGGAACAGGTGGCAGAACGCATGGGTAAAGAAAGGAGTACTGTTACCAATTATATCCGTTTATTAAAATTGCCGCCTGATATACAGGTAGCCGTAAGGACCGGTGTGATAAGCATGGGGCATGCAAGAGCATTAATAAATGTGGATGTAGTGGATAAGCAATTATTCATTTTTGCAGAAATAAAAAGCAAAGCGCTTTCTGTACGGCAAACAGAAGACCTTGTACGCAGGATGTACACAGGCGATGGCACTGTTAAACATTCTGTAAAAGCTCAATTGGCACCAGCCTTTAAAAAGATTGAAGATAATTTAGCATCACAGTTTAATACCAAAGTAAAACTGAACCACAGTAAAAAAGGTTCCGGCTCTGTAACGTTTGAATACTATTCATTAGAAGAACTGAACGGCCTGCTGGATAAACTGAATGTAAAAGTGAGCTGATGAAAAAGTTACTGCTGCTTCTTGTGCTGTTTGCATTTTATTTTACTGCTGCATTTGCACAAACGCCGGATAGCCTTGCAAAAAACAATACGGCTGATACTGTTGTAAAAAAACAGCCACAAAAATTTGAACCCCGAAAGGCTACTATCCGTTCTGCCATTGCTCCTGGCTGGGGACAGATATATAATAAAAAATACTGGAAACTTCCACTGGTGTGGGGTGCGTTGGGCACTACTGCAGGTATTTATTTTTACAATGTAAAATATTACAGGTCTGCTGAAGCAGGCCTATATATATAAAGTGAACCAACAGGATGACCTGATCGATCCTGAATTTCAAAACCTTTCAGCAGAATCAATACGAAGTTATCGCAACAGCTTCCGGCAAAATGTAGATTACTCAGTGCTGTTTTTTATTTTGTTCTGGGGATTAAATGTGGTGGACGCCACTGTGGATGCACATTTGAAAAGCTTTGATGTGGATGATAATTTGAGTTTGCAGATAAAACCAGGTTACAGCGAAATGGCAAATACTTCAGGTATTAGTTTGGTGTTGAATATTGGGAAAAGGTGATTATTTATTATTGGATATTGTTTTAGAAAATAATTTTTAAACCACTAAAAAGCTAATCCCCCTTTAGGGATAGGGTATGAATATTGCATTGATCGGTTATGGTAAAATGGGAAAAGCCATTGAACAAATTGCGTTGCAAAGAGGCCATACCATTGTATTGAAAATTGATTTTGACAACCTGCAGGATTTTACAAAAGAAAATCTGCAGAAGGCAGATGTGGCAATAGAATTTACCGGTCCACACAGTGCTTTTGAAAATGTAATGAAATGTTTGCAATATGGTGTGCCATTGGTTTGTGGCAGCACGGGCTGGCTTGATAAATGGGCGGAAGCAAAAAAAATAAGTGAAGAAGTAAATGGCACTTTACTATACGCAAGCAATTTCAGTGTGGGTGTTAATTTGTTTTTTGAGATAAATAAATATGTGGCTGCATTAATGAACAAACATCCTGAATATGATATCAGCATGGAAGAAATTCATCACACACAAAAGAAAGATGCACCCAGCGGAACAGCCATTACGCTGGCAGAACAAATTTTGACAAATACCAGCCTTAAAAAAAGCTGGGTGAATGAAGAAACAAAAACACAAGATGAATTAGCCATCATCAGCAAACGCATTGATCCTGCACCGGGCACACACAGCATTAAATATTCTTCACCCATCGATGATATAGAGATCATTCATACAGCACACAGCCGAACTGGCTTTGCAACAGGTGCTGTGCTGGCCGCAGAATTCCTTAAAGGCAAAAAAGGCATTTACAGCATGAAGGAAGTATTGGGCTTGTAAGCCAACTAATTCCTTATTTCACAAATTCAATACACAGGCGGCAGGTTTACAGGCATCAATAATTGCTAAATTGCACTATTAAAATTTCTTCCGTATGAATATTGCGATTGTTTGTTACCCCACATTTGGCGGTAGCGGTGTACTGGCAACAGAATTAGGCAAAGCGCTGGCTGATAAAGGCCACAACATTCATTTTATCACCTATCAGCAGCCGGTAAGGTTAAGTGGTTTTCATGCCAATATATTTTATCATGAAGTAAGGGTACCAACCTATCCTTTGTTTGATTTTCCCCCATACGAAACAGCATTGGCCAGCACCATGGTGGATGTAATCACTAATAACAATATTGAATTGTTGCATGTGCACTATGCCATACCACATGCTTCTGCTGCATATATGGCAAAACAGATCTTAGCCAAAGCAGGGAAAATACATTCCGGTAATAACAACATTACACGGCACAGATATTACGCTTGTAGGAAGAGATAAAACATACAAGCCAGTAGTTACTTTTTCTATGATGGAAAGTGATATACTTACAGCGGTATCAGATAATTTAAGAGAAGAGACTTATAAAAATTTTGAAATCGACAAAGAAATAGAAGTGATCCACAACTTTGTTGACGTTACCCGTTTTCATAAAAAACCTGTGGATGCATTCAGGAAACTGATCGCTCCCAATGGAGAAAAAATTATTGTACATGCATCCAACTTCAGAAAAGTAAAAAGAGTGGAAGATGTTATCAATAGCGTTTTTACTGATCAATGAAAAAATGCCATCAAAACTATTATTGTTGGGTGATGGCCCCGAAAGACCTGCAGCAGAATCTATCTGCAGGGATTGTGTTGCCATCAACAATATAAAATTTCTTGGCAAGCAGGAGCAAATGGAAGATATATTGCCATTGGCAGATTTATTTTTATTAACAAGTGAATACGAAAGTTTTGGCTTGGCTGCATTGGAAGCAATGGCTGCAGAAGTGCCGGTGATATCGACCAATGCTGGTGGTTTGCCAGAGATAAACATCAACGGTGTTACCGGTTACATGACAAATGTGGGAGATATTGAAGACATGTGCGATAAGGCAATAGCTATTTTAGAAAACCCGGAAACACACAAACGTTTCAGGGCTAATGCTCTTGAGCAGGCCAAAAAATTTGATATTGATAATATTGTGCCTGTTTATGAAAACTTGTACAAGCGCCTTGTAAAAACTAACGGCGTTTCAACCATGCTTCAGGATTGAGATCCTGGTTTTTATCATTGCTTATCTGAAGATCAACAGCACCAACACCATCAAGATTAGCAGCCACTTTTCCAATTACCTGTCCTACTTTCACATTCCTGTCCTTTTGATAACACTTACATTGGAAATGTTACTATAGCCGGTAAAATACTTTCCATGTTTAATAACCACCAGTTGCAAATCATCATAATTATTAACCAACATTACTTCGCCATCAAATATAGCTTTAACAGAAGTGCCTATATCACTCCCAATTGAAATCCCCTGCGAATTAACATCAACAGGTCCTAATTTATTTAACCCATAATGAAGTAAGATATACCCAGTGCTAACAGGCCAGGGCAAACTTCCCCTGTTTCTTTCAAAACTTGCATTGAGATTTACTTCTTCTATGTCAGCAGGCAATGAACCACTTTCAGGTTTTTTAGCTGCCCGGCAGGTGTCTTTGCTGGTTTGGTTGTTGGTGTAGCTGTTGAAACCGGGTTCTTGTTTTTTTCTTTAATCGCTAAAATACGTAACCTTTGCTTTTTCTGCATTCGCTTCTTTAATAGCCCTGTTAATAGCAGCAGTAATAGCTTTGTTTACTTTATCCATCTGCTTTTTCTTGGCAGCAATCTGGTTATTTAATTCTTTTCCTTCTGCCTTTAATTTTGATACAATTTTATTTTTCTCTTCCTGTTGCTGTGCCAATGCATCTACTTCTTTGCTTTGCACCTGCAGCACTTCACCTTTCTTTTTTTTGCTTCCGCAGAGTTCTGCAATTCTTGTTTTAAGCAACTCCTGTGTACGCAAAATATTTTCACCCTGCATTTCCCTGTAGTTGCGGTAGCTTTTTAAATAATTGATACGCTTAATGGCATCATTAAAACTGGAAGCAGAAAAAATAAAATTGAGAAAATCAGAATTGCTCCTGTTCTTATATGCATACACCATACTCTTGGCATATTCCTGTTTCAATGTATCAAGCAGCAATTGAAGTTTATTGATGTCACGCTGGCTTTTATAAATATTGTTATCCATCAGGTTTATTTCCCTGTTAATGTTGGATACAATATTCTCATGGATGTTCAGCTTACGGTTAATGATGCCCAGCACACTCATATTTTCCTTTGGTAACTTTCTGGTTGTCTTTAAGCAATTTTTGAGTTTGCTCCAGTTCTTTTTTTAATTGCTGGCGTTCCCTTTCAAGTTCTTGCTGTTCTTTGGAAGGTTGCGGCTGTGCAATAGCCACTACCGCTGTTAGTAAAAAAAGAAAGGTTACAATAATCCTGCTCATGCACCGAATTTTTGGGGTTTGCAAACTGGTTGGGTAAATTTTTTTCCAGGTGTGTAAATTAAAGGATTATCAATAATAACCGTTCAATAAAAATATACACTTACCTGCTTTTATAATTTTTTGGGATGTTAAAGTTTACCTGTAATTCTTTATCAAACTCATACTGCTTATACTTTAACTGTATATCCAGTTTATTTTTTTCTGAAACAGTTATCTCCCTGGCGGTAGAAAAAACCCGTCCGTTGTTTTCTTCAAACTCATCATAAGTAATATCAGCAGTACGGTTACGGGTTATATCAAGGTCATCTAGTTTACTATGTGTAATATTATTGGCAGGCTTGGTAAGTGTAAGCAGGTGCTTAAAATTTGAATCAACTGTTGCTATCAATATTTTTGATTCTGTTTCCGTATAAGATATCACACTGTCTGTTAAAAAATATCGGGTTGCCCACTAATAGATCTTCAAGTGTTTTAAAATCAAAAGGTATTTGTGTTACTTCCTGCAGGTAATCAATAGAGCGGCGCTGCACTTCCTTATTTATTTTATCAATAACAATCACACTGTCTTTGGTGATCTTTGCCCTGAATGCTTCAATATTAAAAACGGTGGCATAGCCTGATATCCAGATAATACTGTCCTTTATCATTCTTACAAAAGCAGTAACACCGGGCTGTTTGCCTTTGCTGTCCTGGTAGTCAACTTTTATTTTGGCTGAAAACGTTTTAAAATCAGTATGCTTTTTATGAAGCTCTACCACTGCATTACGGATAATATTCAGCGAATCTTCATCAGATGTTTCTTTAATAAGAACCGAAGTGGTATCTTTTTTAGAAATAGCCGCCTGTATTTTTTTTGTTGATTTACAACTGCTGAAAAATAAAGTCAGCCAACACTGCAAACACAAATATTGGCAACAACTTTAATTTTCCTTTTTTATTCCTCATCAAAATAATTTTATTTTTTTCCTGTATGTCCAAAGCCACCCTCTCCTCTTACTGTTTCATTCAAACTTTGCACCAATTCTAAATGAGCCTGTTCCACTTTGCTGATAACCATTTGTGCAATACGGTCCCCATGTTTTATTTGCTGTGGTTCATTACTCAGGTTGATCAGAATAACTTTTATTTCTCCCCGGTAATCGCTATCAACCGTACCCGGTGAATTAAGACAGGTGATACCCTGATTAATTGCCATGCCGCTCCTTGGCCTTACCTGTGCCTCGTAACCAAAGGCAATTCAATAAATAAACCTGTTGGAACTAAGTTGCGTTCCAAAGGCTGTAGTACAATTGTTTCAGTAAGTTGGCCCTCAAATCCATTCCGGCAGAACCTTCCGTTGCATAAGCTGGTAATGGATTGTCAGAATTGTTTACAATATTGACTGTAATTTTTTGCATGTGGGCAAAGGTAATGATGTGAGAAAATTTATTGAGAAAGGTTTATATCAACACTGCTAAAAGAACTTTAATTTTTACTAAAGCATGTATTATTCTTTCTGCAACAGCACCGTAGCATACGCCACCAACCTTCTTCCCTTCCAACAAAGCCCATTTTTTCGGTGGTGGTGGCTTTAATGCTTACCGCATCTGTATCCACTGAAAGAATATCGGCAATTACTGCTTGCATTTGGGGAATATAATTTTTATTTTGGGTGCTTGCAGGCAAAGTGTTGTATCAGCATTTACTACAGTATATCCTTTGCTTTTTATCAGTTCAGAACTTTTCTCCAGTAAAATTTTACTGTCAATATTTTTAAAAGAATTATCCGTATCGGGAAAATGTACACCAATATCTCCCAGGCAGGCTGCCCCAAGCATTGCATCACAAATTGCATGCAGCAACACATCTGCATCGCTGTGGCCCAAAGCACCTTTGCTATGCTCAATCTTAATTCCGCCCAGCCAAAATTCCCTGTCTTCTACCAATTGGTGAAAGTCAACTCCAAAGCCAATCCTGAAATTCATGTTACTAAATTTTGGGCAAATGTATATAATAAAAAAGCGTCCCGTTGATAACGGGACGCTTTATAAAATAATGTATTTTCTTATTTTGAAGCAGCAGCTACCGCCACCAGCAAAATCAAAGAATAAACTAAAGCGTAATGTATTTGATAATGGGTTACGGTTAGTACCATTACCAGAAGGCAACAGGTAAGAGAAATTCAACCCAAAGTTGTTATACTTTAAACCTGCACCCAGCGTAAAATATTTCCTGTTTCCCTTTAATGGGTTTTCGTAAAAATAACCAGCCCTGAAAGCAAATTGGTCATTGTACCAGTATTCTGCACCTATTGAAGCCTGGAATTCTTTTATTTCTTCACGAAAACCACCCGGTGCATCACCAAATGATTTAAACCAACTGTTTACAACACCCTGGCTGCGGTATTCAACAAGTTTTGCAGAATCTTCTGCATTGCCGGCTCCACCAGTAGTAGTACTGAATGCAGGAGGTGTTGGTACTAATAATTTATTAAAGTCGAGAGCGAAAGTAAGTTTGTTTGCTTCGTCAATCACTTTTGTATAAGCTATACCCAAACCAAGATTGGCAGGTATATAATCTTTCTGTGTTGCATCACTAGTATAAGAAATTTTAGAACCAAGATTAGTTAATGTAACACCATAATTTAACACCTGAACCATCTGCTTTTTTAGATTGGTGATAAATAGTAAGGTCGCCAGCAACAGCGGTACCTGCTTTATAAGCTAGCCATTTAAAGTACCGTTTCCGGCAAGATTAGAATTGATATATCGTAAAGCAACACCTAACGACAATTTTTTAGACAATTTTCTTGAATATCCTGCATCAAAAGCAAATTCACGTGGGCGGTAAAGGCTTAAATCGTTTCCTAAATTATCAGTAAACTGAATATTACCAAGACTAAAGATACCTTAAAGAAGCAGAGATTGCCTGCAGATCATCTAAGTTTATAAAAACCAGTGCCTGATACTAAGATAAACATCATTTAAACCCAGGTCTTTTAACCAGGGAGTATAAGTAAGTGCAGCACCACCTGGATTTGTATTAAAAGGAGTTTTAGCAAGATTCCAAAAAGATGAACTTGCATCAGGTGTAGTTGCGATACCCACATCACCCATACCACCACTACGGGCATCTGGAGAAATTCTTAAAAACGGAACGGCAGAAGTTACAACATTGATTTTGTTAGCCTGCCTGCGCTTTTACACTACTACTGGCACCTCCCAGCATCAATACTAAAGCAGTTAATTGAACAGTTACTTTTTTCATTTCGATTTTTGTCTTGGTTAGGTAGACTTACTCTATAAAGTTTTATTTTTTTGTGAAGGTGTAAAAATAAGGGTTTTGTTCAAACCAACAACTTGCAGGCCAATTCTTAAGAAAAAAACCATTTTCAGGGTGATAATCCACTTGTAATTATCACTCTTGTTTTGAAGATTCCCTTAGGTGCCATAAACGCAGTTTGGGTTTTAAATATTGCCTTTATAAGAGGTTAAAAACACTTAACAATATTTCATTATTATGTGATATTAATAAAATAATAATCCACATTTGTACGTTTTTGTTAAAAAACATATCGGCTGCGGATGTTTATCGCATAAAGTATTTATATTCGCAACCTGTGTGCCCTCACACAATATTAAAGAAAACCTTTCGTTAAAACATTTGCAAAACGAACGCACAATGCAAAAAACAATTTCCCTGAAAAATCTGGTACTCCTGATAGTAGTAGCTGGTTCTGTTGCTTCCTGTAAAAGTAATAAAAGCGGTTCCTCGTCTGTTACGGGATGGAAGTATGATGATAAAAACATGGGTAACTACCATGTAAACAAAATGAAGTACCCTAAAGCCGGCCCTGGTCTTGTATTTGTGCAAGGCGGTACTTTTGTAATGGGTGCAAAAGATGAAGATGTAATGGGCGACTGGAACAATGTTCCCCGCCGTGTTACTGTTCCTTCATTCTTCATTGATGAAACAGAAGTTGCCAACGTTCATTACCGTGAATATATCTACTGGCTCGAAAATACTTTTAGTGGCGATACAGCTAATGTAATGAGAAGGGCATTGCCTGATACACTTTGCTGGCGTGAAGAGCTTGCTTATAACGAGCCTTACGTGGAATATTATTTCCGCTATCCTGCATATAATTTTTACCCTGTAGTGGGTGTTAACTGGGAGCAGGCACATGATTTTTGTGTGTGGAGAACAGACAGGGTGAATGAATTGACCCTTATGCAGAAAGGCTACCTGAAAAAAGACTTTGCAAAAAAAGAAATGAAAGGTGGCGGTGCAGATGCTACTTTTAATACAGAATACTTATTTCATGAACCCTGAATTGATACAGGGCAGAGGCAAACCAAAAAAATCTGAATTTAAAGATGTTAGCGGTAAACCAAGGTCAATTGTGAAAATGGAAGATGGTATCCTTAACATGGGCTACCGCCTGCCAACAGAAGCAGAATGGGAATATGCAGCTTATGGCTTACTTGATCAAAACCCTAACCCAAGGAAAAAAGAGAGTAAAAGTGGTGAGGAGTTGATTTCAAACCAACAGATATATGCCTGGAGCAATAATCCCAATGGCCTTCGTGATAACCGCCGCAGTGCATGGCAGGGTAAATTCTTAGCCAACTTTAAACGTGGCTCTGGTGATAACATGGGTGTTGCAGGTGGTTTGAATGACCGTAGTGCTATCCCTGGTAATATCAAAGCTTTCTATCCAAACTCATTTGGTTTGTATAATATGAGTGGTAACGTATCAGAATGGGTACAGGATACTTACAGGCCTTTAACTCCTTCTGATGGTGAAGACTTCAACTACTTCCGTGGTAATAAGTTTGAAAAATTATTATAAGAACAGTTCTGGCGAATACGAAAGAGATTCAATGGGCCGCTTAAAGAAAACAGATATCAGCGATGAAGAAGTTAAGAACCGCCGTAACTACCAGCATAACTATGCAATCAACCACTTAGATGGTGACTCTGCCAGCCAGGCATCTTATGAATATGGCGTTACCACTTTAATAAGTGATAAATCAAAAGTATTTAAAGGTGGTAGCTGGAATGACAGGGCTTACTGGCTTTCTCCTGGTGCCCGCCGTTTCTTAGAAGCAAGACCAGTCTTCAAGTACTATTGGTTTCAGGTGTGCACAAACTTACATGGGTGCTCCGGAAGGTCCAGGCTTTAGAGAAGGTAACATCTTCGGTAAGCGTAAGCAAAACAAGAAAAAGAAAAGATAATATACTGATAAAATATTAAACCCTCCCATTGCGGAGGGTTTTTTATTTTAAGCCACGAAGGTTCTGCCACAGATTTACACAGATCAGTTTTTGCCACGAATCTCACAAATTGACACGAATTAATTTTCAGTGAATATCTGTGTAATCTGTGGCTAAATATAATTTGTGGTTTTCACTTATTTTTGAGACATGCAGATACAAGATTTATACGATATCTTTTTACAATACCTTCCATACAAACTGATACAAGGAAATTAAAACAGGGGATATTTTTTTTGCATTAAAAGGGCCCAGTTTTAATGGCAATATGTTTGCAAAGCAGGCTTTAGATGCCGGCGCTGCTTATGCTGTTATTGATGAACAGTTAGATTTTTCTGATAAAAGAATTATTGAGGTGAAAGATGTTTTAGAAACGCTTCAACAATTGGCAAAATATCACCGCCAGCAATTTGACATTCCGTTTATTGCTATTACAGGCAGCAATGGAAAAACCACTACAAAAGAATTAGTACATGAAGTTTTAAGCAGTACTTACACTACATATACCACCAAAGGAAACCTGAATAATCATATTGGTATTCCACTTACTATTTTATCTGTAGGAATAGATGCAGAAATGGCGGTGATAGAAATGGGTGCCAATCATCAAAAAGAAATTGAAAGCTATTGCACTTATACTTTGCCAACACATGGCATCATCACTAACTGTGGCAAAGCACATTTAGAAGGCTTTGGTGGAATAGAAGGCGTAAGAAAAGGAAAAGGTGAATTGTATGATTATTATAAGAGCAAATATCGGTACAGTATTTTTAATGAACGATTATGATTATTTAATGGAAATGAGCAAGGCATCAGCAATATAAAAACCTACGGTACTGCTGATGCGGATATAGTTGGTGTGGCAACAGCAGCTGAAGAAATGCTGGAAGTAAATATGCTGAAAGGAACGGAGATTAAAAATATAAAAACACATTTAGTTGGCGAATACAATTTGCCGAATGTGTTAGTAGCTGTAGCAGTTGGCAAATATTTTAATGTGCCGGATGAAAAAATAAAAGCTGCTTTGGAAAATTATACTCCCAGCAACAGCCGAAGCCAATTAATAGAAAAAGATGGTAACAAAATTATTTTAGATGCTTACAATGCCAACCCCACCAGCATGAAAGCTGCCATTGAAAATATTGCAAAAATGAATGGCGATAAAATATTGATGCTTGGCGGCATGATGGAAATGGGAGAAGAAAGCCTGAAAGAACACCAGGCATTAATTGATCTGATCAATCAATATCAATGGAAAGATGTGGTATTGGTTGGTGGTGATTTTAATAAAGTAAATAACCCTTATATCAACATTTGCTAACTTCAACTGAAGCTGGCAAATGGTTAAAGGAACAACATTTTAATAATGCTACTATTTTAGTAAAAGGCTCAAGAAGTATGCAAATGGAAAAAGTGTTAGAATAAATGTTACTCGTTTCTCGTTGTATGCCTGCCTGTCCGGTAGGCAGGTTTCTTGTTACTCGTTTGTTGGACTCTATAAATTTTATAGCACTTGCGAAATATGCAAAAGTTTAAATCAAAAAAAAACGAGAGACGCCTCAACGAACAACAAGAAACGAGAAACGGCATTTAAAAAGTCCCCATTAATTGTTGAAGATCTGCATCTGTCTTTATCAGTACATCTCTTACTTTACTTCCCTGGTTAGGGCCTACCATACCGGCAGATTCTAATTGATCCATTAAACGGCCGGCACGGTTGTAACCCAATTTCATTTTGCGTTGCAGCAATGAAGTACTTCCACTCTGGCTGGCAACAATCAACCTTGCAGCATCTTCAAACAATGGATCTTTATCATTCACATCAAAATCGCCTTTCTCCATTTCCTTTTCATCCACATATTCCGGCAATAAAAATGCCTGTGCATAGCCACGTTGGTTGCCAATAAATTCATTTACTTTATCTACTTCCGGTGTATCAACAAAAGCACATTGCAAACGAACCAGTTCGCCATTGTAGCTGATCAGCATATCGCCTTTACCAATCAATTGCTCTGCACCACCGGTATCTAAAATAGTACGGCTGTCTATTTTACTACTCACTTTAAAAGCAATACGTGCCGGGAAGTTTGCCTTGATGGTACCTGTAATAATATTTACACTCGGCCTTTGTGTAGCAATAATTAAATGAATGCCTACAGCCCTTGCCAACTGTGCCAGCCTGGCAATTGGCATTTCCACTTCCTTACCTGCCGTCATGATCAGGTCTGCAAATTCATCCACCACCAATACAATAAAAGGAAGAACTGGTGGCCTTTTTCAGGATTCAATTTTCTTGCAGCAAATTTTTCATTGTATTCCCTGATGTTACGGCAACCTGCTTCTTTCAGCAGATCGTAACGGTTATCCATTTCAATACAAAGTGCATTGAGTGTATGTACCACTTTTTTTGTATCTGTGATGATGGCTTCTTCTTCACCCGGAAGTTTTGCTAAGAAATGTCTTTCAATTGTTTTATAAATACTTAGTTCCACTTTCTTTGGATCAACCAACACAAACTTTAATTGCGATGGATGTTTTTTATACAGCAGTGAAACTAATATTGCATTCAATCCAACAGATTTACCCTGCCCTGTGGCACCTGCCATCAGCAAGTGCGGCATGCTTGCCAGGTCAACAATAAAATTTTCATTATCAATTTTTTTACCCAAAGCAATCGGCAGTGAAAAATTATTTTTCAGGAATTTTTCGGAAGACAACAAAGTCCTCATGCTTACAATAGATTTTTTTGCATTGGGTACTTCAATACCAATAGTGCCTTTACCCGGAATAGGAGCAATGATACGGATACCCAAAGCTGCAAGGCTAAGGCAATATCATCTTCCAGGTTTTTAATTCTTGAAATACGAACACCGGCAGCAGGAATAATTTCATACAAAGTAACTGTTGGGCCAACCGTTGCTGATATTTTTTGTATGCTGATGTCGTAATTCTTAAGTGTATTGATGATCTGGTCTTTGTTTGCCTGCAGTTCTGCAGGATCCTGCACAATTTTTTCGCTTCCATGTGCTTCCAGCAGATCAATAGAAGGATACTTATAATCTCTCAAATCCAGCACAGGATCATAAGAGGTATCCAATCCTTGCTTTTTTGCCGGTGCAGCGATGGTTTTACTTCTTCTTCCACCTAATCAGGAGTTGTTTTTATTTCAAGCTCAAGTGGTGTACTATCTTTTGGTTTGCTTACAGGTTTTGCTACCGGTTCTATTATTTCATCCATCACGTGTGGCACTTCTGCAACAAGTGCTTTCTCCACTACCTGTAAGTCATGCGTTGTTTCTTCTCCTGTCGTTACAAGCTTTATCATGCCTGCATTACCATTTAATTTATTGCCGTTAATTTCAACCGCAAGTTCAGATTCCTGTTCGTTCTCTTCTTCAACTGTCACAGCAGTTGTGTCTTCCTCCATTCCCAATGTTTTCTTAGATGGTATCTTAAATGCAGGATTAAAACGCCAGATAATATAACTTAAAACGGCTACGGCCAATACGCTAAAGTTCCTACCTGTCCTATTACCTGGTACATCCAGTCTTTTGCCATTTTGCCTACTGCCCCACCCCACGGAAAAGCTTTGCCGCTAAATATAACCGCAAAAGCAACACTCAATATCACTAAACCGGTAATGAGGTATTTAATATTCTTAACAACAGAAAATATTTTTTTGCCAAAAAATAAATTAACTCCTACTACAAAAAAGAAACTGCAGAAAAGAAATGAAGCAACGCCAAATCCTTTATAAATAAAAAAATGAGAGAGAAATGCACCCAATGTGCCCAGCAGGTTATTCACCTTTACATCTGTGCCCCAAAACAAACTGTTGCCTGCTTTAAAAACTTTATCCTGGTCTTCTTCCCATGTAAAGAGATAAGAAGTAAATGCGATAAAGAGTAAAAACGCAATTAATAAAAAAATGGTACCGGTTATTTTGTGGGTACGTTCATCTTTAAGTAACTGTTTTACTTCTATGGTGGGTTCGCTATCTTGTTTTAATGCGCCGGTGTTCTTCCTGTCTTCCTTTACCGGCTTCGTTTTCTTTGCCATCGCAACAAAGATATATAATACCATCTTGATTTGCCAAATGGCGAAAGCCGTTTCGGCAAATCTTAGATGGTATTATGCCGTCATTAAACCTTTTCACTAAAAAACCATTTCTGGCGGCATAAAAGCAATACTGAAAAGATGCAGCGGCCAGATATATATAAACTAAAAATACCCAGCCGCAGGCGGAATGTTAATTTGTGGATAATTGAGTTGGCGTATTCTTAACCAAGAGCAGTTTTTGAAATGCCTACAGCCAGTAACAACCAGCCTGCAATAAAAAGCAAGCCACCAAAAGGGGTAATGGCTCCCACCCATGTGGCAGATAAATTTTGATGTTTGATAAAACAGAGCAGGTATAATGAGCCGCTGAAAAGTATGGTGCCTGCAATAAATGACCAGCCACTCCATATCAACGGTTTAGAAGAAAAGTCTTTGTACAAAATACCAACTGCCAGCAATGCCAGTGCATGATACATTTGATACTTTACTGCTGTTTCAAATGTTTGGAGCAACGATGCTTCTAAAATATCTTTTAGTTTATGTGCAGCAAAAGCACCGAGTATTACAGATAAAGCACCAAGAAAAGAAGCAGTGATGAGGAATTGTTTGTGCATAAGAAGGAATTAATACGTCAATATTTTCTCTGCAAAAGTATGCTCTGTAATGTCAGCGCTTTGTAAAATTATATTGCACTGCTTATAGAATGGCTCTCTCTCTTTTATTTTTTGCTGAATGAAGAAAAGGAGTTCAGACGGATTGAGTTTTTTTATCAGTGGCCTTTGTGCCTGCCCGTTAAGTAAGCGTCGGAGAATATCTTCGGGTGTGGCAGAAATATAAACACTGATACCTTTATCATTCATCCATTTCATATTGTCGTGAAAACAAGGTGTGCCGCCACCGCAGGCAATAATGGTATTTTTTTGTTCGCTTACTTCCCTCAATGTTTTTGCTTCTACCCTACGGAAGTATTCTTCACCTTTGCTTTCAAAAATATCAACAACAGAGCTTCCTTCCTCCATCTGTATCACTTCATCAAGATCAACAAAAGCAAGTTTAAATTCAGCAGCCCATATCTTGCCCCAATGCGATTTACCGCTACCCATAAAACCATTTAAAAAAAATAACATGCAGTAAAAGTTTTCGTTGGAGTAAAATTAAATCTTTTGGGAATTGTTATTGGTGATTTGTTATTGGTGAATTGTGAATGATACGGTTGTATCTTGTATTAACTATTAACGATTCACTAATAACAATCCTTACTTACTCTTAAAATCCCCTCTCTTCCATGCCTGTATAAACTCTGCCCAGGCAAAAGGATTAAAAATATTTTGTGGTGCCATCTGGCCGGAGTAATAATTTTTAGCAGCTTGTTTGCTGAGGTAGGCATTACTGGCTTCTTTTCCATCCTGCGGCAAGGTAGCCATCAGCAGGCGGCGGGTATTGGCATCATTATTTTTTCTTGCCACTTCAAGGTTATCATCAGGTATTTGGGTCTTGATAAAATCTCTTTCAAACTGCTCCCTTGTGGGCCTTGGTTTAATAATAGTGGCTGCAAGATAAATGGTATCATTCACCATCAGTTGGATAATGCTATGCTGGTTACCCACCAAATCTTTTGGAATATCAGCTTTCTTGGGTTTAAAACCTATGCTGGTAAATTCAAGTACGTCGCCTTTTAATGCCACGATGCTGAATACGCCCTGATTGTTGCTGATGGTGCCACGGTTTTGCCCCTTTATTTTTATGGTTACACCTTCTACTGCCTGCAGGCTGTCTGCCGTCATTACTACTCCATACAACTGAACAACAGAATCTTTAAAGCTGCTGAATTGTGCCTTGGAAGCAACCGGAATTAAAAAGAGAGAAAAAAATATGTATCGTAAAAATTTATTCATGCCCTGCAATAACGAAATGCGCTTGTTGGTTTAATGCGCCGCCCAAAGGTATGCTGTACAAGAGTGCGACGCAACAATATTGATTAATGATTTTATGTCCGTTTCAAAAATAAATCATTTCTGTAAATGATAAACAAAGTAAAGGTTTGAGGGCTTAATTTTGCCGTTGAAAAAAGCTTTTTAACAAATAATTCTCCGATGACTGAACAAGATATATTGAAGGCGCTGAGCAATGTGCAGGAACCCGACCTTGGCAAAGACCTGGTAACGCTGAATATGATAAAAGATATTGCGATCGATGGCAACAAAGTTTCATTTACTATCATATTGACCACACCTGCCTGCCCCATGAAGGATATGATGCGTATGGCCAGCGAAAATGCGGTGAAACTATTGGTGAATAAAGAAGCTGTGGTAACGGTAAACTTTACAAGCAATACCAGCAGCAACCGTAAGGATGCAAAAACCTTATTGGCTGGCGTAAAAAATATTATTGCAGTGGTGAGTGGAAAAGGCGGTGTAGGCAAAAGCACTGTTTCGGCAAATTTGGCATTGGCATTTGCACAGGGTGGCGCTAAAGTTGGTTTGATGGATGCAGATATTTACGGGCCGAGCCAGCATATTATGTTTGGCCTTAGAGGCGAAAGGCCGCTGATGAAAGAAGTGGATGGAAAAGGCGTGATCGTTCCGCTGGAAAAATATGGTATTAAAGTTTTGAGCATTGGCTTATTGGTGGATGAAAAGCAGGCTGTGGTTTGGCGTGGGCCAATGGTGAGCAGCGCCATCCGCCAGTTTGTAACCGAAGTGGATTGGGGCGAACTGGATTATTTAATTATTGACATGCCACCGGGCACCGGCGATATTCATTTGACTGTAGTACAAACTGTTCCTGTAACAGGTGTAATTGTGGTTACTACACCGCAGTTGGTTGCTTTGGCAGATGCAAAAAAAGGCATTGCTATGTTTGGCCAGGCGCAATTGAAAGTGCCGGTGATTGGATTAGTGGAGAACATGAGCTATTTCACTCCCGCAGAATTGCCGGACAATAAATATTACATCTTTGGAAAGAATGGTGGTAAAAATTTAGCGGAGGAATTTGATATTCCTTTCCTGGGGCAAATACCGATTGTGCAAAGTATCCGTGAGGGTGGTGATCTGGGTATTCCTATTATGGTGAGTGATGATGAGATAACAAAGAAAGCATTTACAGATTTTGCCGGTAATGCAGCAAGAGGTATTGCGATGAGGAATGCTAATATGGCACCGACGCAAGTGCAGGAAGTGTTGGTGTAAGCGTCCGGTCTGTCCGTTGGTTAACGGAACCGACCGGGGTGCAGGCAGCTTTTTATTTCTGGTCGGTACCGCAGGTCAGACCAGTTATATAGCCAGCCAAGGAATAAAAATTAAACATCGTTGTGTCACTCACTTTTACCACATACCATTATTCAGCAAAGCACTCTTTGATTAAGAAGTGCTTTTTGTTTTTTACGGCTGCTTTATTTTTTATAGCTTGTTCTTCAAATAAAAAAATGACTGAAAACAACCGTGAACTTCAAAAGTCCCCTTTAGGGGATTTAGGGGCAACAACTTTTGATAAACAAGGCCATCGTGGCTGCCGTGGCTTAATGCCTGAGAATACAATTCCTGCAATGATTCATGCACTTGACTTAGGAGTAACAACATTAGAAATGGATGTTGTCATTTACAAAAGATAGTGTGGCCATTTTATCGCATGAACCCTTCTTCAATCATGAGATTACAACCAAACCAGATGGCAGTTTTATTGATGAAAAAGACGAAAAAAATTACAACATCTTCAAAATGACCTTTGCTGAAACAGAAAAATATGATGTTGGATTAAAACCCCATCCACGTTTTCCGCAGCAGAAAAAAATGGCAGTACACAAACCCAGCCTTGCAGCTATGTTTGATGCTGTAAAAGCATACATGCAAAAAAGCAACAGGCCTTTTCCATATTTTAATATTGAGACAAAGACAATGCCTTTTTCTGATAATATTTATCATCCTGCGCCTGCTGCATTTGTAGATATGCTGATGAAAGTGATAAAAGAAAAAGAAATGGAGCAATGGGTGATGATACAATCATTTGATGTGAGGACATTGCAATACCTGCATACAAATTACCCCACTATTCCAACTGTGTTGTTGATTGAGGATTATGATAAACGCTCTTTGGAAGACCAATTGCAACAATTAGGTTTTACCCCATCAGTTTATAGCCCACATTATTCTTTAGTAACAAAAGAATTGCTTGGAAAAATGCCATCAGCAAAAAATAAAAGTAATTCCGTGGACGGTGAATGACGAAAGAAAAGATTGAAGAACTGAAGACAATGGGTGTGGATGGGATCATCAGTGATTACCCGGATTTGTTTTAGCCTATTAAATTGAAAACTCTCAACGAGAAACAAATCAAACGAGCAACAAGAAACGAGAAACGATTTTATAAGCCAGCCAATGTTCAGCATTTTTATAAAATAACTTTTCTTTCAACTCATTTTGCAACCCCATTTCCTCAATCAGCTTCCCCGGCACCTGTTCACCCAATGGAAAAGGATAATCACTTCCCAAACAAATTTTATCTTCTCCCATCACATCAATAATATATTGCATTGCTTTTTCATCATGCACCAAACTGTCGATCCAGAATTTACCAATATAATCTCTTGGATTAATCGCATTATCAACCGCCACCAGGTCAGGACGAACAGTAAAGCCATGTTCAATCCTTCCGATGGTTAAAGGGAAACTACCACCGCCATGTGCAAAGGCAACACGGAGTTTTGGAAAGGCTTCCAGCACACCGCCAAATATCATGGAACAAATAGCCCTTGATGTTTCTGCCGGCATACCCACCAGCCAGGGCAGCCAGTATTTCTGCATCTGCTGCTCTCCCATCATTTCCCAGGGATGTACAAACAAAGCACAGCCCAATTCTTCTGCTCTTTTATAAAATGGAAAGAATTTTTTTTCTGATAAATTTTCACCGTTGATATTGCTGCCTATTTCAAGCCCCGGCATTTTTAATTCGGTAACACAACGCTCCATTTCTGCAATGGCCAAATCAACATCCTGCAATGGAACTGTACCAATACCAATAAAACGTTTTGAGTTTTTTGCAACTGTATCAGCGATATGGTCATTAAAAAACCTGGAAGTTTCTAATCCATCTTTTGCCTTTGCCCAATAATTAAACAACACAGGAATGGTAGAAAGTACCTGTACAGTCACATCTGTTTCATCCATTTCTTTTAAACGAACAGCTGCATCAAAACAATTATCATCCACTTCACGGAAAAGTTTATCGCCTTTCATCATGCAGGCTTTGCAATTGCGGTGTTCTAAATGAATAAATTCGCCATAGCCAAACTTTTGTACCCAATTGGGCATTTTGTCCGGCATTATGTGTGTGTGGATGTCTATTTTCATTTTTCTAAGAATCGTTTCTGGTTTCTCGTTATTTGTTCCTGGTTTCTCGTTATTGGCTCTTTTGTTTTTTGAGTGCATGCTTATTTAGCATAGTGCATGATATAGAAAAACGAGAAACGATCCAACGAACAACAATAAACGAGAAACAGTTTATTACCTTTCCGAACAGGGGGAGACATCACTGCTCCACATTTATTACAGGTTCGTTTATGTTCATCACTGTAAAATCCTTCCATCACCGGCGGCAGTTGTTTTACAATATCTGTAATCACTTTATACTCTTCATATAATTTATTGCCACAATTTTCACAATACCACAAAAACCCATCCTCTTCTGTTTCCCTTACTTTTTCAATCACCAAACCAACCGTATTTGGGCCACGCTGTGGTGAATGTGGTGTTTTAGGTGGCAGCAAAAACATATCGCCTTCATTAATAGGAATATCTTTTGGCACACCATCATCAATTATTTTCAATACAATATTTCCTTCCACCTGGTAATACAGTTCTTCGCTTTCATTATAATGATAATCTTTACGGGCATTCGGGCCACCCACCACCATCACAATAAAATTCTCTGCATCTTTATATACACACTGGTTGCCCACAGGCGGTTTCAGCAAGTCACGGTGTTCATCAATCCATTTTTTTAAATTAAAAGGAGCAGCTACTGGCATAGAAATATTTTTTAATGAATAAAAGCAATCGATTATCAAAATCGAAAATTACAACATTTTGACTAAGTTTGATACGGATTGAATAGGGATTACCACTGATTGATATGAACTGGTATGATTAAACAACAATCTGCAAAGCGGAAAAATCATATCATCCCGATAGCTATCGGGATCATCTTAATTAATCTGCGATAAAAATTTGTACATGAATTTATCTCTTACTAAGAAAACAGCAGTAGTTTGCGGCAGTACACAAGGTATTGGCCTGGCTTCTGCCATTGAATTATCAAAGCTTGGGAGCCACCTGTATTTTAATGGCAAGAAATGAGGACGCCTTAAAAGAAGCCGTTCAGCAATTGGATAATTCTTATAATCAGCAACACAGTTATTTAGTGGCTGATTTTGATAAACCCGAATACAGTAAAAGAAGCCATTGAAAATTTTGTTTCAAAAAATACAGTGCATGTTTTGATCAATAATTCCGGTGGGCCTGCCAGGCGGGCCAATTGCAACTGCTGCTGAAGAAGATTTCATTAATACCTTCAACCGCCATCTTATCTGCAATCATATTCTTGCCAAAGCAGTGATGGGTTCTATGAAAGAAGCAGGCTATGGAAGGATCATCAATATCATTTCCACTTCAGTAAAAATTCCATTGGCAAATTTGGGCGTATCAAATACCATTCGTGGAGCAGTGGCAAGCTGGAGCAAAACAATGGCGAATGAATTGGGACAATTTAATATTACTGTAAACAATGTATTGCCCGGTGCAACCAGCACACAACGTTTGCAAAGCATTATTCAAAACAACGCCACAAAAAAAAGCAGTACTGTTGATGCAGTGGAAGAAGAAATGAAAAAAGAAATACCAATGAAACGCTTTGCAGATGCGTCGGAGATTGCGAATGTGGTGGCTTTCTTAGCATCACCAGCGGCATCATATATCAATGGTGTAAATATTCCTGTTGATGGCGGAAGAACCGGCTCGATGTAGTTGAGAGGTTGAAAGTTGAAAGTCGAAAGCTTAGGATAACCACTCAATCTCAAACTCTTAAACTTTAAATTTTAAACTTTTAAACATGAAATTTAGAAATACCTTATCACTTAGAAAATTTCATCGGTGGCAATTTCATTGGGCCATTGAGTGGAGAATTTTTAGATGGTATTAATCCTGCCACTGCTGAAGTATATTATCAAATCCCTAACAGCAATAAAAAAGATATTGAGATTGCTGTAACGCGCAGCACAAAAAGCATTTCCTGAATGGAGCAATACATCAACAGAAAAAAGATTCCGTGTTTTAAATAAAATTGCTGATCTAATTGATGAACATTTAGAAGAACTGGCATTGGCAGAAACAAACGATAATGGAAAGCCGCTCTGGTTAAGCAAGGAAGTTGATATCAGGAGAGCATCCGATAACTTTCGTTTTTTTGCAACAGGCATCATGCATTTTTCAAGTGAAAGCCATTCCACTACAGACAAGAATGCCATCAATTATACTTTGCGGCAACCAATTGGTGTTGTTGGTTGTATCTCACCATGGAATTTGCCATTGTATTTATTCACCTGGAAAATTGCTCCGGCACTGGCTGCAGGCAATTGTGTAATTGCAAAGCCAAGTGAAGTAACTCCTGTTACTTCTTTTCTTTTAGGAAAAATTTGTGCAAGCAAGCAGGATTGCCTGATGGCGTATTGAATATTGTACATGGTGATGGACCAGGTTGCGGCGAAGCTATTATAAAGCATCCTGCTATTAAAGCGATTTCATTTACAGGAAGCACAAGAGCAGGCGAACGTATTGCTTCCATTGCAGCGCCGATGTTTAAAAAATTATCCCTGGAACTGGGAGGCAAAAACCCCACTATCATTTTTGCTGATTGTGATTGGCCAAAGTTGTTTAAAGAAATCATCCGTTCTTCTTTTGGTAACCAGGGACAGATTTGTTTGTGTGGCAGCAGGATATTGATTGAGAAAAGTGCGTACGAGGAATTTAAAAGGCATTTTATCGAAATAACAAAAAAGCAACCTGTAGGTGACCCATTAATTGAAACATCCAAACAGGGAGCTATTGTAAGTAAAGTGCATTTTGAAAAAATTATGAACTGCATCAACCTTGCAAAAGAAGAAGGCGGCACTATTGTATGCGGTGGCAATGCAGTAAAATTAGAAGGCCGCTGTGCTAATGGATATTTTATTGAACCAACCATCATTGAAGGATTAGACCAACATTGCAAAACCAACCAGGAAGAAATTTTTGGACCCGTTGTAACTATACAGCCTTTTGAAACAGAAGAAGAAGCATTGGAATTGGCTAATGCAACTAACTACGGTTTAGCTGCAAGTATCTGGACACAGGATGTAAGCAAAGCAAACCGCATGGCAGCAAAAGTGCAATCAGGAATTATTTGGGTGAATTGCTGGTTATTAAGAGACCTAAGAACCCCTTTTGGCGGAATGAAAAATAGTGGTGTTGGAAGAGAAGGTGGGTGGGAAGCTTTGAAATTTTTTACAGAAGCAAGAATGTGTGTGTGCAGTTTTAATACAATGTTTCTCGTTTTTTTATAATTTGAGGTGAAATAGTTATGGCAACAATAAAAAAATTTACAGAGTTAGAATGTTGGCAATTGGCGAACGAATTGGAGAAAAAATTTTATGAACAAATAATTTCAGGAAGTTTAGCAAAAGACTTTGCATTAAGAGACCAAATCAACAAATCTGTTGGCTCTATTCCTGATAATATTGCTGAAGGCTTTGGAAGAGGAGGAAGAAATGAATTTGTTCAGTTTTTGAGCATTGCCAGAGCCTCAGCATCGGAATTGCAATCACAATTAATAAGATGTTTTAACAGGAAACATTTTTCAGAAGAAATTTATAACGAGCTTTTCGAACTTTCAGACAAGGTTGGAAATAAGATCGGCGCATTTATTCAATATTTGAACCAGTCAGAAAAAAGTGGCCCAAAGTTTCAAAACAGGCTTGCTACCACAAACGAGAAACGAGTAACAAACAACCTGCCTACCGGACAGGCAGGCGGGAAACAAGAAACGATTAATACCGATAAAGCTGCAAAACCATTAGGTGCATATCCTCATGCCCGTAAAGTTGGAAATTTATTGTTTTTTTCAGGAATAGGCAGCAGGAATGCAAAGGACAATTCCATTCCCGGATTAGAATTAGATACTGAAGGAAATATTGCGAAGTATGATATAGAGGCCGAAACGCACCAATGCTTTGCCAATGTAAAAGCTGTATTGGAAGCCAGCGGCAGCAGTTGGGGAAAAATTGTAGATGTAACTGTTTTTCTGACCAACATGAAAAAGGACTTTCCAACTTACAATAAAGTTTATGCTGAATATTTTTCTGATGTACAGGCATGCAGAACAACAGTGGAAGTAAAAAGTTTGCCAACGCCGATTGCGATTGAATTGAAAGTGATAGCAATCGCAGATTAAAACTTGATTAATATGATTTTGATGATTAGTCAGCAATCATATCAATCATAATTTTCATAATAAATCATTATTATTTCCATGAATTTTGAAAATACAATTGACTTTGCAAAACAATTAGATGCAACCGATTCACTAAAAGATTTTCGGTCTAAGTTTTATATCCCTTTTATCAATGGAAAAGAATGTATTTATTTTACCGGCAACTCTCTCGGTCTCCAACCAAAAACCACACAGGACTATGTAGTGAATGAATTGGAAGACTGGGCCAACTTTGGCGTGGAAGGACATTTTCATGCAAGAAAACCCTGGCTGTCTTATCATGAAATTTTTGCTGAACAATTGGCAAAGGTTGTGGGTGCTTTACCTGCAGAAGTTGTGGCGATGAACCAACTGACAGTGAACCTGCATTTGCTGATGGTAAGTTTTTACCGGCCAACAAAACAGCGTTACAAAATTATTTGTGAAGCAAAAGCATTTCCTTCTGATCAATATGCAATGGAATCACAGGTGCGTTACCATGGCTACATCCCTGATGATGCTATTATTGAAGTGTCGCCCAGGGAAGGAGAATACGAAATAAGAACAGAAGATATTGCAGCAACCATTGAGCAACATAAAAATGAAACTGCATTGGTTTTATTTGGTGGTGTAAATTATTACAGTGGCCAGGTATTGGATATGGCTACTATTACAAAAGCTGCACATAATGCCGGCATCACTTGCGGTTTTGATCTGGCTCATGCTGTTGGCAATATTGAACTAAAACTTCACGAATGGGACGCAGACTTTGCGTGCTGGTGCAGTTACAAATATTTAAACAGCGGTCCCGGTGGAGTATCAGGTGTATTCATCAATCAAAAACATATTGCCAATAAAGACATCCCACGTTTTGCAGGCTGGTGGGGCCATACAAAGGAAACAAGATTTAAAATGGAAAAAGGCTTTGAACCTATCCCGACTGCAGAAGGATGGCAGGTGAGCAATGCACCTGTGTTGTCCATGGCTGCACATAAAGCTTCTCTTGATATTTTTGAAGAAGCAGGCATGAATAATTTATTTGCAAAAGGACAACTGCTAAGTGATTACTTACTTTTCATTTTAAATGATATCAATTCTTCATCAAAGGGAAAACTAATTGAAGTAATTACTCCTGCACATGCAAAAGGCTGCCAGGCAAGTATGCTGATGCTGAAAAAAGGAAAAGAAGTTTTTGAGTCGTTGAAACAACATGGCGTGTTGGCGGATTGGCGTGAGCCTAATGTAATAAGAGTAGCACCTGTTCCTCTATATAATACTTTCAGCGATGTATTTACTTTTGGGCAGGTAATTAAAGACATCGTTTCTCTTTAGTAAGCATGTTTCTCGTTTCTTGTTCCTCGTTTTTCCAATTCAGGAAGTCAAAGAAATAGCAAGCACTTAAAATTTTTGAAATCTTGCAAACGAGAAACGAACAACGACTAACAAGAAACGAGAAACGATTTAAAAGGACATGAAAAAAGATATAATAATAGTAGGTGCAGGTTTAGTAGGCTCACTACTGTCAATTTATTTATCCAAACGTGGCTATAAAGTAAAAATATTCGAACGCAGGGCAGACATGCGTAAAGAGAAGATCAGTGCTGGCCGTTCCATTAATTTGGCGCTAAGCGACCGTGGCATTAAAGCACTGGAAGAAGTGGGCATCATGGAAGAGATAAAAAAAATTGCCATTCCCATGCATGGCCGCTTTTTGCATAATGCTGATGGAAGTACGGCTTATCAACCTTACGGGCAAGATGGCCAGTTTATCAATTCTGTTTCAAGAGGAGAACTGAATAAAAAGCTGATGGACCTGGCAGAACAGCATGGCGTTGAAATTGTTTTTAACGAAAAATGTGAAAGTGTCAACTGGAAAAAAAATGTTGTTCATTTTGAAAATACTTCCAGTCCTGAAACATCTAATTTTAGTTTTGACCTGTTATTTGGAAGCGATGGCGCTTACGCTGCATCAAGATTAACACATCAAATACAGCACGACAAATTTCAGTATCAACAATATTATATTGACTTTGGCTATAAAGAATTGAATATACCGGCTGGCAACAATGGAGGATTTTTAATGGAGAAAAATGCTTTGCATATATGGCCAAGGGGAAATTATATGCTGATTGCGTTGCCGAATACGGATGGCAGTTTCACATGTACTTTATTCTTTCCTTTTGAAGGTGAGCCTTCTTTTAAAAGTTTAGATTCAAAAGAAAAAGTAGAAATATTCTTCAAACAAACTTTTGCTGATGCTTATAAAATAATGCCAACGTTGGCAGATGATTTCTTTGCCAATCCAACTTCTTCATTGGTAACAGTAAAATGTTTTCCATGGGTGAGAGAAGATAAGTTTGCATTGATCGGTGATGCTGCACATGCGATCGTTCCCTTTTTTGGGCAGGGAATGAATTGCGGTTTTGAAGATTGCCGTGTGTTGAATGGCTTGATTGATAAACACAGTGACAACTGGAATTTAATTTTGAATGAATACCAAACATTAAGGAAACCAGATGCAGATGCTATTGCAGAACTTGCATTGAATAATTTTGTAGAAATGAGGGATAAAGTGGGTGACCCTAAATTTTTACTACAGAAAAAAATTGAAGCGGCCTTTAGTAAAAAATATCCTGACAAATGGACACCTGCGTATTCACAGGTAACATTCAGTCCGCAGATAAGATATAGCGAAGCATTGAAAAATAGCATTAAGCAGGAAGCTATCATGCAACAGGTGATGAAGATGGATGAGATTGAAAAAAAGTGGGATGATGTTGCAGTGGAAGAAAAGATGTTGCAGTTGCTGGATTGATGAATAAAGATATATCATACAAGGGTGCGACGCCTTTGAAGTTGAGTAAAGAGCTTCTGCCGGGAATAAAAAAATAGCCATGTATAAATTTTCGTACTACACAGAACAAGACACGGAAAAGGTAATTACGTTTATGAATGAGAATCCTTTCGCCTTCATTACAGGAACCGGAGACAAATATCCTGTTGCAACACAAATTCCTTTAGAAATAAAAAAAGAAGGCGATAAAATATTTCTGCAGGGCCACCTGATGCGGAAGACAGACCATCACCTGGCTTTTGAAAAAAATAATAATGTGCTGGTGCTTTTTACCGGGCCGCATTGTTTTGTAAGTGCAAGCTGGTACACCAATCCAAGCGTGGGTTCTACCTGGAATTATATAACTGTTCATGCAAAAGGCAAAATAACTTTTATGGATGAAGCCGGCACACACAAAGCAGTAAAGATGGTGTCGGATAAATTTGAAGGCACCCAATCTGCAGGCGCTTTTGACAGTTTACCAAAAGAATATATTGACCACATGATGAAAGCCATTGTTGGTTTTACTATTGAAGTGGAAAGCTTAGACAATGTTTTTAAGCTGAGCCAGAACCGGGATGAAGCATCGCAGAGGAATATTATTGAGCAGTTGAAGAAAAGAGGAGATGATAATTCGGTGATGATTGCAGAGGAAATGGAACGCAGATTAACCTGATGTAACGGATTATTATTGATTGTCTATTTTTGCAGCATGACAAGAAAACAACTCATCGAACAGATACAAATAAAAAAATCCTATCTCCTGGTTGGTCTTGATACTGACATCACTAAAATCCCAAAGCATTTACAAAGTCATCCGGATGCGATTTTTGAATTTAATAAAGCCATCATTGATGCTACAAAAGATCTGTGTGTAGGCTATAAGATCAATACGGCCTTTTATGAATCCCTGGGTTGGAAGGGTTGGGAAATAATGGAAAGAACGGTGAATTATATTCCTGCAGAACATTTTACCATTGCTGACGCCAAACGTGGTGATATCGGCAACACCTCTTCGCAATATGCCAAAGCATTTTTTGAAACAATGAATTTTGATTCCATCACTGTGGCACCATACATGGGTGAAGATAGTGTTCGTCCTTTTTTGGAATATGAAGGCAAATGGGCCATCGTTTTGGGGTTAACAAGTAATAAAGGCGCTGCTGATTTTGAGATGCAACCGCTCGAAGGTGGTGAACATTTATACGAAAGAGTTTTACAAACAGTGAGTGAATGGGGCAATGAAGAAAATTTAATGTTTGTTACCGGCGCTACACAGGCAAGAGAACTGGAAGACATTCGTGAAATCATTCCCAATCATTTTTTATTGGTGCCGGGTGTAGGTTTCCAGGGTGGCAGTTTAGATGAAGTGACTAAATACGGAAAAAATAAAGACTGTGGACTTTTGGTAAATGCCAGCCGTGCCATCATCTATGCAGGTGAAAAAGAAAATTTTGCGGAGGAAGCAAGGATCATTGCACAGCAATATCAAACTGAAATGGCTTCTTATTTATAATAGCACGTTTGCTCTTCAACTTTCACCTATGAAAAGAATATTACTTTTCTCCTTTTTATTTTTTTTCTCTGTAAATATGCAGGCGCAAACAACAGTGCCAACTGCTGATGAGGTTTTGAAAGCTGCATATAAACAGGCTTCAGAACAACACAAAAATGTATTTGTCATTTTTCATGCAAGCTGGTGTGGCTGGTGCAAAAAAATGGATGCATCTTTAAATGATAGTGCTTGCAAAAAAATCTTTGATGATAATTATGTGACTGTTCATTTGACAGTACATGAAAATGATGAACATAAAAAAGAGGAAAATCCAGGTGCTGACGAAATATTGAAACCACTAAACGCATTTGATACGGGCATTCCTTTTTGGCTGGTCTATAACAATGAAGAGAAATTGCTTGCTACCAGTTTTATTCAATCGGCAAATGAGAAAAAAGAAAATATTGGATGCCCGGCAAGTGAAAAAGAAGTGGCGGCTTTTATAGCTATTTTAAAAAAGACATCTTCGTTGTCAGAAAAAGAACTCAGTATTATTACAACTGTCTTCCGAAAAAACGAAACTGACTAAATAAAAAACGGGCGGCTAAAGCCGCCCGTTTACATTTCAATATTTATTCTGCAATTATTGCTTTACAACTTTTGCATTTAATACTTCGCCACTGGCGGTAATTACTTTTACCAGGTAAATACCTTTTGTAAGTTTCGAAATATCCATTTTAGAATTTACCTGTGCTGTTCGGTTAGCTGCTACCAGCTTTCCGTTTATATCAACCAGGCTTATTGAAGAAACACCTTCATAACCAGTAAGGTTTATATTCAGCGTATTTTGTACCGGGTTGGGATAAACAGTAAACATTTTTTTACTGCTGGTAACAGGAATCACTTCAGCTTCCCTTGTTGCAGTACCTAGATGTACTTTCAGTGTATAACAGCTTGTTGTGCTTAAAGCTCCATTGTACCCATATACTCTTACATAATAAGTGCCGGCCGTGTAAGTACGGCTGATAGTTTCGCTTGTAGTACTTCCATTTTGAGAAATAGCCAACTGTGTAGTGCCATTACTGCTATACAAGCGTACATCATAATCAAAAGGCAATGTAGTAAGAGTAAGTGTTGCAGTGCCGCCGGTAGTAATTACAAATTTGTAATAATCATTATCAGTTGAAGTGCTTATCAGACCCTTTATATCAGTATTGAATGGGATACTAATAGCGCCCGAAACAGTACCATTGGTACTAATATCATAAGGGCCGGGGCAGGTAGAAGCAGCAGTTGTTGTAAACTGTGCAGCAGTTGCTGTACTTGTACCTGATGTACAGTTAGTAGTTACCCTCCAGTCATACAAAGAAGATGCTGTTAAACCGGTAAGGCTTGCAGTGGTTCCTGTTTGTGCTGTTGAGAAATTCGTCCAGGTGCCTGATGAATTCAATTTGTATTGCACTGCATAACTAACAGCGCCGCTTACTGCTGTCCAGCTTAGTGAGGCTGTTGTTGAGCCTGGTGTTGATGCCAAACCGGCTGGTGCATTACATGCAGGTGGTGCAGTTGTTGTAAACTGTGCAGTAGTTGCCGTACTTGAACCAAATGAACAGTTAGTAGTTACTCTCCAGTCGTACAAAGAAGAAGCTGTTAAACCTGTAAGGCTTGCAGTTAATCCTGTTTGTGCTGTTGAGAAACTTGTCCATGTGCCTGATGAATTCAATTTGTAATCTACCGCATAGCTAACAGCGCCGCTTACAGTAGTCCAGCTAAGGGTTGCAGTTGTTGATGCAGGCGTTGATGCTAACCCTGATGGCGCATTACATACCGGAGGTGCAGTTGTTGTAAACTGTGCTCCTGTTGCGGATGTTGTACCAGAAGGGCAAGTTGCACTTACTCTCCAGTCATACAAAGAAGATGCTGTTAAACCAGTTAAGCTTGCTGATGTTCCTGTTTGTGCTGTTGAGAAGCTTGTCCAGGTACCTGATGAATTTAATTTATAATCCACAGCATAGCTTGTGGCAGCAGTTACTGCTGTCCAGCTAACAGTTGCAGTTGTTGATGCTGGTGTTGACGACTAAGCCTGCTGGTGCCACACATACAGTTTGTGTAGTAAACTGTGCAGTTGCAGCAGCGCCTGTTCCTGAAGCACAGGTAGCAGTTACTCTCCAGTCATACAAAGTTCCTGAAGCTAATCCTGTTAAACTTGCAGTAGTTCCTGTTTGTGCTGTTGAGAAACTTGTCCAGGTGCCGGATGAATTCAATTTATAATCTACTGCATAGCTTGTAGCACTGCTTACTGCAGTCCAGCTAACATTTGCACTGGTAGTTGTAACTGATGAAGATGTTAAACCAGTTGCAGTACCGCAGGCAGAACCGGCAGTAATAGTAAAGTTGGCATTCGAAATATCAAAGAAGATATTTCCAACTGCTTCTACTTTTATCCTTGCAGTGGTTGTTGGTGTATTTGGTATCACCAATGCTTCTGTTCCGTCATTTGGTGTGCTTGCAGCCAGTACTGTTGGGAAAGTTTGACCGCCATCTGTGCTCAAAGAAATTTTTACATTGGCACAACTTACAGGTGCAGCAGTTGTACTTGCTACAGCCCAGGTAATTGTTTGCGTTGAATTACCTGCATAAGACACTGCTGTGTTTGGTACGCTTACTGCAAACGGACCAGAAGCAGCGCTAACGGTAACTACCATATCAGTAAATTGAGTTTGTCCAACACTATATGGCGAAGTGGAACTGTAAGGGGCATTGTCCCTCACAGTCAACCGGAAATTCAATGTTCTTGCAACAGAACTTAATGCTTCAGTAACCATTGTGGCATCGCCACCTGTCATTGGTCCTGTGGTGGTACCGCCTGCAAGTATTGTTGCCAACCTTGGGAAATATCTTACCGGAGAAGTGGTTGGTGCAAACGATATCCAGTTAGGCCCGGATGCTTTGGTAGCACTTGCCCTGCTGCTTGCATTTGTTTGTGATGAAGAAGCATTGTCATTTTGTTCCCAGCTATATGTTAATACATCACCTGCATTGGCATCGGTGGCAGAGCCGGTTAATGCAAATGGAGTGCTCCTTGGAATTGTATAATTGCTTACCGCTGCCAGAACCGGTGTTGCATTAGATATGAGTACAGTAACCGGGCAGGTTTTGGTTGCCAGGTTTGCTTGTATTTGTGCAATAGATGCCTGGTGAAAATAAGCTATTGAATGTGCCGCAGCATCATAAGACGTAATACCTGCATATCCCATGATAGTAATACCAGAGCCTGGTTCTTTATTTACACCAGTACCTTCATTGCTCATAGAAAAAGTATGGTTGCCACCCAACTGGTGGCCTATTTCATGCACCACATAATCAATATCAAAATTATCGCCTGCCGGAATACCATCAGCCGGTGAAGTGAAGCCGCTTCCTTTTGAGCCATTGGTACACACACAACCAATACAACCTGCATTGCCACCACCGCCGGAAGCGCCAAACAAGTGGCCAATATCATAGTTGGCTTCGCCAATAACAGAAGTTAAAGTTGATTGCAGTTCACTGTTCCATGCACCACCTGCACCGCTACTGCAGCGGAATAAGGATCAGTAGAAGCAGTTATAGTAAATAACGCTGGTAGTATGTTGCAACAAGATTCAGGTGCAAAGCCAGGTCTTTTTCATATACGCCATTACAACGTGTAAGTGGTTGCATTAACAGCCGCCAACACCAAACTTACCTGTGCAGAACTTGTAGCACCAAAATAGTTGGAGTATTCAGCAGTAACAGACTGAGCTAAACGCATAGTTTTTAAGATCAGCCACCACTTCTTGCCGACAACAGTCAGTATTCCTAACTTTTTTATCAAGTAGTGTTACTACTTTTGTCATCTACGGTAGAACAGGTCCATGGAATACTGCCGATATTGCTTTGAGATTTATATACCGCATATACTGTATGATCTGCAGAATAAGGTTCCATAAACTCAGTTTCTTTATCTGCCCTGAAAACCATTGTTTGTACTCCCTGTGGAGAGAAACTCAATTTAAGTGATGCAGTTTTATCTGTAATACCTCTTCCGGAAAAAGCCCTGATTTCTGGAAAGCGGGCCTGCAATGCCGGTTCAAAGTTAGATGCTTCAAATATTTCAAACTGTTCCATTGCACCATCTGCGTTTGGTAACGACACTATAGCTGAATGTGCCAGGCCATTATCCACTACAGCAAAAAATTTTTGCCTTATAGCAGCACTGTTTAAATTAAATAATTGAAATTGTTTGTGGAAAGAAAGCCTTGTAGCGGCTTTGTCAGGAGTAATTCCGGTAAGGTGAATTGCCTTGGGCTCCAGCCATCTTTTTCCTGCGCTGATACTACCTGTAAAAATGAGAATGACACAATGGCCATAACCAGTTTTTTCATAAGCGTTAGTTTTAGATTTTAAAAATTTAAGGCTGAATATATATAGATTTTTTGATTACGAAAGTTATTTGACTGCACTTTTTTCAGTTTATGTGCTTAACTTCTGCCTATTTAAGGGTGAAACCGGTATTTTTTTCAGACGAACTCGTAGAATTACGATTTCATAAAACATCATGTATATAGTTTTTACGTTTCTAAAACCGCTGCATCATTTGCAGCTACATATATCATTATCTTGCAACTGCATGATAAAGCCGGTGATTCAGTTTATTAAAAAAAGATATGCTGCTTGAATTGAGGCAGCAGCATACTTTTTATGGCATATTGCTGTATATCGCTTCCACCATTTTTGTTTTGTCATTATCGGTTGATGAACTGGATGCCAAAGTATGGAACGGTTTGTTTTGGGTGATACAATTATTTATTTGTGTAAATGCAGTAGCAAAAAGTTTTTTGCAGGAAAGCAAAGGAAGGATGTTGTATTATTATACTATTGTATCGCCGGTTGCATTTATCATTGCCAAAGTTATTATACAATATTATCCTGATGCTGGTCATGAGCCTGGTCAGTCTTTTCTTTATTTATGTTTTTATCAATAACCCTGTAAGCAATGCTGTTGCAATTTACTGGCATTGTTATTCTGGGCGGTGCCAGCATCAGTCTTGTATTTACCTTAATGAGTGCTATTGCTGCCAAAGGCAAGCAAAATGCAGCATTGATGGCGATACTTGGGTTTCCGGTTATATTGCCATTATTGTTATTACTGATGCGGTTGAGCAAAGCTGCTTTTAATGAAGTATTTAAAGAAGGAGCAGTATTGAATTTGACCGGATTGATCATTGGGCTGGATGCGTTGATCATTGCAATGGCGGTTATATTGTTTCCTTATTTATGGAAAGATTAATGATCGTTCAGTTTCACAAAATAATTTTCCTTCATTTTCCCCTTTACCCTACCTTTGCGCCACTCTTTTAAAAACTCATTTCGTAGTGCATAAAAGCTGGTGGAAAATAGCGTCTTTTTTTTTACTGGTTTATACCATTTCTGGCCGGTTTTTTATTGGATGTACCGCACCTTGCTCATTCTCAATGAAACCATCCGCAATATGTATTTTCATGTGGCCATGTGGTTTGCTATGATGATACTTTTTACCATCAGTTTTGTTTACAGCATTAAATACCTTGGTGATTTTGATTTACGCAATGATATTTTTGCCAGGCATTTTGCTTCGGCAGGTTGTGTGTTTGGCATACTGGGTTATATTACCGGAATGATCTGGGTTTCCGTTACCTGGGTTACCGACCAGGGACAAAGTTTAGGTAGTGTATTAAAAGAACCCAAACTGATATTTGCTGCTATTGGTTTATTGATTTACGGTGCTTATTTTGTATTGAGAGGTTCGTTTACCGATATTGATAAAAGAGCCAGGATAAGAGCAGTGTATAACATATTTGCATTTGTAATGCTGTTTCGCAACCATTTCGATAATACCAAGAATTTGGAAGGCAGCCTGCACCCCGGCGGCACCAGGCGGCGAAAGTGGCAACCCGGCATTGAATTTTAAAGATGTTGACAGCCGCATCAGGAGGGTTTTTTATCCTGCGGTAATTGGATGGACATTACTGGGTGTATGGATCGCCACTTTAAAAATAAGGTTGCAATTAATAAAAGATAAAACTTTGCTGTTGCAACCAACAGCTAAAAAATAATTGCTCATGAAAAGTATTGGAAAAATAATATTGCTTTTGATGATGTTGTTAAATACATCCTTGTTATTTGCACAGGATAAAAAGTGGAAATGGCAGATGTAATGAGGAGCAATGGAAAGATTTATATTGTGGTGGCAGTATGCCTTACTATTTTAATTGGCTTATTTATATATGTTTGGAGTGTTGACAGGAAGATAGGAAAGATTGAGAAGGAAAGCTAAGAGGAGAAAAGATAAAGGAAAAAAAGAGTAAGCGTACCGTCGTACAGGTAGCGAATGTTGAAAGTATAATTCAGAAAGGTCAATAATGACTACAGTTGAATTATCCAATCAAGTTATAAATTCTGCAATGAAGTTCATACTGACAAAAGCCAGTAACTAGAATACTTACTTACATATAACATAGCTGCTTGCCAGTTGCTACTATCTAAAAACAACGATTGCTTAATTAAAAGAAAAATTATGTCAGCAAACAAAGCCGTACAGCTTTTTTCACAGTGTGGAAAGGAGCTTTGACAAAGCCGCCAAATTCACCAAATGGGATCTGGGAATCCTTAGAACAAATTAAAGCCTGCAACAGTGTGTACCAAATGCGTTTCCCTGTAAAAAGGGACAATGGCACTATTGAAGTAATTGAAGCTTACCGTGTGCAGCACAGCCAGCACAAATCTCCCTGTAAAGGTGGTATCCGTTTCAGCGATGAAGTAAACCAGGATGAAGTGATGGCGCTTGCCTCATTGATGACCTATAAATGCGCCATTGTGAATGTGCCGTTTGGTGGTGGTAAAGGTGGTATCAAAATCAATCCACGCAAATACAGTGTGTATGAACTGGAAAAAATCACCCGCCGTTATACATCAGAATTAGTAAAGAAAAATTTTATTGGCCCCGGTATTGATGTACCTGCACCGGATTATGGAACCGGTGAAAGAGAAATGGCCTGGATAGTGGATACTTATGCTTCATTAAAACCCGGTGAAATTGATGCTGCCGGTTGTGTAACCGGTAAGCCTATTACACAAGGTGGTGTACGTGGCCGTAAAGAAGCAACCGGCCTGGGTGTTTTCTTTGGCATCCGTGAAGTATGTAACATGCCTGATGTAATGGAAAAACTGGGATTAGCTATTGGTATTGAAGGAAAAACAGTTGTGGTACAGGGAATGGGTAATGTGGGTTACCATTGTGCAAAATTTTTCAGGGAGCATGGTGCAAAAGTAATTGGCATTGCTGAACATGATGGTGCTATTTATAATGCCAATGGATTGAATGAAGAAGAAGTTTTTCAGCATCAGAAATGAAAACAGGTTCTATACTAAATTTTCCCGGTGCAACTAACCTTGCAAAAACAACCGATGCACTGGAACTGGAATGTGATATTCTTATTCCGGCTGCATTGGAAAATGTTATCAATGGCGAAAATGCACCAAGGGTAAAAGCAAAGATAATTGGCGAAGCAGCCAACGGCCCCTGTACACCAGAAGCAGATGAAGTATTTGCACAAAAAGGAATTTTATGTGTGCCTGATATGTACCTGAATGCAGGTGGTGTTACAGTGAGTTATTTTGAATGGTTGAAAAACCTTAGCCATGTTCGTTATGGCCGTATGGAAAAACGTTTTACTGAAAATATGAACATGCAGATTATTAAAGCAGATGGAAGACACTGACGCGGCAAACAGGTAAGTGATGAACAGAAAGAAATCAATTGTGCATGGCGCTGATGAACAGGAACTGGTGCACAGCGGCCTTGAAGAAACAATGATAAGTGCTACCAGGGAGATTATGGAGATATGGAAAAGCAATCCTGCAATTCCTGATATGCGTACCGCAGCTTATGTAAGTGCTATTAACAAAGTAGCTACCAGCTATGTAGAGTTAGGTATTTTCCCATAAAACATTTTATTGTCAGCATAAAAAGTCCCCCGTTAGCTAACGGGGGACTTTTTATTTCCTGTATAACACTTTTATTTACAAGTAAAAGATAGTATCTTTCTAAATCCTTTTATCCATCGTTGAAAAATCATCCGGCCTCATTTTTTTAAGTAAAAAAATTACGGCAATGAAAAAAACAATTTTGCTGATGCTATTTATCAGCGCCTTCTCATTTCAACAGGCACAGGCACAGTTTTTAAAAAAACTAAAAGACAAAGCAAAGGAAGTTGCTGAGAAAAAGATTGATGGCAATAGCAGTAACAGCACTAACAACAACAGTAATAGCAGTGATAATAGTAACAACAGTTCTGAAGAGGGTAATTCCAGTTCTGTAAAGGGCAAGCCAACTAACAAAGGCGGTGGTGGCTTAAAAAACACAGAGCCACCAGATGTGAACCAGCAAATGCTGGATGCCGAGGCTGCCCATACTGCTGCTAAATACAGTGATGCCCGCTATTCTCTTCAACAGGCACTGATGGGTGTGGAAATACAATTGGGCAGGGAAATTTTAAATGCTTTGCCAAACCCTGTTAATGGGTTAGAAAAAGATTCTACGCAGGATAAAGTATCAACGGCACAATGGGGATGGAATAATATGACCATTCAAAGAGTGTACGCTGATCAAAAAGATAAGCAGCTAACCGTAACCATTGGAAACAATGCAATGTATTCAGCCTGGGTGAACCTTTACTTTAATAATGCTTACGGTATGCAGGCAAATGCAGAAACGCAGAATATGAAGCAGGTAAAAGTGAAAGGCAACAAAGCTATTATACAATACAGCGATGATAAAGGCTATACACTCATTGTGCCAATGGGACAAACATCAATGATAGTGTGGGAGTGCATCAACTTTGCTGATGAAAACGAAGTGATGAAAGCTGCCAATATATTTGATATTGATGGTATCAAAAAAAGTTTAGGTGAACAATAATTACAATATTCAAAAAATACGATCATGAAATCAATTACCATATTAATAGCTTTCTTTTTTGTAAGCATGGCTTTGTTTGCTCAAGGCGATTTTAAAAAGCAAATGACCACTGCAAAAAGCTCTTATGCTACAGGCAAACTGGAAGAGGCACATTTTGCATTGCAACAGGCATTGCAGGAACTTGATATTATCATTGGCAAAGAAGTTTTAAAACTGATGCCGCAAAGGTTAGACAGCCTTGCCTCCAATACAAAAGAGGACCGTGTGGGTGCAAATGTTGGATTTATTGGCGCCACCATCCACCGCAGCTATGGCAGGCAGGGGAAGTTTAGCGTTGAAATCATCAATAATTCTCCACTGGTAAGTGCATTGAATGCAGCGCTTAATTCAACAATGTTTGGCGGTATGGTAAGGGATGAAAATACCAAAACAGTAAAAGTACAGGGCTACAAAGCAAGGCTTGAAAAACAGGGTGAAAGCACAGACGGCAAGCCCAATTACAATTTACAAATACCTTTTAATGGTGCATTAATGACGGTTACGGCAAATGGCCTTGATGAAAACCAGGTACTGTCTGCCGCCAATAGTTTTCCATTGGCCGACATTGCAAAACTGATTCAGTAAAATATCATCAATACAAAAGGCCGCCGGTTAACCGGCGGCCTTTTGTATAGCCAATTTTTTCACTTCTATTTTTTGCCCACTTATCAATTAATTTATAAGCATGTTTTTTTCCTGCGGCCAGCGATAATTTTCTAACTGGCTCTGTTTTTTTGCAGCCTGCAATTGTATCTTATCAAATTCCTTTTGCTCAATAACCACAAATTTTTTCTTATCAATTGTAAGTGTTTCCATAATTCTCTTTGTAATTCAAATATAATACAATTTTAAAGCCGCTTATTCCAACTCCAGTTTCAACCGCTCCTTCAATTCTTTTACCAGTGGATATTCTTCAATCATTTTTAAATACTGCTGCTTACGGCTAAGCGTAATTTCCTGTGGTTTATCACTTGTTTCTTTTTCTACCACACTTACTGTATAAGTGAGCGCCCTGTTATTAAACCATGTTTGCAGGTGCTCCACCAGATCGGCCCTTTGTGTTTCCACAAAAGCTTTTTGAATTTCAGTTTCAGTAATGATATCAATACTATTGTTATCAATAATTTTTAACTCAGCACTTTTTAAATTATTTGTAACAGCGGAGTTATTTGCCCTGGATTTTAATTGACCCAATAACTGCTCCCATGCTTTGTGCAACTCTTCTTCTGTAATTATTTTAACTTCTGTAAAGCCATTACTGTTTTGGTCTTTTATCTGCTGCCGCAGTTTTTGCAATGAGGCAAGGCCTGTTTTGGTTGGTGGTTGGTCGCCTGCCTGTCCGGCAGGCAGGTTGTTGGTTGATAGCTGCTCGGTCGGGTGAGCCGTTTTTACAATCGCTTTTTCATATTTCACATCAGGTTCCTCAACTATCAGTTTAGCTTCCTGCCTTGGTAAAGGCTTTTCACTGATAACCGGCAACTGATCACTTTTTACTTTGTAAACCGGCAGCGCTTTAAAAGCAACCACCTTACTGCCTTCAGTTATTTTTTTTTTACTTACGCCATTGTCGTTTACCAGTTCAAGCGCCTGTTGAAGATAACTGAGTTTGATAATGGTCAGTTCTACATGCAATCTTTTATTTCTTGCCTGCTTGTAACTTATTTCTGCTTCGCTTAAAATATTGAGTGCACTGATAATAAATGCAGCAGGCACTTTGTGTGCTACCTGCAAATATTTTTGTTTAAAATCATCTGCTACTTCCAGCAGCATGGCCACTTTTGCATCACTGCTTACTAAGAGGTTGCGTAAAAATTCTGCAAAGCCATTCAGCACCGTATCGCCTTCAAAACCTTTGCGGTTTATTTCATCATACATTAATAAAGCACTGCTTACATCCTGCGCCAGCAAATAATCCAGCAGCCTGAAATAATAATCTTCATCCAGAATATTCAGATGCTCCAGTGTATTGGCATAAGTAACATTCGCCACTGGTAAAGCTTACAATTTTATCAAGAATACTCAACGAATCCCTCATGCAGCCTTCACTTTTTTGAGCAATGATGTGCAGGGCTGCTTTGTCTGCTTTTATTTCTTCTTTCGTCACAAATTTCCTGCAGGTGCTCCACCGTATCGTTGTTGGTGATACGTTTAAAATCAAATATCTGGCAGCGGCTGAGTATGGTTGGAAGTATCTTATGTTTTTCTGTTGTGGCCAAAATAAAAATGGCATACGGCGGTGGCTCTTCCAGTGTTTTTAAAAATGCATTGAATGCAGATGAACTCAGCATGTGAACTTCATCCACAATATATACTTTGTATTTACCAGCCTGCGGTGCAAAGCGAACCTGCTCCACCAAACTTCTTATATCATCCACAGAGTTATTACTGGCAGCATCCAGTTCATGAATATTTAAAGAAGTACCTGCATCAAAAGAAACACAACTGTTACATGTATTGCAGGCTTCTCCATCTTTTGTTTGGTTTTCGCAGTTGATGGTCTTGGCTAATATTCTTGCACAGGTTGTTTTACCCACACCTCTTGGCCCACAAAACAAAAAAGCATGCGCCAGTTGATTATTCTTAATGGCATTTTTTAAAGTAGTGGTGATATGCGCCTGCCCCACCACAGTATTAAAATTCTGTGGCCTGTATTTTCTTGCTGAAACGATGAAATTATCCATACCCCAAGTCCGTAGCTCGGCTTTTAAATTAATTGATTAATAGATTGCAATTTACTAAAGCTTATTGCATTAAAAATAAAGCTGACGATATTTGCTTAATAATTTCACCCCTTCAGGGGATGGGGGCAACAATTTCAAATCAAAAATCGGATGCCTCTTAAACTCCTTTCCCTGTCAAACAAATACCGGTAAGTAGCAAGGTTGCGGCTTCGGAAAGTATCGCCAAAACTTTCTGCCACATTTATCATTTTGGGGTTAAAATCACCGATCCATTGCATTTCGTAAGACAGATAAGGCTTGGATGGCGCCTGCACCAGTTTCTGGCATTCGCCAATCAAAAAAGCATCCACTCCTTTGCCCTGCCACTCCGGTACCACGCCAAACACAAGACCGGTAAATTTTTTTGAAGGTTTGAATTTTTGCAGGTACAGAAAATATAGTTTTTGCAACAACCCAAATTTTCCGTTCATGTGTTTAAAATACTGGTTCAGGTCGGGCAGGTTAAGAAACATGCCAATGGGTTCTTCATAATGATAGGCAAAATAAATGATGCGTTCATCCATTACCGGCTTCATCTTTTTAAACATGATCTTTACCTGCTCCAGCGCCAGTTGTTTTAAACCGCCATGCCCTGCCCATGCTTTATTGTACACAGTTACAAAGTCTGCGGCAAATTTTTCAAGGTTATTTTTATCAATCAGTTTCACACTGCATGCCCGGCTGTGCAGACAATGCAGCATAGCCGGTCAAATATTTTTTGTGAGATAGGTTTTTGTGCTTCCAGACCAAAACAAATTTGGTTGAAGAAAACTTTGAACCCATAGTTTTCAAACAACTGCACATAATAAGGCGGATTATAATTCATGCAATACAGCGGTTCGTAATATCCTTCTGTTACCAAACCCCACCACTTATCCCGTTCACCAAAATTGATGGGGCCATCCATTGCCTGCATCCCTTTTTCTGCAAGCCATTGCTTTGCAGTATCTAATAAAAGATCAGCTGCTTCCTGGTCATTGATGCATTCAAAAAAACCAATGCCGCCAACCGGCACATCATCACCTTTGTTTTTATATTTTTTATTTGTAAAAGCAGCAATACGGCCAATCAATTTTCCACTATCATCTTTTAATATCCATCGTATGGCTTCGCCAAACCGAAAGGCTTTGTTTTTCTTTTCATCAAATACATCATTAATGTCTTTATCCAAAGGCCGTATCCAGTTTGTATCATTTTTATACAACTCCACTGCCACCTGCAAAAATTGCTTTGATAAATTGCTGTCTGTAACCTGTATTAACTGCATATTTTTATAAAGCAGCAAATGTAGCAGTTTAATCGAGTTTGTGAATGGTGGAGAATATCCCACTAATACGCCAAGAAAACCAAGGGAGCAAATTTGTGAAGTTCGTGCCTTGTGGGAAACAGGCACAAAAAAGAAACCATCAAGTTTCACTTCTACTCAGTTTGCACTTTGTTTCTGTTAACCCGATGGTTCCGTGGTTACTTTATTATATCATTTCTGATTTTTTGTAACCTACCAAAAACTTCGTTTCGTTTCCGAATTTCTGTCTTTGTTATTGTTCATTAAAGATAGTACTTCAGTAAAGCCGTTTCCAAATTTTTAAGGCTGTTGTTTTGCACCTGTTTAGCACATTATTATGCACATACTATTTTATAAACCTGAAGTTGATTGGGTACTTATACAATTTGCCTTCACTTGCTTTTATAGTGGCAATGATAATGAATACAAGGTTGCATATTAAAACTAAAAAAACTAAAAGCAGCCCTATAAGCACAAATATCAGTATCCATGATATAATATAACATATCAACATAGTAAGCTGAAAATTCAATGCTTCCTTCGCTTGCTCTCGTATATAAACCGATTCATCTTTTTTGATAAGATAAATTATCAGCGGTGCTATAAAGCCGCCAACAATACAAAGGATATGTGACAATATGCCCATTGTCTTTTCATCCGGTGTAGGAGGAGTTGCCGGAGTTTCTTCCTGGCCCATAAAGTTTTGAGTATCCATGGTTATAAAGTTTTAGTTGTGATGAAGATAAAAATATTTTATAATAATATCATACAAATATTTCCGCATTCCCTTCTACCGGGTATGCCTGGCAACATAATATCCTTCCCTTTGCCAGTTCATCATCCATCAATACTTCATTGTATGCCATCCAGAATTTCCCTTTTACACAGGTAGCGGCACAACTGCCGCAGCGGCCTGCTTCACAACTATAGGGCAAGGCAATATTGTTTGCTTTAGCCGCAGCCAACACTGATTGAGGATACTGAACAGCTATGTTGTGAACCTGGTTTTGAAAATGGATCGATACATTGTGGGGGGCTGTATCTGGCGGCACTGGTTTTATTATTCTTGGCAGCGAATTAAAGTTTTCCTTACGGATATTTTTTTGTTCAATGCCTTCATTCAAAAGCGTAATGGTTATCATCTGCATATATTCAAACGGGCCACACAAATAGAACAGTGCTTTCTCTTTTGGCGCTGCATGATATTTATTCAACAACTGCTGCAATAGCCAGTTGCTCAACCGGCTTTCGTACACATTTATTTTATTACTAAAAAGGAAATGGATCTGGATCCTGTTGCTGAAATCATTTTGCAACACCTGTAGTTGCTTATAAAAAATGGTTTCTTCATGGTTCCTGTTGCTATAGATCAGCACCACTTTTTTATTGCTTGTATGCAGCAATGTTTTGATAAGCGGATAACAGGGAGTGATGCCGCTACCGGCGGCAAAAAAGAAAAATTGTTCAATCTCCTTATCACTATCAGGCAGCAAAAAGAAACCGGTGATACCGGATGATAATATAACGTCCCCAACTTTTGCATGCGAAAGCATTAATCTTGAAAATTCACCATTATCAACTTTTTTAATAGTGATGCAAAGCGCCTCGTTCAGTACTGGCGATGAAGAAACAGAATAGCTTCTTCTCTTTTCACCATACTTTGTATTAAATACCAGTGTTATAAACTGCCCAGGCTTGTATTGCGGTTGCCAGCCATTCAATGAATGCAGCACAAAAGTTTTTGCAACTTTTGTTTCAGTAACAATATTTACTATTTGCAGTTGATGATAATTATTGAAAGGCATCGAAATAAAAGTAAGCAATTGTTCTTTTGCTCAACCACCACAACAAAAAAAAGCCACACAATTGAAATTGTGCGGCTTAAGTATAGCCATGAAAAATCAAGAATTTGAGTGCGGTCAAACTTTATTTACGTCTTCTTTTGTAACGGGATTTGAGAATGCAGCTCCAATACCTTTCATTAAACTTGATATTGGGCCTTCCATTTTATTTACATTATCATCAATGGTATCATCATCCAGTAATTCACCCAGGTGAAGCTCAGGTACCAGGTAAGGAAGAATATTATTTCTTTGATTGAGGAAAAAAGTTTTCACTTCTTTTATACCTGCCCCTTCAACTAAGTTTTGTTTCATTATTGCAATAGCAGCATCAGCAACAGCATTCATTTTAATTTCTGCATCTATTACATTCATCCCCGAAAAAGTTTTAATTTTTTCCGCAGTGTCATTATGGTTGCCGTGGAAGATCTTAATTACCCAATTCGTGGATGCAGTTCCCCGTAACACCTCTTCTGCTCCCGGATCGGATTGCACATATTTATACATTGCTGTGAGCACCGCAGGTATTGACGCCTGCTCAAATGTATAGTGTTGTATGCCGTCATTATGTGTATTCGGGTCTATCTTCTGTAAAGGTGGACAGTTAACATTCTGTACAACCTTTTCTAATAAGTTTACTGACATAAAAAATGGTTTTATAATTATACACTGTATAACAATAAAACCATGCCAGCAGTTACTTCCTGGTTACATCGAAATGTTGCTGCCAAACATTTTCTTCATTTCTTCTGTTGAAATTTCCTTGAAAGAAGGCTTTACCGGTTTATCCTTAGTGATAGTAAAATCTTCGCTGCAATTGTACACCTGTCCATTTTGTTTAGCAAAAGCCACTATGGTAACTCTTTCACCCCTTGGCAAATTGGGCAGTATATACTGTTGTTTATCATTCTTCATCAGCCGTCCGCTTATTAACCCGTTGAATGATCTAAAGATGAGGAAATACTGCACATCTGCTTTGGTGAATAAAGCTGGCAACTCAACGGGTGTTTCAATCTGTTGCGGAGATTCATAAAACCTGTCGCAATTGATCCAGCCTAATTTTCTTACTGATGATGGTGCATAGTACCGTTGAATTTTACTTTCTAAAGTTCCGTCATCTTTTTGCTTCCACCATTCAGCATTGTACCTGCGGTTTGCCTCATCTCTTTCTGCTGTTATTTTTTTCTCTGCTTCCCAGTATGCAATATCATCTTCTATGTCTTTGCAGGAAACAATTCGGTAACGTTTGATGGTATCGTATTTATAATTGCGGTTGTATTCAAGCCCATAATAAAAATCATACGCAGGTATCAATAAGGTATCAATATTTTTATCTACGCCATTGTTTTTAAGTGTATGTATCAATCTTTCTATAGACATCAGTTTATCCTGGTAATAAACAGTATCAGTTAATTTTTTATACAGTTTAAACTTGCTCTTATATCTTTTTCTTTGTTCGTTATCCGGAAAAGGTGGATTATAAACAGCCCTTACTGCAATTTTATCGGGAGTGGAATTAAATGATAAAGGCTCTTCAGCTTTTGCCCAGTTAATATTTCCCTCTTTGTCTTTATCGCCATAAAACAATTCCATTTCTTCTTCTTTCAATTGAGGAAATTCCATTTTAATGGTGCGTTTGTTTTTTACCTGTAACTTTTTGCCATTACATTCCATGCCGATGAAATAGCTACCGCCGGAAGCAAGTAATCTTCCATTGCTCATAGTGGCGGCATTGCTTTTAAAAAGGTCTTCGCTGCTGGTAAGCTCCACCATTTTTACAGTGATATTGCCGTTCACAGGCTCACCATCTTCTGTTTCAAGCTCTGCAGGGTTTACTGTTACTTTTAATCCTTTTTTACCAGTGAGGATGGTAACTCTTTTTGGTTTTACAATAAATTTTTGGGTGATGCTGCTGGTGTATGCATCATTGTAAGCACTTATGCTTACTGCTTCATTATAGTTTGTAGCTGCTGTATCAGGCGAAGCTGTTACAGTTACATTGGTGTTATCATGCTCCTGTTTTGTTTTTTTGTTTTGACAGCTAACTGCAAACAGGATAACAGCAAGAAATAAAATGTAATCTTTTTTGTGTGACATACTGGAAGGTTTAAGGTGAGTAATAAAAAGGCCACACAAAGAAAAAGCTGAAACGAAATGGCTGGTGTTAAAAGGCTGCAAGGTTTTGTTAAACGATTTTTATCGTAATTACAAAACCTTGCAAACCGCTTTTAAAAAATTCAGAAGAATTATCTTTTTAAAACAACATACTGGTAAGCCCCAAAAGAATAGTTGGTTGATAAATTAACAGCGCTGTTATCAAAGGCATTTGTCCATGATGTAGTTGCCAGTGATGAAGGCAGTGTATAGTTGACTGTATTGTTTCTTGTATTTACCATTACAAGCACTTCTTCTGCGCCGGATGTTTTTGTAAAGCAAACAACATCGTTATTGGCAAAGGATGTAACAGTTCCTCTTCTTAGCGCATTTGAACTGGTGTAAAAAGCAAAGATGTTTTTATATGCCGCCTTCATATCATAATTCTGCGTCCAGTCAATGGGTGAATTACTAAAGAAAGGAACGGTGGTTGCCCTGCCCACTTCCTGGCTGCTGTAAATCAACGGCACGCCATTTAAGTACGCAGCAATTACTTCCGCAGCCAATGCGCCAGCCTTTCCATTGAATATTGTTATTGGTGTGGCATCCCAGGCACTCTCATCATGATTAGTTGTAAAACGCAATTTCTTTTTACCGGCAGGTATGCCGTTATACTCATTTGTATTGGTGGTGAAAACTGTGCTGGCTGCTCCATTACTTCCAAAAACATTTTTTAAAGTATTGTAAAAGTCCCATGCAAAATTCATTTGAAAGCCTGCATTAAAATGATCGCCTCTTCCCCCCTCTGCTAATAAGATAAGATTGCGGCCGGGCATATTGTTTAATGTATCAATGGCCTGTTTCCAGAAATCAAAAGGCACCATGTCTGCTGCATCTGTTCTGAAGCCATCAACATTGGCTGCCAATACCCAGTACTTCATTGCTTTTATCATTGCCAGCCTCATATCATTACTATTGAAATTCAAATCTGCCACATCATTCCAATTGGTGCCCGGCGGAATAACAATATTGCCTGCGCCATCCTGTGTGTACCATGATGTGTTGCTTATCCACGGATTATCCCATGCGGTATGGTTTGCCACCCAATCAATGATCACTGCCATATTTTTTTGATGCGCCTGCGATACCAGGTCTCTTAAAATACCTAACGAACCAAACTCAGCATTTACTTCTTTATAATTTCTTATACAGTAAGGAGAGTTAACTGTTCTTGTAATACCGATGGGATGAATGGGCATTAACCAGATCACATTTACACCCAGTGCCTTTATTGAATCGAGCCTGTCGATAATGCCCTGGAAATTACCTGTTGGGCTAAATGCTCTTTCGTTTACCTCATACATCACCATGTCTTCTGTAGCAGGCACACCTGTATAAGGTGTTCCATAAGTTGGCGGATCAAATTCCGGGGCAGGCAGCACAGTTACCTGCACATTATCAACAGCAGTTGCGCCTTTATTATCTGTAACTTTTAATTCAAATACATATACACCCGCCACAAGGCCATTTACTATCGTATTTGCGGCGGCTGCACTTACAATACTGCTCCCAGCCGGGCCACTGATATATTTCCATTGGTAAGTTACAATACTACCATCAGGGTCGCTTGAAGTTGAACCATTTAATGTAACAGTACTTTGAGGAAAGCTGATAGATATATCGGTGCCTGCATTGGCTGATGGAGGCTGATTTTGTGAACCAGGTGTATCCTCTTTTTTTGAGCAGGAAAAAAGAACAGCAATAAACAAACAGGTAAACAGTATATTTTTCATAAAGCAGGCTTTATCAATAAAATTTGTTTAAAGATAAATAATAACCGCTTTTAAAAAAGGAAATGAAAATTATTATCGTGGCAACCTTCTAAAATCTTTCCCCGTAATAAAAGAGCCAGCCTTTGTTTCAGTTTACCATATATTTTAAAAAATAAATCATGAAAAAGTTTACTATTTCGGTTTTCGTATTGTTTATATCCATCCTTTCTCATGCCACTACTTTTAATGTTACCGTTAGCTAATTTCCAGTTTTCACCATCAAATATTCCCAATGTATTAGTGGGTGATGTGATACAATTTAATTTTTCGCCAGGTAATTTTCATAATGTAACCACCAACCCAATGGGCTCTGTTCCTGCAGGTGCTGCCGCTATAAACAGTGGTTCACCGGGCAGTGTTACCACATTCTTATTCTTACACCGTTACAAGATCAGGCAGCTACCGTTATTATTGTGAGATACATAGCAGCAATGGTATTACAGGAATGGTGGGAACTTTTACTGCCAGCGGCGTGGTACCGGTACAGCTTAAAAATTTTAATGCTGCTTATTCAAATAAAGTTGTCAGCACAACATGGCAAACTGCTTCGGAACAAAATCTTTCTTACTTCTCTGTTCAAAAAAGTATTGATGGAAAAGATTACGTGGAAGCAGGCCGTGTAAATGCCATTGGTAATTCTGATGTATTGCAATCGTACAGTTTCAGGGATGAAGAGCTTAACATGAATGCCCGGTATGTTTACTATATGATAAAAGCAGTTGACAAGGATGGCAAATTCAGCTTTTCGTCTGTAAAGCTGGTACGTAATGATGCTGCGGTAAAAAAATTGATCTTCAATATGGCGCCAAACCCGGTTAGCAGGGATGTTGGTCACCTGATGTTCCAGTTTAATTCAGACAGGGATGGCGAAATGAAAGCTATGGTAATTGATGCTGTTGGCAAAACAGTAATGAAGCTTGACCTGTCTGCAGAAAAAGGAATTAATAGCGGTCATATTCACATGGGTGATCTGCCGGCAGGTATTTACACCATTGTATTTTCGATGGATGGATTGAGGGAAACAAAGAGGGTGGCGGTGACAGAATAAATTTCCTTATGATAAATATTAAAATGAAGGTCCTGTTTTCAGGGCCTTTGTTTTTTGATAGAAAGAATTCCAACTTTGCTTTATCTTCAAAACAAAATTGCTTGCATGTCCAAATACATCCTTGCCCTTGACCAGGGCACTACCAGTTCAAGGGCCATCATCTTTAATCATGATGGTGCTATTGTAACCACCGCACAAAAAGAGTTTACACAAATTTTTCCGCAGCCCGGCTGGGTGGAGCATGACCCGATGGAAATATGGAGTACACAACTCGGTGTGGCAGCAGAAGCCATCAGCATGGCAGGGTTCACTCCACAGGATATTGCAGCCATCGGCATCACTAATCAAAGAGAAACAACGGTGGTGTGGGAAAGAAAAACCGGCAAGCCAATTTATAATGCTATTGTATGGCAGGACAGAAGAACAGCTTCTATTTGTGATGAATTAAAAGCAAAGAACAGACAGCAATTAGTACAGCAAAAAACAGGGTTGGTGATTGATGCTTATTTCAGCGGCACTAAAATAAAATGGATATTGGATAATGTAGAGGTGCAAGAGATAAAGCAGCCAAAGGCGAATTGTGTTTTGGCACTATTGATACCTGGCTTTTATGGAACCTCACTAACGGCACTGTACATGCCACGGATGTAAGCAATGCCAGCCGTACCATGCTGTGCAATATCCATACACTGCAATGGGATGATGAATTACTTGCCATGCTTACTATTCCAAAAAATATTTTGCCTGAAATAAAAAGCAGCAGTGAAATTTTTGGCTACACATCGGCGCTTTCAGCAATGCAAAAATTCCGGTGGCAGGTATTGCAGGCGACCAGCAGAGCGCATTGTTCGGACAACTATGTACACAACCGGGCATGGTAAAAAATACTTATGGCACCGGTTGTTTTATGCTGATGAATACAGGCGAGCAACCTGTAACATCAAAAAATAATTTATTGACAACAGTTGCATGGAAGATAAATGGCAACACAGCATATGCATTGGAAGGAAGTGTGTTTATTGCCGGTGCTGTTACGCAATGGCTGAGAGATGGATTGGGAATTATAAAAACTTCTGCTGAAGTGGAAGCATTGGCAAAACAGGTTGACAGCAACGGCGGTGTATATGTTGTGCCTGCATTTACTGGCTTGGGTGCACCATACTGGAAACAGGATGCAAGAGGAATGATAACAGGATTGACAAGAGGAAGCACTGCTGCACATATTGCAAGGGCTGCATTGGAAAGCATCGCTTACCAAACAATGGATGTATTGCTGGCAATGGAAAGTGATTCCAATATTTCTATAAAAGAATTAAGAGTGGATGGCGGCGCTACAGTGAATGATCTGCTGATGCAGTTTCAGAGTGATATCTTAAAAACAAAAGTGTTGCGGCCAAAAGTAACAGAAACCACTGCATTGGGTGCCGCCTATTTAGCAGGGCTTGCTGTTGGTTACTGGAATAGTATTGATGAACTGCAACAGCAATGGCAGATCGACAAAACATTTTCTCCTGTGATGAAAGCAAATGAAAGAAAGGAATTGAAGAAGGGATGGAAGAGAGCGGTGAAAGCAGCAGTGAGGTTTTAGCTAAAAGATAAAAGAAGAAAAGAAGGTGAAGAGGATTTGGAAAAGAGGTTAATTTTTATGCATTTCGCTGAATTAACCGGTTGCCACTCTTGCGAAGAGATTTAAACTTAAAATATAAAAGCGCCAAAGTCCCTCTCAAAGGAAAGGGGTTGGTGTGAGGTAAATGAACAGAGATTCTTCTATACAACAAATACAAACCACTTCCCAATGGGACATCATCATCATTGGCGGAGGAGCTACCGGCCTTGGCTGTGCGGTGGATGCTGCCAGCCGTGGATATAAAACTTTACTGTTGGAGAAATATGATTTTGCAAAAGGCACATCAAGCAGGGCAACAAAACTGGTGCATGGCGGTGTAAGGTATCTGGCACAGGGAAATATAAGGTTGGTAAGAGAAGCATTACAGGAAAGAGGAAGACTGTTAAAAAATGCGCCGCATGTTTGCCACAGGCTTGCTTTTGTTGTTCCTTTTTATAACAACTGTCAAAAATGGTATTACTGGTTTGGCTTGTGGCTGTATGAATTTTTATCAGGCAAATTAAGTTTGGGCAAAACAAAATTCTTATCAAAAAAAGGAACATTAAGAAACCTGCCCGGTTTGGCAGCTGATAAATTAACTGGTGGTGTTTTATATTTTGACGGGCAGTTTGATGACAGCCGTCTTGCCATCAATCTTGCACAAACAGCAACGGAACAGGGAGCAACTGTGATCAATTATTTTGGTGTAACTGGTTTTATAAAAGAAAATGAAAAAATAAAAGGAGTAATTGCGAAAGATGAATTAAGAGGCAATACATTTCAATTAAAAGCAAAAGCCGTCATCAATGCAACAGGTGTATTTGCTGATGAATTATTGCAAATGGCAGAAGGGCACAAAGAACAAACCATTGCACCATCACAGGGCATTCATTTAGTGGTGGATAAAAAATTCTTTAATGGCATTGCTGGTTTGATGGTGCCAAAAACAGATGATGGAAGAGTGTTGTTTGCCATACCCTGGCATGATAAATTATTATTTGGTACAACAGATACGCCGGTTGAAAATATTTCGACTGAACCCATGGCATTACAAGAAGAAATTGATTTTGTTAGTCAGCCATTTCAACCGCTATGCTGCTGCGGAATATTGATTATGCTGATGTGCAATCTGTATTTGTTGGCCTGCGGCCATTGGTCAAAATCAGGTGATAAAAAGAAAACAGCCGTAATGCCAAGGGACCATCATATAGCAGTATTGCCATCTGGATTGATACATATTACCGGTGGCAAATGGACAACCTACCGGAGCATGGCAGAACATGCAATTGATAAAGCAATGAAAGCACGCAGGCTTAAGGGATACTGATTGCAACACAAAAGATTTGCCATTGCATGGATATACAAATACAAAAAGACACTTCTCATTTATCCATTTATGGAAGTGATGCGTTGATGATAGAAAAGATGATGGAAGAAGATATTTCGCTTACCAGAAAAAATTCATCCGCAATATCCATATACCAAAGCAGAAGTAAAATGGATGATTCAAAATGAAATGGCAATAACAGTGGAAGATATTTTAGCAAGAAGGATACGGTTGCTTTTTTTAGATGCAAAAGCAGCAATGGAAGCAGCGCCTGCAGTTGCAACGTTTATGGCGAAAGAATTAAACAAAGATGAACAATGGATAACAGATCAATTAACAACTTTTAAAAAACTTGCGGAAGGCTATCTTATAAACAACATTAAACTCTCAAACTTTAAACTGACTTATCATGTCTCCTTTTATTTCAGAATTTGTTGGCACATCTATTTTGTTATTGCTTGGCAATGGTGTTGTGGCCAATGTGGTATTGAATAAAACCAAGGGCAATGGCAGTGGATGGATCGTTATTACATTTGGCTGGGCCATGGCTGTATTTGTGGCTGTATATGCAAGTGCTGCTGCAAGTGGCGCACATTTAAATCCTGCTGTTACCATCGGGCTTGCAGTGAAAAATGATGACTGGGGCAATGTGCCTTTATACATTGGCGCACAAATGCTGGGTGCTATGTTTGGTTCTTTTTTAGTATGGCTAAGTTACCGCCAGCATTTTGATGAAACAGAAAACAAGGATCTGAAACTGGCGGTGTTTTGTACAGCACCTGCTATAAGAAATCCTTTAAATAATTTTATCAGTGAAGTGATCGGCACATTTATGCTGATGATGGGTGTATTGTTTTTAAGTGCTCCCGAAAATAAATTAGGCTCATTGGATGCATTGCCTGTTGCATTGCTGGTGTTAGCTATTGGTTTATCATTAGGCGGCAGCACCGGCTATGCTATTAATCCTGCAAGGGATTTGGGCCCAAGGATGCTGCATTTTATTTTACCCATAAAAAACAAACGGGATAGTGATTGGGGCTATAGCTGGATACCTGTAATAGCGCCTGTAGTTGGTGCAGTGTTAGCCGTATTTGTTTTTAGAATGCTGTAAATCTATTTTAACTTGTCACTATATATATTTGCAAAAAAATATCATGAAAAAATTTTTAACCCTTATTCTTACAAGCATTACAACCCTCTCTGCATTTTCACAGGATATTGATTTTGATAAGAGTACCGGGCTTGTAAAAGTTAATGGAAGAGATTCCTTTTATCTTATAAAAACAAATAAAGCTTTCCTGAATTACGATATGAGTTTTCAAAATATTAATAAGGAGGAACTGGCTTATTTTGCTGTAAAAAAAGTAGAAGACCTGCCCTGGAGTGAAAGAGGAAGCCATATAGGTACTTATTTCAGGCTCACATTTACTGAAACAGCGAATACTGCCAATATTTTCCCTGAAAGTTTTTCGGTGCCGAAGCAAATGGCCAAACTTATCCTAAATAGCCATTTACTTATTGACAATAAAATAAACCCAAAATCAGAAAGGGCTTTTATTATTTCAAATAACGGAACCATTAATAAAGAGCCAGACCAACAGCCAATAACTGTTGTAGTTAATACAGCACCTGCTGCCAATAACACTGCTGATATTTTAATAAAGGAAAATAAAATTTACAACAACAGCGAATTGGTGGGAAGTTTTAAAAAATCAACTGATGCAAATAATATTACCACTGTAAGTATTTACAATAAAGATGACAGCAAAGTTGCTACCGCCATTCACAATGATGCCGATGCCAACGCAGACTGGAACCTTACCACAACTTCCGATGGCAAAACCACCCAGCTTCTTTACAACAGCAACGCCGCATTGGAAAAGCTGTTTAAATACCTGGCAGAAAAAGGGTTTTTGTAGATAATCTTGATAGCTTTTTAAGCCGTGCTAAAGCAGTTGCCGGCTTTTTTATTGCATTTATACACGCTACAGTAATACCAGAGCTTTAAGTGCATTGCCTTACCTTTACAACCTGTTGTAAAGAAGTTTTGCAAATGAAGAAATGCGTATTGCTATTTATTTTTTTCCTCGCTCTTGGAACGGTGCAAACCCATGCACAGTTTTCCCGTTACATCATACGCTTAAAAAACAAAACCGGAACACCATACGCTATAAACAACCCTTCGCAATTTCTTACACAACGTTCTATTGACAGAAGAATAAGATATGGGATCGCTATTGAAGAAACTGATCTGCCCATTACGCCACGCTATCTTGACAGCATCAGGTTTGCAGGAAATGTTACCATTATTAAATGTAAGCAAATGGCTTAACCAGGTTTGTATTTCCACCACCGATGCACTGGCATTGGATAAAATAAATGCTTTTGATTTTGTCATCTCCTCCTCTGCCATTGCTGCAAGAACAAATACTTCACACAGCCGGTAAACAAACAACTGGATCCGCCACAAACAAATTTGCCGGCTACAACATTGTCTGCTACAAAACACAACTGATTTTTATACTTACGGTTCTTCTTACGACCAGGTACATATTCACAATGCAGAGTTTTTGCATAATTATGGTTTCCGTGGGCAGGGTATGCAGATGTGCCATTACTGATGATGGATTTTCCAACTATCTAACACTGCCTACTTTCGACAGCGTAAGAAACAATGGCCAGATATTAGGCACCTGGGATTTTGTAACCAATGATAACAGTGTAAATGAAGATGACAGCCATGGCATGAAATGCTTCAGTACCATTGCAGCTAACATGCCCGGTACATTTGTGGGTACAGCACCGGCCGCAGCTTATTACCTATACCGCACCGAAGATATTATTTTCAGAATATCCCGTAGAAGAACAAAACTGGGCTGCTGCAGCAGAAAGGGCAGATAGCCTGGGCGTGGATGTTTTTTCTGTATCGCTTGGTTACACCACTTTTGATAACAGTACCTTTAATTATACTTATAGCGATATGAATGGTAATACACTATTATTGCCCGTGCTGCCAACCTTGCTGCAAAAAAAGGAATACTGGTAGTGGCTGCCGCAGGTAATGATGGCAACAATAGCTGGCATTATATTTCTACATTGGGTGATGCAGACAGTGCCTTAACTATTGGTGCAGTAAATGCAGCCAGGCAGGTGGCCAGTTTCAGCAGTTATGGTCCCAACAGCGATGGACAGATAAAACCAGATATTGCTGCCATTGGCGCTGGTGCAACTGTTGCATGCACCAGTACCGGGCTTGCCTGTTTTAGGTAATGGCACTTCTTACGCCTGCCCTATTATGGCGGGCATTACCACCTGTTTGTGGCAGGCATTTCCTGAAATAAAAAATATGGATATTATCGAAGGGATTCGGAAAAGCGGCTGACAGGTACGCAAGCCCTGATGACCGCAGCGGTTATGGAATTCCGGATATAAGAAAAGCCTTTGTATCAATTTTATTCAACAACTGCATACCTATTCTGCTATTTATAAACGAGTGTAACGCCTACTTTCAACTTCAGCGTAAAAGCTTCAACAGCAATGAATATGGAAATAGAAAGAAGACTTGCCTTCTGATGCAGGTTATGTTGCGGTCAACACACAAACATTTACACGGTGGTTTTAGCAAACAGGGTTTTTAGTTACACAGATGATCTGAATGATTATACCAGTGGTGTAAGTATTCAAGTATCGTATTAAAATGAATATTGGTACTGATACAAGTTTTTATCTTGACTCTGCAACTGTCGTTTACAATACCCAATGCAGTGAGTAACAGAAAGAAAAATTTGTCCGAATGCTGCCACTTATTTTTCTGTCAATACTATGCAGTGGTTATACATATAAATGGCAGGTAGATACAGGCAGTGGGTTTACCGATATTACCAATAACAGTATTTACAGTGGTGCTGGCTACTAATGTGCTTATTTTAAATAATCTTCCTCAAAATTATTATGGTTATAAATACCGCTGTGTGCAAACCAATGGTGCAGTCACAATTAACAGCACTCCCATTTCATTAAAATTTCCAGCGACATGGACGGGTGCCGTAAGCACTGCCTGGGAAGACAGCGGTAACTGGAGTTGTGGTATTGTGCCCAATCAATACATTGATGCTAACATTCATGCAGGTGCCATTAATTTTCCTATTGTTAACTCCAATGCTACTTGTCATTCTTTACATACTACACAAGGCGCTTCGGTGATGGTGAAGAGTGGGTTTAAGTTGACTGTGGCGGGGCAATAACTATTACTCTATTATTTTTTTGAGCCACTTTATTAGTTGCTGTTCTGTATCTGAATTTTCTTTTGCTTTAATAATAAACTCTTGTCCTTTGTGGGCTGATTTAAAATAATCTTCAGTGAAAGAATTTCGAGTATGATAAGTAATTGAACAATTTTTTAAAAACTCCGGCAGCTCCCATTTGCTTCGTGACATTCCTTTTTTTGTTAAAATCAAACTCTCTTTGAAATGAAGAAATGAAGCGCCGGGAAGATTTTCATTAATGCTTAGTTTATTTTTCGCCACATACATACAATTGGTTTTATTAATGCTCAATTCGCCATTTGCATGAGGATGATATTTTGCAAATTCTGGAATATCACATCCATTTTCAAGCACTTCACCAACTTCTAAATAGCCGTAAATAATATGCTGATTTTTACTCCCGGGTTCATAAGCCAATTTATTATCTTTTAGTATTGTTCTTCTAAACCAACCAAAGAATAAAAAAATATCTCCTGTAGAAATTTCATTGTTGATAAGGTGCCGTTGGGCAGCATCGGCCTGACCAAATATGGGTTTCCAATTTTAATGTCTTTTCAAAAATTTCTTCTTATATCAGGATCTAAATGACATGTGGAGTGTGGGTGTATCTGCTTTGTTTTAGGTTTAAGTTCTGTTATAATATCGTAATAAGTTTTGCCTTCATGCCAAAAATCTATGTAATTATATTCTTCATTGGGTAATGGAATAGGCAATGAAAGCAAAGTGCCATCGGGTAATATCGGGCTTGGTTGACCACCATATTCAGAGTCAAATCCTTTTCGACTTAATATTATTTTCATTGCTACCAGTTTTTCCTAACGAAAAATAAATGTATTTCAAAATGACCAATAGCATTCCTCCCTTTCAACGAAGCATCGCCACCGCAGCCCAATCAAGGCTCAAAACCCTGTCCAAAAAAATCCCCAAATCCCAATTTCATTTTCAACTCCCAACCCTTACCTTTGCCGCCGAAAATCAAACATCATAATCAGACATCATAAATTGTGAATTATGGCCAATACAGGTAAGATTAAATCAGTGATCGGCGCCGTGGTGGACGTTCAGTTCGACAGCGGCAGCAAACTCCCCGAAATTTTAAACGCATTAGAGGTAAAACGTGAAAACGGCAACGCTGGTACTGGAAGTACAGCAGCACCTTGGTGAAGACAGTGTTCGTACCATTGCGATGGACGGAACCGAAGGCTTGGTAAGGGGAACTGCAGTAACTGATACCGGCAAAGCCATAGCAATGCCAGTCGGTGATGCTATTAAAGGCCGTCTTGTTCAATGTAACTGGTGATGCTATTGACGGTTTGCCACAGGTAAGCAAGGTTGGTGGCCGCCCAATTCATGCCAAGCCGCCGATTTTTGAAGACCTGAGTACAGCAACCGAAATCCTTTTTACAGGTATTAAAGTAATTGACCTGATCGAGCCTTATGCAAAAGGTGGTAAGATTGGTTTGTTTGGTGGTGCTGGTGTGGGTAAAACAGTATTGATCCAGGAATTGATCAACAATATCGCAAAAGCATACAATGGTCTTTCCGTATTTGCAGGTGTGGGTGAAAGAACAAGGGAAGGAAATGACCTGATGAGTGAAATGATTGAAGCCGGTATTATGAACTATGGCGACAAATTCAAACACAGTATGGAAGAAGGCGGATGGGATCTTGGCTTCTGTGGATATGGAAGGACTGAAAGAATCAAAAGCAACTTTTGTATTCGGACAGATGAACGAACCACCGGGCGCAAGTGCAAGGGTGGCATTGAGCGGATTGACCGTTGCGGAATATTTCCGTGATGGTGATGGTACAGGACAAGGTAAAGACATTCTTTTCTTCGTTGATAATATCTTCCGTTTTACACAGGCAGGTTCTGAAGTATCGGCGTTGCTTGGCCGTATGCCATCATGCGGTGGGTTACCAGCCAACACTGGCTACTGAAATGGGATTGATGCAGGAAAGGATCACTTCTACAAAAAATGGTTCTATCACTTCTGTGCAGGCGGTATATGTACCTGCGGATGATTTGACCGATCCGGCTCCGGCAACAACATTTGCCCACTTGGATGCAACAACGGTATTGAGCCGTAAGATTGCTGATCTTGGGTATCTATCCTGCGGTGGATCCATTGGATTCTACTTCAAGGATTTTGACCCCGGCTATTGTTGGTGAAGAACATTACGATACTGCCAACAGGGTAAAATTAATTTTACAGCGTTATAAAGAATTGCAGGATATCATTGCCATCCTTGGTATGGATGAATTGAGTGATGAAGATAAACAAACTGTATCAAGGGCCCGTAAGGTGCAGCGTTTCTTATCACAACCATTCCATGTGGCTGAAGCGTTCACTGGTTTGAAAGGTGTGTTGGTTCCAATTGAAGAAACGATCCGTGGTTTTAATATGATTATGGATGGTGAAGTGGATGAATATCCGGAAGCAGCATTTAACCTGGTAGGTACTATTGATGATGCAATTGAAAAAGGTAAGAAATTGATGGCGCAGGCGCAGGCATAAAGACGCCCCTGTCCCCTGAAAGGGGAACTAAGGCGCAGTCAGTTCAACTAAATAATAACAGTTCTTAATTTATAAGTGCAAGAGTTATGTAACCAGCAGATTGTTTTTCATAGCATCATCGTTGTGAACTTGTTCTGTTATTCTTTTCTTTAAGGAAAGAAAAGAATAATCTCGCTTGTACTTACATATCATTGAGCAGCTTTTTTATATTCGTTTGAATTTAAAAGTTGCATCAATTAAATTATTCACTAACAATCTAAGTTCCCCTTTAGGGGACAGGGGTATGACACTTAGAAATTTTAACACCAGAAAAAAAGATTTTCAGCGGCGATGTGTACGGCGTGCAGTTACCGGGCATTACCGGTTTGTTTGAAGTATTAGACAAACATGCGCCATTGGTAAGTGCATTAAAAGCAGGGAAGCTGAAAATATTAACTGATAAAACATCTACTGTTTCTTACACTATACAGAGTGGTTTTGCAGAAGTGCTGAATAATAAAACAACTGTATTGGTGGAAGGCGCTGAAGAAATTTAAGATTGTACTGAGACTAACTGTTTATAAATCCTCTCCAGGTTTTTCGGGGGGATTTTCTTTTATCCTGACTCAACAATCGAGGATTATTCTCCTGGTTTAAAAATATCTTTAAAAATATTGCCACCGGATAATTCTTCAATGTCACCCAATTCCAGTTCAATGGCCTGGTACTTTTTTGTATTTCAAGTAATGAAAGCACAATGGAAACAAGCAAACAAATAAGGCTGGTGGCAAATATCCAGTGAGCCATTACCATCCATCCACGGAAGATGGTGTACATACACAATACACAACACAAAAAACTGAAAATGCCAAAGCTCTGCATATAGCGGATAAGGTTAAGCCTGCTGCGTATGTTTTTTATCTGCCGCATAAATATGTTTCTTCTTTCTCGCCACGGTTATATTCATCATGCAGTTTGCGTACAATGCAGCTAACGATAAAAAGCGGTTGGTATAAGCCAGCATCAGTAAAGTAATGGCAGGAAAAAGCAATGCAGGTGTATTGATGTTTATCTCTAACATAACATAAATGTACAGCAGTAAGCAATAATAATTACAAAGCAGGTGTTGCTGATTTTTTTTCAGCAGGTTTTTTCTCTATGCATTTCCTCACTTTATATGCCACCCAGGCACTGCCGGCGCCAACTATTGCACCAACCAATACATCGGTTGGGTAATGCACTCCCTGGTACATACGTGCCCAGCCCACAGACGATGCCCACAAATAAGATGGCACAATCACATACCATTTAGGATACAAAATACTTAATGAGGTAGCGGAATAAAATGCTGCAGATGTATGGCCTGATGGAAAAGAATAACTGCCGCCAACATCCTTTTTTACAATAAATGGATATTTATTAAAGGGCCGTTCTCTTTGAACAATACGTTTTTCATGCCATGTGTAATAATGGCAGATAAAATATAACCACCTGCAAAATATGCAGCATCTATTTTCAATTTTTTATCATTGTTTGCCCATCCTGCTACAAACAAACTTACCGGAACAGCAATGGCAATAGGTGTTACACTCTTTGACATAATGCTGCTGTAATCATCTTTAAACCCCGATGATTTTGATTAATCGATTTGAGCAGGTCAATATCAAAATTTTGTGCAGTGCAGGAAAAGGAAAGCAAAATAAAAATTGCAGGAATAAAACGTTGAATTGATCTTCATTGAAATAACCAGTGTTTGTATTCCTGCAAGATAACTTTTACCAACAAATTATTTTCACTTTCAGCTTTACTGTTAAAGGAACCGTCAGTTTAAAGCTGAAATTTCTTCCCATATTAAATACACCTATTCTCCCGGTTGAAAGATTTTCTGCTGCATACCTCAGCCTGCTCAAATGATTTTGATAAGCTACATCAGCTAAATTATTGCCTGAAAAATGCAGGGTGAAAATGGTATTCCCTTTGGAATGAAATCAGCGCCAATGCCTGCATTCAATAAACTGTAACCAGGTGCTGCAGTTTCTGTATTATATGCTGTAAAAATTTTGTTCTGTGCAAACGTATTATCCAGTTCCAGCTTTGCATAAAAATTCAGCAATCCCTTTTGTAAGTTTATTAAAGTTGCATCTTAATTCAGAGATCAATCTTGCCGCAGGAATAAAAGGTAAATTTTTTGACCCTTCCACCGCTTCATTAAATCTGCCTTGTGTGTAAGAAAACGTATTTTCAAAATGCAGCCAGTCTAATGGATGTGGATGAATATCCACCGTTGCTTCCACACCACTTAATACTGCCTTGCTCTGTTCAAATTTAAAAGCAGTCAGATCATCTCCATCAACATTTACCAAAGAATCACTGCCACTTGCTGCCTGTAGTTTTCTGTAAAAAATAAAATTATCAAAGTTGTTATAAAATGCAGAGAGGTTTACAGAAACATGTTCTGTATTAAACTCTACACCTGCATCTAATTGGATACTGGTTTCACTTTTTAAATTATTGTCGCCATATTCATAGCGGATAGTTCCTTCATGTGCGCCATTGCTTGCCAGCTCAGGAATACTTGGTGCCCTGAAACCTCTTGCAATATTCAATTTTAGATTTACCTGTTTATTCAATTGTGCTGCTAAACCAATGCTGCCAGAAAAATTTGAAAATGTTTTTTTAAATGCTTCTCCTTTAATATCGCTTCCATCCAGCAAATTTTTCACATCAATATTTCTTGTATCATACCTGGCACCACCACTCAACGTAATTTTATCAATTGTTTTTTGTGTATACACATATCCGCCAATATCAAATAAATTATAATCGGGGATCAGTTGCTCCACACCCTTATTTGTATTTTGCTGGCGCATTCCGTTTACCCCAACAGATGTTTTCCATCCGCTTATTTCCCTGTAAATGAAATTGTGCAGTGTAGGTAATTGTTTTTAAATCAAAAAACAATGCTCTTTCATTCACATCATCCGGGTTACCAAATTCTTCTCTCTGGTTTCTTTGATAGCCAACGTTAATGGTTAGCCGGTTTTTTCCCAATTTAAAAGAGTTGTCAGTGGCTATTTTAAAATGCCTGATATGCTGGTAAGGAATCAATGGCGTAGTACTTTTAAAATCCTCATCCGTAGCCCTAACCTCATTACCACCTGCCATTGGTTTTATAAAATGGCCTTCATCATCCCTGTCTCCTTCCACTAAACCAGCTTTTAAATTAAAATTGCTGAACAGCAAATGGCTGTAACCCCAGTTACCATTGTAACCTGCATATCCACCAAAATTGTTTTGTTTGAATTTTGAATTTAAAACATAGCCATCGTATTTGTTTTTGTAGTCAGCCGCAGCGCTGGTGCTGCCATACAGGTTCCAGTTAACACCATTTACATTACCGGCAATATTTGCATTCAGCAGCCTTTGCCTGTTATTGGTTTCATACTGCTGATAAAATATTTCCTTTGATGGTATTATTCTCCACCGGCACATTGGTAATAATATTGATAACGCCTGCAGTGGCATCACTGCCATAGATCAATGAAGCAGGCCCTTTTAAAATTTCCACTTTACTTACACTTGCCTGGTCAATTTCAATTCCATGTTCATCGCCCCATTGCTGGCCTTCCTGTCTTACACCATCATTAATAGTAAGCACACGGTTATAACTCAATCCACGGATGACAGGTTTTGAAATGGCCGGACCGGTTGACAAAGTGGATACACCGGGTTGCTTTGCCAATGCTTCAATAATATTGGTGGAACTGCTTTGCAGAAGATCTTCTTTCCGCAATAGCGAAACCTGGAAGGGTGATTTTCTTAATTGTGTGGCGGCGCCGGCTCCTGTTATTATCACTGCATCATTTTCCACTGCTGTCTGCAACAGGATGTAATCTTTTTTTGTATCACCTGTAATATCTACCTGCTCTGCAATGGTGGTATAACCAATATGAGAAATTTCAATCAGGTGCCTGCCTTCCGGAATATTTGTAAGTGTAAAACTTCCATCAGCTTTTGTGGAAGTACCCACTTTTATATCTGCAAAATAAACAGATACCCCTTCTAACGGCGTGTTGGTTTTTCCTTCTGTAATGGTTCCGGTGAACGAACCTTTCAAAATGCCGGGCTCACCTGGCAAAATTGATTTTGCAAATGAAAAAGGTATGGAAAGAAAAAGGAAGAGGAGAAATGATAAAAATATTTTGAACTGTTTCATTATATAAAAAATTGAATAGGCAGCAGCAATGCTGCGGTAATAAAATCATCAGCCTGCAAGATGACATGGCTGTTACACATTAATCTGGGTAGAAAAATTTTAAACTAATGGCGGGCTTTTGTTGCTGCTATCCAGTATGGCTGGTGCAACATAACCGGGTTCAAAAAATGAAATCTTATCAGTAAGAATAGTATGCCTAGTAATTGAAAAAAAACTATCGTGATTTACATATACAGTATAAGTATGCTGGCAAATTTTGCAATTGTCAACTTTTAAATCAACAGAGGCAGTTGATATTTTTGAGGAAACTGTTTTTTGTTTGGATACGGTGTGCTTATGCCATAACTGCACCGGCGTGGCAATAAAAATATACAGCAACAAAAAAGTGGCTGATAAAATCCTTCGGTATGTAATTGATTGTTGCAAACTGTGAGGTACAAAGTTAGCAAATGCAACAGTATTGCAAAAAATATTTTATTGAACCAGGTAAATGATCAGTATATCATCCCGGCTTTTATTATTTTATAAATATAAAGAGGGAGAACAGTCAACCCGTTCTCCCTCTTTGTTAAATTTTGTTTGTATTAACTCACTTTGCCCATCTTAGCTTCAATGCTAAGTGTAGCATGTGGTACGGCACGTAAACGGGCTTTGTCAATCAGTTTGCCGGTTACACGGCAGATACCGTAGGTTTTATTTTCAATACGCATCAATGCTTTTTCCAGATGGTCAATAAAAGTGATCTGGCGGCTTGCCATCTGGCTTAATTGTTCCCTTTCCATGCTAAGGCTTCCATCTTCCATCGTCATGTAGCGGTTATCTCCTTCATCTCCACCCATATCATCTTTACGGGTAATGAGTCCCTGCAAATAGGTTAATTCTTTTTTAGCTGCTTCCAGCTTTCTCTGAATCAATTCCCTGAATTCATTGAATTCGGTATCACTGTATCTCATAGTATGGGTTGCCGCTTCAATAGGAGCCTTATCTAAAACTGATTTTGTAAACGACGGCTCGTATTTACGGGCAGCGGTAGTTGTTAATTTGGAATAGCTACTGGCTTTGCAGCAGGTACTTTTATATCTTTTGCTTTAATATCTCGTTGAGCAGTTCTTAATTGCAGTTACGATTTTTTTTGGTTCTTCTTTTTTAGCTACCGGTGTTCTGGTTTTGGTGCAACTTTCGTTGCCGCTTTTGCACGGTGCTGGTTTAGCTGGTGCTGCAACTTTTTTTACTGGCGCTGGTTTAGCAGCTGGCTTTGGCTTGCCTTTTTTACCGAGCTTTAGCTACAGGCTTTTTTACCGGTTTGGGCGCTGGTTTAGCAGCCTTTTTAGGAGCTGCTTTTTTTGCCGGTGCTGGTTTTACAGCTTTTTTAGCAACGGGTTTTGCCACTTTTTTTGCAGCAGGCTTTACAGGCGCTTTGCCTTTTTTGGCCACTGGTTGTTTTTTGGTTGCCATACTATTATCCTTTTTTTAGTACGTTCACTTTTAAAATGGCATTATTCACATCAATTTCAATTCCATCGTTTAAAACAGTCATAAAAGCAAGCGAATCTGCCAGAATTTCGGCGCAAATATAGGTTTTATATCTAATCAAAGAAGATTGCACCCCGCCATTTTCTAACACCTCCACATTTATCCTGTCAGTAAGTGCAAAACCACTGTCTTTACGTATTGCCTGCACTTTATTTACAAACTCACGGGCATCCCCTTCCATTTTCAATTCATCGGTAATGGTGAGGTCGAGTGCCACAGTCAGGCTTCCTTTTGCTGCCACTTCATAGCCAGGTATTTCATCGGTTGACACTTCCATATCTTCAGCGGTAATAATAATGGGTTCTTCATCTGCTCCCGGGATTCAACAGGTATTCACCTTCCATAACCTTGTCAATCGTGGCGCCATCAAATTTGGCAATGGCATCAGCGGCCCATTTCATTTTTGTGCCCAGCCTTTTACCCAGGGTTTTAAAATTGGCCTTGGCTTTCTTTTTAATAAAATCATTTTCAGCGCCTAAAACGTCCACTTCTTTAATATTGGTTTCAGCTTTGATGATCTCTTCCACATTTTTTATCCTGGCTGCCATGGTTGCATCCAATGCCGGGATAAATACTTTTTGCAAAGGCTGCCGTACTTTAATATTTACTTTTTTACGGACAGATAATATCAAGGAAGAAGCATCCTGTGCCAGTTGCATCCTTTTTTCCAGGTCGGTATCAATTACGTCCTCATTCACTTTAGGGAAATCGGTATGATGAACTGATGCTGCAGTGTATTTGCCGGTAACCTCATTCAGGTTGCTGAATAACCAATCTGCAAAGAATGGAGCTACAGGAGCCATCAGTTTGCACAAAGTTTCCATGCACTCATACAAGGTTTGGTAAGCACAAATCTTATCATGCTCATACTCACCTTTCCAGAAACGGCGGCGGCAAAGGCGTACATACCAGTTACTTAAATGAGAATCCGTAAATTCTTCAATGGCCCGGCCTGCCTGCGTTGGTTCGTAATCGTCCAGGTTCTTTGTTACATCTTTTATTAAAGTATTAAGAGAAGATAAGATCCACTGGTCAATCTCCGGCCTTTCTTTTACAGGGATATAAGCTTCTTTAAATGCAAACCCATCCACATTGGCGTATAAAGCAAAAAACTGGTAGGTATTATATAATGTACCAAAGAATTTACGCTGCACTTCTTTAATGCCTTCGGTATCAAATTTCAAACTATCCCATGGCGAAGCATTAGTGATGAGGTACCATCTTGTGGCATCAGCACCAAAACTGTTGATGGTTTCAAACGGATCCACCACATTGCCAAGGCGTTTGCTCATTTTGTTGCCGTTCTTATCCAGCACCAAACCATTGCTTACAACAGCTTTGTACGCAACGGAATCAAACAGCAACACACCCAACGCATGTAATGTATAAAACCAACCTCTTGTCTGGTCAACACCTTCGGCAATAAAATCTGCCGGGAAGTTTTGTTTGAATGTTTCTTTATTTTCAAAAGGAAAATGCCATTGGGCATAAGGCATGGCGCCACTGTCAAACCAAACATCGATTAAGTCGGGCACACGTTTCATTGGTTTGCCTGATAGCACTAACCAATGTTATTTCATCCACATAAGGTTTATGAAGATCAAGTATGCCGGCATGTAAGTAATGTTTGTTTGTTTCGCCACCCAATACTTCGGCTGCTCTTCTTATTTCAGCATTTAATTCTTCAATACTGCCAATACAAACCTGCTCCCCGTTTTCTTCAATAAAATTTCCATTGGCATCTATTGATTTCCATATTGGCAAAGGTGTTCCCCAAAAACGGCTGCGGCTCAGGTTCCAGTCCACCATATTTTCCAGCCAGTTGCCAAAGCGGCCCGTGCCGGTGGCAGCAGGTTTCCAGTTGATGGTTTTGTTTAATTCCACCATCCTGTCTTTTACTGCTGTGGTTTTAATGAACCATGCATCCAATGGATAATACAATATTGGTTTATCTGTACGCCAGCAATGCGGATAAGTATGTTCGTATTTTTCTTTCTTAAAGAGTTTGTTTTCTTCCTGCAGTTTTAAAACGATCCTGTCATCAACACTTAAATATTTCTTCAGGTCTTTTATTTTTCCGTTGGCTTCCAGTATTTCTTTTTGCTTTTCAAACTCCGCTTGTTTCTCGTCATCTTTCAGGTAATCTTCCTTCACATATTCATCACCATATAAAAACAAGCCATCTTTTATACCAGGCAAGAAACCTTCCTCTTTTATCAACCATGGTTAAAATACCAATGTTATTTTTCTTACCTACACGATAATCATCTGCACCAAAAGCAGGAGCCGTATGTACAATACCGGTACCATCTTCTGTTGTAACAAAATCTCCCGTTATAATCCTGAATGGTTTTGCATCCGGAGTTTCTTCCAGTATTTTTTCTAATGCTGTTTGATTCAAATGGAAGCAGTTGTTCGTATTCCAAACCTTCCAGTTCACTGCCTTTAAAGCTGGCAATTATTTTCCATGGAATGATCTTATCACCATGCTTTGTATTCTTCAAAATTTGCCATTCTCTCCTTCTGCTTTAAAATATTTTGCCGACCAAATTTTTTGCAAGAATCACATTGTTTTGCTCATGTGTATATGGATTGAAGCGTTTGTACCAATACATAATCAATATTTGGCCCAACAGTTAAGCCAAGGTTGGATGGTAATGTCCATGGAGTAGTTGTCCAGGCCATGATGCCAATGCCTTTATCTTTTGTTACATCCTGAGAATTGCTGAAAAGTGTATCCATCAATTTTTTCAACAATGGATGCTCTGCATTTGTTCCCTTTAGAGCTAGGGCAAAGATTACCGTGGCACTGGTATCCTTTACATCTTTATATGTGCCCGGTTGGTTCAGTTCATGTGAACTTAAACCAGTACCTGCTGCAGGTGAATAGGGCTGTATGCTTACACTTTCGTATAGATAACCTTTTTTGTACAATTCACTCAGGCACCACCACAATGTTTCTATATAATCATTTTCAAATGTTACATAAGGATTGTTCAGGTCAACCCAATAGCCCATCTTTTTTGTGATATCATCCCATTTGTCCTTAAACCTCATTACCACTTCACGGCATTTGAGGTTATAATCTTCCACTGATATTTTTTTACCAATATCTTCTTTGGTGATGCCCAGTTCTTTTTCCACGCCCAATTCAATCGGCAGGCCATGTGTATCCCAGCCGCCTTTGCGTTTTACCTGGAAACCCTGCATGGTTTTGTAGCGGCAAACCAGGTCTTTTAATGTTCTTGAAATTACATGGTGAATACCGGGCATACCATTAGCGCTTGGCGGACCTTCATAAAAAACGAAAGGCGTATGCCCTTCCCTTAAGGTTACACTTTTTTCAAATGCGTTGTGTGATTCCCATTTAGCTAATATCTCTTCGCCTATTTTAGATAAATTCAATTGCTGAAACTCTCTGTACTTCGCCTGCATAGTATTATTACTGTAAAAAATTAAAATGATTGCAAAGGTAATAAAACAGGCGTTGCGTTATCCACAAAAAAATTGCCGCCATATCAAAGCTGGGCGGCAACCATTTGAGCTCTTTTACCGTCAATTCTATGGAACTGTACCGATAAATTAGAATATGCTGCCCATAAATAATTATTTTACAGTAAGATAAATAACAAGTATTGGGAGTTTTCCACATTTTTTTTCTTTGGCATAGTATTGGAAAATAGAAAGTTGTGATTGGGAAGACAATCACCCATGATTTTAAAATGTATCCGGCCAATATTGAAAACTAAAGCTGCAAATTTTAAAATCGGGCAAAAAAACTAAAATCCTATTGATATAACAGTAAACCGTACAACCGCTTTACTATCCAGGTGAGAGTTGAATTGTGGCAGTTTAATTAAACCTTTTAACCAGTTGATGGTTGTATGTAAAGTTTTTGCTGGTTTAAGGTTTTATTAGGGTAAAAAAACGGGAGTATTCCTACTCCCGTTTACTTTTTTTAACATGCGTTCTGGCCCCGTTTTTAATACCATATTCATTACCTATTCGGTAATCTTTATGAAACAATTTGATACCGATACGAAAACGAATTATTTATAACGTACATCAAGGGTAAGTTAAACTCAGTTTAGAGTAAAGGCATCTTCTACAAGGTGCCTTTTTTAGTGAGTTATAATGCCTTATCAATCTGCATTTCCAATTTTTCAAGGGCCTGCAATACTTCCTTTTCCATAAAAGAATTTTCCCCTGAACTAAGTGTGGTGGCATACCAGATCATTACCATCGCTATATAATCCTGCATATCCTTACCGGAAAACTGCGTTTTAAATTCTATAATTTTATCATTGATCGTTTTTACCGAATTTCTTATCACGCCCTCATCTTTCGCAAGGGATTTAATGCGGTAAGTGCGGTCGCCAATTACAATATTGATAGGGATTAATTCGTCTGCCATATTTATTCACTTAATAGTGTAATACATTTATCAATTTCTTTCATGTACTGGTTTATCTTTTTCTCAAATACCTTTTTATCGGCATCATTCATTTTACCAGCCGAAGCTTTCAGAATATTTACTTTTTGTTCCAATTGCTCAATATCCTGTTCCAACTGATGGTTTTTGTCTTCCAGCTTTTTTACACTTCCCTTCAGGCGCTCATTTTCTTTTTGTAAAGACTGGTATTGCTTCAGCAATTGCTGCAGTTTATCGTTTACTCTTTTAATATGGTTGTCTAACCCTGCCATTGTGCATGCTATTCCCCAATACGGGATTAACTGTGTATCATTTTCTTATTTCTGCGTTTAATTCCTTTTCATACGATGCAATTATCCTGCCCATCATCGCATCAATATCTTTATCTGTCATTGTTTTTTCTTCATCTAAAAAAGTAAAACTGATGGCCATGGATTTTTTGCCTGCACCCAGTTTCTCATTTTCAAAAACATCAAACAAATTTACTGATTGCAGCTTATTGATTTTAGCTCCTTTTGTTGCTTTATCCACCTGTTCGTATGCACAGATTTATCAACCACTATCGCCAAATCTCTTTGCACCGCCGGAAACTTTGATATTTCCGAAAAAGTGATGCTTTGTTTTTTATGCAGCGCCACCACTTTATCCCAGTTAATATCTGCATAAAATACCGGTTGCTTAATATCAAACTTAGCCAATGTTTTTTTATTTACTGCACCAATTATGGCAACTAGCATCATTCTTTACCAATGCAGTGATGCAGTTATCCAATTTATCATTCGGTTCTATATTGTAAGCTGATATTTTAATTCCCAATAGTGACATCATCTGCTCAACAACCCCTTTTACAAAATAAAAATCTGCTTTTTCACCTTTGCTTTTCCAGCTATCTGCAGCTGTTTTTCCGGTAATATAAATAGCTAAATGCTGTTGCTTCTTCATATTTGCCCACTTCGGAAGTGCTGTATGTTTTGCCAAATTCAAAAAACTGCAGATCATTGTTTTTCCTGTTAAGATTGTAGGCAACACTCTCCAACCCTGTTTCCAGCATGGCCGGCCGCATGATATTTAATTCTGCACTCAGGCTGTTGATCATTTTCACCGTTGTACTCAAAACATCTTCAGTGTAATAAGCTGCATTGGTAATGCTGTTGGTAAAAATTTCACTAAACCCTGCACCAGCTAATGAAGCTGCAATTTTTTCTTTAGCCGCAGCTTCCACAGCCAATGTTTCCACTGCAGGTGAAATAGAAATTGCTGAAGGTATTTCCACATTATCCAACCCATCAATCCGCATTATTTCTTCCACAAGATCTGCCGGCAAAGTAATATCTGGTTTACTGTAAGGCACAGCAATATGTATATCATCCTGCCCTTCTTTTATTACTTCAAAACCTAATGCTGTTAAAATATCCTTGATGGTATCACCATGATAATTTTTGCCGCTTAAGTTTTTTCAGGTAGTGATATTTTAAAACAATTTCTGTTTTTGGTTTTGGTGCAGGGTAAACATCTACAATATCAGAAGCAATTTCTCCCCCAGCCAGTTCTTTTATCAGCAATGCCGCTCTTTTCAAAACATTTACAGTATTGCTGATGTCAACACCTTTTTCAAAACGGGTGGCAGCATCTGTACGCAAGGCCATGCTTTAATGATGTTTTACGGATAGTAATCGGATTGAACCAGGCGCTTTCTAAAAAAATATTTTTTGTAGTTGCCTTTACTCCACTGTCCAATGCCTCCATACACACCGCCAATGCACATACCTATTCCTTCACTGTCACAGATAATTAAATCTTCTGAAGATAATTTTCTTTCCTTGTCATCAAGTGTGATAAAGGTTGTTCCTTCTGGTAAATTTTTCACAATAATCTTATTGCCGTTTATCATGTCTGCATCAAAAGCATGCAATGGCTGGCCGGTTTCATGCAGGATGAAATTGGTTATATCCACAATATTATTGATTGGCCTTAAACCAATACTCTTTAATTTTTGCTGCAGCCATTTTGGGCTCTCCTTCACCGTTACATTCTGTATGCTTACCCCTGCATAGCGCTGGCAGGCTTCTTTATTTTCAATAACCACATCAATTTTTAAAGCCTGGTTATCTGGCTTTAAAATTATTTTTAAATGGCGATACAACCGACCTGTTTTTATTAGTATGATGCGTAAGGTAGGCACATACATCTTTTGCCACACCCAAATGGCTCATCGCATCCATGCGGTTAGGTGTAAGGCCAATTTCAAAAACATAATCATTATAAGCGCCAAAATATTCCGCAGCCTGCATCCCAACTTTTGTACCTGCGGGCAATATCATAATTCCTGCATGGTTATCGCTTAATCCAATTTCATCTTCCGCACATATCATCCCAAAACTTTCTACCCCACGGATCTTTGCTTTTTTCATGGTCATGGGTTCGCCATTGGTTGGATAAATTGTAGCTCCAACCGTTGCCACCACTACTTTTTGTCCGGCTGCCACATTAGGTGCACCGCATACGATCTGCAATGGTTCGCCATTTCCAATATTCACTTTTGTCAAACTCAATTTATCAGCATCAGGATGTTTGCTGCATTCCAACACTTCCCCAATCACCAAACCCTGCAAGCCGCCTTTTAATTCCTCGTATTTTTCAAGGCTTTCCACTTCAAGCCCTATTGAAGTAAGGATTTTACTCAGTCTTTCCGGTTCAATTGATTCTGAAGGCCTGCCTGCCCGGCAGGCAGGTATTCACTTAGCCAGTTATAACTAATTGTCATTGATTAATTGCTTATTTTTTTGAATTGCTGCAAAGATAACTATTGAGAGTTAAGCATACAATTAAGCTGAAAGGCAAGCCAGTGAAGCAATTAAATATGCTTACATTTTTTGTTTGAAAAAATCAAGCGGAAAAAAACTTGCATTGGTGCAGAAAAACAAATTATAGAGGATTCGTCTATGTTAATAAATTATTACCAGAGCCATTGTTTGTTGAAAAGTTGAATGTGGATAATCCTGTGAACCGGCTGTGAATAAGCTACCTTTGCATGTGAACTGGCTGTGGGTAATCAGTAGTAAAAACTTGATAACAGGCATTGTGAATAACGCTTCTGTTTTTTGCTTTTATCTTAGCCGCCCAATCAGAAAAATTGATTGCTTCACAGGGGCTGTTTACAACAAAACTACTGCTTAGCTTACCATGTTGTTTATACGCTTTTAGAAAAATCAGTTTTTAAGATAATATAACAACTTTATATACACTGTTCAATATTTTTTGAAGAATGGACCTTACTAACCTTAATAAAGACAGAAAAACCAGGAGAAAACCAACACTTGACCTTGGAAACATGATGTTTGGCAAAGTGCCGCCCCAATCAAAAGACCTGGAAGAAGCAGTGCTGGGCGCCATCATGCTGGAGAAAAGTGCTTTTGATACCGTAATTGAAATTTTAAAGCCCGAGTGTTTTTATGTGGATGCCCACCAGCGCATTTTCAGGGCCATGACATCACTGGCACAAAAAAGCCTACCGATCGATCTGCTTACGGTAGTGGAAGAATTAAAAACAAAAGAAGAATTGGATTTGGTTGGCGGCCCTTATTATGTAAGCCGGCTTACCAATGCAGTTGTTTCTTCTGCTAATATTGAATCGCATTCAAGAATTGTTCTGCAGAAATTTATACAAAGGGAACTCATACGTATCAGTGGTGAAACCATCGGCGATGCTTATGAAGACAGCACCGATGTTTTTGATCTGCTGGATGATGCAGAAGGAAAACTGTTTGAAATAACCAATAATCACCTCCGTAAAAATTTTGATGACATCAATACGGTATTGGTAAAAACAATCCAGCGTATTGAAGACATGCGTAACAGGGATGAAGACATTACCGGTGTGCCGAGTGGTTTCCCTTCGCTTGACAAAGTTACTTACGGTTGGCAGAGTACAGATCTTATTGTTTTGGCTGCAAGGCCATCAGTGGGTAAAACTGCTTTTGCATTGAACCTTGCCCGCCATGCGGCTGTTGTTGATGAAAAATCAAAAAGAAAACCAACGCGCTGTTGCATTCTTTAGTTTGGAAATGAGTGCAGGCCAATTGGTGACACGTATTTTAAGTGCCGAAAGTGAAATATGGTTAGAGAAAATAAGCAGGGGAAAACTGGAAGAACATGAAATGAAGCAGTTGTATAAAAAAGGGATTGAAAGATTAAGCAATGCTCCCATTTTTATTGATGATACTGCAGCTTTGAACATTTTTGAATTGAGGGCCAAATGCCGCCGTTTAAAAAACAAACATAATCTCGGACTCATTATCATTGACTATTTACAGTTAATGAGCGGTACCAATGAAAATAAAAATGGTAACAGGGAACAGGAGATAAGCCGTATTTCAAGGGATCTGAAAGGGTTGGCAAAAGAATTACAGGTTCCCATCATTGCGCTGATCGCAGTTAAGCCGTGAAGTAGAGAAAAGAAAAGAAGGAGCAAAAATTCCGCAATTGAGTGATTTGAGGGAATCGGGTGCGATAGAACAGGATGCTGATATGGTGATGTTCCTTTACCGTCCGGAATATTATGACATCACTGCCAATGAAATGGGCGAAAGCAACAAAGGCGAAACCTATGTAAAGATCGCTAAGCACAGGAATGGTAGTTTGGAAACAATTAAATTAAAAGCATTGCTGCACATACAGAAATTTATTGAAGATGATGACAGTGGGGATTTTGGCGGACAAATACCCGGCGGGAATTTCAGGCCGGTAAGAGATGATGAAGGTGGTGGCAACAGCGCTAAATTATATATACAGAAAGGCAGCAAGATGAATGATGGTGCATTTGATGATGAGGCGCCGTTTTAATTAATAATTAATAATTATTGAATGGAGAATGAATTTTAGATTTGTTCTCCATTTTATTTTATGGCTTTACCATTTTTTTATATTCAGGAATTAACAGCACAAACTGTTGTTTTAAATGAAGAAACATCAAACATATTGTGCAGGTACTCCGTATGCAAAATGGAGAACAATTACAAATTAACAGATGGAAAAGGAAATTTATTTACCTGCTGAAATAACAGACAACAACCGTAAAAGGTGTGCTGTTAACATTATACAAACGGTCAACCATCAACGGCCAACGAACAACGTTACCATTGCTATTTCATTAGTAAAAAACACCAGCCGCTTTGAATGGTTTTTGGAAAAGGCAACAGAGATTGGCGTTACAGAAATCATTCCGCTTATTTGCACAAGAACAGAGAAACAAAATTTTCGTCACGAAAGGATGAATGGGATTTTGATAAGTGCCATGCTGCAAAGCCAGCAAACATGGTTGCCTGTTTTACATGAACCAGTAAAATTTAATGAAGCAATAAGCAAAGCAACACAGCAACAAAAATTTATTGCTCATTGCGAAGATGAAAATAATAAAGTGCAATTAACCTCTAAACTTCTAAACTCCTCAACTTCTAAACTCATCCTCATTGGTCCTGAAGGAGATTTTACCAAAGAAGAAATTGAATTGGCTTTACAAAAAGAATTTTATACCTGTTGCCTTAGGCGATACAAGATTAAGAACAGAAACAGCAGGTATTGTTGCAGCTACTTTACTTCGCCTCGTCTGAGTAACCTTCTTCCGGTTCTTCAAGATGGGGTTCATTCAACTGTACCACATGTTTTTTGACACTCTTCTTTCTCATTACCATATTCAGCATTTCCACACCAAAAGAAAATGCCATACCGAAGTAGATATAATTTTTAAGATGCAGTTGTTCATGCAGCTTCATGGATTCCAGCCTTCCATTACCAGGCTCAAGCCTATCATCACTAAAAAAGAAAGCGCCAGCATTTTAATGGTTGGATGTTTGTTTACAAACGATGCAATAGCCGGGCTGAATAAAAACATTACTATCATGGCTACCACCACAGCCGCAATCATTATCTCCACATGCTTGGCAGTGCCGCCTGCAGTGATAATGCTGTCAAAAGAAAATACGGCATCTATCAGCATGATTTGTACAATAGCCTGCCCTAATTTTAAAGTAGGTTTTTTTGCACCATCATGTGATATGGTCTTCTCCTTCCAATTTTTCATGAATTTCTTTTACGGATTTATAAATAAGGAATAAGCCACCGGCCAGCATTACAATACTTGCAATGTCAAACCCTTTTCCAAACCATGATTCAGGAATAATATATTTTCCTCTTTGGGAAAGCAGCCAGCCCAAACCCATCAGCAATAAACTACGCATAATAATGCCGGTAATCATCCAGGCTCTTCTTGCTTTTGGGATTTCGCCGGCCGGCAGCCTGTTCATTACAAGGCTTACAAAAATTACATTGTCAATCCCTAAAACGATTTCTAAAACAACCAGTACTAAAAAACTGATAATGCTTTCACTGGTAAATAAATGTTCCATTCTGTAGTAAAAGTTTTGGCAAATATATCACAGTAAAAGAAAGTCGCAGCAAAAGAAAGGATTAATGGGTTTCAGCAAACCTTTTTAATAAGCAAAGCGTACAATGCTGCCGGCTTGCTTTACACCTGCACTTATGAAACTGTGTTAGGCCAGATTTTGTTTTTTTCTTTTCCTCACAAAAAAAACAATTGCCCCAAGGGTTGCAACAATGCCTGTAGAGCAAAAGCCATTTTTCATAATTACTTTTAGGCGACAACATCACTGTGCCTGCATCACCCATTAATACAATTCCAGCCCAATACACTGGCGATTTCATCCTGCCATCAGCCTGTTGCAAATACGCCAGTTTTGCCTGTTGCAATGCTTCGCCAGCAGGCATTTTAGCGGCAAGGTTTTCAATAAATTTTTCTGTAATAAAACTTGCCCGACTGTTCATCTACCTGCCATAAGCTGGTTAAGATACTTTTACTGCCTGCATAATTAAAAGCATGTGCCAGTGATACCATGCCTTCACCGTCTTCGTAACCGGGCTTGCCGGATTCACAGGCAGTGAGTATGGCAAGGTCTGTATTGATATTGCAATTGTAAATATCATACAAAAATAAAGAATTGTTATCTGCAGTACTGTCTGTATTTTTTGAAAATATCAACCGGGAGAGTTCCGGCTTTTCATTATTAAATTCTGCATGAGTGCCAATATGAACAATCCTGTTGTTGCCTGCATTTTGTTTAAAAGAAGTTTGTGTGGAACCGTTATCTAAAAAAATATCGCCTCCTAATTTATCCTGCATTTTTTTTACAAGGCTTTTTGTGTAAGGCTGTGGCAGCAATGTCATATATTGCTTGTCAAGCCTGCTGCTGTCTTTTACTGATTGCTGGTAAGCAGTTTTATTTTCATCAGAAAAGCCCGGTGCAAAGGCCACGTAGTTATTTTTTGTTTCGCTGGTTGCAGTACTGCCTGTCATAAACAAACTATAATGATAAGTGATACTGTGTGATGCACAGCAGGCTGCCTTTTGCTCAATTCACTGTATGATTTAACAGGCGTCAGGTGTAAGCAGGTCAAAACTTACATTGTATAAAAAGCCATCAGGAATGATAATGATATTTTTTGTACGGATATCTTTTGCCAGTGGCTTCCACAATGATTCATACAACTGGTATAAAAGTGCAGTATGGTTGTTTTCATTATTGCTGGCTGTTGACAACAGGCCATTTATTTTTTCATCAATACCAACAGCATCAAGGTCAATGATTTTTTTACTGCCTTTATCAAGTACCAATGCATGAAGGCTGCTGTCAATAAAAAAATATCTTATTACCGTTGTTGCACCTGGCAACGCAGCTTGTAATTGTGGTAAAGATTTAAAAATAGATTCATACCGCATCTTATAATACAAAGGATATTGCGTCTTTATTTTATCAAGATGCTGTTGCCATTTTGTTGTTGCATCTACATAAGCATTCATTAATACTCGTATTAGACCTGTCGCCTGTAAGCGATGCAGGTATGGCCGCCTTTAATTTTTTTTCTTCTTCATAAACAGCAGCAGGCAGATTTGAAAATTCAACTGCTTTTTGTTTATCAAGCCTTGCCCTTATGCGGTTGTATAATCCAGACTCATGCAGGTTGATTGCCTGGTCTAAGTATTTATCATTATTGGTCAACTGGTACAATTCCAGTGCTATTTTTTTTGCAAAACTGATAAGCTCCTTATTATCTGAAATCAGTATGTTGATGCTTTCATCATCATCAATTAAAAATTTTCTTTTCTCTAATAATTGTAATGCCTACATTCAGTTCGGTTAAAACCTTTGCCAGGTAAACAGTGTCTTTTTTTTGCTGCAACTGGTAGCCTGCTTTTTCAATCATTAAAATGGCAGCAGGTTTATACAGTTCCATCTTTACTGAATCCAGTGCTGATGTGCCGCTTTTTATTTTTTCATTTACAATGGCCAATCCTTTTTTTCCATAATCCTGCTGCCTGTGCATATTGGCCTGCAATAAAATTCACTTCCGAAAGATTGAGCAACTGGTAAAACACCGGCAATGTATTTTGTTCCTGCACTTTTGATACATAGTCATATCCTTTTGTTGATTTGGCAATGGCTTTTTTATAATCGCCATTTTTTGCATAAAACAAAGCGGCATTTCTTAAAAACTCCAGGTACAGGTTGCTGTATTCTCCCTGGTAAGATGCTTCATACAGCGAATCGCTTTTTTCATAACTGGCTGCAGCTGCGGTAATATTTTTTTTATTTTCATTGGCAACCGCCAGTGCATAACGGGCATCAGCCTCCCAAAAAATATAATCACCTTCTGCTGCTTTCAGTTTGGTTAACCCTTTTTCTAAGTATTCAAAAGCCTCATCATAATTATGCATGGAATTAGCAAGCTGCCCAAGCAGTATCTCCGAAATAAAAGTACCGGGATGCCCGGGCTTTAACTGTTGTTGTTTTTGCTGGTAAGAATACAGCAGCAGGTCTTTTGCTTTTTTATAATCACCAATTTCTTTATAAAAGCCTGCAAGGTTATCAGTTGCTTCAAACAAAAATGATTTTGCATCTTCCCTTTTTTGTGCAGGGTCATTACCAGCGATATATAACTGGATATTGCTGATAGCATCCTGCTGTGCTTTAATGGCATCAGTTATTTTTCCATCAGCATCATACAAGGCAGACATATTATTCAGCACCATTGCAGGCCGGTAATATTTATTACGTTCAGTAGGTTTTGTTTTTGCCAAAGCAGCCAGTGCTTTATTAAAGAAAAAAGCGGCGCTGTCATTTTTTGAAGCATACCACATCAGGCTGGCCATTGAATTGTATGACATATACAGTTCTTCACTGTCGGTATTCTTTTCTGTTTCCCTGATGGCAAGTGCCTTACGGTGATGCTGTTTTGAAAGTGCTGCATTGCCCATCCGCTGTGCATACACACCTAAATTATTTTCAACTTTTGCAATTTCCAATGGCGCTATTGCATATTTCAATGCTTCGGTACAGGCATCATATGCTTTTTTATCTTCTCCTGCCACACCAAAAAATTCACCCACTTCCAAATGACACTTTCCGCATGGTTGTATTGGCAGGCTTTTGTGCGGCTATTTGGTTTGCTAGTGTATTCATTGTAGTGGCTGCTTTTTCAGGGCCGCCATTTTCCATACCAATTTTTCCGGCAAGAGGAATGTAATAGATAAGTGTATCAGTATTGCCTTCCTTTAAAAAAAACTGCACCTGCTGCTGCAGCAATGCTTCTGCCTGTTTAAAGTTTTTTGCTTCGATGGCGGCTTCAATTTCAGCAGCGCCTTTCACTTTGTCCTGTGCAAAAAGGGGAATCAATAACAAGAAGAATACACAACCCGGCAAGGCAGTATTTGGTAAAACGCATGGCAGTTATTATTTTAGTTTACTGATCAGTTCACTGCTTTCGGGGCGGCCGGATTTTTCAAGATAGGGAATGGCTTCATTTACTGTGCCTTGTTTTAGCAATGCAAGGCCGGTGTACCAGCAGGCATCTTTATAAAAAGGTTTTGCAGCATCCGCTGCCATTGATTTTAAAAGGATGCAATTGCTGCTGCACTGTTGCCATCTGCCTGCTGTGCAGCACCTAAAAAATAATTCAGCGTATCATTTTGGGGCATGCTTGTTTTAAGTTTGCTCCATTCATCAATCGCCTTTTTATAATTGCCGGTTTTATAATCCAGCATTGCTTTATTAAAAAGATAATTATCGCCGATACCCATGGCACTCATTAAACCAGGGTCAGGTTTATAATAGGCAGCGTATAGTTTTTCATATTTATTTCCCCCATGTGTAAACAACCATACAGACAGCTGCTGCCAGTAAAGCAACTGATGCTGCCACCAAAAGTTTCCGCTGGCAATGAAATTATTTTGCCTCCTCCTTTTTCAGGATGATTTTTTTTTATATTGATATGATAACTGTCGAGACGTTCTTTTAATGATGCAGTTTCAATACCGGCAAGCAACAGCTTTACTTCATTTACTTTAGAAGTTAATGAAATATTTTCTGACATTCTATTTTCAAATGCAGCAGCGACCAGTCCCGCAGAGGCGCCCTTTCCTCACGCAGCACCAGCAGTTGCCGTCGCCTTCGATGGGATGGCGGCGGCAAAATCGGCGATAAGATCGACCTCGCCCTTTTCCGCCATGGCATTGAGCAGGCCATCGACCAGCGCCGTCACCGGCCCGTCCATGTCGGCGACCGCGCGCGGCGTCGCGCAAACGAAGGCGATGATCGAGCGCACACGCGTGTGCAGCGGCGGATCATTGAAAATCCAGGCTGGTGGTGTGGATGTCTCATACAGCGGACTGTAGGCACCAAACTTGGGCGTGAACTCGACCTGCTTTATCAGACCAGTAGGTGTGGCCGTGTCCTTGTCATCTCATCTCGAGATCGGCGTGCCGCGTCGCCGGCGCCCGAGCCCGACGCCATGCGATGCACCGGCGCGGTGGCGCGCGCAGAGCATGCGATAGACCGGGAACGGATTCGCGTGGAACGCCGGCGACAGCCGGCGCCCAGGTCGAAGCTGGCGGCGAGCGCACGGGCGTCATCGTCCGCCAGCCGGCGGGATGCCATCGGCGCCGAGAGGGACGGGAGCCGGGGTAGGCGGTCGGTGGAGCGGGCATGGCGGGCATCGGCAGTTGCTTTGTCCCGGGGTGCTTCGAGCCTGACGCCACTCACATCTCCCACCAACGTGAGTCCGACGCAAGTCGGGAGCCCGCGTGTCCGACGCCTGCCACGTGGGTGCGGGCCTGCGCCGGCATGACGAGGGTAGGGAAGACACGGGAACCGACCATCGGAGGGGACCATCGGATGCCGCGTCGGCAAGCATGTGCACAGTGGGTTGCACGGGATCGCGCGGTTTGGATGGACCGGCTTCTGCCGGCATGGCAGATTGCGCCGTCATCGGGTTATCCATCGCACGCCGCTCTGCGGCAGGCATGATGCCCCATCGTCGAGGGCCATCATCATGCCGACCATGGGGAAAGCCGCCGCAAGCGCATCCAGCTGAAGCAGCGCAAGCTGCGCAACGCCGTGGCCGGGGTGGTGCGGAGCCAGCCAAGCGCGCGGGGAGGCCGCCGCGCGGTGATATTTGCGCGGTGCCGTAGGTCGGACTAGAGGTCGGCCCCTGCACTGGCTCACCGATGTCCGACAGACTGCCCAGCACCGCGTCGGACATCACCCCGACGAAGCGCAGGCGTCGGGCTCAGTCCGACCTACGATCCTGCCCCTTGGCCAGGGCGATGTCCGACGCGGCGCCGGCGTCATACGAGGTCGCGCCATGCGATATCGCCGCGCCCGGCGTTCCAGGTGGTCGCTATTTCTTCACACTGGTGACGGCACGGCGCAAGCCGATCTACAGGCGAACAAGCAAAGCCGTACGTTCTCCTGATGGAGCTGTTCGGCTATGTCAGATGGGGCCGTCCTTTTCGAGATGGACGCGGGGGTCATTCTGCGGATCACCTGCATGCGCTGTGGTCCCTGCCGGACGGCGACAGTGACTACTCGACACGCTGGATGCTGCTGAAAACGACATTCTCCCGAAAATACAGACTACTTTTCCGAGAAACGACACGCCGATCTGGCAAGCCAGATGATTGGGAACGCACTCTTATCCGCGACGATCGCGATTACGTCGCTCGCGTGGAATACATGCACTTCAATCCGGTGCGACATCGGCTCAGGAAGGCTCCCAAGGACTGGCTGCATTCGAGCTTCCTCGCTTGGGTGGCTGATGGCGATTATGAGTTGGACTGGGCCGCCGACGCGGAGCCACCACTCCCGTCGAACGACTGAGGCGAGTATCCGTTGTCACGGTGGATTAGATGAGCCAGCCGCCTGCACTTCGGCGGGCAAGGTCCAACACCGTGTACGCCCGCGCCGCCGCCGAGTCGGACATCGGCCGGCAAGCGCAGGGCCGGCCTCAGTCCGACCTACGACGATCGCCTCAATCGATCCGGCGCACCCAGCCGTGCGGGTCGGGGGCGGCGCCGCGCTGGATGTCGACGAGCCTCTGCTTGATGCGCATGGTCGTCTGGCCGGGGCCGCCGGCGCCGATCTTGAACTCGCCGTCGGGGCTCTTCGACGCGTGCCGATCGGCGTGACGACGGCGGCGGTGCCGCAGGCGAACGCCTCGGTCAGCTTGCCGCTCGCGGCGTCCGCGCGCCACTGGTCGATCGAATAGGGCTCCTCGCGCACGGTCAGGCCTTCGGCGCGGGCGAGCGTCATCAGGCTGTCGCGCGTGATGCCGGGCAGGATCGTGCCGGACAGCGGCGGCGTCTGCAGCGAGCCGTCGTCGAACACGAAGAACACGTTCATGCCGCCGAGTTCCTCGACCCACTTGTGCTCGGCGGCATCGAGGAACACGACCTGGTCGCAGCCGTGCTTGCTGGCTTCGGCCTGGGCGACGAGGCTCGAGGCGTAGTTGCCGCCGCACTTGGCGGCGCCGGTGCCGCCGGGCGCGGCGCGCGTGTAGTTCTGCGAGATCCACAGCGAAACGGCGGGCGCGCCGCTCTTGAAGTAGCCGCCGACCGGCGAGACGATGACGAGGTAGAGGTATTCCGACGACGGCTTGACGCCGAGGAACACCTCGCTGGCGAACATGAACGGGCGGATGTAGAGCGAGCCGCCTTCGACCGTCGGGAACCAGTCGCGGTCGACGCGCACGAGCTGGCGGATCGACTTCCAGGAACGTCTCCTCCGGCAGCTTCGGCATCGCCAGGCGCTCGGCCGACTGGTTGAAGCGGCGGGCATTGGCGTCCGGGCCGGAACATCGCCATGCGTGCCGTCGGCGAGGCGATAGGCCTTCAGGCCCTCGAAGATCTCCTGGGCGTAGTGCAGCACGGCCGCGGCCGGATCGAGCGTGATCGGCTTGCGGGCGGTGATCCTGGCGTCGTGCCAGCCCTTGGCGTCGCTGTAGCGGACGATGGCCATATGGTCGGTGAAGACGCGGCCGAAACCGGGATCGGCCAGCAGCTTGGCGCGCTCGGCCACCGCCACGGGCTGCGCGTTGCGCTCGAGTGCGAATGACGGCGGGGCGGAAGCCATGTGTCTCCTCGCCGGATCGTGGGCGGACCATGCGTCGTGGCTCGCGATGATCGCGGCGTGCACGGCGTCGAACTCGGGCCGACTGCGCAGTATCGCGCGGCGCCACGCAGAAATGTGCTTGCAGGGGTAACAATCGCCTCCTAATAAGTCAACATGGCTGACATAAATTCGGGCAGCCCGGCGCCCGCCCGTGCGCCGACGCATATCGTGCCGGCACGTGCGCGGCGAACCTCGGCTGCGCCGACGCATCGAGCGGACGAGGCGCTGCTCGAGCTGGTCGAGCTGCTGTTCTTCGCCTATCGCGATTTCACCGGCGAGGCCGACGCGGTGCTGGCCGGATCGGCTTCGGCCGCGCGCATCATCGCGTGCTGCATTTCGTCAACCGGCGGCCGGGCCTGAGGGTCGCCGATCTGCTCGACATCCTGCGGATCACCAAGCAGAGCCTGGCGCGCGTGCTCAAGCAGCTCGTCGATCGCGGCTTCATCGTGCAGACGGCCGGCGACAGCGACCGGCGCGAGCGGCGGCTGTACGTCGACGCCGCGGGGCAAGGCGCTGGCGCGCGAGCTGGTGGCGCTGCAGATGGCCCGCATCGGCCAGGCGCTGACGTGCGGTGGGTCCGGCAGCGGAAGGCGCTGCGCGGACAGCTCGTCCGCGGAGCGTTCCTGCACGGTATGATCGGCGACGCCCGAGCGGCGCCGGCAGCGGGTCGCGTGGCAGCTGATCGGGCGGTGACGGCTCGTGCGCCGATCCACGAGCAGCGACTGCCGCCGTCCCCGGAAGACGAGTGACGACCATGAGCCGCACCGACAGTCCTCAGCGCGGCCGGCGCGAGCCGCTGCCCGACGACGCACCGCACATGCTGCGTGGTCGACGACGACCAGCGCATCCGCGATCTGCTGTCGCAGCTATCTTGTCGACAACGGCTTCCGCGTGACCCCGGCCGCCGACACCCCGCCGGCCCGCGCCGCCATGCGCGGCCTCGCCTTCGATCTGGTGCTGCTCGACGTGATGATGCCCGGCGAAAGCGGGCTCGAGTTCGCCCGCGAGCTGAAGCCGCAGTCGACCGTGCCGATCTGCATGCTGACCGCGCGGGCGGAGACGGAGGAGCGGATCGAGGGCCTCGAAACCGGCGTCGACGACTACGTGACCAAGCCGTTCGAGCCGCGCGAGCTGGTGCTGCGGCTCAAGAACATCCTGCGGCGCGGCCAGCCCGGCAGCCTGGAGCCGCGCCGACGAGGTGCGGATGGGCGACTCGTGTTCCATGTCGGCCGCGGCGAGCTCAAGCGCGGCGAGGAGACGCATCAAGCTGACCGAGCGCGAGCGCGATCTGCTGCGCCAGTTCGCCGCAGCGGCCGGGCATGCCGATCGCCGCGCCACGAGCTGGCCACCGACGAAGCCACCGGCAGCGAGCGGGCAATCGACGTGCAGATCAACCGCCTGCGCCGCAAGATCGAGAGCGATCCGTCCAACCCCGTCTACCTGCAGACCGCGCGCGGCAAGGGCTACGTGCTATTCACCGATTGACACCGGGTCAGGAGCCGGAGAGCCAGGCCATGGCAGTCGCAGCACGACGCAAAGGCCCGCGCCACGCGCGGCGGCAGCTGCGTCGCTGCGTTCGATGGCCGAAGGGCCTGCCGGCGCGGCTGATGCGTCGGCGCCGCTGCTCGGCGACCTGATGCCCAAGGGCTGTACGCGCGCGCGCTGATCATCATCATCGCGCCGATCGTGCTGCTGGAATGCGTGGTGGCGTTCACCTTCATGGAGCGGCACTGGCAGGCGGTGACACGGCGCCTGTCGGAGGCGACCGCGCGCGATATCGCCGCGCTGAACGACGCTCTACGAAGACTACAAGCACGACGACGACTACGGCCGGCTGATCGAGCTCGCACGCGACCGGCTCGAGCCTGTCGGTGCAGGTGCTGCCGGCCGGCGAGCTGCCGCGGCGACAGCCGCGGCCGTTCTTCGCGCTGCTCGACCGGACGCTGTCGCGCGAGATCAGCCAGCAGGATCAAGCAGCCGTTCTGGATCGATACGGTCGGCAATTCCGGCACGTCGAGATCCGCGTCAAGCTGCGACGAAGGCGTGCTGCGGTTCGTGGCGACGCGCAGCCAGACCTATGCCTCGAACTCGCACATCTTCCTGATCTGGATGGTCGGCACCTCGGTCGTGCTGCTGGCGTCGCGATCCTGTTCCTGCGCAACCAGATCCGACCGATCCTGCGGCTGGCGGAAGCTGCCGACGCGTTCGGCAAGGGGCGGCCGACGCCGCGCCGACTTCACGCCGCGCGGCGCGCGCGAGGTACGGCAGGCGGCGCAGGCGTTCATCGAGATGCGCGACCGCATCAGGCAGCACGTCGACCAGCGCACGACCATGCTGGCTGGCGTCAGCCACGACCTGCGCACGATCCTCACGCGCTTCAAGCTGCGAGCTGGAGCTGCTCGGCGACAGCGCCCGAGGCGACGCGCGATGCAACGCCGACGTCAACGAGATGCGGCACATGCTGGAGGACTATCTGGCCTTCACCCGCGGCGACGGCGGCGAGGAGGCCAAGCCGACCAACATGCGCGAGCTGCTGGAGGAGATCCACGCCGAGGCGCAGATCTACGGCGTGCCGATCGAGCTGAAGCTGCGCCGCCGCACGCAACGAGCTGGTGCTGCCCTTGAAGCGGCAGGCGTTCAAGCGGGCGGTCACCAACCTCGTCAGCAATGCCGGCCGCTACGGCGACAAGATCGTGATCCGGGCCGCGACCGAGCGGCGGGTTCCTGCGGGTCGAGATCGACGACGACGGGCCGGGCATTCCCGCCGAGGAGCGCGAGAAAGTGTTCCGCCCGTTCTATCGCCTCGACCACGCGCGCAATCAGGACCGGGCAACTCCGGGCTTGGGCCTGGCCATCGCCCGCGACATCGCCAGCGGCCACGGCGGCGACATCATGCTCGGCGAAAGCTCGATGGGCGGCCTGCGCGCGGTGATCAGGGTCCCACTGTAGCATGACGACGGCCCGGTTACGACGGCAGCCGCGGCGAGGCAAGACGAAACAATCGATCAGGGGGACGGCACATGTGCGCACGCGCTCCCCGACCCGCGTCCGACAGCCCCCTGAGGATCTTCATGCACCGTCCACGTCGCCTGACCGTTCGCCTGCTGCTCGGCGCCGCGCTCGCCTGCCTGTCGGCGGGGTCGAGCCGGCGCAGGACTATCCGGACGAGCACGTGGGCATCGTGGTGCCCCAGGCGCCCGGCGGTACCACCGACGTGCTGGCGCGCGCGATGGGCGAGCGGCTGTCGGGAAATGGGGCCAGCCGGTCGTGGTCGAGAACGTCGCAGGAGGGGCCGGCAACGTCGGCACGGGCGCGGTCGCCAAGGCGGCGCCCGACGGCTACACGCTGCTGGTCGCCTACGAGGGCTCGCAGGCGATCAACCCGAGCCTGTACGCCAGCCAGTCCTTCGACTCGGTCAAGGACTTCCAGATCGTCGCCACCTTCGCGCAGGCAGCCTTCTTCGTGATCAGCGATCCCAAGCTGCCCGTGAAGGACCTGAAGGAGTTGCTGGCACTCGCCAAGGGGCGGGCGGATCCGATCAACTACGCCAGCTCCGGCACCGGCTCGGTCAATCACCTGGTCGGCGAGATGATCAAGGTTGGCGCCGGCGTGCAGATGGTGCACGTGCCGTTCCGCGGCGTCTCCGAGGCGATCGCCAACATCACCGGCGGCCACGTCCAGGCCGGCGTCGCCTCCGTGCCCTCGGTGGCGGGGCAGGTGCGTGGCGGCTCGGTCCGCGCGCTCGCGGTGTCGAGCGGCAAGCGCATCGAGCTGATGCCCGACGTGCCGACGGTGGCGGAGGCCGGCTTCGCCGGCTTCGACGTCAATCCCTGGTGGGGCTTCCTGGCGCCGGCCGGCCACAAGGCGCTCGTCGACAAGCTCAACGCCGACGTCGCCGAAATCCTGCGCGCGCCCGAGACCAAGGCGTTCCTGGCCGCGCAGGGCGCAGAGGCCTTCATCAGCACGCCGGCGGAATTCGGCGATCCTGCAGAGCAACATCACCATGTGGGGCAAGGCCGTCACCGACGCCGGCCTCAAGAAGCAGTGAAGCCGGCGCTGGGGTCATACCCCAGACATCCCGCAAACGCATGGTCATCCCAGGGAGAACACCATGATCACACGTCGCGATTTCGGACTGCTCGGCGCATCGCCGGCCTGTCGCTGATCACGGTCGGCGAGACCAATGCGCAGGGCGTCACCAAGATCCGCATGGCCAACGCCGCCGGCGTGATCGACAGCCAGATCATCTTCCTGACCGCCGGCATGAACCCCAAGCTCGGCTTCTACGCCCAGGAGAAAGTCGAAAAGGACATCATCAACATGTCCGGCGTCGGCCAGACCATCCAGGCCGTCACGACCGGCAACTCCGAAGTGTCGCCGGTCTCGCCGCCGGGCCTGTTCAGGTCTAGCTGAAGAACCAGGATATCGATCTCGTCTGCGTCTACTGCTGGCTGCGCCAGGTGCACTGGGGCATCGTCGTCAAGCCCGACAGTCCGGCCAAGACCATCGCCGACCTCAAGGGCAAGAGGATCGGCATCCGCAACCAGGGCGACACCGGCTTCATCGGCGCCAAGCCGATGCTGAAGGAACTCGGCATGGATCCCGACAAGGACGTCGAGTGGATCGCGATCGGCGAAGGCGGCCCGGCGGGTGATGCCATCTACAAGGGCCGCGTCGACGCCATGGCCTACTGGGACGGCGGCATCGCCCGCGTCGAGCTGGCCGGCTTCCCGCTGCGCTACCTGCCCAACACCCCGGGCATGCAGAACCTGTTCGGCAACGCCTATGCCGTCAGGAAATCCGAGTTCACCAAGAACAAGGACGTGCTCGCGCGCTACTTCCGCGCCATGGCCAAGTCGACCGTGTTCGCCTACACCAACCCCGAGGCGTCGGTGCAGCTCGCCTGGGAGGTGTTCCCCGAGACCAAGCCCAAGGGCGTCGTCGGACGAGAGGCGATGACGCAGGCGATGAAGGTCGTCAACTCGAGGAAGGACAAGTGGCTGCCCGGCAGCTGGTCCAAGGACAAGCGCTGGGGCGCCATGTCGAAGGAGGAGTGGGAGGCGCAGGTCGACTTCGCCGGCCTCAAGGAGCAGGTCAAGGACGTGACGCCGTTCTACTCGAACGACCTGATCGACGAGGTCAACAAGTTCGACGCCGAGGCCATCGAGAAGATGGCCAAGGAGTGGAAGGCGTGACGCGCCGTTGCGTCGGTCGGACTGAACCCCGCCTCTGCACTGGGCGGGGTGATGTCCGACGGGGTGGTCGCGCACCGTGTTGCGGACATCGGCCGGCCGGGCGCAGTGGCCGGGAACCAGTCCGACAGCAAGCAACGGCCTTGCCCCCGGTTCCGCGCTTGGATTTGACCGCCTACGAGGATTGCAGAGGAAGCACCACATGAAGGTCGTGTTTGCCAGTCGCCATCGCAGTCGGATCGCTGTTTTCGACATCCCCGACAACGGCGCAGGAAAAGTCCAGACGGTTGCCAAGAGCTGTGACGAAGCGCTCGGATCTGCCTGGAGCACCGGGCGAAGAACGAGCTTCACAAGAGCCGAGCTGCCTTGCAAGTCATCGGCAGCGGTATGCGCCAAGTCCGGCGTTTGGCGCGGCAAGTACATGCGCGGCACACCCGAAGTCAACAGGTGCCGCATTTTCACGCCGAAAAGCTTAGACCGCTTCGGCGCGGGCCGGTGATGTCCAACGGGGTGGCCGGTTTCAGCATCGGACATCGGCCGGCCGGCGCCGACGTCGGCCTCAACCCAATCTACCTTGTGCCTGCGCATTTACCGTATTCTGAAAGTCCGTCTAAAACGAGGAGGGCGGCAACCATTCGGTAACCGTTTTGACGCAGCCTGACCGCGTGTCTCGCGTGGGGAGGATGCGGTGCCTGTCACGGAAAGCCGAGGGCGGTTGCTCGCAGTGCTTGTGGCGCTGGCCTGTTTTCGTCCTGCCGGCGACGGCTCAGCGTGCGGCAGATCCGGCCTCGGCAAATGGGCGGCGGTCGATCTTGCCGTGGGTAGCGCCTCGTATGGCAGGGAGAAATTTCCGTTCTGGACGAGTTGCTGTCGCGGAGCGGCCGCCAGCAGAGCGGCGATGGCTTTGCGCATCATATTCTGCGCCTACCACGCCATCGAGAACATCGTAGAAGTCGGGGCCGCGCGAGCATCCGACACGCAATCCCAGTGGTCGGCCCGCTGCTCGACGATTGGCGTCTGGCACACCCGCAAAGCGCCGGCCCTGACATCGTGCGCGCGCTCCTGCACGCTCACCATGCACGCTGGACGCCGGCCAATCCCGATCCCGGGACGACTGCCGACAACTGGCGGACGCATCCGCACGCCGCCACCATCGGTGAAGGCCTCGCCGCGCTCGATCGCGTGCGGGAGCGAGCCGCCCGGAGCCGCACTGGTTTGCCGGCACCGCATGCAGCTGCTGATCCTGCAGGGGGGCCGACGTCGCCGATCAGATCGCCCTCGCCCAGGACGCGAGCAAGGCGAGACCGGACTATCTGGCGCCGCACGAATTACTGCTCGACCACCTCGTGGCGCGAAAGGGTTGGGATGCGGCGGGTTAATGGAGGTGCTCATCACGACCTGGTCGCGGACCGAGCTGTCTGGCCCGCTCGATGCCACCAATTACGCACGGCTCTATGCCACCTGTTCGAGCGTTCACTACCACGACCGCGTGTTTCGCGTGACAGCATGCGCACTGGCCTTACGTCAAGGACGGCCTGCGCACGCTGGCAGCGCAATGGGGCGGCGAGCGCATCCACAGCCTGCGGGCCGCACTCGCCTGTATCGCCGGCGATGCCGACGAAGCCGCCAACGGGCTCGCCCGCATGACCAGTCCGCAGCGCAATCTGTGGCGCGTGCCAGCATCACGAAGCCTGCAAAACGTGGGCTGCAGTCAACGCCAGAGGAAGGTGAAGCATGCGACGG